>NZ_QUEP01000004.1 GCF_003478035.1 Clostridium sp. OF03-18AA
CCCGAGATCGGATCATTCAGGACCTTTTTCCGGTACTTTACAACCAGGATCAGATGATAACAGAGTAAAAATACTGAATGTGCATTATTGTCGAGTTCTCTCATATTTATCAGCCTTTCTTTCTATTTCGACTGATTTAATTATATCACAAATGAGATCATTTGTCTATTATATTTCAGAACATTTGTTCTGTTTGATCTGCAATCTATTTTTCCTTCAGGCTTATTCATTGTATGCAGGATTGATGATATAGCACGACTACAAAAATCAATATATGAGAAGTTTACAATACACAGCACAGCTATGTGCAATAATCTGATATTTACATGCCAACTATGGCACTATGCAAGAGATAGCAATTCATCTCACCACCTATGGAGGTGGGAGAATTCTTGCTGATTATTGTTAAAAAAGGCACTTATAGGAGAAATATAAAACGTAAAAAGCCGGCTCAGGATCTGAACCGGATTTTTGGGGGTATGAAATTTTTATGAAGGTATCCAAATAGTGGTAGGATTATTCTCTGATGTAGGTCTTATCGTTTACAATAATAGTATCGTAGTCCACGATCGTCATATTGCGGGAATTGGAGGAGTCACGATATTTTGTATCACTGGATTTCGCAAAATTGTAGATATGGGTGTCACCGTCGTTGTCATAGTAGAAAGCTGCGATGGAATCGCCTGCACCGACCATGAGCTCGAAGTAATCTTCTCTGTTCTCGTCATTTGTCATGAAGGTTCCGACCATATCCTCGTTTGTGTAGACGGTGGAATCGCCAGAGGAAGTGCTTTGGTTGTTATCAGAAGTGTTGCCGGAGTTATTCTGGCTGTCCATATCTTTCTGGTACTTTAACTGTACAGAGTTGCCGATCGTCCAGGCACCGTCCGCATTGACGGTGTAGCCATCCGGAGTTGTTGTATTTGTATAGATATATCCGTTGGAATCGAAAGCATAGCACTCGTAGATCCCGTCCTTATTTCCGTCAAGCCATTTCCACTGGGATACCGGGTAGGAACCATTGTCTTCCTGCCACCACCAGCCGGTCGTGTTCTGAACCCACTGTCCTGCAAAAGCGGTCATTCCCATGGAAGCAGCCATAGCTGCGGTAAGTGCGAGAGTCATAAATTTCTTTTTCATCATGAAACCTCCTGTATTTGATGATTTTGATCCGGTAGAACTGCGGTACCCGTGAATATTACGGACAGTTACAAAATGTGAATGTGAGTATTTTAAAGAGTGCCGGTCAGTTTTCCGTTGGTTTTTATTTCCTTTTGACATATTAAGTATATCAGGGAAATGTGATTAACATGTGAAGACTTTGCGGTGAAACGTGAGGAAAGTGTGGCAGAGGTGAGTCAAAAGAATGGTTTATTTTATGAAAATATAATCAAAAACAGGTGATGCAATTACCGGATCGTAATCGCATCACCTGTGCTTTTTTTGTTATGAAGGACTAGGAAAAATCAGAAGATCATGATTTCTTATCTGCTTCCGGTCCGTAGGTTACGATACCGGATTTATCGGTGCAGTAGTAGTTGTCATCTGCGTCTTTGATGTTTTTCTTGTTCTTCTGGATCGTACCTTTTTCATTGACGAGGTACTGGGCATCTTTGTAAGTTACAACTCCATATTTAGAATCTTCATCAGCAGTCAGACGGAGACCATTTACATAAATGTATCCATCGGAAATACCTGTTTCGCCGACGCCTCTCGGAGAACCGTTGGATCTGAAGCTGAAGGTGTAGGAAGTACCATCAAGGGAGATCGTGGTTGTTCCTGTCTTTGCAGCACCACTGGATTCGAAGTAAACAAGCTTCTGAGTGTTGGAATTCATATTCTTAATAGTATCAACAGAATCTACTTCACCGGAGTAGGAAGTATATTTACCATCTTCATAGTATAAGATCCTGAGACCGGTTACCATCTCACCTTCATTATTGAAGAGGTAGGATTTTCCGTCGATCGTCTTGCACTCTTTTCTTGTAATCTCGCCTTTGGAGTTTGCATAGTACCAATGTGTGGTGTCGCTTTCATGATCACTACTGTTTAAATCCTTCGGCGGAACTGCTTCGAACCAACCAGTATGAAGCTTCGGTTCGTCTTCGTTGCCGTAGTATTTCCAGGTGTCTTTATTGCTGTCATGTACCCAGGAATCCTGTGCAACGCCTCTGTCGTCAAAGGTGTACTTCACGTTGCCGATCGTTTTCTCTGTGCTTACCGTCTTTTTACCGTTGGAAGCAAAGTAGAAGTGGTAAGTCGGCTCTTCATCGTCTTCATTGTCGTCATCTTTTACGCTGATGTATACCCATGCGTTTGTAACGAGGCTTCCGTCGCCTTCTGCGTCACCGTAGTATGTAGCCGTTGCCCAGTCGGAATCATCGGAGATATTCTCACCTGCAGCTGTGATCCAGCCTGTGAGCATTCTTCCATACATATCAAACGCATACTTCTTTCCGCCGATATCAGCGATCTTTACGCTGTCACCGGTCGTGCGGAGCGCACGTCCATTGTTATCGAAGTAGTACCAGCTTGCGTCGCCGACTTTATCGTCGCCCTGCCAGCTCGGGTTCTCAAGGAAGCGCCAGCCGTTCTTTAACATCTGGCCGCCGTTTCTTAAGTAGTAGTAGTTTCCGTTGTCCTCAAGAAGAGTGTTGCGGATCATATAGCCGTCCTCACCGAGGTAATAGGATTCGCCGTTGTCGGTTCTCCATGCGCTTGTCACGTTGTTGCCGTTATTGTCAGTATAGACCCATTCACTGTTTACGGACTTCCAGGCAGCAAAAGAACTGAATGAAGCACCGAGAGCGAGAACTGCGGATGCGGAAAGTACTGCCAGGCAGAAATTTTTCTTTCTCATTTAATTTTCCTCCTCATAGAAATTGTAACAGCAGCCAGATCGTTGTTTTCACGGCTGCTGAAAATTTTTAAATTGTTTACATATTCTATTATATCAGAATTCCGATTTATGACAATGGTATTTTCCCTTCAACTTGTGGTAAATGTGTGGCAGGGGAATTACAAATTGTTTAAGAAAAAAGTACGGATCAAACTTTATGATGAAAGTGATCGATCCGTACGTTTCGTAGTTCCTATTTTATGATTTCAGATAATCCGACGCGTCCTTTAAGAAGCTTGCGATGATCAGCAGGATCACGAACGCTACCGGAAACGCTGCAATGATGGAGACACTCTGCAGGTTTGCCATGGAGCTGTCGGAAAATACAAGTGCCATGGGCAGCAGGATCAACAGGATCGCCCAGAAGGCTTTTACTGCATTGTGCGGCTCCTCGTCACCGGTGATCTGGCGGTATGTGTAGGAGGAGGCTACAAGGGCGATGGAGTCAAAGCTGGTAGCATAGAAGGCCACCATGGCAACGATTAAAAGCACAAGGACAAACGGTGCAAGCGGCAGTGTCTGGATGATGGCGATGATCGTTGTGTAGAGATCGCTGCCGGCGGCATAGATCGCCATAACGTCTAACTTTCCGCTTACCTGAAGTCCGAGACTGTAGTTTCCTAAAATGATAAAGCTTAAGAATGTAGCGCTGACGCTGCAGGCATATCCGCCGAGGATCGTCTGCCGCACCGTTCTTCCGCGGGAGATGGATCCGATAAAGAACGGAGATGCCACGCACCACACCATCCAGTAGGCCCAGTAGAAGATCGTCCATGTCTGCGGAAAGGAAGTGGTCCGCTGCGGATCTGTGAAGGTTGCGAGGCCGAGGAAATTCTGAGCAAGATTTCCGACAGCCGCAAAGCCTGTCTCCAGAATATACCGTGTCTCTCCGCCGAGGAACAGCACATATGCGAGCAGGGCAAAGAACAGATACATGCAGGACTTTGCAAGCAGGGAGATCCCCTTCATGCCGTGCAGCAGGGCGTATGTATAAAAGACACAGGTGACGCCTAAGATCGCGATCGTTATCCATTTGGAGGATGGAAGGTGGAACAGGGTCGTCAGGACCTGGGACATTAACGGAGTTGCCAGTGCGAAGGTCGTCGTTGTCCCCGCGAGCAGTGCGAAGAGGGCGAGGAGATCGATCAGTTTTCCCGGGAGTCCATCGACTTTGTTTCCGAGAAGTGCGCGGCATGCCTCAGAGTATTTCTGCTTATGGCATCCGCGGACATGGAGCATGAAACCGAAGGATACGGCGAGGACCAGATAGAACGCCCACGGGATCGGACCCCAGTGGAAGAGCGGGTAGGTGCTGGACCAGGTCTGCATGGAGCCGAGCTCGGCGATATGCGGATCGTTTGCATAGAGGATCCACTCACAGAAGGAGTAGAACAGGATGTCGGCCGCAAGTCCGGAGGTGAACATCATGCTTGCCCAGACGAAGAGCGGGTATTTTGGCTTTTCATCCGGTTTTCCGAGACGGATGTTTCCAAATTTTGAAAAAGCCAGATACAGGGAGAGCAGGAAGACGAACAGGCCTACTGCGAGGTAGAAGAGTCCGAATGTGTCTCCGAGGATGAATCGGATCGTGTCGAGGACGCTTTTTGATGCGTCGGGGACGAGGATGAAGCAGATGCAGAGGGCCAGGATCGCGAGGAACGGGACGATCACGGTTGTCCAGTCAATGCGGTCTTTTAGTGGTGTATTGGGTTGTTTGGAGCTCATAGTGGAAACCTCCTGAATTGTTCAAAAATTAAATATTTCGTACGATATTGAACATTATAGCACTGGGGAAAAGAGAATGCAAGGAGATTAAGAGAGATATTGAAAAAATTTGAAAATGGTTGTCTCTAGGGAGAAGTAATGGATATGAGAGGAATCTCACCGCTGGCAGGCGTGTAGGTTTGATGGTTTAGTTTTTCTCTGTAAGATAGATTCTCACATAGTTGATCGTAAGATACGTTACGCAGAGCATCCAGCCGATCCCGGTTGCGACTGCGATGGCGGAGAGCCCCATTTTTCCGATCCAGAGGGCGGAGAGGGCTGCGCGGAGCAGGATGTGGCCGGTGGTTCCGAAGAAGGCGAGGAGCATGTGACCGCGGCCTTTAAAATAGCCCATATAGGCGCTTCCGGTGAAGCAGAAGATGTAGAAGAGCGAGATCAGGCGGATATAGCCGTTTCCATAGTGGAGTGCGAGTTCATCGGAAGAGCCGAGGAAGAGGCGGAGTGCCTGATCGGAGCCGATGAACATCAGTAGGGAAACGATGATCCCGACGGCCCAGTTCAGGAGCATGCCCCATTTGAGGCTTTTCTTTACACGGTCGTGATTTCCGGCGCCGAGGTTCTGGGAGACCATAACGGAGATCGCACTGCCGCCGCTGTCACCGAAGGAGTTGGCAAAGCCTTCAATTCTTGTTGCTGCCGTGTATGCGGCGATCCCGGGGGTCCCGAGTGTGTTGACGCTGCCCTGGACGAGGAGCTTACCGATATACAGGCTGGAGGCCTGCAGGGCGGAGATCAGACCGAAATGGAGCGACTGCGACATGAGTTCCGTGTGAACTCCTAAATCTTCTTTCTGGAAGAGCAGTCCCGGGTAATTATCGCGCAGGTAGAGGAAGCAGCAGACTGCCGAGAAGAGCTGGGACAGGACAGTTGCCGCAGCGGCTCCGGCTGTGCCGATGCCGATAATGCCAATGAACAGAAAATCGAGAGCGATGTTCATCGTGATCGCGGCTGCAAGGAAGATGAGTGCCGCTTTTGTGTCACCGATCGAGCGGAGAACCCCGGAAAACAGGTTGTAAAGGCAGGTGAACGGAAGTCCTGCCAGAATGATAAACAGGTAGGATTCCGCGTAGGAGACGAGTTCCTCCGGAGTATGGATCAGATCCAGGATCGGATCAAGGAAGATTGTGCACGCACCGGCGATGAGAAGTGCGATGATCATGCCGAGAAGAAGAGCAGTGAAGACTTCCTCGCGGTATTTTTTTCTGTCACCGCTTCCGTAGAACTGACCGAGGATTACCGTGATCCCGGCGCAGAAGCCGTCGAGAATGAAGATAAAAAGGTTCATAAGACTGCCGGATATTCCCACAGAGGCAAAGGCGTTGGTGCCGAGAAATCTGCCCACGATCAGTGAGTCGGCAGTGTTGTAAAGCTGTTGTAAAATGTTTCCAAGCAGCAGTGGAACGGCGAGGGTTAAGATCTGCTGTCGGATATTGCCGGAAAGTAAAGAGGTCTGGTTCATGGTTATGTACTCCTGAAATATAATCTTCTGATACCGGATATTCCGCACTGCGTACTCCGAATTCTATGCGCTGCTCCGGCTGGTGCCAAATCTGATGGTTCAGTACCTTCACAGAAATCAGTGTATCACAGAAAATATTAATTGAAAAATGAATAATTAAAAAGTAAAATATAATCAAAATGATATATTTTGAACAGGATAAAATATTTGCAGTAAAGAAAATCGGAGAAAACGGAGATCATTATGACAAAAACGGAGTTGGAGGCATTCCTGGCAGTTCTCCAGTACGGCAGTATCTCAGCAGCGGCAGAACGGCTTTTTATCACACAGCCGGCTATGAGCCGCAGAATGAAATCGATGGAAGAGGAACTGGGATACAGCCTTTTTGAACGTGGACGCGGTCAGAGAAGTGTGGAACTTACAGAGAATGGAAAAGAATTCGTTCCGGTCGCGGAACGCCTGTTGACACTTTACAGGGAGGCGGAGGAGATACCGAGAAGAAAGAAAAGTCCGCTTCTGCGAGTCAGCACAGTGAACAGCATTGCTTTTTATCTGATGCCGGCTGTATTGAAAGAAATGATGTCCGCTCGGGACACCTGCAGCATTGAATTTAAGACGGGGCGTTCTTCTGATATTTATGGGTATGTGGAAAATGGAAATGTTGATGTGGCTCTGGTCTCGGATTTTTTAAATTCCAGAAGAATAGTTCCGTTTCCTGTGTTTAGGGAGCCGTTCGTGTTTGCCGGTGGTGAGAGCTGGAGAGAAAAGGGGAGAGTGACTCCGGATATGCTGGATCCGGAAGAACAGATCCGGCTGCCGTGGAATCCGGAATATGATATCTGGCACAGCCGATGGTTTCCGCCGGATGCAAATCCGAGTCTCACAGCGGATAAGATGGAATTTCTGGAATATTTTCTGAATGGAAAAAAATGGGCGGTGATCCCACTTCTTGTTGCAAGGCGATTCAAGAGACAAGACGTGTGGATCTGTCCGATGGAAGGCGGACCGGAGGACATGACGATCTATGGACTCACAAAAGAGAACCGGATGGATGATCAGATCCGAAGATTTTTTCAGTGTGTGAGAGAAGAACTGCAGATGATCGATGGGATAGAGCTGTTTTCAGGAAGATAAAGAGAGATTCTGGTCTCTCGGAAAAATTTACAATTAAATTTCAGACAGGAAAAAGAGCCCAGCCACCGGAACATACCCCAAGATTCCGGTGCGGGCCCTTTTTCAAGAGTTACAATTTATAATCCAAAATTGGATCTTACAGGAAGTTCATAAATGTCGTAATGATAAGCGCATTGAAGAAGTCGATGAACAAGCTTCCTACTAACGGCACTACGAAGTATGCGGTCGGAGCCGGACCATACTTTGCGGTGATCGCCTGCATGTTTGCCATAGCGTTCGGTGTAGCACCCATACCAAATCCACAGAAGCCGGATGTCATAACGGCTGCGTCGTAGCTCTTTCCGAGAAGGTTGAATACTACGAAGTAAGCGAAGAATGCCATGAGAACTGTCTGTGCCGCAAGCATTACGATCATCGGAAGTGCAAGCTCTGCAAGCTGCCATAACTTTAATCCCATCATTGCGAGACCAAGGAATAAGGAAAGAGAGAAGCTTCCGATCGTGCTGATCTCTTCCATCGGCATATCTTTGTGGGTTGCGTCAACAACGTTACGGATGATAGCAGCAACAACCATTGCTCCGATGTAGCTCGGGAATGTCATTAACTTGTTAAGGAATAAAGAAACGATCGTGCCGGCACCGATTGCGATTGCAAGGTATAATGCGCCGTCCAGGAATCTTCTGGAATCGATCGCGCCGGTAACTTCGTTCTTATCAACTTTAACCTCATCACTGCCGGTAGCAGTCTCTGTGGACTTTAAGTTCAGGGAATGGATACGACGGTAAGCGAGCGGTCCGCCGATCACACAGCCGGCAACAAGACCGAAGGTTGCGGATGCGATCGCAACTGCGTTAGCGCCTGCGACACCAGCTTCCTCAAGAACCGGTCCGAATGCACCTGCGGTACCATGTCCGCCGACCATCGGGATGGAACCAACCGCAAGACCAAGTCTCGGGTCGAGATGGAAAGCACCGGCAAGTACAGCGCCAAGACCATTCTGAAGAGCAACCATGATAATGGAAACTAACAGGAATAAGAGTACCTGAACGCCGCCCTTCTTTAAGAGACGGAAACATGCGGTGTAACCAACGCTACAGAAGAATACAGTCATGAAGAAGGACTGTAATGTGTTGTCGAAAGAGATTTCGAGGATCCCTGCGGATCTTAAAATCAGGTGAACAACAGCGTAAACAACGCCGCCGACAACCGGTTCAGGAATACAGTATTTTGTTAAGAATGGGATCTTGCTTACAAGGAAACGTCCAAGAAGCAGAACCAGTGCAGCAACTGCAACTGCTTGATACATGTTGAGCTCGATTTGTAACATAGTTTTTATACCTCCATACCTTTTATGTACAGAGTATAAGCATGTCCCTTCAAAAAACTTCACAAAGTTACAAAAAGTTACAAAAATTACTTAACAAAATTTGTAATTCCTTAACAATATTTTTATACACAACAAGGTAAAATATGTGAAAAATTCCAATATAAGGAATGTGAAGATGGAAAGGGAATTGTTCCGGATGTGGATTTCCGAGGAATGAAGAGACGCATCAGAAATAGAAAAAACCAGGTACGATCCGTTTTTGCGGAAGATGTACCTGGATCATGAAAAACTATCGTTCGGCTTCCAGCATCAGCCCGTCGATGAATTTTTTGATGCTGACCTTGCCGCCGGATGTGCGTTTTCCCCGGAGATAGTCCATCTCCGCTTTTACGTCCTCGAAGGAGAATAAAGTTCCGGAGTAGAGAGTGTAGGTCTCGTTCATGAAATCCTCGATCCCCATGTGGGCAATGTTGGACATTCCAGCCGCGATCGTCCTGCGGACGCGCTGCTCCATGTTTTTCGGCGAGTCGCTGACAGCCTCACACATCTGGGCAACGCTCAGGTTGGAGACTGGAATGTGGTTGTCGTGGAGATATTCGCAGATCTTTATGATATCCGGGCATCCTTTTTCGCCGGACATGCCGATGCGGTTTAAGATGTACTTTAATTTCCGGCCGTAGTTGTCGGCTTTCGGCTTGTCATCTTTGGCAGGATGTTCGATCTCGTTCATGAACATGCGGCGGA
This sequence comes from Clostridium sp. OF03-18AA, assembly GCF_003478035.1. GTDB lineage: Bacteria > Bacillota > Clostridia > Lachnospirales > Lachnospiraceae > Pilosibacter. The sequence continues at coordinate 9,349 of NZ_QUEP01000004.1, forward strand.
TGTTTGCGAGTGTACGTTCGTTGGTGATCTGCTGTTCTACATTTTTTAAGACGGAACGGACTTCAATGAGATTGATCGGTTTGCTGATAAAGAAGTCGACTCCCGCGCTGTAGGCTTTGCTGATCAGCTCTTTGGCAGATACCTGGGAGATCATGATGCACTTGATCGAGGTGTTGACGGCGCGCAGTTCCTTTACGAATTCTACACCGTCCTTAACGGGCATGAAAAAGTCAACGAGGATGACATCCGGCTTGGCGCGCAGCACGTCTGCGAGATTTGCCGGTTCCCCGCCGCAGTCTCCGCAGATTTCCCCGAGATCCTGTGTCTCGATGATGTCCTCTAAAATATTGATGACAGACAGGTCATCCTCTACAATATAGATTTTCATAATGTTTCCTCCACAAGGGAAGTGGCCGGAATCGTGATGGTGAAGGTGGTTCCGATCCCCTGCTCCGATTCAACGTCGATGCTTCCTTTAAATTGTTCTTCCACAGTCATTTTTACGCCATAGAGGCCGACACCGCGGAAAATGTTTCCTGTTTTCTGGTCAAATTTTGTCGAGTAGCCCATCTTGAAGATGTTCGGAAGATGACGGGGGGAGATTCCCGGACCATCATCGGTGACGCGGAAAACATAATTTCCGTCGGTCAGATGTTCCTCAATGTAGATCATTCCGAATTTCCGGTCAGATTCGATCGCCTCGATGGCGTTATTCACGAGATTTTTGAGAACGGCCATCAGCTCATAGTGTTCTTCGGTCATAAAATTATCGGAACACTGGAATTCCAGCTGAATATGGACATTCTTATTTTCCAGAATATGGTAAGTTGTGTCTTCAAGGATCTTTAAGATATCCTGAAAGCTCATCTGCTTTTCGTCATATTCTTCGGAAATTTCTTCCTCGATGCCCTGGATGATGCGGATATAATCCTTTTTGATCTCGTGAACATCGCGGGCGATAGCAAGAGACATATGTTTCATGTCTTCCGGCACATCCATTTCATTTAATTTCTCATACAATTTATATGCGTTTGCCATAACGGATTCGATCTCTTCAGAATTTTTCCGCATGAAGTAGATCTCATTTTTCAGTCCTGTTGTCATAAGGAAAAGACGGCGGTAACGGTTCTCGTGCTCTTCGTTTTTTAAGAGTGTCCGGTAGTGACCTTCCGCCATCAGGATCAGACCGGCAAGAAAGGTACGGAACAGTGCGATCAGGAAGAGATATCCTGCCTTGTCCGGAGTCATGGAGTGTGACATACTCTCGGAAATGCACAGTTCTACCAGGTTGGAACCGAAATCAGCAAAAAAAACGGCCGGAAACAGGCGGCTGTAGGAGACGGTATGTTTTCCCGGGACCATGGCTGCGAAAATAATGCCGTAGCAGAAATAGAAGATCGCATTCGGAAAAACACTTTTCGCTGAGACGAGGAGACTGGTCCCGCTGTGGAGCGCTGGAAACAGGCGGAAGAAGAACACGATGACTGCGGTCACGGCGCAGGTGAGCGGTGTGGAAAGACTTTTTCCAAGTGTCATCAGAAGAACGGGCAGTATGATCACGGAAGAAGAGATCCGGAAATTATTTATAAAGATATTCCAGTAAAGCTGGGACACGAGAGCAACGATCAGTCCGATCAGGATCATTCGCCGGATATCGCGCGTCCGCATATTATTTGTCATAAAGCCATTCTCCTTTTCAGAATTCGAAGCAGATGGAATCATCATCCTATATCTTATTATAATACGTTATTGTTAAAGAAAAGTCAATGAGACGGTCAGGAGTTGCTTCGCGGAGCGCGGACCGAAGCACGGAAAGAGCTGAAAACGGGGAACAGGGAGCTGCTGCAGGCGGCAATGACTAAGATTTTTATGGGGCCAGGTTCAAAAAAATAAAAAAACAGAAGCAAAACTTTATTTTATAAGTTGAAATATTGGTTTTAATGAATTATAATAAGTGTTCAGGGAAAAGATAATCTGAAATATATCGTTGAATCATGAGGAGGAAACTGACATGAAACCATATCGCGAAATGTCAAAACAGGAACTTGCGTCTTTAAAGGAGCAGCTGGAAGCGCTGTATAAGGAGTATCAGGGAAAAAATCTCAGCCTGAATATGGCGCGGGGAAAGCCATGCAAAGAGCAGCTGGACCTTTCTCTTCCTATGATGGACGTTTTAAACAGCAGCAGTGATTATATGACATCGGACGGTGATGTGAGAAACTACGGAGTCCTGACCGGGATCCAGGAGGCGAAAGAGCTCATGGGTGCGATGATGGACTCGCCGGCCGAGAATATCGTGATGTACGGAAACGCGAGTCTGACACTGATGTTCGATACCGTGAGCCGTTCCTGGACGCACGGGGTATGCGGAAGTACGCCGTGGTGCAGACTTGACAAGGTGAAATTCCTCTGCCCGGTCCCGGGATATGACAGACATTTCGCGATCACGGAATACTTCGGGATCGAGATGATCAACATTCCGATGGCAGGTGAAGGTCCGGATATGGATCTTGTTGAAAAATATGTAAATAATGACGAGAGTGTGAAGGGAATCTGGTGCGTTCCGCTCTATGCGAACCCGAGCGGTGAGTCTTACTCAGATGAGACTGTGAGAAGATTTGCAAACCTGAAACCGGCTGCGAAAGATTTCCGTATCTACTGGGACAACGCATACTGTGTTCATCATCTGCACCCGGATCACCCGGATCATGTCCTCGACATTCTTTCTGAGTGTGAAAAAGCAGGAAATCCGGACATGGTATATAAATTCGGTTCGACTTCAAAGATCAGCTTCCCAGGCTCCGGAATCTCCGCGATCGCTACTTCAAAGGCAAATATCGATGCGCTGAAGAAGCAGATGAATGTCCAGATGATCAGCCATGATAAGATCAACCAGCTCCGTCATGTCCGCTTCTTTAAAAATATCGATGGTTTAAAAGCGCAGATGGCTAAGCACGCTGAGATCCTCAGACCAAAATTTGAGGCAGTCGATGAGATCTTAAATAAGGAACTTGGCGGTCTGGAGATCGGGAAGTGGACAAAACCGAACGGCGGATATTTTGTCTCCTTCGACTCTCTTGACGGATGCGCGAAAGCGATCGTTGCGAAGTGCAAAGAGGCCGGTGTTGTGATGACCGGTGCCGGAGCGACTTACCCATACGGAAAAGATCCGCACGACTCCAATATCAGGATCGCGCCGTCCTTCCCATCCCTGGATGACCTCAGACAGGCGGCAGAGATCTTCTGCGTGTGTGTAAAACTTGTGAGTGTTGAGAAGCTGCTCGCAGAATAAAACGTCGTAACTGTTCAGCAGCCGGATACCTACAGGAACCTCCCACGGAGCTTCCATTCGGATGCATGGCAAGTTACGAGCAAAATCCATTCAAAATCGCTTTAAAAGAAGGTTACAGTACACGGGCACTCCATGCCCGCGCCCTGTAACAGGATTTTGCCGATGCTTCGCATTCCGAATCGGCAAAATCCGCAACCATAACGGTATCATACGGAATTTTCAGTTCAGAAAATTCCTACCCGTGAAAAGTAACAAAAGAAGGACTGACAGCTAGAAATTCGGCTGTCAGTCCTTTACTTTTTTGCGTTGGTATACTAAAATGAAAAAGACTATCGAATATGATAGGGAAATCCTGAAAAAATCGGAGGAACGTTTTGAAAACGATGATTCCGGAAAAGGACGGAAATATTTATGAATGAAAAAAATGAGAAGCCGGAGAGCGGACAGGAAACGGGGACAAAAAAGTCCGGTCTCGCCAGGGAAGGGATCGCTTATCTGATCTTCGGAGTCCTGACGACGGTGATCGACTACGCGATCTCGAATCTTCTATATTATATGTGGAAGATGGATCCGGTCCCGGCCCAGACAATCGCCTGGGTGGCAGCCGTATTGTTCGCATTTGTGACGAACAAATGGTGGGTGTTTGAAAGCCACACCTTAAACCCGGCGAAGGTATGGAAGGAATTTGTCTCGTTCATTTTATGCCGGATCGCGACATTTTTATTTAACCTGGCAGCGCTGTTTATCATGGTGGATCTCATGAAGATGGAGTTTTTCATCTGCAAGCTGCTGATCTCCGTGGTGGTCGTTGTTCTGAATTATGTGTTCAGCAAGATCCTGATCTTTACAGGAGATAAAAAGAAATGATCTACGATGTCTGCCCGGCGGATGTTGGGAGTATGAAAAAGCAAAAATGATTACAGGCTGATGAAGCCGGAGGAGTTTTTACTTTATGACAGAAATAAAAGAAATCGATACGATCCCGGATGAGCCAACTGCGGATCGTCCGGAAAATCGAAGGAAAAAGCGGCAGACAACGCCGTTTTTAAAGCCGAGGGATGGTCTTCTGATCGCCTTTTTTGTCCCGGTGCTCGTCATGATCTGCATTTTCGTTCAGAGAGGGATCTTTCCATTCGGGGAGAGGTGCTTTCTGAGAACAGATATGTATCACCAGTACGCCCCGTTCTTTTCGGAGTTCCAGTATAAGCTGCGGACCGGCGGAAGTCTCCTTTACAGCTGGGATGTGGGAATGGGCGTCAATTTCGCGGCGCTGTATGCCTACTACCTGGCCAGCCCGTTAAACTGGCTGATCCTGCTCTGCCCGAAGAAGTTTATCATCGAATTTATGACGATCATGATTGTTCTGAAGATCGGACTTTCGGGGCTGAGCTTTGCCTGGTATTTAAAGAAACACAGCCAGAACTGTATCCTGGGGGTTGGGTTCTTCGGGATCTTTTATGCCCTGTCCGGATACATGGCGGCGTACAGCTGGAACATCATGTGGCTGGACTGCATTCTTCTGTTCCCACTGATCGTATACGGCCTTGAGAGACTCGTGAAAGAGCAGAAAGGTATGCTTTACTGTGTGACGCTCGGACTTTCGATCCTCTCAAACTACTATATCTCGATCATGACCTGCCTGTTCCTGGTGCTTTATTTTATCGCACTGCTGATCATGGAAAAGCCGGGGCCGGTGAGAAAATACGTGGACAGCTGCGTCCGGTTTGGAATTTACTCGCTGCTCTCAGGCGGACTGGCAGCAGGAATCCTGCTTCCGGAGATCTATGCGCTGCAGAGCACGGCATCCGGTGATTTTGACTTCCCGAAGGCGTGGAGCTCGTATTTCCCGATCTTTGACATGATCGCCCGCCATATCGGAAATGTGGAGACGGAGATCGGTCTTGACCACTGGCCGAATATCTACTGCGGTGTCGCGGTATTCCTCTTCTTTTTGATGTATCTCGCATGTAAGAAGATCGCAGTGAAGGAGAAAGCCGTCTACTGCGGACTGCTCCTGATCTTTTTTGCGAGCTTTTCCATCAATGCGCTGAACTTTATCTGGCATGGATTCCACTATCCGAACAGCCTTCCATGCAGACAGTCCTTCATCTACATCTTCCTGATGCTGTTTATCTGCTTCCGGGCGTATATGTATCTGGATGAGACGCCGAAAAAGCATATCGCGATCGCCTTCTGGGGGAGTGCGTGCTTTGTCCTGCTGGCGGAAAAGCTGGTGACACAGGAACATTTCCACTTTATCGTCTACTATGTGGCAATCATCTTCCTGGCGGCTTATGCCGGACTGATGTATCTCTATAAGGACGGAAAGCGGACGGTGTGCGGATTCCTGGCACTGACGCTGGTCGCAGTTGAGGCTTCGATCAACATGTCGGTGACGAGTGTGACGACAACGAGCCGTGAGTCCTACACCAGCGACAATGAGGAGGTACGGATCTTAAAGGATTCCCTGCAGCCGGCATCGGATTTCTACCGGGTGGAGAAAAAGACGAGAAAGACGAAGAATGACGGGGCATGGATGAACTTTCCGTCAGTATCCCTGTTTTCCTCAACGGCGAACGCGGATCTCTCGAAGTTCTTTAAGAAGCTTGGATGTGAATCGTCCACAAATGCTTACAGCATCACTGGAAGCACGCCGCTTGTCGACAGCATTTTTTCTGTGAAATATGCACTCTGTTCCGAGGCAGTCTCCAACACGGAGCTCATGATGTATCTGAGGGAGAGCGGCGGAACATATCTCTATGAAAATCTCTACACACTGCCGCTCGGCTTTGTCCTTCCTTCAGATATCGAGGAAAACTGGCAGTATGAGATGGATAATCCTGCGGAGGTCCAGAATGATCTCTGCCTGGTTTCCGGGGCGGATGAAGTTCTGGTGGATGCCGGCGGAACGGTGAATAAAAACACCTTCACATTCACACCGGATGAGACGGGCGAATATTATGTGTTCGTCATGAACAAGAAGGTAAAGACTGTGAAGGCGGAACTGCCGACCGGACAGAAATCCTTCAGCAACGTGGACCGCGGATATCTTCTGGAGCTTGGAACTCTGGCTCCGGGCGCAGAAGTGAAGCTCACGGCGGATGAGGCCGGCGAACAGTTAAATGCGATCGCCTACCGGTTCTCAGAGGACGCGATGATCCAGGTCTATGACCGGCTGAACCAGTCCCCGATGCATCTGACGAGCTGGAAAGATACGAAACTTTCCGGAACCGTGAGTGCGGCGAAAGCGGGAATGCTTTTCACCTCGATCCCGTTTGATAAGGGATGGACCGTAAAAGTGGATGGTGAGAAGGTGGAGACGAGAAAGGCGTTCGGTGCATTCCTGGCTATCGATGTGAGCGCCGGCGATCATGTGATCGACTTCTCCTATTTCCCGGAGGGCTTAAAGACCGGCGGTCTGATCTCAGGCGGATCCATCGTGATCCTGATCCTTCTGTGGTTTTTGCGCAGGGAGATGGATCGCCGGGAAGCGAGAAAGAGAATGAAACAGATCCGGAACATGCAGCAGGAAGAGGAAGAAGATCCTGATGAAGAACCGGAATTTGAAGAGATTCCGGATCTCGATGATGAAGATCTGACAGACACTATAAATAATAGAAAAGAGACAACGGAGGAACAGCTATGAAACTTTGGGGCGGAAGATTTACGAAGGAAGAAAACCAGTTAGTACATAACTTTAATGAGTCCATCTCCTTCGATCAGAAATTTTACAGACAGGATATCGCGGGCAGCATCGCGCATGTGACGATGCTCGCAAAACAGGGGATCCTCACAGAAGAGGACCGTGACGCGATCATCGCAGGCTTAAAGAGCATCCGCGAGGACATCGACAACGGAACCTTAAAGATCACAACGGAGTCCGAGGATATCCACTCTTTCGTTGAGGCGAACCTGATCGAGCGGATCGGGGATGCAGGAAAGAGACTCCACACCGGCCGCAGCAGAAACGACCAGGTTGCTCTCGATATGAAGCTCTACACGCGAGACGAGATCGACGAGATGGACGGACTTTTAAAGGGACTTCTTGAGGTCCTCTTAAAGCTCATGGAGGACAATCTTCATACTTACATGCCGGGCTTTACCCACCTTCAGAAGGCACAGCCGGTAACACTGGCGCACCATGTCGGCGCATATTATGAGATGTTCCGCCGTGACAGAGGACGCCTCGCTGATATCAGAAAGCGCATGAATTACTGCCCGCTGGGATCCGGCGCTCTTGCAGGGACAACTTATCCGCTGGACCGTGAGTACACTGCAGAGCTTCTCGGCTTTGACGGACCGACCTTAAACAGCATGGATTCCGTATCCGACCGTGATTACCTGATCGAGCTCCTGGCTGCGCTCTCCACGATCGCAATGCATCTGAGCCGTTTCTCCGAGGAGATCATCATCTGGAACAGCAATGAGTACCGCTTCGTGGAGATGGATGATTCCTACAGCACCGGAAGCAGCATCATGCCGCAGAAGAAGAATCCGGATATCGCTGAGCTGATCCGCGGAAAGGCCGGGCGTGTCTACGGCGCTCTGATGTCCATGCTGACGGTCATGAAGGGAATCCCGCTGGCTTACGATAAAGACCTCCAGGAGGACAAGGAGCTGACCTTCGATGCGATCGATACCGTAAAGGGCTGCCTCTTACTCTTCACAGGAATGGTATCCACGATGACCTTCCGCAAGGATGTGATGGAGGCGAGCGCAAAGAACGGCTTCACAAACGCGACAGACGCTGCGGACTACCTTGTAAACCACGGTGTTCCGTTCCGCGATGCACATGGAATTATCGGACAGCTGGTCCTTCTCTGCATCGATGAGAACAAGGCGCTTGACGATCTGACTTTAGAGCAGTTCAAGTCGATCAGCCCGGTATTTGAGGAAGATATCTACGATGCGATCTCCATGAAGACCTGCGTGGAGAAACGTGTGACAATCGGAGCTCCGGGTGCGGATGCGATGAAGAAAGTCATTGAGGTCTATAAGAAAGAACTGAACGGAGAGAAATAAAAAAAGAAAGGCTCTGGCTGTTCCTGCAAAATGGGATCATTCAGGGTCTTTGTATACATAGAAAATGTCGGCTATATCTTTATACGAACACAGCCGCCACGGACGATACCCCAATTATCGTTCCGGGCGGCTGTGTTTCTTTTATATCGCGTTGTAAAATATAATGAGAAGAAAGTTTTTGGGAGAAGTTGGTGCGGCTTCTCCGTTCATTTGATTATTATAGCATGAATCATGCGGAATGTAAAATGATTGTTGTCGAATGAAAAATAACAAATTTTACCATTAAATGTTAATAATACATTATATTTATTCTGTTACAGCGCATGGGAGAGGCTCATATACTGTCGTGAAAAATGTGAAAATTTGTATAGCGGCAGGGAGACCGGCGCTCATAGACAAGTGAAAACATGCTTCGTGAGTGTTCTCTTGTTATCGCGGCAGTCGCCAAGGTCTCGCGTAAGCGCAGACTTTGGCCTGTTGTTCGCGTAAATGAAAAAAGCCTGCATTCACAGGCTTTTTTCAGGGATTTTTCATCACATATATTGTTTCAATCCACAGTCGGTAATTTCACGGAGACTGACTGTGCTTTGCTTCGTGTCAGTAGGAGAATCCTTGCTGTTGTTCGTTGAATATATGGGAAGAAAGCTAAGTTTGATCTGTCCTTATCACCGCCGGAGCGGGAGAGTTTTACGAATATGGAAGGTTGTCAGATCAGCCAAGTTTCTTTAAAGCTGCTTCCATACGGTTCATACCTTCGATCAGGCTTTCCATGGAGTTGGAGTAAGCGATACGGATGTTGTCCGGAGACTCGAATGCACCGCCCGGAACAACCGCGATCTTTGCCTCGGCAAGGAGGTAATCTGCCATTCCGAAGGAATCAGCGATCTTCTTTCCGTTCCACTCTTTATCATAGAAAACAGTCATATTCGGCATTAAGTAGAAAGCGCCGTCTGCGTTGTTGCAGGTGATGCCATCCATGGAATTTAAGCGCTCTACCAGGAATTTACGGCGTTTGTCGAATTCAACTCTCATGGATTCCACGCTGTCCTGCGGTCCGCTGATCGCTTCGAGAGCTGCGTACTGGGCGATCGAGCAGGTGTTGGATGTTGTATGACCCTGAAGAGAAGTCATTCCTTTGATGAGAGCTGCATTTCCGGCTGCGTAACCAACTCTCCATCCGGTCATGGAGTAAGCTTTGGAAACACCATTGATGACAACGGTACGATCCTTTACTTCCTCGGAGATCGAAGCAACGCAGAAGTGTTTCTTTCCTTCATAGATCAGCTTCTCGTAAACTTCATCGGAAATAATATAGAAGTCATGTTTGCAGGCAAGTTCTGCGAGCTCTGTGAGCTGTTCTTTTGTATATACAGCACCGGTCGGGTTGTTCGGTGTGTTGATCATGATCGCTTTTGTTTTCGGTGTGATGGCTTTCTTGATACCTTCCACGTTGAGGGCGAAACCGTCTTCCTCACGGTTCTGTACGAGGACCGGAGTAGCACCGGAAAGTTTTACCATCTCGATGTAGCTGACCCAGCACGGAGTCGGGATGATAACCTCGTCACCTTCTTCACAGAGGGCAAGAACTGCATTGACGAGCGGCTGTTTTGCGCCGGTTCCGATACAGATCTCGTTCGGTTTGTAAACGACATTGTTGTCTTTTAAGAATTTTGCACAGATCGCTTCTTTTAAGTCCATGATACCGGAGACAACCGTGTATTTTGTTTTCTGGGCATCGATCGCTGCCTTTGCCGCATCACAGATATTCTGCGGAGTACCGAAATCCGGTTCGCCGAGGTTGAAGGCGATCACATCGATTCCCTGTTTTCTTAATTCAGCGACCTTTCCGGTCAGTGCAAGTGTAGCGGCCGGTTTAATGTTCTGGATCCTCTTTGTAAGCATCATAATGATTTCCTCCCTGTATGTTTTGATATTCCCCTGAGATTCGAACAATTCGTTCTTGTTTATGCTTAAATGATACCATAAGTGAATATAATTGTAAAATGTTTCTTTTTTTGATATAATATTCATAAATATTAACATTTAACTGAAAAGAATGTTACTATAAATATAGAAGAAACAGAAATGGAAAATGGTAGCTGTCAAACTTTTAGTTTTCAGAATTGAACTATTTTCAAATAATATTTCTGGACAAAAATGAAATCCTGTGGTAAAAAAGCAGAAGAGAGATGAGCGTTATAAAAAAACATGTGTGAAAGCAGGATCGAAATAGAAAACTGCCGGTCCCGGCAGAAAGGAGAACGTGATGACATTTCTGGAAATTGAAGCATTTTTAAAGATCGCTCAGTGCGGAAGTTTTTCCGCGGCGGCAGAAAAATTATATATCACACAGCCGGCTCTTGGACGAAGGATCCGGGCGCTGGAGGAAGAACTTGGATATTCCCTGTTTATCCGGAATAAAGGAGTCCGCCATGTGGAACTCACGAGACAGGGACGTGCCTTTGTCGGGATCGCTCATCGCTGGCAGGCTCTCTGGAACGAGACACAGGAAGAATCGCTCCTTGGAAATGAGAAGAGTTTCTATGTTGCGAGTGTAGGAAGTCTCCTGGCATTCATGCTTCCGACCGTGTTTCAGGAGTTCATGAAAGATACGCCGGAGTGCAGCCTGCATGTGACGACACTCCATTCCAGTGATGCCTATGGGTATGTGAACAATAAGACGGTGGATATCGCATTTATCACGGATCCGATGTACTCTTCCCAGGTAAAGACGGAGATCCTGTTTAAAGAAAAGCTCTGCCTGGTCGTCGGGACGGAGCTGAAACTTCCGAAGCGGATCAGCATTTCGGACCTCGATCCTCGCAAGGAGATCCGGACGCAGTGGGATCAGAATTTTGACAGTTGGCACAACTACTATTTCAGTAGTGCGGCCGTTCCGAGTGTTTATCTCGATGAAATGGGCTTTTTACAGTACTTTACGCAGAATGGTGACAACTGGGCGTTTCTACCTGTGTCGGTTGCAAAGAGCATCTTAAAAAGCACCCCGGTTTCCATCCATGAACTGGATGTGGAGCTCCCGAACCGGACCCTGTACTATCTGTACCGGGCAGGGGATGAATCTCCATATCAGGAACATCTTCTCGAGATCTGCAGGCAGAAATTAGCCGGGGAGAGCGGGATCACGCTGATGGAGCCGATCCTGAATCTGTGAGTGGAGAAAAAATTCAGATTTAGCGGATCGTTTAGAGAAAGAGATCATTTGCAGAAATAAAAAGCAGCAGCATTTTCTGGAGAGAATGTCAGAAAATGCTGCTGCTTTTTTGCGGACAACGAGCCAAAGTCCGCGCTTGCGCGAGACCTTGGCGACTGTCGCGATAACAAGGGGAAACTCGCGAAGCGTGTTTTCACTTGTTTACAGGAAATTCCGATGGAACTTCCCGTCAAAAAAATGGACACAAATGGTACGCAAAATACATATCTGAAAATAGTGTAGCAGGAGATTGGCTTATGATACAAAAATGTGAAGCTTTGCGATTGCATCTGCAACCTTCGGACTTGTTGCCGGATGTGCGATCGGCGGTCCGATCGCGACACGCCGGATCAAACAGTTTAATCTTCATTCAACGGAAAAAGCAGAGGGCGAGACAAAGAAAGAAGAAGGAGAGCCTTCCTAAAATGAAAGCTCTCCTGAAAAAACGGGAAAATACTATCTCTTGTTGCTTGCTCTCCAGATATGCATCTTCTCAGCCTCTGCGATCAGCTGGTCGCGGAACTGCGGATGTGCTACGGAGATGATCGCTTCAGTCTTCTGCCATGTGGAGAGACCTTTTAAGTTTACTTTACCGTACTCAGTAACGAGATAGTGGATATTCGCACGGGTATCGGTAACGATGGAGCCAGGAGCCAGAGTCGGAACGATCCTGGACTCTAAGGTGCCGTCTTTCTTCTTGAAGGTAGAAGAGCAGCAGATGAAGCTCTTTCCGCCCTTGGAAAGATAAGCGCCCAGAACGAAGTCGAGCTGTCCGCCGGCTCCGCTGATGTGCTTGATTCCTGCGGACTCAGCATTTACCTGGCCAAAGAGGTCAAGGTCAACTGCGTTGTTGATGGACATGAAGTTGTCGAGAGACGCAATCGTGCGGACATCGTTTGTGTAGTCGACCGGTGCGGACATGCACTCCGGATTCTTATTTAAGTAGTCGTATAATTTCTTTGTACCTGCGCCGAATGCATAAACCTGACGGCCTTTGTCGATATTCTTTCTCGCGCCGGTGATCTTTCCTGCGTTTGCGATATCAACGAAAGCGTCAACGTACATCTCTGTGTGCACACCGAGATCCTTTAAGTCGGATTTTGCGATCAGAGCACCGACTGCGTTCGGCATTCCGCCGATACCGAGCTGTAAGCATGCTCCGTCCGGGATCTCCTCAAGGATCAGCTTTGCAACTGCTTCATCGACATCGCTTGCAGCTGCAGCGCCGCCCATCTCAGCGATCGCCGGGTTGTCACCTTCTACGATCATGTCAACGTGGGAGATATGAACACCTTCCTCAGTACCGCCGAAGCATACCGGCATATTTTCATTTACTTCCACGATAACGACCTTGGAGGTCTCGCAGACAGCAGCCATATGGGATGCGTTCGGTCCGAAGTTGAAGAAACCGTGCTCGTCCATCGGGGAAACCTGGAAGACAGCGACATCCGGCTTGTTCTGGGATTCTCTGTAATATCTCGGAAGCTCGGAGTAACGGAGCGGAGCGTAGTAGCAGAAGCCCTGTGCGATCGCTTTTCTCTCGATCCCGCTCATATGCCAGGAGTTCCATGTCATATGTTCAGCCGGGTTCTCGATCTTGAAGATCTCCGGTACCCACATTAAGATACCGCCGCGGAAGTTTACGTCAGTTAATTCCGGAAGTCTTTTTGCGATTTCCTTATCGACTGCGATCGGAGTTGCTGTTGTCCAGCCGTAATCGACCCAGTCACCGGATTTGATAACGGAAGCTGCTTTCTCAGCGGAAACCAGCTTTTCCTGATACATCTGTTTGAAATCCATTTTAATACCCTCTCTTTGTAACCATAAAAATATTACTGCATCTCAGAACTTTGCCGGGATCATAGGATCCGGGGCCAAACTCTGACATTATTTTATCATTATCTGCCGGCAAGGTCAAGAAATCCGGTGAAAAAGGAATAGAAAGAAATGATAAAACATGACAAAAACAGAAAGTGACGCGTCAGAGCATAAAAGTAACTTTTGTACGAAATGAAGAGTAAAGTTCCTAATTTGTTTAGAAAAAATATATAAAAAGCTTTTGATAATGATTTGACAGCAAAACGGTTTGGTGATATGATTAGTTATACATAATATACTGCCTTGCTTATGGAAAAATATATGGTGTAGAGCTTGGCAGCGGTATAATGAGGAGGAAAAGAAAATGGCAAAGAAAGTTGTACTTGCAGGTGCATGCCGTACGGCAATCGGAACAATGGGTGGCGAATTAAGCACAGTACCGGCTCCGGAACTTGGCGCAATCGTAATCAAAGAGGCTTTAAAGAGAGCAGGAGTTGCTCCGGAAGCTGTTGACCAGGTTTACATGGGCTGCGTAATCCAGGCTGGTCAGGGACAGAACGTAGCACGTCAGGCTACATTAAAAGCTGGTCTCCCGATCGAGGTTCCGGCTGTAACGATCAACGTAGTATGCGGTTCCGGTCTTGAGGCTGTTAACATGGCAGCTGAGATGATCCTTTCCGGTGATGCTGATATCGTTGTTGCAGGTGGTATGGAGAACATGTCCATGGCTCCGTATGCTATGATGAAGGGCCGTTACGGATACCGTATGGGCAATGCTACATTAGTTGATACAATGGTTAACGATGCTCTCTGGGATGCATTCAACAACTACCACATGGGTATCACAGCTGAGAACATCTGCGATCAGTGGGGTCTTACAAGAGAAGAACTGGACAAGTTCGCTGCAGTAAGCCAGCAGAAGGCAGAGGCTGCTCAGAAGTCCGGCGCATTCAAGGACGAGATCGTTCCGGTAGAAGTTAAGAAGAAAAAAGAGACAGTTATCGTAGATACAGATGAAGGCCCGCGTCACGGAACAACGGTTGAGACTCTTGGTAAGTTAAAACCGGCATTCAAGAAAGACGGCGGCTTAGTTACAGCTGGTAACTCCTCAGGAATCAACGACGGCGCAGCTGCAGTTGTTGTTATGAGCGAAGAGAAAGCTAAAGAGCTCGGTGTTAAGCCGATGGCTACATGGGTTGCTGGTGCTCTCGGCGGCGTAGATCCGAAGATCATGGGTATCGGACCGGTTGCAGCTACAAGAAAAGTTCTTAAGAGAACAGGCATGGAGATCAAAGACTTCGATATCATCGAGGCTAACGAGGCATTCGCTGCACAGTCTGTAGCAGTAGGCAAAGAGCTTGGCTTTGACCTTAACAAGTTAAACCCGAATGGCGGCGCGATCGCTCTCGGACACCCGGTAGGAGCTTCCGGATGCCGTATCCTTGTTACACTTCTTCATGAGATGGAGAAAGCAGATGCTAAGAAGGGGCTTGCAACTCTTTGCATCGGCGGCGGAATGGGCTGCGCTACAATCGTAGAGAGAGACTAATCTGGGACTTTGGCAAAATCTGAGGAGAACTACATATGGGTTTTGTAAAATATGAGCAGGACGGTTTTGTTGGTGTTATCACCATCAACCGTCCGGAGGCATTAAATGCTTTAAATACAGAGGTTATTCAGGATTTAGACGCTGTTCTTGACAGCATCGATCTTGGTACAACAAGAGTGCTGGTTGTGACCGGCGCGGGTGAGAAATCCTTTGTTGCCGGCGCAGATATCGCTGCAATGAGCACAATGACTGTACAGGAGGCACGTGAGTTCAGTAAAGCTGGAAACGATGTTTTCCGTAAGCTGGAGACACTTCCGATCCCGTCGATCGCAGCTGTCAACGGTTTCGCGCTTGGCGGTGGAAATGAACTTGCAATGAGCTGTGATATCCGTTACTGCTCCGAAAACGCTATGTTCGGACAGCCGGAGGTTGGTCTTGGCATCACTCCGGGATTCGGTGGAACGCAGCGTCTCGCAAGACTGATTGGAACCGGAAAAGCAAAGGAAATGGTATATGCTGCTGTCAATATCAAAGCAGACGAAGCATACCGGATCGGTCTTGTAAACGGTGTGTGCACGAAGGAAGAACTTATGCCGACAGTTATGAAACTGGCAAAGAAGATCGCCTCCAACGCACCGATCGCTGTCAGAAATTCCAAGGAGTCCCTGACAGATGGTTATCTTTCCGACCTTGACCACGCAATCTCCATCGAAGAGAAATATTTCTCCGAGTGCTTCGAGACCGAGGACCAGAAGGAAGGAATGAAGGCGTTCCTCGAAAAGAGAAAAGTGGACGGCTTCAAAAACAAATAAATGGAACTGTTCAGTCTGAACAGCGATCAGTAAGTCTACATCATATGTTTGCATAAAGGAGATAAAATCATGAAAGTTGGTATTATCGGCGCTGGAACCATGGGTTCCGGTATTGCACAGGCATTCGCACAGACAGAAGGCTATGAGGTAATGCTCTGCGACATCAATGAGACATTTGCAGCGAACGGAAAGAAGAAAATTGCCGCTGGATTCGAGAAGAGAATCGCAAAAGGTAAAATGACTCAGGAAGAGGCTGACAAGATCCTGAACAAGATCACAACAGGCGTAAAAGATATCTGTGGTGACTGCGACCTCGTTGTTGAGGCTGCAATCGAGAACATGGAGATCAAGAAGCAGACATTCAAAGAGCTCGACGCAATCTGCAAACCGAGCTGTATCTTTGCTACAAACACTTCTTCCCTTTCCATCACAGAGATCGGCGGCGCAGTTGAGAGACATGTAATCGGTATGCATTTCTTCAACCCGGCTCCGGTTATGAAGCTGGTTGAGGTTATTGCTGGTTTAAACACAAAACCGGAAGATGTTGAAGCAGTTAAGAAGATCTCCGAGGAGATCGGCAAGACTCCGGTACAGGTAGAAGAGGCTGCTGGTTTCGTTGTAAACAGAATTCTTATTCCGATGGTCAACGAAGCAGTCGGCATTTACGCTGATGGCGTTGCTTCCGTAGAGGGTATCGATACTGCCATGAAGCTTGGCGCTAACCATCCGATGGGACCGTTAGCACTCGGTGATTTAATCGGTCTTGATGTTGTTCTTGCAATCATGAACGTTCTTGAGACAGAGACAGGCGATCCGAAGTATCGTCCGCATCCGCTTCTTAAGAAGATGGTTCGCGGTGGTCTTCTTGGAAGAAAGACTGGCAAGGGCTTCTACGATTACAGCAAATAATAATGTAAGGGTTGCCTGACGGTGATCTTATCCCGTCAGGCAATATGCCTTTTATAACAGAAGAGTAAATTTCGAATTATTTTTTTATTACGATTGTTTATTTTTTCACAATATGTTATAATGAAAAGGCATGTACTAAATTAGGTACATCGGGGGAGTGAAGCATCCACATTCCCCCATGTTATACATGATACAATTCACAAGGAGGAACTAAAAACATGGATTTTACATTAGGTAAAGAGCATGAGATGGCGAGAACACTGTTCCATGATTTCGCCGAGAAGGAAGTCAAACCCCTTGCTCAGGAGGTTGATGAGGAAGAGAGATTCCCGGTTGAAACCGTAGAGAAGATGGCTAAAAACGGTTTCCTCGGTATTCCGGTACCGAAGGAGTATGGTGGACAGGGCTGTGATCCGCTTACATACGCTATGTGCGTTGAGGAGCTTTCCAAAGTTTGCGGTACTACAGGCGTTATCGTTTCCGCACATACATCCCTTTGCATGGATCCGATCATGACATTCGGAACAGAAGAGCAGAAGCAGAAATTCCTCGTTCCGCTTGCAAAAGGCGAGAAGTTAGGCGCATTCGGTTTAACTGAGCCGGGCGCTGGTACAGATGCTCAGGGTCAGCAGACAAAAGCTGTTTTAGACGGCGACGAGTGGGTATTAAACGGTTCCAAGTGCTTCATCACTAACGGTAAGTATGCTGATACATACATCGTTATCGCTGTAACAGGCACTGTTGAGAAACGTGGCAAAATGCAGAAAGAGATTTCCGCATTTATCGTAGAGAAAGGTACACCGGGCTTCACTTTTGGTACAAAAGAGAAGAAGATGGGTATCCGCGGATCTGCAACATATGAACTTATTTTCACAGACTGCCGTATCCCGAAGGACAACCTCTTAGGTAAGAAGGGTGAGGGCTTCAAGATCGCTATGCATACTCTTGACGGCGGACGTATCGGTATCGCTGCTCAGGCTCTTGGGCTTGCAGAGGGCGCTCTTGACAGAACAGTTGCTTACGTAAAAGAGAGAAAGCAGTTCGGCCGCACAATCGGTCAGTTCCAGAACACACAGTTCCAGCTTGCTGATATGGCAACAAAGGTAAAAGCTGCTCAGATGATGGTTTACCGTGCAGCAATGGCTAAGGCTACTCAGAAGTCCTACGGCGTAGAGGCAGCAATGGCTAAACTGTATGCAGCAGAGGTTGCTATGGAAGTAACAACAAAGGCTGTACAGCTCCATGGTGGTTATGGTTACATCAGAGAGTACGACGTAGAGCGTATGATGCGTGATGCTAAGATCACCGAGATCTACGAAGGAACAAGTGAAGTTCAGAGAATGGTTATCTCCGGCGCACTGTTAAAATAATAATTTAACAGCTGGAAGATCATAACTATAAATGAAAATAAGGAGTGAAATACAGTGAAAATCGTTGTTTGTGTAAAACAGGTGCCGGATACTAAGGGCGGCGTAAAGTTCAAACCGGATGGAACACTTGACAGAGCAGCTATGCTCACAATCATGAACCCGGATGATAAAGCTGGTCTGGAGGCAGCTCTTCGCTTAAAAGATCAGTATGGTGCAGAAGTTACAGTAGTTACAATGGGTCTTCCGAAGGCTGAGGAAGTTCTTCGTGAGGCTATGGCTATGGGCGCTGATAACGGTATCCTTGTTACAGACCGTGTTCTCGGCGGTGCTGATACATGGGCTACATCCCAGACAATCGCTGGTGCTTTAAGAAACCTTGACTATGACCTCATCATCACAGGCCGTCAGGCTATCGATGGTGATACAGCTCAGGTAGGTCCGCAGATCTCTGAGCACCTTGGTCTTCCGGTAATCAGCTATGCTGAGGGCATCGAGATCGATGGCGATTCCGTAATCGTTAAGCGTCAGTTCGATGATAGATACATGATGTTAAAGGCTAAAATGCCGTGCTTAATTACAGCACTTTCTGAATTAAATGAGCCGCGTTACATGACTCCGGGCGGAATCTTCGATGCATACAAGAAAGAGATCACCGTTTGGGGCAGAAAAGATCTGAAAGATGTCCTTGATTCCAACCTTGGTCTTAAGGGATCCCCGACTCAGATCGCTAAGGCTTCCGACAAAGTAAGAAAGGGTGCAGGCGTTAAGGAGACAAACCTTGATCCGTCCGCAGCTGCAAATTACATTGTTGAGAAACTTACTGAGAAACATGTACTTTAATTCAAAAAAAGAAAAGTGTGGTGAAAAGTGATGAATTTAGCAGAATATAAGGGTGTATATGTCTTTGCACAGCAGGTAGACAATCAGATCAGCAGCATCGCTCTGGAGCTGATCGGTAAAGGTAAAGACCTGGCAAAAGATTTAGGAACAACTGTAACAGCAGTTTTAGTTGGTTCCAACGTAAAAGGTCTTGCAGACGAACTCGGTGAGTACGGTGCAGACAAAGTTATCGTTGTTGACGATCCAGAATTAAAAGATTACAGAACTGAGCCGTATACTCATGCGATCACATCTGTTATCAACGAGTTCAAGCCGGACATCTTCTTAATCGGTGCTACAGCAATCGGTCGTGACCTTGGCCCGCGTGTTTGCGCACGTATCCATACAGGTCTTACAGCAGACTGCACACAGCTCGATATCGGAGATTTCCCGCTCGTAGCTATGCCGGGTAAAGAGCAGAAACATGGTCAGCTCCTTATGACCCGTCCGGCATTCGGCGGCAACACGATCGCTACAATCGCTTGCCCGGAATTCCGTCCGCAGATGGCTACAGTACGTCCAGGCGTTATGCAGAAGCTTGACCGTGAGGCTGGCAGAAAAGCTGAAATTGTCGAATTCAACCCGGGCTTCACTCCGGACAACAAGTACGTTGAGATTCTCGAGATCGTTAAGGCAGTATCCGACGTAGCTGATATCATGGATGCAAAGATCCTTGTTTCCGGTGGCCGTGGAGTTGGCAGCGCAGAGAACTTCAAACTGCTTGATGACCTCGCTGAGGCTATTGGCGGTACAGTAAGCTGCTCTCGTGCAGTTGTAGATTCCGGCTGGAAGCCGAAAGATCTTCAGGTAGGACAGACTGGTAAGACTGTTCGTCCGCACGTATACTTCGCAATCGGTATTTCCGGTGCTATCCAGCACGTAGCTGGTATGGAAGAGTCTGACATCATCATTGCGATCAACAAAGATGAGTCCGCTCCGATCTTCGATGTAGCTGACTACGGTATCGTAGGCGACTTAAACAAGATCGTTCCGATGCTGACAGAGAAGATCAAAGAAGCAAAGGCTGCAGCAGCTAAATAATTTACGTGAATTGTAAATGTATATAAAGTAGGCAGAGTGATTCTGCCGGTAGTGTCACAACAGGTGATGATCCCCGTCCGGGTTTCCGGGCGGGGATTTTTGCGTTATGGTGTCCTTGGTTTATCCTTCGTTTGTTGGTTATAATGATAGAAGACTGATAAATGGAGGATTTTTTATGTTATGTATGAGTGAACTTAGAGAGTACGGGGAATACCTGAGGGACAGGGAGATGAGTGAGAATACGGTAGGAAAATATCTGCGGGATGCGGAGAATTTTCTACAGTTTTCGAACGGAAGAGAGATCAGCAGGGAGCTGATGATGGAGTATAAATCATATATTTTGAATGCATGGAAGATATCGAGTGTAAATTCCATGATCACGGCAGTGAATTCATATCTGAAATGGGCAGGACAGGCGGAATTCTCTATCCACACCTGCCGGGTACAGAAGCAGATCTTTCGGGAGAAGAGCAGGGAGATTGGAAAGGAAGAATATTACAGGCTGTTAAATGCAGCAGTTTCGGAAAAGAGAGAGCGGCTTTCCGAAATTCTGAGGACAATCGCGGCGACAGGAATGCGGATCGGTGAACTTCGGTATCTGACGGTGGAGACACTATCGAGACAGAAAATAGAGATCTATTTTAAAGGAAAACAGAGAGTGATTCTTATGGCGAGGTCTCTTGTGATATTTCTGCGGGATTATTGCCGGAGAAACAGGATCACAAGCGGGATAATATTTGCCACAAAGAATGGAAATCCGGTAGACCGGAGAAATATCTGGGTGGAGATGAAGGAATTATGCGAACCGGCGAGAGTACTGCCGTCAAAGGTGTTTCCACACAATCTGAGACACCTGTTTGCGAGATGCTTTTATGAGAGAGAACGGGATCTCGTGAGACTGGCAGATTATCTGGGACACAGCAGTATCGAGACGACGAGACGGTATACGATGATCACAAGTGAGGAGGCGTGTGCGCGAGAGCTGGAACTGGGACTCGCAGGGAACGAATCATGGGGCGGGGCAGAAAAAAATAAGACGGAAGAGATTAAAAAAGGAGAACAGCCGTTATGACATAATGGGTATTATGTCATGCGGTGGCGCTGAGATCTTCGGAATTTTTATCTCCATTTCTTCGTTGCCGTAATGACGCATTAACTAAATATGCCAAAAAGAGCTCGGATTCACTGAAATTTATTGTATTTCGAGACCGTTCGTGATATGATAACTTATGTACACATATGAATTTTTAATCATTTGGTATTCTGATTACACCTCAGATACTGGATGATTAAAAAAAGTAGAACTTCCAATACGACATAATACCCATTATGTCATGAATAGAGGCGAACGGATGATGCAGGATACCATGGTCGGGAAAAAGTTTGGGAATCTGGTGGTTCAGAAGCTGGCTTACCGGGGAAAAGATTCAAAGAAATACTGGGAATGCCAGTGTGGCTGTGGCAGAGTCTGTCTTGTCCAGGAATCCCATCTGAAAAACGGTCATACGAAGAGTTGTGGCTGTCTGCGAAAAAAAAGGATGACGAACCGCTGGCTGGATCTTACCGGGCAGAGGTACGGGAGACTTGTGGTCCTGCGGCTGGCGAATCAAGATGAGATTTCAGTCTATGGTACTGGCAAGGAAGGAGAACCTGGAAAAATAGCAGAAGAAAATGCTGGGGTTTTGGGCAGACTGCAGGATCTGTGGCTTTGCAGGTGTGATTGCGGAAATGTATGCGTCTGTCAGAAGGAAAATCTCAGGGACGGAAAGACAAAGAGCTGCGGCTGTTTCCGCAATGAAACCCGACAGAAAAATATGCGCAAGGCAATTCACTTTGTGGACGGAACCTGCGTGGAGCGCATCGCGTGCCGAAAGACCTGCGTCAACAACACCAGCGGTCACCGCGGTGTATATCGGAGATCCAACGGAACCTGGCGGGCCAGCATCGGATTTCAGGGAAAAGTCTACAATCTTGGGACCTTCACTGCGTTTAATGAGGCGGTGCAGGCGAGGGTGAAGGCGGAGAAAGAGTTGTATGATCCGTTTATCAGAAGCTTTCAGGCACAGAAAAAGAAGACTTCAGGCAATGAAATTCCTTCATGTGCCGTAGGAGCAGAAAAGCAGATGGAAGAAGTTCTTGCAGAATGATTCACCCAAAGGTATGTGTACAAGTAATTGATCAATGTGTGGATAGGATACAAAGGTATCAATCAGAAAGAAGGGACAGTATGAAGAAGATGAAGTTGATCAAATCAAAGAAAATGCTGACAGTGCTGCTTACCGCAACGGCGGCGATGGCAGTGACTCCGATGGCGGGGTATGCGGAGACAGTACAGACAAAGCAGATCGTAAATCAATCTTCAGAGGCAACGGTTGAAGTTTTAAGTGGAAACTGCGGACCTGTTGATGAGGAGGGTAATTTTACGGAGTCAACCAAATGGAGTCTGGAAAAGAATTCAGAAGCGGAGGAATTCTATACTCTAAGAATTAGTGGAAATGGCCGTATGGCTGATTTTACAATAAATAACACAGAAGATAACAGACCGTGGAAGGACTATTTGGACTCCATCCAAAAAGTAGAAATGGAATCTGGCATAACTTCGATTGGATCATGGGCATTCAGCAATATGATAAATTTAGAGGAAGCAAATATTCCTCTTAGTGTAGAGAGTTTGGGAGATTGTATTTTCCGTAATGACACAGCGCTTACAACAGTTACATGGCCGGAAAATTTCGAAGCCCCTGAGTTGGTTGATTCAGATTCAAATACAAACATATATAAGGGAAGATATGTGCCGACGAGCATGTTTGATGGATGTACAAGTCTTGGAGAAGGTATAGATCTGGAGAAATGGCTTCCGTCCAGCTTTGAAGGTGTTGGCTGTGCTGCATTTCGCAAAACTATGTTTTCAGTAAATTTTGATGAGTGGTCGAATCTTAAATATATTGGCGCATATGGATTTGCAGAGATACCGAATCTTGACAGTGTCACAATTAAGGACAGCTGGGAGTTTGGAATGCGTGGTGCAAACTCTAATGCATTTAATGGATCTGGTTTAAGAGAAGTAGTAGTAGAAGACAAACGAACAGAAATTCCGAATGCAATGTTTTGTAGATGTAACGCACTGGAATCTATAACATTGGGTAAATCGATTGAAAAGATCGGTACGAATGCATTTTCGGGCACATCAAGTTTGAAAAACATTGATTTAAAGAATGTAACACAGATTTCTGGGTATGCATTCTATGATTCAGGATTAAGGGAGTTAATACTGCCGAAGAAAGTGAGATTAGTGGATGGAAGAGCGTTTGGACGCTGCGCCGAGTTGGAAAAAATATATATAGATTCCGATAATGTGGCATTAAATGGTAATTCATTTACTGGGTGCAGCAGTCTTTCTTATATTGAAACGGCAGAAAACACAAGTGTTGCAATGAATAATTCGTTTAAAGAGACTGGGCAGCCAGGGGAAACAGCAGCAGTAAATCTTGAGGAGATCAACGCAAAGGGCACTATAAGCGGAAGGATTAATGAGCTGACCGGGTTAAAAAAACTGTCCATGGATGGGGATAGCGAGATCGCTAAAAATATTAATCGAATTGCAACAAACTCACTGCAGACATTGACCATCAGTGGAAATAGCTATGAATTTGATGGGTATTGCTTCGCTAAGAACAATGTGCCGGAAAATTTGATTGTAACGGCAAAAAATACAAAGGCTTCTGACAAAAAAGAGGCAGCATTCCGTTCCAATCATGGTATTAAGAATGCCAAATTTACTGGAAAAAATGTTGAGCTTCAGAGCAAGATGTTCGCAGGTTGCGCAAACCTTGATAGACTTGATTTGTCAAAAGCTGAGAATGTTACATTTGGATCCCAGTGTTTTGGAGATGATACTAATACAGGTTATACTGGTGGATCTGTAAATAAATTTAATAAAAATTGTGTAATTTACGTTGCCAATAACAGGGATGCCCAAAAAGCAAGATCTGATTCGGGAATAAGCAATGACGCAGGAATTATTCTTGTTGCAAACGGCGGAATCGTTTTGGATCAGGCAAATGGCATAGACGCTGTTGTAAAAGATGGATATTGTGCAGAGTGGTATGATAATGCTGAATTTAATGGGCATGCAGTAACAACAACGGAGTCAGGGCATACATATTATGCAAAGTGGATCAAGAGCAGTTATAAAGTAACACCGGATTCCGTTGCGTTTGGCAGTGTTGAATATAAAGAAGATGCAGAGCCTAAGACTGTGATCGCGACCAGCAGCAACGCGGAAGAGTTCTCTATCACGGCATTTTGTTCAGATGATACGATTTTTGATATTGGTGTGACAGGTAGGGAAGTTACGATTACACCTAAAACAGATAATGCAGTTGGAAAATATAGTGAAAAGGTGTACATTACCTTAAATAATGGAACGGCCTTTATCGTTCCGGTGACAATGATGATCAAGCAGGCAGAGCCGGCCTATGAAGAGATGCTTCCTACGGGACTGATTGCTGACCAGTGGCAGAAACTTTCTGAGGTAAAAGGCTTACCAAAGGAGTTTAAGTGGAAGAATCCTAAAACCATTTTAAAGGAATATGGGCTCCAGAAGTTTGAGGCAGTATACACACCGGATGATAAAAATTACCATTCTGTAGATTGCATGGTTGAAGTAGATGTCATGCCGGAAGCGCTGGTAATGAATTCCGTACCGGTAATTACTGCAGAGGACATAACCTTAACGGTAGAGGATAAGTTCGACCCGAAGGATGGAGTCACTGCCTGGGATGAGGAAGATGAGGATCTTACAGACAAAATCGAGATCACCTATAATGATGTGGATACCAAGAAAGCGGGACTTTATAAAGTAATCTATAAAGTAACGGACAGTGATGGAGCGACTGTGACGAAGACCATCACGGTTACAGTCAACCCGAAGATGGAGACATTAAATGCCATTCCGACAATCAGCGCAAAGGACGTAACCCTGACCGCAGGCGACAGCTTTGATGCAAAGAAGAATGTGGCAGCTGCGGATGCGGAAGATGGAGATCTGACAGCAAAGATCGAGGTGATTGCAAACGATGTCGACACCACAAAGGCTGGCACTTACCATGTAATGTATAAGATAACCGACAGCAAGGGAGCTTCCGCAACGAAGACGATCACTGTAACGGTAAAAGCAAAAGCTAACACTAACAGTTCCGACAGCGATGATAGTGACGAACCGGCATCCAGTACGACGAGGAAGACAAGCCTGGTATCAGCCTCCACATTGGAAGGATTCTGGAAGCGGAATGAAAAAGGCTGGTGGTTTGAGGCGAAGGACGGAAGCTATCCGAAGTCTTCCTGGAAACTGATCGGCTGGAATGGAAAACAGCAGTGGTATCACTTCGATGAGAACGGCTACATGCAGACCGGTTGGATCAAAGACAATGGAATCTGGTATTACCTGCATAATCAGGCTGACGGAAGTCAGGGACATATGTACACTGGCTGGCATCTGATCGACGGAAAGTGGTACTACTTCAGTGAAGGTATGAAGCAGCCGCAGGGCGCAATGCTTGCAAACACGACTACACCGGATGGATATGAAGTTGGTCCGGACGGGGCATGGACTGGTAAATAAAAATGCAGAATTCATTGAATGGTTTTGCTGAGATGAATTCATAAAAAGCAGATGTAGAGGACAGAACCTGGTATTCTCTGAAAAGGGGATATCTGGTTCTGTTTCTCTATATGGAGAACGCGTAGGAAAAGCTGAACGTGGTCCGGCAGCAGGTGCTGTGTTTGAAGTTAATTCATGTTATCATAACACTATAAGCTCTCGAAAAGCAAAGAGAATGTTTATGAAAGCCAATAAAAAATAGCAGAATGCAAACAGAGAGTTGATATAGGAAAATGCTAAAATTTAAGCGAAAGGCAGTATAGAAATCACGTTTAAATGTGAGGAGCGAAAATGAAGAGACTAAACATCCCGGTAGGAGTATCCAATTTTGAAGAGATTAGAAAAACTGGATCGTACTATGTCGATAAAACTGGATTAATCGAAGAACTTCTAAAGACATTTTCGACACAGGTGACTCTTGTTACCCGGCCGCGCCGATTTGGAAAAACACTTGGGATGAGTATGCTGGCGAGTTTTTTTGATGCTCGGAAGGACAGCAGTGAGCTGTTTGAGGGATTGAAGATCGCAGAAAATAATAAAATCTGCAGAGAGTGGATGAACCAGTACCCTGTGATTTTTCTGAGCTTAAAAGACGTGGATGGTCTAAGTTTTGAGTCGGCAAAAGATATGCTCAGAATGCAGATCGCGGCGCTTTACAATGAGCATTTCTATTTGAAACAGAGTGAGCGGGTAAATGAAAATGAACGGGAAATATTCGGTCAGCTTGCGAATGTAGTGCAGGGCAGACCGACGGATGCCATGCTGAAGATGAGCCTGTCCGTGTTGATGCGGATGATGGAGATGCATTATGGAAAGAAGGTCATCCTGCTGTTAGACGAGTATGATGTGCCGCTAGCGAAGGCGAGTAGTCATAAATACTATGACGAGATGCTGGAGATCATCCGGGCAATGATGAGTACGGCGCTGAAGGACAACACATCCCTGCAGTTTGCGGTGATAACCGGATGCCTTCGTGTATCGAAAGAGAGTATTTTTACCGGGACCAATAATTTTGTTTCTGATACGATCTCTGATACCCGTCTGAATGAATACTTTGGATTTACACAGAAAGAAGTGGACCAGATCCTGACAGATGCAAAGAGGGAAGATCAGCTTGCAACGGTAAAAGCCTGGTATGATGGTTACCATTTCGGTGAATTTGATATCTATTGTCCGTGGGACGTTATGAACTATGTGTCAAGGCTGCAGACGGATCCAAGCGCAAGACCGGCGGGTTACTGGAAAAATACCAGCGATAATGCGATCATCCGCTCTTTTATCGATATGAAGAGCGATACGATTACCAGGAAGATTTTTATCATGCTTTTCTGGTGGGAATCTTTACCGGAGCCGGATATATGGTGGAGTCAAATAGGGAACATGGTGAAGAGCGGAGTGATGTGGTGGTAAAAGATCTCCGGCATGGGGCGGTGTTTTGGAATTGCTTTTTATAAGAAGCGCTGTATGGTAAAGAAAAAATAGAGTCCTGGAAGTTCCCCGGTTGTTGGCTGCAATAGAGACTGACGATTGGGGGACTTTTTTGAAATCCGAATAAAAAACAGATAAATAGCTGTGTACTTTACCGAATAAAACAGTTATACAAAGAAACATGACCGTGCTATGATAGATTTAAGAAACATGCAGGGGCAATGAGAAGGTTTCTATAAAGTTGCTGCAGAAATTTATTTACATCAGGAAGAGACGGGAGGCAGATACATGAATTTACTCGATCTATTCAGTCTTCAGGGAACCTTGTTTGCACTGATGATTGTCGGAGCAATCTTAAAGAAAAAGGAGATCATCGATGCCAATGGAAAGAAATGTCTGACAGATTTATGCATCAACGTGGTGATCCCATGTAATATCTTTAAGTCGTGCCTGATTGAATTCAACATGGAAATATTCCGGTCATGCGCACTGCTTTTACTGGCGGCGGTGATCATGCAGGCGGTCTGCCTGATTTTAAATAAGTTCATCTTTAACAGGTATGTGCCGCAGAGAAGGAAAGTCCTCCAGTACTGCACGATCGTTCCAATGAGTGGATTCCTCGGAAATCCGATCGCAGAGGCGATCTATAATGATATCGGAGTTTTGTATACTTCAATTTTCCTGATTCCTATGCGGATCATCATGTGGTCTGTGGGGACAACCTACTTTGTGGCAGATGAGAAGGTGGATAAGAAGAAGGTAGCGAAGAATGTGCTGACACATCCATGCCTGGTAGCGATCTACCTGGGTCTTATCTGTATGGTGACTCAGGTGAAGCTTCCAGCCGTCATCACGGCGACAGTGAAGTATCTTGGGAATTGTAACAGCGCCCTCACGATGCTGATCGTGGGAACGATTTTGGCGGATGTAAAGATTACAACGATCTTTAATAAAGATACAGCCATGTTTTCTGTATTCCGTCTGATCATTCTCCCGGCAGCAGCACTGGTCGTTGGACTTGGACTTGGACTTGATGCCACATCACTGGGAATCAGCGTTCTGATGACCGGCATGCCTGCCGGAGCTACGGCGGCGATCTTTGCGGCAAGATATGACAGTGACGCCTTGTTTGCAACGAGATGTGTGGTTATGACGACGCTAATGTCCATGCTGACCCTGCCAGTCTGGTGTTATCTGGCAGGGTGAGAGGGCCCGGGCAGGTCGATCGTTTTCAGTTGGGAGAAGAGATAGAAATTTTTGTTCATTTGAAAAACGGCACACCGCATGCGATAGAGAACGGAAAGCTAGGTGGTTGTGCCGGTTCTGGTGAGTGCAGCGTTTGCGGCATCCATAAAGTTCCGGATCGCCTTCCACTGGTAAGGCTGTTCCAGAGAACCAAAGCGGATCTTATATTTTGCGGATCGTCCGAGATGGATGATCCGCATTTTTTTGCGCTGCTCAGGGGAGAGGGAGCTCATGGCAAGGTTCAGCGGGGAGATGCAGGCGCCTTTTCCGGCGGCGCAGAGCTCCAGAAGCATTCCCATATTGTCGGACTGGGTCTTTACGATCGGTTTGAAGTTGCCCATGGTGATGAAGTGTCTTCCGAGCTGACCGGCGATGTCTGTGGCGTAGTTTAGAAGGAATGGGCAGTGTTCGAAGATCGAGAAGTCTTCCGGGCTTCTTAACATTAACGGTTCTGGCTGTGAATCTGTCAGTGCAGGGAGATCCTGGACAGAAAAGGAGAGAGTGCCAGCGGTGCCATGAGTGAAATCAGAGCCGGAGCAGCAGATAGTCTTTGGAAGATGTAAAAATAGGGCATCTGCTGGGGCGGCATCGGAAATGACCTCATGAAACAGAGAATCAGCAAGCAGAAGGACGACCTCCTCCTCATAGAAATCGTTCAGAGTGATCCCTGGCAGAAAATCCGGGAACTTCGCGATGGCGAGATCGATCTTATGTTCCATCAGGTCTTTTTGTAGTCCAGTGTTCGCATTTTCGATGACCTGGATCTCCATATGCGGGTAGCGGCGCTGGTATTCCGTGATGATCGCAGGCATGATCGCATGGCAGCGGGTAAAGGAGATGCCGATCCGCAGGATGCCCTGCTCATTTTTAGTCAGGTCGGCAAATTCGTGCTGCATTGCCTGGTATTTTTTCTGGAAGTCTGCGGCGTACTGGCAAAAGATCTCTCCGGCGTAGGTGAGTTCCAGGGGAACATGGCGGACGAAGAGCTTGCAGTCCAGCTCCTGTTCCAGATTTGCAATGTGGGTGCTCAGGGTCTGCTGGGTGATATGGAGAGCATCGGCGGCTTTTGTGAAGCTGCGCTTCTCAGCGGTCATGAGAAAGTAGTCCATGGAAAGAAAGTTCATATAAAACCTCCTGAATATAAAAAAGAAAGGTAACTGTTCAGTAGGTCTGCGCACTTGCTGCGCTGACCGTAAGAAAACCTAGGCTAAAAGGCAAAAATCCATCGGCGTAGCCGATTTGGAATGGATTTTTGCATGTAACTGTGAAGGTACTGAACAGTTACAAAGAAAGTTTAATTGTAAGTGTCGTGCAGAGTCTCGGATCAGCTGTGCTGCTCATAAAGGATACGGGACAGCCAGAATGAACTGGGAAAATCGTGGAAAAGAATGAAATCTGTAACTTATATACAGCTTTTTAGCTGTATTATATATCGGAAAATACAGTTAGACAAGTGGAAAATCCAGACGTATACTATAATCATAAAGGTGGATCAGGATATCTGAACAGGGAACGGCTGGCTGAGGGAATGGTTCACGAAAGAAAACAGGGAAGAGGTAAACATTATGAAGGTACAAACCAGTGAGACGGCTGTTCTGGTCGTGTTCGCGGTGACGCTGATCGGGTGCATCCTTGCGGGAATCCCGATCCTGGCAGCGTTGGCACTTGGATATCTGATCTTTTTCGCGTACACTTTGAACCGCGGTTATACGGTCAGAGATATTTTCGGGATGTCCTGGAAGGGAATCAAGACGGCGAAAAATATTTTAATTACGTTTTTACTCATCGGGATGCTGACGGCGCTCTGGCGGGCGGCAGGAACGATCCCGGCGATCGTGTCGTACTGCGCGGGGCTTATGAACCCGGCGGTCATGATCTTAATGGCATTTCTGTTAAACTGCCTTATCTCGTTCCTCACGGGAACGGCATTCGGAACAGCGGCAACGATGGGCGTGATCTGCATGACGATGGCGAAGGCGATGGGATGCAATGAAATCCTCGCAGGCGGAGCGATCCTTTCCGGAGTCTTTTTTGGGGATCGTTGTTCTCCGGTTTCGACGAGTGCTCTTCTGGTGGCGGAGCTGACGCATACAAATATTTTTGACAATATCCGTCTGATGGTGAAGACTGCGTTTATTCCGACGCTTTTGACCTGCGGATTTTACGGGATCTGCGGGATTTTGTTTCCGGCAGTGGGTAGCGGCAGCATGGCTCTTGCAGACAGCTTTGCCGGTGTATTCCGTCTGGGCCTGGTTCCGATCCTCCCGGCGATCGTCATCATGGTCTTGTCTCTGTTTCGGGTTCAGGTCCGCAAGGCAATGTTCGCGAGCATTGTCACTGCGATCGGGGTATGCCTGTTCTGGCAGCATACGGATCCGTCCGGTCTGTTCGCGCTTCTCATTAACGGTTATCATGCTCCGGATCCGTCGCTTTCATCCATGATCGATGGCGGCGGGATCATGTCCATGGTCCGGGTGGCGCTGATCATCACGATCTCTTCCTCTTATTCAGGAATTTTTGAGGAGACAGGTCTTTTAAACGGATTAAAATCAAAGATGGGGACACTTAGCAGAAGATTTTCTGTTTTTGGGACGATTCTTGGAACTGCGGCAGCAGCCGGTATGGTGGCCTGCAATCAGACACTGGCGACGATGCTGGTAGATCAGATCTGCAAGGAACTGGAGCCGGACGCTCAGAAATTTGCGATCGATATGGAAAATTCTGTGATCGTAGTCGCACCGTTAGTTCCATGGTCGATTGCCGGTGCAGTTCCTTTGGCATCCGTGTCGGCACCGCTTACATCGATCGTGGCAGCAGTCTTTTTGTATCTGCTTCCGCTGTGGTATTTTGGTGTGAGACTTAGGAAGAAATAAAAAAATACCCCTCACCTTGAGAGTGCACTGCATTTTCAGGTGAGGAGTATTTGATTAACGGAAGATTCTGATGGAACTTCCTCGTTTAGTGAAGAGGCATATTCTCTTCCGTTGATCAGGAACGATTATTTTTCAGCCTTTACAGATACAACAGTTCCGGAGAAAGCATCAACGGCGCTGACGGTGCCTGTGTAGGTTACGGTGACCTTATCGCCATCTTTGACTTCTGCGAGTCCTTCCGGCTTTTTGTCGTTATCGAAGGTAAATGCATAGTCATTTCCGTCGGAGGTGATCGTGAACATAAAGTCCTTGATATCGCTGATCGTTCCGGTCATCGTGGATTCTTTTTCTTCATCGGCCTTTTCGGTTGTTTCTTTTGCGTCAGCCGTTTCTTTTTTGTCAGCCGTTTCTTTTGCGTCAGCCGTTTCTTTTACTTCAGCTGTCTCCTTTGCAGCGGTAGTTTCAGCAGCTGTTGTCTGTGCAGCTGTGGTTGCGGTGGTTGTGCCCTGGGAAGAGCATGCGGTTGCTAATGCGAGAACGCCTGCTAAAGCAGCAGTCAATAATAAGTTCTTTTTCATAATCAAAGCTTCCTTCCTGTACTTGAAATTGTAGTTGCAAGGAAAGAGAATTTGGAAACAGATGTTTCAGATCTCTTTCTTACGTCTACTATTGAACCATAAAGTTGTGTCTAAAGTGTCAATAAAACATGAAATTTAAAGGACAAATCTGAAAGGTTTTCTTCAAGCAAGAAAGAAAAACGTAAGAGGTTTAAGAAAAATGTTTCGTCAAAGATACTTTGAGTAAGATGAATGTTGGATATGAAAAATTAGAGAGGTTTGTGTGAGCCGATAGAGCTTTATTCGAAGAAAACACATTCGAAACAGAGGCACCGCAAGGAAAATTTACATAACCATGGCAAAGATATCAGATAGAAAGATTTGAAAGGATTTGTATTTGGATTTTGAAAATTGCAGTCGTTAGGGAGATTGTGTAATGGTCACGGTATCTGCACTCCACCAAGGGGAGCGGAAATACCGTGACTTTTTGAAATTCGCATAATATGGTCGGTGAATAACAGTTACCGCTCCGGCGTGGTTTTCCAGATTCTACCCAGTGTGCGAGTATAGGAATTGGAGAGATGGTGCTGCATTGCCAGAGCTGCTTTTTCAGGCTGATTTTTGAAGATTGCTTCACCGATAGCCAAATGTTCTTTATATACGAGCTTTCCATCAATGGAATTGTTGTAGACAGATTTGACTTCAAAACGCAGATAATGATCCAGGATCAGACTGGTCTGTCGGGAAAACCATCCATTATGGGAAGCATCCGCAACAAGACGATGAAACTGATGATCAATCCGGTAAAGAAGACGACTGTCAAGCGAGGAGAGATTCTGCTTTAATTCGGACAGGCAATCCATGATTGCCAGCTTTTCCTTGTCGGTACCTCGCTCGGCAGCAAGTTTTGCGTTGTGAGATTCCAGAAAAATTCGTGCCTCCAGAATATCTCCGGCATCCTGTTCTGTTACGGGGACAACTTTTACTCCCTTTCCGCGGGCGAAACTGACATAACCTTCCTTTTGAAGCTCAAGAAGAGCCTCACGGACAGGTGTTCTGCTGATACCGAGTTCGGTGCAGATCGCCTCCTGAGAATAGATCGCATCAACGCGGAAACGGTTGTAGAGAATTGCATTTTTGATCAGATCATATGCCTGATTTTTATATGTCTCAGTATGTATTTTTCGAGTCCCAAGAAGACTCTGCTGATTGTCATCCATAAAAACCTCCATTTGAATTTGGTATAGGAACGAAAATGTAATATAAATCAGTTCATTGTCGATGGTGATGTTAGTCGAAACAGGAAACCATGAAATGAAACAAAATGTTTTGGAAAAGCATTACAAAAAGTTCTGTATTTTAATCGAGACAGTAATTTTTTTCAAAAATATCGTATATTTCTTTTAGTATATAAGGAATTTGGCTGAAAATCAACCGCTTTGCCGTGAACTCTTGACAATTACCTATAAAGTTTGTATGATGAGAGCAAGAGATATGTAATGTGTAATATATTTCTGACAAGGAGGCAGAACAGTTTAACACGATCATATCAGTACGGTGTAACATAAAGAAAGCAAAATGTCTGCGTGGCAGTCAACAGATCTTCGGCAGAAAATCAGGGAGCACCAGATAAGAGTTTGAAAAGCGGAAGATCAGCAATTTTAGCAGGAGGGATATGTATGTTAGTAGCGGTATGGATTATTACATTCTGTCTTATCATCGGCATAGGTATTTATGCAGGAACCAAAATTAAGTCTGCAAACCAGTGGTCCGGCGGGGATAAAACAATGGGCGCATTATCACTGGGGTGTGTATTTGCAGCATGGCAGATCGGAGGCATGGCAGTTGTAGGAGCAGCCCAGAATGGATATAATCTGGGAATATCAGGTGCATGGTATTCGATTGCAGGTTCTTTTTATTTCATCGCGCTTGCGGTATTTGCAAAGATCATTCGCGAAAGGATGCCAGGAGAATCGGTTCCGGTCTATCTTCAGACAAAATATGATGTAAGAACGACAAGACTTTATTCATATGCGTGGATCGTGTACGGATTTTTGTATATTCCGATCCAGCTGAAGACTGTATCCAGTATCATTCAGATCGTGCTTCCTGGATTGAATCTTATGGTGGCAATGTTTATTGGTGTCACGATTGCAGTTATTTATACAAGCTTTTCCGGTATGAAAGGTGCATCTGCTGTCGGTCGTGTTGTATGTATTGGTATCTATGTTCTCTTGATCTGTTTTGTATTTACAACACTTCCGAAATTTGGAGGATTCAGTGGTCTTTTAGGCGAGCTTCCTGAGAAGTATGATTCCATGGGAAATATGCCGACACAGCGTATTGTTGCATGGATCGTAGGTGGCTGCATCAGTACGGCGGTTATGCAGGCTGTTCTTCAGCCGCTTCTTTCTGCAAAGAGCCCGGAGGCAGCAAGAGTTGGCTCTATCCTTGGTTATGTAATTGCCGCTCCGATTTGTTTCTTTACTGCAATCTGTGGTATGCTTTCCAAGGCAAGTGGTGCCGATCTCGGTGATGGATCCACTGCATTCGCATATGCTATCAAAACCTTCAGCAGTCCAGTATTTGCAGGTATTATTTTTGCATTTGCAACTATGATCATTGCAGCGACAATGGCAACTATGATGTTGGCAACGGGAACCATTATTACAAACGTATATAAAACAGAAATCAATCCGGACGTCGATGATGCGAAAGTTCTGAAGCTTTCAAAAACGATTACGTTTGTATTCGCATATCTGACATTGATCCCGGCATTTCTGATTCCAAGCAAGTCCTTAACAAACCTGTTCCTGACATTACAGCACGTTGCGGCAGCACCGGTGAGCTTCTCGATCCTGGCAGGATTACTTTGGAAAAAGACAACAAAACAAGGTGCATTCTGGAGCATGCTGACAGGAATGATCACAGGTGTGGCATGGATGCTTCTGGGACTTACTGATATTGTTGAAGCAGTATATCCGGTTGTAGTTGTTACTTACGGTGTAGGAATTATTGTTTCGCTCATGACTTATAAGGAAAAAAATTAATTTAGAAAGTGTGAGAATATGGCACAGAATATGAAAAAACAGATTTATATGTGGCCATCCTACTGGGGGAAACCGGTAGCGCATGGAAGCATGGGAGCGGTCAGCTGTAATAATATATATGCAACGAGAGCAGGACTTGAAATTTTAAATAAAGGCGGAAACGCGTTTGATGCGGCAGTAGCGGTGTCACTGACGTTATCTGTGGTAGAACCCCATCATTCTGGTATTGGCGGCGGATGCTTTTCCTTACTGTACGATGCGAAAACTGGGAAAACAGAAGGAATTGACGGAAGAGGGATCGCACCGGCAAAGGCAACAGCTGATCTCTTTATAAAAGATGGTGAAGTGCAGGATGAGTGGAAAGATCTTGGTGGTCAGTCAGTGGCGCTTCCCGGACTTTTAAAGACCATGGATATCGTATTGAAGAAATATGGAACTATGACTTTAAAAGATGTGGCATCTCCGGCAATTCGTTGTGCTCGTAATGGATTTGGAACAAGCTATACAGGTGCTCTGACGATGTATGACAATTCGGTTGAGCGTAAAATGCGCCTTTCAGAAGCATTTCGAAAACTGTATCTGAAGGAAGATGGGAGTTTCTATCGATTCGGTGAGATCCAGAAGAACCAGGAGATTGCTGATCTTCTGGAGAATATTGCGGAACAGGGAGTTGATTATTTCTATAAAGGAAAAGTTGCAAAACAGATTGTAGATCTGATTAATGATCGTGGTGGTTGTTTTGATGTTTCTGACATGGAGAGTTATGAACCAAAATTCCGCGAACCAGTGAAAACAACATATCGGGGATATGAGGTTGCCGCATTTGCACCGCCGAGCGGAGGCTGTGCACTGGTTGAAATGCTGAACATTTTGGAAAACTATGATGTTCGTTCCATGGGACATAATACAGCAGCCAGTATCCATGCATTGACAGAGTCTATGAAACTGGGATTTGCTGACAGAAGTGTAGCACTTGGTGATCCGGATTTTGTGAATGTCGATGTAGAACGTTTGACAAGCAAGAAATTTGCTCATGAGCGTTTTACATTGGCGGGAGAAAAGGCGGGAGAGTTTGCATCGGCCGATGGAATCGAAGCAAAACAGTATCCTGGAAATACATCCCATTTCGTGGTAATGGATAAAGACGGAAATGCTTTTTCGCAGACACAGACGATTCGAGACTGGTTTGGATGTGGAATTGTTGTCGATGGCCTTGGATTTGTACTGAATAACGCAATGTCCGATTTCTCGGCGGCAGTAGGAGCAATGACAAGTCAGGGACTTGCATATGGAAGTGCCAATGCGATTCAGGGTGGAAAAACGCCGCTTTCCAGTATGTCTCCGAGTATGGTATTTAAAGATGGAAAACCATTCCTTGCAATCGGGGCAGCAGGTGGACCGAGAATTATTACGGGAACTCTTCAGGGAATCGTGAATGCAATTGATTTCGACATGACTCCGGAGCAGCTGGTGAATGCTCCATATATCAATTGCCTTACGAGGGCCCAGGGACTTGAAGTGGAGTATGGAATTTCCGGAGATACAAGAAAAATACTGGAAGAGATGGGGCATAAGATTGTTCCTGTTCCGGTGGATCAGGCGATGAGTACGATGCTAAACAGCGTAATGTGCATTGATGGTGAATTCTATGCGGCAGGTACGAAACGAGTAGATGGCTGTGGCGGTGCGCTTTTACCTGGAGGCCATATTGTACTGGAGGGAGTAAGCCAGGAAGAATTATAAAAAAGATGCGAAGTAATTGACAGAACGCACAGATAGGAGCGGCATGTATCGCGCATCCATAGAAAGAAGACCGGGAGCAGGAAAAATGTTCCCGGTCTTTTTGTAGAAACTTCTGGTAAACAGATATTAACAGCCCCGGCGGGAAATCCCTGCCGGGGCTGTCTGCCTAAGTTCTTATGAGAGAACTGGATTAGTTCTGGTTCTGATTTTTCTCGATCTCTGCCTTCTTCATCGCGCGAACCTTTGTGGAAAGGCCATAGAGGTTGATGAAGCCGGAAGCGTCGTGGTGGTCGTAGAGATCGCCGGTTGTGAAGGACGCGATGCTCTCGTTGTATAAGGAGTACGGGGAGGTTGTACCCTGTTTGATGATGTTGCCCTTGTAGAGTTTCATCTTGCACTCACCGGTTACATATTCCTGTGTGGACTCAACGAATGCCTGTAATGCCTCGCGTAACGGGCTGAACCATTTTGCAGAGTAAACAGCATCAGCGAATTCGTTGTCGATGTTCTTCTTGAATTTTAAGGTCTCTTTGTCCAGAATCAGCTCCTCTAACTGCTTGTGAGCTTCGAGAAGGATGGTTCCGCCAGGAGTCTCATAGACACCACGGGACTTCATGCCGACCATACGGTTCTCAACGATATCTGTGATACCGATACCGTTCTTGCCGCCGAGCTCGTTTAACTTTGTGAGGATCTCGGAGAATTTCATCTTCTCGCCGTTTAATGCGACCGGAACACCTTTTTCAAATGTGATGGAGATCTCTGTATCTTTATCAGGAGCTTTCTCCGGTGTTACGCCGAGTACGAGCATGTGGTCGTAGTTCGGAGCCAGGGACGGATCCTCGAGCTCAAGACCTTCATGGCTGATGTGCCAGATATTGCGGTCACGGCTGTAGCTGTCATTTTTCTTGAACGGAAGCTCGATGTTGTGTTTTGCACAGTATTCCAGCTCATCTTCACGGGATTTGATATCCCAGATTCTCCACGGAGCGATGATCTTCATATCCGGAGCAAGGGCTTTGATACCGAGCTCGAAACGAACCTGGTCGTTTCCTTTACCGGTAGCACCGTGGCAGATCGCAACAGCGCCTTCTTTTTTTGCAATATCAACGAGGATCTTTGCGATCAGCGGGCGGGCCATTGCAGTACCGAGAAGGTATTTGTTCTCGTATGTCGCATTTGCCTTTACGCACGGAGCGATATAATTGTCGCAGAATTCATCAACAACGTGTTCGATATATAATTTGGAAGCGCCGCAGTATTTTGCTCTTTCTTCCAGACCGTCAAGCTCGTTTCCCTGTCCAACGTCGATGCAGACGCAGATAACGTCGTAGTTGTAAGTTTCCTTTAACCACGGGATCAGTACGGTGGTATCAAGACCGCCGGAATATGCTAAAACAACTTTCTCTTTCATAATCAAGTCCTCCGATTTATTTCAGACGTTTTATTTTCGTTGTGCTTCATAAATATACAACTGAATATACGGTATGTCAAGCATAAAATGTATTTTTATAAAGAAATTTTGCATATTATGCATATCAAGCATATAAATGCAGGCGACAGAGAAGCAGGATGACGAGGTTTGACGATATGAAATATAAAATGTCAGGAAAAGGCGACTGTATATGGAAGAATATTGCAGATGGCTGATATCAGATTCAGCAGGCAGAGACCGGTCACAATGACGATGCGGAGACAGATTTATGCATAAAAGTGCCTGAATCATCCTATAGAAACGATAGGAAAAAGCGTTCCAGGATTGACAAGAATCGCAAAATCATGGATAATAATCCGAAGAACGCTGTTGGGTGCATGCAGGAATTTTCTGAACAGAAGATTCCGTAAACGATTCCGCACAATACAGCAACGGTCGCAGAGTTTGCCGGTTTGAAATACGGAGCAGAACTGCGGAGAGAAAATCTGGAAGGAAATATGTCATGGGACAGTGGAATGAATACCTGGAAGTTCTGGCATCCAAGGCACCGACTCCGGGAGGCGGAAGCGCAGCGGCGGTTTACGGCGCTGTCGGAACAGCCCTCGGCGAGATGGTGGGAAACCTGACGACAGGGAAAAAGAAATTTGCAATATATGAGGAAGAGATCCAGAAGATCCTTGTACGATTACAGGAAGCGAGAATGGATTTCATCCGTCTCGAGAAGGCGGACGAGCAGGCGTTTGAGCCGCTTTCGGAGGTTTACCGCATGAAGGCGGAGACGGACGAGGAGAAAAAAGCAAAGGAAGGGCGGATGGAAGAGTGCCTGAAAGCTGCTGCGCAGGTTCCGATGGAAGTCATGGAGCGGGCGGTCAGCGTGATGGATGATATCGAGTTCCTGGCATTGAACGGCAGCCGGCTTGCGGTCAGCGACGCCGGAGTCGGGATCCAGGGAATCCGTTCGGCGCTTCTCGGCGCGGTCATGAGCGTGTATATCAATACGAAGATGATGAAGGACCGGGAGTATGCCGAAGCAGTGAACCAGCAGGCGGAACTTCTTATAAAGAAGGGAACGGAACAGGCAGACCGGATCTACGAGATTGTGTTAAAGGCGGTAAGAGGATGATTACATTAAAGGGAGCAGAGGTTTCTGCAAAGATCAAGGAACAGGTTCTTTCCATGAACCAGGAATTAAACGGATATGTGCCGACAGCGGCCATCGTCCGGATCGGGGAGCGCCCGGATGACCTCTCCTACGAGAGAAATGTCATGAAACGCATTGCGGCATATGGAATGGAAGCGAAGTCTTTTGCATATCCGGCGGATATCAGCGAGGAAGAGTTCTTTGCGGAATTCCAGAAGATCAATGATGATGAGACGATCGACGGGATCCTGTTATTCCGTCCGCTTCCGAAGCACATCAATGAAAAGCGCGCCGAGGCGATGATCCGTCCGGAAAAGGATCTCGACGGGATCTGCGCGGTCAATACGGCAAAGGTGTTTGCCGGTGAGAAAGATGGATTTGCTCCGTGTACGGCGGAGGCGGTTATTGAGGTCCTGAAGGCATTCAACCTTCCGATCACCGGAAAACGTGCGGTGATCGTGGGACGCAGCATGGTAGTCGGACGTCCGCTGTCCATGCTGATGTTAAAGGAAAATGCGACGGTGACGATCTGCCATACGAAGACCGAGAATCTGAAGGCTGTCTGCCAGGAGGCGGATATCCTCGTTGCGGCAGCAGGAAAGGCGAAGATGCTGGATGCGTCATTCTTAAAAGAGGGAGCTGTCCTCATCGATGTCGGGATCAATGTGGATGAGAACGGAAAACTCTGCGGAGACGTCCTCTGGGATGGTCTGGAAGAAAAGGCATCCGCGGCGACACCGGTGCCGGGCGGCGTCGGTGCTGTGACGACGGCAGTGCTTGCGAAACATCTGGCGCAGGCGGCGTGCAGGAAGAGAAAATAAACGTAGGACCGACAGCACGAGGTCTCGCGCAGGCGCGGACTTTGGCTCGTTGTTCGTGTAAATAAAAAATGGAAAAAATTCTCATTTTTCCGCATAAAGCGGCATAAATAAAGGAAAGAGGACCACCGACCCAGCACATCGGCGGTCCTCTTTTCTTGACAGAATTTTGGATAAGAGGTAGGATATTACTACAAAAGGGTTAGCAATAACTAACCATGTGCTTGTTCAAAAAGCAAATTGCATTTTCTGCACGGCAGAATGAAACAAAAGGTGTGCTGAGGCAGATCGTATTTCATGCACGCGAATCTCACAAATTCTTTTCTGACAGATAGGATAGGCAGGGGAGAAGATCTGCGAACGAATGGATAAAGGACAGTGTGTGCGATCCGAAATGCAGTTATGAAAACATGGGTTAACTGAAGCTAATTTCAATACCAGGGATGGTGCGGAAAGGAGAAAGGTCATGAAAAAGCAGAAAACGCTTGCAGTTCTGTTAAGTGCGGCGATGGTTGCCGGAGCGATTCCGACAGCAGCGCTTGCGGAAGTGGTGGGAAGTAATTCTGATTCCGGTGTGAAGGCAGCGGAGCTGAGTGAAGATCAGGAGATTGAGGAACAGAATGAAGATTCTGAGGATGAAACTGGTTCCGGATATGTATTGATGAATGTGCCGTATGATGAGGTATATGGGAAGGACATTGAGAATGAGACAAAAGTAGATGCTGTCTCATCTGCGACAAAGAAAAAAACGAAAAAAAAGACTTTAGTAAATGGCACTTATCATTCAAAAGATGGAAGCGAGATCAAAGGAGCGATCATTCCGGTACGGGTAGAGGATTTGTCTCTTTTAGGTGGATTTAAGAGGGTTTCAGCGTCCAATGCGGAAAAGGTTACTGTCGCCTCGGCAAGTGATTCTACCTATAATGATAATCTGTTTGATGAGGAAGAGGACTATACATATGCTGTACTTCCGAACGGTTATACGCC
The DNA here is from genome assembly GCF_003478035.1 of Clostridium sp. OF03-18AA. Lineage (GTDB taxonomy): Bacteria > Bacillota > Clostridia > Lachnospirales > Lachnospiraceae > Pilosibacter. The sequence continues at coordinate 50,191 of NZ_QUEP01000004.1, forward strand.
GAAGGTTTATAAGGAACTAATAAGGCTTGATGAGAATGGAAAGCCGGAGTTCAGTGAGTTCCAGGGTGAGGAACAGGAAGTCGATACTACTGCAACGATCGTTGCCTGCTCCGGACGGTACCAGCCTGGAAAGAAAGAAAACAAGTCATATCATGGCGACTATGAGATTACGATTCAGGATTATCAGGAGCTGATTGCGTCTTCCAGCAACGCAGTCTATGAGGTGGTTTTAGATACGGATAAGGGGGACAACTACGGGCTTCGCCTTCTTGAAAACACATTCCTTAGAAAAGGAGAGTTGGGATTCTCAACCGGTTTCACAACAAAGAGCAAAGGCTGCGATTTGAAGCCGGATCATTATAAATCGCTTATCGGAAAAACAATCACCAGCATCCGCTTCGTAACGGAAAATGGAATTTTTGTGATCCCGACAAAACTGAAGGTCGAGGAACAGGAAATCTATGCGCTGATGAACATTCCGTATGACGAGCTTTACAAGAATGATCTGAAGCAGAATGAGATTCCGGTGGATGCGATGACATCTGCAACGTATCAGAAGACACGTACAAAATCACTGTCGAATGGATCTTACCATAAGAATTCAGACGGATCAAAGATCGACGGAGTTACATTCCCGGTTAAACTGAAGGTAAATTCTGATGCGGACCTTGAGGGACTGACCCACGTGGGAGATTATAGTAAGGAACTGACGATCACGACAACCCTTCGCGGAAAACAGCAGACAAACACATACAAAGGAAGAGACACCTTATTTGAGAACGGTACCTATGCGTATTATGTTTTAAGCCCGGAGGAAAAACCGGACTTTTATAAAGAAGTTACCGTTGGAGAAGATGGAAAATTTGAGTTCTCTGAGACAAAATTCCAGGATGGAAAGTCCGCTGAAAAATCAAAAGCAACCGCAGAGATCACGACAAAGACGACACGCGGAGATTACCAGATCAATGTGAGCGGACTTGACAAGTCTGTGACAAACAGTTCGATCTATGAAGTGATTCTTGAGACAAAGGACGGAAAGAGCTATGGTCTCCGCCATCTCGAAAATATCTGGCGCGGAAACGAGCTTGGAATTTACACCGGATATACAAAAGAGAGCCATGGCGTCGATGCCAGCGTGGAGCCGTACAAGGATATCATGGGAAAGACCATCGATAAGATCACATACCTCACAAGCGCAGGCGCTTATGAGATCGACACGGATCTTTATGTACCGATGAAGGATGGCACACAGGCTGAAGTGGCTGACGGAAAGTCCGGAAACGGATCTGTCGCTGTTACGGTGAAACTTCCGGAAAGATTTGATCCGGAGTATCAGGTCACGGGACTGAAGACATCCTTTGCAGACGGAGCGCTCACTTATACAGACGCAATGCCTGGAAAGTATACCCTTACAATCTCTGATAAGAATGAAAAATGGGCAGATATCGAGGCAGATTTTGTACTCAGCAGCGATACGAATCCTGTATACTATAACAGGGATTACAGTGCACCGGCAGTCATCAAAAAAGGCTCTGCAGATGAAGCTGATTTCGCGAACTACTTAAAGAACATCACAAAGGTATCGGTCAACGGTAAGGAATATGCGGCATCCGGAAAAGGCGCTGCGGTGATCGTAAAGAGTGACGGAACGATCGATCTTGCAAACAGCAGTGTATTTGATGGCAAAGAGCCGTATACGGTCGTTGTAACATCCACAGGATATCCGGATCTGACTTTCGAGATCAAGCAAGTGACTTACGACAGCAGTGATTCGGATAGCGGAGAATCCGGAGAACCGGCAGGCTCTTCTTCAAAGAAGAAAAATACATCTGCTTCTGATGGAATGACGGCAGGAAGCTGGAGCCAGGATGCAGCGGGAAACTGGTACTTTAAGAATGCCGCAAACGGAAAGAATCTTGTATCTGCATGGGCACATATTGAGAATCCATATGCAGGCGCAGGACAGCCGAAGGATTCCTGGTTCCATTTCGATGCAAATGGTGTCATGCAGACAGGCTGGTTTAAAGATAGCGATGGAAGATGGTACTTCTTTAATCCGGTTTCTGACAGCACACTTGGAAGAATGATGACCGGATGGAACTGGATCAAAGGAAATGACGGCAAGCTTCGCTGCTATTATTTCGAGGAGATCTCCAACGGACACCGCGGAGCCATGTATTCCGGAACGACAACTCCGGACGGTTATACGGTTGATGCGGACGGTGCATGGACAGTAAACGGAATCGTTGTGACAAGATAAAAATTGGCATGTAAAAGCCGGTATAAAAACCTCCTGATCATGGAATCCTAAGGGAAACATGGTTTCAGGAGGTTTTTTATATGTGGGGAATTCTGGTGGCACTGCTTTCGGGAGCGCTTATGAGTCTGCAGGGGATTTTTAACACGGAGTTGACGAAGCAGAGCAGCATCTGGGCGGCAGCAGGATGGGTGCAGATGACGGCGCTTGTGACCTGCGTGGTCTTATATTTCGTTACCGGACGCGGGGAAATCTGGGGGATGTTTTCCATCGACCGGAAGTACATGCTGCTTGGCGGTGTCATGGGCGCATTTATCACCTGGACCGTGATCAAAAGTATGGACGGCCTGGGTCCGGCAAAGGCGACACTGCTCATCGTTGTGACCCAGATCCTGGTCTCCTATGTGGCGGAGGTATTTGGTCTCTTCGGTGTCGAGAAAGCGGCGTTTGAGTGGAGAAAACTTATCGGTGCGGTTCTGGCGATTGTGGGGATCGTGGTGTTCCGGTGGTAGCGCGACGCAAGATATCCTGAAAACAATATGAAAATTTTAAAACGATAGCGCGAGAAGTTTAAAAAAAATAAATATATAGTTTAAAAAATATAAAAACATATTGACAAAATAGGAAATGAAGGGTATGATAGCGCCATCGGATTTGAACAGGAAGTTCAGACGATGAGGAAACACAGGACTGCGGGATGACTGGCGGTCGGAAAGGAGATACAGGTATGGGAAATGCTGGAAGAATTGACATGAACAATATGTGTTGTTGCTGTTGCATGTGTATTTCCGGGCGTTTTTTTACGGCCAGGTGTTTTGCTGTGCGGTCATGTACCTGTATACAGAAAATAGTTTCCTGTTAATGCCAGAAAATGCGCCCGGAAGTGTAAACGCTTCCGGGTTTTTTATTTGGGAGGAAGAAACATTGATCCAGATCGAACATGTAAGCAAAACCTTTTCAGGAAAATACGGAACCGTCCACGCGCTGGACGATGTGAGTATCCATGTGGAAAAAGGTGATATCTGCGGCATCATCGGATTTTCCGGAGCCGGAAAGTCTACGCTGATCCGCCTGGTAAACGGCCTTGAAACGGCAGACAGCGGAAAAGTCACTGTCTGTGGAAAGGAGCTTTCCGCACTGAAAAAGCCGGAGCTCAGGGCTTTGAGAAGAAAGATCGGAATGGTCTTCCAGCAGTTTAACTTACTGGAATCCAAGACGGTGTACCACAACATCGCACTTCCACTGATTTTAGCGAATACTCCGAAGGCAGAGATCGATAAGAAGGTCATGGAAGTATTAAAGATCGTTGAACTGGAAGATAAGAAAGATACCTATATCAGCCTGCTGTCCGGCGGACAGAAACAGCGTGTCGGGATTGCGAGAGCGCTGACGACCGACCCGGAGCTTCTCCTTTGCGACGAGGCGACAAGTGCCCTGGATCCGCAGACGACAGAGTCGATCTTAAAGCTTTTAAAGCGGATCAACCGTGAGATGGGCGTCACGATCCTCCTCATCACCCACCAGATGCAGGTCGTCCAGATGATCTGCAACAAGGTAGCGGTCATGGAGAGCGGAAAGATCGTGGAATCCGGAAGTGTTCTTGAGGTATTCGGATCTCCGAAGATGCCGGTCACAAAGCGGTTTGTCCAGACGGTCATCCGTGACCAGATCCCGGACAGCATTATAAGCCTCGTGAAGGAACAGAAAGAAAATTTCCGTGTGGACCGCCTGAAATTCATCGGTTCCAGCGTGAAGCGCCCGGTGATCTCCGATATCTGCAAGACAGAGGGCGTTGTCGTCAACATCCTCGGCGCGGCGGTACAGGAACTGGAGGACAGCGTTATGTGCGTCTTTATCTTACAGCTCATCGGTGACGATGAGAGTATCCGGAAAGCGGAAGAGCAGATCGATAAAAACGGCGTCTTAAGAGAACGGATGGAGGTGGAGTAAGATGGAAGAACTCATGAAAACAAAGATCTTTAAGGTCACGGTGGAACGTCTCCTGTTAAATGGAGGACAGACTCTCTACATGGTCGGCTGGTCGCTCCTTGTTGGAACGATCATTGGTATGATCCTGGCCCTGATCCTGGTGCTCTGCAGAAAAGGCGGACTTGCGGAGAACCGACCGTTATACTGGATCGTGAGCGCTTATATCAATGTGGTGCGAAGCATTCCGTTCGTAATTTTGCTTGTAACGATCATGCCGATCACACGCGCGATCGTCGGAACAACGATCGGAAGTACGGCGGCGCTGGTCCCGTTAGTTGTTTACATAAGTCCGTATCTTGCAAGACTGATGGAAAACAGCCTGCTTGAGATCAATCCGGGAATCCTGGAGGCGGCTGAGGCCATGGGCGCGACAACCTGGCAGGTCATCCGCTATTTCCTGGTTCCGGAAACCCTGGGTTCCATGGTGCTTGCACTTACAACAGGAACCATCGGACTTCTCGGAGCGTCCGCGATGGCTGGTTATGTCGGCGGAGGCGGAGTCGGTGACCTGGCGCTGACATATGGTTATGAGAAGATGAACACCCCGCTCATGATCCTCACGGTCGTGATCCTGGTCGTTCTGGTACAGATATTGCAGATTCTTGGAAATACGATTTCCGGAAAGTTAAGACAGCATAAATAAAAGAAGAGGAGAGAAAGAATTATGAGAAAAGTGATTGCAGGAGTACTGATGGGAGCGGCAGTTTTAAGCCTTGCCGCATGCGGAAAGACAGAGACAGCAGCTACAACAGCGGCACAGGCTGCTGAGAGCCAGGACACACAGGCAGACAGCACAGAGGCAGCAGCGGACACCATCGGCGACAAGAAAGAGATCGTCTATGGTAAGTCCCAGGGACCGTACACAGAGCTTTTTGAGGCGGCGATCGTTCCGATCCTCGAGAAAGAGGGATATACCGTAAAGGGAGTTGACTTCTCCGACCTTCAGACAGCAGATATCGGACTGAATGACGGCGACGTCGATGTCAACGTAGAGCAGCACACCGCATATATGGAAAACTTCAACGCGAACTATAATGCGGATCTCGTTGCATTAAGCCCGATCCCGACAGTACCGGCAGGCGTATATTCCGCAAAATATAAGTCTGTCGATGAGATCCCGGACGGAGCAAAGGTTGCAGTTCCGAATGACGCATCCAACACCGCAAGATGCTACCTGATGCTTCAGAAGATCGGCTGGATCAAGCTTGCTGATGATGTGGATCCGTCCGCAGTAACCCAGGATGACATCGTTGAGAACCCGCACAACATCGAGTTCACAGAGATGAAGAGCTTAACGATCCCGGCAGCAATTCAGGACTTTGACTATGTAGCGATCACCGGCAGCGTTGTATATAACGCAGGCATCGACCCGTCCACAGCACTTGCAACTGAGGATATCCAGGATCATCTTGTTCTTCAGGTTGTTGTAAAGGAAGAGAACAAGGATGCTGAGTGGGCAAAAGCGATCGTGGATGCTTATCATTCCGACGAGTTCAAGCAGTACATGGAAGAGAACAACGATGGATTATGGTGGATCCCGGACGAGTTAAAGTAAGATTTAAGTCTGGAATTGATCGAGAAAAACTGATAGGGTGAGAATGAGCCAGGGGCGCATGTGAATGTGGTTCCTGGCTCATTTGTTTACGAAAAAATATCTCCGACACGGAAAAAACTGGCGTCGGAGATATTTTGGTCTTTGCACAAAGCAATAAGCAGTGGTTAGGGATTTGCTTATATCAGAAGTGGGCAGACCATTTAGATAAGCTGCGAAGCAGCTATTTGGTTATGAAGTTCGGGAGAAAGCAGCCTGCTGATTTTCATGACCGGCTTAATTCTGTTATGCTTCTGCTGGCGTTCCCTGCAGCATCCGTGTGACTTTTTTCACACAATAGAAGCAGGTCGGAGCGATATAGCAGCAGGCAGCAACCCAGGCGGTCTGGTCGGCGAAGCAGATCGCGTTGTAGCCGAACTGACCGACAAAGCAGAGGCTGACGATTGTGCGGGCGAACATCTCTGTCACTCCGGAGAAAAATGCTCTTCCGGAATATCCGAGTCCCTGCGTCACCATTCTGGTGATGTTTAAGATCCCGAGTGTCCAGTAGAAGAATCCCATGCAGCGCAGATACTGGGCGGAGGCGTCGAGAACGCCTGCGGCATCTCTGCTTACAAAGATCATGGAGAGCGGACGTCCGAAGAAAATCAGGATCAGTCCTGCGAAGACTCCGTAGCCAATCCCGAGGGCGATTCCCTCTTTCAGACCTTTTTTGATTCGGGCTGACTGACCGGCGCCGAGGTTCTGGCTGCAGAAGACAGAAACAGCGGTTCCGATCGCATCGAACGGACACAGGGTGAACTGTTTTAGCTTCACACCTGCGGTAAAGCCGGAGACATAGTCACCGCCGAGTCCGTTGTTTGCGGACTGCATGACCATGCTGCCGATCGCTGTGATGGAAAACTGGAGACCGGTCGGGAGTCCCATCTGGAGAAGCTCTGCGATCGCGTCTTTTTTGATTACGCGGTTTTCTTTCGAGAGCCATAAGATCTTCATGCGCCGGATAATGACGAACAGGCAGAGAATTCCGCTGATTGCCTGGGATGCGATCGTTGCGAAGGCAGCTCCGGCACATCCCCACTTTGCGACAACGATAAAGAAGAGGTCGAGGAAGATGTTGAGCACTGCGGAGAATGCCAGGAAGATAAAAGGTGTCCGGCTGTCACCGACGGCGCGCAGGATGCTGGATAAGTAGTTGTAGAGCAAGGTGAACGGGATACCGAGGAAAATGATCATCAGATAGATATACGCATTTGCGTAGATATCGCTCTGGACGGAAAGCATGTGCAGGATCCACGGACACAGAACGGCGCAGAGCGTGGTCACGATGACTGCGATCACTGCGGTGAGGATCGCTCCGTTGAAGATGAAATCTTTCATGCGTTTGTGGTCGCCGGCGCCGAAATATTTTGCAACCGGAATGCCGAAGCCGGTACAACTTCCCATACAGAAGCCGAGGACGAGAAACTGGACGCTGGTGCTGGCTCCGACACTCGCAAGTGCCTGTGCACCGAGTACCTGGCCGACGATCGCGGCGTCGATGATGTTGTAAGTCTGCTGCAGGAGGTTGCCGACTAAGAGGGGCAGTGCGAACTGCAGCATGGATTTTAGGGGACTGCCCTTGATCATGGAAGTTGCCATGTAGAGATTACCTTCTTTCGAAATGGGAAATTTTTTGATAAAACGAACGTGAATTATCTTATCATAGAGAGAAAAGATTGTATACAGGCATATGCGACAAAATGTAGATGGAATTTAGGTGGGGATTTTTGCTGTTTTTTAGAGGAACCAGATCCTCGAATCAAGGCACTCCTGTTCGGCTCCTCACCGCTAGGGATTGGCGGGACGAATAGTAAACTTTAACGTGAAAATGGTTGACATCTGGCAGAATCTACCATATAATTGTAAACTATAACGTGACAAAAGAGTTTACAATAAAACTTGGGCAGATGTGAGAGAAATGAGAAAAATCCTACAAAAAAAGTGGGAAAATCTGCTCTGGAATTACAACGAAATAATACATCTGCTGACTGTAAAAGAGATTTGCGGCAGGCAGGATAAGATCAGGAAAAGGAGAACATTATGGACGCACTGACACTGGCACAGGAGATTATCGACGGAAGAAGAATCACAAGAGAGGATGACCTGAATTTCTTTCTGACATGCGATCTGAAGGAGCTCTGTGAGGGAGCAGACCGGATCCGCAAGGCATGTGTGGGAGATAAGGTAGACCTTTGTTCTATTATCAACGGACGCAGTGGACGATGTCCAGAGGATTGCAAGTACTGCGCACAGTCTGCTCATCATCATACAAACTGCGAGGTTTATGATTTCCTTCCGGAGGAAGAGATCGTGAAGATGTGTCGTGTCAATGAGGCGGAAGGCGTCGACCGTTTCTCTATCGTGACATCCGGAAAGGCACTGACCGGAGAAGAGTTTGAGAAAGCGATCCATGCTTATGAGACGATGAAGAAGGAATGTAAGATCGATCTCTGCGCATCCATGGGATTTGTGAGTGCGGAGCAGCTCCACAGACTTCACGAGGCTGGTGTTACAAGCTATCATCACAATATTGAGACATCCAGAAGAAATTTCCCGAACATCTGCACGACGCATACTTATGATATGAAGATCAATACTTTAAAGATGATCAAGGCAGAGGGAATGTGTGCATGTTCCGGCGGTATCATCGGAATGGGAGAGACCTGGGAGGACCGTCTCGACATGGCGGTAAGCCTTGCAGAGCTTGGAATCGATTCCATCCCGTTAAATGCGCTGATGCCGATCCCGGGAACTCCGCTTGAGCATTTGGAGCGCATCTCCGAGGATGATATTCTCCGCACGGTTGCATTCTTCCGCTACATCAATCCGGAGGCAAACATCCGTCTCGGCGCAGGCCGCGCACTTCTCACAAACGACGGCGAGACCGCATTCAAGTCCGGAGTATCCGCGACGATCACAGGAAACATGCTGACAACCGTTGCATGTGCGACGATCCGCAGTGACAAGAAGATGTTAGAGGATCTCGGAAGAGATGTGACACCGGAGTATATGAAATAATACCAGGATCAGGAGATTGGAATCATACGTTGTCCAAAAGTAGAAAGTACAGATTAGAAAAGGCTGCCCTGCATTATGCGCGGGCAGCCTTTTGCGTGATAGGGCAACAATTTCAAATATGAAAACTCTGTGTAATACCGTTGCAGCCATAGATTTATTATGCGGAACACTAGTAGAATCTCGCTAAAGTTCTTTTTCACAGCACCAGTAATCCACACCATGATATACACATTCACCGACCATGGAAAAATGCAGCTTTCGGTACGCGCGGAGCGCCTTTTCGTTCGTCTTTGCGACGAGATAATGGGCGGAACGAAAACCACGCCTTTTGGCTTTCTCCATAGCGCAGGTAAAAAGTTTTCCGGCAATCCCGCAGCCCTGATAGTTCAGGGAAACAGCGACCCGGGCAAATTCAACGGACGGAACGAGTTCTTTCGACCAGCAGTCCAGGATATCGGTCTCCGGATCGGCGTCGAAGGAGATCACTCCGGCGAGATCATGCCCGGTCTTTGTCTTTAAGCAGAACAGGGAATTCCTGGCGAGATCGAAACGGATCGTATCAGCAGACGGATAGTCATCCGTCCAGGCGCAGAACTCTCTGCCGATGTGGGACCGGTAGAGGGAAAGGATCGCGGATGCATCATCCGGGAGCGCAAGTGAAAAGAAAAATTGTTTCACAATTCCGTTTACGGAGATCAGAATCTCCTGATCCTGGATCAAATTCATGGACAACGCTCCTTTACCCTGCCATGATCTCACTCAGTGTTTTCACAAAGAAGATCACGAGGACCGCCAGCATCAGCGGTTTTACGAATTTTGCACCGCCTTTATCGAAACACTTTGCACCGAGATAGTTTCCTGCGATACTGAAGAGGCCGGCAGTAAGACCGAGGAGAAAGATCACTTTCCCATTTATCAGGTAGACAGCAAGCGCTGTCAGGTTTGTTGTCAGGTTGATCGCTTTCGTGATCCCGTTCGCCTCCTTGAGGCCCATGTGGGCAACGCCGGTGAGGAGAAGAAGGAGGAAGGTTCCTGTTCCAGGACCGTAAAAGCCGTCATAGATGCCGATGACAAAGGCAATAAATGCGCTGAAGAGGATCATTTTGCGGAGTGGAAATGCCGCTTTTTCTCCAATGAACGGTTTTCCGAACATGAGGTAGAGAGCGGTACACGGCAGGATCACAAGGATCAGGCGTTTAAAGTAGTAATCATCTAACCGAAGGGCAAGCTTTGCGCCGATAGAAGAGCCGATCAGAGCAGTGATGATACAGAGAACTGCGTTCTTCCAGGCAATGTAGCCGTTTTTGGCATATTTTGCGGTTGCGATCAGAGTTCCCATGCCGGAGCTCAGCTTATTCGTTCCAATCGCGAAGTGGACCGGAAAACCCGCGATCAGATAGGCAGGAAGCGAGATCAGACCGCCGCCTCCGGCTACCGCGTCGACAAATCCGGCGAGAAATACGAGCGGGCAGATGATCAGAAAGTGGATCAGATGTAATTCCATAGCAGTAATTCCCCTTAGAAAGTAAATATTGTAGATCTTTCGCCAAATATAGCATAAAATGGTGGGAAATGCAATGAAGGAAAATGACAGAAGAAAAGCCTCTTGCTTTTGCCTTTATGATTCGGTAAAATAGAATCAGGCAGAACGATCCCCCTGAAGATTCAGGAGGGAAACATATGAAAGATAATAAGAAGAAAATTCTGGCGGCTGCGGCTTTTCTGATCGCAGCCGGACTTTTGTTTGGGATGACAAAGAAAGAGAACGGGAGCAGAGAGCTGGATGATTCCGGGGCGGTCGTCATGAGCGGGTCGCAGAAGGAGTTCATGGGATCCAAAGAGAAGCGTGGTTCTGAAAAAAATGTTGGGCTGCTCCCGGATCCATCAGGCTCTGACGGAGAAAAAAATCCGCAGACTGAAAGTGAGAGCGGCGTCGGGGAATCCCGGGAAGCCGGAAATGAAACCGGGACGTGGAAAAGTCCTTCAGAAACGCTGGTGGAAGTGGATAACTCGAAGGCAGCAGGGATCTATGTGTATATCTGCGGGGAGGTTGCAAATCCCGGCGTGTATGAGCTTTCCGAGGACAGCCGGATCTACGAGGCGGTGGATGCCGCAGGCGGATTTACGGAGAATGCGGCGCGTGAGAGCATCAACCTCGCGTCGAAGGTCAGTGACGGGATGCAGATCACGATCTATAATAAGGAAGAAGCTGCATCGCTTCCGGCAGGCGGTACGTCAGCAGGTAAAAATTCCGGGCAGGATCAGATGTCGGGATCTTCTTCACTTGTCAACCTGAATACAGCGACGAAAGAGGAACTGATGACCTTAAAGGGCATCGGGGAGTCGAAGGCGGAGGATATCATCCGCTACCGCGAAAAGAGCGGGGGATTTAAGAAGATCGAAGATATCATGAAGATCTCCGGGATCAAGGAAGCCGGATTCCAGAAGATCAAAGACAGTATTACAGTATAGTATAACTGAAAAAACATCATAAAGAGAGACAGCAGATCAGAAAAACAGGTTTGCGGATCCTGCATTGGGAAAGGAAAATGGCAGATCCGGTTACAGGGATTGATGAGAGCTGCTATCGATCACAGCATAACATGGAGGAGTAAGATGGCAAGAGTTCTGGTAGTTGATGATGAAAAACTGATCGTGAAGGGAATCCGCTTCAGTCTGGAACAGGATGGATATGAGGTGGACTGCGCCTACGACGGCGATGAGGCGATCGAGAGGGCAAAAGAGCGGGAGTACGATGTGGTACTTCTGGACGTCATGCTTCCGGGACACGATGGATTTGAGGTCTGCCAGACGATCCGGGAATTTTCCGAGATGCCGATCATCATGCTGACGGCAAAGGGAGACGATATGGATAAGATCCTGGGTCTGGAGTACGGAGCGGATGATTATATCACGAAACCGTTCAATATTCTTGAGGTAAAAGCGCGGATCAAGGCGATCATCCGGAGAAATAATAAGAAGAACGGCGGCGCGAAACGCCAGGAATCGAGTGTGGTGACAGAAGGCGACTTAAAGCTCGACAGAGAGAGCCGCAGAGTCTTCATCAAGGACAAGGAGATCAACCTGACTGCGAAGGAATTCGATCTTCTGGAACTTCTTGTCACGAATCCGAACAAGGTCTACAGCCGTGAGACGCTGTTAGAGTACGTATGGGGCAATAAGGCCATGGTAAACGGAGATGTTCGCACCGTGGACGTACATGTGAGAAGACTCCGCGAAAAGATCGAACCAAGCCCGAGCGACCCCAAATACGTCCACACCAAATGGGGAGTGGGGTACTTCTTCCGCGCATAGCGATGAGCAGTGCAGGGACAGCTCGCATAATTTTTGCGTTGTGCTTGCACAAAAGCAAAAATTATACGAGCTGGACCTATAGGGCGAATGCCCGCGAGCCCTGAGTCGGGGCTTGCCCCGATTCAGGGCTCCCACTGCGGACTAGCCAGCAAAAAAGTGTTGTGCTTGCACGAAAATTATGCGGCCCAGCCAACAAATTTAAGTTGTATCAAAAAGGAGAAAAACATCTATGACATACACAATTCGCCCGGTCCGTCCGTCGGACCTTGCGGCAGTCACCGAGGTGGAGGCGATCTGCTTTCCTGCCGCGGAGGCAGCGACCGGAGAATCTTTTAAAGCCCGTATTGCGGCATTCCCGGAATGCTTTTTCGTTGCGGAATCAGAGGGAAAGATCATCGGCTTCATCAACGGCTGTGCCACGGATTCTAAAACGATCTGTGACGAGATGTACGAAAATTCCGCCTGCCACAAGACGGATGGAGCATACCAGTCCATCTTCGGTCTGGACGTGCTCCCGGATTACCAGCGTCAGGGGATCGCGGCAGATCTCATGAACCACATGATCGGGGATGCGAAAAATAAGGGAAGAAAAGGTCTGATCCTCACATGCAAGGACCGCCTGATCCACTATTATGCGAAATTCGGATATAAAAATATGGGCATGTCCGAGTCTGTCCACGGCGGGGCAGTCTGGTATGACATGATCCTGGAATTCGGAGCGCAGGAATCATGAAGATCACACTGATCACGGTCGGAAAGATCAAGGAAAAATTCTTCCAGGATGCGATTGCGGAATATTCCAAACGCTTGAGCCGGTACTGCAAGCTGGAGATCATCCAGGTTGCGGATGAGAGGACGCCGGACGGTGCCAGCGAGGCAGTGGAGACGCAGATCAAAGAAAAAGAAGGCGAACGGATCCTTTCCAATATCAAGGACGGAAGTTTTGTCGTTGCTCTCGCGATCAATGGAAATATGCTGGATTCTGAGGAGCTTGCGGCAAAAATAGAAAAATGGGGTGTGTCCGGGATCAGTCAGATCGTGTTTATCATCGGCGGATCGTTAGGTCTTTCAAACCAGGTCCTGGTACGGGCCGATTACAAGCTGAGCTTTTCAAAGATGACATTCCCGCACCAGCTCATGCGGGTCATTCTTCTGGAGCAGATCTACCGGAGTTACCGGATCATTCAGGGAGAACCTTACCATAAATAGCGTGTATTTGTTACTTTTCACGGGGAGGGATATTCCGAACCGAAAATTCCGCATGAGACAGCAGTGATTGCGGATTGAAACAAGGAGGCAAAAACGAGTGACAGAGGAACAGAACGCAGGGAAGATCCTTCTTTTCTGTAAGGAACCTTCACCGGAGCGGATCATGAAATGCCTGCGGGACGCATTTGACGTTCCGGGCAGTGTTCATGATGCGGACCTGAAACTTCATAACGGGGATCTGGATGTGACGATCCGGGTATATTGTGAGAGTGCGGGCGGCGAAGAACAGGAGCTTGTCCGTGGCTGGTCAGACCGGTCGCGTGGGCATTTTTCCAGAGTTGAGACTGCCGCGGTGGATGTGAAGACGAATCTTCTTTATCAGTTGGAGGGAACCGAGAGCATCGTTTCGGTGGATTATACATTTGAGGGGGAGGAGTCCGAATTCCTGACAGAGGAAGAGGAGTCTGCAAAGAGAAATATGGAGCAGACGCTGTTCGGCGTTCTTTCTACTCTTCGGGCTGTCATGGCGTTCCGGGGTGAAAAGAGAGGATTTTACTGTCTGGACGCATCCGGGATGGAGAAGCTGATCCTGGATGGAAACGGAAACAGTGAGATGGAACGGTTTCTGCCCTACAAGTCGGTTGGATATGTCCCGGGAAATGATATCGAGGCAGAGCAGTTGAACAGGAGAGAGGGAAACCGCAGGGAATTTGAGGCTCATGGAGTGTATGTTCCGGTATTTTATCCACTTCTGGAAACAGAGGCGGAGGCGGACTGCCGGACGCCTTATGAGATCGCGGCCCGTGCGGTAGCACTTCTTCTCGTGGCGGCATTCTCCGAAGCGATGCTTGCTGCGAAGATGGACCAGAAAGAGGCGCTTGAATTTATCGGAAAAAGGATCCGTGAGTTCGGTGCGGAGGACTTTTTCTCGCCGAAAGAATGGAAATATCTGCATGATGAGGAGCCGAAGGAATCGGAGAAGATCTCTTACTCCTGGCAGTACGAAAATCTGCATGTGATGGAGTGGGCGCTGGGGCTGATCGAGGGACCGCTTGATTTCCCGGATCATTTCTGTGACGTGGCGGAAGCTGCGCGGATCCTGACATCGTTCCATTCAATGCGGGAGATCCTGGATGCGGCAAAACCGAGATCTCCGAAGGAGCTTCTCGATGCCTGTGACATGATCTTCTGCCTGGACTGGGCCTGCACCGATACGCGGATGCGGGATCTTCCGACGCCGGCAGGGATGGACGGCGGCGTGGTCTTTGAGCGCCATAAAGCTTTGAACTGGCTCGTGGGGGTCGGGGAAAAGGCGGACTGGGATCATGTGCCGGTGGATACATGATAAAGAGAGCGAACTGTGGGCGTGAAAAGTAACGAAACGAGTGCATTGCAGGAAACTGTGATGCGCTTTTTTTCTTGCTTTTTTTAGCACGTTGTAGTATAATTACGGCACTGTGATAAAGACAAATGTCCACGCTGCACGGTCATGAAGCGGAAGCGAAACAGAAACGCTGCCGATACCGGATCCTGTATCCGGACCGGAGAAAGATGTGGAAAGAAAACCGGAGACTTTTCTGATCGCTGGTCAGGGAAAGGAAGACCGGGATAAAGGAGAAAAATACCATGGGAGAGAAAAAGGTGATCAAAGCGGCGCTCCTCGGTGCCGGAACGGTTGGAAGCGGAGTGTATGCGCTCTCTGAGATGTTAAAGGATGAGATGTTTCAGAAAACAGGAGCTAATCTGGAGATCAAGAAGGTCCTGGTGAGGAACACAAAAAAAGAGCGCCCGGGAATCCCGAAGGAGGTACTGACGGACAACTGGAAGGAAATCCTGGAAGACGATGAAATCCAGCTGGTCATCGAACTGATGGGCGGCGTGGAGCCGGCGAGAACTTATATCGTGGAGGCGCTTGAGACAGGAAAGCAGGTTGTCACGGCAAACAAGGATGTGCTCGCGGAGTACGGACAGGAGATCCTGACACTTGCGGAAAATAATGGATGCGATATCCAGTTTGAGGCTGCCGTTGCCGGTGCGATCCCGATCATCCGGCCGTTAAAGCAGAGTCTTGCAGGAAGTATGCTGACGGAGATCATGGGAATCGTCAACGGGACCACGAACTACATTCTGACGAAGATGTCGGAAGAGGGAATGGATTATCAGGAAGCGCTCGCGAAGGCGATGGAACTTGGCTACGCGGAGGCGGATCCGACGGCTGATGTGGAAGGTTACGATGCGGGCCGAAAGATCGCGATCATGTCCTCCCTGGCATTCAACTCCAAGGTGACATTCAAAGATGTCTACATGGAAGGGATCACAAAGATCACCTCCGATGATATCCGCTATGCAAAGGAATTCGGCTATGTGATCAAACTTCTCGGTGTCACAAAGCTGGTGAACAATGAGATCGAGGTCAAGGTTCACCCGATGCTGATCCCGGAGCAGCATCCGCTCGCGACAGTCCGCGATTCGTTCAACGCAGTGTTTGTCCATGGTGAGGCCTGCGATGACGCGATGTTCATGGGACGCGGTGCAGGAAAGATGCCGACGGCCAGCGCTGTCATGGGTGATATCATTATTGTCATGAGAAATATCGTCCATGACAACTGTGGATGGAACGGCGGTGTTGCATATAAGAATTATCCGGTAAAACCGATCGAGGAGACGAGATCGAGATATTTCCTCCGCCTTCAGGTTGCGAACAAGCCGGGCGCTCTGGCGAATATCGCGGGAGTTCTCGGAAACAACGATGTCAGCATCGCCCAGGTCGTACAGAAACGTGCGCGGGACGGTGTGGCGGAGCTCGTTGTGATCACGGATTCCGTGCTGGAGAGACATTTCAACGATGCGCTGATGATCGTGAAAGGAATGTCCGTATTGCGGGAAGTTTCCGGGATCATCCGTGTATACGGAGATTAAGAAAGAACAGGATGTTGATTGTAAAAAGGCAGATCTGCCTGGTTGGAAATACTTCTGACCGGTAGATCTGCTTTTTTTATCAGAAGACAGTAATTTTCTCCCCCAAACTGCGGACTTTTAGAGCAAAACGCAATTTTCTCCCCAAAATTGCGGACTTTCAGAACAAGATCGACCAAGTCATATTTCCGGACTTGTCTCATATGATGTATCACAGAATGGAAGGGAGGATGGCGGATTGAAGGCTGAAATGGTCCAGAGATTTCTGGAGCAGGTGATCACGGAGAAAGAACCAATACGGGAAATCAGGATACGGATTGGAAAGCCGGTGTTCGTTCTGGATTCGGAGGGGGAAAAAATCCTGAATTTTGATGAAAAAAGTGGAAATCCAGAATTACTGCGGATAGAAGATGAGAAAGAAAATTCAGGAATCGAGAATGGGAGTATGGCGGATTCCGAGCTGATCCGAACTCTCATGGAAATCTTTGCAAGACATTCCCTCTATGCCTACGAGCGGGAGATCAGCCAGGGATTTCTCACGATCCGCGGCGGACATCGGATCGGGATCACGGGAAAAGCAGTGGTGGAGTCCGGACATGTAAAAACAGTCCGGGATATCTCATCCTTAAACATCCGCATCGCCCACGAGATAAAAGGATGCGCGAAATCCGTGCTGCCGCATCTTCTGTCAGGGGAAGAGTTTCTTGATACGCTGGTGATCTCCCCGCCGGGAGCCGGAAAGACTACCCTTTTGCGTGATCTGATCCGGGAACTTTCCAGCGGGGGATCATGGGGATCCGGGAAAAACGTGTCCGTGGTGGACGAGCGTTCGGAGATCGCGGCCTGTTTTGGCGGGGTCCCGCAGTGTGACCTAGGTCCCCGGACGGATGTGATGGACGGCTGTCCGAAAGCCGTGGGCATGCTCATGATGCTGCGCTCCATGGCACCGCAGGTACTGGCGGTCGACGAAGCGGGCGGGGAGGAGGAGATCCGGGCGATGAAATACGCGATGAAATGCGGGTGCCGGATCCTCGCCACGGTCCATGGAGCGGACATGGAGGACATCATGAAACGTCCGGCTTGGAAAGACATCGTGGGCGAAAAGATATTTTCCCGATATGTGGTCCTCACTGGGGTACCGACACCTGGAACTGTGGCGGAGATCTATGATGAATCTGTATGTCAATGCAGAGAGAAAAGCACCTGTGAAGACAGGTATGCAGCGGCAGCATTCAGTTACCGATCTCAGCTGAGGATGACCGGAAAATGGGAGAATGAAAAGATATGAAATATGTGGGACTTTTATGCATGGCGGCAGCGGTGGTGGCGGGCGGTTTTCTGATGGCGGGGGAGTGGGAAGCGCGGGTGAAGATCTTGTTGCTCTTCCGTCAGATGATGGTCTATCTGAAGAGCCGGATCCTCTACTCGAATGAGACGCTTCCGGAGGCTCTGAAGGAAGTAGGAACACGATTTGCGGACGAGAAAAGCGGGATGGAAGCGGAAGCAGGGCTTTTTTTCCTGAGAGTGGAAAAACGGATGGAGGAAGAACGCGGAAAATCATTTTCTGAGATATGGAAAGAGGAGCTGGACAGACTTCCGGAGGATCTGCCGATGAGAAACGAGGATCTTCAGGCACTCCGGTCGCTGGGGGAAAATCTCGGATATGCGGACAAAACGACCCAGGAGCGGACGATCCTTTTCTATCTGGAACAGGCGGATGACTCGCTTGATTTCCTGAAAAAGGAGACGGAGAGCCGGACGAAACTTTACCGGTCGCTTGGAATGGCAGCGGGACTTTTCATTCTGGTGCTCTTTGCGTAAAGGAGGGGAAACATGGGGGTAAATCTGATCTTTAAGATCGCGGCGGTGGGGATCCTGGTTTCGGTGATGTGCCAGGTTTTAAAGCACAGCGGGCGGGAGGACCAGGCATTTCTCACGAGTCTCGCGGGTCTGATTCTGGTCCTGTTCTGGATTGTACCGTATATTTATGAATTGTTTGAGACGATCAAAAACCTGTTTTCACTGTGAGGGGGAATGACTATGTCTGTGGTACAGGCAGCGCTTTTGGGGCTTACGGCGATCCTGTTTGCGGCTCAGCTGAAGCCGTTGAAGCCGGAGTACGCGGTCTATCTCGTTCTGGCGGCATCCATCGGGATCGGATTTCTGGGACTTGCAAAGCTCGGAGTCCTTCTCGATACTTTGCGGGAGATCGGAAACGGGATCCGGATCCGGCATGTGTATTTGACAACACTTCTCCGGATGGCGGGGATCACTTACATCGCGGAGTTCACGTCTGGGATCTGTAAGGATGCGGGATATTCGGCGGTGGGGACACAGGTGGAGATGGTGGGAAAACTCGCGATCCTGGCGGTGAGCGCACCGGTCGTTCTGTCACTCGTGGAGTCATTGAAGGTGTTTATGGAATGAAAAGATCGGGAAAACGTAGGGGATCTGCGGTGCTGATCCGGTTCATGCTCATGATCATGGGGCTTTTTGCGGGGAGCTTTTTTAGGACAATTCCCACATTTGCGGCGGAGCCGGGGGATCCCGGGCAGGAAGTATGGACACAGGATGCGGGGAGTACGGCTCTTGATCTTTCAGAGATCGAGAATTATCTGGACCGGATCGGGGAACAGAAAACGGCGGGAATGACATTTGGGGAACTGATGAACATGATCCGGGCAGGGGACATGGAGAAAATCTTTTTGTATGGAAGAGACCGGATCGCCTCCGCGTTATTTTCGGAAATCAGGACAAACGCATCATTTCTCGCGGAGATCCTGATCCTGTCCCTGTGCGGGGCGGCCTGCTCCGGTTTCTTTGGGATCTTTGGCTCCGGCCAGCTGTCGGAGACGGGATTTTATGTGATCTGCATCTGTGTGCAGACCTTTCTGGCGGCTGGCTTTTTTTCCAGCATCCGGATCGCGGAGGAGACGACGGGGGAGATCCTGGGATTCATGAAAGTGATGCTCCCGGCCTACTTTCTTGCAGTGACGATGGCGGGCGGGGCGGTGACATCCGCCTCGGTCTGCGGGTTTACGATCGGAGCCATCGGAGTGATCCAGACGGTGGTCTCCGGATTCCTTCTGCCGGTCATGAAACTTTACATGGTGATTTCCCTGGTCGGAAATCTGTTCCGGGAGGAGATGTTCTCGGTGATGACGGAGCTTCTGGGAAAGGTTGTGGGGTGGACGGTGAAGACCATGTTCGGGATCGTTGTGGGATTTCATCTGATCCAGGGGCTGGTACTTCCACAGGCGGATGCCATGAAAAACGCGGCGGTCATGCGGGCGGTCGAGGCAGTCCCCGGGGTCGGCGCAGGGGCCGGAGTGGTTTCTGATCTTCTTCTGGGATCGGCGGTCCTGATCAAGAATACAGCCGGAGCAGCGGCAGTGGCAGTCCTGCTTTTTCTGGCAGCAGTTCCGATGGTGAAGCTTACAGTCCTTATGGTGCTTTACTATCTGGCGGCAGCCGTGATGCAGCCCGTGTGCGACAAACGGCTGACGGCATGTATAACGCAGAATGCCGCCGGACATGGGATGCTGCTGAAGATCGTGGGGTACTCGCTGGCACTGTTCGTCGTGACGATCGCGGTGATCAGCTATTCGACGAACGCGGTGTATTATGCGGGATGAACAAAATGAGAATATGCAGTTTTGAAGATGCGGAGCGGGTATGGAAGTCTGAAAAATCAGACGGATGTTTTGGAAGTGGTGTGAGCAGCGGTGGAAAAGTGAGGTGAACGGCATGAAAGCAGTGGAAAACTGGGTGCGTGACATCGTATTTTACATGATCTTTGTGACGATGGTCATGAACCTTCTGCCGGATCCGAAATATGAGAAATATCTGCGGCTGTTTGCTGGCGCGGTCATGATCCTTCTGGCGTTTGGACCGGTATTACGGATCACGGGGATGGAGACGGCGATGGCGGGGATCTTTGAAAAGATCACATTTGAGAATGATGTCCGGACGCTGAAGGAAGAGCTGGGGGCGGCAGATGAGCGCCGGATCAGGGAATTTTATGGGCGATACCGGGCCGCGGCGGAGGCGGATATCCGGTCGATGGCGGAGCATGACGGGCTGGAATGTGAGAGCGTTTCGGTCGATGTGGCGGAAGCCGGGAATATCAGCTATGTGAAGCTGGTGGTCAGGGGCAGGCAGGATCAGACCGGGGCGGGGATCGCCTCGGTGAGAAGAAAGATAGGAGCGTATTATGGAGTGGAAGAACAGGACATTGAGGTCGATGTTAAAAGGAAATAAGGAGAAAGTGCTCTTTTTATTCTGTTCCGGACTGCTTTTGTTTGTGATCTCGCTTCCGGACAGCGGAAAGACGGATCCCGGGTGGAATAATCGTGCGGCGGAGGTCCTGGCCGATGTGGGGGATGAGAGTGCGGCGGATCCCAGCGCCGGTTCGGAGACGGCAGCAAAGGCGGAGAGTGTTTCCTACGAGGCGGAGCTGGAGCGGCGGATCCGGGAACTTTTAAGGAGTGTGGACGGCGTCGGGGAGGCGGATGTGATGGTAGTCTTAAAATCCTCGGAGGAGAGAGTCTGGCATGTGGATAAGAGTAGCACCTCCTCGGTGACGGAGGAGAGCGGGGCGGATTCCGGGAGTTCCAGGATCATACGGGAGGAAGATCAGTCGGAGAGCACGGTGCTTGACGGGAAGAGCCAGTCGCCGGTGATGGAAAAGGAGGTGAAGCCGGAACTCTCAGGGATCATCATCAGCGCGGACGGGGGAGGAAGCGCGGTGATCCGGGCGGAGATCACGGAGGCCATGGAGGCGCTCCTCGGGCTTCCGGCAAACAAGATCAAGGTGATGAAGCGGGCGGCAGGGGAATCCTGAGAAGAAATTCTCCGGGGCGGGATCCGGCTGTGGAACTTTCGGATGTCCGGAATGAGTGTATGGTGCCGGGAAAATAGATCGGTATTCTGCCGGGACTGCATATTTTAGGCGTGGAATCATAGAATGGAAGTATGAAAGTATGGGAAAGAAGGAGTTTTGCGATGAAACGGATCTTCAGAAGGAATCAGATCATTATCACGACACTGGCAGTCATGATTGCGGCGGCGGGATACCTGAATTACTCGTCGAAGAAGGAAGTGGCGGGGGCAGAGGTGTACGAGGCGGGGATGATGGACATTTCCGATTCGGACATTCTGGCGGAGAATCAGGCGAAGAGCGGAGTGGATGATGGAAGTCTCACGGAGATCGCAAGTCTGGACGGAGACGGCGAAGAGAAGCTTCCGGATGGAAATGAGGTGGCTGCGGTGCCGGAGAGTGCGGAGGTTTCTGGATCTGAGGCTGCAGGGGAGGAGACCGCGGCAGCGGGGATCGAGAATCCGGGCGAGGCGGTGCTCACAGGCGGAACGGGGGTCTCTGAGTACATAGCGGGGGTTCAGCTTGGAAGGGAGCAGATCCGGGCGAAGAACAAGGAGACGTTGATGCAGATCATCAACAGTGACCAGATCTCGGAGGAGGAGAAGCAGACGGCGATCCAGAACCTGATCGGTCTGACGGAGGTTTCGGAGAAGGAGAATGCGGCGGAGACGCTTCTCAAGGCGAAGGGCTTTGTGGACCCGGTGGTCAGCATTACGGACGGGAAGGCGGACGTTGTTGTGAACGCGGCATCGCTCACGGACCAGGAGCGGGCGCAGATCGAGGATATCGTGAAGAGAAAGACGGAGATCGGGGCGGACGGGATCGTGATCACGCTGCTGGATGCGGAGGAGTGATGGGAACATGGCAGAGGATGAGAAAAAGAGCTATGCAACAGGGGGAGAAAATGGTATAATAACAGTATCTTTGATATACAGGAGGTAATTATTGTGGCAGCGGAAACAGAGAGAAGCAGTCATAAGGTTTATGAGAAGGACAAAATCGGAGAGGTCCGGATTGCGGATGAAGTCGTGGCAATTATTGCCGGCCTGGCAGCAACTGAAGTTGACGGCGTGGACTCCATGGCGGGAAATATTACGAACGAGCTGGTTGGAAAGCTTGGAATGAAGAACCTTTCCAAAGGCGTTAAGGTGGAAGTTACGGAGGAGCATGTAAGCGTAAATATGGCTCTGAATCTGAAATATGGATATAGTATTCCGGACGTCTGCGAGAAGGTGCAGGAGAAGGTTAAGAACGCGATCGAGAACATGACGGGACTTATGGTACTTGATGTGAATATTAAGATTGCCGGAGTCAGCTTGGAAGAAAAGTAAAGATTGTGACTGCGTGAGGGCAGGATTCCCGGGAGACTGGGGATCTTGCCCTTTTTGGCAAACTCATTCTATTTCGATGGTGTAGTTATAGCTGTAGGTATGGACGTAAAGCATATGATCTTGATACACGAGGAGATCAGGCTGTTTTTTTAGTTTCAGGCTGGAGAGGATTTCGCCGGTGTGAAGATCAAGCTGATAGAGGTAGTCGTCCTCGGAGGTGAAGCCGTATCCGCAGATGATCACATTGTCTTTTATGATAAAGTTCATGGAGTTATAAGTCTGGTCAGCGCTTCGCCAGAGGAGTTTATTATCTTCCAGATCATAGGCGAACATGAAACAGGTATCCGGCTGGGCATAGCCGTTTGTCACGCTGGCTCCATAGAAGATTCCGTCCCTTAGACAGGCGTTATTTCCGTTGATGTACCATTTGTCGGTGGGATAGGTTAAGACATACAGGCAGTTTCCGGTACCGTTCTCAAAAATATAAAGTTCTTCGCCGGACCAGAGGTACTGGTAGTTGTCATCATAAAAGTTGTTCCAGTCGGTGCCGATCATGGGGAGGGATAATCCTTTACTGTCGTACCATTCGTTTGCAAAATCGATACCGTTTTCTTCTTCAGATACGATCTTTAAATCAAAAGGAGCGGTGGCATCACCGGTGGGATGTGTTTCCCTGGCTGTGGACAGGTCGATGGTAATGTATTTGGTCTCAGGAGCCGTATTTTCGGTGTCAGTATTGGCAGCAGGGCTGGTTTCTGTTTTCATATCGGTTTCAGAGCTTTCTTCTGCCACTGTTTTCGTGTCAGATTCAGAGGTGCTTTCTGCCGTTGTTTCTGTAGCATTTTTAGAACTGGATTCCGTCTCTCCTTTTAATTCGATTTCAGAAGTTTGTATCGCTGTTTCTGTGGGAGTATCTGTTGAAATCGTGTTTTTCTCAGCGCCGCATCCTGATAATAGCATGCACAGGATGATGAACGGCATACATTTTACTTTGTCCATTGTATTATTTTCCTTTCTGAGGGGAATTTGGAATTCTGAAGGGATCAGAAAGAGTATACCATATTATAAGGATAAAAAAAACATCTCTCACATAAGGACTTGTGAAAGTATACATTTTCATGTATAATCCTAAATTAGGAGTACTCTGTTCTGCGCTCACATCTGCAGAAGCTGCAAAAGGCAGTTTTTCGGGATACATGGCGGCACAAAAGAGCAGTTCAGAAAGAATGACAATCAGAGCAGCACGGACTGTCGGAAAAGACCGTCGGTCCGTTCAGATAAACGGAGGTAGAAAAGTGACCAGAAGGGAAGCCAGAGAACATTGTTTTAAAATGCTGTTCTGCCAGGATTTTTACCCGGCAGAGGAGAAGGAAGAGCAGTTAGAGAGATATTTTGAAGCGCCGAAGGAGGATGTGACCGGCGAAGACGGAAAAGATGAGATCCTTCATGATCCGTTTGAGAAAGAAGAGGATCGCGCATACCTCGAAAAACGCGTCGAGAAGATCATGGAGCTGATCCCGGAGATCGATGAGAAGATCAACGAGATCGCGGAAGGCTGGAGAACAAGACGTATGGGTAAAGTCGAGCTTACGATCTTACGTCTTGCTGTGTTTGAGATGAAATATGACGAGGAGATCCCGGAGAAGGTTGCCATCAACGAAGCAGTTGAACTCGCAAAGAAATTCGGCGGAGATGAAGCTCCGGCGTTTGTAAACGGTATCCTTGCAAAACTGATCCAGAAAGGCAATTAAACGATGGCAGGTGTTTACTCTGTTACACAGGTAAATTCATACATCAAAAATATGTTTGCACAGGACTTCCTTCTTCGCCGCCTGTCGGTGAAGGGGGAAGTTTCCAACTGTAAGTATCACAGTTCCGGACATATCTATTTCACGCTGAAAGACGGAGGCGGAACACTTCAGGCTGTCATGTTCGCAAGCCAGCGACGCGGTCTCAACTTCAAGTTAGCCGAGGGACAGCAGGTTGTCGTAAAAGGAACCGTGGATGTCTACGAGCGTGACGGAAAATACCAGCTCTACGCGTCAGAAATCGAACTTTCCGGGCGCGGGGACCTGTATCTGAGATTTGAAAAACTCTTAAAAGAGCTGGAAGAGATGGGAATGTTCGACCCGCAGTATAAGCGGCCGATCCCGCGGTTTGCGAAGACGGTCGGGATCGTGACGGCTCCGACGGGGGCGGCGATCCGTGATATCATGAACATCGCGCACCGGAGAAATCCGTATGTCCAGCTGATCTTATACCCGGCTCTGGTTCAGGGAGACGGGGCGAAGGACAGTATCGTGAAGGGGATCCGGACGCTCGATGCGATGGGACTGGACGTCCTGATCGTCGGGCGCGGCGGCGGTTCGATCGAGGATCTGTGGGCGTTTAACGAGGAGGAGGTCGCGAGAGCGATCTTTGCGTGCAATACGCCTGTGATCTCGGCGGTCGGTCACGAGACGGATGTGACGATCGCGGACTATGCGGCGGATCTTCGGGCGCCGACACCATCGGCGGCGGCTGAGCTTGCGGTGTTTGACTATTTCCAGTTCCAGATGGATCTGAACGTGAGAAAGCAGCGTCTGATGAAGGAGATGGCGACATGTCTGGACCGGACGAAGAACAGGCTGAGGCAGGATATGCTGACGCTTCGGTTTTATGATCCGAAGAGCCAGTTAAATGAGAAGAAAAAGCGGTTGGCAGATGCGGAGGATACATTGCTCCGGCTGATCGCGCAGAGGCAGCAGGAGGCAAGAAGAGATCTTCAGAATGCTGAGACGCTGCTTCAGAGAGAGATGAAGGACCGACTTGCCGCGGACAAGAGAAATCTTGCGGTGAAGAGTGCCAGACTCTGGGGACTTTCCCCGTTAAAGAAGATCAGCGATGGTTTTGGATTTATCACGGACGGAGACGGAAAGCGTCTGGAGACCGTGGAACAGGCAGTACCTGGAAGCCGGATCACAGTCCGTGTGAAAGACGGACGGATCGGAGCGACCGTGAACAACGTGGAAAACTATGACATCAGGACATCAGGACAGGAAAAACTGTCGCAGTGAGGAAAGACTATGGATGACGAGACAAGAAAAAAGATGAATGTAGAGGAGACGTTTGCGGCGATCGATAAGATCATCGGAAGGCTGGAAAAGGGAGACGGATCCCTGGAAGAAGCTTTTGCGGACTATGAAGAAGGTATGAAGCTCGTAAAGAGCTGCAATGAAAAGATCGAAATGATCGAGAAGAGGATCCTTGTTTTGAGCGGAGATCAGGCGGAGGGAACGAAAGATGACGGACAGTTTTAAGGAAAAGTTCAGACAGGCGGTCGCAGAGACCGAGACAGTCGTATATTCTTATCTTCCGGAGGAGACCGGGCACCAGAAGACGATCTTTGAGGCGATGAATTACAGCGTGAAGGCGGGCGGAAAGCGTTTGAGACCGCTGCTGATGCGGGAAGTATACCGTTTATTCGGCGGGAACGGACCGGAGATCGGGCCGTTCATGGCGGCGATGGAGATGATCCACACGTCCTCACTGATCCACGATGATCTTCCGTGTATGGACAATGACGAGTACCGCCGCGGAAAGCTGACGACCTGGAAAGCGTACGGATATGATATGGCGGTCCTCGCGGGCGATGCACTGATGATCTACGCGTTTGAGGTGGCTTCAAAGGCATTCACGATGGGAGCGGACCCTGCGAAGGTCGGACGTGCGATCGGGATCCTTGCGGAGAAGACCGGGATCTACGGTATGATCGGTGGACAGACCGTAGATGTGGAGCTGACCGGAAAGGCGGTCCCGAGGGAGAAACTTGATTTTATCTACCGCTTAAAGACAGGAGCTCTTTTAGAGGCCTCCATGATGATCGGCGCAGTCCTTGCCGGTGCATCCGATGAGGAGATCCGGGAAGTCGAGACAATGGCGTCCGAGGTTGGACTTGCATTCCAGATCCAGGATGACATCCTCGATGTGACGAGCACCCAGGAAGAGCTTGGAAAGCCTGTTTTAAGCGATGAGAAGAATCAGAAGACCACATATGTGACGCTGGAAGGTCTTGAGAAGGCAAAACAGGATGTCAAAGAGATTTCCGACCGGGCAGCGGGAAGACTTGCCGGTCTGCCGGGAAAGAATGAATTTCTGTATGACATTATTGAAATGCTCGTAAACAGGAAAAACTAAGGAAGAAAAATATGTAAGGGAGTAGTCTGGAAACATGCTGCTTGATCATATAAAACAGTCTTCGGACATCAAAAAACTGAAAGAAGACCAGTATCCGGAGCTCGCGAGAGAGATCCGCCAGTTCCTGATCGAAAAGATAAGTAAGACCGGAGGTCATCTCGCCTCAAACCTTGGCGTTGTGGAGCTTACGATGGCGCTGCATCTGGCATTCGATCTGCCGAAGGACAAGATCGTCTGGGATGTGGGACATCAGGCTTACACGCACAAGCTTTTAAGCGGAAGAAAGGCCGGATTCGACGATCTGCGCCAGTTCGGCGGGATGAGCGGGTTCCCGAAGCGAAAAGAGAGCCCGTACGATGCGTTCGACACGGGACACAGTTCCACTTCGATTTCCGCAGGGCTTGGGATCGCCCAGGCACGGGAGATCACGGGCGAAGAATATTCGGTGATCTCTGTGATCGGAGACGGCGCGCTGACCGGCGGAATGGCCTACGAGGCATTAAATAATGCTGCTCAGATCAAAAAGAACTTTATCATCGTGCTGAACGACAACGCGATGTCGATCTCTAAGAACGTCGGCGGTATGTCACGGTATCTGAGCAGTGTCCGCACGAAGGAAGGTTATGCGGAGCTGAAACTCAAGGTGGAACGGGGACTTTCCTCGATCCCGGTGATCGGAAAGCCGATGGCATATGGGCTTTACCAGTTAAAGAACGGGATCAAGCAGTTTCTCGTCCCGGGAATGCTGTTTGAGGATATGGGGATCACCTACCTTGGACCTGTTGACGGACATGATGTGAAAGCGATGATCCGCGTGTTTAAGGAAGCAAAGCGGGTCCAGCATGCAGTCCTGGTCCATGTGATCACGAAAAAGGGAAAAGGTTACAAGCCGGCGGAGGAAAATCCGGCGAGATTCCACGGTGTGGAGCCGTTCGATATCAAGACCGGAAAGCCGCTTAAGAAAAAAGAATTCCCGAGTTATACCGATATCTTTTCTGAGAAGATCTGTGAACTTGCGAAGAAGAACGAGAAGCTCGTTGCGCTGACGGCGGCAATGCCGGACGGAACGGGACTCACGAAGTTTTCGAAGGAATTCCCGAAGCGGTTCTTTGACGTGGGGATCGCGGAGGCACATGAGGTGACGTCCGCGGCTGGTATGGCGTCGGCCGGGCTGAAACCGGTTGTCGCTGTGTATTCCTCGTTTTTACAGCGCGGTTATGATCAGGTGCTCCATGACGTCTGTATCCAGAACCTTCCGGTCTTATTCGCGATCGACCGGGCCGGTCTTGTGGGAAGCGACGGGGAGACCCACCAGGGAATCTTTGATATCTCGTTTCTGAGTCTTGTTCCGGGGATGAACATCATGGCGCCGAAGAATCTCTGGGAGCTTCAGGACATGCTGGAGTTCGGCGTGAAGTTCAACGCACCGCTCGCGATCCGCTATCCGAGAGGTCAGGCGTACCGCGGACTGGAGGAGTTCCGGGCGCCGATCGAGTACGGAAAGGCGGAGATGCTCTATGAGGAGTCTGACATTGCTCTTTTTGCTCTCGGAAGCATGGTGAGCACCGGAGAGCATGTCCGGGAAAAACTGAAGGCAAAAGGACATGCATGTACCCTGGTAAATGCGCGGTTTGTGAAGCCGCTCGACACCGATATGATCGATCATCTGTGCAAAGATCATAAGCTCATCGTCACGATGGAGGAAAATGTGCTCCGCGGCGGCATGGGCATGTATGTCACAAAGTATATTCATGAATTTTATCCGGAGATCCGGGTGATCCAGATCGCACTTCCGGATGCATATGTGGAACACGGAAATGTGTCCGTCCTTCGGGAAATGCTGGGGATCGACAGCGATTCGGTCCTGAAGCGGATCGAGAAGGAACTGGATTCCTGGAAATAAAGACAGTCTGGGAGGCGAAGATCCCGGGAAGGAGAAAAAGCCCATGAAGGAACGTTTGGATGTTCTTCTGGTAAAGAGAAACCTGGCGGAGTCCAGGGAGAAGGCGAAGGCGGTCATCATGTCCGGCATCGTCTATGTAGATGGACAGAAAGAAGACAAGGCGGGTTCCATGTTCGATGAGACTGCGAACGTGGAGGTGCGCGGAACGACTTTAAAATATGTGAGCCGCGGAGGTCTGAAATTAGAGAAGGCGATGACGCACTTTGGTGTGACACTGGCCGGAAAGATCTGTATGGATGTCGGTGCGTCCACCGGCGGATTTACGGACTGTATGCTCCAGAACGGAGCGGTGAAGGTTTACTCCGTCGATGTTGGACATGGACAGCTCGCATGGAAACTCCGGAACGATGAGCGCGTGGTCTGCATGGAAAAGACGAATATCCGCTATGTGACTCCGGAGGAGATCCCGGACCGGATCCAGTTTGTATCCATTGATGTATCCTTTATCTCCCTGACGAAAGTTCTGGGACCTGTGAAGGCACTCATGGAGCCGGATGGTGAGGTTGTCTGCCTGATCAAGCCGCAGTTTGAGGCCGGACGTGAGAAGGTTGGAAAGAAGGGTGTTGTCCGTGAAAAATCAGTCCATCTCGAGGTCATCGAGATGGTAGCATCATTTGCCGGAAGCATCGGTTTTGAGGCGCTGCATCTGGAATTTTCACCGATCAAGGGACCGGAAGGAAACATCGAGTACCTGCTTCATTTAAGAAACTGTACTGATGGCAGCACCTTCACAAACGACGCGATCGGAGCTTCCGGGATCGTCGACAAGGCACACGAGACACTGGATAAATAGGACAGAATATATGAAGAAATTTTACATCGTTGCGAATCCTGACAAAGAAAATACGAAGAACATGCAGACAGCGGTCGAGGAGTATCTGACGACCCGCGGCGCAAAAGTCTCCGCCGGAAAAAGTGCTTCCGGACATGGAAATCCCTATACGGATCCTGAGGATGTTCCGGGAGATACGGAATGTGTCATCACACTCGGCGGCGACGGAACCCTGATCCAGGCGGCGCGGGATCTCGCAGGGCGTGATCTTCCGATGATCGGGATCAATCTCGGCGGTCTCGGGTATCTCACTCAGATCGGGCGGGAAGGCGATGTGAAGGAGCTTCTGGATGCGCTTTTGGAGGATTCTTACCAGATCCAGGAGCGCATGATGTTAAAGGGCTGCGTTTACCGGGACGGAAGACCTGTGAAGGATAGTATCGCGTTAAATGATATCGTCCTGACAAGGGACGGGGATCCGCGCGTTCTGAAATTAAAGCTGTACGTGGACGGACAGTTTTTAAACGAATTCAGCGCCGATGGCATGATCGTTGCGACACCTACGGGATCGACAGCCTACAATCTGTCGGCGGGCGGGCCGATCGCACAGCCGGACGGACAGCTCATGATCCTGACGCCGATCTGCCCGCACACGCTGACATCGAGAACGATCGTTTTCGGTGCCGGAAGCCGGATCCGGATCGAGATCCCGGCGACGAACCGCGGCAGCCAGGTGGCGGCGTTTGACGGTGACACGCTGGTTCGCCTGGAAAACGGGGATTATATTGAGATCACAAAGGCAGAGACCGTGACCAGGGTAGTGAAGCTGGATCACCGGTCCTTCCTGGATATTTTGAAAATGAAAATGTATGATGCGTAGTGCGCGGGATAGTGTACGCAGAAAGGGGCAGCGGAAGACATGAAGGTTGACAGACATAGTAAGATCGTTGAGCTCATTGGGAAATATCAGATCGAGACGCAGGAGGAGCTGGCGGAATACCTGAAAAAGGCCGGATACCATGTGACGCAGGCGACGGTATCGAGAGATATCCGCGAATTAAAGCTCACAAAAGCACCGGGGAAAAACGGACGCCAGTGCTACGCAGTCATGCAGCATCAGAAGGATTTCGGAGAAAAATACATCCGCATCTTCCGTGACTGCTATGTCTCCATGGATATGGCACAGAATATTCTCGTGATCAAGACCGTTTCCGGTATGGCGATGGCGGTCGCTGAGGCGCTCGATGTGATCGGATTCCATGAGATCGTCGGCTGCGTGGCCGGTGACAACACGATCATGTGTGCCGTGCGGACGGTGGATGACACGATCATCCTGATGGATAAGCTGAAGAAGATCGTGGAAGGAAAATAGAAGAGAGCCGTTTGTTGAAGAAAACGGAGTGAATGATAGAGACAGACCGTCTGCTTTTTGGCAGGCGGTCTGTTGTTTATGATGGGTGCTTTGTCGAATGAAACGGGAAACAGAGTGCAATGCCCAACTGAAATATTTGGAAAGCATCAGGAGCGGATGCGAAGTTCCCGGAGCTGCTGCTTCATTTCAGGTGGGATTCGGAAGCTTTCGACTGCTTTCTGGATGGTCTTATTGTGGGTCCAGACATCCAGGCGGCGCTCTGTGAGCCAGGGCAGGGCGGCATCCGGCTGTTTGGCGAGAGCTGTTGCAAAATACCATGCCCGCATCATATTCAGATAGTATTCTTCGGTATGTATTTCGGCTGCCCACATAAGATATTCCGGACGGAAGTAACAAGAGTGTCAAGGGAGTTATCTGGGAGGAACAAGGACTGAAAATTTACTTCTGCATACAGTGGTTGTCACAAATTTTGCGACCACCACTGTATTATCTAATTTACGCGAATAACGTGCAAAAGTCCGCGCTTGCGAGACCTTGGCGACTGTCGCGATAACAAGGGGAAACTCGCGAAGCGTGTTTTTGCTTGTTGTTAATGCCCCAGCATATTCTCCATAAAAATTCCATATCCTCTTGTCGGATCGTTGATGAAAACGTGGGTGACAGCTCCGATGAGCTTTCCGTCCTGGATGATCGGGCTGCCGGACATGCCCTGGACGATCCCGCCGGTGAGATTTAAGAGGTCCTCGTCTACGACTTTGAGAACCAGCCCTTTATTTTTTTGCACACTTCCATAATCCACTTTTTGAATTTCGATCTCATAGTCTCTCACCTCCCCGGATACCTTGCTCCGGATGTACGCGCGCCCGCGTTGGATGTCCTGGCGGAATCCGATGGGGATCGCGTCGGCCTGTAGCGAGTCAAGAAAATGTCGGTTTACAGTTCCATAGATTCCTTCCGTTGTGTTTTCGGTCACATCTCCCAACTTTGTCCCTTTTCCGTAGTAGATCACGCCAGACATCACACCGGGCTTTCCTGTCTGGCCTTTTTCAATTCCCAGGATCTGGGTCTCGTAGAGCTCGCCGCCGTCGATATCCACGAGTGCTCCGGTATCGCTGTCACTGATCCCGTGACCCAGAGCGCCAAAGCAGCCGTTCATGTCAACATACGTCATCGTTCCGATCCCCTGGGTATCATCCCGGACCCAGGCGCCGAGCTTGTAGTGACCGTCATCTGCCAGGACAGGCGTCATGTTCACGTCGATTTCCCGCCCATCCCGCCTGATCCCGAGAATCATGGCTTTTCCTCCGGACGCGTTCACGGCATCGACCAGAGCGTCCTTATCTTCTAAAGTCTCACCGTTGATGGTCTGAATGTAGTCCCCGGACTTCAAAAGCCCGTATGCCGGTTCCACCACATTTCCCGTCTTATTTGTCACCTGTCCGGTACCGATCACCATGACGCCTTTGGAACTCAGGTAGATCCCGACAGGAGTTCCGCAGGGGATCGCACAGGAACTGTCGACGACGTCAACCTGGATCTCCTTCATGAGGATCAGACCGAGAAATTTCATTCCGACAAGGTAACTGCCCTCATTTTTTCCGCACATGGAGACGGAATCCGGGCGGTCGATCCGGATCATCCCATCTGGAATATCGGAGGAGTTTTTCAGGATGACTTCCTCACTGTCACTCTCAAAGGTGATTCCGGGCGGAAGAGAAAAATGGAAGACTTCCTCCTCGTTGACGACCAGATTCAGCTTATCCGGCACCGCATACCGGATATAGATCCAGGAAAATCCCAGAGTGAAGATCAGAGAACACCAGAATACCCGGATCAGGATCCTGCGAAACGATTCTTTTTTCATCATGGCAGCTTCCTCCTTGTCTGTTTCTGTCAGCAGTACAGGCGCGGAGATCATCCGGTTGCGATCCGAAACACAGATCAGACCGGAGAAACCGCCTATTTGATGCACTGCATATATTGAGGCTGCCAGTACCTTTTTAGTATCACCGTTTTTCAAAAGGATTATTCAGGAAGGTCCAGATCGGAAAAGGTGAGAAAAAGGAGAGACAGCTTTTTTGTCTCTCCTAGTATGTGATACATTCTGAAATTCACCCTGTCAGTTTTTTCTCATTCTGTCGATTCATCCCGGTTATAAAAATATAAGATGCGTTGTTACTTTTCACGGGTAGGAATTTTCTGAACTGAAAATTCCGTATGATACCGTTGCGGTCGCGGATTTTGCCGATTCGGAATGCGAAGCATCGGCAAAATCCTGTTACAGAACGCGGGCATGGAGTGCCCGTGTTCTGTAACGATGCGTCTGCAGATTCATCCGGCTGCCGGAAGCATAGAAACGTCATTGGAGACAACAGAACAATCCCGGGAATCGAGATGGGTTTTTGTCTCTTTTGCCAGCCGCTTCATTTCCTCCGCATTTTCAAGGACTTTTTCCGTGATCTCCGCGCCGCCGAGAAGTCTCGCAAGCTCGCCGGTCTGTTCCTGCTCATTCAGCTTTTGGATCTTAGTGGAAGTCATGCCGTTCTGCACCGATTTCCTGATTTCAAAGTGCGTATCAGCCATCGCGGCGATCTGAGGAAGGTGGGTGATGCAGAGAACCTGATGCTTTCTTCCGATGTAAGACAGGCGTTCCGATACTTTCTGGGCAGTTCTTCCGCTGATGCCGGTGTCAATCTCATCGAAGATCAGGGTAGGGATATCGTCCGTATCGGCGAGGACGGTCTTGATCGCCAGCATGATCCTTGAGAGCTCACCGCCGGATGCGACTTCGCCGAGCGGTCTTGGCGGGATACTTCCAGGGTTTGTGGAGATCAGAAACTCCACTTCGTCGGAGCCGGAGGCCGTGTAGTGGTCTGTGCGGTGGACATCGACCTGAAATTCCACATGGAGGAAATTCAGATCCCTGAGTTCCTCGGAAATCCGATTTTCGAGAACTTTTGCGGCTTTTTTCCGCTCTTCGGACAGGCGCCCGCAGAGAAGAGCGAGGACATGTTTCTGTTCTTCGAAGACTGCCTTTGCGGCGCGGGCCAGTTCTTCATAATTTTCAAGTTCTTCCAGGCGCTTTTTCTTTGCATCAAGACTTCGCAGGACTGCCTCCTCGGTTGAGCCATATTTCGCAGTCATCTGGCGGATCAGATCGAGACGCTCTTCCGTCTGCTGAAAGTCTTCCCCGGAAAATTCCATCTCATCCAGATAGCCGGAGATCGAACGGCAGAGATCGGACAGGATACTTTCTGCATCGGAGAGACCGGATGCGATCCCGCTCAGCCGTTCATCGTAGGAGGAGACATTTTCTACCTCGTGGCAGGCCCGGCCGATCATATCGCTGTCAAGAACCTGGTATGCGGCCTGAAGACTTTCCATGATCTTCTGGCTGTGGGCATATTTGCGGAACTTTGCGGCCAGTTCTTCTTCTTCCCCCGGTCTTAAAGCGGCGTTCTCGATCTCAGTAATCTCGAAACGGATAAAGTCGAGTTCCCGCTTCCGGCTCTCGTCATCCAGAGAAAATCCGTCAAGTTTTCCTTTTAATTCCAGATATTTCCGGTAGCTTTCCGCGACTTCTCTTCTCAGCATCCCTGTTTCTTTCCGGGAATATTCGTCGAGGATCTCCAGATGTTTCTGCCTGTGAAGGAGAGACTGGTGCTCATGCTGGCCGTGGATATCTAAAAGTTTTCCGGTTACAGCCTTTAAGCGGGCTGTCGTTACGGTTTCATCATTGATCCGGCTGATACTTCTCGTCGGAGTGATCTTTTTTGAGATAATGAGAAGTCCGTCATCATCCGGATATACATCCATCGACTTTAATTCTTCACGTTTTTTCTCATCGTCGACGGAGAAGGTAAGCTCGATATAGGCATAGTCCTCACCGCGGCGGATCATGTCCTTTGATGCTTTTGCACCCAGCGCGAGAGCGACAGAGCCGATAATAATTGATTTTCCGGCTCCGGTCTCACCGGTCAGAATATTTAAACCGTTTCCAAATTCTACATCTGCCTGTTCGATCAGGGCAAGATTCTTTACATGTAATCCAATCAGCATCCGGATTCCCCGCTTTCTGTAAGTCTATGAAAAATCAATAGAAACATTTGTTCGATTTCGTAAAACGAGTATAGCACACATCTGTTCGATTGTCCAGCAAAAATCGAACATTTGTTCCTGAAAAATACTCCGGTAAAAAATCGCAGCTTTGCCAGCTTTGCCGTTGCCCGGGTTCTTGCCACGGCATATTCAAGGTGATAGAATGAAAAAAATGATACATGAGGAGGAAAAGCATGAAAATCGCACTTGCGCAGATGCGTATGACTGGAAATGTACAGGAAAACCTGGAGAAAAGCCTGAAATTTTGTGATCTGGCAGAGGACTGTGATCTTCTTTTTTTCCCGGAGATCCAGTTGTCCCCGTTTTTTCCGCAATATGAAAAGCAGGATGCTGAAATGTATGTCATGGAAAAAAACGGGCAGGAGATCGCGGAACTTGCCGGTAAAGCAAAAGAACATCAGTATTACCTTTCGCCGAATGTCTATTTAAAACTTGAAAACCAGAAATATGATGCCTCCCTGTGGATCGGACCGGACGGCCGGATCCTGGATGTCGCAAAAATGGTCCATATCGCTCAGGCAGAACAGTTTTATGAACAGGATTATTATGCACCATCCGATGATGGATTTAAGGTTTTTGACACGCCGTTCGGGAAAATCGGGATCGTGATCTGCTATGACCGCCATCTTCCGGAAAGCATTCGGACCTGTACACTCATGGGAGCAGATCTGATCATCGTTCCTACTGCAAATACAAAGGCGGAGCCGATGGAGATGTTTGAGTGGGAGATGCGCGTGCAGGCAATGCAGAATCAGGTGTTTATCGCAATGTGCAACCGCGTCGGAGAGGAGGGAGAGATGGACTTTTCCGGTGAGTCCATCGTGATCCATCCGAATGGAAGTGTTCTAGCGAAAGCGGACGATACGGAGCAGCTTCTGGTGTGTGAAGTCGATCTTTCTGAGGCGAAAAAGCTGAAAAAGAAAGTTCCGTATCTTTCCACACGGAGACCGGAATGGTACAGGATCTGAAGAATGGAACAAAAGAAAACGGCCCACCCGAAAAATGGGTGAGCCGTTTCCTTTTCACAAGGTAGGGGTATTAAAAGAATATAGGTAACTATTCAGTAGGTCTGCGCACTTGCTGCGCTGACCGTAATAAAACACAGGCTTGAAGGCAAAAATCCCATCGGCAAAGCCGATTTTAAATGGATTTTTGCTCGTAACTTGCCATGCGTCCGAAGGAAATCTCCGGGGGAGATTTCTGTAGGTGTGAGGGTACTGAACAGTTACGATTACAGATATTTGGAAATCAGTGTCTTATACTCATCGACACCGATGAATTTCAGGTACTCGTTGAAAACCCTATGAAAAACTCCCGCCGCCGGATGTGCCATGTCCGGGGACGGGAGCTTTTCATTTTTTATGCAAGCGTCTTTAAAAAGGTGCTCAGCAGGTTTGCAGGGATCTGTCCGGGTGCGGATGCCTTTCCGGCCGTTCCGAAGGTCACGCAGGAGCCGACAAGCTGTCCGCAGATACGGCTGATCACTCCGGAAGGACTCATGGACATCGTGATCACCGGCGTCTCATTGTGCTCCTCCTTCATGGTCAACGTTGCATCAAGCAGTGTCAGGACATCCCGCTCACACTGCGGCATCACCGCGAATTTCACGATATCAGCGCCCAGGGACTGCATCAGGCAGAGATTGCTTATGATGATGTTCTTATCCGGCGTTGCGGTAAAGTCGTGGCGGGAAGCGACGACCTTCACACCGACCCGGTGGGCTGCCGCAACGATCGTTTTCATCGTCTCTTCCCCGCGGGAGAGTTCCACGTCCACGAGGTCGATGAGACCGCTGTCGATCACGGCGAGGATCGTCTTTGTGTAGGTCTCCGTATCGATCTCCATCATTCCGCCTTCCACGCTGGTACGGATCGTGAAGAGCACCGGAATATTTCCTAAAGCGTTTCGGAATAAGGTCATTGCCTTGATCCGGACTTCGGGATCTTCCATACCGGTGTAGAAGTCCGCACGCCATTCGATCAGGTCAAACGGAGTATTTCGGATCAGATTTACAGATTTTTTCAGGTCATCAAGATTTGTATCCGTAACCGGAATGCAGATCTTCGGCATCCCGTCACCGAGTTTTACATTTCTTACTTTTACGATTGCTCCCATAATGGATAACTCCCCCTGTTTATTTTAAATGTTCTTCTTTGTCGTTTTGCGGTTATGTTCCTAGTATATATATGGAAGAAAGAAAAGTCAACACTTGCACGCGTTAAAGTTTCGAAATTTAAAGCAACGTATTAATAAGAACGATCAATTCACGGAAACTGAGAAACAGCATCGATGGATCGGAAAATCGCGCAAAGACCCGTTAAATAAATAACAGACGTTTTTCCGGAAACCATGTTTTATTCCTGCATTTTATACGCCAATTTTTACCATTCATACACGATTTTGTGCAGTTTGCACGAACCCCATTGTATCAGGGTTACGTTTACGTTAAAATTTAGACATGAAATGTGAAATATTTATAAATAATATGAAGCATTTGGAAAGTGGGTATTGTAACAGCCTGCGGGTAACAGGCGTTACGGGTAAACAAAAAGAAGGAGAGGTAAACAGTATGAGATTAGTGAAAAGAATCACAGCAGCAGCTATGGCACTCACAATGACAGCAGCTCTTGCAGGATGCGGCAGCAGCTCCGGCAGTACATCTACAACAGCAGCAGCTGACACAACAGCGGCAGCCGTAACTGAGAAAGCGGCGGATGGTTCCAGCGCAGAGGCAGGCAGCACGTCCGTGAGCATTGACAGGGCGAAAGAGTTTGTCACAGTCGCAACCGGTCCTACGAGTGGTATCTACTACCCGATCGGCGGCGCATTTGCAACCGCATTAGGAAATGCAGGATATAAGACATCCGCACAGGCAACCGGCGCTTCCGTTGAGAACATCAACCTGATCTTAAACGGTGAGGCAGAGCTTGCGATCGCAATGCAGGACTCCGTCGTACAGGCTTATGAGGGCTTTGGTGCGTTTGAGAAGGCAGAGCCGGATCTGAGAGCCATGATGAGACTCTGGCCGAACTACGTACAGCTCGTAACCGTGGCAAGCACAGGCATCAAGAGCGTTGAGGACTTAAAGGGCAAGAGAGTCGGTATCGGTGCTCCGAACTCCGGTGTTGAGTTAAATGCGAGAATGATCTATGAAGCATACGGCATGACATATGAGGATAGTGATGTTGACTACTTATCCTACGGTGAAGCGATCGACCAGATGAAAAACGGTCAGTGCGACGCGGCATTCGTTACCTCCGGTCTTCCGAACGCAACCGTCAGCGAGCTGGCATTCAGCTACGATATGGTGATCGTTCCGATCGACGGCGAAGGCAGAGACAACCTGATCGAGAAGTATCCGTTCTTCTCCGCAAGCACGATCCCGGCCAATACATACAACAACAAAGAGGACGTGGAGAGCGTATTCGTTTACAATATCATGCTTGTAAATAAGGACGTATCCGATGACATGGTCTACGATATGCTTGACTGTATCTTCTCCGACGATGGAATCGCTACCATCAAGGCATCCCACAACACAGCAGACAAGAACATCGATGTTTCCTTCGGTGTTGACGATGTAAAGATCCCGCTTCATGACGGTGCTGCGAAGTGGTGGCAGGATCACGGTTATGAGACTCCTGAGAACTAAATTAAAAATCCTGATTCCGGTTCTTCTGGTAATCACAGCAATCTCTGCTGCCGTGTTCGCACGGCAGCAGAAAAAAATTCTGGTGATCGAAGAGCTTGAAACCGGAAATGTTTACCGGGAGATTCCGGTAAAGACCGGTGACGAGCTTTCCTTCCAGTGGGAACATTCCTTTGAGCATATTCCGTGGTACGAGTATTACGAGATACAGAAAGACGGAAGCTTTATTCTCCACACCATCGCGGTCGCGGGCTTCGGCGCCGGAATTCCGGCAGAGATGGACTGCAAATACCGCTACGAAGACGGACTCGTCTACATGGATGAGATCGAAAGCGTCTTTCCGCAGTTCAACTGGATCAATTCCCAGACAGCCCTGAAGAATATCAAGGTGAATGGCGAGCTCCTGATTCAGGGCTCTGACATGCCGCATCACGTAAAAATGGTGCTGAGGATCCGGAATGGTTTCGAAAAATAAGAAAAGGAAACTGCTGAAGCAACATCGACAACAACTCTGACAACGAAGGGAAGGGAAATCTGTATGAGCGAAAAAGAGAAAAACATCGTCCCCAGTACAGCGGAAGCAGAGATGAGCGAGGAAGAAAAACAGAAACTCCTCGAGCAGTTTGATAAAGAGAGCAAGACGAGAAAGTTCGGATCCCCGGTATTAAAGAAAGCTTACCGGGTATTCGCGATCATCGTTACCTTATATCATCTGGTTTTCGCATCCGGCCTTTACATGCCGGAAACATTAAAGCATCGTTCCATCCATGTCGGCATGATCCTGATTCTTGCCTTCATGCTTTATCCGGCTACGAAAAAAGCGAGCCGCAAAGTGATCGCGTGGTATGATTATGTATTTATCGCATTGTCAGCCGCAGTTCCGATCTATATGTGCGTAGATTATGTAAACATCATCAACCGTGCCGGAAAGCCGGACATGATGGATGTCGTGATCGGTACCCTGTTAACCCTGGTCGTTCTGGAGGCAACGAGACGTGTCTGCGGCATGGCTCTCCCGATCATCTCCATTATCTTTATGATCTACAGCTTAATGGGCACGAAGCAGGGACTCATCCCGATCGATGTCCCGGGCATCTTCCTCCACAGAGGATATACATGGCAGAAGTTAATGAGCCACTTCTTCTCGAACACGGAAGGTATTTACGGATCGTCGGTCAACGTCGCGTCCACCTACATCTTCCTCTTCATTGCCTTCGGTGAAGTCATGAACAAGTGTGGCATGGGTCAGTTCTTCAATGACTTCGCAAACGCCATCGCGGGCGGCACAAAGGGCGGCCCGGCAAAGGTAGCAGTCGTTGCTTCCGGTCTTCTCGGAATGATCAACGGTGCAGCTGTAGCCGTCGTTGTTACGACCGGTTCCTTCACGATCCCGCTTATGAAAAAATCCGGCTATGACGACGAGTTCGCAGGTGCCGTTGTTGCGACCGGTTCTGTCGGCGGACAGCTGATGCCGCCGGTTATGGGTGCTGCCGCATTTATCATGGCAGATACTCTTGGCATGAAGTACAACGAACTTCTTTTATCCGCGATCATCCCGGCAGTCATCTACTACATGGGCATCCTGTTCCAGATCCAGATGAGGGCTGAGAAGATGGGAATGCAGGGAACCCCGAAGGATCAGCTTCCGAAGATGTCCCAGGTCATGAAGGAGTACGGTCATCTGGCACTCCCGATCATCTTCCTCGTTTACATGCTGTTCTTCTCCG
This sequence comes from Clostridium sp. OF03-18AA, assembly GCF_003478035.1. Taxonomy (GTDB): domain Bacteria; phylum Bacillota; class Clostridia; order Lachnospirales; family Lachnospiraceae; genus Pilosibacter. The sequence continues at coordinate 90,477 of NZ_QUEP01000004.1, forward strand.
GAAAGACGGTTATCATGGCTGCGTTCTATACGATCGTATTCACGATCATCGTGGCGCAGTGCAGAAAGAATACGAGAATGACCTTCCAGGATATTCTTGATGCGATGGTAGCGAGCGCGAAGTCTACCGTATCTGTAGCGATCGCCTGCGCCTGCGTTGGTATCATCGTTGGTTCCTGCTCGATCACAGGTTTCGCCCTGAATATGGCAAATACCATCATCAGCATCGGCGGAAAGAGCCTGATGTTCACACTGGTATTCACAATGATCACCTGCATGATCTTAGGTATGGGTCTTCCGAGTATCCCGTCCTATATCATTACCTCCACGATCGCAGCTCCGGCTCTGGTACAGCTTGGTATCCCGGCCCTGGTTGCCCACATGTTCTGTTTCTACTTCGCAATGTTCGCAAACCTGACACCGCCGGTTGCCCTTGCAGCTTTTGCGGCAGCAGGTATCGCAGGCGGAAGTCCGATGAAGACAGGATGGGCATCCGTAAAGCTTGCGCTTGCAGGATTCATTCTTCCGTACATGTTTGTATACAATACAGACCTTCTGCTGCTTGATACTCCGCTTGCAAAAGCGATTCAGGTTGCAGTAACTGCTGCAGTTGGTGTATTCTTAATCAGTACAGCAGTCGAAGGTTTCCTGTTCACAAAGGTCAACATCGTATTGAGAATTGCCAGTCTCATTGGCGCTTATCTCCTGATCGACAGCGGTCTTGTGACAGATATCGCAGGTATCGTGATCTGCGCAGTTGTATTCGTATTCCAGAAAGCAGCTGCAAAGAAGAGTGCACCGGCGGCAGCGTAGACCTTCATCAAATTTGCGATCACTCACCACCTGAAAGAGGTGGGAGTCTTCTCAACTGAGATAACCAACACACAGGGACTGCTGCAGAAATTATACTGCGGCGGTCCCTGTTTTTCTATATGTGTCCGTTAAAACACGCCGAGTCAGGCGTCAGACAGTTGTGATCCATGCCATGCGCAGATGGAAGCGCAGACATTCCGAAATGGAGGTTTTGCGCAGATTGCAATAACAACTGCTGACAGATATAGAAAAACAGGGATCGTCAGAGACAGGAGGAAACAACATGCTGCTTGATGTTATTTACAGTATCTGCTTTAACATCTGCCTATTGGTAGTGCTCGCCTTCATGATGACGAAGATGGACTTTGTCCAGAGACTTCTCTTAAATGAAGAGGGCGGAAGTGAGGAAGGAAGAGGGGAGAGTGTCTGGCAGAGGATCTGGGAAAAGGTGCTTCTCGGCGTGATCTTCGGCGTCTTCTGCATCATCTCTGATTACATCGGGATCCAGGTGACAGGAGCGCTGCCGAATGCCCGGGTGATCGGTGTTCTGTCCGCCGGATTTCTTGGCGGTCCTGTCTCCGGTTTTATCACGACAGTGATCGCGGCGGCCCATCGGTATCTGATCTTTCCAGAAAGGATCTCCACGGTGGCCTGTGTGCTCTCCGCGATCATCCACGGGATCATCGGTTCCTTTATCGGCTGGAAGAAGAAGGAAAACCGCCAGTACTCGAACACGTTTCTGCTCGGAGTCACGTTCATTTCCGAGATGATCCATATTGTTCTGATCCTGCTGCTCACCCGGCCGTTTGATGCGGCCGTTGAGATCGTAAAGATCGTGATCGTTCCGATGGTGATCATCAATTCCGTCGGCATGGTGATCTTCTTTAATGTTTTTAAATCGATCTTCAACACAGAGGACTTAAAGGTCGCATCCAAGGTCTCCCTTGCCATGAGAACCGCCGAGCGGTGTACCCCGTATCTGGGCTCTGTGGAGAATGACCGGAAGACTGCGGGAAAGATCATCGACATTATTATGGAAGGGTACCACTGTCAGGGCGCGGCACTGATCGATGACATGAAATTTCTGGCAAGGAGCGGGGCATTTTCCAGTATCGTTCTCACAGAGAACAATTATCCGAGACTTTTATCTGCGACAAAGACCTTTAAGACGACCAGGATCAGCCGCGTGCCTTTACCGGAGGACGGATTTTATCCTCTTTATAAGGAGAATGTGATCATCTCCGCACCGATCCTCCTCGATGAGGGAAAGGTTCTGGCGCTTGTGATGCTGGTGAAGAAAAATGCCTATTCCTATCGTGCGGATATTGAATTTGTCACGGGACTCGCGAACCACTTCGCGATGCAGATCAAGCTCTCGGAGATGGAGAAACAGAAGGAAGAGCTGAGAAAAGCGGAGCTTCGGACCCTGCAGTCCCAGATCAATCCGCACTTCCTGTTCAATTCTTTAAATACGATCTCCTACTTCTGCCGGGAAAAGCCGGAGAAGGCGAGGGAGCTCTTACTGGCACTGAGCTCCTATTTCCGCAGCATGCTGGAGGATACCGATTATATGGTAACGCTGGACACGGAGTTAGAGCATGTAAAAGCCTATACGATGCTTGAGGAGGCACGGTTTGAAAAACGTCTCTCGATCGAGATCAATGCGGATCCGGAGGCTCTGCGAAGCTGCGTGCCGAACCTGATCTTACAGCCCATCGTGGAGAATGCGGTCCATCACGGGGCAATGCAGAGGGAAAAAGGAGTCGGAAAGGTCATCGTAAACGTGAAACGGGAGGAGCGATCCACGAGGATCGATGTGATCGACAACGGACCGGGAATGGACTACCGGATCGTCCAGAGCCTGTACGGCGGGGAAAAAGTGGAACACACAGGAATCGGAATGATGAACGTGCAGCAGAGACTGATCTCCTTATACGGAAAGTCCTACGGACTCCAGATCGTGACAAGTGAAGAAGGGACGGACGTGCGGATGAATATTCCGGACAGCGCGGCTGGAAACGCGCAGCAGGAGAAAACGATCGGCTGACGATCTTCCGGAAGAGCAGATGACAACAGCCTGCTGTTTGGAACAGCGGAGTTTTTGACAGAACATGGGAGGCATGAGGTATGAGAATAGCAGTAGTTGACGATGAGCGTCCGGCAAGAAGCGAACTTAAATATCTGGTGGAGCAGTGTGAGCCGGATGCGGAGATCGCGGAGGCCGACGGGAGCGAAGAATTTCTTGCAATGCTGGAGAATGAGACCTTTGATGTGTGTTTTGTGGATATCAATCTGGGCGGCATGAACGGCACTACGCTGGCATCCATGATAAAGAGAAAGCAGCCGGACACGCTGATCATCTTTGCCACTGCGTTTCAGGAATACGCGGTAAAGGCTTTTGAGATCGGGGCGGTGGATTATCTCTTAAAACCCTTTGACTATGAACGCGTCAAACGGGCGATGGAGCGGATCCATGAACACATAAAGGAAAAGGCCGCCGGTCCCGGATATGAAATCGGAAAGATCATGGTGAACACGGGCTCCAGCTTTCAGGTCGTTGATGTGGCAGATATCGTATTCATTGAGACGGAAAAGCGTTCCTGCAAGATCCATATGAGGGACGGATCCTTCTATCTGCAGAACGAGTCACTGAACAATTATGAGACTCACCTGAAAAAGAGCCGGTTCTTCCGGATCCACAAGAGCTACCTGATCAATCTGGATTATGTGAAGGAGATGCAGGTGAGCTACAATAACGGATATTGTGTAAAAATGAAATTTTATGATGCTGAGGCACTGCCCATCGGTCGGACCCAGGTGAAGGAATTTAGACAGATTTTTGAAAAATAGAAATAATTAGAACAACAAAGCAAATATTGAAAAATAAAGATCCTGCCAAAAGCCAGAACGTACAGATATTGTACGGAAGAAGGTTTCGGCGGGATCTTTAAATATCACAAAAAATTCACATACCTCCCTTGACATTGAAAATTAGATATGTTACATTACAAATAGAACAGCGAGGTGGTGAATATGTCATCGACAAAGAGAGATTATTATGATGTGCTGGGCATCTCGAGAGACGCGGATGCCGCGGCAATTAAACGTGCATATAGAAAATTGGCAAAGAAGTATCATCCGGATTCCAATCCTGGCGATAAGACGGCGGAGCAGATGTTTAAGGATGTAAATGAGGCTTACGACGTTTTGAGTGATCCGAAGAAGAAGAAACTCTACGACCAGTTTGGACATGCTGCTTTTGATGAGACGGCAGGTTACGGACAGGGCGCCGGAGCAGGTGCCGGTGGTTTTGGCGGATTCGGCGGCTTCGGAAACGGTGCCGGCGGAGCATACCGGTCTGGATCCTTCCGCTCCGGAGATGGAACGTATCATGAATTCCATTTTGAGGGCGGTGACGGGGATGATATCTTCGGTGATCTGTTTGGAAACATGTTTGGCGGCAAAGGAAGAGCTGGCAACGCTGGCTTTGGCGGTTCCGGCTTCCATGGCTTTGGCGGCGGAAATGGATTTTCCGGTTCAGGATTTTCTGACCGCGGCAACGACTTAAACGCGGAGGTTCAGATAACCTTCGATGAGGCCGTTCATGGCTGCGAAAAGACCATCACGATCCAGAACCCGAACCAGCCGGGCAGCAGGCCGCAGACGTTGAAGGTTAAGATCCCGGCAGGTATCGAGACCGGAAAGAGCATCCGTCTTGCAGGCAAAGGAATGCCGGGAACCGGCGGTGGTGCCGCAGGTGATCTGCTTCTTAAGATCACAGTCGGCGAAAAGGCGGGCTGGACGAGAAAAGGCATGGACGTCTACAGCGATGTGGAAGTTCCGTTCACCACGGCCGTCTTCGGCGGTGAGACTCTTGTCCACACGTTATATGGAGATGTGGTCTGCAAGATCAAAGCCGGAACCCACTCCGGCACAAAGATCCGTCTCCGCGGCAAAGGTATCGTTTCCTTAAAAGATCCGTCCATCCACGGCGACCAGTACGCCGTCGTAAGGATCCAGGTTCCGGATGACTTAAGTCCGGAGGCAAAGCAGAAGCTTAAGGAGTTTGAGGAGATCTGCAGGCGGGATGGAAGATTCCATGCGGCGTAAATAAAGAAAAATTAAAGAGATCCGGGATTCCATCATGTATGGATGGTCTCCCGGATCTTTTTGATGAATATGGATAATTATTTCCCAAAAGAATCAATGTATTCTCTCGCAGTGATCTGATCCAGATCAAAATTTTTACATATTTGTTCCAGAATAGTATCATCGCTTAAATGGAATTCTCTTCCCATGTGAATCATTGATAAAGAAAAAAGAGCAGGACTCCCAAAATGGAATCCTGCTCTGATCCAATTCACACGGTTAATTATTTGATCACATGGATCCAGCCTTCCGGTGCCTCGATGTGGCCCATCTGGATGCCTGTTAATGTGTCGTAGAGCTTCTGGATCACCGGACCCATCTTCTCCATTCCGCTCGGGAAGCAGATCTCGTTGCCGTGGTCTACGATCTTGCCGACCGGAGAGATAACAGCAGCGGTACCGCAGAGACCGCACTCGGCGAAGTCTTTAACCTCAGAGAACGGAACCGGACGCTCCTCAGCCTTTAAGCCGAGATAGTGCTCAGCAACGTAAAGGATGGAGCGGCGTGTGATGGACGGAAGGATAGAGTTGGACTTCGGTGTTACGACTGTGCCGTCTTTTGTAACGAAGATGAAGTTTGCTCCGCCTGTCTCCTCAACATATGTTCTTGTAGCAGCGTCGAGATACATATTCTCAGCAAAGCCCTGGTTGTGAGCATCAACGATGGCATGTAAGCTCATCGCATAGTTTAAACCAGCTTTTACATGACCTGTTCCGTGAGGTGCTGCACGGTCAAAGTCTGAAACGCGGATCGTGATCGGCTTAGCGCCGCCCTTGAAGTACGGACCGACCGGTGTACAGAACGCGCGGAACTGGTACTCGGTTGCCGGTTTCACACCGATAACCGGGTTTGTACCGAACATGTACGGACGGATATAAAGAGTTGCGCCGGAACCATACGGCGGAACATAGTCTGCATTTGCTGCGACAACCTTTGTGATCGCGTCAATGAAGCGCTCCTTCGGGAACTGCGGCATCTCAAGTCTTGCTGCGGAGTTCATCATACGTTCAGCGTTTAAGTCCGGGCGGAAGGTTACGATGTGACCGTCCTCCGTTGTGTATGCCTTTAAGCCCTCGAAGCAGGTCTGCGCATACTGGAATACACATGCACACTCGTTTAAGGTGATCATATCATCAGTTGTAAGAGTTCCCTCATCCCAGGAACCATCTTTGAAGTTGGATACATATCTGTAATCAGTTTTGATGTAACCGAATCCGATATTGGACCAGTCGATCTCTTTCTTTGCCATTGGAAATTCCTCCATTCTGCCGTCAGACCGGCATTGTATTTTTTGCCGCCGAGGTCAGGCGGTAATGTCTTTTTACTGCGGTACTGTTTCGATGCAATGTACAGTTACCGTGTTTTCTATTATAAGTATTTAAGATTTATCCTGCAAGTTCTTTATGGCAAAAAGATGAAAAAAATATGGGAAAATGGGAGAAATAATGCTACAATATAACCTTAAGGAATAAAGAATATTCCGCAGATTTATTCAGCATGCCCACAGAGGCCAGACGCCTGCCATAAGAGTGAGTGACGGAGATGGAACCGGGTGGATATGTGGCCGGAAGTTTTCGGGGCAGACAGCCGGATACCGGCGATATGCGGAAAAGAAAAAAGCTGGGGAAAGGCAGAAATAACAATGGAACAAAAGAAAAACAGACTGCACTATGCCTGGTTCATCCTTGCGGGCTGCTGTATCCTGCAGGGGGCGACTCTGGGACTCATCAACAACTGTGCCGGTGTCTTTTACTCCCCGATCTGCAAAGAGCTGGGATTTGAGCTGGGAAAACTTACGATGTACCGGATGCTCTACTGCATCAGTTCTGCTTTGGCGCTGCCATTTGTGGCGACAAGCTTTCGGAAACATGATGTGCGGATCGTGATCAGCATTGCAGCTGTCATATACGGAGGCTGCGCGGCCCTCATGGGTACCTTCCATGAACTGTGGCAGTGGCATTTGACAGGCATCATTCAGGGAATTGCCTCGTCCTTCGTCTGCATGATCCCGGCGCCGATCATTCTTGGAAACTGGTTTAAGAAAAAGACCGGAACGGCGGTAGGAATTTCCGCGGCATTCTCCGGCCTCGTCGGTATGATCGGCAGCAGCTGCCTTGGGATGGCGATCCCGGCATTCGGATGGAGGATGAGCTATGTGGCGGTCGGAATCGTCAGTATCGCTCTTGTCCTCCCGATCTCCCTGTTCATTCTCCGCTGCAAGCCGGAAGAGATGGGACTTCTGCCGTACGGGGCAGAGGATGTGGAGCAAAGGGCTGTATCAGGCACATCAGCGCCTGCATCCGCGGAAAACGGGACTCCGATAAAAGAATTGCTGCGTCAGCCGGAATTTTATATTGCCATAGGTGCATACTGGACCAGTGTGTCGTGCGCGTACCTGAATTCCTTCCTGACGCCCTGTGGGATCGCAGCCGGCCTGACGCTGCAGGCGGCGGCCATGATGACGAGTATATCCCTTCTCGGAAACATGTCCAGCAAGCTGATCCTCGGAAAGGTCAGCGACAGCCTTGGGATCATAAAGACCTTCGAATTTTCCATTGCGCTGGCGTTCTTTGGTCATGTGCTGCTGTTCCTGGGCTCCCCGAAGACTGTGATGGCGGGTTCCCTGTTCTTCGGTGTGACATTGCCGCTTTCCTCGGTCATGATGCCATTATTCTGCAGGATCTTCTGGAAGGGCGAGACATACAGCACGGCGTACGCCTACTCCACCATGGTGGGAACGCTTCTGGGAGCGCCCTTTAACATGTGGTTTGGAACCTTTTATGATATAACGGGAGATTACAGGCTGACCATTGGAGTGAGCGCGGCGATGCTTATTATGTTGACCTTCCTTATCGTTCTTGAGGGTGTTCTTCTGAAACGGGCGAAGTCCGGAAAGTCTCCTTCGCAAGCTCGATAAAGGCGTCCATCTCACCGGTGTGCCATTTGTCTTTGTGATAGAGGACCTGACGGTAGAGCTCCATGTGGAAATCCTTTACCGGCAGGATCGAGAGAATACCGGATTCCACTTCATGCCTTACGGCAAACTCCGGGAGAAATGAGATCCCGGCGTTCTGCTTCAACATATTGATAATGAATTCAGTGTTTCCAATTTCCAGGAAAGGCTTGATCTCCTTTCCGAGAGATGCCAGATACCGGTCAAGAACGAACCGGTAGCTGGCATTTTTTTCGGTCAGGAGGAACGGGTGGCTGATGACCGAGGCAAGGTCTGTGGAATCGTTTTTTGCCAGCGTGTGGACGGAGGAAGAGACAAAGGAGATATTTTCCGGCGCTTCCAGAACTTTTATAAAACGCTTGTCGTCAATGGGCTGGTCGAGGAGATAGACCAGATCGATAGAGTTCTTGTTCATGCGGTCCAAAAGAACATCCGGGGAGTCCAGAACGATGCTCACGGAGACGTTCGGGTAAAGCTGATGGAATTTCTTTAAAAGATCCGGAAAGATGGATTCACAGATGGATTCAATGGTTCCGATGGTGAGGTCACCGGAGAGCTCTGTGGAGGCGGAAACAGCTTTTTTCGCGTCGGCGACGGTGCCAAGGATCGTCACGGCATAGCGGTAAAAGATTTCCCCGTGATGAGTCAGGACCGTCTTTTTTCCGAGTCGGTCAAAGAGATGGATGCCGAGTTCCTCCTCTAACTGCTTGATCTGGACCGTGACGGCGGCCTGGGAATAGCCTAACGCCTCGGCGGCTTTTGAAAAACTTTGCTTTTGCGCGATCTGTAGAAACGTGCGGATCTCTCGAAGTTCCATGGCGGATTCCTTTCTTCTCTATAAAAATTTATAAACGATCTGTTTAAAACGTTCAATTTTACTTTCAGTACTTCTTATGATACGCTAAGAATATAGAAATTGCAAGAAAATAGCAGGATAGAATGCGAATTTTCAGGATGTGAGACTCGGAGTCATGAATGGCGGGCGGAAAAAGTGATCCGATCGGCAGAAAAGAACGGGGAAAGGACGGATACAATGGAGAAAAGCGATATCAGATATCAGGCATATGTGAGTATTCTGGAAGAGGAGCTGAAGCCGGCGATGGGATGTACGGAGCCGATCGCCATCGCTTACTGCGCGGCAGTCGCGAGAGAAGTGCTCGGCGGACTCCCGGAGAAGGTGAAGGTAGGAGCCAGCGGCAGCATGATCAAGAACGTAAAATCCGTGATCGTCCCGAATACGGATCATTTAAAGGGAATCCCGGCGGCGGCGGCGGCAGGAATCGTTGCAGGTGATCCGAAAAAGGAACTTGAGGTCATAGCGTCTGTTACAAAAGAGCAGATCACGGCGATGAAGGAATTCCTTCAGACGACCCCGGTGGAAGTGGAACATATTGATAACGGCATCACCTTTGATATTATTGTGACACTGACACGCGGAACAGATACCAGCATGGTCCGTATCGCAAATTATCACACGAATGTGGTACATATTGAAAAGAACGGAGAAGTCATCAGGGATATCCCGGTGAATGGTGAGGAGGAGGAAGGTCTTACGGACCGCTCACTGCTCGATATGGAGCATATCTGGGACTTTATCCACACAGTGGATGTGAATGATATCAGAGAGGTTCTGGAGCGCCAGAAAACCTACAATATGGCGATCGCCAGAGAGGGAATGCGTGGGAAGTATGGATCCAACATCGGCGCACTTCTTCTTGATATGAATGGAAATGATGTTCGTACACGGGCGAGAGCCATGGCGGCAGCCGGATCCGACGCACGAATGAACGGATGTGAGCTTCCGGTTATCATCAACTCCGGCAGTGGAAATCAGGGAATCACGGCTTCTGTTCCGGTCATCGTATACGCAACGGAGCTGGGAGTCGATGAGGATACCATGTACCGGGCGATGGCACTCTCAGATCTCACGACGATCCACCAGAAGACGCCCATCGGAAGACTATCCGCTTACTGCGGCGCAGTCAGCGCGGGCGCGGGTTCCGGAGCAGGGATCGCGTATCTCTCCGGAGCGTCCTATGATGAGGTGGTCCACACCGTGATCAATGCGGTCGCCATTATTTCTGGTATGGTCTGTGACGGCGCGAAAGCGTCCTGCGCGGCAAAGATCGCTGAGGCGGTGGACGCGGGGATCATCGGCTACTATATGGCAAAGCGTGGTCAGAACTTTGATGACGGCGACGGAATCGTGACGGCCGGGATCGAGGCGACGATCCGCAACGTGGGACGTCTCGCAAAAGAGGGAATGAAGGAGACGAATGATGAGATCATCAGCATTATGATCGGGAGCTGAGGTCTGTCATCCCGTGTGAATTAAGATATGAAAGTATGGTTTCGGAGTGTTGTCCAGGTGACGGCACTCCGTTTTTGCTTGTAACTATGAAGGTACTGAATAATTACGTATAAGGTTTTTTCTGCGGGAAATAACCTTAGCTTGATAAAGAATAACAAAGAAGTAGAAAGATATAGCAAAAAATGATACATTATATACAAGAAAAGCCGCAGGAATGTGCGGCTTTCAGAAACTCTTTTCAGCAGCGATGCGCGGGAAGAGAGATAGAAAAATGAGGGAGGGAAGAACATGAGCTATGATATCAATCTGAAACATCTGGAATACTTCATCAAGGTGGCGAGACTTGGTTCCATCAACAAGGCGGCCCAGATGCTCTATGTTTCCCAGTCCCATCTTGGAAAGATCATTCATGACCTGGAGGAGACCATTGGGGCGCCGCTCTTAAACAGGAGCCGTCAAGGCGTGTCGCTGACTCCCGAGGGAAATGAGTTTTTGGAGCGGTCGGTGCGGATCTTAAAGGAAATGGAAGGAATGCACCTGCGGCCATTAAAGGAGATGGAGAAGACAGAGCCCCTGGCGGTGTCCATGACAAAGTTCTCCCATGTGATGGAGAGCTTTATCACTATCGTGCGACGGTACCAGGATCAGCCGGAATTCACCCACCGCCTGTATGAGGGGCAGTTGGAGGATGTCATCGAGGATGTGGTCTCCGGTCGGGCCGACATCGGAATTTTCCATTTCGACAGTCAGAGGCATGAGGAGATCCAGGTGATGGCGGCGGCAAAAGGTCTTACATACCGGTTCCTCTCTTATGTGGAACCGCAGATCGTGATCTCAAAGGATCATCCTCTCGTCCGGGAGAAGAAGCCGATGACGAGGGAGAATCTTGCGAATTACGGATTTATCCGCTATATGGGGCTGTATGACGATATTCTCTCCAATATCCTCGGACCAAATGAGGATGGGGGAAGTACGGGAAAGAAAAAGGAGATCTATGTGACGGGGCGTGCGACGCTCATGAATCTGATCTCGCAGACGGATTTTTACAGTATCGGAATCCATGACTTCGACAAGCAGCTGTCGGATTTCCGGGCAGTTTCCGTGCCGATTCCGGGGTGCGAGGTGAAGCTGGAATTCGGGTATGTGACACTTGCGGATGTGCCGATCTCCGGGATTGGGGAAGAGTTTTTGAAGGAAGTAAGAGAGCGGCTTGAGAGGGGACAGGACGTTTAAAATAAGAGAAAATGCACGGAAAATGTGCTGACAGGAGTTTCCTGCAAAGTATGGAAAGTGCGGCAGCAGGAGTGGAAGGTCATAGAGGAAAGGAGTAAACAAAAGTTATGTTTCAGGATCTGATCAATGAGGCACTGGAAACGGGACGCCCATACATCAAAGAGGGAGAGGTTGCGACCTATATTCCGGAGCTTGGAAGAGCGGACAAGAATAAGCTCGGAATCAGCATCTTCTGCCGGGATGGAAGCCGGTTCTCCTGCGGGGATACGAAGGACCGGTTCAGCATCCAGAGTATTTCGAAGGTTATCAGCCTTGCAGTAGCACTTGAGGTCTGCGGGTTTGACATGGTGTTTGAGAATGTGGGAATGGAGCCGTCGGGGGACGCCTTCAACTCTCTGATCAAGCTGGAGGGATCCAACAGTCATCCGTACAATCCGATGATCAATTCCGGCGCCATCGCGGTGGCGAGCTTTATCGAGCCGAAGGTATCGTTTGGGGAGATGCTGGAGCTTGCGAGGTGTTTCTGTCAGGATGACGGGATCGTTCTGGATGAGAAGGTCTACCGCTCGGAGATGTCGACGGTAGCGAGAAACCGCGCCATCGCCTACCTTTTAGAGAGCAAGGGCGTGATCAATGGAAATGTGGAGGAAGCGCTGGATTTCTATGTGAAAATGTGCTCGCTGAGCGTGACGGCGGAAAGCCTTGCGGGATTGGGACTTCTGCTTGCAAACGATGGAGTGGATCCGTCCGGAAAGCGGCTGTTGAATTCTGACACGGTGAGAGTCGTGAAAACGATCATGCTGACCTGCGGCATGTATGACGGGTCCGGGGAATTTGCGGTCCGCGTGGGAATTCCGTCGAAGAGCGGTGTCGGTGGCGGACTGCTGTCTGTTGTTGACGGGAAGATGGGAATCGGAATCTATGGTCCGTCCCTGGACGCAAAGGGAAACAGCATTGCTGGGAGAAAAATCCTGCAGTTCCTTTCCTCACAGATGAAACTGCATATTTTTGCGAAGAAGGACTGAGCAGTTTTTTGATGAAGGATAACTGTTCATCAGGTTACGATGAAAGTATGAAAGTGGTACGGGACCCAGGGGAAAATGGGCGGACGGAAACTTTCTTCTTTAGAGAAAATTAGGAAAGGGAGGTATTAAGAGAGAAAATCAGGCAGAAGTTTGGGCTGATGATCACACAAAGATGTAAGTTGTCGCAAGCGACCGCGCTCGGCACGAGAATGTGTCGAGGCACATTCTTCTTCGGGGATAATGAAATGTGCGGTCCTGGCAAAATTTTCTGAAAAAATGATTGTAAATACGGATAACTTACAGTAAAATTTTGGGGTAACAAAAAAGAAAAAAGAGGGGTAACAACACATGTACGATTTGTATGGGGCACTGATCGGGAATCTCAGTAATTATCTTTACACATACATCCTGATCATTTTACTTGTTGCAGGCGGAATTTACTTTACGGTCCGCACAAAGTTTGTTCAGTTCCGCTATTTAAAGGAATCCTTGCGGGTCGTTCTCGCACCGAGTGAGGATGACAAGGCGATCTCGTCTTTTCAGGCACTTATGGTTTCGACGGCATCCCGTGTGGGAACCGGAAATATCGCAGGCGTATCTACTGCGATTTGTCTCGGCGGACTCGGATCATTATTCTGGATGTGGCTTACAGCGCTTCTGGGAATGTCCACTGCTTTCGTGGAGGGAACTCTGGCTCAGATCTACAAACGCCGTTCCGATGACGGCGGATGCTATGGCGGCCCGTCCTACTATATCGATCAGGCGATCGGAAAGCACTGGCTTGGGATTCTGTTCGCGGTATTTATGATCCTGACCTACATGGTTGGCTTTAATCTGGTTGCGTCCTTTAACATTGCGGATGCGCTCCGGGTAGTTCCGGGATATGCGGAGCATGAGAATCTTGCAAAGTGGATCATCGGCGCTGTGCTTGCGGTCCTGTTCTTTGTCTGCATCAGCGGCGGTGGAAAGCAGATCGCGGGGATTACAGAGAAGGTTGTTCCATTTATGGGATTCTTCTACATTGCGGTTGCAATGTTCGTGATCGTGACCCATATCACACTTCTCCCAGGAGTGTTCGCAGAGATCTTCCGCAACGCGTTTGATGTGAAAGCAATTTTCGGCGGATTTACGGGGTCTGCGGTCATGCTTGGTATCAAGAGAGGTCTTTTCTCTAACGAAGCAGGTGTCGGCGCTGCTGCGTGTGCGGCTGGTTCCGCGGGTGTTTCCCATCCGGTAAAGCAGGGACTTGTTCAGGTGCTTTCTGTATTCCTTGATACCTGTATGATCTGTACAGCGACTGCGATGCTGCTGCTCTGCTCCGGTGTGGAGCCGGATGCGGATATGGCCGGAATGGCCTATGTGCAGGCGGCTATGAACAGCACACTCGGCAAGTTTGGTGTTGTGTTTATTACAGTTTCCCTGTTCCTGTTTGCATTTACGACCCTGCTTGGAAACTTCTATTATGCGGAGACAGGGCTTGCGTATCTTTGCGGCATGACTCCATCTAATGGGGCAAAGTGGGGCATGAGGATCGTTGCTGCGGTGGTTGTGTGCGTCGGCGCTACGATGAAGCTTGGTATTGTCTGGGATACAGCGGATGTGCTGATGGGCTTCATGGCGCTGATCAATGTGCCGGTGATCGTTATTCTCCTGAAGCCGGTACTGCGGTGTCTTGAGGATTATACAGAGCAGAAAAAGGCCGGAAAGAATCCGGTGTTTAAGGCGGAGCATATTGGACTGAAGGAGAAGGTGGACTTCTGGAATTAGGGACGATATTTCCGGGAATGGAATTGGATATGGAAATGGATGAAGGGCAGCCGCAAGGCTGTCCTTTGTTTTTGGGATGGGAGCGACGATTTTGGAGAGAGTACGCTGCCGGTCAGCGTTCAGCCTCAGACGCTTGGATTTTCCGGGCGGTTCCTCTAAGCTTGCGAAAGAATGCTAAGGACGGGGAAAAGTCGGCACAACTCGCCTTCGGCTCAAACAAGTGCCGCCTGTCCCCCAACGCATTCTCCCGCGAGCTAAGAGGAAACCATGCCTGGAAAATATGCGTCTGTGTCTGAATGCTGACCGGCGGCTGGTTGTGGCTGTGCGAAGGAAAAGTTCTTATATTACATAGTCGTCCCCGGGCTGGCCGTTCTGCACGAGGTCGGCGATGGTGACGCCATCTAAGTATTCGTTGACGACTTTGTCAAGACCCTGCCAGAGAGGGAGAGTTTTGCAGCTTCCCATTCTGGGGCAGTCGGTGCTGCCGGGCTCTAAGCAGGCTACCGGAGCCATGGAGTTTTCAGTGAGGCGAAGAATGCTGCCGACTGTGTACTGTTCCGGTGCTTTTGTGAGGCGATATCCACCGCCTTTACCGCGGACCCCCTCTAAGAGTTTTGCTTTTACGAGGACCTTGATGATGCCCTCGAGGTATTTTTCAGAGATTTCCTGTCTTGCTGCTGTATCTTTTAATGGAATATAGCCGTCGGTCTGGTGTTCCGCAAGATCGATCAGGACGCGGAGAGCGTAGCGGCCTTTTGTTGAAACCATCATAATCTGTATCCTCCCATGCTGCTGCGTGTTGCTGAATATTTTTGATCGTAATGTAAGTTTAACATTATTCCTATTATAATACAAGGTTTAAGGGAAAAAAGGGAATAAATACAACGCCGTTGTGCAATATGCAGAGAAAATGAGAAAAAATGCCATAAATAGTTTAAAGATTGACATACTTTATAGATATGTGTAAAATCGGATTAGTCATAACTAACTTAGCTGTAACTAACTAAAATAATCTGGAGGCAATATGAAAAAGAAAATCAATCGAGTATCTGTTTGTGCAGTGGCTGCAGCAGCCAGCCTGTTTACAACGAGCTTTAGTGCAATGGGTGCTGGAGCAGGTGTCGGCGGATGGCGACAGGAGAATGAGAAGTGGAAATATTATGATGCATCCGGGATCTTGCTGACCGGATGGGTCAAAAACGGAAATGACTGGTATTATATTGATCCGTCAACTGGAGAGATGGTAACAGGATGGCTCCATACGGCGGATGGACATTGGTATTTTTTGAATAATCTAAGTGATGGGTTTAAGGGCCGCATGGTAACTGGCTGGCAATGGATCGATGGACGATGCTACTATTTTGAACCAGGCACCAACGGTCAGGGCAGTCTTTATACGGGCGGAAAGACACCGGATGGATACCTGGTCAATGCGGATGGCCAGTGGATCGATAAGAATGGAGAGATTCATGTTTCTGTAAATAAAGGATTTAAGACAAAAGAGGAGTCAGTAAAGGCAAGCACCGTGAAAACGAGATATAGCGGCAGTTCTGGACGTTCCAACAGCGGATGGTCTGACAGCGATGACGATGACAGTGATACTAGGCCAGTACAAACGGGAAGCAATGCGACCCCGGACAAGTCGGAGATTCCCGATAAACCGGATACCCCGGATCAGCCAGATACTCCAAGTAAGCCAGATACCCCAGATCAGCCGGAAATTCCGGATAAACCGGATACCCCAGACAAGCCAGACACCCCGGATAAACCGGATACTCCAGACAAACCAGACACCCCGGATAAACCGGATACTCCAGACAAACCAGACACCCCGGATAAACCGGATACTCCAGACAAACCAGACACCCCGGATAAACCGGATACTCCAGACAAACCAGACACCCCGGATAAACCGGATACTCCAGACAAACCAGACACCCCGGATAAACCGGATACTCCAGACAAACCAGACACCCCGGATAAACCGGATACTCCAGACAAACCAGACACCCCGGATAAACCGGATACTCCAGACAAACCAGACACCCCGGATAAACCGGATACTCCAGACAAACCAGACACCCCGGATAAACCGGATACTCCAGACAAACCAGACACCCCGGATAAACCGGATACTCCAGACAAACCAGACACCCCGGATAAACCGGATACTCCAGACAAACCAGACACCCCGGATAAACCGGATACTCCAGACAAACCAGACACCCCGGATAAACCGGATACTCCAGACAAACCAGACACCCCGGATAAACCGGATACTCCAGACAAACCAGACACCCCGGATAAACCGGATACTCCAGACAAACCAGACACCCCGGATAAACCGGATACTCCAGACAAACCAGACACCCCGGATAAACCGGATACTCCAGACAAACCAGACACCCCGGATAAACCGGATACTCCAGACAAGCCAGACACCCCGGATAAACCGGATACTCCAGACAAACCAGACACCCCAGATCAGCCGGGTACCCCAGAAGAAATAACAGTAGTGGGGTACGAAAATCTGAAGGAAGTCAATGCGGAATATGGTGAAGATTGGAACCAGGTCTTAGAACGCCTTCCGAAGCAGCTCACGCTGAAATTAAGTAACGGGGAAACGAGAGACGTGGATGTAACATGGCCGTCATACCTGAACACATATCGTCCGGGAGAAGTAAAAATATATGGAAGATATGACCTGCCGGAAGATGTAAAAGGAGACAAACCGGAAGTATCACTCACGATTATCGTGGCAGAAAAGCCAGCGGAACCGGAGATCATCACGGCAGTGGGATACAAAGCAATCGACTCTGTAACTGTAAAATATGGGGAAAGCCGAGCTGGTATTTTAGAGGCGCTTCCAAATACGATCACATTGCTGCTGAGCAACGAGAAAAGCGTTGATGTGACCGTTGAGGATTGGATGACCTCGAAGGTGAATACATGGGCAGCAGGTACATATTACGCTGAGGCACAGTACGAACTTCCGGAGAATGTTACAGGAGATAAGCCGGAAGTAAAAGCTGAGGTCATTGTAGAGGAAAAGAAAACTCCGGACATGGCACTGGATCAGCAGGATTACTACTATGACGAAAATCCGGTCATTACTTTAAAAAATATGAATTTCCCGGAAAAAGTGACAGTGACATATCTCGGCGATTATTCTGATAAAGAATATACAGATGGAGTGGAGTACCGTTATGATAAGGAGAATGGAACGATTACTCTGTTTACACAGCGGATCTTAAAGAGAGACAGCGGAAGCTTATCTTCAGCTGAGCGGGTAGATCTGGAAGTAAATGCAGGAGATCATTTAAAATATATTACAGTAAGTTATAAAGCGAGCAAATCCGTATATGCTTATCCGACTGAATATGAAGATATCGAGACTGGTGCAACAGTAAAAGCAGAAGTGATCGGCCTTGAAAAAGCGGATTATGATGCTCTGAAGCTGTATGCAGGTGATCAGGAACTTACAGGAATTGAAGTGACAAAAGAGAGTGTGGATGGTGAACCGTGCACATATATCAATATTCCGTATGCTGCTGTCAAAGACCATCTGGAAGAAAATGGTTCTGTTGCCCTGACAGGAAAGGTTCCTGGAGCAAAGGCATTTACACTTACTTTATCCTACAAGCAGGAAACAGAAGCAAAAACATTAAATGCTGAAATTCCGGAGACAGACGATGGTCCGAAGTATGGTTATCCGATTTATCCATACAATGAGTACAGCAGCATAAAGATCAATATCAATGACAGTGAACTGACCCTTGACAAGATCAAAAATGAACTTCAGATCGATATGCAGAGCGAAGGGGAAAAGCGTTTTACAGTGCCGTCACCGATCGACAAGGAGACGGATTCTTCTAAGTATGGATATTGGAGTGTACGGAAAACATCAGATGGTTTTCAGGTTCTTCTCCCGACAGATCAGTCAGCGGGAACGTTAAAATGGCAGATTAAGCCGGGAACAGATAATGAACGGTATGTGACAACGATCTATCTGAAACTTACAGGGTATACAGAGACAGAACTGCATGTTGTACTGATGCCGTAAGTAGGGGAACAATAACAAAAAAGAGGGCTATTATGATAAAAAAGATAAAAGAGCTGACGTGCAAAGCACTTGTACTTTCTATGCTTGCATCTACAGTACTTCCGGGATTCTCCGGAAGTGCTTACGGTGCATACGGGGAAAAAGCTGCAGCTGATTCCGAGAAAACAGAGTATGTACTGTCAGAAATTGAAAGCCTGCTGAAGGGCAGTGCACCGTACGATATACTGATCAAGTGTACATATTCCGATGATGGTACGGGGCTTTCCAGAAAGGAAAAGGCAAACAAAGCACAGAGGGAGCTACTGGAACTACTGGAACAGAAAACAAAGGATCAGTCTGTGACGGAGTATCAATCCTATTACATTGTAAATGCGGTTCATGCGGTCATCACATCGAAGGAATTGATAAAGCAGATCGCAGAACTTCCGAATGTGGAAAAGATCACACCGAACAATAAAATTGAATTGGTCGAGCCGGTCGAAGATGACGAGGAACCTGAAACGGCATCATATTCAGTTCGGAATTCAATTTTTGAACCGGATGAAAAGAACATTGAATGGGGAGTATCCATGGTCCATGCGGATAAAGTGTGGGACGATTTCCATATCAATGGAGAAGGCGTTACCGTAGGAATCATCGATACCGGTGTTAATTACAATCTTCCGGCAATTCAAAAGGCGTTTAAAGGTTATGATGAATCGACGGGAAAGATCGATAACCGCTACTATAAGGATTTTATAGACGATCTCCCGGAACCGGAGGCATCTTCTGTCAACGATCATGGAACGCATGTAGCCGGAACGATCTGCGGACGTGAAGGCGACAACCTGAACCAGATCGGTGTAGCGCCCGGGGCAAAATATATCAGTGCGAGGGCTCTGAATGATGAAGGCGGAGAAGTCGCGAATCTTCTGGAAGCAGCAGAGTGGATGCTGGAGCAAAAGCCGGACGTTATCAATAACTCCTGGGGGGGAGACAATGATGACGATGACTGGTTTTCTGAGATCACAGAAGCATGGATCGAAGAAGGAATCGTTCCGGTATTTGCTGCCGGAAACCAGTCTTCTGGAGATCCGGCACCCGGATCGATCGCAAACCCGGGAAATCTTCTGGAGGTACTTTCTGTAGGTGCTGTGGACAGAAATAAGAATCTTGGAAAGTTTTCCCTGGTGGGACCGTCGGCGTTTGATGAGACAGGAAAAATTATTAAACCGGAGATTGTAGCACCTGGCGTACAGGTCAGAAGTGTGGATGCAACAGGAAATTATGTAAGCTGGAATGGTACAAGTATGGCAACACCGCATGTGACTGGTGTAGTTGCACTTCTGAAACAGGCTGCTCCGGGACTTTCTGTCCGGGAAATCAAAAATGTGATCACGGAGACTGCAGAGCCGCTGACAGATCGGAAATATCAGGAAACACCCAATATGGGGTATGGATATGGTCTGATCAATGCATATGATGCAGTTGCACGTTTGAAGGGAAAGACGATCGGTTCTATTTCTGGAACAGTAAAGAAGCTGGGTACGGATACAGGAGCCAGCAGTGCAGAGTTCATTGGTGATGATTCTGGATATCTGGGAAGAGATGTCGAAGTGTCTGTAAAGGTAAAAGAGGATGTTTCTATTAAGAAGGCAGCCCTATATTATCAGATTGGACAAGACGGTGATGAGATAGAAATTCCCCTGAAACTGACAGACGGAGAACAGAATGATGGAATCTATGGAGCAGTTCTGGACGCAGATATCCTGGAAGAAGGAGAATTGAATCTCAGAGCTGAGATTACGGATTATGCGGATAATATCACAAAAATCGAAAAGACGATGCAGATTCTTCCCGGCATTAAAGTTCCGTGGAAACAGGATTTTGAGGAAGATATGCAGGGATTTCTGATCGAAGGAAACTGGAAGTTATCCCATCGCGAGTCAGCAGCTGAACCGGAAATGCCGGATGATGGAAATACATATATTGGAATTGACGGCGGACAGAGTACGTTTGAAAAGCGCGTGGACAGCTATTTATATCTTCCGCCGGTTGACCTTTCTGGTATGAACGAGGGGGATTCGGTATTCCTCTCAGCAGATATGTATGTGGGATTTACGGGAATCAGCCTTTCTGAGATCCAGGCATCTTATACAGGAGATGAGGATGACTGGGAAGTTGTCTATAATCTGACAAAACGACCGGATATTACGGAACGGAAATGGGAGCACAATACATATTCCCTTTCTAAATATGCTGGAAATTCCAAACCGTTATTGTTGAGATTTTATTTCTTTGGACATGATGCGGACAGTGGTGTGGGCTGGTATCTGGATAATCTGGAACTTGACACTGCTGGAAGTGAGATTCCGGAGAAAGTTACCGGACTGAAAGCTGTGGTAGATCAGAAGGGACTTTGCATAAGCTTTGTAAAAGTAGAAGAACCGGATGTAGAGAATTACCGGATCGAGCGAAGAAGCGCAGACAGCGAATTTGAAGAAGTCGCAATGCTGGACAAAGATGCAAAAGAAGAATTCATCAATAACGGAGTAGATAAAACTCACTACCGGATCCTCTGGTATGATGATACCGCAGAGGCAGGAGAAACATATTGGTATCGTGTCCAGGCTGTCGACCTTGGTGGGCAGGAAGGGCCATGGTCAGATGAGATAAAAGTGAAGGTATCATCATATGAAACATCTGTATCATATGAGTTTGATGAGAATGACGGGGGATTTACCTCCGAGATCCTTTCTGGGGAAGCAGATGACTGGGAATGGAGCCATCCGGAAAGACCGGACGATGAATACATGGATTTCATTCTAAAACAGGTATGGGAAAACCTGGAAAAGAACGGCTCCGGAATGTGGGGAACCACAGCGAATGGACTCCTTTCCAAAAAGCAGGATTCCTGCCTGCTTATGCCGGAATTTGAGGTTTCTGAAGGGGATTATTTCTATTTTGATTCTCTTACCACGGAAAGTATTGTGTGTTCCAACCGCATGACGGTGGAAATCAGGGAAGCTGATACGGATGAGTGGTTTACTTTGTTTACAAGAGAAGAGGTGCAGAAAAAAGAGCAGCAGCATGAATGGCAGACACTTTCAAAGAATCTGTCAAAGTATGCAGGCAAAACTGTACAGGTAAGATTCCGCGTGTCAACAGGCACAGATCTTGTTTCTTCTTACGATCTTGGCTGGTTTATTGACAACATTTTTGTGAGCAAAGCGCGTTCAGAATTTTCAGGAAGCAAAGCGTCAAAGTTGATTGCAACAGGTGGAAATGCTGTAAGAAAATATAATACGGCAACCAGATCAAATGCAATCAGAAAAAAAACTGCTGTTTTCGGTGGACAGGAAAATATCTCTGTGCAGGGAGAAGTGACAGAAATTCCGCTGAAGGCAAAAGTGACAGTACTGGAGACAGGAAAGTACACATATGCCAGTGAGATCGATGGAACTTATCATCTGGATCATGCGGTAAATGTGGAGAAACCATATACACTGGAAGTTTCGGCATATGGGTTTGAAACTCAGAGGATCTCTGTAGATCTGAATCAGGATCCGCATCCAAATATTGACTTTGTTCTCAAAGAAGCACCAAAGGCAGTCATTAATGGTATTGTTGAGGATGAAGCAGGAAATCCGTTGGAAAACGCAAAAGTCCGCGTCCTGGAAAATGACAGTATTCCGCTCTTTGAGACGGATAAAAATGGATCCTATACCGGAAATGGTGTATATGCCGGAAACTGTACACTTCGTGTGTTTAAAACAGGCTATATTCCGCAGGAAGTGAAGGTAACCTTGACTGAAGGTGAAAATCAGGTGGATCCAGTACGCTTAAAAGAAATCGGAGACTTTGCCGAAGAAGAAGCGGATTACGGTTTTGTAGTGGAAGAAACCGAAGGAAGCTATCAAACTGTACACTTTACAAGTGGAATGAAAGGCGCAGCTGTATGGTTCCAGTCACCGCATAAAGGAGGAATTCTAAAGAGTGCTGATATTTTCCTCGTTAATAATAATTATTATGGTGGGGATCATGTGGAGATTGGGGTTCTTGGATATGATAAGCAGGGACGTTTAAGAGAACTTGCACCGTTCAGAGAATATGAAAATCTTGTTCCGAATGAATGGAATAAGATTGATCTGACAGAATACTGGATCCAGCGGGACGAACCGGTTTATATTGCAGTTCAGTATGAAAAGGAACTGGCTTCCTGCATGGGTGTATTTTACGACGTGAAAGCTTCAGATAAGGCGAAAGAAAGATCGTTTGTCTATGATGGGGCGTTCACAAAGACAACGGCACTTTCTGTTCCGGGAGCTTATGCGATGAAAGCATCCTGGTATTATCCGAAAAATGCGGAGAAGAATCCAGAATCCAGTGTAGATGGAGGAAGCTCTGGTGGGGATACAGGAAATGTTAAACCGACGGATGAAGAAGAGTTTGTATTTGATCCGGAAACCCAGACGATCACAGAGTACAAGGGGGAGAAAACTTCTGTTGTTGTACCAGCTGAGATTAAGGGTGTTCCGGTGAAGAGAATCGGAAATGAGGCATTTAAAGGAGACGGAAAGGATGCTGATAAGCGGCTCCGTACTGTTCGAATTTCTGAGGGAATCGAAGAAATCGGTAAGGATGCCTTTAAAAACAATAATCTTCAGAAAATCTATCTTCCGGATAGCCTGAATGTTCTGGAAGAGGGGGCATTTAAATATCAGTGGAAGACAGGTATGGATGACGATTCTTTGACAGTACGTCTGCCGGAGAACATTCATATTGTAGAGAAATCCGTATTTGAAAGTGCAGGAAGCCCGCTTAAAGTAGAAATGCCCGGAGTTCTAACAATCAGGACAGGAGCGTTTGCAGGAAATAAGTCAGTGGAAGTACAGGCGGATGTTCTGGAAGAGATTGAAGATGGAGCATTCGGAAATACCTCCAGTGTACAGTTTGAATATGCAAAGGTGTATACAGGAGAAAACTCCGTGCTTGAATCAAAAGATGGACAGTATCTGATCAATCCGGCAGTCGTGGAACTGAATATGATCAATGCTAAGGATAAGGAGGATGTCATTAAAATCGGATTAAAGTATGGAGCAGAAAATCCGTATGGAATGACAAGAAATTATCCGGCATCTGATTTCTACAGGATCGGGCAGACGGTCACAGTAAATGCACCTTCGTTCAGAGATAACGGAAAGGTATATGTAAGTAAAGACAAATCGCAGACGTTAACTCTGAAAGAGAAAAATACGCTTGACTTTTACTATTATCTTCTTGAAGCACAGATCAGAATGCCGGTTCTGGAAGGAGATAAGGAAACGGTTGGATTTGTACTTCCGGGTGCTGAGGTGCAGGTGACAGCAGGAGACTACACCGGAAAAACAGTGGCAGATGAAGCAGGATACTTTTATCTGGAACTTCCGGCAATAAAAGAGGGCGATACGCTCTCCTTCACAGTCAATGGACAGGAAGCAGGAAGTACAGCCGCAGAGAAGGCCGGAAATGGTCGCTTCGTTGTAAAAGATCATGTTCTTCTTCGGTATGTCGGCGCGGATGAGAATGTAGAGATCCCGAACTCAATTGGAAACAGCGGAGCAATCACAAAGATTGGCGATTTTGCCTTTTTCGGTAAAAAAATTAATAAAGTAACTCTGCCGGATCAGGTTGAGACTGTTGGTGCCGGTGCATTTATGGGAACAGGACTTCAGAAATTTGGTTGGAATTTAAATGATATCAACAAGGCAGGTTTAAGGATCATTGAGGAGTATGCATTTAAAGATAACGAACTTTCTTCTGTGAAGTTCCCTGAATTAATGCATGCGGTGAGAACTGGTGCGTTTGAAAATAATCAGATCAAAACTCTGGAACTTGGAAAATACACTGGACATATCGGTGACCGCGCATTCAAGAACAACCAGCTGAAGAATCTTATTCTGACAGGCAAGACAGAAGAGATCGGAAAAGAAGCATTTATGAACAATCAGCTGGAAACTCTGGAATTTGCGGCGAGAGTAGCAGGAGCGGAAGAGACATTTGAACTTCCGGAATACAGCTTTGCTGGAAATCGTCTGAGTGAAATTACTCTTCCAGAACTTGTGTCAGGAGTAGAAGAGAGTGCTTTTGCAGATAATGAGGGAGGAAAAGTAACACTCAGGACAGATGTTGAAAGCATTCAGCCGACAAAGACATATGATGTTTTGAGAAGCGATGGAACAAGGCTGACATTGGATCCAGAAACAGACAAACCAGAAACAGACAAACCAGAAACAGACAAACCAGGAACAGACAAACCAGAAACAGACAAACCAGGAACAGACAAACCAGGAACAGATGGTCCGGGGACAAATAAACCAGGATTGGATGAACCGGGAACAGATAAACCAGATCCCGGAAATGGAGGCAATACTGGAGGCGGCGGACATTCCGGCAGCAGAGGAAACAGCTATTCCAGACAAAGTGCAAAATCGGCAGTTCCAGCTGGATATACCGGAGCAGTGCAGACGATACACGGATACATCCTTCCTGCAGGTGTGATGGAAGGAACGTGGCGAAAAGAAAGTGGAACACCATACTGGAACTTATTGGATCAGTTCGGTAATCAGTGTGTTGGAGGCTGGAGACTTGTATATCTGTCTGCGGCATCTGCAAATGGTCAGACAATGCCGTATGGATGGTTCTGGTTTGATGGAAATGGAAGAATGGCAACAGGCTGGATGACAGATGCGTCAGGAAATACATTTTATTTGAATACAGAACAAAATTCCTTAGAGGGCATGATGATAACTGGCTGGCAGAAAATCGGAGAAAACTGGTATTACTTTAAGACAGAGTTTGGTCCGGATATGGGAAAACTTTTGAAGAATACAGTGACTCCGGATGGCTATACAGTGACCTCTGATGGACGATGGAACGGTATGCCGGCAGTGCATTAGGTATTGAAAGACTTCGTGAGTCATAAAACTTATGGCGCGCGGAGTCTTTTTAGTATTGACAAATCCGTATATTTACAATATAATCCCATTAACATATATGAAAGGTAGGTAATAACTTATGGCAAATATCTACACATCTGCGGATCAGCTGATCGGAAAGACCCCGCTTTTAGAGCTTACACATATTGAAAAATCAGAAGGATTGAACGCAAAGATCCTTGCAAAGCTGGAATATTTCAATCCAGCCGGATCGGTCAAGGACCGTATTGCGAAGGCGATGATCGATGACGCTGAGGCGAAGGGAATCTTAAAGGCTGGTTCTACGATCATCGAGCCGACTTCCGGAAACACAGGAATCGGTCTTGCGTCGGTCGCGGCTGCCCGCGGTTACCGGATCATTATCGTTATGCCTGAGACCATGAGCGTGGAGAGACGCCAGCTTATGAAAGCCTACGGCGCGGAACTTGTGCTCACGGAGGGCGCAAAGGGAATGAAAGGCGCGATCGCAAAGGCGGAGGAGCTCGCAAAGGAGATTCCGGGAAGCTTTATTCCGGGACAGTTTGTAAACCCGGCGAATCCGGAAGTTCATGAGAGAACAACCGGACCGGAGATCTGGGAAGATACGGACGGCAAGGTTGATATTTTTGTCGCTGGTGTCGGCACCGGCGGAACCATCACCGGAACCGGAAGATATTTAAAGAAACAGAACCCGAATGTGAAGGTCGTTGCGGTGGAACCGGCAAGCTCTCCGGTATTGAGCCAGGGCAAGGCAGGATCCCACAAGATCCAGGGAATCGGGGCCGGATTTGTTCCGGATGTTCTTGACACGAAGATCTATGATGAGGTTATTGCAGTAGAGAATGATGACGCGTTCGCGGCAGGAAAGTTAGTTGGAAAGAAGGAAGGAGTCCTCGTGGGGATTTCCTCCGGAGCGGCGATCTGGGCTGCCCTTGAGCTTGCAAAGAGACCGGAAAATGCGGGAAAGACGATCGTGGCACTGCTTCCGGATACCGGTGACAGATACCTGTCCACACCGTTATTTGCAGACTAGTACGTTAAAAAATTGTATCATGGATGAAGAAAAGACTGCAGGATTATGCGAAAAGGCGCGCGATCCCGCAGTTTTTTGCGTTGCCATGCATCTGTAAAGAGTTACCGGCGGCAGGTTCTGCAGGTGACTGAAAATAAGGAGAAATACTTTGGCACATGCCAGGCGGATATCGCTAAGAAGGTTGTGACAGGTTGAAAGCCGGAGACAGTGGGGGAGGCCGGAATGTCGTATCCGTGCGGACCAAAAGAATCATACTTGTAAAGTAAAGAAAATATAAAATAGTAATAATTACTATTATTGACTTTTGAGAAGAGATGTGGTAGAATACAGACATGAGGAAAACAACGGATGACCGTTGAAAAAAAGTACGGATAAACAGAAGAAAAGAAAGGCAGACTGAATACGGGAATGCCGAAAATAAAAATTAAGATCTGAAAGGAGACCAGTCTTATGAGCAAATACGCAGGAACAAAAACAGAGAAAAATCTTGAGGCCGCTTTCGCCGGAGAATCCCAGGCGAGAAACAAATATACCTACTTTGCATCCGTAGCAAAGAAAGAGGGATATGAGCAGATCTCCGCATTATTCTTAAAGACTGCTGACAACGAGAAAGAGCACGCAAAAATGTGGTTCAAGGAATTAGAAGGGATTGGTGATACCGCAGCAAACCTTGCGGCAGCAGCAGACGGCGAAAACTACGAGTGGACCGATATGTATGATGAGTTCGCAAAGACCGCTGATGAGGAAGGTTTCCATGCACTGGCAGCAAAATTCCGTATGGTCGGCGAGATCGAGAAACATCACGAAGAGCGTTATCGTGCTCTCCTGAAAAATGTAGAGACAGCTTCCGTATTCGAGAAGAGCGAAGTAAAGGTATGGGAGTGCCGCAACTGCGGACATATCGTGATCGGAACAAAAGCACCGCAGGTATGTCCGGTCTGCAATCACCCGCAGAGCTATTTTGAGGTTCACGCAGAGAACTATTAAAAGTACGGACCAGTTGAAAATAAAAGTCGAAAAAAAGTGGCCTTCATCCCAGAATCGGGATGAAGACCACTTTTTATGTAACAGGAAATTCCGGGGAATTTCCTGTTACATAAAAAGGCACATTCTTTTATCGTTGGGGAATTCCCATGGAATTTTTGCCTTCAAGTCAATGTCATCTTGCGGTCAGCGCAGTAAATGCACAGGCTTGCTGAATAGTTACATCATTTTTATAACTTCTATTTCTGGTAAGCAGCCCGCTCTCCGCCGATATATTTGAGTCTCGTTCTCGCGCATACAACATGGGCGGAGCCGATGGACTGGATCTTCGTGCGGACCGGAACGGCAACATGGCGAAGGTGCATGCCGATCAGGGTATCGCCAATATCGATCCCGGCGTGTGCCTGGATGTATTCCACGGCGCACGGAGATTCAAAACCGTTCCATGCGGCGGTGGAGAAGGAACCGCCGGCCTTTAACTGCGGTTTTACATTCACCATCTCAAGGCCATATTTCTCAGCACATTCTTCCTCGACGATCAGAGCGCGGTTTAAGTGCTCACAGCACTGGGCGGCGAGGTAGAGACCGTGTTTCTTTGTCACATGGGAAAGGGCGGTAAAGACAGCCTGTCCGACTTCGCTGCTGGAGTAGCAGCCGATCGCGTGGGCAGCGATCTCGCTGGATGAGCAGCCCACCACCAGGATCTGCCCCGGTTTCATTGCGGCGGTATTGATCAGCTCCTCGGCGATCGCTTTTGTCTGTTCATAAATTAAGTCAAGGTCCACATCGACGGATGTGGCGATATCTGTTGCGCTCATAGTATTTCCCTCTTTTTGCAGAATGCCCGGAGACTGAAAATACTCCGGGCGGTATATGGTTTCATGGTTAAATGGATCCGGCGGTGCATGCCGCTGTCATGAGGAACGTGTGAACTGGAAATTACTCGAAATGATATTTGTCGAGCAGCTCATGTTTCATATCCCAAAGAGGCTTGGAGAGATCCACATGGACCTCATGCGGGTTTACGAGACGTTTTGTCTCATCCCACAAGGTATTCAGTTCCTCTTTGCAGTACTTCTGGATGTCCATGACCTTCGGGGAGTGGTAAATACACTCGCCGTTCTTAAATACCTGGACCGGAAGTTCCCGCATCGTGTAGGTTCCCGGAGCGAGGAGTGTCTTTTTCCATGTCGCGATCGGGTCAAAGAGCAACAGCGGTTCGTCCTCGTTGAAGGTCTCACCGACGAGACAGATAATGTCCGCGATGACCTTGTGGCTGTCCTTGCCATAAATGCGGTAGGTCGTCTTGTTGCCCGGGTTTGTGATCTTCTCCTCGTTCTCGGAAAGCTTGATCTTCGGGATAAATTTGCCGGTCTTCTTGTCCATGATCGCAGCGAGCTTATAAACGCCGCCGAAGGACGGGCAGTCTTTGGAGGTGATCAGGTTTGTTCCGACACCCCAGGAGTTGATGGTCGCGCCCTGATTCTTTAAGCTTGTGATCAGGGTCTCATCGAGATCGTTGGATGCGGAGATCACAGCGTCCGTGAAGCCTTCCGCATCGAGCATTTTTTTCGCCTCTTTGGAGAGATAAGCGAGGTCTCCGCTGTCCATACGGATTCCGTAGAAGGTAAGCGGGATTCCCTCGGCGCGCATCTCCTTGAATACCTGGATCGCGTGCGGGATACCGGAATTTAATGTATCGTATGTATCAACTAACAGGATACATGCAGTCGGATAGAGTCTCGCGTAGGTGCGGAAGGCGGTGAGCTCATCCGGGAAACTCATGATCCAGCTGTGGGCATGGGTTCCTTTTACCGGAACGTCGAACATCTGGCCGCAGAGAACATTGGAGGTACCGATACAGCCGGCGATCATAGCGGCTCTCGCACCGTAGATTCCGGCATCCGGACCCTGGGCACGTCTTAAACCGAACTCCATAACTCCGTCTCCGCGGGCTGCATGGACGATCCGGGAAGTCTTTGTTGCGATCAGGCTCTGGTGGTTGATGATATTTAAGATCGCGGTCTCAACGAGCTGGGCCTGCATGATCGGAGCGATGACTTTTACGAGAGGTTCCCGCGGGAACACAACGGTTCCTTCCGGGATCGCGTAGATATCGCCCGTGAATTTGAAGTCTGCCAGATATTCCAGGAAATCTTCCCCGAAGAGTCCTGTGGTGCGGAGATAATCGATATCTTCCTTATCAAAGTGTAAATTTTCGATGTATTCGACAACCTGCTCTAAGCCGGCCGCGATCGCAAATCCGTTTCCGTCCGGATTTGTGCGGTAGAATGCGTCGAAGATAACTGTCTCGTTCGCATCCTTTGCATGAAAATAACCCTGCATCATGGTCAGCTCGTAGAGATCTGTAAGCAGCGTCAGGTTTCGTTCGCTCATAATATTTCTCCTTCATGTTTCTCCGCGTCGGATACCGCGCGGAATATTGAACGCAGCGATCCGGCATAGCATCGGACAGGAACTCATACCGGATGATAGCGACAGCGTGAGCACGGTTCACCCCAAAAGAAACGTGCGGCTGTCAAACGTATTGAAGTTGATTATATCAGCTCTTGTGCGAAAAGGCAAATTTTACGTTAAAAAAGTAACGATCAATTAAAAAGAACGTAAAATATGACTAAAAACCTTAGAAAGAAAACCGAACAAAGAGAAAATATGGAAAGAATTCGCAACAGTCGGGGGATTCCCTTGACTTTTAAATACCTTATATTTATAATTGATTTGTCTGTATATCTAAGATGCAGGCGATCATAGAAAAAAGCCATGACGGAGACAGTAGGTTCACAAGCAGAAAGCCAAAGCGAGCCGGGGACGATGGAAGCCCGGTGCTTTTTCGTGAAAGGAAGATCACTCCCGAGCTGGAAGCTGAACCCCGGGTGCGGACCGTGTTCCCGGAAAGTAAGTGTCCCCGGCCTTTTCCGCCGTTAACGGAAACTCATATGTCAGTATGCAGTAATAGGTGGTTAAAAGCGTTATTTCGCCCTGTTCTCATTGGAACAGGGCTTTTTTATTTCTTTATTACCAACCGACGGCACCGGAAAGGCGCCGGGCGGACCTGACATACGACACACAAAAACACGAAGAGCGCGGCAGGGGACCGTCTGCGGAGAGTGCAGAGGGAAGCCGAGGCAACGAGAAAGCCCCGCGCGAAAAAAAGAATTGGAGGAAATGTGTCATGTACGAGAAAGTATCAACAGACCTGAACTTTGTGGACAGGGAAAAAAAGGTTGAGAAATTCTGGAAAGACGAAAAAATCTTTGAAAAAAGTATCGACAGCCGCAGAAAAGGAACCCCATACGTGTTCTATGACGGACCGCCTACCGCAAACGGCAAGCCGCATATCGGACACGTACTTACCCGTGTCATCAAAGACATGATCCCGAGATACCGCACCATGAAAGGATACATGGTTCCGCGTAAAGCCGGCTGGGATACCCACGGACTTCCGGTAGAGCTTGAGGTCGAGAAGCTTCTTGGTCTCGACGGAAAAGAGCAGATCGAGCAGTACGGTGTTGAGCCGTTCATCGAGAAATGTAAAGAGAGCGTCTGGAAATACAAAGGAATGTGGGAGGATTTCTCCAGCACCGTTGGTTTCTGGGCTGATATGGATAATCCGTATGTTACCTACCATGATGACTATATCGAATCCGAATGGTGGGCATTAAAACAGATCTGGGACAAAGGACTCCTCTACAAGGGATTCAAGATCGTTCCGTACTGCCCGCGCTGCGGAACACCGCTTTCCAGCCATGAGGTTGCCCAGGGATATAAGGATGTAAAGGAAAAATCCGCCATCGCCCGCTTCAAGGTGAAAGGCGAGGACGCGTACTTCCTTGCATGGACCACAACACCGTGGACACTTCCGAGCAACGTGGCACTCTGCGTAAACCCGAAAGAGACATACGCAAAAGTAAAGGCCGCAGACGGTTATACCTACTATATGGCAGAAGCCCTGCTTGATGCCGTTCTCGGAAAGCTTGCGGATAAGGAAAACGGAACTCCGGCATATGAGGTTCTTGAGACATGCACCGGTAAGGACCTTGAGTACAAGGAATATGAGCCGTTATTTGATTGTGCGGTGGAGATCTGCGAGAAACAGCACAAGAAAGCATACTTCGTGACATGCGCGGATTATGTTACCCTGACAGACGGTACTGGCGTGGTACACATTGCACCGGCTTTTGGTGAGGACGATGCCCAGGTAGGCCGTCGTTATGATCTCCCGTTTGTACAGCTTGTAGATGCAAAGGGCGACATGACAAAGGAAACTCCGTATGCAGGCGTATTCGTGAAGAAAGCGGATCCGATGGTCTTAAAAGACTTAAAGGAAAAAGGTCTGTTATTCGAGGCACCGGCATTCGAGCACAGCTACCCGTTCTGCTGGCGCTGTGACACACCGTTGATCTACTATGCGAGAGAGTCCTGGTTCATCAAGATGACAGCGGTGAAGGATGACCTGATCCGCAACAACAATAAGATTAACTGGATTCCGGAATCCATCGGTAAAGGACGCTTCGGCGACTGGCTGGAGAACGTTCAGGACTGGGGAATCTCCAGAAACCGTTACTGGGGCACACCTCTTCCGGTATGGCAGTGTGAGTGCGGAAAGATGCACTGCATCGGCAGCCGTGAAGAATTAAAGAAGATGAGCCCGAACTATCAGGATGTTGTAAAGAAATACAGCAAAGAGATGGACGGAGACAAGGGAGAGGTTGAGCTTCACCGTCCGTTTATCGATGATGTAGTGATCACCTGCCCGGACTGCGGAAAAGAAATGCACCGTGTACCGGAGGTTATCGACTGCTGGTTCGACTCCGGTGCAATGCCGTTCGCACAGCATCACTATCCGTTTGAGAACCAGGAGCTTTTCCACAAACAGTTCCCGGCACAGTTCATCTCCGAGGCCGTTGACCAGACAAGAGGATGGTTCTACTCCCTCCTTGCCGAGTCCACGCTGCTCTTTAATGAGCCGCCGTACCAGAACGTTATCGTTCTCGGTCACGTTCAGGATGAGAACGGACAGAAGATGAGTAAGTCCAAGGGAAATGCCGTTGATCCGTTCGACGCATTAAAGACATACGGCGCTGACGCGATCCGCTGGTACTTCTACATCAACAGTGCACCGTGGCTGCCGAACCGTTTCCACGGAAAGGCCGTTATGGAAGGACAGAGAAAGTTCATGGGTACTCTCTGGAATACCTACGCATTCTTCGTTCTCTACGCAAATATCGACAACTTCGACGCAACCAAGTATACACTGGAATACGATAAACTTCCGGTCATGGACAAATGGCTGTTATCCAAGTTAAATTCTACTGTTAAGGCAGTGGATGACAACCTTGCGAACTACCGCATCCCGGAGGCTGCAAGAGCACTCCAGGAGTTCGTGGATGACATGAGCAACTGGTATGTAAGAAGAAGCCGTGAGCGTTTCTGGGCAAAGGGCATGGAGCAGGATAAGATCAACGCTTACATGACTCTCTACACAGCACTCGTGACGATTAGTAAGGCAGCAGCTCCGATGATCCCGTTCATGACAGAGGAAATCTACCAGAACCTGGTAAGATCCATCGATAAGACGGCTCCGGAGAGCATCCACCTCTGCGACTTCCCGACCGTTGATGAGGCACATATCGATGCCGAGCTGGAAGCAAAGATGGATGAAGTCTTAAAGATCGTTGTGATGGGACGTGCGGCAAGAAATACCGCAAACATCAAGAACCGTCAGCCGATCGCCAGAATGTTCGTAAAGGCACCGGAGAAGCTTCCGGAGTTCTACCAGGAGATCATCGAGGACGAGTTAAATGTGAAGTCCGTAGAGTTCACAGATGACGTCAGAAACTTCACATCCTACACCTTCAAGCCGCAGCTTAAGACCGTAGGACCGAAGTACGGAAAACAGCTCGGAAATATCAAGAAAGCCCTGACGGAGCTTGACGGAAATGCTGCGATGGATACCTTAAACGAGAAGGGCGCTCTGACCTTCAACTTTGACGGAAATGAAGTCGTTCTCACAAAGGATGACCTTCTGATCGATATGGCGCAGACAGAAGGTTATGTATCCGAGGCAGACAACACCGTGACCGTTGTTCTCGATACAACATTGACACCGGAGCTTCTCGAGGAAGGTTTCTACCGCGAGATCGTCAGCAAGATCCAGACGATGCGTAAAGAGGCCGGATTCGAGGTTATGGACCACATCTACGTTTACGTTGACAAGAATGAGAAGATCGCAGATCTGATCAAGAAGTACGCAGACGAGTTAAAGAGTGAAGTTATGGCCGACAGCATCACGCTCGGCGAGATGACTGGATATACAAAAGAGTGGAACATCAACGGTGAAGATGTTGTACTCGGTGTCGCGAAAGTGACAAAATAGACGGATGACAATAGGAAAAAGTTCCGCAGCGCGGGGATTTCATGAACAATATTTATGGACAGACCCGCAATGCGGAACCTTCCTGTAAATAAGGGGTTCACATGGACCGGATCACAGACGCGGCCTGAAGAGGCATGGCGCGGGATCCGGCCATTAAGAGAGTATAAAGGAGGACTTTAGGGGTGAGTCAGACAATTAACAAGGATGAACTGAAGAAGACCATTGTGTTCAACGTAAAGAGCATCTACCGCAAAACGATCGACGAGGCGACTCCGGCTATGGTTTACCAGGCTGTCGCACTTGCAGTCAAGGACATGATCATCGACCGTTGGATCGCGACTCATAAAGAGTACGACAAGCAGGATGCGAAGATCGTTTACTACATGTCCATGGAGTTCCTGACCGGTCGTTTCCTCGGAAACAACATCATCAGTCTCTGTGAGCAGAAGGAGATCGAGGAGGCACTCTCTGAACTGGGATTTGACCTGAATTCCATTGAGGATCAGGAACGGGATCCGGCACTCGGAAACGGCGGTCTTGGACGTCTTGCGGCATGCTTTTTGGATTCCCTTGCATCTTTAGGCTATCCGGCATATGGCTGCGGTATTCGTTATCGTTATGGAATGTTCAAACAGCAGATCCGTGACGGATATCAGATTGAGGTTCCGGATGAGTGGTTAAAGGATGGCTATCCGTTTGAGATCCGCCGCGCAGAGTACGCGACGGAGGTCAAGTTCGGCGGTTATGTGGAGACCGAGTGGGACGGAAAGAGAAATCATTTTGTACAGAAGGGCTACCAGTCTGTTATGGCAGTTCCATATGATATTCCGATCGTGGGATACGGCAACAATGTCGTAAACTCCTTGAGAATCTGGGATGCACAGCCTGTGAACACCTTCAACTTAAGCGAGTTCGACAAAGGTGACTACCAGAAAGCCGTTGAGCAGGAGAATCTGGCAAAGACCATCGTTGAAGTCCTTTATCCGAATGATAACCATTATTCCGGAAAAGAGCTTCGCTTAAAACAGCAGTATTTCTTTATTTCTGCCAGTGTTCAGCGTGCCATCAAAAAGTACAAGGAAAAGCATGACGATATCCATAAATTCTATGAGAAGGCATCCTTCCAGTTAAACGATACACATCCGACCGTTGCTGTCGCTGAGTTAATGCGTATCTTACTTGACGAGGAGAACTTAGAGTGGGATGAGGCCTGGGAGATTACGACAAAGACCTGTGCCTACACAAACCACACCATCATGGCTGAGGCTCTTGAAAAATGGCCAATCGAGCTCTTCTCCCGCCTTCTTCCGCGTGTTTACCAGATCGTTGAGGAGATCAACCGCCGCTTCGTTGCCCAGATCCAGCAGAGATATCCGGGCAACAACGAGAAGATCCGCAGAATGGCGATCATTTACGACGGACAGGTCCGCATGGCTTACCTCGCGATCGTCGGCAGCTTCTCCGTAAACGGCGTTGCGAAGCTCCACACAGAGATCCTTGAGAAACAGGAGCTTCGTGACTTCTATGAGATGATGCCGGAGAAGTTCAACAACAAGACGAACGGTATCACCCAGAGACGTTTCCTTCTTCACGGAAACCCGCTGCTTGCAGACTGGGTAACCGACAAGATTGGAAACGAGTGGATCACCGACCTCTCCAATATCAAAAAACTCTCTGTCTATGTGGATGACGAGAAGTGCCAGCAGGAGTTCATGAACATCAAGTACCAGAACAAGATCCGTCTTGCGAAGTACATCAAGGAACACAACGGAATCGACGTTGACCCGCGTTCTATCTTCGATGTTCAGGTAAAACGTCTGCATGAGTACAAGAGACAGCTCATGAACATCCTTCATGTGATGTATCTCTACAACCAGTTAAAAGATAACCCGAATATGGATATCGTTCCGAGAACCTTCATCTTCGGCGCAAAGGCAGCTGCCGGATATAAGCGCGCAAAGCTGACCATCAAGCTCATCAACAATGTAGCAAGCGTGATCAACAACGATAAGTCCATCGGCGGCAAGTTAAAGGTCGTATTCATTGAAGATTACCGTGTATCCAACGCAGAGCTGATCTTCTCCGCCGCTGATGTCAGCGAGCAGATCTCCACAGCAAGTAAGGAAGCGTCCGGTACCGGAAACATGAAGTTCATGTTAAACGGCGCTCTGACGATCGGAACCATGGATGGTGCGAACGTCGAGATGGCGGAGGAAGTCGGCAAGGACAACATGTTCATCTTCGGAGCGTCCGCAGATGAGATCATCAACCTTGAGAACAACGGTGGCTACAACCCGATGGATATCTTCAACAATGATCAGGATATCCGCCGCGTGCTGATGCAGCTGATCAACGGTTACTATTCTCCGCAGGATCCGGAGCTGTTCCGCGATATCTACAACTCCCTGCTCAATACCCAGAGCAGCGACCGCGCGGATACTTACTTCATCTTAAAGGATTTCCGTTCCTACGCGGAAGCTCATAAGAAGATCGACCAGGCATACCGCGATGAGAAGTGGTGGGCAAGAACCGCGATGTTAAATACGGCTTCTTCCGGCAAGTTCTCTTCCGACCGTACGATCGAGGAGTATGTAAGGGATATCTGGCATCTTGAGAAGATCAAGGTAGAGCTGTAATCCGACACTTAAAATATTACGTAACTGTTCAGTACCCTCACACCTACAGAAAACTCCCCCGGAGATTTCCTTCGGATGCATGGCAGGTTACGAGCAAAAATCCATTCCAGATCGGCTTCGCCGATGGGATTTTTGCCTTCCGTCCCATGTTTTATTACGGTCAGCGCAGCAAGTGCGCAGACCTACTGAATAGTTACAATATTACTAACATAAAAGAATCACCCGCTTCATACACTGGAAATATCACGGTGTATGAGGCGGGTATTTTTTATGAAACGATTTTTTATGCTCCTGTTCGCGATGGTCATGATCCCCTATGTGACGACTCTCGCGTGGACAGGCAGGATCCGGACGGATGTGGGGGAGAGCATTCCGACAGAGGAGTTTCTCGTGGGGATGGTGACGGCGGAGATCCCGGCGGAATATGGGATCGAGACAATGAAGGCGCAGGCCGTGCTCGCAAGGACGTATGTGTACCGGATCGTGGATCCCGGGATCGGTGGGGAAAACATGGACGATCCGGGAACAGACAGCGGCGCCGGAGCTGCGGGATGGGGAAAACGGAGCAGGACTCTGGACCGGGACCTTATGGAGGAAGAGCTGGACATCGACTGCCTGAGTGTACGGGAGATGGAGAAAAAGTGGGGAAACGAACATTTTGAGGAGTACTATGAGAAGGTCCGCAGGGCGGTCCGGGAGACGGAAGGACTTGTCGCGGAGTATGACGGGGAACTGATCGAGCCGTTCTACTGTCTCGCGTCGGCAGGAAAGACGAGAGAGCTGGCGGCGTATCCGTATCTTTCTTCTGTGGAGAGTCCGGGGGATCTGGAAACGGAAGGATTTTTATATGTCCGGACGTTCACGGAAAGCGAGTTTGCGGACAGGATCGGGCGGATCGGCGGACCGCAGCCGGCTGCGGACGGGATCGCGGAGAAGATCCAGATCATCGAGCGGGACAGTGCCGGATATGTAAAAAGGGCGCAGATCGGAAATATGGACTATACGGGAGATGAGGTCCGGGATTCCCTGGGACTTTCGTCATCATGCTTTTATTTTTCCTCCGCGGACGGAAAGATCCGGGTATCCTCGAAAGGGATCGGCAGCGGATACGGATTTTCGCAGGCTGGGGCGGACGCCATGGAGAGAGAGCAGGGGAGTGCGTTTCAGGAACTGCTGAAATATTATTTCCGGGGGATCGAAATCGTGAAGATCGCGGAGTAGAGGATCTGGCATGAATGACTCTGCTCCTTTTTTATCAGGATTGCGTGCTGCTGGCACGATGTGCTAATGATGCGCGTTTGCGCGAAGCTGAAGAATGCTGCAAACGACTGTGCCCAGTGCAGGAATGTGCCGGGGCATATGTTCTGTTGTGAGCTTTGTGCGGTCTGTCCGGCAAATGTGCAGACTTGCTGAATTATCGCAGAATTTTTTGCTTTTGTGAATAACTTTATCATCACGGGTAAAAATATAACCGAGGTGATAAACGTGAAAGAAAAAGGAAATCAGCTGTTCAGGGACAAATTTGTCCTTGTCATGCTCGTGCTCGGCCTGCTGACTATTGTTGCGGCAGCAGGAGTTGTGAGGATCCAGAAGGGGAGAGAAAATATCGAAAAGAGTCCCTATCTGGAGATCGAAGATCCGGACCATGTGATCGCGGGGGATTCCAACGCAGGCGCAGAGTCCGGAGGGGATACTTTGGCCGGGGAACTGGCGGCATCAAAAGATGAAACCAGAAACGTGGAAAATACCGGAGATGGCAGAAATGCTGCGCTTGCGGAAAATGAGGCGGGAACAGGCACGGATCCTGCTGCCGCTGCCCCGGGCATTTCTGAGGATACCGGTCTTGCGGATGCGGCAGGCGGAGCCGGGGCTGCATCGGATCGTTCCATGGCGGAAGCCGGAGCTGCCGTCACGGAGTCCCTGGTGCTCGACTTTGCCGATACGGACAAGCTCGCCTGGCCTGTAAACGGGAACATCGTTCTCGGCTACAGCATGGACACCACGACATATTTTCCGACGCTGGACCAGTATAAAGTCAACCCGGCAAATGTGATCCAGAGCGAGGTGAGCACCCCGGTATCGGCCCCTGCGGACGCCAGGATCGTCTCTGTGGGGACGAATGAGGAGATCGGAAACTATGTCGATCTCGACTTTGGAAACGGCTACACAGCCGTCTGCGGTCAGTTAAAGGAGATCCCGGTCGTGGAAAACGAGTATGTCCACCGGGGCGACCTTTTAGGCTATGTCGCGGAGCCGACGAAATACTATACGGTGGAAGGAACGAATGTGTTCTTCGAATTCTTAAAAGACGGCGTTCCGGTGGATGCGCTGGATTTTCTGGAGTGAGCGGGATGGATCACCCCGGTCAGTGTCATACCTGTGCCCACGAATCAATCCGGTTATGGATGCGCAGGGAAGAGACAGTGTGCGGCAATAAAATAAAGAGGAGTTTTGTGGAAGAGCTTTCAGGGAGAAATTTCTGAAGGCTCTTTTTCGCAGTGGAAAGATCCCATTTTTGATTTTGTGCATACCATAATATCAGAACAAAGAAAGGAGACATCCGCATATGAATTGCAGAAATTCTGATCTGCCGGATACCGCCCGGACTTCTCCCTGCGGCTGCGGCAGACTTCCATCTGATATTTCCGGCCCGGGACCTGTCGTCCGCCCGGTGTCCCGTGCCTGCTTTGACGGCAATGATCCGATATTTCCGGTAGGAATGGGCTACGTCCCGATGCAGATGTGGGGAACCACATATCCGTTAGCCAGAGGCTTTGTCCGGGGGACGATCTTCCCGACTCTGGATCTTCCATTCGCGATGGGGAGGTGCAGAAGATGAAAGAATTCTATCGATGCAGTATGATGCCGGGAATGCCGGCAGAACCGATCCGTGATCCGCGCCTGTCTGCTCAGAATGTCGTGCCGGCGTGCGGCAGCTGTCAGGGCGGTGGAGACATGATATTTCAGGATAAAGAGGCACTGATGCGCCAGATCATGGAGGCAGGATTTGCGATGGATGATGTGGTCCTGTTCCTGGACACTCATCCGGAAAATCAGGATGCACTCCGCTATTACCAGGCTGTCCGCGACATGCGAAATCAGGCCATTGCCGCCTATGAAAGCCAGTTTGGACCATTGAGATATGCCGATGTGATATCCTCATCCTGGGACTGGGTAACTGAAAAATGGCCGTGGGAAGGAGGATGTTAAGATGTGGGTCTATGAAAAAAGACTGCAGTTTCCGGTGAATATTAAGGAGCCGAATGCGAAGATGGCACAGTTTATCATGAGCCAGTACGGTGGGCCTGACGGCGAGATGGGTGCGTCGATGCGCTATCTCTCCCAGCGCTACTCAATGCCGTATGGGGAGCAGAAAGCGGTTCTGACGGATATCGGAACGGAGGAGCTCGCCCACCTGGAGATCGTCGCGGCGATCGTTCACCAGCTCACGAGAAACTTAACAGCGGAGGAGCTGGAAGCGCAGGGATTCGGCCCGTACTATATCGACCATACCACGGGGATCTGGCCCCAGGCAGCCGGCGGCGTGCCGTTTAATGCCTGCGAATTCCAGTCGAAGGGTGATCCGATCACCGATCTGTTTGAGGACCTTGCTGCAGAACAGAAAGCCCGGAGCACCTACGACAACATCCTTCGTGTCGTGACGGATCCAGATGTCTGCGAACCGATCCGTTTCCTCAGAAAACGCGAGATCGTCCATTTCCAGCGCTTCGGCGAAGCACTCCGCGGCCTCCAGGACCGGCTCGATTCCAGAAATTTCTATGCGTTCAATCCGAGCTTCGATCCGGCACCGGTGAGGGCAGAAAATTCACGGTAGAAGAATAGAAAAAGAGATCCCGTTCCTTTTCCATAAAATTTATGGGAGGAAGGGATCTCTTTTCTCGTCAAGGGTCAGACAGGACTACATCTTGCACTGGAAGGAATCACAGTCGGTACATTCCTTTTTTGTAGGATTGAGCTCATGCGTTCCTACATGGATGCGGTCTAAGGTGCAGTAATCCACATTTTCCGCATGATGCACGCAGTTATGGATCGAGCACTGGATGCTGTCGTTCTTTTCCTGATTCATCATTTCTCACCACCTTTTTCTGGAATGGTATCAGTATAACCGGACGGCAGAAAATGATGCTGGAAGAAAATGACAGGAATTTATGCGACAGTCTGGAAAAAGCCATTTGAACCGGAATCCAATAACTTAAGCATTTCCTGTTTTCTTATAGGAACCGGAAAAATATTTCATGATATCACGTCTCGTGATAATTCCGATAAAGGATTTATTGTCATCGAGTACCGGGACAAAGTTCTGCTGCATCGCCTTGTCCAGCAGATCTTCCATTTTCGCACCGGCATTTACCGGGCTGTTGTCCTGACGGCGCTTTACTTCCATGATGGAGATCAGCTCCATATCCTTTAAACTCTGGTTCATATGGCTCTTCATGTACCAGAGCAGATCACCTTCCGTCAGCGTTCCGGCATACCGTCCTTGTTTCGTAAGGATCGGCAGGGCAGAGTAGCGGTGCGCTTCCATCAGGTCGATCGCTTCTCTCAGGTTCGCATCAGAATAGATAAATGCCACATCACTCTTTGGTGTCAGAAAAAACAGAATATTCATGTGTCTCTCCTTTAATATCCAAGATCTTCATTGATAAATACCATTTCAACTTCCATTCCGGTACAGGGGCGTTCTAAGATCAGGATCGCGTTACAGATCCTCTCCGGACTGTTGCAGTCATAGCACTTTTTGTCATCGGACACGACGCAAGGAGTCTTCTTGTTAAAACGCGCCGCGTTCTTTGGACAGGCGATATTTCGCGCGCGATCCATTGCGGAGGACAGATCCGGCGCGATTTTATTTTTCCCGATCACATAGTATACTCGTTTCGGTCCAAATAAGCTCTCGGAAAGACGGTTTCCGGTCCCGTCGATGTTGATGATCTGGCCGGTCGCGGCAGCGGCGTTGGCACTCAGGATATATACGGTGGAATCTTTCGCCTTGATCCTTGCATCCGGTCCCTGTTCCCAGTGCCAGATCACTTCGTTGTCTTTTCCGAGGATCTCAAAGAGATTCATCTCTTTTGCGGTGATAGAGCCGCCAAAGCCGACCTTCTCGCCCTTGATCTGGTTACTCAGATAAGCGGCAGCTTCCTCCTTTGTCTCGAAATATGATGTATGAAAACGATGGTTTTCAAAGTTCTTTTTTAATACTGCGTAATCCATAGGTTCTCGATGTTCCTCCTTCGGGTACAGGCGGCAGCCGCCGCCGGGTCAGTGGCGCAAAAACCGGTCCAAAAGAAGCAGCGGATCAGCTTTTTCTTGCGTAAATAGAGTCATGATACTTCACCATGACTCATCTATAGACAGTATAGCATAAATTGTAACAAAAAGAGGGAAGAAAACATGAATTATTTGTGAAAAAATTCGAAAAGAGTCATAGTATATGAAAAAAAGGTTCCTGCCTGGAGTTCTTTGGATGGGTGATTTTGATATCATATTGACATTAAAAAAAATAGAATATGATGTAGGCAGCTAAGAAATGTGGTGAACTTTTCTCATGCGACGCAAAAACCCCAGAGGCTGCCACCTCTGGGGTTTTCTTGTATTAATGAAAACTATGATAGATATAAAAAAAGAAGCTGTATGGAATTCCATACAGCTTCATGACCTGTCCGGGAATCGAACCCGGGTTTACGCCGTGAGAGGGCGTCGTCTTGACCGCTTGACCAACAGGCCGGAATCGAGGCGACAAGATTCGAACTTGCGACCTCTGCGTCCCGAACGCAGCGCTCTACCAAACTGAGCCACGCCTCGATGTCTTTAAGGCTTTGTGTTTTGTGCTGTTCACCAGCGACTCGTATATAATAGCATGACCTTGAAAAAAATGCAAGCGTTTTTTTGAAAAAATTTCAATTTTTTGAAAAAAAGTTTTTTCGGCGAATCTTCCGGGATCAAGAAAAACCTCACAAAGCCTTATTTTATAAGGAAAAACAGCAATCGATGGGTATGGGAATCATGCGCTGCGAGCAGGAAGAAAAATGTCCGGAAAGTTCACAGAAACCAAAAAAATCGAAAAGAAACATGAAAATTCAATTCAAAGATCGATAAGAACACTATGACCCTGACGGCAGATCCTAAATGCAAGCAATATGAAGATGCATGAATCATATTTCAGTACAGTCTGTTATACAGAACTGTATTTCAAGCGATTGACGGAATGAATAAAAAGACTGCCGCATTTCTACTCCTGCGGCAGTCCCAAAAAGAGGGGATTTATATTGTAAATGTTTTTAAAACAAAAGGGAGGGACCGGCAGAACGCTCTGCCGGTCAAGTATGAAAAAGTATATTTTGTTCCAGGCTTGCTGTCCTGTTACGCTTTACAGGATACTGGAAAAATGTGTCGAAATATTGTGTTTGATGTGAAAAAATTGTGAAATCGCTGTAGGATAGAATGCTCACCTGGAAGGAAGCTCCTTTTTTCGGGCATGAGTTTTCTGGAGTGGAAATTACGGAGAGAAAGAAGGCGGGGAGGATCGTGCAGATCAAGACTGATAAAATTATAACAATTTCTACTCCGAAACGGTTGCAGGAACGTTCTAATTGGTATAAAATATAGATGTTTCTGCGATGATAGTACCGATATCAAAGCGTTGGACGGAAAGCTCCGTTCCGACCGCAGAAATATGATTGCATTTATAAAGAGCGCAGGAAGCTGCCGTTTGGAGCTGGCTCCTGCAGTCACGCAATAAAGGAGAAAAAATCATGAGCAAAAAGCCAGTAGTGTTAATGATCCTCGATGGTTACGGACTGAATAAAACACATGAAGGAAATGCGGTATATGAGGCGAAGAAGCCGGTGATGGACCGCTTAATGAAGGAGTGCCCGTTTGTGGAAGGTCAGGCCAGCGGACTCGCTGTCGGACTTCCGGAGGGCCAGATGGGAAACTCTGAGGTCGGACATCTGAACATGGGCGCAGGGCGCATCGTTTACCAGGAACTGACAAGAATCACAAAATCCATTCAGGATGGAGATTTCTTCAAGAACGAAGAGTTCCTCGCAGCTGTTGAAAACTGTAAAAAGAACAATTCCGCACTGCACCTGTTCGGACTCTTATCCGACGGCGGCGTGCACAGCCATATCACTCATGTCTACGGACTCTTAGAGCTTGCAAAGAGAAACGGACTCGACAAGGTATTCGTTCACTGCTTCCTTGATGGACGTGATACACCGCCGGCATCCGGAAAGGATTTTGTTGCGGCTCTGGAAGAGAAGATGAAAGAACTCGGCGTCGGCAAGGTTGCATCTGTGATGGGACGTTATTATGCGATGGACCGTGACAACCGCTGGGATCGTGTGGAGCTTGCGTATAAGGCACTGACAGCAGGTGAGGGCAATAAGGGAACATCAGCGACGGCCCTGATTCAGGCGTCCTACGATGACGGAAAGACAGATGAGTTCGTTGTTCCGGCTGTCGTGACAGGAGAAGATGGAAATGCGATCGGAACCATTAAGGACAATGATTCCGTGATCTTCTTCAACTTCCGTCCGGACCGCGCAAGAGAGATGACCCGCGCATTCTGTGATGACGAGTTTACAGGATTTGCGAGAGCGAAGAGGATCAAGACCACCTATGTATGCTTTGTTGATTACGATGAGACGATCCCGAACAAACTTGTCGCATTCAAGAAAGAGA
Source organism: Clostridium sp. OF03-18AA (assembly GCF_003478035.1). GTDB lineage: Bacteria > Bacillota > Clostridia > Lachnospirales > Lachnospiraceae > Pilosibacter. The sequence continues at coordinate 134,482 of NZ_QUEP01000004.1, forward strand.
CGATCAAGAATACTCTCGGTGAGTTCCTTGCTGCCCACGGGAAGACTCAGGCGAGAATTGCTGAGACAGAGAAATATGCCCACGTTACCTTCTTCTTCAACGGCGGCGTTGAGGAACCGAATCCGGGTGAGGACCGTATCCTCGTGAAGTCCCCGAAGGTCGCAACCTATGACCTTCAGCCGGAGATGAGCGCACCGGCCGTTTGTGAGAAGCTGACAGACGCGATCCGCTCCGGAAAATATGATGTTATCATCGTAAACTTCGCAAATCCGGATATGGTAGGCCACACAGGTGTTGAGAACGCAGCGATCAAGGCCATCGAGGCTGTCGACGAGTGCGTTGGAAAAGCAGTTGAGGCAATCAAAGAGGTTGATGGCGTGATGTTCATCTGTGCTGACCACGGAAACGCAGAGCAGCTGATCGACTACAAGACAGGAGAGCCGTGGACCGCTCACACAACAAACCCGGTTCCGTTCATTCTTGTAAACGCGGGCGAGGGCTACGGCCTCAGAGAAGGCGGCTGCCTCGCAGATATCGCTCCGACCCTGATTGAACTTATGGGAATGGAACAGCCGAAAGAGATGACTGGTAAGTCTCTGCTTGTGAGAAAGTAATAAAGGCTGGTGTGTTGTAAAACAGCGGCAGAAAATATGAAGAATAGTTCCGGCAGTGTGGACGCAGAGAGTCTGTATGCCGGGACTATTTTTTTGTGCACACTTGACATAAGGATTCCCGGCGCATTAAGATGAAGGAAATGATTTCGGACAGGACAGAAGGAGAGCAGTATGGAACAGGAAACAAGAATCGCGGTAGTGGGAATTATTGTGGAAGATAAAGAGGCTGTGGAGGAGATCAACAGAATCCTTCACGATTACAGCCCGTATATTATCGGAAGAATGGGACTTCCGTACGAGAAGAAACAAGTGAACATCATCAGCGTCATCGTTGACGCCCCGTCTGACCGGATCAGTGCGCTTTCAGGGAAGCTTGGAAAGATCAAGGGGATCAGTGCGAAGGTGATGTATTCGAAGAACGGGCAGTAGGGAGAAACTATGATCGAAAAAATCAAGATCCGCGGCGCACGGGTCCATAACTTGAAAAATATTGATGTGGACGTTCCTTTAAACAAGATCGTCGCCATCGGCGGAGTCTCGGGTTCAGGAAAATCATCTCTGGCTCTGGGTGTCCTCTACGCGGAAGGCTCCAGGCGCTACTTAGAGGCTCTCTCCACCTACACGAGACGCCGCATGACCCAGGCGGCGAAGGCACAGGTGGATGAGGCACTCTATGTCCCAGCGGCGCTGGCGCTTCACCAGAGGCCTGGAATCCCGGGGATCCGCAGTACCTTCGGAACAGGAACGGAGCTTTTAAACAGCCTGCGCCTTATGGTGTCGAGACTGGCGAGCCACCGATGTCCGAACGGACATTATATCGAACCAACCCTTCTTGTGGCGGCGGGAAAGGAACTTGCCTGTCCGAAGTGCGGGGAAAAATTTTACGCCCCGTCGGCGGAGGAACTGGCCTTCAACAGCCAAGGCGCCTGCAGGACATGCGACGGAACGGGAATCGTACGCACTGTTGACCGTGCGGCTCTGGTGCCGGATGAATCCCTTACCATCGATGAGGGCGCGGTAGCTCCGTGGAATTCCCTCATGTGGTCTTTGATGACGGACGTCTGCCGGGAGATGGGGGTGCGGACGGACGTGCCATTTAAGGATCTCACGGAGAAGGAAAAGAACATTGTATACAACGGACCGGCGGAGAAAAAGCACATCTTTTACCATGCCAAGAACAGCAATCAGGCGGGTGAGCTTGATTTTACTTATTATAATGCGGTCTACACGGTGGAGAATGCCCTGGCGAAGGTAAAAGACGAAAAGGGCATGAAGCGAGTGGAAAAGTTCTTAAAACAGGACATCTGCCCGGATTGCGGCGGTTCCAGACTCTCGGAGGCAGCGAGAGCGCCGAGGCTCCGGGGAATCTCCCTGGATGAGATGTGCCGAATGCCATTAAATAACCTCACGGAGTGGGTCCGCAGTGTGCCGTGGTCTCTTCCGAAGGAGATGCGCCCGATGGCGGAGAATATCTGCGCGTCATTTATAGAGGTGGCAAAGCGGTTATTAGACCTTGGGTTGGGATATCTCTCCCTGGACCGCGCCGCATCTACACTCTCCACTGGGGAACGCCAGAGAATGCAGCTCGCGAGAGCCGTGAGAAACCGCACGACGGGTGTCCTCTATGTGCTGGACGAGCCGTCTATCGGTCTTCACCCGTCGAATATCGAGGGACTCACCGGTGTCATGCATGACCTGATTGCAGACGGAAACTCCGTAGTTCTCGTGGATCATGACGTCCAGATCTTAAAGGAGTCTGACTGGATGATCGAGATGGGACCGGAAGCCGGGGCTGGCGGCGGAACCGTCATTGCGGAGGGGACCATCGGGGAGATCGAAGAATCGGGAAAGTCGGTATTGGGACCGTTCCTATCCGGAAAAGCGGATACCTGCACGAGAGTCCGGGCGAATCGGGAGAATATGTTTGAGTATGGAAAAATCCATATCTCCACCGGAAATATCCACACGGTAAAACCTTTGTCTGCGGATATCCCGAAAGGTCGGATGACCGTGGTCACAGGAGTTTCCGGCTCCGGAAAGACGACTTTCGTCTTAGAGAGTCTGATCCCGGCGTTATCCGCCATGATTCACGGCGAAAAACGTCCGGAACACGTCCATGAGATCCAGGCGGAGGGGATCCGTCAAGTGAAGCTCATCGACGCGGCACCCATCGGCACGAATGTCCGCTCCACGGTGGCGACCTATGCGAATGTCCATGATGAGCTGCGAAAGATCTTTGCGAGAACACCGGACGCGAACCGTCTTGGGTATAAGACCGGGGATTTCTCCTACAATACGGGAAAACTCCGCTGCCCTGGATGTGACGGAACAGGCGTGATCAGCCTGGATGTCCAGTTCCTGCCAGACGTGGAGATCCCGTGCCCGGACTGCCGCGGATCGAGGTACGCGAAGGAGGCGAATCTCGTGAAGCACACGGATAAAAGGGGAGTTTCCCATTCCCTGCCGGAATTTATGGATATGGATATCAATACGGCGCTGGAGAATTGCAGGGATATGAAGATTGTCTCCCAGAGACTGTATGTATTAAAGGATTTAGGACTTGGCTACTTGACTCTGGGCGAGGAGACCCCGAGTCTCTCCGGCGGCGAGGCCCAGCGACTGAAACTCGCAAGCGAGATGGGAAAAGCCCAGGAGGACACGGTCTTCGTCTTCGATGAGCCGACGATCGGTCTTCACCCGGCGGATGTCCAGGTTCTCCTCGGTGTATTCCAGACGCTGATTGAAAACGGAGCCACCGTCCTTGTCATCGAACACGACCTGGATGTGATTAAAAATGCCGACTACATCATCGACATGGGCCCTGGCGGCGGAGAACAGGGCGGCCGGATTGTTGCGTGTGGGACGCCGGAGGAGATCAAAAATGTGAAAGAAAGTGTGACGGGGAGATACCTGTAAGGTGGAGTACATATAATACAAGATATTTAGACGAAGTTACTTGTAAATAAAAATATATCCGCTATAATATACTCAATGAGTATATTATAGCGGAGGATCAATGGAAAACAAAGAAATATTAAAAGAACTTAGAAGCATTATGGGACTAAATCGCCGGGAATTTGCGGAGTATTTTTGCATCCCATACAGGACAGTGCAGGAATGGGAACTTGCACATCGGAATATGCCGGATTATCTGTTAAGATTGATGTTGTATAGTGAGAAGCTGCGGAGTGAGAATAAATTTTATAGTGCCAGTAAAAATGTTTCTATTATTCAAGATGAATTCGGGAAAAATATCGTAATTATAAACGATATACGGTTTAAGGGAAAAAGAAATATCGATTGGGAAGAAGTTGAAAAATATTTAAAAGAATATATTGGAGAGTGTTACGAGATAGCAGAGTCATCAGAAAAAATATATATTGGAAAAGAATTCCCTGATGAATTTGCAAACGCAAAAGATGCTCGTGGTTTAAAGGGGGCAAATGCAAAGGCAAAAGCTAACGCGGCACAGGCAATTAAGGAATTAATACAAATAGCAGAGAATAAATCAGAATTTCCAGATTATGGAGATAGACATGGAAATAGAGCTAAAAATGGTTGGTATCGTTATGATGTACGATTTGGTCTGCCTGTTTACGAAGAAAATGGCACCTTGATTCGCTATAATATTTTCTCAGCAAGAATGCTTGTGCGGCACGATGCAGATGGAAAAATGTATCTTTATGATATTTTGCGCACAAAAAAAGAAGCGAGCAACCCGCTTGAGTAATAATACTGTACGGTCGCAAAACCCGCTTCTTTTTGTCATTCTAACATTGAATAAAAAAAATGTCAAGGATTTATACATCTTGAGTTTCCGTACTTTTATCCACTCTCCCCTGCTTTCACAGGCTCTGCTATAAACAACTTTCAAAAAATACCAAAACATAAGGAAGACGGAAGCTGGGACGGCACGGACAGCTGGCGCGGGCAATAAGGGAACAGCCGAAAAAGATGACTGGTAAGTCTCTGTTGGTAAGAGAGTAAGAGAACTTTGGCGCAATAAGATCATGTAAAAATAAAAACAGTTCCGGCGATATGGACAGAAGTGTCTGTATGCCGGGACTGTTTTTATGTAACAGGAAATTAAGATAAAAGAAATCTTGCATGGCATTATTCCCGTATGATATCAAGCAGGGTGTCATCTCTGGTTTCGAACCATTTCATAAAGGCATACCATTTTTTGCCATAAGGCGTATGCTTCCGAACAAAAAATGTATAGACGATCATGATTACCGCCATCTCGATCATTCCGAAAACAAGTCCAAATGCGAATATATCGGTTATTTTGTTGGATTCATCATTAGAAATCACGCCTTTCAGCTGGTTTTGGTCATCTAATAATAAGGTTAATGCTCTCTGATGCGGAAAGTCTGTATCAAGATTTAAGCCAAGCCCGGCGACATCATATTGATAGGAGCTGCCTTCTGTATACATTACCGTGGTCGGACTGGTTCGCACTCCTCCTTTAAAAGTCGTTGCATTATAAGCTGTCAGCAATTCATTTGTCTTCAGGTTCTGGATGTGATGGCTTAACAGTACAGTGCCACAACAGATGATTATGGATATAAAGATCCAGAGAAGGCAGTGAAATATCATTTTCTTAAAGGCGTTTGTTACCTTTGCATAGGTTGCGTGATCTAAAGTTCTTTGCCCATAATCTAAAGCCGCTGCAACTTCATCAAAATTAATAGTGGTATGTAGAAATAAGCCTGCATTACTCATCAGCTATTCCTCCGTAGGATTTATTTTCGCTATCTGATACTCCCGGTTTTTGGTCTAAAATATTTTATGAAATCATTCCCTTCCGCATATAGGTAAAAAGGTATTCCATAAATGCTTCCTTTGTCTCTTTTTTCTTTCGACGGCTGCAGAAAAGGCAGGAACCATTTTTTAGACGGACAGAACCATCCTCCTCCACAGAGATCACCTGCGAAAAATTGAGGAGGAGACTGCGGCCGCTCATATAAAAACGTCCGCCCTTTGGCAGCAGCGCCATTAGATCCGAAAAAGAGAGGCGCGTGGCAACGTCCCCTTTTAAGGTGTGGATGATCAGGCGGTGATTCTGCGTTTCCGCGTATAAAAAATCATCCAGAAGAATCCGCTGGCAGGATGACTGCCCCTGTCCAAGGACAGCCTGAATCTCAATGTAAGCCGGTTCGGAAAGAAAGGTGCGGATCTCATTGAGGCACCAGTCCAGAGCGTCTGCATCCACCGGCTTTAAGAGATAGTCAAGCGGATGTACCCGGTATCCCTCAAGGGAATAATCCCGCTCATTGCTCACAAAGATAAGAGGGATCCGTGCGGCAACAGCTCGAAGCTTTTCGGCTGTTTCAATCCCGTTCAGACCGTTTTTTGCAAGCATAATATCCATAAATACAGCGTTGAAAAGACCGGGGCGGAAAGCCTTTAAAAAGGCTTCACCGCTCTCATAGCAGGTAAAATCAGCCATTTCTCCATGCTCCTCGAAATTCTTCTGTATTAAATCGATCAGATGCTTCTGATCGAAAACGAAATCTTCCACAATAGCAATATGCATCATAATTTCAGCACTCCCTTCACCACGATGCTTCTGAACCAAATAGGTCGAGGTTTGACCATTTGCGTCGAGGTGGTTTTCAGAAAAACACGTAATTGATATACTATTAGTATAGAAGATTATGCGAAAAATGTAAATATTGCGGGAACCTGATGTTTATCTCAGTCGAGAAGACTCCCACCTCTTTCGGGTGGTGAGTAATAGCAAATTTGTCTCAGTGGGAGGAAAATTGTATGAGAAAAAAATCGAAACGAATTTTAGCAGCTGCATTGTCAGCTATATTAATATGGAATACATGTGAATGGCAGCCGCAGGCATTGGCGGCCGGTTCACTGCGGCGGATCGGGGCTGAAACGGAGTCAGATGATACTGCGGAAACAGCAGAAAAAGAAGCTGCATTAAAAAAATCTGCGTTAAAAGCCTCTCCGTCGGATGCTTCTCCGTCGAATGCGGAAGTAAAAGATAACAGCGGCGAGTCAGGTGCAAACGGAGCACCAAACGGCGCAGCAACAGGAGCAGAGACAAAAGCAGAGATAAAAGCGTTTCTGGAGCTGGATGAGGCCATTGCAGTGCAGAAGCTCTCTCTGGGTGCCAAAGAAAGCGATATCGTTCTTCCGGATACTCTGGAGGTTCGGATGAAGCGGGAAACTTTAGAGGATGCTCAAAAAGCAGAAGGCGAACAGCAGATAGATGCGGAAGCTGACACCGAAAAAGAAAGCTCGGAGACGGATGCAGATGAGGATATCAGAAGAATTTCCGGCGTGACATGGAAGCTGGATATCAATGAAAGCGACTATCCGGAATTTCACGGCGGGATCTCCCCGCAGGAATATTTTGAAGAATTTGACGAGGACGGAGAGCCTATCGAAACCTCCGATAAGACTTGGAATGGCTATTATGAGGCGAATCAGGACTACAACGGCTGTGCCTATGTCTACACACCGGTTCTGCCGGAGGAATATTCACTGGGAGAGGAGGCAGAACTTCCGGAAATCTGCGTTCTCGTAGGAGAGATGCAGTTGATGACTCTGGCAGGCGAGGAATGTAACCTGAATAATAGCCCTCTGGTCATTAATAGCCGTAATGTAGATCAGTTTAATGGAAAAACCATTACCGGCTCCTATTGCCCGAGCATCCGGCCGAGGGATTTTTTAGACATTAAGGGCGGTATCACAATTGATAATGTTACGGTCGATCTGACCATTAAAGATGTAACGATCCAATCCGGTGGCGCCGGTGCCGGAGGATGGGATCTGGCTGGTATTTACCTGAAAGGCAATGCCCAGCTGAATCTGACCTTAAAAGGAGACAATACACTTTTGGGGCTGGAGCATGGAGCCGGAATTGAGGTGGAAAAAGGGGCAACACTGGTTATTACGGAGAATAGTAACGGAAGCCTGAGGGCAGTGGGAGGTGCCTATGGGGCCGCCGGTATCGGAGGAAATGCCGATGCGGTCTCCTATTTCCATGGAGCTCTCGAAACAAAAAATTTCGACGGTACGAAATATGGGACAGGAACGATTATAATCAAGGGTGGAACCATTGCAGCTGAAGGTGGAGTTTATTGGGTTTCCGGAGTGACGGATTATCAAGGAGGAGCCGGAATCGGAACCGGTACCTATGGAATCGGCGGAACCATTAAAATACTGGGTGGAACGATAACCGCAGAAGGAGGAAAGAATACAGGAGCCGGAATCGGAGGCGGAACTGGTGGAGGTGTAGACACGATCGTGATCGACGGGGCGAATGGCGAAGCTCCCGATATAACCGTATCTTCTTATAATAGTGCGTGGGGATATCTGGGAGCAGCCATCGGCAGCGGATGGAATGGAGTGAGTGATTTAAAATTATCCTGTGGTGAGATCCAGATATTAAGTGGATCTGTGAAGGTAAAGGGCGGAAATATTGGTTATGGAGTGTTAAGGGATGTTAATGGAAATAGCATGAAAGGCGGCAGTGTCACTATTTCCGAGAAGGTGCAGCTGGAGCTGCCGCTTGAAAGCAAGATTGCTCCCCGGGGAGAATGCACCTACGGGAAAAAAACATTCCGGATCACCGCTTATGATAACCAGCTATCAGGTGGAACCTATCAGGCTGACATATCCCTGTATCGGGAGAATGATACAGAAAGAACAAACCCGGTTTATCAGACAAAGGCAGAAATGACCGTCTCCGGATTCATGGGAACGATACCGGATATAACCCAGTGGATAGGCCATTCCAGAAATATGCAGATGGTTGTAGCGCTGGAGCCTTCCGGTGGTGGGACAGGTAAGACGATGGAGGGAAGGGTTGCTTTAAACAAAGGAATGGATGAAACCATCTCCGTCACACTTGGAAAAACCGCCTACCAGAAGACAATGGATCTGACCATCCATGATGGCCGTTTGAGGGATGGTAAGAAATATACACTGACAGCTCAAATCGGGGAAGAAGCAAGCGAAGGCGGCACTGCACCGGATGTAGTAACCTATTCATCTCAAAAAGCTTCCGGTTATCAGATAAAGACTGGTAATGTCAGCTGGTATACGCCTCTGTTCGGAGAGGTTCCGGTATCGGTTCAGGTACAGGAAGAAGGAGGGGAAGGAGAAAATACGAATAGCTTTACAGTAACAGGATCCCTCTCGATGAAGTCAAAGGAGGAAACGAATCTTTCCCTTACCATCGGAAAACCCCTGTATCCTGTCCGGTTCCACTTCTATTCATCAAAGGTGCAGGCGGCAGAGGAAGTATCCCTGACAGCCGGACGGCTGGCTGGAGCCTTAGAAGCTCCGGTGGAATTAAAGCAGAACGAAGGCCAGTTCGCCTTTGACGGGAAACTGACAATCGATGCAGAAGCAGGCAATCATGCATATGCTCTGGCATATCTTCCGGCCGGAAATTACCGGTTTGTGATAAATACGGGTATTGCAGGTTTAGGCAGCTCCGGAGGAAGCTTTACTCTGGACAGCGAAACGGTAGAAGCAAAGGCTGCTGGAACGGATATTACCGTATTAAATGCGGCAGAGGCGCTGGAGGGAGAACTGGATCTTTCCCTTGGAGATATATCTTTTTCCGAAGAAAATGGTCAGCTGACCATTTTATATTCTAAAAGAGATGATTCCGGCCAAGTGGTTAAAGCAAAGCTAATAGACCAGCCCTACGATAAATGTTATCGGATCACTTCATCTGAGCTGGTAGAGAAGTATCATCTCTCTGTGAATACCCAAGCTTCCGGGGAATTAAAGCTCGTATTAAAGAACCTTACGATTACACCGGCAGAGGCTATCGCACCGATTCAGATAAACGGAGCGTCCCAGGTGATCACCTATCTGGAGGGGGAAAACAAGATTTCGATTAATAAATCAGAGAATTCTTCTTCACCTGCCGGCATCAGCGTGGCGAAAGGTGCAAAGCTTACGATTGACAGTGAGCCGGAACAGCAGGGTTCTATAGAGGTGCTCAATGAAACAACAGCAACCAGAAATGGTGCAGCAATTGGAGGAAATGGAGGAGAGGATGCAGGAACCATTCACATCAAGGGGGGGACTGTAATTGCAAAAATGACAAATTCCCGTTCTATGGGAGCTGCCATCGGTGCTTCGGTAGGAAAAAGTGTAACAGAAATACAAATCAGCGGAGGAACGGTTACTGCAGAAACAACATGGAATGGTGCCGGAATCGGAACAGGAAGTGCTTCTGGCAATAATAGAACCGGTAAAATCGTGATAGAAGGCGGAACGGTGAATGCAAGCTCGTGGAGTGGTGCAGGAATTGGAAGCGGTTATGGACATGCTCCTGGAAACCCAGCGATAACTGCTGAGATTGAGATTCATGGCGGAATGATTACAGCTTATTCTGAAGTGGGAGCCTGCATCGGAAGTGGTAAAGATAGTTCATCGAAGGTGCTGATTGACGGTGGTACCATATGTCTGGATAAAAAAACGACAGGGTATAGGAAAGTAGCACATATTGGGATGGGAGAAAGTAGTAATACACAGGTACAAACTGATGTGACGATTACGGGTGGAACGATCTGTTTGAAGGAGGCGGATGGATTTATACCGCGACCGATCATTTATGGCTGGGAACAGGTAGGCAAAACGTGGCAGAAGAATACACCAAAAGACGGGAAGGATGACCCGGTTTATTACACCACAGCGGATCTGACCGGTATCTATGAGAATAATACACTGGTTGAAAAAGCAGGCATTGAAGGAAGCTCCTACGGCTTTAAGGATGTCCGGACAGATTCCAACGGAAAGCTCTATATGTACCTTCCGGCTTCGGAGGCAGTGAAAGCCTCCTTTGGCGGTGTGGAATTTACCGGAAAGGTTGAGGCAGGCAAGGATGAGAATGTATTAGAGCGTGAACAGACTTCTATTGATTATCAACGGGAAGTCCTGAAAAATACGGCTCTGTATGAGCTCGAATATGCACAATCCAGGGATTCTGAATTTTGGACAAAGATCCCGGCAGGTGACGAGGCGTCTCTGACGGAAATTCTGGATAAACAGCTGGGGAACGCGAACGAGATTACCCTGTATGTGCGAAAAGCAGCTACAGGTTCCACAGCAGGAGGTTCCGCAGCAGGCGAAGCAGCCGCAATAATGATTCCGGTAAGACCGGCAAAACCGGATAAGATAACAAAGGTAACGAAAACCAGCTACTCTATCAAAATTGTCGAGCCGATTGATGCCAAGTATGAGTATGGAATTGCTGAATCTGAGTCGGGTGCGCTTCAATGGCAGATGGAGAGGACGTTTACGTCACCGAAGCCGGCTAACACCTATTATATAACCCTTCGTGTGAAAGCAACAGATAGCAGTTTTGCATCGAAGCCGGCTGAACGCTTGTCGGTGACAACACCGGATGCATTACTGATTGACGGTCCCGCCGGTAAAGTATCCTTTGAAACGACGGGAACCTATGGACAGACGCTGGATCAGATTTCGGTACAGCTGGCAGCGGGATTTCAGGTCGTTAATTATAAGAGATTACCGGTTTCAGGAACATGGAGGTTCAGCGAAAATCAGAAAGAAACGCCTGCTTCCTCCATTTATCCGGAGGTAAAGGGAACAACTGCATATCAGGTAGAATTTATCCCGGATGGAGCGTCAGAAGGGCAGTATGGAAATAGTTTGGAAAGAGATGTGATTCCGGAGATATCACCGAAAGAGTTGCATGCAGTTCTTACGACACCTATTGAAAAAAACTATGATGGAAGTACCGATATTACGTTAGAGGCAACGGTGAAGATAGGTGCTTTGGGTCAGAGCTATACCATCAGTGGCCTGAAAGGAAGCTTTGCAGATGCCAATGCCGGAACCGGTAAGCCGGTAACCGTTGATTCCTCAGAGGCAAGGGTTGAGACGGGCGAGAGTGCAGTGAATCTGCAGAATTACCTGATCACATATCCAGCCCAGACCGGAACGATCCATCGGAGACAGGGTTCGGTTTCCATCGATACGGAAGCATGGATTGGAGAAAAAACCTATGGAGACGACAGCTTTCCACTGACAGGTGTGAAGAAAGTGGGAGATGGAGTTCTGAACTATACAAGCTCTGATGAAAAGGTTCTCACCGTGGACGCACAGGGACAGGTGACCATTAAAGGTACCGGTTCCGCAGATGTAATCATCACCATGGCAGAGGGAACGAATTACCTTGGCACAAGCACACCGGCAGAGGGAAGGATCACCATTGAAAAAGGAACACTCATCCTTACCTTAACCGCTGTAAACCGGAATACCGGAGCGCAGCAGCCGGAAGGGATTCTCGGAACCTACGAGGATGATTTTGATATCATTGCAGGTATTCAGGGAGCGTATGGTGACAAGCCGCAGGGTATGATCCGCTTCCATGATAATGGAATTCAGAATCCTGATACGATCTCTGTAGGGGAAGCTGGATCTGCGGTTCTCAACCTGACAAAGCCGGGAGTCGCATCCGTAGGAACGCACCGGATGACAGCCGAGTTTGATTTTGACACTTATGATGAGTGGGCGGCCAAATACAACACGCCTGCTTCGGCTGCATTTACATTTACGATCGGAAAGGTGGCTGCACCGCAGATCACCTGGCCAACGGCAGCGTCGGTGAAGGCGGGAAGTCCTCTAAGTGACTCTGCCTTATCAGGAGGAAGCACCGAATACGGAAGCTTTGCCTGGAAGAATCCGGCCCAGACGGCACAGGCGGGCACCCATAGTTACGAGGTGATATTTACACCGAATGAATGGGCATCCGCTCGTTATGAGATTGCAGCAATGACCGGTACGGCAGAAGTGACAGCAACGGAAGATAAGCCGGACGAAACGGAAAAGCCGGACGAAACGGAAAAACCGGGCGAAACGGAAAAGCCGGGTGAAACGGAAAAGCCGGGTGAAACGGAAAAGCCGGGTGAATCAGGCAAACCGAACGAATCGAACAGAACGGATGATTCAGATGATTCGGATGAGCCGGAAAGACCGAACCGCAACAGCCCGTCCTCCGGTAAGGATAAAACCTCCGGCAGCGGTGTAGTCAGCCACGATTCAGTCAAAGGAACGGTCGACAGTATGGCAGGAATTACCACAGGAGAAACAAACAGCTTTGTCAATGACGGAAAGAGCCATTGGATGATGGATGAGCATGGCTGGTGGTTACGCTTTGCAGATAATACCTACCCGAAGGGAAGCGTGCGTGATTCCGGTGGTGTTTCGCATTGCTGGGAGAAGATCAACGGAAAATGGTGGGCCTTTGATGAAACGGGTTATGCTAAGACAGGCTGGTTAAGAGATGAGGATTACGGCGGCTGGTTCTATATGGATCTGGAACACGGCATGCAGACCGGCTGGGTGCTTCTCGATGGAGTCTGGTACTATTTTAACCCGATTTCCGATGGAAAGAGAGGGATTATGTGCGCCGGACAAAGGACACCGGATGGATACTATGTAGATAAAAACGGTGTCTGGGACGGAAGAAACAAGCAGTAAAGCGAGTTTCAAGCCGAACCTCCGTGAGACTTGGCGCGTGATTCTGGTAAGAGAAGCTGACATATTCCTGCCAGAATCACTGCGCATCTTCCGCGGAGCGATGCTCTTGCACTAAGTATAGAATAATCCGGAAGGGATCCATAGGCTTTGGGAATCCTTCCGGATTTCTATTTGCTTATTTTTATTTTCTTATTTTTCGCGGGAAAAAATCCGCTAAAATTAAGCTTGTCAAGCGTTTTGGTGAACGCTATAATAAAAAAGCATTAATCGGCATCGGAAACAGGACTATACTGTTTTCGCTGTCATTGCTGCGTGTCAGGCGAAAGCCTGTGAGTTGAAAAATATTGTTATATATTTATAAAAAGGCAATTGAATTGAAATGATTCGATTGCTTTTTTAAGTTTGTCATCCCCATTCCATAATAAATTCATATTATTATAAATTTATATATTACATTGACTTTTTGAGATGAAGGGACTATGATGAAATTACAGTAAATAAAAGGCAGATAAACGGAGAGATGCAAAATGAAAAGTGCGAAGATCAAGCTTTCTGAGCAGCAAAATCAGCAGCAGGATCAGTTGCGGGATCAAAATTCGGCTTATCAAAATCCAGCTTATGTTAAGCTGGCACATGTGGATCATAAATCCCAAAGATGCCAGTCCATGCAGGAGCATTCGGGGAATGTGGCTTGCTTTTCCTCTCGGATATGTGAGCTTCCGGAGCTGAAAAGTATTGTAGAGCTGGCAGGATTTCTTCACGATGCGGGAAAGCTCGGTACGGAAAATCAGGCGGATTTTAAAAATATCCTTGCGCGAGGGGACGAGGCTCATCAGTATGGATTGGATCATTCCACCGCCGGAGGAAGAATCGCATTAGAGCTGTTAAGGGGAAACCCGGTTTCGGAATTTATCAGCACGTTGATCTACTTCCATCATGGGCTGGAGGATTGTATTAATTTAGAAAATGGCCAGATGCTGCAGGAACGGCGCTTGAAAAAAGAGATCGAGTATTCCCGTATCAAAGAAAGCTTTTTTAAGCTTTATGATAGAGAACTGTTAGAGAAGATCGGAGAGCAGGCAGATCAGTCATACCGGATCATGCTTCAAAAGATAGGGGATTTTGTTAAGAATTGTGATTCCAAAGGAAAAAAATACGGGAGCAGATATTTTTATCTGGGAATGTATCTGAGGGTCGCATTATCGCTGCTGATCGATGGGGATTGGACAGATACGGGCTGTTTTTTTCAGGATATCCCTATTGAGATTGAGAAAAGATTTTCGCAGGAAGAAACGCAGAGAATATGGAAGGAATGTATCTGCAATTTTGAGCAGTATATGGAAAATGAGGTTCGGAAAAATCCGGATCAGGGAAATAAACTCAATGATGTTCGGCAGGAGATATCGGATTCCTGCAGAGCGGCTGCAGAATCAGAGGAAAAACGATATCGTTTGACCGTACCGACTGCTGCCGGAAAAACCTTGAGCAGTCTTCGTTTTGCTCTATATCATGCCGAAAAACAGAAAAAGCAGAGGATTATTTATATAGCGCCCTATAATTCCATACTGGAACAGAATGCGGAAGAAATAAGAAATGCGGTAGGAATGCCCTCGGTTGTTTTGGAGCATCATTGCAACGTGATCTGCGAGGCTGGTGAGGAAGAACGATATCGCGATCTCACGGAAACCTGGGACACACCGATCATCGTAACAACAGCAGTACAGATCCTGAATACATTGTTTTCCGATCGCAAGTCCTGCATTCGCAGAATGCATAATTTATGCAATAGTATTATCATATTTGATGAGGTGCAGGCATTTCCGGTAAAATGTACGGAGCTTTTTAATCTGGCGGTAAATTTCCTTACGCAGTTTGGCGATTCAACGGTTGTATTATGTTCTGCGACACAGCCGACGCTGGCTCCTCTTAAGGAAAATAATATATGTGAATGCAGGGAAATGTCAAGGGAAACTGAAAAATATGCGGAGATTTTCAAACGGGCAGAAATCATCGATGAAACAGAACGTTATCCGGGCAGGATGAAAACCGAAGATCTGAAGGAGTTTATACTTGAGAAAACCGAAGAATACCGGAGTACTTTAGCGATCGTAAATACTACCGCATGTGCATTTCAGGTATTCCGAAGGCTGGAGGAGAGCTGTTCGGATGAATATGAGATCTTTCATCTCAGCAATAATATGTGTCCGCAGCACAAGCTGGATACGTTGAAGGAAATAAAGCTTGCATTGAAAAAAAGAGAAAATAAGATCATTTGTGTCAGCACACAGGTGGTGGAAGCGGGCGTTAATTTTTCCTTTGGCTGTGTGATCCGGTCAAAGGCGGGATTAGATAACGTGATCCAGGCTGCCGGAAGATGCAATCGTCATAAGGAGCTTGGAAAAATGGGAGCGGTCTATATTGTTCAGATGTCTGATGATGCGGAGCATCTGGAGCACTTGCGGGAAATCAGAGATGCACAGGCAGCCCTGCAGAAGGTTTTGCATAGTTTTGATCTTGATGAGGGCGCCCTCGATTCGGAGGCGGCCATAAAATTCTATTATTCTGCTTATTACTCACAATTACGAGAGCTGGAAACGAAATATCCGGTCGAGGTGAGCGGAGTGACGATGACCTTGACCGATCTGCTTGGGAAAAATCAGACAGGACAAAACCAATATTATCGAAAATATGAAAGAAAGATCCATACAAAGCTTCCACAGGCATTTTTAACGGCCGGACATGAGTTTGAGGTCATCACTGATACCCACAAAATCAGTGTCGTAGTTCCCTATGGAAATGAACCGAAGCGGCTGCTTGAGGAGCTGTCGCAAACACAGACGGAAGCAGAAAAGAAAAAAATATTGAGAAAATTACAGAGATATACCGTTGGCATCTCAGAAAACAGGAAAAATAAGCTGGGGAATGCCATATACGAAAATGAGGAAGGGCTTCTGGTATTATGTGATGGATATTATGACAAGAAAGCGGGTGTTGTGGATGAGCCTGAAATGGGATTTTGTGAAATTTAAAGGAGGTGAGAGCGGTGAAAAAATACAGAAATACGATCGAATTTGAAGTATATGGTCCGTATGCGCTTTTTTCAGATCCTGTACTTCGTGTCGGCGGCGAGAAAACCAGCTATCATATCCCAACGTATGAGGCGCTGCGGGGGATCGTAGAAAGCATTTTCTGGAAGCCAACCATCTTATGGATCATCGATGCCGTCAGAGTGATGAATCCGATCCAGACAGAAACAAAAGGGATCCGTCCGATCGCATATAATGGCGGCAATGAGCTTGCATATTATACCTACTTAAAAGATGTACGATATCAGGTGCGGGCACATTTCGAGATGAATTATAATCATCCGGAGCTGGCGGAGGACAGAAATGAGAACAAGTACCACAATATGGCGAAGCGAATGGTAAATCGAGGCGGGCGCAGAGATATTTTCCTTGGAACAAGGGAGTGTCAGGCTTTCGAGGAGCCGTGTGTATTCGGCGAGGGAGAGAGCTATTATGATACCATGACCGGAGAAGTGGATTATGGTTTCATGTATCATGGGATCACCTACGCAGAGGAAGCAATCTTGGAAGAAGATAAGGGAAAGATGACGGTTCGCTTCTGGAAACCGGTAATGAAGAAAGGCGGGATCATTGAATTTTTAAGACCCGAGGAGTGTACTCAGAAAAGACATATCAGGGAAATGCAGCGCAAGGTCTTCGGAAAAGGCAGTTTTACCGGATTAGAAGAATTTACCGGTGAGGAGGTGGAGGAGTGAGCTGGGTAAATGAACTGATCGATCTGTATGAAATAAACAGTGATAAAGTAGGGGTCATTGAATATCGGGGAGATATGCCTTATGTTCTTCTGCCGCCGTTCCATACGACAGTAACCGCACAGATCGAGGTAACCATCGACCGGAATGGAAACTTTAAGGAGGCAAAGCTTGTAAGTCCGGAGGACAAGCTGACAGTGATACCGGTCACAGAAAAATCCGGAAGCCGTACAGCGGGAAAGGAGCCTCATCCTTTGTGCGATAATCTGAGGTATCTTGCGGAAGATTACACGAAGTATTATAAGGATGACGGGGTCTGTTACCAATTATATATTTCCCAGCTGAAGGAATGGGCGGAATCAGAATTCAGCCATGAGAAGGTTTTGGCCGTTTATCAGTACCTGAAAAAGAACAGCCTGATCCGGGATCTTTCGGATCAGAAGATCATCAAGCTGAATGAACAGGGAAAGATCGATGATAAGGAAAAGCTTCAGGGGATCGAGCAGGCAAAGGCATTTGTGCGTTTTATTATCCGGCCGGAAAGCTCAGGCGTGTTTGAAACATGCCCGGATGAGTGCTGGAAAGACAGAAGCCTGCAGGAGCGTTATATAAGCTATGCTCGTTCGCGGGAAAAAGAACAGGGACTTTGTTATCTTACCGGAAATACAGAGGCTATTTCATATCTCCACTCCAGAAAGATCCGCAATGAAGGGGATGGCGCAAAGCTGATCTCTGCAAATGACAGTCAAAATTTTACTTATCGGGGACGCTTTGTCTGTAAAGAGGAAGCCTTTGCAGTAGGAAATGAAACATCCCAGAAGATACATAATGCCCTGAAGTGGATCATCCGTAAGCAGGGAACCTTTTTCGATACGCTGGTCATCGTTACATGGGAATCCAATCGATCAAGCATGCCGAGATGGAATGCGGATACGGAAGATATCGCATCTGAGTATGACGAAGAACAGGATGACTGGGATGACGAGGAAAATGATGAGAGTGCAGTATCCGATGGGAATGCGATCACCGCAGAAAAATTCTATAAGGCGATCAGGGGATATGGGCAGAAGATCGAGAATACGTCATCAATGATCCTGCTCAGCTTTGATGCAGCGACCCCGGGAAGATTGTCGATGGTGGAGGAGGCAACTCTGGATTCTGCAAAATATCTGGAGAATATTAAAAAGTGGCATGAAAGCTGTGGCTGGATCCACACGAAATGGAAAGACAAAAAAAGAGTACAGTTTTACGGTATGATCGGAGTTAAGGATATCGCAGATATTTTATTTGGTATCGAAAGTAAAGGAACGCTTACGATCGTGGACGCAAACGGAAAAAAAATGTATGCAGAGGTTGCGAAAAGACTGCTTCCCTGTATCTGGAGCGGACACAGGATCCCTTACGATTATGTGAACCGCGCGGTGCAGAAGGCCTCAACGCCGCTGGCCTATAAGGATCGAAATAACTGGGAACGGGTTTTGACTTTGGCCTGTTCGCTGGTAAAAAAATGGAAAAAAGAAAATGAACAGGAGGAATGGACTGTGGCATTAGATAAGGAAGAAACGAACAGAAGTTATTTATACGGACGCTTGCTGGCAGTTGCGGACAGGATCGAATACCGCACGTATGATGAGAAGGATAAGGCGAGAATGACGAATGCAAAGAGATATATGAGCACTTTTTCGCAGAGACCCTTTGAAACATGGAAAATAATCGAGGAAAATATCCAGCCCTATATGAATAAACTGGAATTTCCGGAGCGACGTTTTTATGAAAACCTGCTGCATGAGATCAATGGCTTATTCGACGTGGACAGCTTTGGTGATAACAGCAAGCTGGATGGATTATATTTGCTAGGCTTTCATCATCAGGCCTATGAGCTGACATCAAAAAAGACAAAGTTTAATGAAAAAGAGGAGGAATAATGATGAGCGAGTTAAAGGGAAAAATCGATTTTACGTTATTTGTAAGTGTTGATAATGCCAATCCCAATGGCGATCCGTTAAATGGAAACCGTCCGAGGATCAGCATGGACGGCTATGGTGAAATATCAGATGTCTGCATCAAAAGGAAAATAAGAAACCGCTTTCAGGATCTCGGACAGAAGATTTTTGTGCAGTCCGATGACCGGGCGGACGATTCCTACAGTAGCTTGAAAGACCGTGCCGACGGATGTGCGGAGCTGAAGGCCCAGATCGCTGACCCAAAAAAAGCCAATCGTGATGTCTGTGCAGCAATCGCCTGCAAGGAATGGCTGGATGTAAGAGCTTTTGGACAGGTTTTTGCGTTTAAAGGGAGTTCGGTGTCCTTTGGAGTAAGGGGCCCTGTTTCCATCCATCAGGCAATCAGCCTTTCCCCCATCGACATTATCAGCATGCAGATCACAAAGAGCGTGAACAGTGAATCCGGAAAAGAGAGTAAGGCTTCCGATACGATGGGTACAAAACACAGAGTGGGTTTTGCAGTATATAAAGTGATGGGAAGCGTCAATGTTCAGCTTGCGGAAAAGACAGGATTCAGTCAGGAGGATGCAGAAGTGCTGAAGGAGGCATTGAAAACCTTATTTGAAAATGATGCTTCTTCTGCGAGACCGGAAGGAAGTGTGGAGGTCTGCAGGATGTACTGGTGGCAGCATGATGCTAAGACACCGGAAATCTCCAGCGGCAGGATTCAGAGAGGCTTTGACATTAAGGCCAAAAAGGAGCGTCCGAAAGAGTTTTCAGATTATGAGATCACATGGCATGTAGACGGATGTAAAGAACCGGAGGTATTTTAGCTTTGTTTCAGGAGGAGGATTTCCTCCAGCTATCCGGAATTCAGCACTTTGAGTTCTGCAGAAGACAGTGGGCATTGAGAAATATAAGCCTTTCTTTTATGTCTGGGAACGGAAGATTTCTTGCAAGAGTTATGGGTGAAGTCAAGGGAAATGTAACACTGTTTCTGGCACGAGTATGGAAAACGAAGCAGTCATTATGACAGAGGAAGGAAGCAAACGTTTGCGTCAGGTGGCGAAGAAATGCCCCAAATATGGGCAGAGAGTGCAGAATTCTGTATTTGAATGTCAGATGGATGCAGCAAAATGCAGACAGGTGAAAAACATACTTGAAAATCTCATCGACAAAGACGTAGACAGTCTGAGATTCTATTATCTGGGCGAGAAATACAAAAATAAGGTAGAACATATTGGCGCTAAGCCGGGATTTGATGTCACGGAAACGCTGCTATTTATAGTGCGAGAAGTATGTATACAGAAAAACCTCGGGACATTCGCACCGAAAAAACAGGGAAATCTTAGCCCAAAGACCATGGAAATCCTGAAGATGCGAGGGAAATTTAGCAGAAATATGTGAAATAAGTACAAAAAACAATTTTAGTCAGGCAATATTTTGACTAAAATTGCTGTCAGCCCCCTTGCGGGGCTGTGAGTTGAAATACAAGCCCCATCGCCCTCGCGTAATAGCTTGTCGTCAGCCCCCTTGCGGGGCTGTGAGTTGAAACACAGCACTTTCGATCGGATCATTATAATCGGTGGTCAGCCACCTCGTGAGGCTGACAGAAGATTCCACGTAAAGAATTTTTTACTTGACAGTTCTATGTTTTTTCATGTATGATAGAAATAGTGTGAAGAGACATTTATCGTTTTCATGCAAATGTATGTAATGACCACTCCCGCAGAACAGACTACGGAAGTTAAGCCCATCGGACAGGCGGGTCAAGCGCCGCGTGGGGTTAAGCCCACATTATTGATTGAGTTAAAAGCTCAAATTTATAAGTTGATTACTTTATAATCAGTGTTTGAAAAACACATCATCTTGTGAATCGGTCAATAAGTGCAGGGACAATATATTTGCGATTGCAGACTTGGAAGAAAAAACGATAAAGCTCAGAGGCAGACGGGAGCGGAGTGACGCGCCCCAGACCCCAATGGAATAGAATCGTTTTGAGCAGATGATGGTTTTGGCGTCATCTGCTTTTTTATTATTCAGATGATGCGCAATCAATAAAATGCGTGAGGAACAAAACCATGGACAGAGAGAGACAAAAGAAAGCCCCGATCTATGAAGCGCTCGAGGCATTTAAAAAGAAGAGAGTTGTCCCGTTTGATGTACCGGGACATAAGAGAGGACGCGGAAATCCGGAACTGGTACAGCTTTTAGGCGAAAAATGTGTATCTTTGGATGTAAACTCCATGAAGCCGCTTGACAACCTCTGTCATCCGGTCTCCGTGATCCGTGAGGCGGAAGAGCTGGCGGCGGAGGCATTCGGAGCGGCCAGCGCCTATCTGATGGTAGGCGGAACGACATCTGCGGTTCAGAGCATGATCCTCTCGGTGGTAAAAGCCGGAGATAAAATCATCCTGCCGCGAAACGTACATAAGAGCGTCATCAACGCTCTGGTGCTCTGCGGCGGAATCCCGATCTACGTAAATCCGGAGATGAACCAGAGACTCGGTATTTCGCTGGGAATGCAGGTCGAAAAAGTAAAACAGGCCATCGAGGATAATCCGGACGCGGTTGCGGTGTTCGTCAACAACCCGACCTATTACGGTATCTGCTCTGATATAAAAACAATCGTACAGCTTGCCCATGCGAGGGGCATGAAGGTCCTCGCGGACGAGGCTCATGGAACCCACCTGTATTTCGGAAAGAATCTTCCGATCTCCGCAATGGCAGCGGGAGCTGATATGGCGGCGGTATCCATGCACAAGTCCGGCGGAAGCCTGACCCAGAGTTCGCTTCTTCTTTTAAATAAGGGAGTGAACACCGATTATGTGCGCCAGATTATCAACCTGACCCAGACCACAAGCGCATCCTACCTGCTTCTTTCCAGCCTTGATATCTCAAGACGAAATCTGGCTCTCCGCGGCGAGGAATCCTTCGCGAAGGTCGTTGAGATGGCAGAATACGCGAGACGGGAGATCAACTCCATCGGCGGCTATTATGCTTATGGAAAAGAACTGGTGAACGGTGACAGCATTTTCGATTACGATGTAACGAAGCTCTCCGTCTATACAAGAGACATCGGACTTGCGGGAATCGAGGTCTATGATCTTCTGCGCGACGAGTATGATATCCAGATCGAATTCGGTGATATCAGCAACATTCTGGCTTACATCTCCATCGGAGATCGTATCCAGGACATCGAGCGCCTTGTGGGGGCTCTCGATGATGTGGAACGTCTCTACAAAAAGGACAGCGCGGGACTTCTCTCCGGTGAGTATATCTCCCCGAAGGTCGTGATGTCCCCGCAGAAAGCGTTCTACTCCGAGAAGGTCTCTGTTCCGGTGGAAGCGTCTTCAGGAAGAGTCTGTGCGGAGTTTGTGATGTGTTATCCGCCGGGAATCCCGATCCTGGCGCCGGGGGAGATGATCACGGACGACGTGGTCCAGTATATCCTGTATGCGAAGAAAAAGGGATGCTCCATGCAGGGAACAGAAGATCCGGCTGTGGACCATCTGATGGTGCTGGCAAACATATAGCATGAATTTTTTAGGTGCCGGACCTGGCTGCAGGCAAACAGGCTGTCTGCCTGCAAACAGGCTTTGGCCAATACGATACAAGGAGTCACGAGATATGGAATTCTGGTTTTCAGAACTGCACACCGGAAACGTCAAGCTGTCCATCAAGATCGAAAAGCAGCTGTTTTCCGGGGAGAGTGAATATCAGCGGATCGACGTGTTCGATTCCGAGGAATTTGGAAAATTTATCTCTCTGGACGGGGAGATCGTATTCTCCGAGAAGGACGAGTTTATTTATGACGAGATGGTGACCCATGTGCCGATGGCGGTCCATCCGTGTGTGAAGGACGTACTGATCATCGGCGGCGGCGACGGCGGTGTCGCGAAAGAGCTTTTGCAGTATGACTGCGTGGAACATATCGATGTCGTGGAGACGGATGAGATGTTTGTGGAGGTTTCAAGAAAATTTTTCCCGGAGGTAGCCTGTGCCTTAGATGATCCGCGTGTCGAGGTCCACTATGATGACGGTCTGAGATTTTTAAGAAACAAGAAGGCAAAGTATGACCTTATCATCAACGATTCCACAGACCCCTTCGGCCATACTGAGGGACTGTTCACGAAGGAATTTTACGGTAGCTGTTACAGCGCCTTAAAGGAAGATGGAATCATGGTCTACCAGCATGGAAGCCCATTCTACGATGAGGACGAGCTGGCCTGCCGCAGTATGCACCGAAAGGCATTCCGCTCCTTCCCGATCAGCCGTGTGTATCAGGCGCATATTCCAACCTGTCCGTCCGGATACTGGCTCTTCGGCTTCGCTTCAAAGAAATATCATCCCATCAAGGATTTCAAGCCCCGGGAATGGGATGCATTAAATATCGAAACCTGGTATTACACGACACATCTTCACATGGGCGCGTTCATGCTGCCGAAGTATGTTGAGGATCTTTTAAAAGAGGAGGAAAAATAAACATGAGCAGATTAATGATCATCGGCTGCGGAGGTGTTGCGTCCGTAGCGATCCACAAGTGCTGTCAGAACAGTGATGTATTCACAGAAATCATGATCGCAAGCCGTACCGTATCCAAGTGCGATGCCTTAAAGGAGAAACTTCAGGGAACTACAAAGACGAAGATCACGACCGCGAAAGTGGATGCTGACAACGTGGACGAGCTGGTGGCTTTAATGGAAAGCTACAAGCCGGATGCAGTGTTAAACGTTGCACTCCCGTATCAGGACCTGACGATCATGGATGCATGCTTAAAGGCCGGCGTGAACTATATCGATACCGCAAACTACGAGCCGGAGGACACCGACGATCCGACATGGCGCGCGATCTATGAGAAACGCTGCAAGGAAGAGGGCTTCACCGCATACTTTGATTATTCCTGGCAGTGGGCATATCAGGAGAAATTCAAAGAGGCTGGACTTATGGCACTCTTAGGAACAGGTTTTGACCCGGGCGTCACAAGCGTCTTCTCCGCGTATGCGTTAAAGCACTATTTCGATGAGATCCACACCATCGACATCTTAGACTGCAACGGCGGCGACCATGGTTATCCGTTCGCTACAAACTTCAACCCGGAGATCAACCTCCGTGAGGTATCCGCAAACGGCTCCTACTGGGAGAACGGCCACTGGGTAGAGACAAAGCCGATGGAGATCAAGCGCGAGTACAACTTCCCGCAGGTCGGCGAGAAGGACATGTACCTTTTACATCATGAGGAGATCGAGTCTCTCGCTAAGAACATTCCGGGTGTAAAGCGCATCCGTTTCTTCATGACCTTCGGACAGAGCTACCTGACCCACATGAAATGCTTAGAGAACGTTGGAATGCTTTCCACTTCCCCGGTAAACTTTAACGGACAGGAGATCGTTCCGATCCAGTTCTTAAAGGCTCTTCTTCCGGATCCGGCATCCTTAGGTCCGAGAACCGTCGGAAAGACAAACATCGGCTGTATCTTTACCGGTGTGAAGGACGGAAAAGAGAAGACGATCTATATTTATAACGTATGTGACCATCAGGAGTGTTACAAGGAAGTCGGCTCCCAGGCCATCTCCTACACGACAGGCGTACCGGCTATGATCGGTTCCATGATGGTCGTTGACGGAACCTGGAAGGGCGCAGGCGTATTCAACGTCGAAGAGTTCGATCCGGATCCGTATATGGAAGCGCTGAATAAGTGGGGACTTCCGTGGGTTGTGGATGAAAATCCGGAGATTGTAGAATAAATGAAAATTAATGAATTACCCACTCCATGTTATGTAATTGATGAAAGAAAGCTTCGGAAAAATCTGGAAATCTTAAAGAAAGTAAAGGATGACACCGGCTGCAAGATCCTCCTTGCCCAGAAGGCATTCTCGAACTTCTTTGAGTACCCGCTGATCGGGCAGTATCTGGACGGAACCACAGCCAGCGGTCTTTTCGAGGCAAAGCTTGGATATGAAAAAATGGGAAAAGAAAATCACGTATTCGCTCCGGCCTTCAAGGAATCGGAGATCGGGGAACTCACCGATATCTGCGAACATCTGGTATTCAATTCCTTTTCCCAGCTTGAAAAATACGCGGACTTCTGTAAGGAAAAAGGCGTCAGCATCGGCATCCGCGTAAACCCGGAGTGCTCCACTCAGGGCGACCACGCGATCTACGATCCCTGTGCGCCGGGCTCCAGACTCGGCGTGACCCTGGCTAATTTCCGGGAAGATCTTGTGGAAAAGCTTGACGGGATCCACTTCCATACCCTCTGTGAGCAGAACTCGGATGATCTGGAGACGACTCTGAAGGCGGTGGAGGAAAAATTCGGAAAGTACCTGAAGCTTCCGAATATCAAATGGCTCAACATGGGCGGCGGACACCATATCACGAGAAAAGATTACGACATCGACCGCCTGGAGCGCTGTATCCGCCATATGCAGGATACATATGATGTCACTGTCTATGTGGAACCTGGGGAAGCCGTGGCATTAAATGCGGGATATCTCGTGACGGAAGTCATGGACATTGTGGATAACGGCATCAGGACTCTGATTTTGGATGCCTCCGCCGCCTGCCATATGCCGGACGTGCTGGAGATGCCCTACCGTCCGCCGTTAAAAGACTCCGGAGAAGCGGACGAAAAGCAGTACACCTACCGTCTCTCATCAATGACCTGCCTTGCGGGTGACGTGATCGGCGACTATTCCTTCGACCACGAGATTCAGATCGGCGATAAACTCTATTTCGAGGACATGGCGATCTACTCCATGGTAAAAAACAACACCTTCAACGGCATGTGCCTGCCGTCCATCGCGCGAATGGATGAGAATGGGGAGTGTAGTGTGGTGAAAACCTTTGGGTATGAGGAATTTGTGAGAAGACTGGGATAAAAAAGAAACATGATTATAGAAAACGGGGCTGCCGCTTGCCAAAATTGGTGCGGCAGCCCCTTCTCATTATTTTCGTTTCACAACGGCTGTTTTTCCACGAAAAGCAATCCCGATTTTTATGATCGGCCGGACACCTGTATCCCGCAATTCCGTGTCATATTTTTTCACATCTATTTGTTGGAGGGCGCGATCTGCCAGCGCATCCAGATCCACATGATCATCATTTGTGTGTTTGAATTCAAACAGGAATCCCGGAATTCCTTTTACTAATGGATTCAGTTGAATATCAAATCGGCCAAGCCCCGATTCTCGATTGGAACGAATCTGGTATCTGTTTCCAAGGATCGCACATAATCCAAGCATCATGCCATGATAAAAACTTTCATTTGCCCCATCCATAGAAGAAATACTCTGCAGCATAAAACTCTCCAGCAAAGACTGAAGCTTTTTTGCATTTCCGGAGAATATCGCCTGATTGATAGAAATCGCGACGCTGTTCTGATTCGTCCGATTTAAAATTTCTTTTTCATAAACACAGGCAATCTCTTTATTTGGAATTGCAACATCACACATGAAATTCCCATCATTCTGTGGATAAACTTCTGCAACTTTTAAGTAACCCGCAACAAGAAGAAAACTATAGATCGTGTATGGATTATTCTGTATCTCCGGATAGATCACGCTGGTGTCTATATAAGTAGTGATTTTTTCACCGCAGAGCAGTTTATGAAGTCCTTCCGTTATCTCGGGAGTAGATGTCGCGATAATCTCACCAATGATTTCGTTGCTGCCGGTAGACTGCCAGAATGCCTTTGGGAAGCATTGATCGGTAATGTAATTGATCACAGACCATGGATTAAAGATTTCTGTATGACCAAATCGGTATCCGTCATACCAGCTGCAGATCTCCTGATATTTGTCCTCTTTCCCATAGTAGTGCAGAATATCTTTTACTTCCTCAGTTGTAAAGCCGAAATATTCACTGTAACTGTCGTCCAAAATTGAATTGGTTTTCAAATTATTCATGCCGCTGAAAATGCTTTCTTTCGCCACACGGAGAATTCCCGTGAGAAAGCCAAAAGCCAGATGTGGATTATCCTTCAGGCCGCCGGAAAAGAAATTACGCATGAAATTCACGATTTCAGGATAAAAATTGCAATGATGTCCCTGCTGGATCGGTGTATCGTATTCATCAATAATGATAATACATTCTTGTCCATAATGCTTGTGCAGCAACAGAGATAAGATTTGTAATCCCATCTGGCAGTCTACTTCATTCGCATTGTCACTGGCAAGGCGATGGTACTGTTCTTTTTCATAGATTCCAAGTGCAGTACTTTCCTCAAGTTCACTGTGCCGTATAAATTCCAGTGAAATCAGCTTACGGATCTTCTGAAATGTCTCCTGCCATGTCAGACATTTTACATCCTTAAATGTCAGGAATATGACCGGATACTTTCCCTGATGCCGGGTATAATCAGAACCACACTGCCATATCTGCTTATCCTTGAAATAAATGGAGGTGTCCTCCTGTGTTTTTTCAAAAAAGACCCGAACCATATCCATATTCAATGTTTTACCAAAACGTCTCGGACGGGTAAACAACGATACCATAGGTTTCGTATCCAGAAAATCACGGATCAGCAAGGTTTTATCTACATAATAATAGCTTGTGGTCGCCGTCTTGAAATCAGAAATCCCAATGGGCATCGGCTTTTTCTTTTCGCCTGAATCTGGCCAAACTGCATTTTCTGGAATCAGCCAGGAATGTCCCTTTTTCACAGCTCCGGAAATTTCGCCCTGCTTGCACATCTGCTGGACTCTGCGCACTGTGATTCCCATTGCTTTTGCCGCTTCCATGCTGGATAAATAGTTCATAGAACACCTCCAAACGTAATTCTATCATAAGTATATCCCATTAAACGAAATATTACAACTCTGCATTTCGTTTATATTTCGTTTCAAACGAAATGTATAGACAGCAACAGTCGGGAGGACAATTCTGAATAAAAAAGCCGAATGAACGTTAATTTCATTCGGCAGTGAAGCTTTACGCGTCTTTTGTTTCTGTATTTTGTCTGTACAGGATCATCAGTCCGCGGAGCAGAAGATCCGGGTCATAGGTGATCTTGTGGGTGCAGAGCGGTGTGATGAATCTTGCCATACCGCCGGTAGCAATAAGGGTTGCCGGTTCGCCGAGCTCTGCGGTCATGCGGTCGATAAGACCGTCAAGCATTGCGGCATTGCCGAGCATGATACCATTTCTCATACATTCGATGGTGTTCTTTCCGATCGTACGTTTCGGAACATCGAAGCTG
The DNA here is from genome assembly GCF_003478035.1 of Clostridium sp. OF03-18AA. Classification (GTDB taxonomy): domain Bacteria; phylum Bacillota; class Clostridia; order Lachnospirales; family Lachnospiraceae; genus Pilosibacter. The sequence goes on from NZ_QUEP01000004.1 coordinate 162,508, forward strand.
ATCCTCGGAAGCTGGGCTGTATTGGAAACGAGGGAGTTTAAGGCAACCTTTACACCGGGGAGAATCACACCGCCGATGTAATTTCCATCGTGGTCCACCACATCGAGCGTTGTCGCGGTTCCCATATCCGCGATGATGATCGGTCCTTCATATTTGGCATTTGCAGCGACAGCGGCCACGATCCGGTCACCGCCGACGGTCTTAGGGTTATCCATCTTGATGTTTAAGCCCGTCTTCATTCCGGAACCGACAAGAAGCGGTTTCTTTCCGGTGATCTTCTTCACAGCGGAAGAGATCGGCGCATTTAACGGCGGGACAACGGACGCCATAATGGAACCTTCGATATCATTTTTCTTTACTTTATGGATCTCCAGAATATTCTTTAAAAGGATCGCGTATTCGAGACTCGTTTTCCGGTCATCGGTGGTGATGCGCTCCTCAAAATATGTTTTATTGTCGTCAAGGCCTCCGACAACGATATTACTGTTTCCCATGTCGATCGCTAAAATCATTGAGAAAACTCCTTCCACAAATCTAAGTAACGTGTTATACTGTTTTTACGTGTGCAGTTGATCAAGGGTTCCGTATTTGCGGGATTTGTCAACCGTTACTGTGAATATGAGAAACGTGTGAGACAGGTTCCTCATAATTTTAAAGTTCGAATTATCTTACCATAAATTGACTAAAATTACAACGGAGGATTCCAAATGTTAGCAGGAAAAACCGTACTTTTATGCGTGAGCGGCAGTATCGCTGCCTATAAAATCGCATATCTCGCCAGCGCACTGAAAAAACTGAAGGCAGATGTCCATGTGCTTATGACCCGGAATGCGACAAATTTCATTAACCCGATTACATTCGAGACACTGACCGGAAATAAATGCCTGGTGGATACGTTTGACCGGAACTTTGAGTTTTCCGTTGAACATGTTTCCCTTGCGAAGGCGGCGGACGTTGTCCTCGTTGCCCCGGCTTCCGCAAATGTGATCGCGAAGCTGGCCCATGGTCTTGCGGACGATATGTTGACGACCACGGTTCTCGCATGTACCTGCAGGAAGATCATCAGCCCGGCGATGAATACGAGAATGTTCGAGAATCCGATCACACAGGACAACTTAAAGATCTGCGAACACTACGGAATGGAAGTGATCAGTCCGGCAAGCGGGTATCTCGCCTGCGGCGATACCGGAGCCGGAAAGATGCCGGAGCCGGAGGTGCTGCTCCAGTATATCTTAAAGGAAGTCCAGTACGAGAAAGACTTAAAAGGAAAGAAAATCCTCGTGACCGCAGGCCCGACGAGAGAGGCCATCGACCCGGTGCGCTATATTACAAACCACAGTACCGGAAAGATGGGATATGCCATCGCGAAGACGGCAGCTCTCCGCGGCGCTGAGGTGACTCTTGTTTCAGGACCGGCAGAGGTGGAGCCGCCGATGTTCGTAAACTTTGTTCCGGTGGTTACCGCCAAAGATATGTTTGAGGCCGTGACAAGCCGCAGTGATGAGATGGACGCGGTGATCAAGGCCGCGGCTGTCGCTGACTACCGCCCGAAGTTCGTGAATACCGAGAAGACAAAGAAGAAAGACGGAGATATGGCGATCGAACTGGAGCGCACCGACGATATCTTAAAATGGCTCGGAGAACATAAAAAAGACAGCCAGTTCCTTTGCGGATTTTCTATGGAGACAGAACATATGCTGGAGAATTCCAGGGCAAAATTAAAGAAGAAGAACCTCGATATGATCGTTGCCAACAATCTGAAGGTTGCCGGTGCCGGTTTCGGAACGGACACGAATGTAGTGACGATGATCCGCGAGAATAAGGAGACGGAGCTTCCGATCATGTCGAAGGAAGAGGTTGCAGGGGCGATCTTAGACGAGATCTTTGAAATTAAAAGATAGAAAATTCCAATCTTTACCAGAAAATAGAAGATTCGACTACTCAGATGCCTTTACAGGTGAAAAACGCAAAGCAGGCACAGAGTGGTGAAGATTGCTATAAATATAACGAATTTTAGGGCTTTCTTCTTGACGAAACTCTTAAATACTGGTAAAAATTAATTGGAATAAGAGCAGCAGAAAAAAACGGCAGTCAATGAAGGACCGCGGTTCTTTTGTGCTGTCAGCAGGAAAATATTGTTAGACGAAACACAAGATAGATTTGGAGGAAAATTTTTTGGCTTCATTAAATGATGAAATAAAGAGACGACGGACATTCGCGATCATTTCTCACCCGGATGCCGGTAAAACGACACTGACCGAGAAATTCCTGTTATACGGAGGCGCGATCAACCTTGCCGGAACCGTAAAGGGACGCAAAGCGACAAAGCACGCAGTCTCCGACTGGATGGAGATCGAGAAGGAGAGAGGTATCTCCGTAACATCTTCCGTACTCCAGTTCAATTACGAGGGATACTGCATCAATATTCTTGATACCCCAGGACATCAGGACTTCTCCGAGGATACCTACCGTACCCTGATGGCAGCGGACTCCGCGGTCATGGTCATCGACGGATCCAAAGGTGTTGAGGCGCAGACCATCAAACTGTTCAAGGTCTGTGTGATGCGCCATATCCCGATTTTTACCTTTGTAAACAAGATGGACCGTGAGGCGAGAGACCCGTTCGAGCTCATGAGCGAGATCGAGGAGGTTCTCGGAATCCATACTTGCCCGATCAACTGGCCGATCGGCTGCGGAAAGAGCTTCAAGGGCGTTTATGACCGCCAGACAAAGAAGATCACGACCTTCACGGCTGCCATGGGCGGACAGAAGGAAGTTGCCACAGAGACTTTCGACGTGGAGGGAACAGACGTGGATTCCGTCATCGGTTCCGATTTCCACGCTCAGTTAAGGGACGATATTGAGCTTCTCGACGGGGCAAGCGATGAGTTTGATCAGGAGCTTGTCAGTGCCGGAAAGCTTTCACCGGTGTTCTTCGGATCTGCTCTCACAAACTTCGGTGTTGAGACATTTCTGGAGCATTTCTTAAATATGACGACTTCTCCGCTTCCGAGAAAGACAACGACAGGCGTGATCGACCCGTTCCGGGAAGATTTCTCCGCGTTCGTATTTAAGATCCAGGCAAACATGAACAAGGCACACCGTGACCGTATCGCGTTCATGCGCATCTGCTCCGGTAAGTTCGAGGCCGGAATGGAAGTCAACCATGTCCAGGGAGGCAAAAAGATCCGTCTGACCCAGCCGCAGCAGCTGATGGCTGAGAGCCGTAAGATCATTGAGGAGGCTTATGCCGGAGATATCATCGGCGTTTTCGATCCGGGTATTTTCTCCATCGGTGACACGCTCTGTACGTCCAACGAGAAGTTCCAGTTCGAGGGTATCCCGACCTTTGCACCGGAGCATTTCGCGAGAGTCCGCCAGATCGATACCATGAAGAGAAAACAGTTCTTAAAGGGGGTCAACCAGATCGCTCAGGAAGGTGCGATCCAGATCTTCCAGGAGTTCAATACCGGTATGGAGGAGATCATCGTCGGCGTTGTCGGTGTCCTGCAGTTTGAGGTCCTGACCTACCGCTTAAAGAACGAGTACAATGTCGATGTCCGTCTGGAACAGCTTCCGTTCGAGTATATCCGCTGGGTTGAGAACCCGGAGGAAGTGGATGTGGCGAAGATCCAGGGCACATCCGATATGAAACGCATCTGCGACCTCAAGGGCAATCCGTTATTGTTATTCATCAACAGCTGGAGTGTCGGCATGGTCGAGGAGAGAAATCCGAACTTGAAACTCAGTGAGTTCGGAAAGAACTAATCAAGTTTACAAATTATATCATCACAGGAACATGCGGAACCAGTTGTATCGACTGGGAATACCGCATAGACAGGAGGAATATAAGATGAGTAAGATCGATGTTGTAAGAGCAGCTATGGTCGAGGCGATGAAAGCAAAAGATAAAGAGAGAAAGGATTCCCTTTCCATGCTTCTCTCTGCGTTAAAGAACGCGCAGATCGACAAGCGCGAAGCTCCGCTCACAGAGGATGAGGAGAACGCGATCGTAAAGAAAGAGATCAAGCAGGTCAAAGAGACGATCGATACCGCTCCGGCAGACCGCGCTGATATCATCGAAGAGGCAAAGAAGAGACTGGCTGTATATCAGGAGTTCGCTCCGGCAGATATGACCGAGGACCAGATCAGAGAGACGATCCAGAAAGTTCTCGCAGAGCTCGGAATCGAAGCTCCGACCGCAAAGGACAAAGGAAAGATCATGAAATCCCTAATGCCGCTTGTAAAGGGAAAGGCAGACGGTAAGATCGTAAACGAGATCCTGGCAGGATTCATGAAGTAATGAGCGCGGATCCGTGAGTCTAAACAAAATTATCAGCGGGGCTGGCTTTATATCCTGGAAACGCCCGGGACGAGGCGGCCCCGTCTGTCTTTCTTTACGCGAAGCGTGTTTTCACTTGTTGGGAAAATGGTATATAGAGAATAATGGAGGCAGAAATTATGTACAAAGAGAAGATCAGCCGGTATATTGATGCACATAAGAAAGAGATGCTGGAAGATATCGAGGAGCTGTGCCGGATCAACAGCGTGAAAGGCTCTTACCGGATCGGAAAACCGTATGGGGAGGGATGTTCCGAGGCACTGCGCACAGCGCTGCATATCGCGGAATGTTACGGCTTTTCCATCAACAATTATGACAATTATGTCGGCACCGTGGACATGAACAACAAGGACGCCCAGCTGGATATTTTAGCGCACCTCGATGTCGTTCCGGCCGGAGATGGATGGACGGTCACAAAGCCGTTTGAGCCGGTCGTGAAGGACGGAAAGATCTACGGGCGCGGAACTGCGGACGATAAGGGACCGGCAGTCGCGGCTCTCTATGCGATGCGTGCGGTCAACGAGCTCGGGATCCCACTGAAAAAGAATGTCCGGCTGATCCTCGGAACGGATGAGGAGTGCGGAAGCTCCGATATCACCCACTACTACAGTGTGGAGAAGGAAGCACCGATGACCTTCTCACCGGATGCATCCTTCCCGGTCATCAACATCGAAAAAGGCCGGATCGAAGGCAATTTTACGGCAGAATTTGAGCCGTCCGACAAGCTCCCGAAGATGGTCTCCTTCAAGTGCGGGACAAAGGTCAACGTCGTTCCGGCGGCAGCGGAAGCTCTCTTTGAGGGACTTGACGGGGATGAGACGGAAGCTCTTGCAAAGAGCATGGAGGAAGAACTCGGGATTACATTTACCGTTTCTTCCGAAGACGGGTGCTTAAAGATCGCAGCGTCCGGAGAAAATGGACATGCATCAACTCCGTGGAAGGGAAAAAATGCCCTGACAGGTCTTCTGGCGCTGATCGAGCGTCTGCCGCTCGCAGAGTGCGGACAACTCAAAGCTGTCCGTGCGTTAAATCATCTGATGCCGCACGGTGACTGGTTTGGCGCCGGACTGGGGATCCAGATGAGCGATGAGGAGTCCGGAGAACTGACACTCGCATTCAGCATGCTGGACATCTCCGAAAAGAGCCTGGAAGGCGAATTTGACAGCCGCTGCCCGATCTGTGCGACAAAGGAGAACACGATCGACGTGATCCGGAAAAATATGGAGGCAGAGGGGATTTCCTTCAATACCGAGGAACTGGAACCGCCGCACCATGTGCCGGCAGATTCCGACTTCGTAAAGACTCTTATTTCTGCTTACGAGTCCTATTCTGGAAGAAAGGGCGAGTGCATCGCGATCGGAGGCGGAACATATGTCCACCACTTAAAGAACGGTGTCGCATTCGGTGCCTGCCTTCCGGAGACCGAAAATCACATGCATGGTCCGGATGAGTTCGCGGTGGTCGACGAGCTCTTGATGAGCGCGAAGATCTTTGCACAGGTGATCGTGGATCTCTGCAGCTGACCGGAAGACACATGATCATGTGAAAGAAAGGACAGGATACGGATGAACTGTAAGATCATCGATATCCACACCCATATTTATCCGGTCGCGCTGGCGAGGCGGGCAATGGAAGTCACCGGACAGGAGCATGATGATTTCAAAAATCTCCCGATCCGGGAGAATCTCCTGACACGGATGCAGGATGCCGGGGTGACACTCTCCGTCAATCTGCCGGTCGTCTCAAAACCGCAGAATCAGGCGGAGGTAAACAGGTTTGCGAAGGAGTCTGCCCGGAAAAACATCATTCCGTTCGGCGGACTTCATCCGGACTGTGAAAATGTGGCGGAGGAGCTGGAAAAACTGAAGGACATGGGAATGGCGGGGATCAAGTTTCATCCGCCGTTCCAGAAAGTCCATCTCGAAGATCCGAAATATGAGGAAATGTGGCGGCGGATCAATGCGCTGGGATTTCCGGTGCTGATCCACTGCGGAACTGCGAAGATCGCGCGCCCGTATGACCTCTATCCGTCCGGAGTGCGGAAAATCTTAAAATATGCCCCGGATATCCCGATCATCATGGCACATATGGGGAGCTTCTGCATGATGAAAAATCCGGAGGAGACGCTGGATGATCTTCCAGAAAATGTCTTTATCGACACGGCGATGAGCGCGGAGCTCGAGGATTCCGGGGAGTTCGAGGAGATCATCCGGAAATTCGGGCCGGAGCGGACCATGTACGGCTGCGATTTCCCGTACGGGAGCCAGAAAGCCGCGATCGCAAGGATCAGGGACAGCAGCTTTTCCGACAGCGAGAAAGAGGAGATGCTGTGGAAAAACGCTGCGAAAATATTAAAGTCGGTGAGGAAACTGCCGGAGAATTTTTAGAGAGCATTTCTGGGGGAATATGTCAGAACTTGTGAAAATACCGGTTTTGGATGAAAACGAATCAAATATGGCGCGTTCTGCATATCATAGACTGATTACATAAAAACTGTCCGGGAGATGATCGGATGCGGATGAGCGAGCTGAAAAAGCGCGAAGTGATTAACGTCTGTGACTGCAGGAGACTGGGATTTGTGGGCGATCTCGATATTGACCCGTGTTCGGGAAAGATCCTTGCGATCATTGTGCCGGGACCGGGCTGCGTCTGCGGATTTTTAGGGCGCGAGAAAGATTTTGTGATCCCGTTTGACGATATCTGTCAGATCGGGGACGATATCATCCTGGTCCGTCTGGAAGAAAAGAAAGAAAAACCTCCGAAGCCGCCAAAACCGGGACCACCGCCGGGACCGCCCTGCCGACCGTGCCCGTGTCCGCCGCCATGCGAACCGGAATGCGGCTGCGGCGACCAAAAGAAATGGGAAAACGGGCGGTGCGGGAGAGAAAAATTCTGGTGAGAGAATAAAACAAAAATCCCATCGGCGAAGCTGAATTGGAATGGATTTTTGCCCGTAATTTGCCATGCATCCGAAGGGAAGCTCCGGGGGAGGTTCCTGCAGGTGTGAGGGTACTGAACAGTTACTAATAAAGACAGAAAGAGGAAACAGAACATGAAGAAACTTCACACACTCCCGGCCGCGGATGGATTCCGCATGCCCGGGGAATTTGAACCTCACCGGGGCTGCATCATGATCTGGCCGAAGCGTCCGGGAAGCTGGAACTACGGCGCAAAGAAGGCTAGAGAGGCATTTAAGCGTGTGGCATGGGCGATCGCCGAGAGCGAGGAAGTCTTTATGCTGGCGGAAGCGGATGTGGAAGAGAACGCGAGAGAAATGCTGACCGGAAATCCGGGACATGAGATCCATGTGATCCGGATGGAGTCTGATGACGCCTGGGCGAGAGATGTAGCTCCGACGTTTGTGGTGAACGATGAAAAAAATGTCCGCGGGATCGATTGGGAGTTCAATGCCTGGGGAGGCGATGTGGACGGACTCTACGCACACTGGGAAAAGGATGATCAGGTTGCGGAGAAGGTCTGCGAGGAACTCCATTATGACTGCTATGAGGCGCATCCGTTTGTTCTGGAAGGCGGCTCGATCCATTCGGACGGTGAGGGAACGGTCCTCGTGACAGCAGCCTGCCTTTTGAGTGCGGGAAGAAATCCAAAGCTTTCAAAGCAGGAGATCGAACAGAAGCTCTGCGATTATCTCGGAGCGCAGAAAGTGATCTGGCTGGAGCGCGGGATCTACAACGATGAGACGAACGAGCATGTGGACAATATCTGCGCTTTCGTGAGACCGGGGGAGGTCGTCCTCGCCTGGACGGATGACGAGACGGACCCGCAGTATGCGATGTCAAAGAGCTGTCTGGAGATCCTGGAGCGCGAGACGGACGCGATGGGACGAAAGATCAAGGTTCATAAGCTTCCGATTCCGAAAATACCGATCTGCGTCACAGAGGAGGATCTCGGCGGCTATGAGTTCGAGGACGGAGAGGACACGAGAGAAGTCGGAGAGCGGCTGGCGGCAAGTTATGTAAACTTCTATATTTCAAACGGCGGAGTGATCGTCCCGCAGTTTGGGGATGAGCATGATGAGGCGGCAGTGGAGATCTTAAAAGCGGCATTCCCGGAGCGGACTGTCTATCCGGTGCCGGCGCGGGATATCCTGCTCGGAGGCGGAAACATCCACTGCATCACGCAGCAGATCCCGGAAGGAAAGAGCAGAGAGTCACAAGCCTGAATAACATCAGAGTACCGGAAATGGGAAAATGAGATTTCTATGTCCGGAAAATTTTTAAATATCTGAAACTGAAATCTGGAGTCATGAGGGTACAGCTGAGTTTCAGAAACCCAAAACAAAGTCTGCGCAGGCAAAAAAAGAGCAGATGCGCAGAGGAAAAATAAGATCACTGGCAGGAGGAAGAAGAATGCGAAAGGTGAAAGTTGCGGCGGTACAGATGCGCTGCACGAGAGATGTAAATGAAAATATCGCGAACGCGGAACGGCTTGTAAGAAAAGCGGCGGCGGACGGTGCGCAGATCATCCTGCTGCCGGAGCTCTTTGAACGCCAGTATTTCTGCCAGGAGCGCCAGTACGAATACTATGAGTTTGCGAAGCCGGTGGAGGAGAATGATGCGGTAAAGCACTTTGCGAAAGTCGCAGAGGAGCTTTCTGTCGTCCTTCCGATCAGCTTCTATGAAAAGGACGGGAAACGCCTGTTCAACACGGTGGCGATCCTTGATGCGGACGGAACGAACCTAGGAATCTACAGAAAGACCCACATCCCGGACGACCACTATTATCAGGAAAAATTCTATTTCACACCGGGAGATACCGGATTTAAAGCATTTAAGACCCGCTACGGGACGATCGGCGTCGGCATCTGCTGGGACCAGTGGTTTCCGGAGACCGCACGATTCATGGCGGTAAAGGGCGCGGAGCTCTTATTCTACCCGACCGCGATCGGAAGCGAGCCGATCCTCTCCGTGGACAGCATGCCGCACTGGAGACGCTGCATGCAGGGACATTCCGCCTCGAACCTGATGCCGGTGATCGCGGCAAACCGTGTGGGCCTGGAAGAAGTAGAACCTTGTGAGGCGAACGGAAACCAGAAATCCGCCCTGAAATTCTACGGTTCCTCCTTCATCACGGACGGAGCAGGAGAGGTGATCGAGTCCATGGACCGCGACAGCGAGGGCGTGATCACAGCGGAGTTCGACTTGGACGAGCTGGAGCGCGAGCGCTTCTCCTGGGGACTTTTCCGTGACCGCAGACCGGAGATGTACCACGAATAAAGAAAAAGAGAACAAAGGCAGATACCGATGGATTTTTCCGGGGTATCTGCCTTTCTTTATCTTGGCCGGATAGGACTAACTTTTTTAAAGATGTCGAATCATTTTTGAGGAACAATCAGAATATAACCCTGATTCATACAACAGATAGAAAACATGTATGCCGGTAATTCCTCCCGATTTCTTGAAAAATAAGAAAATTTAGAGTATGATTACATGGAAAAGAATGGGTCGGGATGGATCCGGAATATAAAAAGAAGATCCCTGGATTCAAGTCCATGGGATCATGGAGGGTAAAAGAGATGGAATACACGATCGCAGCGATCTCCGGCGACGGGATCGGTCCAGAAATTGTAAGAGAGGCAAAAAAAGTTTTAGATAAAGTTGGACAGAAATACGGTCATAAATTCAACTACGAGGACGTCCTCATGGGCGGAATCTCCATCGACACCTACGGGGTGCCGCTGACAGATGAGGCGCTTGAGACTGCAAAGAAGAGCGATGCCGTTCTTTTAGGCGCAGTCGGCGGAAATGTCGGAAACTCCCGCTGGTATGATGTGGCTCCGAATCTGAGACCGGAGGCAGGTCTTCTTGCGATCCGCAAAGGCTTAAATCTGTTTGCAAACATCCGCCCGGCGTACCTCTACAATGACCTTGCCGGTGCATGCCCGTTAAAGAAAGAGATCATCGGGGACGGCTTTGACATGGTCATCGTCCGCGAGCTTACAGGTGGTCTGTATTTCGGCGAGCGCCACACAGAGACGGTAGACGGTGTGGAGCAGGCAATAGATACTCTTGTATACAGTGAGAAGGAGATCCGCCGCGTAGCGATCAAGGCCTTCGAGATCGCAATGAAGAGAAAAAAGAAAGTGACGAGTGTCGATAAGGCAAACGTTCTTGATTCCTCCAGACTCTGGAGAAAAGTTGTAGCGGAAGTCGCAAAGGACTATCCGGAAGTTACACTTGAGAACATGTTAGTCGATAACTGCGCAATGCAGCTTGTCATGAATCCGCGCCAGTTCGACGTCATTTTAACTGAGAACATGTTCGGCGATATCTTATCTGACGAGGCGAGCATGATCACAGGTTCCATCGGAATGCTGTCCTCCGCAAGCTTAAACGAGAGCAAATTCGGTCTCTACGAGCCGAGCCACGGTTCCGCACCGGATATCGCAGGCAAGGACATCGCAAACCCGATCGCGACGATCCTCTCCGCAGCGATGATGCTCCGCTTCTCCTTCGATCTTGATAAGGAAGCAGATGCGATCGAAGACGCAGTGAGAAAAGTCCTTGCGGACGGTTACCGCACTGTGGATATCATGGATGAGGGCATGAAGCAGGTTGGAACGACCGAGATGGGCAACCTGATCTGCGAGAGGATCTGAGAATGACCGGGCCCGGATTTCTCAGTGAGAGAAAAAAGGGAGAGATCACGCAGATACAGAAAGTAAAATAGAAAGAATACAGGTAACTGTTCAGTAGGTCTGGGCACTTGCTGCGCTGACCGTAATAAAACACAGGCTTGAAGGCAAAAATCCCATCGGCGAAGCCGATTTGAAATGGATTTTTGCTCGTAACTGTGAGGGTACTGAGCAGTTACGAATACAGAAAGACAGAGTACATATAAAACATATGCAGTCTGTCTTTCTTTTTTTTACGCCAAAGTCCGCTGCTTGCGCGAGACCTTGGCGACTGTCGCGATAACAAGGGGAAACTCGCGAAGCGTGTTTTCACTTGTTACCGAATCAGGGAAGTCCGCTGCTTCTATTGAGTAAAGATATAACTGACGTACCATAATTTTACACGATAGGGAAATGAAAATCTAACATGGTTTATCTGCTTGAGATAAAATCCGATTTTCCCAGAGAAATCTAATAAAATTCGGAACTGTCTCATCGAAATTGTAAAAAAAGAGACTAAAAAAAGAAGAAAGTTTACATAATTTCCGAAAATAAAAAATTTTATCATTGATTTGCCGGGTGACTTGTGCTAGGATATATGACAAATCAGCCCGATTCGAGACTTCACATTGGTAGAGAAGAGACAAGGTGAAGTAATACAACGGATCATGCGACTGGGCTGGATTCGTGGCCGCCCCTGAGAGGAGAGACCATAGAGCAATCAGAGAGGGGAACAAAATTTATGAGCAGAGTTTACAACTTTTCCGCAGGTCCGGCTGTGTTGCCGGAAGAAGTATTAAAAGAAGCAGCAGCAGAAATGCTGGATTATAACGGAACTGGAATGTCCGTTATGGAGATGAGCCACCGCTCAAAAGCGTTTGAGGAGATCATCCAGACGGCAGAGCAGGATATCCGTGATCTCTTAAAGATCCCGGACAATTACAAAGTCCTGTTCTTACAGGGCGGCGCACACCAGCAGTTCGCTGCAGTTCCGTTAAACCTGTTTAAGAACCGTGTCGGCGATTACATCATCACTGGCCAGTGGGCAAAGAAAGCATGGAAGGAAGCAAAGCTTTACGGAACCGCAAATGCCATCGCATCCAGCGAAGACAAGACATTCAGTTATATTCCGGACTGCTCCGATCTTCCGATCGACGAGAATGCTGACTATGTCTACATCTGCGAGAACAATACGATTTACGGAACAAAATTCCACACACTCCCGAATACAAAAGGAAAAACACTTGTCTCTGATGTCTCCTCATGTTTCCTCTCAGAACCGATGGATGTCACAAAATACGGCGTGATCTACGGAGGCGTCCAGAAAAATATCGGACCGGCCGGCGTTGTCATCGTGATCATCCGGGAAGACCTGATCCGCGAGGATGTTCTTCCGGAGACACCGACGATCATGCGCTACGATGTACAGGCGAAGGCAGGATCTCTCTTCAATACTCCGCCATGCTACGGAATCTATATCTGCGGCAAGGTATTCAAATGGCTGAAGAAACAGGGCGGCCTGGAAGCCATGAAAGTGAGAAATGAGAGAAAGGCAAAGATCCTTTACGATTATCTGGATCAGAGCAAAATGTTCCATGGAACAGTAAGAAAAGAGGACCGCTCGATCATGAACGTACCGTTCGTGACAGGTGACAAAGACCTCGATGCCCTGTTCGTAAAAGAGGCAGAAAAGGCCGGATTCGTGAACTTAAAAGGTCACCGCACTGTCGGCGGTATGAGAGCCAGCATCTACAATGCAATGCCGGAAGAGGGCGTTGTAAAGCTTGTAGAATTTATGAAAAAATTTGAGGCGGAGCACGCGAACGCGTAAGGCTGCCGGATCGAAAAGATTACAGGAGAGACATTATGAGAAAGATTTGCTGTTTAAATCAGATCTCCCACTACGGTACAGACCGCCTCACAGGAGATTATACATTTGTAGATGACATCAAAGACGCGGAAGGAGTCATGGTCCGCAGCGCATCCCTTCATGAGACGGAATTCCCGGAGGGACTTCAGGCGATCGCGAGAGCCGGAGCCGGAGTCAACAACATCCCGCTCGATGAGTGCGCGAAAAAGGGAATCGTTGTATTCAACACACCGGGTGCAAATAAGAACGGTGTAAAAGAGCTTGTACTTGCAGGCCTGTTCCTGACATCCAGAGACGTCATCGGCGGCGTGGAATGGTGCAGAGAGCATGCAGGTGAGGAAGATATCGCAAAGAAGATGGAAAAGAGCAAGAAAGCCTTTGCAGGAAATGAGATCAAGGGCAAAAAGCTCGGCGTCATCGGACTCGGCGCGATCGGCTGCGAGGTAGCGAATGCGGCTGCAGCTCTCGGAATGGAAGTATACGGATACGACCCGTTCATCTCCGTCAACGCGGCATGGATGCTGTCCCGCTCCGTAAAGCACATCATGGACGCCAACACGATCTACCAGGAGTGCGATTACATCACCGTTCATGTTCCGCTTCTGGATTCCACGAAGTATATGATCAACAAGGACGCTTTCGACCAGATGAAGGACGGCGTTGTGATCTTAAACTACGCGAGAGACCTTCTTGTCAATGACGATGACATGGAAGCGGCATTAAAGGCAGGAAAAGTAAAGAAATATATCACAGACTTCCCGAACGCAAAGACATCCGCGATGGAAGGCGTGATCGCAACCCCGCATCTTGGCGCTTCCACAGAGGAATCTGAGGACAACTGTGCGGTGATGGCTGCGGATGAGTTAAAGGATTACCTGGAAAACGGAAATATCAAGAATTCCGTAAACTACCCGGCATGCGACATGGGTGTATGCCAGGTTGCAGGAAGAATCGCCCTGCTCCACGCAAATGTTCCGAACATGATCGGCCAGATCACCTCGATCCTTGCGGCTGAGGGGATCAACATCGCGAATATGACCAACAAGAGCCGCGATAAATATGCCTACACACTTCTGGATCTTGAGGACTCGGCAAAGGCAGAGGCAGTTGCCCATCTTGAGAAGATCAGCGGAATGTATAAAGTCCGCGTGATCAAAGGCTGAAAACAGATTTACAGGCCCGATGCGTACGGATAAAAACGGAAAACGGTTTGTGATCTCATAATACTGAAAATGGTAGAAAGATCCGGTCATGGTGGGAAAACTCGCGAAGCGTGTTTTCAGTTGTTACGCGAACAACGAGCCAAAGTCCGCAGAACCCCGCAAATCCTGCAAAAAGAGCGGTTATGCTTGCAAAAGAGGCGAATCCGCTTTATAATTCTATCATAACGCTTCCGGGTGCCGTGACCACGATCAGATGGATCAGGGCGCTTTGGAATAAAAGAGAAAGATCCAGGCCGCAGGAAGGTCTAAATGACCGGAATGGCTGCCTGCTAACACAGAACAGAAAGGAACATTGTTGTGGGAAAAGTAATTTTAACAGGAGACCGCCCGACCGGACGTCTTCATGTAGGACATTATGTAGGATCTTTGAGAAGAAGAGTGGAGCTTCAGAATTCCGGAGAGTACAGCGACATCTATATCATGATCGCTGATTCCCAGGCACTTACAGACAACGCGGATAACCCGGAGAAGGTCCGCCAGAATATTCTGGAGGTTGCCCTGGATTACCTGTCCGCAGGTCTTGATCCGGAGAAATCCACGATCTTTATCCAGTCCATGGTGCCGGAGCTCTATGAGATGACCGCTTACTATATGGATATCGTTACCGTTTCCAGATTACAGAGAAACCCAACTGTAAAGAGCGAGATCCAGATGAGAAACTTCGAGGCGAGCATCCCGGTCGGTTTCTTCACCTACCCGATCAGCCAGGCTGCCGATATCACCGCATTTAAGGCAAACGTGGTCCCGGCCGGTGAGGACCAGATGCCGATGGTTGAGCAGACAAGAGAGATCGTTCACAAATTCAATACGGTATACAACACAGACGCACTCGTGATGCCGGAGATTCTTCTTCCGAGCAACGACGCATGCCGCCGTCTTCCGGGAATCGATGGAAAGGCGAAGATGAGCAAATCCTTAGGAAACTGCATCTATCTTTCCGATCCGGAGGAGGAAGTAAAGAAGAAAGTCATGTCCATGTACACAGATCCGAATCACTTAAAAGTCAGCGATCCGGGACAGGTGGAAGGAAATACCGTCTTCACATATCTCGATGCATTCTGCAAGGACGAGTACTTTGCAGAGTTCTGGCCGGATTACAAGAATCTCGACGAGGTGAAGGAACACTACTCCCGCGGCGGACTCGGCGATGTAAAGGTGAAAAAGTTCTTAAACCGTGTGCTTGAGGAAGAGCTTCGCCCGATCCGTGAGAGAAGAAAGAAATGGGAGCAGGACATCCCGGCTGTATACGAGATCTTAAAGAGCGGAAGCGAGAAGGCAGAGCGCGTGGCTGCCCAGACCTTAAAAGAGATGCGCGAGGCGATGAAGATCAACTACTTCGATGATGCGGCGCTGATCGCGGAGCAGAGCCAGAAATATAATGGCTGATCGGAGAAAAAGGAAATGAATAATGCAGATCAGCTCCACATATATTGTACCCATGGCAAAGCGGGGGTGCGTGTATGCGGGAGCTGGTACTGGAACTGATGGGGGAATACGGAAATCTTGCCGTATTCCTCCTTATTTTAGTGGAAAATCTGTTTCCTCCGATCCCTTCGGAGGTGATCCTGACATTTGGAGGTGTCATGACGACCTGCACGAACATGACGCCCGGCGGGGTGATCCTCTTCTCAACGGTCGGGTCCATGGCGGGAGCAGTCATTCTTTACGGAGCCGGGAGATTCCTTCCGGATGAGATATTTCGGAAACTGCTCTGTGGAAAGGCCGGACAGCTGCTCCATTTCAGACCGGAGGATGTCGACCTCGCGAAAGACTGGTTCCGGGATCGCGGGAAGTCTGCAGTCTTTTTGTGCAGACTGGTCCCGATCGTCCGGAGCCTGATTTCCATTCCCGCAGGGATCGCCAGGATGCCGGTCGTCCCGTTTCTTGCTTTCACGGCGGCGGGGAGTTTTCTGTGGAATACGGTTCTC
Organism: Clostridium sp. OF03-18AA; assembly: GCF_003478035.1. Lineage (GTDB taxonomy): Bacteria > Bacillota > Clostridia > Lachnospirales > Lachnospiraceae > Pilosibacter. The sequence goes on from NZ_QUEP01000004.1 coordinate 178,505, forward strand.
GTCTATGCAGGCAGGATCGCCGGAGATTCCTGGGAGAAGGTGTCAGCTGCGTTCGGGGTGTACTCAGATCTCTTTCTGATGGTGGCGGGGATTTCTGTCACATTTGCAGTATTGTTCCGGGGATGCGGGGAGAGAAAAAGAAGGGGATAACCCAGGGGATTTAAGACGAATGCAGATGAACGTTGGTGCATCCTCTTAGTCAGCGCAAGCTGGTAGATGCGGTATTCTTGCAGAGTAAAAATCCGGGGCGGAGAAATCCAGTAATATACAGAGAATACTGACAGATAAAATTATTTGAATAATTATATACAATACAACAATTAACTAACAATAATAAAATAAATAAAAATATTTCTAAAAACATATTGACAAAACGGAACTTATCGCATATAATAAAGACATCAAAAAGAAAGAGAGAACAAAGCAAAGAAGACGAAAAGGTTCGTACTTAAAAGATTCTAAGTAAAGGAGGTACAGTCCACCGAACACATAAGTCTCGTTCCGTTTTTCAAATCTGAAAAATCTGGAACAAAGGAAACACACAAAACCGGGTAATTGATCGAAAAAAAGATTATTTGAAATCCTTCGAGATATGACGAGAAAGTATCGAAAAGAGAAATACAATGATCGATATGAGAACAAAAAATATAAACTTTCGGAAAAAGCCGGCGGAGTGAAAAAGAAAAACTTCATATAGAAACAAAATCTAATGAAAACGAGGTAAGATCCATTGGATAACGCAGAACATTAAGGTGGGTATCGAAACAGAAAATTGATTCGGTACCCACCTTTTATGATGTTTGTATCCAGGAAGCTGCCGGTGCTGACGCTGCCATCATCAATCCTGTCGGTCTGAACTTCTACCGGCTCTCAGATCCCCTCACAGTCAAACGGCGGCGTATATTCTTCTTTGGCGCTGCTTCTTTCCTGCATGAAGCCCTCGGTGAGACCGAGATCGATGGCGGTATCAACGACCTTGTTATACTCGTAGGAGGTGATCCGGCGGTTGATCTCCGGGTAGTCCGCGCTCCCGTAAAACGGCGTGTACTGGCTCATGATACTGATGAGATACTGGTGCTTCGGGAGGTTCTCTTTGATCCAGTGCAGGAGCCGGATCGAATCGTCCTTTGCTCCCGGAAGGACCATATGGCGGATGACGACGCCGCGGTCCAGCATAGACGGGTTCTTTTGATTCCAGATAAGTCCGCCGGTGAGGCGGATCATTTCTTTTATCGCGGCGGAAGCTTTCTCAAAATAGTCCGGAGCGGCAGAGTATTTTTTTGAGAGACCGCTGTCCATGTATTTGAGATCCGGGAGCCAGATATCGACGTAGTCGGCGAGATCCCGGATCGTCTCGATCTTTTCATATCCCCCGCAGTTGAAAACAACCGGGATCTGAAGCTTCGGCTTTGCGAGATCCAGGGCACGGATGATCGACGGAGCGAACTGCGTCCCGGTCACGAGATTGATGTTTGCGGCGCCTTTTTCCTGAAGCTCCAGGAAGATATCAGAGAGCCTGGAAGCGGAGATCGTCTTTCCGTAGTTTTCATGGCTTAACTGGAAATTCTGGCAGAACACACAGCGCAGTGTACAGCCGGAGAAAAAGACGGTCCCGCTTCCGGTCGTGCCGCTGATGCATGGTTCTTCCCACATATGTAAGGCGGCTCTGGCGGCGCGCAGTTCATGTCCGGCGCCGCAGAAGCCTGTGGATACTGTCCGGTCAACATGACATTCCCTCGGACAGAGGGAGCATGACCGGTAGATGGATTCATTTAACATAATTGTTGTACTTCTTTCTTTATTTGATCATATTTGGCTTGCAAGTTTCCGGTGCATCGAGAGAAGTTTCCGGATGCACGGATGAGTAGAAAAAATGGTTCCTGCACCACAGAGCGAAAATTTCTAAACGAAAAATCCCGTATGATGCAGTTGTGAATGCATATTTTGCAGATATGGTCCGTGAAAGTCGGACTCATTTTTTTTCGTCAGGCAGATAATGGTAGAGATCCTGATAATGCTCAAGCTCTGCGTCACTCTCCGGGAGCGCCGGGATCAGACCGGTACAGTCGGTGGCGGAGCAGGACTGGATGTCGATCTCCCAGTCGGTATCAGCTGACTTATTTTTTGATGGCTCTTTCATACGATCACCTCCTGGCTGATAGTTTTCGATGGTGAGAGGGAAAACATGCAGGAAAGTAATTCATAAAAAATTTTATCATGAAAAATGCCGGCAGAACAGACGATGCTGGAGCAAATGAGTGCAGGAACCTTCTGTTACAGTGCGTGGCATGGAGGACACGTGTCCTGTAACCATTTATACCGGGACAGCGTGCATTATCTGATATACGGAAGGATCACATTCCATGCACCCTTTAATTTTTCGAGCGACCACGCCGCATTCGCCGGACTCGTGGACGGCAGGGAGACGGCGGGGATCCCGGTCACGGCTTCCTGATATTTCCTGTAATAATTCCAGGAAGTCTTTCCGTTGCAGAAGATCGCCCGGATATCGGCGGTGGACAGGATCACGGAGAGGTCGTTCGGCACGACATCGCGGATCGAACTGTCGCTGGAGCCTTCGATCGAGCAGGAGGCGATCACATCCCAGAGCGCGATGCGGTGGGAGAGGAGAAAAGCCTTTTTCTCAGCGATCGTGTCCGGAACCGGAACGTCCAGGACTCCGGCCAGGGTTTTCCAGAAGCGGTTCTGCGGATGATGGTAGAAAAAATGTCCTTCCCTGGATTTGACGGACGGGAAAGATCCGAGGATCAGGATCTTTGAATTCCGGTCAAATACGGGCGGGATCGGATGAATAACAGTGTTCATGATCATTTGCCTTTCAGATATGATAAAACTTTCGGACGGAACGTACATATTGTATTGTAGCCTTTCTGAAAATTCTTGTAAACACGTAAATTTCATACTTTTTTTATTGCCTTATGGGGAAACTCAAATTATAATGATTAGGTATAACTATTTGAACAGTTACAATAGTTATAATTTTATATCACAGAATGTGGGCAGTGTCCCCAAAAGGTGATATATGCGCTAAAGAAGTGGAGAAGATAAATGGACAACAACAATCAGAACAGAAAGCGGCCCAGCGGACAGAATATCGGGGTTCTCGCCCTGATCCTCGTGATCACGCTGATCGCTGTGACCGTCATGAACAACATGGTCCGCAAAAACCAGACCCAGGAACTCGGGTATGAGGAGTTTGTGGAATACTTGAAAGAGGGAGAGATCGATACGGCGAAGATCTCCGGCAACAGGATCTATTTAACGCCAAAGACTTCTTCCACAAAGCTTTCACGTTTTATCCAGTATTATACAGTGAGAATTCCGGACTCTGAACTTGCGGAGCGTCTTTTAGACTCCAACGGAGTCCATGTGGTGGCAGAAGATACGAGTACGAGTGCCAGCATCCTGAATTTCCTGATGGGATGGGTACTTCCGTCGGCACTGATGATCGGACTTCTCTATATGATGTACAGCCGGATGGGCGGCGGAGGAATGATGGGCGTCGGAAAGAGCAACGCCAAGGTCTACGTCCAGAAGGAGACCGGAGTCACGTTCGCGGATGTTGCAGGTGAGGATGAGGCGAAGGAATCCCTTGTGGAGATCGTCGATTTCCTGCACAACCCGCAGAAATATACAAAGATCGGTGCAAAACTGCCGAAGGGAGCGCTCCTCGTGGGTCCTCCTGGAACCGGTAAAACACTGCTCGCAAAGGCGGTAGCCGGTGAGGCGCACGTTCCGTTCTACTCCCTCTCCGGTTCCGATTTCGTTGAGATGTTCGTCGGCGTGGGTGCGTCCCGTGTCCGCGACCTCTTCAAACAGGCACAGCAGTCCGCTCCGTGTATCATCTTTATCGATGAGATCGATGCGATCGGACGCAGCCGTGACAGCCGTTTCGGCGGAAATGATGAGAGAGAACAGACCTTAAACCAGCTCCTCTCCGAGATGGATGGATTTGATTCCTCCAAGGGACTTCTCGTCCTCGGAGCGACAAACCGTCCGGAGATCCTGGATCCGGCGCTTTTAAGACCGGGTCGTTTTGACCGGCGTGTCATCGTCGATAAGCCGGACCTGAAAGGTCGTGTGAGCATCCTGAAAGTACATTCGAAGGATGTGCGTCTGGATGAGACGGTAGACTTCGAGGAGATCGCCCTTGCGACTTCCGGAGCCGTCGGTGCGGACCTTGCGAATATGATGAACGAGGCAGCGATCAATGCGGTCAAGAACGGTCGTCAGGCTGTCTCCCAGAAAGATCTCTTCGAGGCAGTGGAACTTGTCCTTGTCGGTAAAGAGAAGAAAGACCGGATCCTGAGCAAAGAGGAGCGCCGGATCGTCTCCTACCATGAGGTCGGACACGCGCTTGTAACCGCTCTCCAGAAGGATGCAGAGCCGGTCCAGAAGATCACGATCGTTCCGCGAACAATGGGCGCGCTGGGATATGTGATGCAGGTTCCGGAAGAAGAGAAATTCTTAAATACGAAGAAAGAGCTCAAGGCAATGCTCGTTGTCTCTCTTGCCGGACGTGCGGCGGAGGAGATCGTCTTTGATACCGTGACGACCGGAGCGGCAAATGATATTGAACAGGCGACAAGAGTCGCAAGAGCGATGGTTACCCAGTACGGAATGTCGGATAAATTCGGTCTGATGGGTCTTGAGACGCAGGAAAACCAGTATCTGACCGGACGCACCGTGATGAACTGCGGTGATGCGACAGCTGCCGAGATCGATACGGAAGTCATGAAGATGTTAAAAGAGGCCTATGCGGAGGCGAAACGTCTTCTCTCTGAAAACAGGGATGTGATGGATAAGATCGCAGCATTCCTGATCGAGAAAGAGACGATCACCGGCAAGGAATTCATGAAGATCTTCCGTGAGGTCAAGGGAATCCCGGAGCCGGAGGAAGGCCAGAAGGACGATCACAGCCGGATGGGCGGCGAGAGCGCTGAGACTGTTGAGTCTGCAGAGAACGGGAACAGGCAGCCGGAGATGGCAGCGGGATCTGAACAGCCGGCAGCTGAGCAGGTTCAGAATCCGGTGCAGGATGGAAACAGCGTGATGCCGCAGGATCCGGAGCAGAAGACAGCAGAAACTCAGAACGGTCAGCAGGGATCGGACAATGGTCAGGGACCGGCGGAGCTGTAACAGCCTGATCCGGATCGACAGGATTCCGCGAAATTGCAGTCGGTGGATCGAGACAACCGGAAAATGAAATACAGAGGTAGAATGATATCGGAAGATGTTGTTCTGCCTTTTCTTTTTAGACCGTATTTGGCGCTGCATTTACCTAAAAACAAAAAAGTTCATAGAAAATACAAGAATATCTGGTAGAATAAACATTGGTTTGAGTATGATAACGTTGTGACCGCGGATGTTGCTGAGCCGGAATGGGAAGCGAAGCAACGGCAAGATCCTGTTACAGTGTGCGGGCATGGAGTGTCTGTGTACTGTGACCAGAAAAGAGAGTGGATATGCAGCAGAAATATTTGAAAAAGAAAAGAGAAATTTCTAAAATCGCGGCGGGAATCCTGGCGACAGCCCTGCTCGCCTCATCGGGGCAGCCGCTTATGGCTTTCGCCTCGGAAAAGATTCAGACGAATGACCCGTCCGCCTTGGAACAGTGGGCTTTTTTCAATGACGGTTCCTTTGCAGCGGAGGAGATGAGGAAGTATCCGGTGTATTCGGATCCGTTCGGACAGCCGACGGAGAATGCGGAGCTTCTGGGAACTCTTGTGGAGGTGAAAAAGCGCCAGGCGGTATCCGGCGTGGATATCAACCTGGAGCAGGCATGGAAGACGTACGGAAACGGAAATCATGATACGATCGTCGCGATGATCGATACGGGCATCGACTACACGCATGAAGATCTGAAGGATACCCTGTGGGTGAACACGGATGAGATCCCGGGAAATGGGATCGATGACGATGGGAACGGATATGTGGACGATGTCTACGGATGGAATTTTTATAATAACAACAACCAGATCTTCACCGGGGAAGAGGACAGCCACGGGACCCACGGAGCCGGGACGATCAGTGCCGGGACGGGAAACGGGATCGGAATTGCCGGGATCGTTCCCGGAAACCGGGTGCGCGTGATGGCGCTGAAGGCACTAGGAGGCACGGACGGCGGAGGGAGCACGGCAGCAGTCATCAAGGCGATCAGGTATGCGGAGGACAATGGAGCCGTGATCTGCAACCTGAGCCTGACATCGACGGTGGATGACAAGGCGCTGTATGAGGCGATGAAGAATTCCAGTATGCTCTTTGTTGTGGCGACAGGAAACGGAAATCCGAAGACCGGAAAGGGAGTTGACACGGATGCGATCCCGTTTTATCCGGCGGCTTATGATCTCGACAATATCATTTCTGTCGCGAATCTAAGTATCGACGGAACGCTCTCCGCAAGTTCGAATTATGGAAAGAAAACGGTGGATCTCGCGGCTCCGGGAAGCTATATCCTGAGCACAACGCCGGGAAATACATATGGTTACATGAGCGGTACTTCCATGGCGGCGCCGATGGTATCCGGTGCAGCGGCGATGGTCTATTCCTATTTTGACGGGATCGGAGTCGCAGACGTGAAGGAGATCCTGATGTCCACGGTGACGCCGATGGAGAGCCTGAAAGACGTGACGGTTTCCGGCGGAATGCTGAATGTCGGAGCAGCATTATCCTACGATATCAGCACGCTCTCAAGAAAGGGATTCCAGAACGGCGGAACGAGACCGGAAAATGGGACGGCACCTCATATCGAGATGCAGACCTCGAGCAGGAATGGAGGAAATTATCTGACCGTGCGCGTTATCGACATCGATGGGGATCTCGACAAACTTCTCTATGCAAAGGGAGAGCACACGGCGGAGAAATTTGCGAACGGGACGGTGGAAGGAACGCCGTTTACGGTGAATGACAAAGATACCGCGGCATTTCAGATCACGGAAAAAGGAACCTATACCTTTTATGCGGTCGACAAAAAAGGAAACGGAGCCGTAAAACTCGCCAGATTCGTGTCGGAGAGCGATGGGCCGGGGGCGTTTCAATAAAACTCGCCATACAAGGATGCAGGTAAGATCCTGTGGGGGAATATCTGCAAATCCCACTGCGTTATTGCAGGAAATTTTGCCGGACAGGAATGTGAAAACGAAGGAAATGAGTCAGAAAAAAATTATGGGATATGAAAAAGGAGAGAGACAGATGAGAACAAGGAGACTGGGGAAAACAGGTCTGATGGTGAGCGAGATCGGCTTTGGCGGCGAGTGGCTTGAGCGCCATCCGGAGGAAGAGAGCATCGAGCTGATCAAATATGCATCGAAAAAGGGGATCAACATCCTGGACTGCTGGATGGCGGACCCGAAATCAAGAAATATCATCGGTGAAGGGATTAAAGAGAACCGCAGCCAGTGGTTCATTCAGGGACATATCGGATCAACCTGGAAGGACAACCAGTATTTCCGCACGAGAGACATGAAATACGTTCGCCCGGCTTTTGAGGACCTTTTAAAGAGACTGCAGACCGATTACATCGATCTCGGCATGATCCACTACGTGGACTCTGAGGAAGAATGGGAGAAGATCCAGCATTCTGACTACCTGGACTATGTGGTGGAATTAAAGGAAAAAGGCATCATCCGCCATATCGGAATGAGCTCCCACAACCCGAAGGTTGCGATGAAAGCGGCGGAATCCGGCTATGTGGAGATGATCCTCTTCAGCATTAATCCGGCGTTTGACATGCTGCCGGCGAGTGAAAATATCGACACAATGTTCGCGGATGAGTTTGATGCAGGGCTGAAAGGGACAGATCCGGACCGTGCAAAACTCTACAAGACATGTGAGGAGCACGATGTAGGGATCACGGTCATGAAAGGATTTGCGGGCGGAAGACTCTTCGATGCGAAACGTTCCCCGTTCGGCGTCTGTCTGACTCCGGTGCAGTGTATTCACTATGCGCTCACAAGACCGGGTGTCTGTTCCATCATGTGCGGGTATGACACGAAGGAACAGGTGGATGCGGCAGCAGGATACGAGACGGCTTCTGAGGAAGAGAAAGACTATGCGTCCGTGCTTGCGAACGCGCCGTTTCACTCCTACCGCGGGGAGTGCACCTACTGCGGACACTGCAAGCCGTGTGTCGCAAATCTGGACATTGCCATGATCAACAAATTTTATGATCTGGCGACCATGCAGCCGGAGGTCCCGGCGACGATCCAGTCCCACTATGAACTCCTGGACCATAAGGCATCTGAGTGCATCGGCTGTCATGCCTGCGAATCCCGCTGTCCGTTCGGAGTTCCGATCGCGGAGCGGATGGAGAAGACTGCGAAGTTATTTGGGTGTTAAGTGCTGACAAAACCTCTCAGGTAATTCCCTTGCGCGAACCGGGAATCGGATATATAATAAGCAGGTCCATTTCGGGCAAATACGAAAAGAGGGAAGAAAAAGCATATGTGGTTTTGGCTTGCACTGACAGCACTGTTGTGCTGGAGTGGCTCGGATCTGTTTTCAAAGATCGGTTGCCGCGGAAATGATAAGTACGCCCACTTAAAGATGGTTATTGCCGTCGGAATTGTGATGGGAGTACATGCACTTTATACGATCTTTGTAGGAGGTACGGTGGTAACATGGCATATCGCCATGGTGTATCTGCCGGTATCCCTGCTCTATATCTCGTCCATGACGCTTGGTTACATCGGTCTGAGGTACATTGAGCTTTCGATCTCCTCACCGATCTGCAACTCCTCAGGCGCTCTCGTTGCGGTGCTCTGCTTCTTAACGGGTACCCTGGACGATGCGATCGAGGGGAACATGCGTCTTGCGGTGATCGGAGCGGTGGCTCTCGTGTGCATCGGCGTGATCGGGCTTGGTATTGTTGAGTCGAGGGAAGATGATGAACTGCGCCGGGAGCGCCAGGCTGCGTCCAATTATAAGTATGCGAAGTCCTGGCTGGCGCTGTTTCTGCCGGTGGCGTACTGTCTGCTCGATGCGGCCGGTACCTTCGCGGACACCATGGTGCTCGACAAGCTCGCAGGAGAGGCGGAGGCGGCCGGAATGTTCGCAACGGCAGAGGAATGCTCTTCCTACGCTGCGTCCGCGGCAAACAGCGCCTACGAGCTGACATTCCTGTTTGCGGCTTTCTGCTGCATCATCTACGTCGGTTTCATTAAGAAACAGAAGTTCACAGCTGCCCAGGAAGGTCCGAAATATCTCGGAGCTCTCTGCGAGACAGCCGGTCAGTTCGCGTATATCTTCGCACTCTCCGACACGGTCCACGCAGCGATCTCCGCGCCGATCATCTCCGCATACTGCGTCGCGTCAGTCGTATGGAGCCGGATCTTCCTGAAAGAGAAGCTTTCCTGGAAACACTATGCGATGATCGCACTGGTTGTGGTCGGGATCGTGATGCTCGGGGTGTTTGATATCTGATCGATGTGTATGTAAGAAAGACTGCTGTTGGTGACAGATCATATGCTGCCATCGACGGCAGTTTTTTTCACCATTTTCGGTGAAACGTGGTAGAATAGGGACAGCTTGCAAAGGAGGAAACACATCATGTCATTAGAAAAAGCAAAAGCAAATCTTGATAAAAAAGGTTTTCTGGATCATGTGATCGAACTTGCAGATTCGACAGCAACGGTCGCAGAGGCGGCGGAGGCGCTTGGCGTAGAACCGGGAATGATCGCGAAGACGATGTCATTTTTACAGGGAGACGCGCCGGTCCTGATCCTGACGGAAGGAACCGCAAAGATTGATAACCATAAATACAAAGAAACCTTTCATGTGAAGGCGAAGATGATCCCGTTTGATGAAGTGGAAGAAAAGATCGGCCATGCGCCGGGCGGCGTGTGCCCGTTCGGGATCAATGACGGGATCGCGGTGTATCTGGACGAGAGCTTAAAGCAGTTTACGACCGTTTACCCGGCAGCCGGAAACGACCACAGCGCGGTAAAACTCACGATCCCGGAGCTGGAGAAAGTCGCCGGTGCGAAAGGCTGGGTGGATGTATGTAAGGAGCCGGAAGAGTAGGGAAAACGGATAGTCCGGAAATCTGTACATCATGTTCAGGAAATTCATTGGAAGGCGATGAAATGCAGTTTCGCAAAAAATTCACGGAAAAAGAATTTCGCGGAATGTCAGAAAAATATAGAAAAAGAAAGAGTCATGTCATCCGACGAGAATGGCACGGCTCTTTCTTTTTACGGTTACATCGAGATCCACCCAAACGCATTCGCCACGGAGCTCACAAGAATGATCGCGGCAAAGATCGGGCAGAGGTATTTGATCATGAACTGGAAGATGGCTTTCCGCTTGAACGGGTGGCCGCCCTCGGTAACTTCGTTCTCGATCTTTTCCACACCGATGACTCTCGATACGAGCAGGCAGGTCGCGATCGCCGCGATCGGCATCATGACGGAGTTGGTCAGAAAATCAAAGAAATCAAGGAACTGCATTCCGATCACGGTAATGTCCGCCAGCGGACCATATCCGAGGCAGGAGAGTGTTCCGAGAAAGATCATGACAACGGTCATAAAGACGGTCGCTTTTTTCCGGCTCCAGTGCAGCTCATCCTCGAAGGTGGATACGGCGCTCTCGGTCAGGGCGATGGAGCTTGTGACCGCCGCAAACAGGACGAGGAGAAAGAACAGGATCCCTGTGCCTGTTCCGAATCCCATGCCCGCAAATACCTTCGGAAGTGTGATGAACATGAGGGAAGGTCCAGCCTGGAGAGTATCCGGGTCGCCGCCGGAGAAGGCAAAGACGGCCGGAATGATCATGAGTCCGGCCATGATCGCGATCGCAGTGTCAAAGATCTCAACATTTTTCGTCGAATCCTCGATCGAGGTGTCCTTTTTCATATAGGAGCCGAACGTGACGAGGATTCCCATCGCGATCGACAGGGAGTAGAACATCTGCCCCATCGCGGAGACGACGGTCATCCAGGAGAAGTTTTCGAGGTTTGGAACCAGGAAATATTTCACGCCTGCCATCGCGCCCGGTCTTGTCACGGAGTAGACCGCGATGATCACGGAGAGGATCACGAGGATCGGCATCATAAATTTTGAGACGCGCTCGATCCCGTTCCGGACACCCATGTAGATGATCACAACTGTGAACATGGTGAAGATCAGGAAGCAGATCTCCGCGGAAAATCCGTTGGAGATAAAGCCGGAGAAATAGTCGTCAGCCGCGAGTGCCTGTCCGTGTCCCAGAAGATACTCAAACAGGTATTTGATGACCCAGCCGCCGATCACGGAATAGTACGGCACGATCAGGATCGGGATCACGGCGTTGATCCAGCCGCCGGCGGACAGGAGTTTTGACTTTCCAAAGGATTCGTAGGCTCCAACCGGGCTTTTTTTCGTCATGCGCCCTAAGGAGGTCTCCGCCATGATCATCGTGTAGCCGAAGGTCAGCGCCAGGATGATATAGATCAGTAAGAAGATTCCGCCTCCGTATTTCGCGGCGAGATACGGGAAACGCCAGATGTTTCCCAGTCCCACGGATGCGCCCGCCGCCGATAAGACGAAACCGAGTTTTCCGGAGAACGAACTGCGTTTATGATTCATAATATAGTCTCCTCGTGTTTTTTTCACAAATACATTTGTGCGTGTAAGAGACAGTCTATCATAGAACATGCGAAAAAGCAATTTGATCTGCGGGAGACGGTGAAAATGGAATAGAGAGGCCGCCTGTCATAGTTTCAGCACATGGAATGACAGCGGATGTGGCAAATATCAGAGGAAGGTCGGGATAACAAATTTTGGAATCTGGAATGAAAAAATTCCGTGAAACAGAACATGTATAAAAAGAGGAACATCCGGAGAATTCTATAATTTGATGGCGAAATTGATAATTTTGCGCTATAATACACTCATACCTACCGGAAAATAGGATTTAACAAAACTCAGCGGTATTCGTGACTGGAGAAAAATGAGAGATTGTCAGAGTACGGGAGCATAGATACAGAGAGGTGAAATTGTGTTAAAAGCAGAAAATTTAGTCCTCCATGTGGAGGATAACGGGACGAAAAAATGTCTCCTGGATCATATTTCTTTCCAGGTGGACGATGGAGAAATGCTGGTGATCACGGGACCGAACGGCGGCGGTAAGTCTACGCTGGCGAAGGTCCTGATCGGGATCGAGAAGGCGGAGAGCGGAAAGATCTTTTTAAACGGGGAGGATATCACGGATTACGATATCAACCACCGTGCGAATGCCGGGATCGGCTACGCGTTCCAGCAGCCGCCGAGATTTAAGGGAATGACGGTGCAGAGACTTCTCGCACTGGCAGCAGGAAGAGAAATGTCAGACGTCGAGTGCTGTAAGTTATTATCGGATGTCGGACTCTGCGCGGAGGAATATTTAAACCGCCAGATCGATGGAACGCTCTCCGGCGGCGAGATGAAACGGATCGAGATCGCGACAGTTCTTGCGAAGGAACATACCTTATGTATTTTTGATGAGCCGGAAGCCGGGATCGACCTCTGGAGCTTTTCCATGCTGATCCATAAATTCGAGGAGATCCACAAAGAGAAAAAACAGAGTCTGATCGTGATCTCCCACCAGGAGAAGATCATCAGCATGGCGGACCGGATCATGGTGATCGATGATGGAAAGATCAAGGCGGAAGGTCTCAGAGAAGATGTCCTTCCGTGCCTGAACGGTCTCGATAAATGTCATACATGTGCAGGAAAAGCGGGGGTGAGAGCGTAATGGTAGAGCTGGATCATGTAGTAGAAGAAGTATTGAAAGTCATCAATGACAATGGATTTTCCCAGAAAGGCGCTTTCAACCTGCGTCAGAACGGAACTTCCATCTGCCACGGGGACAGTGAGCACATCAAGATCAAAAAGAAGACGGACAAGCCGGGGATCGATATCTATATCGACGGCGAGACAAAGGGCGAGAAGGTCTATATTCCGGTCGTTGTCAGCGTTTCCGGCATGACGGATCTTGTATATAATGATTTTTACATCGCAGATGGCGCGGACGTGACGATCGTTGCGGGATGCGGGATCCACAACAGCGGCTGCAATGAGAGCCGTCATGACGGGATCCATACCTTCCATGTCGGAAAGAACGCGAATGTCTGTTATCAGGAAAAGCATTACGGAGAGGGAAACGGAACCGGCGGTCGTGTGCTGAATCCGGTGACGAATATCTATGTGGGAGAAAACTCCGTATTTACGCTGGATACGGCGCAGATCAAGGGCGTTGACTCTACGGTCCGCGAGACGCTTGTCGAGATGGAGAAAAACTCCAGACTGTATGTGACTGAACGCCTGATGACCGAGGGAGAGCAGACGGCGGAGTCCAACATCGAGGTCCGCTTAAACGGGGAGGAGAGCTCCGCACAGATCATCTCCAGATCCGTCGGAAAGGGAAATTCCGTCCAGACGTTCCACCCGAAGGCGGTCGGCAACAACAAGTGCCAGGCGCATATCCAGTGTGACTCGATCATCATGGACCATGCGGAGATCGGCTCGATCCCGGAGATCCGCGCGCGTGATCTCAACGCGGCAATCATCCATGAGGCGGCGATCGGAAGGATCAACGATGAGCAGTTATTAAAGCTCCGGACTCTGGGACTTACCGAGGAAGAAGCGGAGAACGTGATCATCGAGAATTTCCTGAATTAAACGGGAAGCTGAAGACGGGAATTTTATATAGAAAGATTTCGCACAAATCCAGATTGATAAAAAACAGGTCCGCAGGTGAAGATCACCGGTGCGGACCTGTTTGATTTACGCGAACAACGAGCCAAAGTCTGCGCTTGTGCGAGAACTTGGCGACTGTCGCGATAATAAGGGAAATATTGGTTTTTTTAGAAGTACGTCCGTCTCTTCGGCGTATTCCAGCTTCCGACAACGCGCTTTACGTTGGAGATCGTGACAAACGCGTTAGGATCTTTTGACTGGACATAGTCCATAAACTGACCATATTCCTTCTTTGTGAGGATCGCCAGGATCTCGCTCTTCTGGGCATCGCTGTAGCCGCCGGTGGCCGTGTAGACAGTGATGCCGCGCTGGAGATTCTCGATCACATAGCGGCGGAATTCATCGTTGTGTTCGGAGATCACGCACACCCGGATCTTTCCGGTGAACTCATCGATAAAGTAGTCCAGCACGAGACCGCTGAAGTAGGTCGCCAGAGCACCGATGATCACGGTCTGAAGATCGTAGGCGAAATAGGAGCTCGCGACCGTCACCATGCCGGCGATGATGATCGCCTGTCCGAGATCCAGATGGAGATATTTGTTCATGATCTTCGCGATAATATCGAGACCGCCGGATGCCGCGTTGGCGTTGAAGAGGATCGCCTGTCCGAAACAGATCACAACGATCATGCCGACTACGTCCAGGGCGATGTTCCCCGTCGGAGATCCCGGATCCGGGAAGGCGGTTTCAAATACGAAGAGAAGTACCGGGAGCAGGATGGAGATGAAGATGATCTTTGTCCCGAAGGTCTTATCGATAAAGAGAAACGCCAGGATGATGCAGATGATGTTTAAGATCAGCGTCATGACGGAGAGCGACAGCGGAATGAAATTTACGAGGACCACCGCGAGTCCGGTGATGCTTCCGCTGACAATGTGGTTCGGATTCATGAAAAAATAGACTCCCACGGCGATGATGAAAGTACCGAAGAAGATCGTGGAGAAATATTTTAGTTTTTCGAACATACTGTACGTCCTTTTTCTGTCAGATTTTTGCAGAGTTTCCAAAAACAGGAGACACTGTCTGCGTGTAAATCATAGAGAAAAAAGAGCGGATTGTCAAACAGGCGCTTTGCAGTGTGAGCGCTTGTATGCGGCAAAGTGCGGGATCATCCTATTTCAGTTTCCCGTACTCCTCATCAGAAACGGTCTCACACCATTCGTTGGAGTTCTCTTCGCCCGGAACTTCGATGGCGAGATGGGAGAACCAGGAATCCGGAGCGGCACCGTGCCAGTGTTTGACTTCCGCCGGAATATTGATGCAGTCGCCCGGCTTCATCTCGATGGCTTCTTTGCCTTCCTCCTGATAGTAGCCGCGTCCGGCCACGCATACAAGGATCTGTCCGCCGCCGCTCTTTGCGTGGTGGATATGCCAGTTGTTGCGGCAGCCGGGTTCGAAGGTCATATTGAACACACCGACCTGTTTGGTGGATACCGGTGCGAGATAGCTCTGACCGACGAAGTATTTTGCGAAGGCGTCATTCGGGGCGCCGATCGGGAAGATCATGGACTTTGCATGGGCTCTCATGGCCTCGTCCTTGTAAGGAAGATCGCCTTCATTCATCTGCCATACTTCTTTTGCAAGGTTGAAGACGGCCCAGCCCTTCGGCCAGCCGACGTAGAATGCCACATGGGTGATGATCGCAGCGATCTCTTTCTGGGTGACGCCGTGTGCTTTTGCATTCTTTAAGTGGAACACGAGGGAAGAATCCGTGATCCCGGAGGACATGAGTGCCACAACGGTGATGATACTTCTAGTCTTTACATCGATGTCCTGGTTGTTCCAGTTTTCTCCGAAGAGGACATCGTCATTAAAATGCGCGAACTGGGGAGCAAATTCGCCCAGCGCGTTTCTTCCTGCTGTCTGTACAATTTTTGCCATGTTTTTTCTCCATTTCCAGATCGACTGCAGGCTGCATGATCCTGGATCATGTCAGTCTGCAGCCGGTTTCTGCTTTATTATAAGGATTTTACCCAATCAGCGATCTCCTGTCTGGAAGCTCTGTTTAAAAGCTTTCCTTCCACGATCTCTGCACCAGGTGCGGACGGTTTTAATTCTTTTACTGTGTTGCCGAATCCGCTGCCGCCGGATGTCGCGAAGAGGACGATCTTCTTGCCTGTAAAGTCGTAGGACTCAAGGAAGGTGTTCACGATTGTCGGAGCGACATACCACCAGATCGGGAAGCCGAGGATCACGGTATCATAAGCGCTCATATCGATATCTGCCTTTACGATCTCCGGTCTGAATTTCTTGTCATTCATCTCCACGCTGCTTCTGGATTTTTTGTCCATCCAGTTTAAATCTGCTGTTGTATATGCCACCTTCGGTGTGATCTCGCAGAGATCAGCGTTTCCTGCTTCTGCGATCTGCTCTGCAATTTTCTTTGTTGTTCCGCCTGCACTGAAATATGCGACTAATTTTTTTGCCATTTGAATTACCTCCTGTGAAAACAAGTTCGCGTAAATAAAAAGGATGCAGAAAGAAGATATGGATCTTCTTATGCATCCATTGTAGTTCTAAGATTTTTGAATGTCCAATACCTATATCAAATCATGATTTATGCCTTGCAGGCATTTAACGAAATCAGAGAAGTTCCTGCATCATGAGTGGCCACGGAACTGATGATCTCGATAAATTTGTTGACCGCATGGGAGTTCGGCAGATTTCTCTGCCATGCGATCACGGTACTAGAGGTGATTTCTGGGAAGAGTTTCCGCTGAACGAGCAGGTCAGGCCGCCAGTATCTTGCCGCACCGGCGACAGATACCGGGTATCCCAGCCCGTAAAAGGCCATGACTCCGGCATTTGTTCCGAGATTGCTGGTGAATGCGATCTGGAGCTTATTGAAGTCTTTTCCGAACCAGTTTGCGATCTCACTCTGGACTCCGGTGCGCTCCGGGAGGATCAGCGGTTTCCCGAGGAGATCCTGCTTTGTGATGAATTCTTTCCCGGCGAGCGGATCGTCCGGGCGCATCCCGACGACCCAGTGGTCACTTTCCGGGATCCGGATGTAGTCGAGACCTTCCGTATCCACAGGTTCCAGGAACATCCCGATGTCCACGAGACCTTTTTTCATCATCTCGTAGACCGTATCCGCCGTGGCGGTGTGGATCGCGATCTGTACGAGCGGATATTTTTCACGGCAGACTTTGCAGATTTCTGCCAGGATCTCGACGGCTGCGAATTCCCCGCAGCCGATCGTGACGCTGCCGTCGATGACTTCCTCGGTCCCTTTCAGCTCCTCCAGAGTCCGCTTTTCGAGATCCAGCATTTCGAGAGCGCGGCGCTTTAGGAGAATCCCCTCGTCGGTCAGGGTGATCGTCCGCCCGTTCCGGTTAAAGAGAGAAATGCCGAGCTCTTCCTCGAACGCGGCTAACTGCCTGGAGAGAGTCGGCTGGGTGATATGAAGCTGTTCGGCGGCTTTTGTGAAGCTTTGTTCTTTGGCTACTGTGAGAAAGTAGCGGAGTATTCTGAGATCCATATAGAAATTCCTTTTTTGAGTCGGATGATTTTCAGTAATCGTGAAGATGCGGAACAATTTCGATTTTTAGAGGGCCGTAACTGGGAGAGTACGGAGTAGTTCCGATAATTCTATATTAACTGGAATTTCAGAATTTGTCATCCGGGTTTTTTGATAATTGTTGTCAGGGCGGTAATGTGGTAAAATGAGGAAAATATGTTTTATGGAAACAATCATGACTTTTTGCAGATATGTACAGGAAAGTCTGATGAGACTGAAAATGGAAAAAAGAGATTATTCGGGAGATGGAGGAGAGAGATGTTCAGGGAAATTCGGAAAAAGAAAAATGCAATTACGGCTGATGCGGCAGAATCACTTCTGGAAAAGAGCAGACGCGGTGTTCTCGCGGTAAACGGGGATGACGGTTATCCGTATGCGATCCCGGTCAACTATTTTTACGACAGAAACGAGCAGAAGATCTATTTCCATGGCGCGCGCGCAGGACACAAGGTCGATGCGCTGCGGGCTTCGGATAAGGTGTGCTTTACGGTTTACGGAAATGAAACGATCCGGGAGGAAGCATGGGCGCCGTATATGCAGAGCACGGTCGTCTTCGGCAGATGCCGCCTGCTTGAGACGGGGGAGGAGACGCTTGCCCTGTTGAAACGGTTTGCGATGAAATATTACCCGGATGAGAAACTGGCGGATGAGGAGATCGCGCAGGCGGGAAGAGCGGCACAGGTCTTTGAGATCGAGATCGAACATCTCAGCGGGAAAGAAGTTCAGGAACGATAAAACTTACGGAGGCAGAGTTTGAAAGTAGAACAGGATGTGATGGCTTACGGAGTGGAGCAGGACAATGCGGGCTGCTATTTTATTGAAGATGAAATCATCCTGAGAAAGCCTGAAAAGATCGAAAACAACAAAGAATTCTGCGACTGCAGCTTCCGTTGGAAGTTTACGGAGAACGATGCGCATGGCGTCAGCATCGGAAAGACACTCCCTGCCTATCCGACAGATGTAAAAAACGTGTATCCGAAGGAAGCGTTTACCGCAGAAAATGCGGCAAAGATCCCGTGTGAGCAGGTGCTGGGGACGTATTGGGTTGTGTTTGAGAGATAGAAAAGTATTATAAAGAACCGGGAGAGGAAGATTAACATGGCATATACGGTAGGAGAAACGGCGAGGATGCTTCATGTTCCGGCATCCACGCTCCGATATTATGATAAAGAGGGACTTCTTCCATCTGTAGAGCGGACGTCCGGTGGAATCCGGATGTTCAAGGATGATGATATTGAGTGGCTCAGGATCATCGACTGTCTGAAAAAGTCCGGGATGTCGATCCGGGATATCCGCGAGTACATTGCGCTCGTAGCGCAGGGAGATTCGACGATCAATGAGAGACTGCAGCTTTTTTACCGTCAGCGCGAGATCTTAAGGGCGCAGATGCGGGAACTGCAGAAAACGCTGGACACACTCGACTATAAATGCTGGTTTTATGAGACCGCAAAAGAGGCAGGAACCGTTGAAGTCCCGCAGCAGATGGCGGCAGAGGAATTGCCGGAAAGGTTCCGGAGTGTGCGTGCACAGCTGCAGGAACTTTAAGGGAGAAAGAACATGAATAATACAGGAACAATGTGATATATATATGACATAATTCCGAAACAAAATTGACAAAGTTCTTTTTGCAAGGTATGCTGTAGCTATAAAAGATGTTAGGAGGTGTTGCGAAGTGACGGAAATGATCCCGGTCAGAGAAGCGGCAAAACGCTGGAATATAACAGAACGAAGAGTTTCAACTCTGTGCAAAAACGGAAAAATTGATGGAGCAGAAAAGCAGGGAAAACGCTGGATGATCCCGAAAGACGCGCAGAAACCGGCAGATCAGCGGATAAGGACGGGCGTTTACCGGAAAGCGGAACGGCCAGCAAAGCTGCCTCTGCCGATCGGAGTTTCCGATTATTGTCTTGCATCATCGGAATACTACTACATCGACAAGACGATGATGATCAAAGATTTTATCGATGAGCGTCCAATGGTAACCTTGTTTACCCGTCCTCGCCGCTTTGGCAAGACTCTCAATATGGATATGCTGCGCACCTATTTTGAAAAGAGCGACAGGGATACATCCATCTACTTCAACAACAAAAAAATATGGACCTGCGGACAGAAATATAGAGATTATCAAGGAAAATACCCGGTGATCTTTCTCACGTTTAAGGATGTAAAATTCAATACCTGGGAAGAAACATTTGCGGCTATCCGCGATATTTTTGCTAAAGAAACCAGACGCCATAAAGAACTGCAGACCAGTGAAAAATGCGATGAATATAGCAGACAGATCTATGCGAACTTAGCGGCCGGAAAGACGGGGGAGGTGGAACTGGCTTCTGCACTTCTGGATCTGTCAGCAATGCTTCACAGCCATTACGGCATAGCCCCCATTATCATTATCGATGAATATGATACTCCGATCCAGCAGGGATATATGAAAGGCTTTTATGATAAGGTCATTCAGTTTATGCGAAACCTGTTTTCAGGTGGCTTCAAGGATAATAAACATCTTTCGTTCGGCTTCCTTACTGGAATTTTAAGGGTTGCAAGAGAACGCATTTTCAGTGGGATGAATAACCTGGCGATCAACTCGGTGCTGGACAATAAATACAGTTCCTATTTTGGATTTACAGCAGATGAAGTGAGAGAGATGGCGGAATATTATGGAGCTGCAGACCAATATGATGAGATCTGTCAATGGTATGATGGCTACCGGTTTGGCAGGACTGAGATCTTTAATCCATGGTCAGTAGTCAGCTATTTCAGCAGCGAATGTGAGCCGAGACCGTACTGGGTATCCACTGGCAGCAATGACATTATCGGGGAGATCCTGGCGGAGGCGGATAAGGAGATCTATAGTCGTCTGACTTCGCTGATCAATGGGGAAACTTTCACCACCTATATTGATACAGGAGTGATTTATCCGCAGATCAGGAGCAATCCATCGACCATTTACAGTTTCCTTTTGATGACCGGATACCTGAAAGTCCTGAAAACTATGACGTCGTTCAGTGGAGATATTATGTGCGAAGTTGCCTTGCCAAACCGTGAGATCGCACTTGTGTATAATAAAGAGATTCTTCAGCGGCTTGGGAACATGATTCCTCAATCTACGGCGATTGCGATTCAGGAAGCTATTTTCTCTGGAGACAATCACAGACTGAAAACGCAGATACAGATGCTGTTGACCCAGTCCGTGAGCTCTTTTGATACGGCAGGAGAAAATTTTTATCATGGATTTATGCTGGGATTGTGTGCTTTGATGAACGGCGCTTTTGCAACATCCAATAGAGAATCCGGAGATGGACGTTACGATATTCAGTTAAAACCGATCCGAAAAGGTCTTCCTGGAATTCTGATCGAACTGAAGGCGGAGAAAAACTGCAGCGCTGAAAAACTGAAAAAACTGTCAGAGACCGCTTTGAAACAGATTGAAGACAAGAAATATGATACAGAACTGCTTTCCGCCGGCGTTACAGGGATCTACAAGTATGGTGTAGCTTTCAGTGGAAAAAAGGTTGAAGTGACAGCAGGATAAAGAAGGAGAAAGGGGATCACACCTCAGTGGGTGGATCCCCTTTTTGAAAAATGTTTAAGTTTTCTGTGAAACTGCTAAAAAAACTGGCGGCGCCGCCCACAGGGGAGCAGTACCGCCAGTTTTGATTTTATTTGATAAATTATTCGATCCCAGAGCAATTACTTGATCTCTTTGTCATCTGCAGCTACTGTGCCAGGAGCTGTTGTCACTTCAGTAGCCGGAACAACGTTGTGAACCGGGATGACGGAGAGTACAACTGCCTCCGGATCAGTCTTTAAGTCGATGTCTTTGTTCTTTGCGATCTCGAGATCTTTCACGTGGACAGTATCACCGACCTTCAGGCCAGCGGCATCCAGAGTTGTTGTCTCAACAAGAGCGGACGGGAATGCCTTATAAGCAACCTCGCTTAAGTCTTCCTGAAGAACACCGCCGATAACGGCTTCACGGTTCAGGATCACGATCTCAGCAGTAGAAGAAACTTTCTCATCGCTTACCAGTGCCTGGAAATCGATCTCATCGATCTTTCTGGTCATGGAATTGTAATCAACTTCCTTGATCAGGACATCGTAAACCTGACCTTCGACATCAAGATTGATCTGGCCGCCTTTATGCTCTGTCTTTAAAAGACGATCAACATCCATTGCATTCATCTTTACCGGGATAGAACCCTCGATGGCATGTCCGAAAACATTGCCTGTAACAAATCCTTCTCTTCTTAATCTCTTTGCCTTAACATCCATGCTTCTTTTTTCAGCTTTTAAAGTAGTCATTTATCTTTTCCTCCAAAAATCTGATTGCCGGCAAACAACTTCTTTTGTTCTGCCGGATTCGCTTAGCAGCCCTCAGCTTTGAAAAGGGGGTTTTGTTAAGTTTGGTTGAACATTTGCTGTTCTCTTTGTTACAGCGTTAGTATAGCAGCATTTTGCAAAACAGATTAACCAAAAATGAAAAATATTTTGACAAAAATCTTAAAAATTGCACAAAAAGCGAAAGTGGGGAGGCTGTGGATGGTCAAGCGGAGGAAAATGTGGTAAGATGGATGAAAGATGGAAAATCCAGTAACAGTGGAGAGGATTGAAAAAGCAGACTCCGCAGATATGAGGGAATACCATGTTGATATTGCGCCAACAGAGCGGACTCCCTGAAAGAAGCGATGGGAGAATTGCGGCAGGAGATTCAGCGATACGGAAGCTCTGGCGGGCAGAGTGATATAGAAGAACAGAAAAACGGTGAGGTGACAGAAAAATGAGTACAGACAATCGCCCGATTGGCGTTTTGGATTCCGGACTTGGCGGGATCAGCGTGTTAAGAGAGCTGGTCAAACTGATGCCGGGAGAAGATTTTATTTATTATGGAGATTCGGCGAATGCCCCATACGGAACAAGAACGCCGGAGGAGGTCATCGACCTGACAAAAAAAGATGTGGAATTTCTGCTGGAGCGGGGCGCGAAAGCAATCGTCGTGGCCTGCAATACAGCGACAAGTGTGGCGATCAAAGAACTTCGAGCCGCATATGAGGAGGTTCTCCCGGTGATCGGGATCGAACCGGCGTTAAAACCCGCGGTCAAGGCAAAGGAACATTCCAAAGTCGTCGTCATGGCAACCCCGATGACGCTGTCACAGACGAAATTTAATTCGATGATGCATATTTATGAGGACGATGCGAACATCATCAAGATGCCGTGTCCGGGACTTGTGGAATATATTGAAAGCGGCGTGCTCGATGGACCGGTTCTCGATGCTTATCTGGAAAAACAGTTTGCACCGTACGACAAAGCAGAGATCGATGCGGTCGTTCTCGGATGTACGCATTATCCGCTGATCCGTGAGGTGATCCAGAAACATCTGCCGGGAGTTTTCGTTTACGACGGCGGATTCGGGACCGCAAAGCAGACGAAAAGGCGTCTTGAGGAGCGCGGACTTCTCTCGGACCGGGAATCCGGCGGAAAAGTTGAGATCTTCAACAGCAGGAACACGGAGGAGATTCTGGAGCTGTCGAGACAGCTGCTGAATATGTGACAGCCAAAGGAAAATCTGTGATAAAGACGGTCTGAAATGTGTGCAGAAACAGTGAAATTGCTTTTGGCTTCATGATAAGCGTAAAAGCTGGATCAATATAGCAGAATCAGGTGCATGGGTAAAACATAAACAGGGAGATCCGCAATGAAAAAGTTATTATTCATCGATGCCTGCGTCAACCGCGGCATCTCAAGGACGGAACAGCTCGCACAGGCGTTATTAAAGGAAATGAATCAGAACGGGGAGTATGAGATCGAGACTTTAAATCTTGAGGATGAAGATCTGAAACTCTTCACGGGTAAGGAGAGCGCACTCCGGGAATCGCTTACAAGAGCAGGAAATTTTGAGGGACCGCTTTTCACTTACGCGAAGCAGTTCGCGGCTGCGGACCGGATCGTTGTTGCAGCTCCGTACTGGGATTTCTCATTCCCGGCACGGATGAAATGTTATCTGGAGCAGATCTGCGTGACAGGTCTGACGTTTACATTCTCCTCCAAGGGCATTCCGGGCGGTCTGTGCCATGCAGACAGTCTCCACTATGTGACGACCAGCGGCGGATCCATCGGGGAGCTGAACCTCGGATATGAGTATCTGGAGAAGCTCTGCAAGGTCTATTACGGGATCAATGAGACCGTATGCTATACCGCTGAGGGACTCGACATCGAAGGGAACTCGGTGGAGGAGATCATGAAAGAGGCGAAAGAAAAGGCAGTTCAGAAGTACAGGGAGTTTACAAGCAGGAGCAAACTGTGACGAATCATATTCAGGAAAACGAAAAGCAGAAAGTCAGGAAATTTACGCTTGATGGCAAGCTGTGACTGAGAGAATATGAGTCTGGCATGTGTGGAGTCCCTGAAAAGGAACGATCGGTCTGTACGGGTCAGGATCGCGGACCGGATGTGCATGCGTGTAAACTAAATAAACGGATCATGATACAGGACAGTGCATCGACAGAAATGTGGAGCACTGTCCTGTTTTATCTGGCAGGAAATTCCGATGAAATTTCCTGATTAATAAAAAGGCACGATGTGTCAATGATGCGTACTTGTGCGAAGGTGCGGATTGCTGCAGACAACTTAGCGTTAAGACTGAATGTGACGAAGCCAATTTTTTGTCTTTTTTATATAAATTATTAGAAAAAATGAACTTTCCTCAAGGTTCCTGTCTCTATAAGACAGATGCATCAAAAAAGAGAGGAGGCAGGACATGGATGAAGAGAATATCGTGAGACGGATGATCGATGGCGACATGGAGGCATTCGGAACGTTGATGGAGCGATATGAGAAGCCGGCGCTCAGAGCCGCATGGCTGATATCCGGAAATGCTGCGGACAGTGAGGACATTGTCCAGGAGACATTTACCGCCTGCTATTTAAACAGAAAGAAGCTCAGAGAGCCGGCGGCCTTTAAGACATGGTTTTACCGGATCCTCACGAGGTCGGCATGGAAGATCTGCAAAAAGACAGGGCGGGAGTGTCCGGAGGAGGAACCGGCATCCGGGCAGGAGGACACAAAACGGTCGGTCCTGGAAACCTGCATCATGAAGGAGGAGGAACGGATCCTTTTTGAGGCGGTGGAGAAGCTGCCGCCGAAACAGAAAACGGTTCTGATCCTTTACTATTATAATGGCATGCCGATCCGCGAGATCGCGAAGGTCTGCGGAGTGTTCGAGGGCACGGTGAAATCAAGACTGTACCATGCGAAGGAGCAGTTAAAGAAGGTCCTCACGCAGGAGGAAGGAGGAAAAACATGGACGATCCTATCTTAGAAGAAAGACTGAAAAAAATGTTTGAGAGCCGCGCAGGAGAACTTCCGGATGAATCCCTGCGGGAGGTGCGGATCAGGAAACGTGTATATGAACAGATAGAAAGAGAGGAAACTCATATGAAGAGAGGATTTATGAAAAAGGCAGTGATCGCGGTGGCAGCGATCTGTGTATTTGGCAGCATGACAGCATTTGCGATCGGGAACATTGCGGGAGTGACATCGCACAGTGACCGGAGAGATGAGGTGCATACTTATGAACAGGCGTTAAAGCTTCAGGAGGAACATGGCCCGAAGGTAAATTTCCCGGAACAGTTTTCCAATGGATATACGTTCGAGAGTGCTGTCCCGGTGAACTATGAGACGAGTGACAAGGATGGAAATAAGCTGGGCAAGGGGATCCATCTCGACATTACTTATGGAAAAGAGGGGATGGAACCGATCACATTTTCTGCGGAAGTCGGTCTGGACGGCGGGAGCGCTCCGACGGATGTAAAGACGTGCGGGGATGGCACGGAACTTCGATTCTATAAGACGGTCAACAAATTTGTGCCGGCCAATTATGAACTCACCGAGGAGGACAAAAAGGCCCAGGAAGCGGGCATCTTTGACCTTGCTTACGGCAGTGATGAGATCGAGATCACAACCTCCTGTATGGTCGAGTGGGACATGGACGGTCAGGGGTACAGCCTGTTCAAGTTTGGCGAGGAGCTGAGCGCGGAGGAGATGTTCGCGATGGCGGAGGAGATCATCGATGCACAGTAAAGCGGTATATTTACAAATAAGAAGCGATTCGGGCAGCTTTTCATGGATAGGAATGTTCTGAACGGAAAATGAGGTATTGAGGAAAATAAAAGAATCAGATCAACAAGTGAAAACACGCTTCGCGAGTTTCCCCTTGTTATCGCGACAGTCGCCAAGGTCTCGCGCAAGCGCGGACTTTGGCTCGTTGTTCGCGTAAATGAAAAAGCCGGTGAAATCGGGTGGAGCTACCCTGATTTCATCGGCTTTTTGTGAAATCCGGCATATCCGGGATGCAGGATCAAAAACTTGCAGACTGTCTTATCTGGAGAAAAACTCACGTTTGATCTGCTCCACCGGCATCTCTTTTCCGGTCCAGAGGCGGAACGCCTCGGCGCCCTGGTAGAGGAGCATGTAGGAACCGTTGAAGAACGGGTTTCCCTGATGTTTTGCCATGGAGAGGAGTCTTGTCTCACGCGGATTGTAGATGATGTCGGATACGATGAGACCGTCCGGGAAGACGAGATCTTCCGGGACCGGGCAGGTATCCTCGTGCGGGGCCATGCCGACGGAGGTTCCGTTTGTGAGGATGGCGCTGTCTGCGAGTTCCTGTTTTAAGAGTTCAGCATCGGAAAAATCGCAGATTTTGATCTTGCAGTCGGTGATCTTTGTGAGTTCGTCCACAGTATGTACCAGGCGGTCATAGAATCGGCTGGTCGGTCTCACGAAGACAGAGATTTCCTTTAAGCCGTCGAGTGCCGCCTGGACCAGGATCGCGGTCGCGGCGCCGCCGGCTCCGAGAAGAGTCATTTTTTTGCCGATGATGTCATAACCGGCATCTTTTACGGACTGCATGTAGCCGATGCCGTCGGTGTTATGGCCGATAAGGCGTCCGTTTTCGTTTACGACCGTGTTGACAGCGCCGATGATCCGGGCAGCGGTGGAGAGTTCGTCGCAGAGGGAGACCATGAGGTTTTTATCCGGCATGGTCAGGTTGAAACCGCGGGCACCGAGGACTTTTAAGCCGGCGACAGCGGTTGGAAGTGTTGCTTCATTTACGTCAAAGGCGAGATAGCGGTAGTCGAGACCGAGTGCTTCAAAGGATGCGTTGTGCATCATTGGGGAGATGCTGTGGGCGCAGGGACTGCCGAGAAGGCAGATCAGGGCGGTGTGGCCGGTGATCGGGGTGGGTGTCTGATATTCCATTTTATGGGTACCTCCGGGGGATTATTTTCATTTTTTCTATTATAGCAGTGGGGATGGGGGAATGCAATGGAGAGATGAAATGCAGAATATGTTGGCGAGTGGTACGCGGTGAGCTTCCGGACAGGAGTGCTGGGGATGCGGGGAGGGTTCCTCTAAGCCCCCGGGAGACTGCTAAGGGCGGAGAATCGGGGACACAACTCGCTGCGCTCAGACAAGTGTCCCCGATTCTCCAACGCAGTCACCCGCGAGCTAAGAGGAAGCCAGCTCCCCGGATCATGCACTCCTGCCCGGAAGCTCACCGCTGGGAGATATTGGGTGCTAAGAAGGATGCGCTGGCGGAAGCTTACTGTTGGGTTGGATCGGCGCTATGAGGAATGAAGGATGAATTGGCGGAAAGCTACCGTTGAGATACATCGGGAATGAGAGCTTTCAGATTATTCCGGGGAAAACTTGGGGGGGGGGTAACGCGACATAGCGGCAAGGCAGGGCCTGCGGTAATCCCCGGCTTGCAGTTCTTTTTTATATCTGCTATACTTTTCTTAATGATACCTGTGAGGACAGAACGGAAATTCTGTGTGGCACGGGCGGCGAAAGAGGAGAATGTAAGGATGGCAGGACTGAAGGAACATATTTTTCTGATCGGATTTATGGGATGTGGAAAGAGTACGAATGCGGCGCGTCTGGCGGAGATGACCGGGGCGGAGCAGGTGGAGATGGATCAGGAGATCGTGAACGGGGAACAGATGGAGATCGCGGAAATCTTTAAAGAGAAAGGTGAGCCATATTTCCGGTCACTTGAGACAGCGCTGATCCGCAGTTTTTCAGACCGGGATCCGGCGGTGATTTCGTGCGGGGGCGGAGCCGTGCTGAAGGAGGAGAATGTCCGTCTTATGAAGAAATGCGGAAAGATCGTCCTTCTCACAGCGACACCGGAGACGATCTATGGGAGAGTCAAGGACAGCACAGAGCGCCCAGTCCTGAATGGAAATATGAATCTTTCTTACATTGAGGATCTGATGGAAAAGCGTCGTTCGAAGTATGAGGCGGCCGCAGATATCACCGTTGCGACGGATGGAAAGACAGCGGAGGAGATCTGTGGGGAGATCCTTGGTAAGTGCGGAAAATAAAGAAGGGAGGATTGCACATGGGAAGTTACCTGAATCCGGGAAGCAAGGGATTTCAGGAGAGACTGAATTCTGAAATTTATGTAGATAAGACAGGTCTGATCGAAAAAACGAATGCAGTTTTGGATACAAGACAAAAGTTCCTGTGTGTAAGCCGACCAAGACGTTTTGGAAAATCAATGGCAGCAGATATGCTTGCTGCTTATTATGAGCGTGGGGAAGATGCAGATTTATTGTTTCGTTCGCTGAAGATCAGCAAAGCGGAATCCTATCGTGCTCATTTGAATCAATATGATGTGATCAAGGTAAACATACAGGAATTCCTCAGCATGACAGGAAGTATGGATGAGATGCTTTCGATGTTGAAAAAATATCTGGTGTTTGATCTCATGGAACATTTTGATGATGTTCGTTTTCGGGACGAGAGTAATCTGATCCAGGTAATGAAAGATATTTATGCAAAGACGAAACGAGCATTTGTGATCCTGATCGATGAATGGGACTGCCTGTTCCGGGAATACCAGCAGGATCAGGATTCACAGAAGAAATATCTGGATTTTCTACGGGCATGGCTGAAGGATAAAGAGTATGTTGCTCTTGCGTATATGACAGGCATTCTTCCGATAAAAAAATACGGATCACATTCTGCGTTAAATATGTTTACAGAGTATTCCATGACAGATCCGGGGGAGCTTGCGGAGTATTTTGGATTTACCGGACAGGAAGTGGCACAGCTCTGTCAGAAATATGAGATGGATTTTGACGAAGCAAAGGCATGGTATGATGGATATGGGCTTGTCGCACACCGGCAGTCCGGGGATCAGTATTATTCCATGTACAGCCCGAAATCTGTTGTAGAGGCCATGCTCAGACATAAGTTTGGAACATACTGGAATCAGACGGAAACTTATGAAGCACTGAAGATCTATATCCAGATGAATATGGATGGGCTGCAGGATTCAGTCGTCAGAATGCTTGCAGGCGAGGAAGTGTACGTCAATATTGGTACATTCAGTAACGACATGACGACTTTTGCGACAAAGGATGATGTCCTTACGCTCTTGGTACATCTTGGATATCTGACTTACAATAGTACGAATGGGACAGTGGAAATTCCCAATAAGGAAGTTTCGAAAGAATATGTTAATGCGATCAGTACCATGAGCTGGCATGGAGTTGCGGATTCGGTGGAAGCATCCCGCAGATTACTGGATGCACTGTGGAAAATGGATGCTGATGCAGTGGCAGCAGGAATCGATAAGGCACATGAAGAGATTTCTATTCTTCAGTATAATGATGAAAATTCACTTAGCTGTACGGTCAGTCTTGCATTTTATTTTGCGAGAGAATATTATGCGATCGTGCGTGAACCGCCATCAGGAAAAGGATTTGCTGATATCTGTATGATCCCACGGAAACATCATCTGGATAAACCGGCAATTATCATAGAATTAAAGTGGGATAAAGGTGCGGATGCCGCGCTGGCACAGATAAAAGAAAAGCAGTATGGGAATGCATTGAAAGATTACCATGGAAATTTACTGCTGGTGGGGATCAATTATGATAAGAGTACAAAGAAACATGAATGCGTAATCGAATCCATGAAAAAATAATGGATCGGATAAGATAAAAAAGAGACCTTCACGGTCATCCCAAAATTTTCAGAAGCTGAATATGTCAGCGGCAGAAAATTGGGAAGACAGGTGAATATCTCTTTTTTTGTTCTCCGGGAAAATTAGATGAAACTTTCCGGAAAAAGGCAGTATGTGCCAGGAATGTGCACTTGCGAGAAGCCTGAGAATGCCGCAGGCAACCGCGCAAGGCAGAAAAATGAGAAATTCCGCCATTTGCGAAAAATGACTACGGCATCTCCGGTTTCTTCCCCAGCCGCACATCTTCCAGATATTTTCTCGTTTCCTCATCGGCGTGCAGGAAGAGGTAATTCTTCGCACTGCCGGTATGTTTTCCTTTCTCCTCGGAGATCAGTTTGCCGACGCGTTCGATCTCTTCACGGAAATCCCTCGCGGACCAGAGGATGCAGCCCTGGCTGCGGATGATGAGCTGGATCACGCCGTCGGAGGTTGCTACGGTGGTGCGGTAACGCCTGCCGATACGGATCGCGACTTTTTCGATGTACTGGTCTGCGGTCTCCGCTTCTTTTGTATACACAACGTGGATGTTGTGATATTTCTGGACTTTCTCGACACCGCCCGGAACCTTGTAGGCATCGAAGACAACGATGACGCAGATCTTCCGGAATCCCTGATAATTGCTCAAGATGTCCATGAGCTTGTAGCGGGCCGCATCGATATTGACGGCGGCAAGCTCACTCAGCTCGTCCCATGCAAAGATGATGTTGTAGCCGTCGACGAGAAGATATTCGTCTTCCGGCTCCTCTTTCTCTTTTGACGGTTTTACAGGAGCTGTATTTTTGGCACGGATCACGGTGCGGGAGTCATAGTCCGAGGCGAGTTTTCGCTTCGGTTCGCCGTATGTACGGGTGAAGATCGCCTGGAGTTCCTTATCATCATAGAAGGAGAGGGAGCCGTCTCCGCGGCCGCGGGAAGAGCCGGAACCTGTATTTGCAGCAACCGCTGCCTCAGAAACAGCACCAGAGGGACTGCCGGAACGAAACTTTGCACTGCCGCCGGCTGCTCCGGCCGGAACCTTCCCGGCCGCCACATCGGCCTCCATCGCCTGGAGCCGTTCATTTACCTCTCTTAAATCCCGCTCCTGCGCTTCCTTCGCAAGCTGCTTTGCGAGCGGACTCTCCACATGCATATAGTTTTTCACTTCGTTCCACGGAACGACAAAGCCGGCGCCGTGGGAGCAGAAAACAGATCCTGCCGGGTCCTGAAGGTCAAAATCGAAATCATATCCGGAAGCAGCGATGACTTCCTCCGCGTTGTGGCACGGTTCATACCCGGAAAGGCTGAGCGTCAGTCTTCCGCGTCCTTTCGTGTAGGAGAGCACATCCCGCTGGTAGTTCCGCATCGTGGAAACCGGCGCGGTCCCGGTGAGCAGAGCCATTGCGCCGTCCTGCTCCGGTGCGGAAAATTCACCCTGCATCCGGTCGAGGTCCGCCATCGCGCGTCCGAGATTCTCGGACGGAACCTCCAGACGGAATGCGTAGTAAGGCTCTAAGAGCACACACCCCGCCTCGCAGAGTCCCTGACGGACAGCGCGGTAGGTTGCCTGACGGAAATCCCCACCCTCAGTGTGCTTCTGGTGGGCACGTCCGGCGATCAGAGTGAGCTTCATATCGGTGATCTCAGAGCCCGTTAAAATCCCGCGAAATCTCTTTTCTTCGAGATGCGTTAAAATCAGTCTCTGCCAGTTCTTATCCAGCATATCCTCGCTGCAGTTGGTATCAAAGACGAGTCCGCTTCCCTGCTCTCCGGGTTCCATTAAAAGATGGACTTCCGCGTAGTGGCGCAGCGGTTCGAAATGTCCGACGCCCTCGACGGTCTTAGCGATCGTTTCCTTGTAGACAATATTTCCTTCTCCAAAACCGATCTCCACGCCGAAACGGTCCAGAACCTGGCTCTTTAAGATCTCCATCTGCACATCGCCCATGACCTGTGCCTGAATTTCGCCAAGCGCCTCGTTCCAGACAATGTGGAGCTGCGGGTCTTCCTCCTCCAGCATGCGCATATTTTTGAGCATGGTGTGGGAGTCTGTTCCGAATGGCAGTAGGATCCGGTATGTGAGGACCGACTCCAGGAGTGGAAGAACACTGTCGGAGGCAGTTCCGAAGACCTGTCCCGGCTTCGTGTCGGAAATCCCTGTGACAGCCACCACCATGCCGGGTTCCGCCTCCTTTAACGCCTCGAACTTTGAGCCGGAATAGAGCCGGATCTGGTTGATCTTCTCATCTGAATCAAGTGACAGCGAATCACGGATCTTCAAATTTCCGCCCGTGATCTTCAAATGCGTCATCCGTACACCTGTCTCGTCGCGGGAGATCTTAAACACCTTTGCACCGAAGTCCTTCGTATAGTCCGGGCATGACGCAAATTCCCCGAGGGCGGTCAGAAATTCCCGGACGCCGGTGAGCTTTAACGCGGAGCCGAAAAAGCAGGGAAAGAGCTTCCGGTTCTGGATTGCGTTCCGAACGTCCTCCGTCTTTAAGCTGCCGTCTGCCAGATAAGCTTCCAGAAGTGCTTCATCGCAGGTGGCAATCTCCTCAGCGGTTTTATCAGAAGTTCCAAGAATATCACGGTTTCCGGACACCCCGCTGAAATCCACGATCCCGTGATCCAGCCGTTCCTTCAGTGATGCCAGCACCGCCTCTCGATCCGTCCCCTTCTGATCCATCTTATTCACAAAGAGAAATACCGGGATCCGATACCGTTTTAAAAGTCTCCACAGTGTCTCCGTATGTCCCTGAACCCCATCAGCTCCGCTGACGATCAATACCGCATAGTCAAGGACCTGCAGTGTCCGCTCCATCTCCGCCGAAAAGTCCACATGACCCGGCGTGTCGAGGAGTGTCACGAAAGTATCGCCCAACGGAAAGACCGCCTGCTTTGAAAAGATCGTGATGCCCCGGGCGCGTTCAAGCGCGAAGGTATCAAGAAAGGCGTCACGATTGTCCACACGCCCCATTTTCTTTAGTTTTCCTGTCTCGTATAAAATTGCCTCGGACATCGTTGTCTTTCCGGCATCGACATGCGCGAGGATTCCGATCACAAATCGTTTCATATATTAAGTCCGCTTTCTGAAAATTTCCATAACGGTCCACTGAACCAGTATTTAGACACAGTATATCAGAAAAAAGAACCTTATGCAACGATACAGTGGCGTATCAATGGGCGGCCCCTGTCAACAGGGATCCGGTCGGAAGAACGGACGCGCAATGCAGATGAGATGTTCCCAGTCTACCAGGTCCTGATAGATAAAGAACAAGGCAGCCTGTCTGATCTCAGAAAGGACAGATGTGGGCAGGACACAGAGAAACCCGTCGAAGGAAAATACATGACGGCCCTGTTCTGTGCGCAGCTCACAAAGATAAGATCCATGGATATCAGGGGGCGTCAGTCCCGGCTCTAAACGGATATAGAGCCGTTCCCGGTCCGCAAACCAGTCTGCGACCGGTCCGCGGGTGACGCAGGTTTCCGTATTTTTGATACAGTGTTCCAACTGATCCTTCAGAGAGCGGTGGAGGAACGGATCAGAGATCCGGAGGAATGTTGTAAACAAATGGTCCGGAAGCTGTGGCTGATGCAGATCAAGTCCGGATGTGGCCGCGATATGGTATCCCTGAAAGATCAGATCCTCCCACCATAAGATCGCGTTTTTGTTGTCAGGGATCATCGGGTGGGCATTGTTTATGATCTCAATGAAATCGATCAGACTGTGGTCATGGATCCTCATGGACCAGCGCATCCCGGTAGAAAACGGAAAAGGAATGGAACAGGGGTGGGCAGGACCGGCCAGTCCGCCGGCCTCATGGACTCTCTGAAATAAAGGATCCGCACAGCCAGCATTGATATCGTCCCAGGGAATATAGGAATCGATGTTCTGGCACAGCATATGCCCGAAGTACGAGGTCAGTTCATAGCCACAGATAAATTCGGAATCCGGGGAGATTTCACGGACAGATTCCGGGAGCTGTCTCCAGCCCGATATCGTATTATGATCCGTGAGAGAAAAGGAACGGATATGTTTTGAAGTAAGAAAGCGCACGAGCTCGGTGACGGTCATACTGCCGTCAGATTCTACGGTATGATTGTGAAGTTCAATTCTTTTCCACATGTTCATTTGTCTCCTTCCCGATTTTTGCAGGATCGCGGGATTCTCCGAAAATCTCAAGCTGGTAGGGTGTCTCATCTTCCGCTGCATGAAAGATGTTTATGATGATTTTTGCCATGCCGGAGAGATCCTTACAGGGGATACAGCCGTGGCTGGCAGAATTTCCCGAAATTGTCATTTCCTTTACTTCCCCCGGCATATGGATGTTTCCGACGAAGACGGAATTTAACATGAAGCAGAGCTGGATCTCTGTTTTTATAGCGTTGATTTCCCTGCGGAGCAGATCTTCAGAAACCGGTTGTTCCATATATTGTTCCAGAATTGGGGCAAGCTCCGTCCTACGCCTGTTGAAATAACTGTCAGGATCGGAAGGATGTTCTTTCTGATAAGTAAGAACAACAGAGAGGGAAGAAAGATCAGAAGGAAGAAAAAAATTGTAAATGATATTCCCGTGATACCCCTGATGGAGCACACCGGAAAAACGCTGGATCATTTCCATAAATCGTTGGCCTCCTTAATAAGTACATTGAATTGGATTTTTTTAATGTAACCCATCATTTTAAAATGAAAGAATAAAAAAGGTAAAGCACCTGTAAATGTTTTTTAAATTCATACAATTAAATGTACTTTACTGAAAATTATGGATTTATTTACCTGCAAATGCAGTTACATTTTACAATTAACTGATAGAGTGACGGGGTAAAAATCAAAAAGGAGAGAAAACAATGGGAATCATAACAGCTCATTCAGGATGTGACGGAACAGAAGACAATTCCCTTGAATTTGTCACGTATGCTCTCAGATCCGAGGCAGGTTGTCTGGAAGTCGATGTCCGGAAGGGACAGGATGGAGATCTGATCCTTTCACATGATGACAATGGCGGCGAGGGTGTTTTTTTAAGAAACGTGTTTGAACGGATGGCACAGGTGCCTGAAAAGATGATCAACTGTGACCTGAAGGAAAGAGATCTGGAAATCCCGGTGTACCGAATGGCATGTCACTTCCATATGGAAGAACGGCTGATCTATTCCGGTGAGGTGGATCCGGTCCATCTGGAGGAGAACAAGAAAAATTTTGAAAAAGCCAGAATCTTTTTAAATATTGAAAATCTTTATCCGGATATTTATAAGGAAGAAGAGCAGGACAGGGAAAGAAAGCTGAAAGAGGCGATCGAAAAGGCGGCAAGTCTTCCGGTTACCTGCATCAACGCTGAGTACCATATCCTGACAGATGAGATCATAACCTTTATCAAAGGAAAAGGACTTGGATGCTCTGCCTGGACAGTCAATGATGAAAAGGAACTTAAACGGCTCATGATAAGGAAAGCGGAAAATATCACGACCAGAAATTTAAAGGGAGCGATCCTGGTGAAGAAGGAGATGGAGCTGTAATGATGACGCCGAGAGCATTTTATCACATGATGGGGAAAAGGAACTTTTTGCAGTACATCTTCTTTGCGGCATTTCTCTTTTTCTTCTACGTTCCGCTTATGAATCTGTGTATGCTGGCTTTTGCGGATAAATATGAAGTCCCGGCGATCATACCACAGAAATTTGGCTTTAAGTGGTGGGAATTTGTTCTGGACCAGAACAGTCTTATGGGGTCGATCACGACCTCCTTCGCGCTGGCAATCGTCGTAACAGCAGTCTCCATGCTGATCTGCATCCCGGCCGCTTACGCTCTTGCCAGATATAATTTCAGAGGAAAACGAATCTTCCTCCTGTCCTTTCTGCTCAGCAACGCATATCCGAGAATGGGACTCTACATTTCGATCGGAATCCTGTTTTATAAATTAAACCTGATGGGAACCTTCCTTGGTGTTGTGATCATTCATGTAGTCAATTCCCTGATGTTTATGACCTGGATCCCGAGCGGTTCCTTTAAAAGCGTTTACCGGCAGCAGGAGGAGTCAGCGAGAGACGCAGGAGCAGGACCCCTCAGAACATTTTTCAGCATTACCCTTCCGTTAGCGATGCCGGGGATCGCGGTTGGCGGCGTGTTTACCTTCCTTGGTTCTTTGGAAGAGGCACAGGGAACCCTTCTTGTCGGTTTCCCGGAGGTAAAAACCATGCCGGTAGAGCTTTACGGGGTGATCATGGAATATCCTCTGACTGCAGGACCGGTATTATCGTTGATCTTGATCATTCCGACGATTCTGATCCTGCTCGCAATGAAAAAATACCTGAGTGCAGATACGATCTCGAAAGGTTATGGAATGTAAAAAGGAGCAAGTTATGGAAGAAAAAGTAAAACTTCAGATCAGAAACATGAAAAAGCATTATAAAAACGGGGACGGAGTGGAAAACATCAACATGGATGTCAGGGAAGGTGAATTTCTCACGATGCTGGGACCATCCGGATGTGGAAAATCCACGATCCTCAGAACGATCGGAGGTTTCCTTGATATTGATGACGGAGACATTCTGATCGATGGCTGCTCCGTGAAGGATCTGGCACCGGAGAACCGGCCGACGGCGATGGTATTCCAGAGCTATAATCTGTGGCCGCATATGACGGTGTATGAGAATCTGGCGTTTGGTCTTAAGATAAAAAAATATTCAAAAGAAGAGATCAGCCGAAGCGTGAAGCGTGGGCTTGAGCTTGTAAATATGCAGGGCTTTGAAAAGAAATATCCGGGACAGTTATCCGGAGGCCAGCAGCAGCGGGTGGCGATCGCGAGGGCTCTTCTTTTAAAACCATCGGTCCTTCTTCTGGATGAGCCGTTTTCCGCACTGGATGCCAAGATCCGTGCGCAGATGAGGGAAGAATTAAAGAAAATTCAGGAAGAACTGAAGATCACGGTTGTTTTTGTCACACATGATCAGGAAGAGGCCATGGCTCTTTCCCATCGGATCGTTGTAATGAACAAGGGAGTGATCGAGCAGATCGGAACTCCGACCGAAATCTATGATCATCCGGCAAGCCGGTTCGTGGCATCCTTCATCGGGGAAATGAATTTCCTGCCGGATGGAGGAGTGAAGACACTGGCTGTGCGTCCGGAGGATGTGATCGTGACAAAAGGTGATGTATCCGGTGAGAAAAAGGGATATGTCCGGACAGTCATGGTCCTTGGACATTATGTCGAGGTCAATGTAGAGTCCGATGGTCAGATCATAAAAACATATGTACCAAAAGGCGCGGAGGAAGAATTTAAGCCGCGCGATCTGGTATCAATGAAATTTATAAAGACATACGAGTATTGTGCCTGAATATAAGTTCAGACGATGAGATCCCTTTTGTTCCCAACATCATTCATATATTAAAGGAGAAATTGAAAATGAAGTGCAATGGAAAGAAAATTACTGCGGTTATCATGTCTCTGGCAATGGGAGCGGCGTTTATGACGGGCTGCTCCGGGGCAGGAAATACAACTGCACAAAAAGCAGGAAACGGAAAGTCCGTCGTTACCGTGTGGGCCGGTGGATCGGATAATGTCCGTGTACAGTTTGAAAAGCAGATCGAAACATTTAATGCTTCTCAGGACAAGTATGAAGCAAAGTTGGAGTTTATCACATCCGGTACAGGAGCGGAAGGCCTTTTTGACCGTGTAGTGGCGGCAAAAAAGGCGGGTCAGACGAAAACAAACTTTGATGTGATCGAGCTTGGCGGAGACGAAGTGACAAAGTACATCTCGGAAGGAGGAGAAGACTTCTTTGTAACGCTGGATCGTTCTAAGATCCCGAATGCAGAGAATCTTAAAGTGGAATCCACCTACAGAAATGATCTGGTAATCCCATATCGCGGAACAACCGTGGTCCTTGCGTATAATTCCGATGTTGTGAAGGAACCGCCGAAAACAGCAGAGGAGCTGTATCAGTGGATCAAGGATCATCCGGGCCGTTTTGCATACAATACTCCATCCTCCGGTGGAGCCGGCGGTTCCTTTGTTGTGACCAGTATTTACAACTATCTCCCGGAGGAGGCGCTTACCTCTTCTGATGAGTCCTGGAAGGAAAAGTGGGGAGAGGGCTTTGATCTTTTGAAAGAGCTCCATCCGTATATGTACCAGTCCTCCGGCAAAGTTGTATACCCGAACAAAAACCAGGGAACACTGGATCTGCTTGCAAATAAAGAGGTTGATATGGTTCCTGCATGGGCAGATATGGCGCTGACCCAGATGAAACAGGGAACGCTTCCGGAATCCATCCGCATCAGTCAGATCGACCCATCCTTTACAGGAAATCCGGTGGTTCTCGGAATCCCATCGATCGGATCCAATGAGGATGGTGCATACGCCTTTATCGATTACATGCTGAGCGCAGATGCGCAGAATATCGCTCTTGATTCCATGGCGGCAATTCCGGTTATCGATTACAGCCTTCTTGATCCAGAGCTCACAAAGACGATCGAGACCCTGAAGGTCGATTCCTTCCGTATGAGCAGCCTTGGAACTCTCGGAACAGAGTTATATGAGGAATGGGATAAAGAGATCGGAACTCTTCAGTAGGAGAAGTGAGAGAATATGAAAAAAACGACCGTTCAAAAGATATTGCCATATCTTCTCATTTTCCCGTCGATCATGATCATGGTAACGGTGATCTTTTACCCGATCGCAGTCAGTCTTCTTCGCAGCTTCCAGCTGGAGGAAGGCGGCTGGGGTCCTGACAATTACATATTTTTCTTTACAGACCGCATTCAGCGCGGGAACATTCTTTATACACTTGAGATCGTGATGGCTACCGTAGTGCTGGCGATCGGGATCTCCTATTTCCTGGCGATCTATCTCAGATTTTCGGACTCTGTTGTCAGCAGGGCGATCGGTCATCTGTATCTGCTCCCGAGATTTATTCCGGGAATGGTGGCAGTGAACGGCATGATCACGGTTATCCGGGATTCCGGACTGATTAACCGGATCTCACAGCTCTTTGGACTGAATATCAAGCTTGGTCTTATGTATAACGGAAAAGGAATCGTGCTGATGAATCTCTGGTTCAACATACCATTCGCTACAATGCTCCTTGCGGCAGCGATGTCCAAGATCCATAATCCGGTCATTGAAGCGGCAAGGGACGCCGGTGCCGGAAAACTGAGGATCTTAAAAGACATGATCATTCCGATGACTTACCGGGATGTGTTCGTAGCAGCTACGTTTGTATTTATGAGCAACATCAGTTCATTTACAACCCCATATCTTATGGATGGAACAAATCCCCAGATGATGGGAATCGCTCTTTATAACCAGTTTAACAATATGCATTATGAGAAGGCAGCGGCCCTTTCTGTGATCATGTTCCTGTTTTCTGTTTTGTCGGCAGCAGTCTATGTCTATACGAACATGAAAGAAAACGACTGGGAAAAACAGGCGGGATAACAGGATGGAGGAATTGATATGACAGAGGGAACACCATGGAAAGTGATCTTACGGTTTTCGATTCCTGTGCTGATGGGAAATCTGTTTCAGCAGCTGTACAGTCTGGCAGATGCCATGATCATTGGCAGGCTGGTCGGTGTATATCCGTTGGCGGGAGTCGGAGCAGCGGCTGCCATGAGTTTCCTCGTCCTTGGGTTTGCCACCGGTTTGACCGGTGGTTTTTCTGTTGTTACAGCCCAGAGGGCGGGGCAGGGAGATCCTGAAAAAATAAAAGAATCCGCCGCAGCATCAATGGTATTGTGCGTTGTGACGGCAGTACTGCTGACGGTGCTCAGCGTTGCGACGGCAGTACCACTTTTGAAATTTATGAATACGCCGGAGGAAATCTTTCCTTATGCGCGTACCTATATCCGGATCACATATCTGGGACTCGGAGCCGTTTTATATTATAATCTGATGGCCGGTCTTTTGCGCGCATTGGGAGACAGCCGGACGCCCCTCTATTTTCTGATCATTTCATCTGTTCTGAATGTGGTTCTCGATGTGATCATGATTCGTGGTTTCCACAGTGGGGTGGGAGGTGCCGCACTTGCCACCGTGATATCCCAGCTTGTCTCAGCGGTCGCATGCCATCTATATGCAGTGAAGCGGTATCCGGTATTGAGACCGGAAAAAAGATATTTGAAGGTGGAGTGCAGGGAAGCGTTCGCCCATCTGCGGATCGGAGTTCCGATGGCACTTCAGTTTTCCGTGACAGCAGTCGGTATCATGATCCTGCAGGCGTATCTGAATGAACACGGGGCGCTTGTGGTGGCGGGGTATACTGCCGCGGGAAAGGTAGAGAATCTTGTAACCCAGCCGTTTAACGCGTTGGCGTTGGCAATGGAAGTGTACTGCGGGCAGAATATGGGAGCCGGAAAGAGAGAAAGGATCCGGTGTGGGATCCGGCAATGTATTGCTCTCGGCACGGTCTGTGTGATCCTGTCTTCGGCCGTCAATGTATGTCTGGGGCGTCCATTCATTGGTCTGTTCATGGAAACTTGTGATCCAAAGATTGTGGAGTACGGATATGTGTATCTGGTCATCATTGCAGTCTTTTTCTGGCTATTGTGTACCATGCAGATCATGAGGAGCTCCCTTCAGGGAATCGGGGAAGCAGCAGTTCCGATGGCGGGAGGAATTCTGGAATTATTTTCGAGATGGGCAGGCTGTGCCGCTTTTTCGGGGATATCAGGATACACAGGGGTATATCTCTCAACACCTCTCGCCTGGGGGATGGCGCTTCTTCTTTTGACGATCCGGTATCGGTGGCTGGCAGGCAGAGGATTTTTTGATGACAGGCAACAGGGGCAGACCTGAGAGGAGACCATTATGCCGATATTTCTATGATTTCCCGGTAAAACCCTTGATTTTTCTGGCTTTCTATGCTATGATGCTAATCGATAACATAAGTAACCGGTCAAAAGAGTGGACGAAACGTCCACTCTTTCGTTTTGCATAACCGGAAAGATCCGGCAGAGAGGCGGTGGAAACCCATGGCAAGAAGAGAGGAATATGAATCCAGGGTCGAGAAGTTTTTAACCCCGATCATGGAAGAGAACAATTATGAACTGGTCGACGTGGAGTACGTGAAGGAAGCTGGTACCTGGTACCTGAGAGCGTACATCGACAAAGAGGGCGGTTTTACAGTGGATGACTGTGAGATGGTATCGAGACGTCTGAGCGACTGGCTCGATAAAGAGGACTTTATCGATGACAGCTATATCCTAGAGGTGAGCTCCCCGGGACTCGGAAGACCGTTAAAGAAAGAGAAAGACTTTAAGAGAAGTCTCGGTGAGGCGGTCGACATCAAGCTGTACCGCGCGATCGACAGACAGAAAGACTTTTCAGGGATCCTCACAGCATATGACGCGGACACCGTGACGATCCGCTACGAGGATGGTTCCGAGAGTACATTCAATAGAAAAGACATTGCCTTAATTCGTCTGGCATTCGATTTTTAATAAGGAGGATAAAAAATGAACAAGGAACTGATGGAATCGATGAACATACTCGAAAAAGAGTACAACATCAGTAAGGACACATTGCTGGAGGCCATCGAGAACTCCCTTCTCACTGCCTGCAAGAACCATTTCGGCAAGGCCGACAATGTGAAAGTCATCATTGATCCGGATGGCTGCGATTATTCCGTATATATGGAAAAAGAGGTCGTTGAGAACGTGGAGGATCCGATCACACAGATCAGCCTCGCCGACGCAAGAATGATCGCTCCGAGACATGTCCTTGGCGACATCGTCCAGATCCCCATTGATTCCCATGATTTCGGCCGTATCGCGACCCAGAACGCAAAGAACGTGATCTTACAGAAGATCCGCGAGGAGAGCCGGAAATCCCAGTTAAGCGAGTGGCAGTGCAAGGAGAAAGAGGTCGTTACCGGTATCGTTCAGCGTTACATCGGCCGCAATGTCAGCGTAGATCTCGGAAAGATCGATGCGATCCTCCCGGAGGCTGAGCAGGTCAAAGGCGAGACCTTCCAGAGAACCGAGCGTATCAAGGTTTATATCCTGGAAGTCAAGGACAGCCCGAAAGGACCGAGAATCTCCGTATCCAGAACCCATCCGGACCTTGTGAGACGTCTGTTTGAGGCCGAGATCGCAGAGGTTCGTGACGGTACCGTTGAGATCCGCGCGATCGCCCGTGAGGCAGGTTCCAGAACAAAGATCGCAGTCAGCTCTACAGATCCGAACGTAGATCCGGTAGGCGCATGTGTCGGCTTAAACGGCGCGAGAGTCAACGCGATCGTAAATGAGCTCCGCGGTGAGAAGATCGATATCATCAACTGGGATGACAACCCGGCATTCCTGATCGAGAACGCACTGAGTCCTGCAAAGGTCATCTCCGTTGTTGCGGATGAGGACGAGAAAGAGGCACAGGTCATCGTTCCGGATTACCAGTTATCCTTAGCGATCGGCAAAGAAGGACAGAACGCAAGACTGGCTGCAAGACTGACCACCTACAAGATCGATATCAAGAGCGAGACACAGGCGAGAGAGCTTGGACTCTTCGATGATATGGACTTCGGCGAGGAAGGTTTTGAGGGCGAGTACGAGAAAGATGTAGAGCCGGCAGGAGAAGAAGCTCCGGCAGAAAATGAAGCTCCGGCAGAGGAGACTTCCGAAGCACAGGCCGAGACAGAAGAATAGGAGAGAAGGGAACGACGACAGTGAGTACAGTAAAGAAGGTTCCGCAGAGACAGTGCATCGGCTGCGGTGAAATGAAAAACAAGCGGGAGCTGATCCGGGTTTTAAAAGGTACTGACGACGTGATTTCCATCGACGCGACCGGGAGAAAAAACGGACGCGGCGCATACATCTGCCCATCCATGGCATGCTTTGAAAAGGCAGTGAAGAGCCGTGGACTGGAACGCTCCTTTAAAATGGCAATTCCAAAAGAAGTTTACGAAAGTCTGAAAAAGGAGATGGAACAGATCGATGAACAGAAATAAGATCCTTGGACTTTTAGGACTCGCGGAGAAGGCCGGAAAGGTCAGAAGCGGCGAGTTTTCCACAGAAAAAGCGGTAAAGTCCGGAAAAGCCGGGCTGGTGATCGTGTCGGAAGAATCTTCGGACAACACGAAGAAAATGTTCCGGAACATGTGTACTTACTATAAAGTCCCGTACTTTGAGTTCGGAAACAAGGAAGAACTCGGCCACATCCTGGGAAAGCAGATGAGAGCGTCCCTGGCGGTGATCGATCCGAATTTTTCCGAGGCACTGTTGAAGCATTTTGCCGATTAGGAATGTGAAGCATCGGCAAGATCCAGTTGCGGTACACGGGCGAAAAGTGGCTGTGCACTGTAACGTGATTTGGAGGTAGCGAGCGTGAGTGAGTTTGAAAAGGATTTAGGAAAGAAAAAAGAGGGAACAGATACATTGAATCAGAATCAGGAGAATTCCACAAAGCCGGCAGTTCCGGCTGAGGGAGAAAATAATGCGCCGGCAGCACCGGCAAAGAAGAAATTTGCTGCGGTTTATCGTCCGCAGAACAGTACACAGAAGCGCCCGGCGGGAAACCGTACACAGGGCGGACAGAGACCGGCAAGACCGAACAACGGTTCCGGCATGCAGGTAAGACCGACGACAGGAAACGCACCGGCAGAAGCACCGGCAAAGACAGCCGAGACACCGGCAGCACCTGCACAGAAACAGGAGACAAAATCTGAGGCACCTGCAAAGGATCTCAGAGAGAATGTCCGTCCGCTCCCGAACCAGGGAAGAACAGACGGTCAGTCCCAGCAGAGAGAGAGCCGTCCGTTCCCGAACCGCGACGGCAATCGTGACAACCGTCAGGGCGGCTATCAGGGCAATCGCGACAATCGTCAGGGCGGTTACCAGGGCAGCAGAGACGGCAATCGTCAGGGCGGCTACCAGGGAAGAAACGATGGAAACCGCCAGGGCGGCTACCAGGGAAGAAACGACGGAAACCGCCAGGGCGGCGGCTACCAGGGAAGAAACGACGGAAACCGCCAGGGCGGCTACCAGGGAAGAAACGACGGAAACCGCCAGGGCGGCGGCTACCAGGGAAGAAATGATGGAAACCGCCAGGGCGGCTACCAGGGAAGAAACGACGGAAACCGTCAGGGCGGCTATCAGGGAAGAAACGACGGAAACCGTCAGGGTGGCTTCCAGGGCAGAAATGACAACCGTCAGGGTGGAAACCGCGGCGGAATGGGCATGTCCAAACCGTCCTTCGATACTCCGCTTGCACAGAAGCAGCAGAATACGAAGCAGAGCAAGAATGCTTACAAGAAAGAGCATGACGCAAAG
Organism: Clostridium sp. OF03-18AA; assembly: GCF_003478035.1. Classification (GTDB taxonomy): domain Bacteria; phylum Bacillota; class Clostridia; order Lachnospirales; family Lachnospiraceae; genus Pilosibacter. The sequence continues at coordinate 222,034 of NZ_QUEP01000004.1, forward strand.
AAAGACCGCGACATGGAGATGAAAGGCAAACCAGGAAAGGGCCAGAAGGGCGTAAAAGCTCCGGTTATGCCGCAGCCGAAGAAGGAGGAGGCGAAGGTCGAGGAGATCAAGACCATCGTGATCCCGGAGGTTATCACCATCAAGGAACTCGCGGAAAAGATGAAATTACGTCCGGCTGACATCGTTAAGAAGCTCTTCTTACAGGGCACGATCGTGACGATCAACCAGGAGATCGACTTTGAGAAAGCCGAAGAGATCGCAATGGAATATGACGTTCTCTGCGAGAAAGAGAAGAAAGTCAATGTCATCGAGGAACTCTTAAAAGAGGATGAAGAGGACGAGAAGGACATGGTTCCGAGACCGCCGGTCATCTGCGTAATGGGTCATGTCGATCACGGTAAAACTTCTCTTCTCGATGCGATCCGCCAGACAAACGTTACCTCCAGAGAGGCAGGCGGCATCACACAGCACATCGGTGCTTATGTTGTAGATTACAACGGCCAGAAGATCACATTCCTCGATACACCTGGTCATGAGGCGTTCACAGCCATGCGTATGCGCGGTGCCCAGGCAACCGATATCGCGATCCTCGTAGTAGCAGCGGACGACGGTGTTATGCCGCAGACCGTTGAGGCGATCAACCATGCGAAAGCCGCAGGCGTTGAGATCATCGTTGCGATCAACAAGATCGATAAGCCGAGCGCAAACGTAGAGAGAGTAAAACAGGAATTATCCGAGTATGAGCTGATCCCTGAGGACTGGGGCGGAAATACCGTATTCGTACCGGTTTCCGCACATACAAAAGAGGGAATCCCGGAACTTCTCGAGATGATCCTTTTAACAGCAGAAGTAAAAGAGCTAAAGGCAAACCCGAACCGCCGCGCAAGAGGTCTTGTGATCGAGGCGCAGCTTGATAAGGGAAGAGGACCGGTCGCAACTGTTCTCGTACAGAAAGGTACGTTAAGAGTCGGCGACGCAGTAGCGGCAGGCTGCTGCTACGGTAAAGTCCGCGCGATGATGGACGACAAGGGCAACCGTGTCAAAGAGGCAGGCCCGTCCACTCCGGTCGAGATCCTCGGTCTCAATGACGTTCCGAACGCAGGCGAGATCTTCATCGCCCACCAGAACGAGAAAGAGGCGAGAAGCTTCGCTGAGACATTCATCGCTGAGAGCAAGAACAAGCTGATCGAAGATACAAAGGCAAAACTTTCCTTAGACGACCTGTTCTCCCAGATCAAGGCCGGAAATGTCAAGGAACTTCCGATCATCGTAAAAGCCGATGTACAGGGTTCCGTAGAGGCTGTAAAACAGAGTCTCGTAAAACTTTCCAACGAGGAAGTTGTTGTCAAAGTCATCCATGGCGGCGTCGGCGCGATCAACGAGTCCGATGTTTCCCTTGCATCCGCTTCCAACGCGATCATCATCGGTTTCAACGTTCGTCCGGACGCACAGGCGAAGTCCATCGCAGACCGCGAGAAAGTCGATATGCGTCTGTACCGTGTCATCTACCAGGCGATCGAGGATGTCGAGGCAGCCATGAAGGGTATGCTCGACCCGGTATACGAGGAGCAGGTAACCGGTCATGCGGTTGTCCGCCAGACATTCAAGGCATCCGGAGTCGGCACGATCGCTGGTTCCTATGTGCTTGACGGTAAGATCACCCGCGGAAGCAAGGCACGCATCACAAGAGACGGTGAGCAGATTTTCGAGGGACCGCTTGCATCCTTAAAGCGTTTCAAGGACGATGTGAAGGAAGTTGCAGCAGGTTACGAGTGCGGTCTTGTATTCGAGGGATTCAACGATCTCCAGGAAGACGATATGATCGAAGTTTACATCATGGTAGAGGTACCGAGATAGGTTTTAAAGAAGAGGTAATATCATGAGAAAAAACAGTGTTAAAAATATCCGGATCAACGGCGAGGTTCAGAAAGCTCTGAGCGAGATCATCCGCTCCGATCTCAAGGATCCGCGCATTCATCCGATGACAAGCGTGGTCCAGGTCTCGGTCACACCGGACCTCAAGATCTGCAAGGCGTATATCAGCGTCCTTGCGGATGAGGAGCAGGCAAAAGATACGATCCGCGGCTTAAAGAGCGCGGAGGGCTTTATCAGGACCCAGCTCGCGAAGAAGATCAACCTCCGGAATACTCCGGAGATCTTCTTCGTGCTGGATCAGTCCATCGAGTACGGCGTCCGCATGTCAAAACTCATCGATGAGGTGACAAAGGATCTGCCGGATGAGGATGATAAGAAAGAAAACGACGACCAGTAGAAAATCTGGTGAATGATCGGAGCGGTCCGGAGGAGTATCCGGGAGCCGGAACGATCGGAACAGAAGACGCACCGCGGCTGCGGAAATGAAGCAGCCGCGGAGGATCATATGGAGGAATCCGGTCAGACGCGCGCGGCGCGGATTCTGCCGGATTTTTCTGATTACGAGGAGGCGAAAGCATTGGGAATTCTTGATGAGATGCTGGAGGGAAAGAAGAGCATCGTGATCTTAGGACATGTAAACCCGGATGGGGACTGTATCGGATCCTGCCTGGGACTTTATAATTATCTGAAGGAAAATTATGAGGGACTTGAGGTTTCGGTCTATCTGGAGAAAATGGGAGTGAAATTTTCCTATCTTTCCGGTTATAATGATGTACACACAGAATATGACGGAACAAAAACATTCGATCTTTGCATCACATCGGATGCCAGCGATGTTCCGCGCCTCGGTGCGTTCGCACCTTACCGGGAGACGGCAAAGGACACGTTCTGTATCGACCATCATATCACAAACAAAGGTCTCTGCAGGGTCAATGTGATCGAAAGCGGGGCGAGCTCCGCGAGCGAAGTGCTGTTTGGTCTCCTCGATCAGGACAAGATCAGCAAAGCGGTCGCAGAGTGCCTGTATACAGGGATTGCCCATGACACAGGCGTCTTCAAGTATTCCAACACCTCCAGGAAGACCATGGATATCGCGGGGTTCCTGATGGAGAAAGGGATCGATTTCCCGAAGATCATCGATGAGAGCTTTTTCGCAAAGACATACGGTCAGGCAAAACTTCACGGACGTGCGCTCCTCGACAGTGTCAGGATCCTCGACGACCGCTGCATCTATACTGTGGTGACAACGGATGAGTTAAAGGAATACGGATGCACGGTCAAGGCGACGGACGGGATCGTGGACCAGCTGCGAGTCATTGAGGGCGCAGAGGTCGTATTTCTGCTCTATGAGACGGGAAATCCGGACGAATATAAGGTGAGCCTCAGGACGAACTCGGAGGTTGATGTGAGCAGGATTGCCCAGAGCTTCGGCGGCGGCGGTCATGTAAAGGCTGCAGGCTGCACGATGACAGGAAAGCCGGAGGAGATCGCAGAGAAGATCAGCGGAAAGATCAAAGAGCAGTGGGATGAAAATGCTGCTTTTCACGGGTGAAAATTTTCTGGAATGAAAATTCCGGGACCGTGTGTCCATAAGAGCGGAGGAAAGAATGTACGACGGAATTATTAACGTATATAAAGAAAAAGGATTCACCTCCCACGATGTCGTGGCGAAAATGAGAGGGATCCTCGGACAGAGAAAGATCGGTCATACAGGGACTCTTGACCCGGCGGCGGAAGGCGTTCTTCCGGTGTGTGCCGGAAAAGGAACAAAACTCTGCGATATGCTGACCGATCATGATAAGACATACCGGGCTGTTCTTCTTCTGGGAACGGAGACGGACACGGAGGATACAACGGGGACAGTGATCGGGACAAAGGACACGTCAGGACTTACAGAAAGTCAGGTCCGTGAGGCAGTCCTCTCCTTTACCGGGGATTATGACCAGGTTCCTCCGATGTATTCGGCGTTAAAAGTCGATGGAAAGAAATTATATGAACTTGCAAGAGAGGGAAAGACCGTGGAGCGGAAGGCGCGCCCGGTAAAGATCTTCGATATTCAGATCGAGACGATGGATCTCCCGGAGGTCACAATGACCGTGTCCTGCTCAAAGGGAACGTATATCCGGACCCTGTGCCATGATATCGGCGCGAAGCTTTCCGTCGGCGGATGCATGAAGGAACTGCTCCGCACGAAAGTGGGGAGATTTGAGATCAAAGACAGCCTGAAGCTGGATGATCTTCAGAAGTTGAAGGAGGAAGGGCGCCTCGGTAAGGTGGTACTTCCGGTGGAGGAAGTCTTTAAAGATCTTCCGGAGATCCGATCGGAGACGGAGGAGCTGGATAAGCTCTTAAAGAACGGAAATCCGTTCCGCAGCCGCGCGGCGAAGAATGTAACAGACGGGGACATGTTCCGCGTTTACCATTCGGATGGAACGTTTATCGGCGTATTTCGGTATGACGCGGAAAAACGGATGTACTATCCGGAGAAAATCTTTCTGGGAGGAAATTGACATGCAGTACATCGCAGAAACCAGAGAGTTTCAGATCAAAGAGAAGACAGTTGTCAGCATCGGAAAGTTTGACGGACTTCACAGAGGTCACCAGAAGCTGATGCACGAGATGCTGAAATGGAAGGAACAGGGATTTAAGATCGCCGTGTTCACGTTCGCGACGCCTCCGTGGACGCTCGTGAAGGGAAAAATGCAGACCATGATCATGACGAACCCGGAGCGCGAGATGCTCCTGGAGCAGGTCGGCGTGGATTATATCGTGGAGTACCCGTTTGACGAGGAAGTCTGCCATATGGCACCGGAACAATTTATCTCCGATATTCTTGTCGGGAGGATGAACGCCGGAGTCATTGTCTCCGGACCGGACTGCCATTTCGGATACAAAGCGGCCGGGGACTGTGCGATGCTGGAGCGGCTTTCCGGAGAGTATGGTTATCGCTATTTTATCGTGGATAAAGAGCGCGATGAGGAAGGAAAGATCATCAGCAGCACCTATATCCGGGAAATGCTGGCGGATGGAAATATCCGGAAGGCGAATGACCTGCTGGGATATTGTTATTTTGTCACCGGAAAAGTGGAGCATGGAAATTCGATCGGGCATACAAAGCTGTATCCGACGGCGAATCTGATCCCGCCGGCTGTGAAGCATCTTCCGAAGTTCGGCGTCTATGTGACGCGGGTGACTGTGGACGGAAAGGTTTACGGAGGCCTTACGAATGTAGGAGCGAAACCGACGATCTCCGGGGATAATCCGATCGGTGTGGAGACATATCTCTATGATTTTTCGGGGGATCTCTACGGAAAAGAGATGAAAGTGGAGCTCCTCGATTTTGTGAGACCGGAGATGAAGTTTGCATCGATCGACGCGCTGAAAGCGCAGCTGGATCATGATATCAGGGAGTGCAGGGAACGCTATCACTCTTTTCAGAAAAGCCAGCTTGGCTGAATACAGATAAAACAGAGTCAGAAAAGGATGCGCCTGGATCTTGAAAGAAAAAAGGCGGCAGAATGACTGGAAAAGTGGAGAAGGAAAATTGGAGTTAGAAAATAAGCCGGATGGCGAGGAAAAAGGAACGTCCGGGCAGAAGCCGACGATGACATATGCGGAATTCAAAGCCCAGAAAGGAAGAAAACGGGGAAGAGACCGCGGACCTGGAATAAATAAGGATCTTGCAGTGAAGATCGCTGCCGTGTGCGGCGGCGTGGTCGTCCTCGTCGGAGCCGTTGGCGGCGGACTTTACTGGCATGAATCTTTAAAATACAAGATATGTTTTCTGCCGGGAACCATCGTTGACGGGATGGATGTGACAGGAAAGACGGCGGCGGAAGTGGAAGACGCGATCATGGAGCAGTTAAAGGGCTACAAACTCACGATCAACGGGCGTGAGGATCTCTCCGAGTCGATCACCGGGGAAGAAGTGGGACTCTACGCGGAGTTTGACGATACCCTGGCGAAGGCGATCGCGGCCCAGAAACCGATGGAGTGGGGAAAATACCGCTTCGGAAAATCCGTGAATGAGGTGAATACGGACGCGCTGATCCGATACAATGATGAGATGCTGGGCGAAGCGGTGGACAGTCTCTCCTGCATGGATAAGGAAAATATGAGAGAACCGCAGGACGCGAAGCTCTCTGATTATACGTCCGGGGGCTACACGATCATCAAAGAAGATGAGGGAACGGAGCTTCTGGAGGACAAGGTGAAAGAGGCGGTGGCCGCTGCGGTCATGTCTCTGGCGGAGAGCGTGGATCTGGAGGAACAGGGATGTTATGTGTCTCCGTCCATCACTTCCGAGGACGAGGCGTTAAAGACGGCTTGTGAGACGATGAACAAGTATGTCGGGGCAAGGATCACTTATCAATTCGGTGACAAGTCTGAGACTTTGAGCGGAGATGAGATCCACAACTGGCTGACTGTGAACGGAACGAGTGTCAGAATCAATGAGGGAAAGGCGACTGAGTATGTCAAGAAGCTGGCTGCCTCTTATGATACTGCGTATAAAGCGAAGAGTCTGAAGACATCCTACGGGAAGACGGTTTCCATCACCGGCGGAAGCTACGGTTATAAGATCAATCAGGCGAAGGAGGCAGCGACGCTTGTGAGCCTGATCAAAAACGGGGAACAGACCTCGAGGGAGCCGGAGTATTCCCAGAAGGGCGCGAGCCGGACGGGGAATGATTACGGGAATACATATGTGGAGATCAACCTTACGGCACAGCATCTTTATTTCTACGTGAAGGGAAAGCTGGTGGTCCAGTCGGATTTCGTATCGGGAAATGCGGCGAAGGGCTGGAGTACTCCTGCAGGAGCATATTCGATCACTTATAAGCAGCGGAATGCGACTTTAAAGGGACAGGGATATGCGACGCCGGTATCTTACTGGATGCCGTTTAACGGAGGGATCGGTCTTCATGACGCGAACTGGAGAAAGACGTTCGGTGGGACGATCTACAAGACGAACGGTTCTCATGGATGTGTCAATCTGCCGCCGGCGGTCGCAAAGACGATCTACGAGAATATTTCGGCGGGCGATCCGGTCCTGTGCTACCATTTAGACGGTACGGAGAGTGCTTCGACGAGCGGCACGAAGAAGGATGAGACGGCGGCGACTACGGCTGCTGCGACGACGGCAGCACCGGAGACGACAGTAGCGCCGACAACGGCAGCACCGGAGACAACGGCGGCTCCTACAACAGCGGCACCGACTACGGAAGCGCCGACAACGCCTGCGGCGGGCGGTGATCAGGAGAGCGTCGGACCGGGGTTTGCGCCGGAGACGGAAGGGACGACGGAGCAGGAGGTTGGACCGGGATTTTGATGAAATAGAAAGTTTTGGCGGGAGTACGCGGTGAGCTTCCGGGCCGGGGCGCCCGGGATGCGGGGATGGTTCCTCTAAGCCTGCATGCAACTGCTAAGGGCGGAGAACAGGGGACACAACTCGCTTCGCTCAAACAAGTGTCCCCTATTCTCCAACGCAGTTACTTGCGGGCTAAGAGGAACCAGATCCCCGGATCAAGGCGCCCCAGCCCGGAAGCTCACCGCTGGGAATCGTCGGTAAGAGGGGAAGGCGCTTCGCGCTTCCTGGTGGGAGATTACAATTGAAGCTAAAAAGTGATCTAAAGCAATAAAAAGTGATTTACTTTTGCAGACAGGTATGATATACTGTCGGAGTATGCGAAAAGCGCCGACGCTCGGTCTGCGGATAACTCCAACCGGGACCTGGTGATCGGTAAGTTTTAAGAATTTTAAGGAGGAAATCACAATGATTTCAAAGGAAAAGAAAGCAGCTATTATCGCTGAGTATGGCAGAAAACCGGGCGACACAGGTTCACCGGAGGTTCAGATCGCAATTCTTACAGAGAGAATCGCTGAGCTCACAGAGCATTTAAAAGTTAACCCGAAAGATCATCACTCCAGACGTGGTCTTCTTATGATGGTTGGTCAGAGACGTGGTCTTCTTGCATACCTGAAGAAGAAAGATCTTGAAGGATACCGTGCTCTTATTGAGAAGTTAGGCATCAGAAAGTAATAGCAAACTTATGGGTGGAGCGCATGTTTTTCGTGTACTCCACCTTTGTGTTATCTAAGTAAACAAAATATTGGCAGAAGAAACGTCCGAGACCGCTAAAGTGTGCATGAGAAACATCGGAAAAATCCTGCTGCAGTGCAGGGGCATGGAGTGCCCATGGATTGTAACTCGTGTCCAGTTTAGTAGTTTCGGATGGATGTCCGGCAGGTCCCGGCCTGTTGACGGACAGATCCATTTCGGCTTCTTCTGTCGCAAATGAATGAAAAGGAGACGAAGCCATGTTTAAGAGTTTTTCCATGGAACTTGCAGGACGTACCCTCACTGTTGAGGTTGGCCGTGTTGCAAAGCAGGCAAATGGTGCAGCTTTCATGCACTACGGCGATACTGTTGTTCTTTCTACCGCAACAGCATCTGACAAGCCGAGAGACGGGATCGATTTCTTCCCGTTAAGCGTAGAATATGAAGAAAAATTATACTCCGTAGGAAAAATCCCGGGCGGATTCACAAAGAGAGAGGGAAAGGCATCCGAAAATGCAACCCTTACTTCCCGTGTTATCGACCGTCCGATGCGTCCGTTATTCCCGAAGGACTACAGAAACGACGTAACACTTGACAACATTGTTATGTCTGTTGACCCGGACTGCAGCCCGGAGCTTACAGCAATGCTCGGTTCTGCGATCGCTACATGCATTTCCGATATCCCGTTCGACGGCCCGTGCGCAATGACACAGGTTGGTTTAATTGACGGTGAGTTCATCATCAACCCGACTTCTGCACAGAAGAAGGTATCTGATCTTGCACTTACTGTTGCTTCCACAAGAGAGAAAGTAATCATGATCGAGGCCGGTGCAAAGGAAGTTCCGGAGCAGACCATGATCGATGCGATCTTCAAGGCACATGAAGTAAACCAGGAGATCATCAAGTTCATCGACCGCATCGTTGCTGAGTGTGGTAAAGAAAAGCACACTTACGAGAGCTGCGCAATTCCGGATGAGCTGTTCGCTGCGATCAAAGAGATCGTTCCGCCGGCTGAGATGGAAGAGGCAGTATTTACAGACGAGAAGCAGAAACGTGAGGAGAACATCCGCCAGATCACAGAGCGTCTCGAAGAGGCTTTCGCTGAAAACGAAGAGTGGCTTCCGCTTATCGGACAGGCTGTTTACCAGTATCAGAAGAAGACCGTAAGAAAGATGATCTTAAAAGACCACAAGCGTCCGGATGGCCGCCGCATCGACGAGATCCGCCCGTTAGCTGCTGAGATCGACATCCTTCCGCGTGTACATGGATCCGGTATGTTCACCCGTGGACAGACTCAGATCTTAAATGCCTGCACACTGGCTCCGCTTTCCGAGGCACAGCGTCTTGACGGTCTTGATGAGAATGAGACAACTAAGAGATATATGCACCACTACAACTTCCCGTCCTTCTCCGTAGGCGAGACAAAGCCGTCCAGAGGACCGGGACGCCGTGAGATCGGTCATGGCGCTCTTGCTGAGCGTGCTCTTGTACCGGTACTCCCGAGCGAGGAAGAGTTCCCGTACGCGATCCGTACTGTATCTGAGACAATGGAGTCCAACGGTTCCACATCCCAGGCCAGCATCTGTGCATCTACCCTGTCCCTTATGGCAGCAGGTGTTCCGATCAAGACTATGGTAGCTGGTATCTCCTGCGGTCTTGTAACAGGCGAGACAGATGACGATTATATCGTTCTTACCGATATCCAGGGTCTTGAGGACTTCTTCGGAGACATGGACTTCAAGGTAGGCGGTACTCACGAAGGTATCACAGCGATCCAGATGGATATCAAGATCCACGGTTTAACACGCCCGATCATCGAGGAGGCGATCAGACGCTGCCGTGAAGCAAGACTTTACATCATGGATAACATTATGGCTCCGGTTATCAGCGAGCCGAGAAAGACTCTGTCCAAGTACGCTCCGAAGATCACACAGATCACCATCGATCCGGCGAAGATCGGCGATGTAGTCGGCAAGCAGGGTAAAGTGATCAATAAGATCATCGAGGAGACAGGCGTTAAGATCGACATCACAGATGACGGTGCAGTCAATGTCTGCGGTACTGATCAGGAGATGATCGATAAGGCGATCGCTACGATCAAGAACATCGTGACAGATGTTGAGCCGGGCATGATCTACACAGGTAAGGTTGTCCGCATCATGGAATTCGGCGCATTTGTAGAGCTTGCTCCGAACAAGGATGGCATGGTTCATATTTCCAAGCTCTCTGACAAGCGTGTAGCAAAGGTTGAGGATGTTGTCAACATCGGCGATGAGGTTACCGTCAGAGTCGTTGAGGTAGACCGCATGGGTAGAATCAACCTGACCATGAGACCGGAAGATATGACAGCAGACCTTGAGAAGTTAACACGTCCGGAAAGACGCGAGAGAAGCGACCGCCCGGAGAGACGTGACGACAGAAGAGGCGGACGCCGCGACGACAGACGCGAGCGTTCTGAGAAGAAGGAAGATAACGAGTAAGACATGTCAGAGTTCGGTTATGTGCCAGTTTTGGTTACTGCATGACTGAACGGTGCTGCTTACGATAAATACATGGGCCGCAGCCTGCAGCGATTATGCTTTGCAGCCTGCGGCTTGTGTTGGTTTAAAATAGATCGGAGAGGAGAACATCATGACATTTACATATCCTGCCGTATTTACAAAGAAGGAAGAGGGAGACGGTTATCACGCATTTTTCCCGGATCTGGAGATGTGCGAGGCAGACGGTGCTGACCTGGAGGATGCCATCGAGAATGCCAGGGATGCAGCCCAGAACTGGATCAGCGTGGAGCTGGAGGAATTTGAGGGTGACCTGCCTTTTGCGACCCATATGGACGATATTGAATTGGCGGAGAATCAGGTTGCAAAGCAGATCATGGTGAAGATTAAGTTTTTGCCGGACAGCGACTGATGGGAGGAACCTGTTTCAGACAGCGATTCCGTTTCCGGTATTCATGACAAAAGACATATAAATAAGATCCCCGGAATAGGATTGTAACAAAATCCATGACGGGGATCTTATTTTATGTTCAGACGTTTGCCAAGGCGCGCGAGAAAGGTGCTTACGGTGCTGGGAGTCCTGACGGTGATCTTAGGCGGGATCGCGGCATTTACCGGATGTCAGTCCGGAAATTCAGAGGAAACACAGGGGGAGGATCTGGAGTTCACAGTCACCGGGGAGGCGGATATTCCGGCGGCACTTAAGGAGCTGATCGACAAAAAGCGGGAAAAACCATTCAAGCTGACATACGCTGACGGGCAGGAGATGTATATCGTCATCGGTGAGGGCCCCCAGAAGGGCGGTGGCTATAGCGTGGCGGTGAAAGCGCTCTATGAGACGGATAATTCCATCGTGATCCGCACGGAACTTATGGGACCGGAAGCCGGGGAGGCGAAAGGAACGGAAAATTCCTATCCGGTGCTGATCGTGAAAACGGAATACCGGGATAAGCCGGTAGTTTTCCGGTAACATAGTATAAAAAATGGACCAATGCAATACTTTAACACTTTACTTTAATGATAGTTTCTGTTAGAATACTTGTAATTGACGGGAAGAGATTACATCGGGATGACAGGAGGAGAGGAAAACATGTTGTTAAAAGATATATGGCTTGATGTGAAGGCAGTTCAGGAGAGGGATCCGGCGGCGAGAAGTGCTCTGGAGGTACTGCTTTTATATCAGGGCGTCCATGCCCTGATCTGGCACCGGATCGCCCACTGGTTCTGGATTCACAATATGCGATTCCTCGGGCGTCTGATCTCCCAGATCGCCAGATTTTTTACCTTGATCGAGATCCATCCGGGGGCTGTTCTGGGACATGGGATCCTCATTGACCATGGCTGCGGCATCGTCATCGGTGAGACTACAGTGGTGGGTGACAACTGCACGATCTATCAGGGCGTGACACTGGGCGGTGTCGGAACAAAGAAGGGAAAACGTCATCCGACGATCGGAAACAATGTGCTGATCGGTGCAGGTGCGAAGATCCTTGGCGCCTTCGAGGTGGGCGACAACTGTCAGATCGCGGCGAATGCGGTTCTCTTAAAACCCCTCGAAGAGAACAGTACGGCGGTCGGGATCCCGGCGAGACAGGTCAAAAAGGACGGTGTGCCGGTGAATGACCCGGCGAAGAAAGTCAATATGGGGCACATCTGTAAGATCCAGGACACGATCGATGAGCTGGAGCGCCGGGTGTGGGAGCTTGAAAAAGAGCTGGAAGAGGCGAAGAAGGAGCTGTAAACAGCAGGTATAAAATGTTAAACGTCATCATACAATTTCCTGAAGCATAAACTGGAAAGGTATGGTGGCGTTTTTATGATGGAACTTTTGAAGAAGCATATCCACATGAATCGTCGCCGGGGGAACGTCACGTCCCAGATGACCCTGGATGACGATTTTAATGTGCCGGATTCCATGGATGATGTGGAGGAGCTGATCATGGAAAACGGGGAGGTAAAGATCGACTCGGTGAAAAATCCCGGTGAGAAGGCGGAGGTGAGTGGAAAGCTGGAGTTTCGGATCCTGTACCGGCGTCCCGGCGGGGAACTCACGGCGCTCGCGGGCAGCATTCCGTTTACGGAGACGGTACATATGCCGGGACTTTCGGAAAATGATTATGTTCAGGCGGGATGGGAGCTGGATGATCTGAACGTGAGTCTCATCAATTCGAGAAAGCTGAATGTCAAGGCACTCGTGACGCTGAACCTCAGGGCGGACGAGATCCGGGACATGGAGGCGGCGTCCGATGCGAAGTTTGACGGTGAGGTCGAGGTGTTAAAGAAGACGCTGACCGTGGCGGCGATCGCTGTGCGGCGGCGGGATACGTTCCGGGTGCGGGAGGTACTTTCAATACCGGGAAATAATCCGGATGCGGAGACTCTTTTGTGGCAGGATATGCGTCTTCAGGATGTGGAGACGAAGCCGCTCGACGGGAAGATCCATATCAACGGAGATCTTCTCGTGTTCGCAGTCTACTCGGCAGGCGGCGGGCAGATGCCGGTGCAGTGTTTTGAGGAGACTGTTCCGTTTTCCGGGGACGTGGAGCTTACGGAGTCGGCGGAGGACATGATCCCGTTTATCACGGTAAAGCTGGTGCACCGGGATCTGGAGCTGCAGCCGGATGCCGACGGGGAGCTGCGGGAGATCGCCGTGGACGCGGTCATGGAGCTGGATATCAGGCTCTATGAGGAGGAAGAGGTGGAGCTTTTGAGCGACCTCTATGCTTTGGACCGGGAAGTGATCCCGGAGACAGGCACTGCATGTTTTGATACGCTGGCGGTCCGGAACCAGGCGCGGACAAAGCTCCAGGAGAAGATACAGCTCACCGGGCGACAGAGGATCCTTCAGGTGTGCCATGCTGACGGGGATGTGAAGATCGACGAGGTGCAGATCAGGGAGGACGGGATCCACATGGACGGGGTGCTGGAGGTCCGGCTTCTGTACCTGACGGCGGATGATCAGGCGCCTGTCGGTGCGGCGTCGGAGGTCCTGCCGTTTCATCTGATGGCAGCCGCGGACGGACTGCCGCAGGATGCGGTCTACGAGATCGCGCCGGGGATTTCCGGACTTTCCGCGGTCATGGCAGGCGGGGATGCCGTTGAGGTGAAGGCGCAGATCACGGCGGATGTGCTGGTGCTGACTCCTGTGTGTGTGCAGACTGTGGCAGCGGTGACGGAGGAGCCGCTTGATACAGAGAAGTTAAAGAAGATGCCGGGGATCATCGGATATGTGGTGAAGCCGGGAGATACGCTCTGGAAGATCGCAAGGATGTTCCACACCAGCGTGGAGCGGATCATGGAACTGAATCATCTGACGGACAGCACGATCCGGTCCGGTGACAGGCTGATCCTGGTAAAAACGGTACAGGGCTGAAATTTTTATTTTCCCCGAATGTCTGGTTGCAATTCGGGGAAAATTTTATATAATGGTATGAGTGGGATTTTTTGTTACTTTTCGCGGGTAGGAATTTTCTGAACTGAAAATTCCGTATGATACCATTATGGTCGCGGATTTTGCCGATTTGGAATGCGAAGCATCGGCAAAATCCTGTTACAGTATGCGGGCATGGAGAGCCCGTGTACTGTAACGGATTTTTTGCGCACGCCGGAAAGAGAAAAAAATTGCTTCCGGAGCTTCCGGAACCTTTCTGATGACGCCGCATAAAATAACAGTATCACAACAGAACAGGGCATCCCGATGCTTTCATATAGATTCCGCAGGCGCTGGCTTTCGGAGGACGGTAATGGATTCCATGGTCCCATTGCCGTTTACATAATATGTAAAAAGACGGAACGCGAAGCATCGGAAGATCGCGCTGCGGTGCGCGGGCAGGGAGTGCCTGGGTACCGGAACCTGAGAAAGAGAGAACGGCAGATGAACTACACATATCTTCTGGAGTGTTCGGACGGAACGCTTTACTGCGGATGGACGAATGATCTGGAAAAGCGGGTGAACGCGCACAATTCCGGGCGCGGCGCAAAATATACGAAACCGCGGCGGCCGGTGCGGCTGGTGTGGTATGAGACGTTCGAGACGAAGGAAGAGGCGATGAGCCGGGAAGCAAAGGTAAAACAGCTTTCCCGGAAACAGAAAGAGGAGCTGGTGGCCCAGGGGCCGAATAACCGGAACACAGGGAGAAAAGATTTATGATTCATACGTTAAAAAAGAAACTGGCAAAGGTACTCTGCGGCGTGCTCGTATTTGCCCAGATGGGGACGATACAGGCGTTCGCGAGACCGGACTGGCCGTCCGATACGGGGATCGAGGCGGAAGCCGGAGCTGTCATGGACGTGGACACGGGAACGATGCTCTTCGGACAGAACAGCCATGTGGAATATTATCCGGCGAGTATCACAAAGATCCTCACGGCGCTTGTAGTGCTGGAGCATGCGGACCTTACCGATACGGTTACTTACTCGGACAAAGCGATGAACTCCGTGGAGGCGGACAGCGGAAATAAGTTAAGTCTTGTGGCTGGCGATACGATGACGGTTGAGGACTGTCTCTATGCGCTGCTTTTGGCGTCCGTGAACCAGGCGGCCAACGCGCTGGCGGAACATGTCGCGGGCAGCATCCCGGATTTCGTGGATATGATGAATGCGAAGATCGCGGAGCTTGGATGCACGGAGAGCCATTTTGCGAATCCGTCAGGACTCAACAATGATGATCAGGTCGTCACTGCGTTCGACATGACAAAGATCGCAGCTGCGGCGTACAGCAATCCGAAGCTTTTAGAGATCAGCTCCGCGAAATCATGGAAGGTCGGTGCGACCACGAACAACCCGGACGGGGTGAGTGTGAGAAATGAGCACCGCCTTGTGATCACGGAGGATACCGAGAGCCCGTACTACTGTCCGGAGGCGGTTGCCGGAAAGACAGGGTATCTTTTAAAAGCGGGAAACACACTCGTTACATACGGAGAGAAGGACGGTAGACGTGTCGTATCTGTTATCTTAAAGGGAAGTCCAAGACAGTATTTTGTAGACGGAAAGAATCTCCTGCAGTTTGGACTGAACCGTTTCCAGAACGTGGACATCGCGGAGAATGAGACAAGATATGTCACAGGCGATGACCAGGTGGATGTCAACGGGACAAGCTATGCACCGTCTGATCTGGCGGTCCAGGCGGGAAAGAAGATCACACTCCCGAAGGATGCGAGCTTTGCGGACGCGGAGCTGAGTCTCGGTGCGGTTCCGGACGGAGCGCCGGAGGGAACGGTCGGCGTCCTGAACTATATTTATAACGAGAGAAAGATCGGATCCGCGTACCTGATGACGAAGGCGGGGGCGGAGGCGCTCGCGGCTGCGGAGGCAGCAGGCGGGACGGAGACCACGGCTGCGGAAGAACCGTCCGAAGAAAGTGCGGACGCAGCGGATCCTTCGTCCGATGACGGAAACACCGATGACCAGACAGAGACGGAGACCATGGGAGAAACGGATGTGACGACTGCGGCAGACAGTGAAGACGCGTCGGACCAGGCCGGAAGCGGAGATGTAAGAGCTGCATTCCCGGTGAAGATCGTCCTGATCATTGTGGGGATCCTTGCGGCAGCAGCCCTGATCGGCGGCGGTATCTGGTTCAGGATCCAGAGCAACAAGAAAGAGGCGGAAGCGGAAGCACTCCGGCGTGAAAAGAGAAGGCAGCGTCTCATGGCGGAAGGCGGCGACGCGGAAGCCGAATTCAACCGGCTGCTCGAGGAGAAGCGGAAGCGGGACGAAAAGAGACGGAAACGATAAAAAGACAGGCAGGATCCGGAATATGGATCTTGTGAGGAAAAGCGCCCGGGGTAAGAATCCGGTCATGCATAAGAACAATAATAAAGGAGCAGAGCTTGCTGGCGAAATGCTGGCAGGCTCTGCTTTTTCTGTTTACGCGAACAACGAGCCAAAGCCCGCGCTTGCGCGAGACCTTGGCCGACTGTCGCGATAACAAGGGGAAACTCGCGAAGCGTGTTTTCACTTGTTTCATTTCACAGGAAATGCCGATGGAACTTTCTATGAAACCAGGCAGGATAACCGCCAAAACAGTTCAGAATGACAAAGCAGCCGAAGTCTGCTATACTGAAAAAGGCGCGGTTTTTAGCCACGCCGGAAATGAAAACAATAGAAATTGGTGTAGTTGGAAAATTTGTAACTGTTCAGTAGGTCTGCGCATTTACTGCGCTGACCGTAAGAAAACATGGGTTTGAAGGCAAAAATCCCATCGGCGCAGCCGATCTGGAATGGATTTTTGCGTGTAACTTGCCATGCATCCGAAGGGAAGCTCCGGGGGAGGTTCCTGTAGGTGTGAAGGTACTGAACAGTTACGAAAATTTTATGCAGCTGCCACATATCCGTACATCATCATGTAGTGGCAGAAGCTTCCGCCCATGACGAAGAGGTGGAAGATCTCGTGGGAGCCGAAGTTTTTGTGCTTTGAGTTGAAGATCGGCAGTTTCAGAGCGTAGATCACGCCGCCGATCGTGTAGATGATCCCGCCGGCGAGGAGCCAGGCGAAAGCGGCAGGAGTCAGGGCTGCGACGATCTGACGGATCGCCATGACGCACACCCAGCCCATCGCGATATAGATCACGGAGGAGAACCACTTCGGGCAGTTGATCCAGAGGGCGTTGATGATGATTCCCACGATCGCGATGCCCCAGACGAGGGACAGCATCCGGTATCCGGAACGGTTTCCGAGGACGATGAGGCATACCGGAGTGTAAGTTCCGGCGATCAGGATGAAGATCATCATGTGATCGATCTTTCGGAGAAGTTTATTGACATGCTCCGAGATATCGAAGGTGTGGTAGACCGTACTTGCGGCGTAGAGCAGGATCATACTGACGATGAACACGCTGAGCGCCTTTAAATGCATCGTCCCGGGGACGGATGCGGCTTTTACGAGAAGCGGCGCTGCGGCAGCCATAGCGGCCAGCATTGCGATAAAGTGAGTCAGCGCGCTTCCGGGATCTTTTATTTTCAGTTCCATAATCATTCCTCCAATCATGTGAATGAGTAACCTGTATTAAATACCAGAAACATGACATGTAGTTTTAAAAACTACTTGTCGTGTTTGAATATACTATACCACTTACGATAAAAATATGCAAGGGGAAATATTTTGATGTTAAAAGTATTATACGAGGATGACGAGATCATCGTCGTCGTAAAGCCGGCGGGAGTGGAATCCCAGGCGGCAAAACGATTCGCGCCGGATATGGTGAGTGAGGTAAAAAAACACCTGGTTATCAACAAATCATGCACACCGGGGAAGGAACCGTATGTGGGAGTTATCCACAGACTGGACAAGCCGGTTTCCGGTGTAATGGTGTACGCGAAGACGAAACGGGCAGCAGCGGCTTTGAGTGAGCAGGTTCAGAGCCATAAGATGAAAAAAATCTACACGGCAGTTGTCTACGGAAAGCCTGTGAATACGGTGGATAACTATGTGGATTATCTGGTGAAAACACCGGACGGGAATTATTCACAGGTTGTGGATAAGGGGATAACCGGAGCAAAGAAGGCGGAGCTCTCCTATGAGGTGTTAAAAACGATCGATGGGGAAGAGAATGGGATGCCCGGAAAAGGGCTGAGTCTCGTAAAAGTTGCATTAAAGACCGGAAGACATCACCAGATCCGTGTGCAGATGGCGTATCATGGAACGCCGCTTTATGGGGATATGAAGTATGGCATGGCGGCAGAAAAAAGAACATCAGCCGGAAATTTTTGCGGACAGAGAGAGTCGATCGCCCTTTGCGCATCATCGCTGACTTTTTTCCATCCGGTGACAAAAAAAGAAATGACGTTTGCGATGGAACCGGCGGGCGGTGTGTTCCAGCTTTTCAGGTGATGTGACCGCCCGGGGAATGCGATTCATGGAAAAAATGGAACAGGGAACCTGTTATCAGCGCGCATAGCAGGCGGATTTTGGACCATACTATGAGCAGTACAAAGGAAGTACAGAACAGAAAACAGGTGATTCCATGGTAAGCCCTGGGAAAGACTGAAGAAATATTTTAACAAGAGCAAGTAAGTCTCACGCTTTTGCTGCGTAAAGTAATAAGCAGTGGCAGGAAACTTGCACTGAGGATCACAGGGCGGGATGCAAAGGATCCCGGTGGATTTTCCTCCCTGTGGTCCTTACGCAAAAAATGACAGATTGTCTTGCAAAATATGCTGTGATACAATGATGAAAACAGGCCAGTGAAAAATATACATATGCAGGAGGATGAAATCCATGACAGAAGATACCTTTACGATCAGAAAAGCAGCTCCGGCCGATCTTCCGAGAATCCATGAAATCTACGCGGCCGCCCGCCAGTTCATGCGTGACCACGGGAATTTCAGCCAGTGGGACGGCGAAGATGCTCCGGAGCGTCTGCTTCCGGGGGATATTGAAGCAGGAAATCTGTACGTTCTCGAGGAAGCAGGCGAGATCCATGCGGCCTTTGCTTTTATCATCGGCGCAGACCCATGCTACGCGCTGATTGAGCAGGGCGAGTGGAAATCCGATGCCCCATACGCCGCGGTACATCGTGTCGCGAGCGACGGAACCCTTCACAATGTCATCGGGCGGATCATGGATTTTGCAAAATCCAACATCTCCCATATCAGGATCGATACCCACGAACATAATAAAGTCATGCAGAAAGCCCTGGAAAAACAGGGATTTGAGAGATGCGGGATCATTTACGTTCCGGATGGAACACCGCGGATCGCGTTTGAGTGGATGAAGTGAGATTGTTCGAAGAGCGCGGGAACAGGAACGATAAAACGTAATGATACCAGGATACCGAGTAGGCCATAGAGCTTAGTCGGTATCTTTTTAATATAATTGTCAACCATATAAAAACAATAGGTTGACAATACGAAAATTCTGTGATAAGCTCCTTCTCAGTTCTTCTCTGTGATACCACCCGGGATCTGAGGATGGCGGCGGCTGTCCCAGAAGGTATGGGAGAGACGGGAAAAGCATGCGCATGTGCAGAAAGCTGAGACGCTCCGGATCGCTGGAGATTTCAGACATTTCAAGGGAAAATGTTCCGGATTGCCGGGACGTTCATGTATTTGAGGAGGAAATCATTTTGAAGCGTATGAAAACAAAAGACCTTGTGCTGTGCGCGA
Source organism: Clostridium sp. OF03-18AA (assembly GCF_003478035.1). GTDB lineage: Bacteria > Bacillota > Clostridia > Lachnospirales > Lachnospiraceae > Pilosibacter. The sequence continues at coordinate 241,570 of NZ_QUEP01000004.1, forward strand.
TGTTTGTCGCGCTGATCGCAGTCGGGGCATTTATCAAGGTTCCTGTTCCGGTCGTTCCGTTTACCCTGCAGTTTCTGTTCACTATGCTGGCCGGGCTTCTTCTCGGCCCCGGAAACGGGGCGCTGGCGGTCGTGATCTACATCGTGCTGGGCCTGGCGGGACTCCCAATCTTTACGCAGGGCGGCGGGCCTGGCTACATCTTTCAGCCGAGCTTCGGGTACATCATCGGATTTGCGGCGGCCGCTTATGTGACCGGACGGATCGCGAATGAGAAAAGTCATCCCGGCTACGGACGGCTTCTGGCAGCAAATTTCATCGGCCTTTTTATCGTCTATGCGTTCGGCATGGTCTACTATTATGTGATCAGTAATTTCGTGCTGAACACGCCGATCGGTCTGTGGCCGCTGTTTTTATACTGCTTCTTGCTGGCAGTTCCGGGGGATATCGCGCTGTGCATTCTGGCTGCGGCGATCGGAAAACGGATGATCCCGATGATCAGGGAAGGGAGACTTGGATAAGAGATGAGCAGAAATATTTTTATCACAGGCACGGGAACCGATGTCGGAAAGACGTATGTGACCGGTTTGATCGTGAAAAAGCTGAAGGAGAGCGGAGCGGACGCGGCCTACTATAAGGCGGCAATGAGCGGGAATGAGAGGCGCCCGGACGGCAGTCTGATCCCGGGGGATGCTCTTCAGGTAAAAACAATGTCGGGGATCCGTCAGCCGCTGGAGGAGATGTGTCCGTACGTCTATGAGACGGCAGTCTCCCCGCATCTGGCATCGCGGCTGGAGGGAAATCCGGTCCGGATGGAAACGGTACTGGAAAAGTTCCATGAAGTCTGTGAAAAATACGAATATGTGACCGTGGAGGGAAGTGGCGGGATTCTGTGTCCGCTCTGCTTCGATGAGGCAGATCTCCGCCTTCCGGATGTTGTAAAAGCCTGTGACCTTGGCTGTCTGATCGTCGCGGACGCGGGTCTTGGAACAATCAACGGCGTGGCTCTGACCGCATATTACCTCAAAGAACAGGGGATCGCTCTGAAGGGGATCATTTTAAACCACTACAGACAGGGAGACGTGCTCTGTGAGGACAACCGGAAAATGTGTGAATTTTATACAGGAGTTCCGGTCATCGCCTGTGTGGCGGATGGTGACACGGAACTTTCCATCGGGGCGGAGGAATTGAAGTCCTTATATGACGATGGGAAATCATGCAGCGCGAAACAGGCGGAGCAGGAAACAAAGATGAGATAAGGAGAAGAGAAAAATGATCTGGTATCCATACGAACAATTAAAGACAATGAAGGCACCGTACGAGATCGTGGACGCAAACGGGGTGTACCTGTATACAAAGGATCAGAAAATGATCGATTCCGTTTCCTCTTGGTGGAGCGTGATCCATGGATATAAGAATCCCGTCATCAACCAGGCGATCATCTCCCAGGTGGAAAAGTTTTCCCACGTCATGCTCGGCGGACTGACCCATGAGCCGGCGAGAAAACTTTCGGAAAAGCTGGCATCCTGGCTTCCGGGAGATCTTGACTACTGTTTCTTCTCGGACTCCGGCAGTGTGGCAGTCGAGGTTGCGTTAAAAATGGCGCTTCAGTACTACATGAACCGCGGGGATGAAAGGAGAACGATGATCCTGGCTCTGGAACACGCCTACCATGGAGACACTTTTAAGACGATGGAAGCTGGGGATGATGAAGATTATCATTTCGTGCTGAAGGCGTACGGGGCAAGCCCATATGTCGTCCATATCCCGACGGAGATCACGGCGCTGGAGCAGGCGTTTGAGACATACCATGACCGGCTGAACTGTGTATTGGTGGAGCCGCTCCTCCAGGGAGCCGGAGGCATGCGGATGTATGATGTCTCATTCTTAAAAAAGGCGCGGGAGCTCTGTGACCGGTACGGTGTGCTCCTGATCTTTGATGAGGTGGCGACCGGATTCGGGCGGACCGGAAACCGCTTCGTGGCGGATCTTGTCCTTCCGGACATCCTGGTTCTCGGAAAGGCTCTGACAGGCGGATATATCGGCCATGCCGCTACCGTGGCGAACCGGAAAGTATTTGAAGGCTTTTACGATGACGTTCCGGAACATGCCCTGATGCATGGACCGACCTTCATGGGAAATGCGCTGGCCTGCAGCGCGGCTCTTGCATCGATCGAGCTGTTTGAGACGCAGAATTACATGGAAAAGATCAGAAAGATCGAGGAGATCACACGCCGCGAGATGGCAGGTTTCACAGACCCGAGGATCCGGGAAGTCCGGATCATGGGCGGATGTGTCTGCGTTGAGGTCTACGATCCGGCCGTTCTGAAAGGATATCAGGAGTATGCTTACCAGAGAGGTGTATTCAGCCGTCCATTTTTAAATTACCTCTACGCGATGGTTCCGTATGTGATCAAAGAGGAGGAACTGGTACAGGTCCTTCAGTGCATGAAGGATTGGTTTGCAAGGTAGACATGTGAGGCAGTGCGGCAGTCATGCAAAAAATTCCTGTTAAGATTTACAAAGCAGGGCCCTTATGCTATAATTTATAGTCGCGATGGACTTTTTTGCCGGAAAGCGGGAGTTACATCGAAAAAGTAAAAATTATGTACAGGAAAATTAAAGAAAGGCGAAGAGCCCTGCATGGAAAGGTTCTTCGAACAGGGATTAAAATAAAATGAAGCTTGGGATCGTTGTAAATTAGCCTTTTTTCATAAATCTATATACCTCAATAAAAGTCCGTAAAACCGCATGGTTACAAGGTTTTTTGAAATTGTAAATTCATAAAACTTCATACAAAATCATATACTTTCATGCCATTTGGGTGTAGAAATGGGTGTAAAAAGATAGTCGAAAACCAGAGTCCAACGCATTTTATGTATTGATAAATGGGCATACAGATTTCTACAGATAGAACCATATAGCATGATAGAACAGAAGTTAAAATATTATAATGTACCGCACAGGCGGCGTTACCTTATCCCAACAGGGAAACAAGGAACGCCGCTATTTTTTTACCCTCATGTTACGCAGTAGGGGCAAAAAGAGCTTTGCTACATAAGGCTTTGCGGGTGCGGTTTTCACACAGTAAGGGATTGATACCTAAACCCTCAAAATTGCTGTTCTACTGCGTAACAAATATGAAGCAAAGGAGTTGATGAAGCTATGGCAGTTTTCCGCGTGGAGAGAAACACAGGATATACGGTTATGAGTAACCACCATTTACGCAATAAGGAGCTTTCCCTAAAAGCAAAAGGGCTGTTATCACAAATGCTGTCCTTGCCGGAGGATTGGGACTATACCCTTGCAGGACTGTCCTATATCAACCGGGAAAGTATCGACGCTATCCGCACCGCTGTATGGGAGCTTGAAAAAGCCGGATATATCACAAGACGGCAGGGACGCGACGAGAAAGGTAAAATGACCGCTATCGAGTACACCATTTACGAACAGCCACAGCCCCCGGCATTGGATTGTCCGGTATTGGAAAATCCAACAGCGGATAACCCGATATTGGAAAATCCGACAGCGGATAACCCGACGTTGGAAAATCCAATGCAATTAAATAAAGATATACAAAAGACTGACTTATCAAAAAAAGAAAAATCAAATACGGATTTATCAAATAACCATTCCATTCCTATCCTTTCCCCTAACCCCTCTCCTTTGAGGGAAGAAACGGCAGAGCCGGAACGGAAAGGAACGGAAGCGGCAGACGCATACAGCGTGTATGAGGAAATCATCAAGGACAATATCGAGTATGAGCATTTTATCAAGCATACCAACATTGACAGGAAACGATTGGACGAGATTGTGTCCCTTATCCTTGAAACGGTCTGCACCAAACGAAAGACAATTCGTATCGCCGGGGACGATTATCCGGCAGAGCTTGTCAAAGCAAAGTTTATGAAGCTCAACAGCAGCCACATTGAATTTGTCTTTGACTGCATGAAAGAGAACACCACGAAAATCCGCAACATCAAGCAATATCTGAAAGCGGTACTTTTCAACGCACCCAATACCATAGACAGCTATTACACCGCCCTTGTCAACCACGATATGTACGGCGGCTATTAAAAAACAGGAGGATTTTAGTATGGCACAGAAAACAGGAGCTTTGATTTTTGATGAAACGGCAGACCGTTACGACATTCGCTTTGACCTTAACGACTACTACGGAGGATTGCATTGTGGGGATTGCTTTGAAGTGTTTGTACGCGGCAAATGGAAGCCGACCCGCATGGAGTACGGGAACAACTGGTATCTTGTTGGTGTGAGGGCTTCGGATTTGAACGGGCTGCGGGTGCGTATCTAAAGGCGGCATGAAAAATGTACGCCTTATTTTTATGCCCCGAAGCGGCACACCACCCTAACCAAACTATGAAAGGAGGGATTTCATGCAAGATGAAGTCAATGAAAAAGTCGTGTCTTTAGCAATCAAAACATCTAAGCTGACCGCCGAAGTGCTGCAAAAGGCTATGAAAGCCCTGCTTGCCAAAGGCAAAGGGCAGCTAACCAAAGCCCCGCATGGAAAAATCACTATGCGGCAGCTTATGAAGCCGGGAGAAAAGGTTTCCAACATTGAGATTACCGACCAAAATATCAAAGCCTTTGACCCTATCGCAAGGAAAAACGGGCTTGATTACAACGTCAAGAAGATTGAGAACGGCAAGCCGCCGACCTATCTTGTGTCTTTTAAGGGCAAGGATATTGACGTTATGACCGAAGCATTTCGGGAATTTACCGCAAAGAAATTAGGCAGGGATAAAAAGCCCTCTATCCGCAAGCTGCTTTCTACTATGAAAGATAAGGCGGCAGCTCTGAACGAACAGAGGGACAAAGTGAAGAAAAAGGACAGGGAGGTATCGCTATGAAGCCAGAACTTAAAAAGCTGCTTATCCTAAACGCCCCCTATCTGCTCTTTGTCTATCTCTTTGACAAAATCGGACAGGCGGTGCGGCTCTCTCCGGGAGCTGACCTTTCCGGCAAGGTGCTTTCCCTTGCAGACGGCTTTTCCGCTGCCTTTGCAAACCCGCTTCCGAGCCTTGCCCCTATGGATTTGCTTATCGGTATTGCGGGGGCTGTCCTTATCCGGCTTATGGTGTACTTCAAAGGCAAGAACGCAAAGAAATATCGAAAAGGTATCGAATACGGTTCAGCCCGTTGGGGCAACGCCGAAGATATAAAGCCCTACACCGACCCGGTATTTCAAAATAACGTGCTGCTGACACAGACGGAACGGCTTACCATGAACAGCCGCCCGAAGCAGCCGAAGTATGCAAGGAATAAAAATATCCTTGTTATCGGGGGAAGCGGCAGCGGCAAGACGAGATTTTTTGTGAAGCCCAACTTAATGCAAATGCACTCAAGCTACGTTGTAACTGACCCGAAAGGAACGGTTTTAGTCGAGTGCGGGAAGCTCTTACAGCGCGGCGGGTATCGGATAAAGGTGCTGAACACGATAAATTTTAAGAAATCCATGCGTTACAATCCCTTTGCCTATCTCCGCAGCGAAAAAGACATTTTGAAACTGGTAAATACCTTGATTGCCAACACCAAAGGGGACGGGGAAAAAGCCGGGGAGGATTTTTGGGTAAAATCGGAACGGCTCTTTTACTGCGCCCTTATCGGCTACATTTGGTACGAAGCCCCGGAGGAAGAAAAGAACTTCACGACGCTGCTTGAAATGATAAATGCCAGTGAAGCCCGCGAGGACGACCCGGAATTTCAGTCCCCCGTTGACCTCATGTTTGAACGGTTGGAGGAAAAAGACCCGGAACACTTTGCCGTCCGGCAATATAAGAAATTCCTGTTATCTGCGGGAAAGACACGAAGCTCTATTCTCATTTCCTGCGGTGCGCGGCTTGCCCCTTTTGACATTAAGGAGCTGCGCGACCTTATGGAAACCGACGAAATGGAGCTTGACACCATAGGCGACCGCAAGACCGCCCTGTTTGTTATCATCAGCGACACCGACGATACTTTTAACTTTGTCGTGAGTATTCTTTACACGCAGCTTTTCAATCTCCTTTGCGACAAGGCAGATGATGAATACGGCGGCAGGCTGCCCGTCCATGTGCGCTGTCTGTTAGACGAATTTGCAAATATCGGGCAGATACCGAAGTTTGAAAAGCTCATAGCCACCATACGAAGCCGGGAAATCTCCGCGTCGATTATCTTACAGTCGCAAAGCCAGTTAAAGGCAATCTATAAGGACAACGCCGATACCATAGTCGGCAACTGCGACACCACCCTTTTCTTGGGCGGCAAGGAGAAAACCACCCTCAAAGAAATGTCGGAAATCTTGGGGAAAGAAACCATTGACAGCTTCAACACTTCCGAGAACCGGGGGCGCGAGGTATCGCATGGGCTGAACTATCAGAAGTTAGGCAAGCAGCTTATGACGGAAGATGAAATAGCAGTCATGGACGGCGGGAAATGTATTTTACAGCTTAGAGGGGTGCGCCCGTTCTTCTCTGATAAGTACGACATTACAAAGCACCCCAACTATAAATATCTTTCCGACTATGACAAGAAAAATACTTTTGATATGGAAAAGCATTTAAGGCGCAGACCCGCCCTTGTGAAGCCAGACGAAGTATTTGACTACTACGAAATCAGCGAAAGCGATTTGCAGGAGGACACCGACCATGAATAGACGTATCAGAAAGAAAAAGGACAAGAAAATCACAGAAGCCATAAACGGGCTTGTTTCGATTGCTGAACGACGGGAACAGCAGCGGCAGGCTGCTATCCGGCAATTTGTGAAACGGTGTGAAGCCCTGTATGAGCAGCAGCGAAAAGAAAGGAGGAATTGACGCAGTAACAAAGAAAAAGACAACTTGCATGATACGCGCCCCTACAAAAATTCCTATCGCCCACACTGACAACTGAATACCGCCGCGCGGCAGACACTTACGCAGCGCGGGGACTTATGACCGCGGCAGTTTGAAAACTGACCGCCGTTTTTTATACCCTTTTACGGGGCAAGCCGCATTTGCGGCAGAAAGGAGTTTTATGGAATTTTTCAACAGCGCAATCGGCGTATTACAGACTTTGGTTATCGCTCTTGGAGCAGGACTTGGCATTTGGGGCGTTATCAATCTCTTAGAGGGATATGGAAACGACAATCCGGGCGCAAAATCACAGGGCATTAAGCAGCTCATGGCAGGCGGCGGTGTTGCCCTTATCGGCACTATCCTTGTACCTCTGCTTTCCGGCTTGTTCGGTTAAGCGCGGGTAGCTGCCTATGCAGAGCATACTTGACGCGATTAACGAATGGATAAAGGAAATTCTTATCGGAGCGATAAACGGTAATCTGTCAACTATGTTCGGGGACGTAAACGAAAAAGTCGGGACTATCGCAAACGAGGTAGGACAGACCCCGCAAGGGTGGAACGCCAACATTTTCAGCATGATACAGACCCTTTCTGAAAATGTAATCGTCCCGATTGCGGGGCTTGTCATTACCTATGTCCTATGCTACGAGCTAATCAGCATGGTAACGGAAAAGAACAATATGCACGACATAGAAACATTCATGTTCTTTAAGTGGATATTCAAAGCCTTTGTCGCGGTGTTTATCGTAACCAACACGTTCAACATCACAATGGCGGTCTTTGATATGGCGCAGCATATCGTTTCCGGCGCAGCGGGGGTTATCGGCGGCGATACGAATATCGACGTTGCCGAAGCCCTTGCCGCCATGCAGGAGGGGCTTGAAGATATGGAAATCCCCGAACTGCTCTTACTTGTGCTTGAAACAAGCCTTGTGAGCCTTTGCATGAAAATCATGTCCGTACTGATAACCGTTATCCTATACGGCAGAATGATAGAGATTTACCTTTACTGTTCGGTATCGCCTATTCCATTTGCGACCATGACCAACAGAGAATGGGGACAGATTGGAAACAACTACCTAAAAGGGCTGTTCGCTCTTGGTTTTCAAGGCTTCCTCATTATGATATGTGTCGGTATTTACGCCGTACTGGTAAACGATATGATAATCGCAGACAATCTGCACAGCGCGGTATTTTCCCTTGCCGCCTATACGGTTATCCTCTGTTTTTCCCTGTTCAAATCCGGCACACTGGCAAAATCCATATTCAACGCCCACTAAGGGCAGAAAGGAGGTTTTTTCTTGGCGTATGTACCTGTACCCAAAGACCTATCCAAAGTCAAAACAAAAGTCGCTTTCAATCTGACAAAGCGGCAAATCGTTTGTTTTGCGGCGGCTCTCTTAATCGGACTGCCGCTGTTTTTTTTGCTCAAAGGCAGCGCAGGGACAAATCTTGCGGCTATGGCGATGATTGTCGTCATGCTCCCCTGCTTCCTGCTTGCCATGTATGAAAAGCATGGACAGCCCCTTGAAGTGGTGGTTAAGAACATCATTCAGACAAAGTTTACCCGCCCAAAGGAGCGACCTTACAGAACCGAAAACCTATACGCTGTCTTGGAAAAGCAGCAAAACTTAGAAAAGGAGGTATCAGCGATTGTCAAAAGGACAAACAAAAAAGACGCGGGAAGCCGCAGGAAACAGGCGTAAGCTGACCCGCGCCGAAAAGAAACAGATTGCCGAAGCTATCCGAAAGGCTAAAGGCGACGGCAAAGCCCGCACCGCACAGCAGACCATGCCCTACCTTGCCATGTACCCGGACGGTATCTGCAAGGTTACGGAAAAGAGATATTCAAAGTGCGTCGTGTTCGAGGACATCAATTATCAGCTTGCACAGGCTGACGATAAGACCGCCATTTTTGAAAACTGGTGCGATTTCCTCAACTACTTTGACGCGAGCGTGAGCGTGCAGCTTTCTTTCATCAATCAAGGAACGCAGCGGGAACAGGCAGAAAAAGCAATCTCTATCCCCGCACAGGAGGACGCTTTTAACTCTATCCGCACCGAGTATTCGGATATGCTGAAAAATCAGCTTAGTAAAGGCAACAACGGGCTTGTGAAGCACAAATACATTACCTTTACTGTTGAAGCCGATAACAAGGCGGCTGCAAAGTCAAGGCTTTCCCGTATCGAAACCGACGTGCTTAACAATTTCAAGGTGCTTGGCGTAACCGCCCGCCCCTTATCCGGCTATGAACGCTTAAAGGTGCTGCATGGGGTATTCCACCCGGAGGGCGAGCCGTTCTCCTTTTCCTTTGACTGGCTTACCCCGTCGGGGCTGTCTACAAAGGATTTTATCGCCCCGTCCTCTTTCCGTTTTGGCGAGGGCAGATATTTCCGCATGGGGCGTAAAATCGGCGCGGCGAGCTTCCTTGAAATCCTTGCGCCGGAACTCAACGACCGTATGCTTGCTGACATACTGGACTTGGAAACAGGTGTAATCGTCAACTTACATATCCGCAGTATCGACCAGTCGGAAGCAATCAAGACCATTAAGCGCAAAATCACAGACCTTGACAAGATGAAGATTGAGGAACAGAAAAAAGCGGTTAGAAGCGGCTATGACATGGATATAATCCCGTCCGACCTTGCCACCTTTGGCAGCGAAGCAAAGAACTTGTTGCAGGACTTACAGAGCCGCAACGAGCGAATGTTTCTCCTTACATTCCTTGTGGTAAACATGGCAGACACGAAGCGGAAACTGGAAAATGACATTTTCGCTGCGGCGGGTATCGCACAGAAATACAACTGCCGCCTGACACGCCTTGACTATCAGCAGGAAGCGGGGCTTTTATCCAGTGTGCCGATTGGGAAAAACCTTATCCCGATACAGCGGGGGCTTACCACATCAAGCACCGCTATTTTCATTCCCTTTATCACGCAGGAGCTTTTTCAGACGGGGCAAGCCCTGTACTATGGCTTGAACGCCCTTTCTAACAATATGATACTCTGCGACAGAAAGCAGCTCAAAAACCCAAACGGGCTTATCTTGGGAACGCCGGGAAGCGGTAAGAGTTTCGCCGCCAAAAGGGAAATGACAAATGCTTTCCTCATTACTGACGACGACATTATCATCTGCGACCCGGAAGCCGAGTATTTTTCCCTTGTGCAGCGTCTGAACGGGCAAGTGATACGGCTTTCCCCTACGGGCAGGGGCATTGACGGCAAGCCCCAGTATGTAAACCCTATGGATATAAACCTTAACTATTCCGAGGACGACAACCCGTTAGCCTTGAAATCTGATTTTATCCTTTCCCTCTGCGAGCTTGTCATTGGCGGCAAGGAGGGTTTGCAGCCTGTCGATAAGACCGTCATTGACAGGGCTGTAAGAAATGTGTACCGTCCGTTCCTTGCAGACCCCGACCCGGCAAAAATGCCTATATTGGGCGACCTTTACGACGAGCTGTTAAGACAGCCGGAGCCGGAAGCTGCCCGTATCGCGGCGGCATTGGAGCTGTATGTTTCCGGCAGCCTTAACGTATTCAACCACAGAACCAACGTGGAACTTTCTAACCGCCTTGTCTGCTTTGATATAAAGCAGCTTGGGAAGCAGCTTAAAAAGTTAGGTATGCTCATTGTGCAAGACCAGACATGGAACAGGGTAACGATAAACCGCGCAGAAAAGAAATCCACCCGCTACTATATGGACGAGTTTCACTTGCTCTTAAAAGAGGAACAGACCGCCGCTTACAGCGTGGAGATTTGGAAGCGTTTCCGTAAATGGGGCGGTATCCCCACAGCCATTACGCAGAACGTCAAAGACCTTTTGGCAAGCCGCGAGGTGGAAAATATCTTTGAAAACAGTGATTTTGTCCTCATGCTCAATCAAGCGCAGGGCGACCGTACTATCCTTGCAAAGCAGCTTAATATTTCCCCGCAGCAGATGAAGTATGTTACCCACACCGAAGCGGGCGAGGGGCTTATCTTCTATGGAAATGTGGTGCTGCCTTTTGTAGACCGCTTCCCGAAAGATACCGAGCTTTACCGGGTAATGACAACGAAGCCGGAGGAAGTTTCCGAAAGCGGAAAGTGAGGTGCAGACCATGAAGCAATATAAATCCCGCGATAAAATCACACAGAAAATGACCCGCGACGGGCTTATCGAGGTAAACGAAACCAAACAGACCGCCGAGCGTATCAGTAAACGGGAACAGGACGCAGATTTTCAAAAGTCCCCGGAGCAGCAAACCACACAGGACGGGACGCAGTTTCAAGGTGTACCGTCCCAAACTGCCCCGTTACCCCACGCGCCGGGGGCTGCCCCCGCAAGGGACACCGCCACAGCAGAGCGCGTTATGGAGCATATCGAAGCAGCGCAGACCCGCAAAGCCAGTAAAAAAGCGGTACGCAAGGCACAGGAGGAAGCCACCGCACAAACAACATCTTCCCGCTTGCAGTTTACCGAGGAAGAACTTGCCGCTCCGGAACTGGAACGCTATATTGAGAAATCAAACAAAGCCGCTGACCGACTGGACGCGGCAAAGGCAGCTATCCCAAAGCAAAAGAAACTGGTTAAGGAACGCACCTTTGAGGAAGTCACAGGAAAAGCAAAGACCCGCTTACGCTTTGAAGAACAGGAAAAACCGATACCCGGCGGCAAAAAGGGAAACCCGCTGTCCCGCCCCGCACAGGAAGCGGGGATTTTCGTCCATAACAAGATACATTCGGTTGAAAAGGACAATTCCGGCGTTGAGGGGGCGCATAAATCAGAGGAACTTGCCGAGCGCGGCGCGAAATACGGAGCGCGGAAGTTAAAACAGGGCTACCGCAGCCATAAGCTGAAACCCTACCGGGAAGCAGCAAATGCAGAAAAGGCAGCATTTAAGGCAAACGTCAACTTCCAGTATCACAAGACCCTGCGCGACAATCCGCAGCTTACCTCTAACCCTCTTTCCCGTTTCATGCAGAAACAGCAGATAAAACGCCAGTATGCAAAGGCGGCAAAGAAAGGAGGGGCAAAAGCCGCAGCAGAAGCCACAAGAAAGACGGCAAAGAAAACCGCCGAGGAAACGAGGAAAGCCGCCGCATTTGCGGCAAGACACCCGGCGGGCATTTTGATTGCAGTTGCCGCGCTGCTTCTCTTTATTATGATTTCCGCAGGGCTGTCCTCTTGTGGGGCTATGTTTTCGGGCTTGACAAACGGGGTGCTTGGCACGTCCTACACGTCCGAGGACAGCGACCTTGTGGCAACGGAACAGAACTACGCCGCTATGGAAAATGCCCTGCAAAGTGAGATTGACAATATCGAAAACACCCACCCCGGCTATGATGAATACCGCTATGACCTTGACAGTATCGGACATAACCCCCACGAACTTGCGTCTTACTTGACCGCCCTCTTGCAGAGCTACACCCCGCAGAGCGCACAGGCAGAGCTTGAACGTATCTTTTCCATGCAGTACACCTTGACGCTGACCGAGGAAGTGGAAATACGCTACCGCACCGAAACAAGTACCGACCCGGAAACCGGGGAAACCACCACCGAGGAAGTCCCTTATGAGTATTACATCTTGAATGTGAAACTGACATATAAGCCGATTTCCGAGCTTGCGGAGGAACTTCTTACGCCACAGCAGCTTGAAATGTTCCATGTGTACTTGGAAACAAGCGGCAACAAACCGCTGATTTTTGGCGGCGGTTCTCCCGACGGAAGCCCGTCCGAGGATTTAAGCGGCGTGGAGTTTGTAAACGGTACGCGCCCCGGAAATCAAGAGCTTATGGAACTTGCAAAGCAGCAAGTCGGAAATGTGGGCGGCTACCCTTACTGGTCTTGGTACGGCTTTAACAGCCGCGTGGAATGGTGCGCCTGTTTTGTATCATGGTGCTACAATCAAGCCGGAAAAAGCGAACCCCGATTTGCGGGCTGCGAATGGCAGGGTGTCCCTTGGTTTCAGTCAAGGGGACAATGGGGCGCACGCGGCTATGAGAATATCGCACCGGGCGACGCAATCTTTTTCGATTGGGATTTAGACGGCGTTGCCGACCATGTGGGGCTTGTGCTTGGCAGGGACGGCAGCCGCGTCTATACCGTTGAGGGCAATTCCGGCGACGCCTGCAAGATAAAGAGCTATGACCTTAACTATCAATGTATCAAAGGCTACGGGCTGATGAACTGGTAAAGCAGTCCAAAAAAGAAAGGAGAAATGACCTATGGCAAACAATAAAATCGACCGTATCAATAAGGAAATCGCAAAGACCCGCGAGAAAATCACAGAGTATCAGAACAAGTTAAAAGGACTGGAAGTGCAGAAAACCGAAGCGGAAAACCTTGAAATCGTACAGCTTGTACGAGCTATGCGACTGACCCCGCAGAAACTTAACGCTATGCTGTCCGGCGGCGGTATTCCCGGCATGAACGCCGCACACGTTACCGAAGCAGCAGACTACGAAGAACAGGAGGAAAATGCAGATGAAGAATAAACTGAAAAAGACCATGACTGCCCTTTGTGCCGCCCTTATCCTTATGGGCGGTTTTTCTGTCCCTGCCTATGCACAGGGCGCAGCCACAGAGCCGCCCGCAGAGGACGCAACTAATGACAGCGGCGTGATTGTGGAGGAAAAAGAGGAAACGCCGCCCCTTACCCCAAAGGGAAACGCAACACTGGTTGACGATTACGGCGGCAATAAGCAGCTTATCACTGTTACCACCAAAAGCGGCAACTATTTCTATATCCTCATTGATCGCGCCGCCGAGGGCGAACAGACCGTACATTTCCTAAATCAAGTGGACGAAGCCGACCTTATGGCACTGACCGAAAACGGCGAAGCTGCCAAAAAGCCGGAAATCTGTAACTGTACGGAAAAATGCGAAGCCGGAAAGGTAAACACGTCCTGCCCGGTATGTGTTACCAGTATGACAGGCTGCACAGGTAAAGAACCTACCCCAACACCAACTGAGCAGCCGGAAGAACCGAAAGAAAAAGGCGGCAATCCCGGTGTGGTGCTTGCCTTAGTCCTCTTTGCCCTGCTTGGTGGCGGCGCAGCGTTCTGCTACTTTAAGTTTATGAAGCCGAAGCAGAATGTAAAGGGCGATACCGACCTTGAAGATTTTGAATTTGAGGATTACGACGAGGACGAGCCGGAAGCAGATACCGGGGAAACTCCCGAAGATGAAGAAACGGGGGAAGAAACCCTATGACCCTGTTTACCGACAATCCCTTTGAAAAGATGATGATACAGAAACCGAACGGGCGGCGTGATAATGCGCCGCCCGTTCCTTATCCCCCGGCTTGCGCTTCCTGCCCTTATAAGGGACAGTCCCCTTGTGTGGGGTACTGTCTGAAACAGGTACAGAAGAAAAAAGAAACCGAGCCGGAACGCTGAAAAGAAATGTGGAGAAACTTCTTTTTGTGTGGTAAAATAATTATCATATAGCAAAGGAGCTGATGAATTGGGAAATAAATTAACAGACGCTTTAATAGCAACTGGAAAAGGGGCTGTATCATTATTCCCCGGAGGTGGTTTTTTAGCCGAGTATATAAGTTTGGCACAAGGGTATGTGGCTGATAAACGAATGAATGAGTGGAAGCAAAGAGTTGAGGAAATATTAGAAAAAATTCCACGCTCAATAGATGAATTGGCACAAGATGAGGCGTTCTATTCTTGTGTTCAAGTTGCAACTATGGGAGCAATGAGAGCATATCAGAAAGAAAAGCAAGAGCTTTTTGCTAATGCACTTTATTCTTCTGCAAACAATATAGATATACCAACGGATAAAAAACTTTTTTACTTGTCATTACTTGGAAGTTATACATTAAGTCATATAATGTTGCTAAAATATTTCGCACAAGATAATTACAATGAAAAGGTTATTAAGCGAAGTGGAACAACAATTCGGACGATTGGTGGAACAGAACACCCGATAAAAGGAATTATTGAGAAACTTCCTTGCTTTGCAGATGATATAATGTTTGTAAAACATATTGCAGGACAGCTTTGTTCAGACAGTTTAATAAGCATTGTAGATTTTGATACACCTGTTTCAACAGAACTTGCAAGAGCAAAAAGAACCACAAAATACGGAGATGAATTTTTAAAATTTATTCAAGACTATCAATAGATAGCTTATTTGTAGAGTAGCCAGAAATGGCTGCTCTTTTCTTTTACCCGAAAGGAGGATTTATCATTGATTTTAGTTATCGCAGAAAAGCCCAGTGTGGCACAGACAATCGCTGCCGTACTTGGGGCAAAGGAAAAGAAAGACGGATTTCTCACAGGAAGCGGCTATCTTGTTTCTTGGTGCGTGGGACATTTGGTAGGGCTTGCGGAAGCTGCCACCTACGGGGAACAATATAAAAAGTGGAGCTATGACAGCTTACCGATTTTGCCGCAGGAATGGAAATACACCGTTGCGGCTGACAAGGAAAAGCAATTCAAGACCTTAAAGGAGCTTATACACCGGGCAGATGTTTACGAAGTCGTCAATGCCTGCGACGCAGGGCGCGAGGGTGAACTCATTTTCCGTTTTGTTTATGAAATGGCGGGCTGCAAGAAACCTATGCGCCGCCTTTGGATTTCCTCTATGGAGGACAGCGCAATCAAAGAGGGCTTTTCCCGTCTGAAGAACGGCGAGGAATACGACGCGCTCTTTGCTTCCGCATTGTGCAGGGCAAAGGCTGACTGGCTTATCGGTATCAACGCCACCCGTCTTTTCTCTGTCCTTTACAACCACACCTTGAACGTGGGACGCGTACAGACCCCGACCTTAAAAATGCTTGTTGACCGGGACGCAGCGATTACCACTTTCAAGAAAGAAAAATACTACCATGTGCGCCTTGCCTTATCCGGAGCGGAAGCTGCAAGTGAAAAACTGTCTAACCGTTCCGAAGCTGACAGGCTGAAAGCTGCTTGCGAAGCGTCGTGGGCAGCCTGCACTTCCCTTGTGAAAGAGAAAAAGACCGCAGCCCCGCCGAAGCTCTTTGACCTTACTTCTTTACAGAGGGAAGCAAACCGCCTGTTCGGTTATACCGCAAAGCAGACCCTTGACCTTGCACAAGCCCTGTATGAAAAGCGTTTGCTTACTTATCCGAGAACCGACAGCGCATTTCTGACCGACGACATGGGCGACACAGCGGCGGGCATTATCAAGCTGCTTTGCGGAAAGTTTTCTTTTATGGCGGGAAAAGACTTCACGCCGGAGCTTGGAAAGGTGCTGAACAGTAAAAAGGTATCAGACCACCATGCCATTATTCCGACTATGGAGCTTGCAAAGACTGACCTTGCCGCGCTGCCGGAAAGCGAAAGGAATATCCTTACCCTTGCCGGGGCGCGTCTGCTCATGGCGACCGTTGCACCGCATACCTTTGAAGCGGTTACAGCAGTTTTTGAATGTGCCGGACAGTCTTTTATCGCAAGGGGAAAAACGGTGCTGTCCGACGGGTGGAAAGAGATTGACCGAAGATACAGGGCAGCCTTAAAGAACAAGCCCGAAACGGACGACGCAGACAGTGACACAGAAAAGACCCTGCCGCCATTTACCGAGGGACAGACCTTTGAAAATCCGACGGCAAAGGTAACGGAGCATGACACAACACCGCCAAAACCTCACAACGAAGCGTCGCTGCTCTCTGCTATGGAGCGCGCCGGAAGTGAGGACACCGACCCGGACGCAGAACGCAAAGGGCTTGGAACTCCCGCCACCCGCGCCGCCGTCATTGAAAAACTGGTAAAGGGCGGCTTTGTGGAGCGAAAAGGCAAGCAGCTACTTCCCACAAAGGACGGTATCAATCTTGTGTGTGTCCTGCCGGACACTTTGACAAGCCCGCAGCTTACCGCAGAATGGGAAAACAATCTGACGCAGATTGCAAAAGGCAAGGCAGACCCCGCCGCATTTATGGAGGGTATCGAGGATATGGCGCGGGAACTGGTAAAGACCTATCCGTTTCTTTCTGATGATAAAGCGCAGATGTTCAAGCCGGAACGGGAAGCGTTGGGAAACTGCCCCCGCTGCGGTTCTCCTGTCTATGAGGGAAAGAAAAGCTACTATTGCAGCAATAAAGAATGTATCTTTACCATGTGGAAAAATGACCGTTTCTTTGAAGAACGAAAAGTAACCTTTACCCCGAAGATTGCCGCTGCACTCTTAAAATCCGGCAAAGTAAATGTGAAAAAGCTCTATTCCCCAAAGACGGGCAAAACCTACGACGGAACTATCGTATTGGCTGATACGGGCGGGAAATATGTCAACTACCGCATTGAACTGCCGAAGAAAAAATAACTGAATAGCAAGCATAGGAAAAGAGTACCCTTTTCCGTAAAATCCCTGCTTTCTCTACCGAGAACGGCGGGGATTTTTGCTTGTTGGGAAGTTTCCCAAACCCTCTGAAACAGCAGAAAGGAGGTTACACATGGCAAGTTTACGGGACACCGTAAAGGACTATCAAGAAGAATTAAAAGACGGTATCGCTTGGGTGGCGTTTTGGAAAACGGGACGTTCTTGGAACGCTGAATATTTCCACCTTGAAATGGGCGACTACCTCTACCCGGAGGACAGAAGCCGCATGGAAGAAATTAAACAGGCTGACCCTGCCGCCGTTGTGGTAAACGGCTATTATTCCGGCTATCTTGGCGAGAATATGAACCTTGACGAGCTGACCGCCGGGGTGCGCCGCCACTACGAAAACGGATATAGCAATATCGGGGAATTTATCGAAGCCCACGACGACAGGCTGCCGCCGGAGCTTATCGAGGAAGCAAGAGCCGCCGCCCACGCTGCGGGGCTGCCGTTCTCTGAAAAAGCCTACCGGGACGGCGAAGAACCCGACCCTTATCTATTTGACGGGAGCATGAGCATAGAGGACTACGCGCTTATGCACCGCATGATTGAAAACGAAAGGAGTGAACGCATGGCAGAAACGATTTTAAGCGGGTATCTTTCTAATCTTGGAAAGTACACCGAGGGCAGACCTGCGGGCGAATGGGTATCATTCCCCACGACTGCCGAGCATTTGAAAGAAGTCTTTGACCGTATCGGGATAGACGGCAAAAACTACGGGGAGTTGCATATCACAGAATACCAGTCCTCTATTGTAGGACTGGCAGGAAAATTGACCGAGCTTGAAAGCCTTGACGAGCTGAACTATTTGAGCGAACTTTTGAAAATGCAGTTTGACGACGACCGAGAAAAATTTGTTGCAGCTATGGCATACGGCGACCATACAAGGGACTTACAGGACATTATCAACCTTGCACAAAACCTTGATTGTTACTGGCTTTATCCGTCCGTACAGAGTGAGGAAGATTACGGGCATTATCTGATTGAGGAACTGGACGAGTTGGAGCTGCCCGAAGAAGCAAAAAAATATTTCATGTATGAGGAATACGGGCGGGACGCTGCTATCAATGACGGGGGCAGATTTACCGAGCAGGGCTATATCTACAATAACCGCAACACCTTTACACAGTGGTACGACGGGCGCGACGTGCCGGAGGAATACCGGGTAACTCCGCAGCCGCCAGTACAGGAAAAGGAACAGGCAGACCTTGACGCTTCCGCAGCCATACCGACCGCCGTCACAGAGCAGCCCCCGGTTCTCCCGATTATCCTATCTTCTGAAAAGCCCGCCGATAAAATGAAAGAGATTACCGACCGACTGGAACAGGGAATTTTAGGACTGTATGAAAGCGACCGTTACGCCGATTATTTGCGTACCATGTCAAAATTCCATGATTACAGCCTTAACAATACAATCCTTATCGCCATGCAGGGCGGCAATCTTGTGAAAGGCTATAAACAATGGGAAAAGGAATTTGACCGCCATGTAAAGCCCGGAGAAAAAGCTATCAAGATACTTGCACCGTCCCCGTTTACCGTCAAGAAGCAGGTGGAAAAAATCGACCCGGACACCCAAAAGCCTGTTTTCGATAGGGACGGGAAACCTGTTACCGAAGAAAAAGAAATAAAGATACCCGCCTTTCGTGTAGTATCTGTCTTTGATATTTCACAGACCGAGGGAAAAGAACTTCCTGCCCTTACCTATGAGCTTACGGGCAACGTGGAACAATACAAGGATTTTTTCGCTGCCCTTGAAAAGACTTCCCCGTTTGCTATGGGATTTGAAGCACTAAGCGGCGGCGTAAAAGGACGCTGCAATTATGAGGAAAAGCGTATCTTCATCAACGAGGGCATGGACGAATTGCAGAATATCAAGACCGCAATCCATGAAATCGCCCACGCCACGCTGCATGATACCGCCCTTGCCATGCCGGAACGCCCCGACCGCCGCACCCGCGAGGTACAGGCGGAAAGCGTCGCCTATGCTGTCTGCCAACATTACGGGCTTGATACGTCGGACTATTCTTTTGGGTATATCGCCGGGTGGAGCAGCGGAAAAGAACTTGCAGAATTAAAAGGCTCTCTTGAAACAATCCGTAGCACAGCCGCAAAGCTGATTGATACCATAGACGGACATTTTGCAGAAATCCAAAAGGCACAGGATAAGGAACAGACCACCGAACAGGCGCATCCCGCACAGGAAGCTACCAAACAGTCCGAAGCAGAAGCAGCCGCGCAGGAGCTTCCCGAAGAAACAGCCCCGGTACAGGAAAAAGAAGCACAGCCGGAACAGGCTGCACCCGCCCCTTATTACACTATCAATGAAGTTGCCGCCAAACGTGCAAAGGATATGAACAGTTTTTCCGATTATAAGCAAGGCAGCGCGACGGCTGAATACAGGCATTATGTAGATGAAGCCGTACAGCTTGCAGAAAGGCAGAAACAGCGGGTAGACCCGATGTACCATGATAAAATCGACAGCCTGCTTGACACCTACGCCCGGAAACTGGCGGCGAACATGAACAAAGGCTATGAGATTGACGCGCGTGTTCCTTCTATCCTGATTGCGGGCGGCTCTAACTTCCCCACAAGGAAGAAAGAAAAGCAGAACGCAGCCCGCGACAGCAATTACCGGGAATGGCAGGACATACAGGGGCTTCTTGATAAAATCCGCAGTACCGGCATGGGAGGTATCAGCGCAGACGACCCACAGGCAGTACAGAAGTTAGAAAAGAAACTGGAAAGCCTTGAAAAATCACAGGAAACCATGAAAGCCGTAAACGCCTATTACCGTAAGCATAATACCCTTGACGGCTGCCCGCATTTACCGCCGGAGGAACTGGAAAAACTGAAAGCAGATATGGCGAGCAGTTGGCATTTGGAGGACAAGCCCTTTGCGACTTGGGCGTTATCCAATAACAGCGCAGAAATCCGGCGCGTGAAAGACCGTATCAAATCCCTTTCACAGCAAAAAGAAATCGGTTTTGTGGGTTGGGAATTTGACGGCGGCAAGGTGGAAGCAAACACCGAAGCGAACCGATTGCAAATCTTCTTTGAGGATAAGCCGGACGAAGCCACGCGGGAAGCCTTAAAAAGTAACGGCTTCCGTTGGTCGCCAAAAGCAGGGGCATGGCAGCGGCAGCTTACCAGTAACGCCTATTATGCGGCTGATTATGTGAAAGCCATTGCACCCCTTACCGGGGAAAAGCCGACCGAGATACAGCGGGCGCATATCCGGCAGCAAAAGGTAGCTGCACAGGAACAACCCGCACAGGAGCAGCCGGAACAGGAAGCCCCACAGGACAAAGACACCTTTTCCATTTTTCAGATAAAAGGTGGGGACGAAACAAGGGACTTGCGCTTTGAACCTTACGACCGTCTGACTGCCACAGGACACCGGGTAGACCCGAAAAACTATGCGCTTGTCTATTCCGCAGAGCTTACGCCGGGGACTTCCCTTGAAGATATTTACACCCGCTTTAATATCGACCACCCGAAAGATTTTAAGGGACATAGCCTTTCCGTTTCTGACGTGGTGGTGCTTCATCAGAACGGGCAGGACACCGCCCACTATGTAGACAACTTCGGTTATAAGGAAGTGCCGGAGTTTTTGCAACCGGAAAACTATCTGAAAGCTGCCGAGCAGACCACCGAGCAAAATTACAATATGATTGACGGGCAGATAAACAACACCCCGACCGCTGCGGAACTGGAGGAAAAGGCGAAAGCCGGGGAACAGATTTCCCTTGCAGAATACGCCGAAGCATTGAAAACCGATAAGGGACGCGGCAAGCCTGCCAAACAGGAAAAGCCCTCTATCCGGGCGCAGCTTAAAGCAGCGAAAGAACAGACGACGAAGAAACAGGCAAGACAGAAAACACAGGATTTGGAAAGGAGCTGACCTATGAAGTTACAAAAATTTGAAAATGTGGACGTTATCGCTTCCCTTGAAGCCATAATGAAACAGAACACCGCTTTTTATCAGAGCGATTTTGACATAGACAAACAGATTTTACAGAAAGCGGCGGTAAGCCCTGTCCCGGAGGACAAACGGCTTTTGTGGTTTTCCCGCCCGTCCGGGACGTGCTGCTTCCGGGAACGGGACGTTTTTCTAAAGGATACAAGGCAGCATAATACATGGCGGTTTTACGGGGAACAGACCCGCGATACTATCCTTGCCTATGCGGTGGAACTGACAGGCACAGAGCAGGGAAAAATCAAGGGCAATCTTTATGAACTGGATTATTTGCAGCATTTCCGGGAAGTAATCGAAAAATCAATCCCTGCCGACAACTACACGCTGATTTATGAGCATGGGGAGCTGACAAAGCCTGCCGGACAATATTTTGACGGGGACACTGACCCGCAACTTGGAAAGTTTATACGTTTTGAAGCACAGCCAAACGACCCGGAAGCCTTAAAAAGCCTTTTGAGGGAACAGCAGAAAAAACGAACACCGCATACGCAGAGGGATTTTCAGTTACATATCGCCGCCCTGCATGACAGACGGATTGAAGCAGAAGCCCGCCGGATTGTGGAAAATGTAAAAGGGCTTGGAGAACCGGATAGCCCCGAAAAAACCCATTGTGCGGTAGAGCTTTCTCCCTACTTTGTTCCACTGGCAACGGATAAGGATATGGAACGGCTGCTTTCCATGCTCCCTTACAAAAGCCTTTCCTTATCTACGTTGGAGGGCAGGCATGGAGTTTATGCGTTGATAGATAAAAGCGAGAGGAATAAAGAGATGAAACAGTCCCCTCCCTCTGTCCGGGCGCAGTTACAAACAAAAAAATCCCAAAAAGTCCCGAAAAAGACAGCAAAAACAAAGCATCACGAATTGGAGGTATGAGCATGATTAGACTGACCGTTGAAGAAATGAACCTGTTGAGTATTTACCATGAGGGAAGCAAAGCACAGCTTATGGAAAATATGACGGCTGCGCTGCCGTTCATGGACGAGGATATGCGCCCCTTTGCAGAACGCACCTTACAGAAAATTTCCCCACTAACAGAAAACGAGTATGCGGAGCTTGCCATTTTCGCCGCTGATGAAGTATGACCGGGAGTAAGCGGCTCACGCCGCCACAGAGCCGGAAAGTCAACAGCCTTGTAAAAAAGGAGTGCTGCAACTGCGAGCGCGGACACTGTATCTTACTGGACGACGGGGAGGAATGTGTATGCCCGCAGCTTATTTCCTATTCGCTTCTATGCAAGTGGTTTCAGATTGCCGTACTTCCTCTTGATAAGCTGCTGCATGCAGAGCTTTTCAAAACCGAGGACAAAAAGCGTTGTACCGAGTGCGGCACGTTCTTTGTATCAAAGTCTAACAGCGTCAAATACTGCCCGGACTGCCGGAAGCGTATTACCCGCAGACAGGCAGCGGAGCGCATGAGAAAACGGCGCGCCTTTGTTACGCAGTAGGGGCAAAAAAACCTTGATTTACGGGGCATAACAGACACGAAACTTGCATAAGCGATACGGAATACCTTTTCTCTTAAAATCGGGGTTCTACTGCGTAACAGATACTAAATACAAAACAGGGCGCGGACAGCCTATTGTTGGCTGTCTGCACCCTGTTCTTTTATTCGTTGTTCAACACTATCATCAATTTTAGAAATATCAATAAAACGTATCATTGATTTGTTTAATTTGTCTACGCTGTTTTTAAATTCGTCTAATTCGGAAATATAATCTAATATTCCTCTATATTCTTCAAAGTCAATAGATATTTTTTCTTTGTACTTCCGTTTGTATTTTCCTGTTTTGGAATAACAGTAGTTGATTTCCACCTCTTTTACTTCAAATTTCTTCAAAATATCAAAAACATTTACATCAAAAGATATTACCCACTGGCGATTTGGAAAAACAGCTATATTAGTTTTGCTTTTCTTATTAAGTCGTTCTTGTACTTCGGGAGAAAGTTGTTGTGTGAAATTTTTGCTAAATTCTAAACTTTTTATTTCTAAAGGACAAGAGCCAGTGTTTCTTAATACAATACACGCTAAAGTTGAGCGAACTAATTCAAAAGAAATTTGAAGATAGGGGCGATTTTTTTCATGCCGTTCTACTAATAGAAAAGCAATCGTAATCCATGCAGCTACCAGAGCAAAAAATGCAATAATTGTATCCTCACTTGGAGCTGAGTTAAGCTTTTCCACTGCTTCAACCAACCGTTGTAATAATTCTTTTGTTTCCAACAATATTTCATTTTCCATAAAAGCACCTCACGATTACTTAATCTATTGCAAATAATTATAGCAAATTAAGAATAAGTAAACAATTATAACTTTATTCCCGTTCCTTTCCTTTCTCCCGTTCCGGCTCTTTCCCCTGCCGCAAAATGCTGTCTATGTTCTGTTTGATAACGTCGTATTCCTTGACCTGTTTTTTCAGATTTCCATAATCAGCGTAAAGGGCTTCTTTCTGCGCTTGGAGTTTCCCGTATTCTTCCTGCATGGCGGCAAGATTGGGGAGCTTGGTAACGCCCGCCGCTTTCAATGCCTTTGCCGCCGCTTCATGGAGTATCAGACTGCTTTCCTGCTTTGCCCGGTATGCGTCCTTATCCTTTACCCTGCGGTATGCTTCATAAACAGGTTTTGTCTTTTGGTAGGTGGTAACGTGCTTCATCAGCACCGCCATATCTGTAAGACGCTTTTCCACGCTCTTTAATGCGTCTGCTGTCTTTACATTTTCCGCATTTATTTCCTCAATCCGGCTGATTAAATCTGCGTACTGCTCAATCTTATGTTCTGTCAAGAAATTCATAGTCTTTGCAGCCAGTTTCAGATTATGGATTTTCGCCCACTGTTCATAGCCCCGGCTCTCTTGTGCTTTGATACTGTTTTCAATGTCAATAAGCAACGATACGCCGCGCTGCTCTTTGGGAGCTTTCGCCGCCTTTGTGCGCTTGCCTGCAATCCGTTCTTTGATTGCTTCCGCTGTATAGTCTGCACCGAGAGTTTTTAAGCGGGTAAACCGTTCCTGTCCGGGAGCGCGACAGGAGATATATTTTCCCGGCTTTATTTCATAGCCTGCCGCCTGTAACCGCTGCAACAATTCTTCAAAACTTGCCACTTGGGGGATAAGTGTATCAACGGCAATTTTCAGCTTGCCTTTCCAACTTGTACCGACCTTTTCCGCTTGATATTCTGCATAGCTTTTTCCCTTGCTGCCTTTGCCCGGAACGACAACAGACAGCCCGTTTTCCCGACACAGCTTATCGCTCATGTTCCGTATGCCGTAGTAGCTGCGCTTATTGGAATTGTATTTATGGTAGTCAACAAAATTGACCGCACAAAAAATGATATGGTTATGGATATGCCCTTTGTCTATGTGGGTAGTTAAGACGTATTCATGCTGTCCCTTTGTTACCGCGTCGGCAAGCTGCTTTCCGATAGCATGGGCTTTCTCATAGTCTACTTCTCCCGGCTCAAAGGACTGTATCAAATGGTGGGCGAGATTGTTCCCTTTCTCTATGGCTTGTGCAAGCGTAAATCCGAACTCAATGTCTGCCGTTTCATAGCTGCACCCAAAGGAGGACACAAGCATTTTCCCGTCTGTTTTATCCGGGTTTTGGATATAGTCAAGGGCTTTGCTCAACGTGCTTTTAATAGGCTTAATCTTTGTAACCGCCATATCTCCGCAAGCACCCCCTTTATTTCCTCTATGTCCTCTTGGTAGACGCTGCCTGTCGCATTGACACGCTTTGCAATCTGATTGATGTTGACCCCGATTTTCTGTATCTCTGCTGTCATGGCTTTTATGTCGCTATGGTCTGTCTGAATGATATACCCGTCAATGGCAATCTTGCGAAGATACGCCGCCATGTTCCGGGTGGGGACGAGCTTCATTTTCTGTTCAATCAATGTCCTTTCTTCCTCTGTTACATAGAATTTGATTTGTATTTTTCTTTTGCGTCCGTTCATGCAATCGCTCCTTTCCATTCCGAGGGTTTGGGACACTTCCCAACAAGCAATTTTCAACCGACACACCGCAGGACGGGAGGGCGAAAATACGGAAAAGGGTACTCTTTTCCTATGCTTGCTAAGAAAGTTTTTTCCTCACTTACCACTACAACGAAACTTCCAGTATGCCAAAAAAAGTGCAAAAGAAAAACGCCGCAATCCTGCGACGCTTCAATCACTTTATGCAGACAAAAACGAGGGAACTTTATTCCCCCGTCCTGTCGTTGTTGGCTTCCTCTATGCCTTTTGCAGTAGCAGACATGATTTTTAAGTCCGTTTCGCTCATAGTGTCAAGCATGGTATCGAGCTGACGGCGGCGTGTGGACTTCTCCTGTTCCCGTTCCGGGAAAAAGAACTGGTCTACTGATACGTCAAGCAGGGTTACAAGCTCATACAAAATCTGTAAACTTGGGTGCTGCCCGCTGTTCTCAATGGACGCGATATATCGGGGCGCAATATTCAGCGTGTCGGCTAACTGATTGCGTGATATTCCCTTTGCTTTTCTTGCTGCTTTAATGGCTTGTCCGAAAGCCTTAAAATCAAATTTCTCTTTACTCTGCTTCATAATCATTTCACCCAGTTACATTTTACCGTTCACCTTTCTTTCAAGATATGAGTACACATATCATAGTATTGATAGTAATAGAGCATAAAACGTGCAGAGTAAGGTTGCTATCACTCATACTGCCATATATAATATCTAATGACATCGAAAATTAAAGAAATTGATTAGAAATAGATTTTTGTTTGATAATCTTAAATCAGATATTTACAAGGGAGGTATATTTATGGCGCAGAGTATTTTAATTGTAGACGATGAAAAAGAAATTGTATCAATGCTGTATTGCTATTTCAGCAAACTTGGATATACGGTATATACTGCAACAGCAGGAAATGCTGCATTAAAAGAAGTAGAAAAAAAACCTGACATTATTTTGTTAGACGTTAATATGCCAGATATTGATGGATTTACTGTTTGTGAAAGAATACGGGATTATGTTTCATGCCCTATAATTTTTTTAACAGCACGCATTGAAGATAGTGATAAAATAAAAGGATTTTCTATTGGCGCAGACGACTATGTAATAAAACCATTTTCTGTTGATGAATTAGAAGCTCGCATTGCAGCACATCTTCGCAGAGAAAAAAGACACAATACATCTTCAAAGGTGCAATTTGATGAAGATATGGTTATAGATTATTCCTCACGTATTGTGTTTTATCATAATAAGGATATGGCTTTTACCAAAAAAGAATTTGATATAATATCTTTCCTTTCGCAAAACAAAGGAATTGTTTTTGACCGGGAAACTATTTATGAAAAAGTTTGGGGATTAGACGGCATTGGTGATAATACAGTTGTTACAGAACATATCAGACGTATTAGGGCAAAATTTTTATCTTTAGGCGATAGACCTTACATTGAAACTGTTTGGGGGTGCGGATATAAATGGAAAAATTAAAGAGAAGCAGATTGTTCAATCGGTTAAATAGCATGAGTATTAGAATGTCCTTTGTTCTTTATGCTTTGTTTTCGTTGTTGATTGGAATAATTATTTGTATATTTTTAATTTCAATGGTTGACAGATACAGAATAAATTTAAACTATAAGTATGAAAATATGTCAACAAGGTATGATATACCGGAAAATGGCTCATTTACCGCCACTTATAGTAATGACCAAACAAAATATACAATATTTGACACGAAAGGAAACGAGATATGCAAGTTCAATGTTGATTATCAAAAAGAACGCCCAGTACACGAATATGTCTATCCGAACCATGTTTCATATATCGAAGTTTTACCTAATTTTACAAGCCGGGATA
Source organism: Clostridium sp. OF03-18AA (assembly GCF_003478035.1). Taxonomy (GTDB): domain Bacteria; phylum Bacillota; class Clostridia; order Lachnospirales; family Lachnospiraceae; genus Pilosibacter. The sequence continues at coordinate 268,527 of NZ_QUEP01000004.1, forward strand.
GGCTTATTGACAGTGCTTTAGGTTCATTAAATATTGCAATTATTCCTATCGTATTATCTATTAGTATGATATGTTGTGTAACATTTTTTTATAAAAAAAAATTATCAAAACCCATTAAGCTATTAACTAATGCGTATCATAAAATTGAAGCAAATGACTTAGATTTTACATTATCATATCCATTAAATGATGAAATGGGGAAACTCTGTCACGCCTTTGAAAAAATGAAAGATTGTTTGTCGAAGAATAATGAAACTATGTTTAGACAATTTGCTGAACAGCGCCGTTTGAATGCTGCTTTTTCACATGACTTACGCACTCCTTTGACTTTACTAAAGGGTCATGCTACTATGTTGCTTTCCTTTATTCCCAAAGGCTTAGTATCACAAGAAGAAATATTAGACGAAATATCAGTAATGTCAAAAAATATTTCACGTCTTGAAAAATATGTAAATGCTATGACGAACTTATACAGGTTAGAGGATATTGATATTCCACGACAACAGATTACATTTCATTCACTTATTGATAATTTTAATAACACAGCAGAAGCACTTTGTTATGACAAACATTTTTCAATTACTGCAAGCGGTGATAATATAACCTTGTTTATCAATTTAGATACAGTCATGCAGATTTATGAAAATTTACTCTCTAATAGTATTAGATATGCAAAAAGTGATATTGCTATTAGCGTAGTAATAGAGAATAATAATTTGGTTATATCTGTTTCAGACGATGGTTGCGGGTTTAAAAATATTGAGATTGAAAAAGCAACATTACCATTTTATAAATCATCAAAAGATATATCTACTGAACATTTGGGGTTAGGGCTGAATATTAGTAAGATTTTAAGTGAAAGACATGGCGGAAATATCCAAATTGCTAATAATAAAGCAGGGGGAGCATGTGTTACAGTGAAAATAAATTGCAATGAAAGTTGATTGAAAATAGACATTTTATTGCTATTATAAATTTAAAAGAAAGGAGATAATGACAAATGAAAAAAATAATATGTATGTTTCTAACTTTATTGCTATCGGTGTGTATTGTTGGGTGTAGTCAAACAAAGGACAGTGATAATCATGTAGTACAAGATTATTCCGAAGAATATGAGGTTTCTCCTTATGGAAGTGAAGAAGCACTTGACACTTTGGACGATTTGAAAATTTCAATGAGTGCAGAAAAGGATTTAGACTTAAAACACCTTTCATTTATAATAGAAAATACTTCTGATAAAGAATACCGATATTCACCAAATTATTTTGAAATAGAAACTGAACAATCCGGCACTTGGTATCAACTTGAACAGCTTGATGACCCTTCAAAGAGCAATGAAAAGGATTGTTTTATTAAGCCTAACGAACGATTAACATTAGAAATTGATGTTAAAAGTTTTTATGGAGAATTGCCTGCTGGACACTATCGTTTGATTAAACAATTTGCGTTCTTTGAAAGTGAAAGAGATTGGGATTACGATACATATAATTTATCTTGCGAATTTACGATAAAGTAAAAATTCTCTACTTCATAAGCATGAAATAAAAAAAACCGCTTATGAAGTAGAAAGTTCTCATGCCATTTTAACGGCGGTTTTGAAATAACAATCAAAACCGTCGTTTTCTTTTGAAAATCTAAAACAGAGGACATATTAAAATCCTGCTATTTGGGGACACGACGGTATCAAGGAGGTATCGCCATGTCCTTTTTTCTATACCCTAATGGGTTACTATCAAAAAAAGCCATTATCCACCGACGGGGTATTCCGGCTATGTAGATGAACTATCAAATCAATCAAATACTGCTGTTATTTCCTATGCGTCTGTCTGCATTTTGCAGGCAGGCGCATTTCGCATTTTACAGAAGATTTTTCAAAAACTTTGCCCTCTTTTTGGCAAAGCAAAAAGTCGCCTGTATTATCCCGCGAAAAGGGGAGGTACTACCGCCTTTCGGCAGAAAGGAGGTGAACACCATGACACCTAATCGCAGGGAATTTGAAAAGCAATGTACGTTTCAAAAGTTCTGTAAATCAGTGCTGCACAATGAAGCGTGCAACGCCCATGAAGAAATTCGTCGGCGCAGAGTTCGGGAAGTTACTTTTTCCGACCTTGCCTTGTATGAGGAACGGCAGCTTTATACCGTCGATAAGTATTTTCAAGATGAAGAAGCAGAGCCGTCTTATCAAATGGCAGGAAAAGAAATAACCCCAAAACTGCTACTTGAAGCTATCCGGGCTTTACCCGAAGAACGGCGCAAAATTGTACTGCTGTATTACTTTGAGGGATTGACTGATATAGAAATCGCAAAGCAGCTCAATATCTCAAGAAGTACGGTACAGTATCGCCGGACAAGCTCCTTTGAGCAGTTAAAAAAATATTTGGAGGAAAACGCTGATGAATGGATTGAATGGTAATCAAAACGACTACCCGGAAAATGCCCTTGTTCCCTATCCCGTTATTTTGGCGGCGAGCAAAGGCGACCCGGATGCAATGAAGATTGTATTGCAGCATTTCAGCGGCTACATAGCAAGTCTTTCCATGCGGAAGCTCTATGATGAGCGAGGAAATGTTTATTTTGGAGTAGACGAAGAAATACGTGAAAGGCTGCAAGCAAAACTAATGAGGGCAATCCTCACATTTAGGGCTGAATAAAGCAACGCGGTATTGGAACGCTTCCCCCTTTTCCGTTCCATATCGCAGAACAGCCCCCTGCTCTTTGACAAAGAAAGCGGCGCAATAGAACGGCGACGCAGTATAAGGCAAATCGGATACATTCGATATATGGGGAGCCGTTGGGCTGATACGCCATGACCGAAAGGAGGGACAAAACGAGCGAGAATTATCAGTGTTCCAAAGCAGACTTAGCAACTCTGCCGCCACAATCCATATATCGGTATAATGATACTCCTTTACCGCCGTAGTCCGAGCGTTAGAAGCGTCGCAGGCAACGGGTAGAGCTGCATGAGAACCATGCGGAAGTGAAATTCTTGTGAGGTTTGCTAAGACCGTCTGACGAGCCTATTTTTTGTTAAATTGAAAAAAGATAGGGGGAAATTCTAATGAATAAATCAAATAGCAGTGAAGAAAAAGAACTGCATTTATATAAGGAAACAGAAGTAAAAGTTCCTATTCATTTGAAAATAACATTAACAATAAAGGAAGCGGCTGAATATAGCAACATAGGTATCAATAAGATTGACTCCATGTTAAAACAGCCAAACTGCCCTTTTGTTTTATATGTTGGAACACGAAAGTTAGTGAAGCGTAAAGAATTTGAGGAATACATTCGCCGAGAATTGATTATATAGCCTTTAATAGCTGAAATATTTGTCTGTTAAGATTGAAAAAACGGAGTCCTTGTGATATACTTTATATTTGCGTTGGACTCTTTTTTTTAACGTGAAAGGAGTCCGTCATGGGAAAAAATTTAAAAGGCAAAGAGTGTGGAAAAGGTATTTGTCAAAGAAAGGACGGTTTGTATTTCGCAAGATTTTATGCTAAAAATGGTGCGCGTCAAAATGGATATTTCAAAACGCTGCCCGAAGCAAAAAAATGGCTTGCTGACGCAAAGTATGAAGATACACATAATCTAATCGTTACTGCGCCTGATATGACAGTAGACAAATGGTTCAATTATTGGATTGATAATATCATTTGTGACCTTGCGCCAAATACGATAAGAAATTATCGTGAGCGTTACGAAAAAAATATTCAACCATTGATAGGAACTATGTGTATAGCTGATGTAAAACCTATGCACTGTAAAGCTGTCTTAAATCGAATGGAAACAGAATATGCAGGCTCAACAATCCGGCAGACCTATATTTCAATGGGAACTATGTTCAAATCAGCAGTTATGAATGATATTATTGCAAAGCACCCTATGAATGGTGTTCGATATACGAAACCAGTCCGGGCAGTAGATGATATTAAATACTTAACCGTTGAGGAACAGGAAAAGTTTCTTGAAGCCGCAGAGCGTTCTCATAATTATAGACAGTATGCTTTGTTATTAGAAACGGGTTTGAGAACGGCTGAATTGATTGGTCTGACATGGGACGCTATTGATTGGAAAAAACGTACTTTAACTGTAAATAAGAGTTTAGAGTATCGACACAGCCGGAGATATTGGCGTGCCGGTCCGCCTAAAACGAAAAAAAGTTATCGCACTATTCCGCTTACAGAACGCGCATATACAATCCTAAAAAGTTGTTATGATGAAAAAGATACCCGGAAAGAGTCTGAAATGCTTTCACAGATTTTGGAGTACACAGACAGCAGAACGGGAGAAAAGAAATGTCTTGTCATGCGGGATTTGGTATTTATCAACTGGCGAACAGGAGAACCTGCTAAAAACAGTTCCTACGATACACATTTATATAAATTGTGTGATGAAGCTGGTATTAAGCGTTTTTGTATGCACGCCTTACGACACACTTATGCTACACGCGCGATTGAACGCGGCGTACAACCTAAAGTTTTACAGCAACTATTAGGACACGCAAGTATTAAAACAACAATGGACAGGTATGTCCATGTTACGGACGAGTCCCTTGCAAAAGCTGTTCAGCAATTTGAAGCAGCTACACCCACAGTTGAAAAAAGGGTGTAAAAAGGGTGTAATAAAAATATAGAGAAAGGCGAAAACCCGCATAAATAAAGGGTTTTCGGAAAGGTAAAGATAAAAATGAAATTAGGGATCGTCGGTCTGCCGAACGTAGGAAAAAGTACCTTATTTAACTCATTGACAAAGGCGGGTGCAGAATCCGCGAACTATCCGTTCTGTACTATCGACCCGAACGTGGGCGTTGTACCGGTACCGGATTTCCGTTTAAAACTTTTAACAGACCTCTATCACTCTGAGAAGACAACACCGGCTGTAATCGAGTTCGTTGATATCGCCGGCCTCGTAAAGGGCGCGTCCAAAGGTGAAGGACTTGGAAACCAGTTTCTTGCAAATATCCGTGAGGTTGACGCGATCGTTCATGTTGTCCGCTGCTTTGAGGACCCGAACGTCATCCATGTAGACGGAAGCGTTGACCCGCTCCGCGACATCGAGACGATCAACCTGGAGCTGATCTTCTCAGATATCGAGCTCATCGACCGCCGGATCGCAAAGATGGGAAAAGGCGCAGCTTCCAACAAGGCACTCGCGAAGGAATTAAATATCTTAAAGGCCGTAAAGGAACATCTTGAGAACGGCAACCTTGCAAAGAGCTTCGAGTGCGAGGACGAGGAGGAGCAGGCATTTGTCGCATCTCTCGACCTTCTCACCTGGAAACCGGTGATCTTCGCAGCGAACGTAGGTGAGGATGATCTCGCAGATGACGGTGCTTCCAACCCGCATGTACAGGCTGTCCGCAAGTTCGCGGCAGAAAACGACAGTGAGGTATTTGTCGTATGTGCCCAGATCGAGGAAGAGATTTCTGAACTCGACGATGATGAGAAGAAGATGTTCTTAGACGACCTCGGATTAAAAGAGTCCGGTCTTGACAAGCTGATCGCTGCAAGCTACCGTCTCCTTGGCCTGATCAGCTATCTGACAGCAGGAGAGAAAGAGACACGTGCATGGACCATCAAGGTTGGCACAAAAGCTCCGCAGGCAGCAGGAAAGATCCACTCCGACTTCGAGCGCGGATTCATCAAGGCAGAGGTTGTCAACTACAAGGATCTTTTAGACTGCGGTTCCTACAACGGTGCGAAGGAGAAAGGTCTTGTCCGCATGGAAGGTAAGGATTACGTGATGAAGGATGGAGATGTTGTTCTCTTTAGATTCAACGTATAATTTTTCAACTGGATCGTAAATTTTTACAATAGATACGATCCCGGCAGAAAGTCTGTGAGTTTGTTGTGACAATCTCAGGATAACAGGAAATGTGAGCTGTTAAATGACTATCACAGAAGAATTATAAAAAATACAGGAAAAGCCATGGAATGAGTATTATGTACTGTTCCATGGCTTTTTTGTATCAAAATTTATCCTGTTCTGAGAAGTTCAACCTTTTGAACACGACGAGGTAACAAGTTCAGTGATGCGGAGGAAAAACTTCAACTAAGAGAAAATTTTCACAATGCAGGTATCAGATATTCTGCGCTGACCGAAATGAAGTGCAGACCACGTAGTCTTTTACTAGCGGTGCATGATCTCCCACACGGTGGAGACATAAAGCCGCAGCCCCGTGAGCAGGGACGACTCATCAAAATTAAAATGATCATTGTGGTGCGGAGCAGCAATATTGGAGCCGATGCACATATAAGCAGCCTTTCCGCCGTGGGACTGGACTTTTGCCATCAGGTAGGTGGCATCCTCAGACCCGGAGAAAGCGGCTTCCTTTACATAATTGGTGATCTCCGAGATTCTCGCGGCTCCGGCCCTGATGAACGGTTCCAGCTCTGCACTGCTGTCGGCACTCGAAGCGCTGCCCATGATCTTCGTATCCACGGAGCAGTCGAACATTTCGGCGGCCCCGTTTACCGCGTTCATCGCCTTTTTCAGGACAAGCTCCTGAATATCGGCGGTCTCCCCGCGTGTCTCAAAGCGGATCATGGCGTCCGCCGGGACCACATTCCGTCCGCTTCCGCCCTGGATCGTTCCGACGTTGATCCGGGATGCGCCTCTGGAGTCCTGGCAGGCGGTGTGCATGGCGAGAGTTGCCGAGCATGCCGCAAGGATTGCATTTTTTCCGTCCTGCGGGGACATTCCGGCATGAGCGGAGACTCCCTTAAATTCGGCATCGACCTTCGTTGTGGAGAGAAATCCTTTTGAGAGGGCGACGAGGGAACCGGTATTCCATCCCATCCCGAGGTGTCCGGTGAGAAGATAGTCCACATCATCGAGGATCCCGCCTTCCGCGATCGACTGTGCGCCGCGGACTCCTTCCTCGGCGGGCTGGAAGATGACTTTGATGGTCCCGCAAAGATCATTTTTGATCTCATTCAACGCGATACAGGTGTGGAGTCCCAGGGATGCGTGTCCATCATGACCGCACGCATGCATGGAGCCGTCATGGATCGAGCAGAATCCGTCTTTCACAGGCTGGCGGTCCGCATCGGTGCTCTCGGTGACATCGTTACAGTCGATATCAAAGCGGAGTGCGAGGACAGGTCCCGGCGTTCCGGTCTCGATCACGGCGCAGAGACCGGTGAAACCGTCCATTTTTTCGATGATTTCCGGGTCGGCGCCCTCTGCAAGCGCCCGGTCGATGGCGCTTTTCCGAACGCTTTCAGACGGGTAAGCCCAGAGATAATCCTTGTTGATGATCTCTTTTCCGTATTTCACCGGGATCCCGTGTTCCTTTAACTTCTTAATAAGAAGCGCGGTGGTGCGGTATTCGAGCCAGCCGGTCTCCGCGTGTCTGTGAAGATCGCGGCGCGTCCGGATCATGGAAGGTTCATATGATTTCAGTGTATCGAGATAGGATTGAATGTCCATGGCTGTTCCTCCTTGTAAGGGATAAATTCAGATGAATGTTTTCGAGTATTGTGGGAGCACGAAGTGCGGAACAATACGGTATCACAAGGGGTCAAAACCTTTTGACCCCAACATCTTATGGTTTCAGTATAAAAACTTATAAAATTGATGTCAATGGAAAGTATAAAATATACCGTAACAGGATTTTGCCGATGCTTCGCATTCCGAATCGGCAAAACCCGCGGCCACAACGGTATCATACGGAATTTTCAGTTCAGAAAATTCCTGCCCGCGAAAAGTAACCGGAAAGTTCCACAGGAATCGTCAACTTTTGTCGAATAAACATGAGGAGTGTCTGGCGAATCTGTTTGCTTTTTGCATGTTTTCGGAGTAAAATAAAACTCACCAAAGAAATAAAGGAGAAAAAATACGATATGACAGGAGCAGATGTAAGCTTCGTTCACCTCGGGATCACGATCCCGCATATGGTGAAGAGCTTTTCGATCGGAGGGATCTCCTTCGCATACTACGGGCTGATCATCGGGATCGGTATGATCATGGGACTTCTGGTCGCCCAGTCCGACGCGAAGCGCAGGGGACAGGATCCGGATATTTATGTTGATTTCGCACTCTACGGGATTATCTTTTCCATCATCGGAGCGCGGATCTACTATGTTTTCTTTCAGTGGGGATATTACAAAGACCACCTGCTGGAGATCGTGAATTTAAGGAAAGGCGGACTTGCGATCTACGGGGGAGTGATCGCCGGGATCCTGACGCTGCTCGTATTTACGAAAAAACGCCATCTTTCCTTTTTGTCCATGGCAGACAGCGCCTGCCTCGGACTTGTAACCGGACAGATGATCGGACGATGGGGAAACTTTGTGAACTGCGAGGCCTTTGGCCGTTATACGGACTGTCTGTTTGCCATGCGGCTCAAACGTAGTATCGTGAATGAAAGCATGATCTCACAGAACCTCCTCGACCATCTGATCCTTGACAACGGGATCGAGTACATTCAGGTCCATCCGACGTTCCTCTATGAATCACTGTGGAATTTCGGACTTCTGATGTTTATGCTCTGGTTCCGCAAACGGAAAACGTTCACGGGGGAAATGCTTTGTATCTATCTTGCCGGATACGGGATCGGAAGAACATGGATCGAAGGCCTGCGGACGGATTCTCTCCTGATACCGGGTACCGGGATTGCGGTATCCCAGGCGTTATCTGTTGTGCTGGCGACGGTATCTCTTGTGGTACTGATCTATCACAGGAGAAAAGCGTTCGCCCAGAGAAAGGGAGCAAACTGATATGGAGAGCAGGGAAGAACTGGTAAATCGGATCGAAGAGGCGAGAAAACGCCTGAACGGAAGCATTGATGGAAAAGAGGCATATGATCTGATCTACCGGTATAGTGTGGAGCTTGACCGGCTGATCGAAGAGTATATGGATGCGGGATATTAAAGTCCGCAGTACATAAAAATCGAATATACACCTGATGAAATGAAAAAAGCTGTCCGGATGGGCAGCTTTTTTCATTTCATCAGGAAAATTCCTTTGCTTAGGTGTGAAATCAGTCACAGGCAGAGGGATCCGGCGCAGTTATATCCGGCACATATGGGATCTTTTCTGTGGAAAACTCTGAAAATATCCGGTTTTACACCGTTTCCCCGGCATGTGGATAACTAAAAAAGCGCACCTCCTTTTATACATGAAAAAGTGAAAAATTCCTTGCTATTTTAAAGTAAATGTACTAAGATTACATTAGAAGTGGTGGAAAGTGGATAAAAGTGGTTTAAAATGGTGGATCGGTGGATAAAAAACAGTCGCCGTCCAACGGGGAGAGTCATGTTCATAGGGGAGTACAGTCACACAATCGATGCAAAAGGTCGTCTGATCGTCCCTTCCAAATTCCGTGAGCAGCTGGGCGATGAGTTCGTTGTGACAAAGGGATTGGACGGGTGTCTCTTCGTGTACGAAAATTCCGAATGGAAATCCTTTGAAGAAAAACTCCACGCACTTCCTCTTACGAATGCCAATGCCAGAAAGTTTTCAAGATTTTTCCTGGCAGGAGCCTGCGCCTGCGAGGTGGACAGGCAGGGAAGGATCCTGATCCCTTCTGTTTTAAGAGAATTCGCACATCTGGAAAAAGACGTTGTCTTAGTTGGCGTCGGAAGCCGGATCGAGATCTGGAATAAGGCAGTCTGGAACGAGAAGAATGTCTATGATGACATGGAAGAAATTGCAGAAAATATGGAAGGTCTTGGCATATGATTTTTGAACACAAATCAGTCCTGCTGATGGAGACCGTCGACAGTCTGAACGTAAAACCGGACGGTATTTACGTGGACGGAACACTGGGCGGCGGCGGACATGCATACGAAGTATCGAGGAGACTTGGCGAAAACGGACGCCTGATCGGGATCGATCAGGACGCGGACGCGATCGCGGCTGCGACAGAGCGCCTTCTCCCATTTAAAGATAAAGTGACGATCGTCAGAAGCAACTACAAAAATATCCGGGAAGTGCTCTTTAACCTTGGAATCGAAAAGGTGGACGGCATTTACCTGGATCTCGGCGTGTCTTCCTACCAGTTAGACACGGCGGACCGTGGATTCTCCTACCGGGAGGATGCCCCGTTGGACATGAGAATGGACCAGAGAAACGATAAGACAGCGGCGGACATCGTAAACGGATACAGCGAGATGGAGCTGTATAAGATCATCCGCGATTACGGTGAGGACCGCTTTGCGAAGAATATCGCAAAGCATATCGTGAGAGAGCGGGAGATCCACCCGATCGAGACGACACTGCAGCTCGCGGAGATCATCCGCGGTGCGATCCCTGCAAAGATCCGCGCAGAGGGCGGACATCCGGCAAAACGGACATTTCAGGCGATCCGCATCGAACTGAACCATGAGCTGGATGTGTTGAACGATTCCATTGACACGATGATCGATCTCTTAAATCCGGGTGGACGCCTCTCGATCATTACGTTCCACTCTCTGGAGGACAGGATCGTAAAGACGAGATTCCGCACCAATGAAAATCCATGTATCTGCCCGCCGGACTTCCCGGTGTGCGTGTGCGGAAGAAAGAGCAAAGGCCGTGTCGTGACGAGAAAACCGATCGTCCCGTCGGAAGAGGAACTGGAAGAGAACAGAAGATCAAAGAGCTCGAAGCTTCGTGTGTTTGAGAGAAGCTAGAGAGCATCGCAAAAGAAGAATCCTATATAACTGTGAAGATACTGAGCAGTTACAGCCATTTTTAGAAAGGAAGTGATGGTATGGCAGCAAGGAGACGGAGAAGAGCCCCACAGGCAACCGAATATGTAGAGGGAAATACTGTCCGCAAGATCGAGCGTGCTCCGCAGTATGAGGGGCAGGAAAGAAGAAAGCAGAAGAAACGGAATTCATCCCATACCGTTACAGTTCGGAGAAATCAGGAAAAAGCACTTCAGATGAATCTTTTTTCCGTATTACTGCTGACAGCGGCTATGATCTGCACGCTGTATATCTGTGTGAGCTATTTAAAGCTCCAGTCTTCCGTGACGGCGAGACTGAATCACATTGAAAGCCTGGAGGAGAGTATTGAAAAGCTGAAAGGGGACAACGACGCCCTTCTTACAAGGATCAACACGTCGGTGGACTTGGATTATGTGTATAAGGTAGCAACAGAGGAGCTGGGAATGGTTTATGCCAATAAGGACCAGGTTCGCTTATACAATAAGACGGAAAGCGAGTATGTAAGACAGTATGAAGACATCCCGGAACGGTAATAATAAAAGAGTTTTTACCATGAGTATGAAAGAAAAGCTGGCGGTTACGGTTCTCGTAACGACGCTGGCTTTGTTTGGTCTTGTCGTTGTTTTATACCGGATGATCAAGGATAAAAACGCAGACTACACCCAGATCGTATTGAACCAGCATTCCTCCTACGACAGCCGGACGATCCCGTACCGCCGCGGTGATATCGTGGACAGAAACGGAACGTATCTGGCGACGAGCGAGAAGGTCTACAACCTGATCCTCGACCCGAATCAGATCAACCAGGATAAGGATAACTATTTGGAGCCGACGGTGTCCGCCCTCTGCGAGGTGTTCGGGTACGACCGGGCGGACCTGATGGCTGTGATCTCCGCAAACGAGAATTCCTACTATGTGCCGTATGAGAAGCAGATCTCCGCGGATAAGAAGGAAGAATTCGAGGCAAAGAAGAAGGAACTGAACGATGCCTACGCAAAGTCGAAGGATGACAGCGGAAAGAAGGTCAAAGGTGTCTGGTTTGAGGATGAGTACCGGAGATTTTACCCGTACAACACGCTGGCCTGCAATGTGATCGGCTTTTCCTATGATAACGGAAAACAGGGAAGCGGCGGGATCGAGCAGTATTACAACGACCAGCTGACAGGAACAAACGGAAGAGAGTACGGCTATCTGGATGATGAGGCCAACATGGAGAAGGTCATCAAGTCCGCCGAGAACGGAAACACGATCGTTTCCACCATCGACGTGAACATCCAGCGCATCGTGGAAAAATATATCGATGAGTGGATGAGCGGGATCGGAAGCAAGACAGCGGCTGTCATCGCCATGGACCCGAGAAATGGCGAGATCCTTGCCATGTCCTCCAACAGGAGATTCGACCTGAATAATCCGAGAGATCTGAGCAGCGCCTACTCCCAGGAGGAGATCACTGCCATGACGGATGAAGGCAGGATGGATGCCTGGAACCAGATGTGGAGAAACTACTGTGTAAACGATACCTACGAGCCGGGTTCCCCGGCGAAGCCGATGACAGTTGCAGCCGGTCTGGAGGAGGGCGTGATCGGACAAAACGATACATTCCTCTGTGACGGCGGACAGGATGTCGGCGGATACAGGATCAAATGTGTCAGCATCTATGGACACGGGATCCTCACGGTAGAGCAGTCCCTGATGAAATCCTGCAACGATGTCATGATGCAGATCGCGGCAAAACTCGGGATCCAGCGCTTTGCGAAATATCAGAAATTATTCGGTATGGGCCAGAAGACCGGGATCGATCTTCCGGGTGAGGCGTACGGACTGATCTACAATTCCGACAATATGGGACCGACGGACCTTGCGGTAAACTCTTTTGGACAGAGTTATAACTGCACGATGATCCAGATGGCAGCGGCATTCGCCTCTGTCATCAATGGCGGTTCCTACTATGAACCGCATGTGGTAAAACAGATCGTGAATGATCAGGGATCAGTCGTCAGAAAGATCGAGCCGAACCTGGTTCGGGAGACGATATCCGAGTCCACCAGCGAATTTATCCGTCATGCACTGTTCATGACCGTCGATGACGAGGAAGGAACCGGAAAAGCGGGACGTGTTGCCGGATATAAGGTCGGCGGAAAGACAGGAACAGCGGAGAAGCTTCCGCGTTCCGCACACAACTATCTCGTATCTTTCTGCGGCTTTGCACCGGCGGATGATCCGCAGCTTCTTGTATATGTGGTCATCGATACCCCGAACCTTCCGGGAAAAGAGCAGGCGCACAGTACATTCGCTACAGAGATTTTCCAGAAGATCATGACGGAGGCTCTTCCTTACCTGAATGTGTTCCCGGATACGGATACCGCGGCGGAGGACGCAAGTCTCGCGGACCAGAGTGAGGGGATCACGAACAACAATGAAGACGGACTGGAGCCCGGAACAGGAGAGTCTGAGGCGGAGACAGAAGCGCCGACGGACGCTGACGGAAATGTGATCCCGCAGGAGACAACACCGCAGGATGAAGTGGTCCCGTTTGATGACGGTCTCGGGCTGCCGGATGATATGCCGGCGGACACTTCCGATGGTTCAGATGCGGGCACAGCGGAAGCCCAGAGCATGGAAGCCGTTCAGGAGACGGAGACTGTGCAGGACGGAGCGGAAGAGACGATGGAGACGACGCAGGCTGCACAGTAATTCCGGTGAAGACCGGTCAGCTTATGCCTGCTGCATGAAATTACGCAAACGATAAGCCGGAGTCCGCGCAATGCGCAGGGCTCTGGCTGCTGTCACAATAATGGGGAAATGCGCGGAGCGTGTTTTGCCACGTGGGGAGAAGACGATGAACAGAGAGATGGATATGGCAGAGGTTTCCGACGGAAAACTCTATGGCCTGGATGATATGGTGAAGGCGGACTGCGCCGGGTGCAAGGGCTGCCACGCCTGCTGTACCGGGATGGGGACCTCCGTGGTCCTCGATCCTTTTGACGCGTACCGCATGACAGCCGGGACCGGAAAAACGTTTGAGGCGCTTTTGGCGGGACCGCTGGAGTTAAATGTGGTGGACGGGATCATTCTCCCGAACCTTAAAATGAGCGGTGAGGAAGAGACCTGTTCTTTTCTGGACGCAAATGGACGATGCACGATCCATGCGTACCGTCCGGGGATCTGCCGACTGTTTCCTCTCGGAAGGATCTATGAGGACGGCGGATTCCGCTATTTTTTACAGGTCTACGAGTGCGCGAAGGAGACCCGCGCCAAAGTAAAAGTCAGGAAATGGATCGGTATGCCGGAGCCAAAGCGCTATGACGATTTTGTCTGTACCTGGCATTATTTTTTAAAGGATCTGGAGCGCGTGATCGAGAAAGATACGTCCGGACAGGCTGCGAAGACGATCAGCCTGTATCTGATCCGGCAGTTTTACCTGTCTCCTTATAAAAAAGAAGAGGATTTTTATCCGCAGTTTGAGGAGAGACTTACCGGGGCGAAACGGGCTCTGGCCGGATTCCTTGCGATGTAGCGGATCGAACGGGAAAGAGGAAAATGCAGACCGGAAGCCGAGAACATGGATTTTTGCGCATGATAAAACGGGAAGTCCCGTATATTAGTTACCAAGACTTTTTATTGAAAGTTTTGGAGATGGCGGAATTTCTGACATATCACAGGAAAAAAATCCTGGTCGCTTTTGTGATCTCGGCGCTCCTGATGACAGGCTTATGTGGACAGCTGGGGTTCCTGATGATCGCAAGATCGGATCATTACAGCAAAATGGCGGATGCGCTCCATGAGCGGGAGCGGACCATCAAGGCCTCCAGGGGTGAGATCGTGGACCGGAACGGGACCGTGATCGCGGCGAACCGGACGGTCTGCACGGTGTCCGTGATCCACAATCAGGTGAAGGAGCCGGAGAAAGTGATCCGGGAGCTTGCGCGGATCCTGGATCTTTCCGAGGAGGAAGTCCGGAAAAAAGTGGAAAAGTGGTCTTCCAGGGAGATCATCCGGACGAATGTGGAAAAGTCGGTGGGGGACGAGATCATGAATCTCGGACTTTCCGGCGTAAAAGTCGATGAGGACTACAGGCGCTATTATCCTTACGGAAGTCTCGCATCCAAAGTTCTTGGATTTACAGGGGCGGACAATCAGGGGATCATTGGTCTGGAAGTCATGTACGAGAAATATCTGAAGGGACAGGACGGTCTGATCCTGACACTCTCAGACGCGAAAGGGACAGAACTTCAAAATGCCGCGGAGGAGCGGGTGGAACCGATCCCCGGAAATACCCTGACCGTGAGTCTGGATGTGAATATCCAGAAGTACGCGGAGCAGGCTGCATACCAGGTCATGGAGAAAAAAGGTGCAAAGGCGGTCTCCATCATCATCATGAATCCTCAGAACGGAGAGATCTACGCGATGGTGAATGCGCCGGAATTTGACCTGAACGACCCTTTTTCATTGAGCGGGGAAAGCAGCGGACTCACAGGGGCAGAGCTTCAGGATGCGCGGAACAAAATGTGGAGGAACCGCTGTATCAACGATACGTATGAGCCGGGATCCACATTTAAGATCATCACAGCCGCTGCCGGACTTGAGGCCGGAGTGGTCCATCTGGACGATAAATTTTCCTGTCCGGGATTCCGGATCGTGGAGGACCGGAAGATCCGCTGCCATAAAGTCGGCGGACATGGTGCGGAGACATTCCTCCAGGGCGCGATGAATTCCTGCAATCCGGTATTCATCGACGTGGGACAGAGACTCGGCGTGGATTCGTTCTACCACTATTTTGAACAGTTCGGACTTCTCGGAAAGACCGGGATCGATCTTCCGGGCGAGGCGGCGACGATCATGCATAAAAAGGAAAATATGGGGTTAGTCGAACTTGCGACGGTTTCTTTCGGTCAGTCTTTCCAGATCACACCCATCCAGCTCATCACGACGGCCTCCTCCATCATAAACGGGGGAAGGCGGATCACACCGCACTTCGCGGTCAGCGCGGAGAGCACGGACGGGATGTTTCACAGGAAATTTTCCTACCCGGAAAGGACCGGCGTCGTATCGGGATCCACGAGTGAGACCATGCGCTATATTTTAGAGCAGGTGGTAGCGGAGGGTAGCGGAAAACGAGCAAAGCTCCCGGAATACCGGATCGGCGGAAAGACGGCGACATCCGAAAAGCTCCCGAGAAGCTTAAAGAAGTATATTTCTTCTTTCCTGGGTTTCGCGCCGGCGGATGATCCTCAGGTGATCGCCCTGATCACGATCGATGAGCCGGTGGGGATCTATTACGGCGGCACGATCGCGGCTCCGGTGGTCGCGGATATCTTTTCAAATATCCTGCCGTATCTGGATGTGGAAAGAGTGGATCCTGCCGATCCGGAATGAATTTTTGCGCGTGGGCGTGAAGGTACGGAACAGATACAAATTTCGATTGATTATTAAGAGAAAAGGACGTATACTATTTACGCGGCAGACCGGAAAATGTGATGAAAAACAGGCCGGCCCCGCGATATTTACATAGGAAGTATGAGGTGCAACTGGAAATATGAGGTTCAGTATGGTAAATGAGACAATCTTGGCGATCATTATCGCCTTTGCGATCAGCGCGGCGCTCTGCCCGGTGGTGATCCCTTTCCTTCACCGCCTGAAATTCGGGCAGCAGGTCCGCGATGACGGCCCGCAGAGCCATTTAAAGAAACAGGGAACTCCGACAATGGGAGGACTCATTATTCTCACGGCGACCGTGATCACATCCTTATTCTATATCAAGAGCTATCCGAGGATCATTCCGATCCTGTTCGTGACAGTCGGATTCGGGATCATCGGTTTCCTGGACGACTACATCAAAATCGTCATGAAGCGGTCGGAAGGACTGAATCCGATTCAGAAACTCATCGGTCAGTTTATCATTACCGGGATCTTCACCTATTATCTGATGACCTCCGGGGATGTGGGAACAGGAATGCTGATCCCGTTCACCGGCGGATTTGAGAACGGATATTATCTGAATCTCGGCTGGCTGTTTGTCCCGGCGGTATTCTTTATCGTTCTCGGTACAGACAACGGCGTAAACTTTACGGATGGACTCGACGGACTCTGCACGAGCGTGACGATCCTCGTAGCGACCTTCTTTACAGTGGTCGCGATCGGCGAGGACAGCGGGATCAGCCCGATCACCGGTGCGGTAGTCGGAAGTCTGTTGGGATTTTTACTGTTCAACGTATATCCGGCGAAGGTCTTTATGGGAGATACAGGTTCCCTGGCTCTCGGCGGTTTCGTGGCATCCAGCGCGTTCATGATGCAGATGCCGATCTTTATCGCACTTGTCGGTCTGATCTACCTGGTGGAGGTCCTTTCCGTGATCATCCAGGTCACATACTTTAAAAAGACCGGCGGAAAGAGGATCTTCAAGATGGCTCCGATCCACCATCACTTTGAGCTCTGCGGATGGTCCGAGACGAGAGTTGTCGCAGTATTCTCGATCATTACGGCAATCCTTTGCCTGGTTGCCTATCTGGGATTATAAACATATAGGAGGAGAAACCATGTCACAGAAAGTATTAGTTGCAGGAACAGGGATCAGCGGTATTTCCGCAGCAAAACTTCTGCTTGCCCAGGGCGGCGAAGTGATCCTTTATGATGGAAATGAGAAACTTTCCGAAGAAAAACTGAAAGCAAAATTTGACGAAGGCGCGAAAGTGACCATCGTTCTCGGAGAACTGAAAAAGACAGATCTTGCAGGGGTAGAGTTATGCGTGATCAGCCCAGGCATCCCGCTCGAGGCACCGTTCGTTGCGGTGATCGATGAGGCGAAGATCCCGATCTGGAGTGAGATCGAGCTCGCTTACCACTGCTCAAAGGGAAAACTTGCCGCGATCACCGGCACAAACGGAAAGACAACGACGACAGCGCTCACCGGAGAGATCATGAAGAAGTTTTATAAGAGCGTATTCGTAGTAGGAAATATCGGAGATCCGTATACTGCCCACGCACTCGAGACAACTGATGAGTCCGTGACAGTCGCTGAGGTTTCCAGCTTCCAGCTCGAGACGATCATGGACTTCCATCCGAACGTGTCCGCGATCACAAACATCACTCCGGACCACCTGGACCGCCATAAGACGATGGAATGCTATATTCAGGTAAAGGAAGGAATTACAAGAAATCAGACAGAGGAAGATACCTGCGTATTAAACTACGAGGATCCGGTCCTCAGAGAGTTCGGAAAGACCTTAAAGTGCAAGGTCCTCTACTTCAGCAGCAAGGAGAAGCTCGACGAGGGCATCTTCATGGACGGCGATCTCATCATCTACCGTCATGACGGAAAGAGCGAGAAAGTCCTTGACGTCAACGAATTAAATATCATCGGAAGACATAACCATGAGAATGTGATGACAGCTGTTGCGATCGCGATCCGTTTAGGTGTCCCGATGGATATGATCCGCGAGGCGTGCAAGGAATTCAAGGCAGTCGAGCACAGGATCGAGTATGTGAGAGAACGTTTCGGCGTTACTTATTATAACGACTCCAAGGGAACAAACCCGGATGCAGCGATCCAGGCTATCAAGGCGATGCCGGGACCGACACTTCTGATCGCGGGCGGATATGATAAGCATTCCGAGTACGACGAGTGGATCGAGAGTTTTGATGGAAAAGTCCGCTATCTCGTTCTCATCGGTCAGACGAGAGATAAGATCGCTGAGTGCGCGAAGAAACATGGTATCACCGATATCATGTACGCGGAAGATATGCAGGAAGCTGTTCAGGTATGTGCTTCCTACGCAAATGCAGGCGATTATGTGCTGCTCTCCCCGGCATGCGCAAGCTGGGGAATGTTCAAGAACTTTGAGGAGCGTGGACGGATCTTTAAGGAATGCGTCAACGCCCTGTAATGGAGGCTTAGCGTGGCTCGAAAAAAGGTTCGAAAAGCCGGCGGCAGGGCACAGGCACAGAGACAGGCGGTACAGCGCCAGCAGGCAAAACGTCAGCAAATGCAGCGCCAGCAGATGTCCGGAAAGCAGGTGGAGCGCCAGCAGATCGAAAGAGAACGGGCGAAACGCCAGCAGGAAGGACAGCGCCGGGAACAGCTTCTGATGCAGCAGCGCCAGGAAATGCAGGAGAGGCAGGAGATGCTCCGCAGACAGCAGATGCAGATGCGGGGAGAGCCCGAACAGGAAGGGGAAAGACGGAAAAAGAAAGCCCGCCGCTTCTATGATTATGACCTTCTTGTGGTCATCATCTTCCTGACGGCATTCGGACTGATCATGATCTACAGCTCCAGTGCGTACAATGCGCAGGTGAGCGGGCAGCCGTCCACCTACTATATGATGCGTCAGGGAGGAATCGCCGTTGTGGGATTCATCATGATGCTCATCATCTCAAAGATCGACTACCACTTTTTTGCGAAGTTTGCCGTTCCGGCGGTGGTCGTATCCTACATCTGCGAATTCCTCGTAACCTTTACTCCGCTGGGAATCGCAGTAAACGGTAAAAAAAGATGGCTGGGAACAAGATCCCTGCGTTTCCAGCCTGCAGAGCTCGTAAAGATCGTGATGATCCTGTTTCTTGCGGTCGTCATCACGAGACTTGGAAAACGGATCAATGAATGGCGCGTGTGGGGAATGCTTGTGGTGCTGCTCGGACCGCTGGCGCTCTTTGTCACGCTGAACAACCTGAGTTCCGGTATCATCATCTGCGGGATCGCTTTTGTGATGATGTTTGTCGCATGCAAGAGAAAATGGCCGTTTATATTGGTCGTGGCGGGGCTGATCGTCGTGATCGTATTCGCCCCCCCTGTGGCCATCGCCATGGAGAAAGCGGGAATCCTTCACTCCTACCAGCTGAGCAGAATTCTGGTATGGAAAAATCCGGAGGCATACCCGAAGTCCGGCGGATATCAGGTCTTACAGGGACTTTATGCGATCGGTTCCGGCGGACTTCTCGGAAAGGGGCTCGGACAGAGTATCCAGAAATTAAGTTTCCTTCCGGAGCCGCAGAATGATATGATCTTTGCGGTGATCTGTGAGGAGCTGGGACTTTTCGGCGCGATCGCCGTGATCTTCATGTTCCTCTTCATGCTGTACCGTTTCCTTGTCATTGCGGGAAACGCGCCGGATCTGTTCGGTGCGATGCTGGTGACAGGCGTCCTGGCGCATATCGCGATCCAGGTTGTCTTAAACATCGCCGTTGTTACCAACGTGATCCCGAACACAGGTATCACACTTCCGTTTATCAGTTACGGAGGTACGTCGGTCCTGTTTTTGATGGTGGAAATGGGAATGGTCCTGAGCGTGTCCAACCGGATCCGGCTGGAACAGGCGTAAGCGTCCTGAAAATGTAAGGCGCAGAACAGGAACAAAAAATATTTTTCCGCATATACTGTTTTATAGCGGCATATGCGGGGGAATCGGTTTGCAGGTATATAAAGTTCAGGGGCTCAGGCCTCTGCGTGGAAAAATAAAGATCCAGGGTTCAAAAAATGCAGTACTGCCGATGATGGCGGCGAGTCTCCTCACGGAAGGATGCACCGAGATCCGGAATGTTCCGAGAATCTCGGATGTGTTCCTCATGGCGGAGATCATCAGAGACCTGGGATGCCGGGTGATCTTTGAGGATGATGTTCTTATGATCGATGCCTCAGGGCTTTCGGGGACAGTGATCCCGGAGGAGACAGTGGGGAAGATGAGGTCTTCCAGTCTGCTCTTAGGACCGCTGCTTTCCAGAGGCGGGGAGGTGACGACCTGGTATCCGGGTGGCTGCGTGATCGGAAAACGTCCGATCGATTTTCATCTGGATGTGCTCCGGGCAATGGGAGCAGAGATACTTGATGATGGCGGAATGCTGATTGCAAAAGCGGAAACGCTTTGCGGAACAACATTCCGTTTTCCATATCCGAGTGTCGGGGCGACGGAGAATGCGGTGATGGCTGCTGTGCTGGCGTCCGGTACGACGAAACTCCTCAACTGTGCGCGGGAGCCGGAGATCGCGGAACTCTGCGGATTTTTGCGGTCCATGGGAGCGAAGATCAGCGGGGAGCGGACCGGGACCATCACGGTGACTGGAGTGGAAAAGCTCTTTCCGACAAACCATGTGACAGCGGGAGACAGAATCTGCGCCGGGACATACCTGGCGGCGGCAGCGGCATCCGGCGGCGAGATCGAGATCACCGGAGTGGAGCCGGTCGTCCTGGTGGAACCGTTAAAGGTACTCCGGAAAATGGGGGCCGGACTCCGGATCTTCGGGGCAGCCGGTCCGAAGGCGAGGATCCGCATGGTGATGGAACGGCGCCCGGCCGGGATCACGATCGATACCGGACCGTATCCGGGATTTCCGACGGATCTGCAGTCGGTCTTTCTCGCGGCGGAGGCGTCGGGAACCGGGGAGAGCCAGATCCGGGAGACCGTATACGAGGCGAGATTCGAGGCGGCGGTGCGCCTTGCGTCTTTTGGAGTCGATGTATCGGTTCACGGAGATACAGCCATAATAAAAGGAAGATATCCGCTTCTTCCCGGAGTTGTCGAGACACCGGATCTTCGCGGCGGAGCAGCGCTTCTCGTCGCAGCTCTGTCGGCAGGCGGACTCAGCGTGGTCTCGGACCGGGGACACTTAAAGCGCGGATATGAAGATATCGTAAGAGATCTCAGAATACTGGGAGCGGACATTGAAGAGAATATTCTTTAAGAAAAAGAGATCATGCGGCGGCTGTGTACCGGAAATACTTCCCGGTACAGCAGGCTGCGATCAGGCAGATAACGGGTGAGAGGAATGTTATTTAGAAGAAGAGGACTTGGTTTTGGAAGGCGCAGCTTCGGGATCCATTTCGGGAGAAGGAGCAGCAGCGGTTTTGGAATGTATCATAGGAGAGACGGAAGAAAGAAGGGGATCATTCTCGGGGTGATTCTGGGAATCCTCATCATTCTTCTCGTCCTCATCTTTTCGGTCCGCATCAAGGATGTGGAGGTGAGCGGCAACAAACAATATACAAAGGAACAGATCGAGTCGCTTTTGTTTGACGGGAAATGGTCGAGAAATTCTGCGTTCTGCTACTATCAGAACCGGTTTAAGGAACATAAGTCCATTCCGTTCATCGAGGAATACAAGATCAATTTCAAGAGTCCCACGAAGGTGGAGGTCGTTGTTTTCGAGAAGAGCGTTGTGGGCTGCGTTTCCTATATGAGCAGCTATATGTACTTTGATAAGGACGGGATCATCGTTGAGAGTTCTTCTGAACAGCTTCCGGGAGTTCCGGTGATCACCGGACTGGAGTTCGGACATATCGTCCTGCACCAGCCGCTTCCTGTGGCGGATCAGGATATCTTCGGAGAGATCTTAAATCTGACGCAGGTACTGAACGTCAGCGGCATCCAGGTGGACAGGATCAATTACAGCAGCTACAAAGAGGCGGAGCTTGTGATGGGAGATATTACGGTGGAACTCGGGAACTCTGACAGCCTCGACGGAAAGGTCGCGGAACTTCATGATATTATGCCGGAACTTTCCGGTCTCTCCGGTACTTTGTATCTGGATACTTACGATGAGACGAATTCCAGCCCGACATACCGTTTCGTAAAGAAAAACTAAAAAAACCATCAAAAAACCACAAATTAAAGGTTGATATTTTTCAAAAAATCAAATATGATATATGTTAGATTAACTTGGGATTTTTATGCCATGCTAATGAAGATATAATAGATTGATAGATATTAAAGGAGGAGACATTCTTGTTAGAGATTAAGATAAACGAGGCAGAGAATGCCGCAAGAATTCTTGTGATCGGTGTCGGCGGCGCCGGAAATAACGCGGTAAACCGCATGGTAGAAGAAAATATTATGGGCGTTGAGTTTATCGGTATCAACACAGATAAACAGGCGCTTCAGTTCTGTAAAGCTCCGACTGCTATGCAGATCGGTGAGAAGCTCACAAAAGGACTTGGTGCCGGTGCAAAACCGGAGATCGGTGAGAAGGCAGCCGAGGAGAGCCAGGAGGAGATCTCCCAGGCATTAAAGGGAGCCGATATGGTATTCGTTACCTGTGGTATGGGCGGCGGAACCGGTACCGGTGCAGCTCCGGTGATCGCTCAGATCGCGAAAGATATGGGAATTCTGACAGTCGGCGTTGTAACAAAGCCGTTCCGTTTTGAAGCAAGACAGAGAATGAACAACGCGTTAAAGGGAATCGAGAACTTAAAGAACGCAGTTGACACTCTGATCGTAATCCCGAACGACCGTCTCCTTGAGATCGTTGACAGACGGACAACCATGCCGGATGCATTAAAGAAAGCCGATGAGGTCCTTCTTCAGGCTGTACAGGGAATCACAGATCTGATCAACGTTCCGGGTCTTATCAATCTTGACTTCGCAGATGTTCAGACTGTAATGACAGACAAGGGCATCGCACATATCGGTATCGGCAAGGCGAAGGGCGACGAGAAGGCACTCGAGGCTGTAAAACAGGCTGTATCCAGCCCGCTTCTTGAGACAACGATCGAGGGCGCTTCCCACGTGATCATCAACATTTCCGGTGATATCAGCCTGATCGAGGCAAACGAGGCTGCCGGTTATGTTCAGGAGCTCGCAGGTGATGATGCAAACATCATCTTCGGTGCAATGTACGATGAGAACGCAGAGGACGAGGTAACGATCACTGTTATCGCGACAGGTCTTGATGCTCACGGCGCAAACACACCGGTTGAGCGCGCAATGAAGGACTTTACAAACTATAAGACAAAAGTTCCGGCTCAGCAGGCTCCGATCCAGAGAACTGCTCCGACCGTAAAAGTTCCGTCTGAGGCAGCAGCTACAACAGAGCCTGCTCCGAAGTACAATATTCCGACCGGAAACGCACCGGTTTACCGTCCGGCACAGCGCGGCGAGACTCAGATCAACATCCCGGATTTCTTAAAGAACCGCAGATAAGATCCTGAGAACGGACAAGCTGCTTAAAAACAGTAAGGATGAACATATGAGGACCCAGGGAGAGAAATCTTCCCGGGTCTTTTTGGTTTCATAGAAAATTCCGATGGAACTTCCTGTGAAATTAAAAGGCACAGCATGCCTGAGATTTTATACATCACTTCTATAAAAATTCATCGCGGATCCCGACAGGAAAATGTCTGGATCCGCATTCTTTTTTTCTTCTGTTTTCACAGATCCTGCAAATATCAGCGAAAATTTCCAATTTTTACGAAAAAACAGGGAAGAACCTGTTGGAAGAACCCGATGAGTTTCCAGGGTTCGCGTCCCCGCTTTGACAAATTCCGGAGAGGAAGACAGGTATACTGTTGGAAAACGATATCAGGATTTCGGGGACGGATGATCGGAACTGAAAATCCTGTCTGACGCAGTATGGGCGGTCTTTGACGGTCCGGAATGCGGAAAGGGGGAATCCCGGTGGAATATGAATGGTACGCCGATCTCTTTTTTCTGGAAGAGGCGTACCGGGATGTCTTGATCCTGTGGCTGGCGGCGGTGCTCGGGAGAAAGAAGATGTCTGTTTTCCGGCTTTTGGCGGCGGGAATTGCAGGCGGACTTTGCGGGACCGCAGTTTCCTGCCTTGAGCTGTCAGGAATCGCAGCACGGATTACGGGAAGAAGCCTGGCGGCCTGGATTTTCTGGGAAAGCGGAAAAGTTCTGATAAACGGGTTTTTGATTATAACGGCTGCGCTTCCCCCAAAAAGAGTGTCCGGATGGAAAAAAGCGTTCTTTCAAAAGGGAAAGGAGCTTGGATTGCTGGTCTTGTCAGCGGGGATCCTGCAGAGCGGTCTTGCGGTCTTGCGGGAGCGCTGCTTTCTCACCGGGTGGAAAAGTCTTCTGTTTATGGGATTTTTCTGTGCAGGAGCGCGCTTCTTTGCGGAGGCGCTCGTGAAGCGGCCGGTGATCGGAAAAATGAGGTATCAGGTCCGGCTTTTCCTGAACGGACGATCAAAGGAGTTTACCGCGATGGAGGATTCCGGGAATCGTCTCGTGGAACCTGTGACGGGAAAGCCGGTCAGCATTATCGCAGCGGCAGATGCGAAAGAGTTTGGGAGCGAGCCGGCAGGCGTCCTGATGATCCCGTACCGGGCGGTAGGGACAAAAAGCGGAATGCTTCCGGGGATCCTGTTCGACCGGATGGAGATCATGGACGGAGAGAACAGGAGTGTCCGGATTGACAGACCGGTCGTGGCTGTCTCGAAGGAACCGCTGTTTTTCAGAAAAGATTTTACGATGATCCTGCCGGAAAGTCTTTTCACTGATAAGTTATGAAAGGGAGAAAATGAGTATGATCATGAGAATTTCTATGCCAAACCGGTTTCGGTTAAAAAAAGTGATGGGATTCCGGACAATGATCCGTCCGGAGCGCGGGGAGATCCATTACATCGGAGGCGCGGATATCCTCCCGGCACCGCTGTCCTTGAAGGAGGAGACGGAGGCGTTAAATAAGTTTGGAACGGAGGAGGAAAAAGATGCAAAATCAGAGCTGATCGAACATAATCTCCGTCTGGTCGTTTACATAGCAAAGAAATTTGACAACACGAGCGTCGGGGTCGAAGACCTGATCTCTATCGGGACGATCGGTCTCATCAAGGCGATCAATACATTCAATCCGACGAAGAATATCAAGCTGGCGACTTACGCGTCCAGATGCATCGAGAATGAGATCCTCATGTATCTCAGGAGAACCAGCAAGATGAAGCTGGAGGTCTCCATCGATGAGCCGTTAAACGTGGACTGGGATGGAAATGAGCTGCTCTTATCGGATATCCTTGGCACCGATGAGGATGTGATCTACAAGGACATGGAGGACGAGGTGGAAAAGGATCTCCTGAAAAATGCGGTGAGCCGGCTGAGTCCGAGAGAGCGGAAGATCGTGGAGCTGCGCTACGGCCTAAAGCGCCAGGACGGGGCGGAGATGACCCAGAAGGAGGTGGCGGATCTCATGGGAATCTCGCAGTCCTATATTTCGCGGCTCGAGAAGAAGATCATGATGAGGTTAAAGAAGGAAATCGTGAAATTCGAGTAGAGCAGAGCGTGTGACGAGTCATATCCGAAAATGGTGAAAAAGACAGGTAGGAAATCCGCGACCAGAACTGTATCATACGGAATTTTCAGTTCAGAAAATTCCTACCATGAAAAGTAACAAATAAAAGAACTGTCTGACTGAAAAATTATCAGCCAGACAGTCCCTTTTGTCTAATGGAAAATTACTCATCATACAGCTTCGCGTACAGCATCTCACACAGCGAATCTGCGTAGGCCTGGTCCGGAATATCGCGGCCGGTGATCAGGAAATCCTGGATCAGCTCGAAGCGCTTGAGACTCAGCTCTTCACCGGAAAGATCCGGATCTTCCATCAAGAGCTGCTCATCGAGTTCTTTTGCGGAATAATTCCTTAAGAACCAGTCGATGATCTCCTGAGTCTCCCGTTTTTCGTCGTCGGCTTCCACTTTTAACTCGGCGGCGCGTTTCCTTGAGGAGACGGCGACGACAAGGCTGGCGACGGCGAGAATGACAAGTGCCCCCTCAAAGATGTATTTCTGGAATCCCTCCATCGGGAGATGGAAGACGCCGAGAAGGCAGAGCGCGGCTCCCACGGCGAGAACCCCGCCGACCAGGAAAAATGCGGATGCGGAGGAGCTCATGTCCTCGTAGCGCTGCCCTTTATCGACGTAGGCATGGACGATCTCGTCAGCCGGTTTCTTTTTGGCGGAAGAGATTTCGTCGGGATCCGCGTTTTCTGCTTTGGCCATCTCACCGGAGAACGGATCCATCTCCTGCGCCATGACGGCAAGCTGTTCTTCTTTTTCTTTCTGTTTCATCGCGTCAGCGACTTCTTTTGATTCCACGAGAGGACCGCCGCAGTCGCTGCAGACCTTGATCCCCTCAACAAATTCCATATCACATTTCGGACAATAAGGCATAACCTTTCCCTCCAGAATTTAAAATAAAGTGCCAAACATGCAAGCATGTTTTTCACTCGCTTACTGCTCAAACATATTACGGCTCGCACTTCGTGCTAAGCGCTGCTGCGCAGCTGCCGTAATCGGCTTCGCCGCTCGTGCCAAACATGCAAGCATGTTTTTCACTCGCTTACTGCTCAGCATATCATATTTTTGAATATTCGTCCACAGTTTGGGTAGTTTTGGACTTCCATTTATATAGGAAATCGGTTAAAATAAGAAGAAGGTCTGTCTGCGTGGAAGAAAAGAAAAAACGCAGCGGGACAGGGTTACTTTTCAAAGGTAGGAATTTTCTGAATGGAAAAATCCGTATGATATAGTAACGGGCGAAGAGAAACAGAAAGGGGAAATTTTGTATGAAGATCGCAGTTGTTACAGACAGCAACAGCGGGATCACCCAGGCACAGGCAAAAGAGATGGGGATCACGGTCCTGCCGATGCCGTTTATGATAGATGGAGAAACGTATTATGAGGATATTACACTGACCCAGGAGCAGTTTTATCAGAGGCTGAAGGACAATTCCGATATCTCGACCTCACAGCCGACACCGGACTCCATCATGAAACTGTGGGATGAACTGTTAAAAGAGTATGATCAGATCGTCCACATCCCGATGTCCGCCGGACTTTCCGGATCCTGCGCGACTGCAATGATGCTGGCGGGAGAGGACGAGTACGAGGGAAATGTATTTGTCGTTGATAATCACCGGATCTCCGTGACCCAGTATCAGTCCGTGAAGGACGCGATGATGCTGGCAGATATGGGAATGGACGGCGCACAGATCAAAAAGCGCCTGGAGGAGACAGCGGCTGATTCCGTGATCTTTGTCACGGTGGACACCCTGAAATACCTAAAAAAAGGCGGACGCATCACACCGGCGGCCGCGGCTCTCGGCACACTTTTAAGGATCAAGCCGGTCCTGATTATCCTGGGAGAAAAGCTGGATTCCTTTGCAAAGGCCCGCACGATGAAGCAGGCGAAGACACTGATGATGAATGCGATCCAGAAAGAGCTGGATGAGAGAATTCATGACAGTGAGTGCAAAGACTGCCACCTTGCGATCGCCCATTCGGACAACGAGGAGGCGGCTCTGGAGTTTAAGAAGGAAGTGGAAGAGCGATTCCCGGACGCAGATATCTATCTGGCACCGCTTTCCCTGAGCATTGCCTGCCATATCGGACCGGGCAGCCTTGCGCTGACGGCAACAAGAAAGATGGAAGAGGAACATGAGAAAAATTAGGGAACGGATCCGGGAGATCTACCGGAAACATACGCCGAGCGTCAAACTTCCTCTGATCATCCTGACTGTTTTATTCTGTATGATCCCGCTCCTCGTGGAGAGCCGGATCCTCGCCCGCTCCTCGCGGCAGGAGCAGGTGGAGCGCAGAATCATCGATGTCCAGAACCAGTGTCAGATCCTGAGCAATAAGATGTCGAGAAGCGGATATCTCACAAACTCCGCGCTGGATAATGCGGCCATCGACACAGAATTATCGCTCCTGTCGGATATCTTCAGCGGGCGGATCCTGATCGTAAATTCCGGCTTTAAGATCGTTGAGGATACGTTCGCGATCTCTGACGGAAAGACGCTGATCTCGGACGAGGTGATCCGGTGTTTCCAGGGAGAGAACACGAGCCGGTACGACAGTCTGAAACATTACTTCGTCCTGGCGATCCCGATCCCGGAATTTGAGCAGGAGACGGGAACGATCACGACGGGAAAGACAGCCGGAGTGATGATCGTTACCGCGTCCACGGAGAGCATGTACAGCCTGGAGGAGAGCCTGAAAGATAAGGCATCCCTGTACGAGATGATGATCTTCGTCATCGTACTGATCGTGACAATCCTGTCAGTTCACCTGATCATGAAGCCGTTCGGAACGCTGATCGCGTCGATCCGGCGCGCGGGTGACGGAAATCTGGATGAGGATGTCAACGAGGAAGCATACCGGGAGACGAAGCAGATCTCCGGGACGATCAATAAGACGCTGGAGAAGCTAAAGGCTGTGGATCAGTCGAGGCAGGAATTTGTTTCCAATGTCTCCCATGAGCTCAAGACTCCGATCACGTCGATCCGTGTCCTGGCGGATTCCCTGATGGGAATGGAGGACGCGCCGAAGGAGCTTTACCAGGAATTTATGCATGATATTTCGGACGAAATCGACCGGGAGAGCAAGATCATCGATGATCTTCTGACTCTTGTGCGGATGGACAAGGCATCCTCGGAGCTTTCCTGCACGCAGGTCCAGATCAACGGACTGATCGAGATGGTCTTAAAGCGCCTGCGCCCGATCGCCAGAAAACGGAACATTGAGCTGATCTTTGAGAGTAAGCGCGATGTCACGGCCGATATCGATGAGGTGAAGTTCTCACTGGCGATAAACAATCTTGTGGAGAATGCGGTCAAGTATAACAAAGAAGATGGTTGGGTCCGGGTAACGCTGGATGCTGACCATAAGTTCTTCTATCTGAAAGTGGCAGATTCCGGGATCGGGATCCCTGCGGAATTTAAGGAAAGAGTTTTTGAGCGCTTTTACCGCGTGGACAAGGCGCGGTCCCGGGAGACCGGAGGTACCGGCCTCGGACTCGCGATCACGAGAAGCGTGGTCCTGATGCATCACGGCGCGATCCGGGTGGACAGCGTCGAGGGAGAGGGAAGCACCTTCATGGTGCGGATCCCGCTCATCTATATTCCGTAGGAGGGAAAAATGAAGAAATTGTTGAAGATTCGGGCATTTTTTCTCCTCTTCGCACTTCTGTTTGCTTTGAGCGGCTGTACAGGGGAAAAAGCTGTGGAGCAGAGCGGAAATGCCTATACGATCTACTATTTAAACGCATCCGGGATCCAGCTTGTCGGGAGTGAGTACCGGACGGAAACGGCGGATACAGACGCGCTGGTGCGGGAGCTGCTCGATAAGATGGGAAATGTTCCGGCGGATCTCGATTGTCAGAGAGCGCTGCCGGAGCGGATCGAAAAGATCACCTATCGGATCGAAGGAAATGTTCTGTACCTGTACGCGGATGCCAATTATGCGCTGATGAATTCCGTGCAGGAGATCCTGTGCCGGGCGGCTCTCACAAAGACGCTGACCCAGATCCCGGGGATCGAGTATCTGAGCATCTACTGTGCAGAGCAGCCGATCACGGATGCAGCCGGAAACCCGGTCGGGATGTTGTCGGCGTCAGATTTCGTGGACAGTATCCGGGATGTCAACTCCTTCGAGCGGACCGAGCTGACGCTGTATTTTGCCAACGAGACAGGGGATCAGCTGGTGGAAGAAAAACGGGAAGTCATGCAAAACAGCAATACTTCTCTGGAACGTCTGATCGTGGAGCAGCTGATCGAGGGACCGCAGGAGCTCGGCCATTACGCGACGATCCCGTCGGATGTAAAGCTTTTGAATGTGTCCGTCAACGATTCCGTCTGCTCGATCAACTTTAATGCGGCGTTCCTGAATAGCAGTCTGGATGTGGCGGCATACATTCCGATCTATTCCATCGTGGATTCCCTCGCGGAACTTTCCACGGTGAGCCGTGTGCAGATCCGGATCAACGGGTCCCAGGACGATGTGTTCCGGGACCAGATCCCGTTGAGCACGGTGTTTGAACGAAACTACGATTATATCGCAGGAGGAAAAAACGATTAAAAGACCTTTGCTGTGTGTGACAGGGGGATTGGTACTTGGAGAGGCACTGAACCTGTGGATCCCGGCAGAGCAGATCATTTTTGGACTGGCAGTCTGGCTGCTCTTTTTGGTGTGCGCATTTGCGCGCCGGAAGAGCAGATACAGGCTGCCAGTCCTTCTTTTTATGGCGGGACTGGCTGTGGGGAGTCTCAGGACGGAGGCGGAACAGGCGGCATTTTTGCGGGAAGAGGGATTTTTTCTGGAGGAACAGGAGGATGGAGTGGTTTTAAACGGGACCGTCCGGTCGGTGAAGGAGAAGGACGGGACGCTGGAGGTTGTTCTCGGGGACTGTACCTCGGAAGAGGAAAACGGCGGACTGGTGGGGAGATTCCGGAGAGTTTTATGTTACCTTGAGATCGTGGAAGCAGAAACAAATGAAAGTGAAAGTGTGGGATGGAATTCAGAGTCACTTTCTGCAGGAAAAAGGATCCGTGTCTTTGGAGAGGGAAAGGCTGCGGATCCGGCGAGAAATCCGGGCGGGTTCGATTACCGTCTGTACTGCAGGTCCCGGGGGATCTCCGGGATCGTCTACGCGGACGGATATGCGGTGACCGGAGGAAAAACACGGATCATCGCCGATCGCCTGTACCGGATCCGCCGATCTCTTTCGGAACGCTTAAAGACGATCGCACTCCCGGAGGATGCCGGGATCCTGTCGGCGGTCCTGTTCGGGGAGAAAGAGGATCTGGACAGTGCCGTCTATGAACTTTACCGGAAAAACGGGATTTCCCACCTTCTGGCGATCAGCGGACTTCATGTCTCCATCGTCGGACTCGGAATCTGGAAAATATTCCGGAAAGGCGGGGCAGGATTCTGGTTTGCGGGAGTGGGTGCAGGCGGCTTTCTCTGCGTCTACGGGACGATGGTGGGCTCCGGTGCCTCTGTGGTACGGGCGGTCTCGATGGCGCTGCTCTCCTTTCTGGCAGCGGCTGTTGGGAGGACCTACGATCTTCCGACGGCGATGTGCATTCCGGCTGTGGGACTCCTGCTCGCTCATCCTTTTCTTTTGACGCAGGCCTCATTTCAGCTCTCTTTTCTCGCTGTCACATCGTTAGTCTACCCGGGACGATTGTTTTCGGCTCGCGGGGAAAAGATTTTTGCGGGGGAACGGTCTTCTGCGGCGGCGTCCGCCTTTTTTACAAGTCTTTCACTCCAGATGGTGACGGCACCCGTCATTCTCTGGCATTCTTTTGGAATCCCGCTCTACGGGGTGTTCTTAAATCTTATCGTGATCCCGCTGATGATGTATGTGGTCATATCGGGATTTCTTGGACTTGGTCTGTCCTTTTTATCAATATCGGTGGGGAGCGCCATGCTCGGAGGCGCACATTATATTTTGCGTTTTTATGAATTCGTCTGCAGCAGCACCGGAAAGCTTCCGGGGGCGGAGCTCGTTTTTGGGCAGCCGGAGGTGTGGAAGATCGGTTGTTATTACGGATGTCTGATCCTGGGAGCGGTTATCTATGAGCGGGGAGAGAAAACCTGGGAAAAATTTGGAAAAATGATGGCAGAAAACGGCTGGGAAAGAGGAGAAAAAGACAGAGGAAAGACTGGAAAAAAAGATGTAGAAATGGCGGACGGACAAAAAACAGAAAATTCAGAAAAAAACATGATCAGAAAGAGAGTCTGTAAATCAGTCAGACAATTGGAACATCAGAGAAAATGCAGAATGCAGTTCGATAAAAGGAAGCGCCTGTTCGGTCTTACTGTCTGCTGGCTTGCCGCATTCTGTTTCCTTCTCCCATCCCGCCCCGCAGGTCTTTCCGTCACATTCCTCGACGTCGGGCAGGGCGACGGGATCGTTCTGCGTTCATCCGACAAAGCAGTCCTTGTGGACTGCGGCAGCAGCCAGCAGAAGACGGTCGGGGAGAAGACGCTGGTCCCGTATCTCAAGAGTCAGGGTGTGGCGCACCTGGATCTTGCCGTCATGACCCATGGAGACCAGGACCACAT
Source organism: Clostridium sp. OF03-18AA (assembly GCF_003478035.1). Classification (GTDB taxonomy): domain Bacteria; phylum Bacillota; class Clostridia; order Lachnospirales; family Lachnospiraceae; genus Pilosibacter. The sequence goes on from NZ_QUEP01000004.1 coordinate 300,750, forward strand.
CAACGGGATCCGGTATCTTTTAGAACACCCGGAATCGGGGATTACGGTGGGCGGTCTTATGATGCCGGAAGCAGGAACAGATGAGATCTACGGGACGATGGCGGAGCTGGCAAAAAAGCAGGGGATTCCTGTATTTTATGCCGAACGCGGCGATATATGGAAAGATTTTCCGGGAAAAGAAATGAAGCTGGAATGCCTGTCCCCGGACGGGGAGACGGAATTCGCAGACCGGAATGAGGAATCCCTGGTATTTCGCCTGACGCTTAAATGGTTTTCGCTGCTTCTCACGGGAGATATGGAAGAAAGCGGGGAGGAAATACTTCTGGATTCCGGGATCCTGACTCCTGTGACGGTCTTAAAAGCCGGTCACCATGGTTCTGCGACATCCTCAGGGGAAAGGTTTATAGAAACCCTGTCCCCGTCGATCACAGTGCTCTCCTATGGAAGAAAGAACCGCTACGGCCATCCGGCACCGGAAGTGAAGGAACGACTGAAAGAAGCCGGTTCTGAGATCCTCGAGACCGGAAAATCCGGCGCCGTCATGATCCGGACGGATGGAAAGAAGATCCGGGTGCGGACGATGATCCGGGAGAAATGATAAGCCGGCCGCGACGATAAGCCGGCCGCGGCGGGAGCAAAGACGCTGCAGGGAATCCATGTGAAGAGGAACCAAGGTACGGCATATACGAAAAGAAATTACATAAGTCACATATGTCCGATTGACCGTATGATGGATCATGGATGTATTTAACTTGAAAAAAGCTCACTGTCTTCTTGTCATTTCAGGGATGAGACCGAGTTAAAAAGGTAATTCGTAACTTATATCGAAATCATGACGTTCCTTGACACAAAATGACAGGACTTTACATCCGCAAAAAAGATTTTGGTTTTCGCTTACCGAAATTTTACAAAGTAATCCTTTTGAATTTTACATCCTGTTTCTATAATTCTGTTTGTCTGGAGGAAAGAAACAGAATGAAAGGATTTTATTTTTCATCGACGCTCATGTGGGACGCCGATGCAGAGACGCTCATGAGGACAGCGGCAGAGAATGGCTTTGACGGGATCGAATTGTGGGCGCAGCATGCGGAGACGAAAAAGCTGGATCTGGAAACGATCCGCAGGCTGAAAAAAGAGCTGGGCCTGAACATCGTAGTCCACGCAAAGAGCTGGGATCTGAACTACGCGGCATTAAACGATGCGGTCCGGAGGGCATCCGTGGAGGAGATCAAGTCATCGGTGGATATGGCTGTGGAGCTTGGAGCTGACGAGGTGACGGTCCATCCGCCGAGATACACATTAAAAGAGGACGAGGCGGCCAGAGAACGGGCCTACGAAAGCATCCGGGAATTTTACGGATACGCGAAGGAGCGGGGCGTGGATATCTCCATGGAGATCATGGAACACATTCCGAAGGAGATGGCGACGACGCCGGACGGCATGTTCGGGATCGTGAGGGATTTGAGAGGAAAGCTGACCTACACGATCGATCTGGCACACAGCCTGACGGAGGAGGAATTTTTCGAGAACATCCGTATCATGGGACGCGTCTCAAAGGTTCATCTGACAAACAAGAAAGGCACAAAACTTCACACGCCGATCCCGGACGGTGATTTTGATTTTGAGGAGATCTACCCGAGACTTCTGGCATATGGCTTTCCGATGGTCATCGAGGGCTATGAGGAGGGAGATCATTACGAAGCGCTTACAGAAAACATTCAATATATGCAAACACTGAAGGAGAAAAGAAATGAAGAAATTAAACGTACTTTTAACAACAGCGGCTATCCTGGCACTTACAGGCTGCAGTTCCAACAGTAAACCGGCGGAGACAACGGCTGCACAGACAACAGCGGCAGCGACAACGGCAGCAGAAACAACGGCGGCGGAGACAACTGCAGCAGAGAAGAAGGACGCATCAGGAACCCTGACCGTCTACACCTCCCAGCCGGAGGCAGACATCCAGGCGCTGGTGGAAGAGTACAACAAATCCTGCCCGGATGTAAAGGTTGAGATCTTCAGAAGCGGAACTGAGGAAGTTGTCAGCAAGGTCCTCGCAGAGAAAGAGGCCGGTTCCGTTCTCGCAGATGTCCTTCTCGTATCCGATGCGGCGACGTTCGAGTCCTTAAAGGCGAAAGACATCCTGATGAGATATGAGTCCCCGGAACTCTCCGAGATCGATCCGAGCTTCTATGACGCGGATCACACCTACACAGGAACAAAGATCATCAGCACCGGTATCGCGGTCAATACCGATGTGATCTCCAACATTCCGGAGTCTTTAGCGGACCTCACAAAGGCAGAGTACAAGGACGAGCTGATCATGCCGAGCCCGCTTTATTCCGGAGCAGCTGCATATAACCTCGGAGTCATCACGAGAACAGACGGTCTTGGATGGGAGTTCTATCAGGGCTTAAAGGACAACGGCGTGAAGGTCGACAAGGGCAACGGAGCTGTCCAGAAGGCAGTTGTTGCAGGAGAGAATGGTCTCGGTCTTCTCGTAGACTACATGGCGATCCGCTCCAAAAATGACGGAGCTCCGATCGAATTCGTGTACCCGTCCGAAGGTTCCCTCTGTGTCACAGAGCCGATCGGTATCGTTGCCGGAACAAAGAACGAGGCTGCAGCTGAATCCTTCGTAGACTTTATCCTCTCCGAGGACGGCCAGAAAGCGACAGCCGAGATCGGTTACACCCCGATCAGAAAAGGAGTTGCGGCTCCGGAGGGCTTAAAGAGCGCAGATGAGATCACAAACCTGACTTACGATCTTCCGACTCTGGTCGAGACAAGAGATTCCGACAAGGAAGCATTCTCCAAGATGTTTGAATAATCAGAAAAATAATGGCTCGGCAAGTCTGCTCATCCGGTCCATCAGAGTGACATGGACGAACCGCTATTTGTACACAATAAGAGGAAAAATCATGAAATCCAGTAATATTAAAACAATTGCAGGCCGGATCCTCTTTTTCCTCGCAGTATGCTTCATATTTATTATGCCGATTTTAAGCCTCCTTCGGATGAGTCTGACGACCGACGGAGGCTTTGGTCTGCAAAACTATGTGGACATGCTGCATGAGGAGAGGACGGCAAAAGCGATCCGGAACACGCTGATCATATCGGTATCTTCGACGGCGATCGCGGTGGCGGCGGGAAGTTTCTTCGCATTCTTAAACGCCTACACGAATGTGAAGAGGAAAAAGCTCCTGGAGCTCCTCGTCCTTGCCCCGTACATCATCCCTTCCTACATCATCACCTTGTCCTGGAGCAGTCTGCTCCTGAAACGCGGGTTTGTGAACACGACATTGAAAAATATCGGACTTCCGGTCATCGATATCTACACGCTTCCGGGGATCATCCTTGTGATGGGGATCTGCAACATCCCGGTCGTCTATCTCCTTGTAGTGGGAATGCTCAGAAAGATCCCGCGCGACATGGAGTGGGCAGGGCGGACTTCCGGCTATACGCCTTTTCAGACGATCCGGAAGATCACCATGGTCCAGGCGATGCCGGCGATCGCGGGCGGCGGCATGCTGGCGTTTCTTGCATCCATCGACAATTTCAGCATCCCGGCATTCTTAGGGATCTCCTCCGGAATTCCGGTGCTCAGCACTTACATTTATGAGAAAGCGATCAGCTTCGGACCGGATTCCTTCCATAAAGCGGCATCCCTCTCCGTGATCCTCTCGTTCATTGCGATCGGCGGCACCCTGATCCAGGGAAAGCTGATCCGGAAGAATTCAAACCTGGAGAGCGTGAAGGAAGATACTTCCGTCCGCTATGAGCTTCCGACGAAGTGGAGACGGATCCTCGAGTGGGGAAGCCTCGGAGTCCTGGCGGGATTTACGGTGGTTCCTGTGATTTCCATGATCATGAGCGCTTTTTTAAAGAATTACGGCACGAAATTCCGCCCGGAGAACCTGTCGCTCAAGAACTTCCAGTTCGTATTTACGAATGCAGGAGTCCGTCAGGCAGTGTTCAACAGCATCCTGCTTGCCATTGTCACCTGTATCATCTGTATCATCGCAGGTACGGCGACTGCGTACCTCAAGGTGCGGAAACACTCGAAGGCGGCCATGATGTTTGAGTCCGCGGCCTCACTGACATATGCGCTTCCGGGAATCGTCCTGGCACTCGCCATGATCTTCCACTGGACCATCGTTCCCGGTGTCTACGGAACCGTAAAGATTCTGATGATCGCCTATGCGACAAGATACGTGGTCTTACAGATCAAGGGAAGTACGACGGCGATGCTCTCCGTGGAACCAGCGCTCGAGGAGGCGGGAAGAGTGTTCGGAGCCGGAAAAGTGACGATCTGGAGAAAGATCATGATCCCGGTCATGGCGAAGCAGATCCTCTCGAGTTCCTTCCTGATCTTTGTCTCATCGCTGACGGAGCTGACGCTGTCGTCCATGCTCGCGAGTGCCGGGACAAAGACGATCGGTCTTACGATCTTCAACCTGCAGCAGGGCGGAGATTACAGTCTGTCCGCGGCAATGTCCGCAGTGATCGTGTTCATCGTATTCTTTGTGTACAGCCTGGTGGCTCTCGTAAAGAAGAAGGATGAGGAGGACGCAAAGCGCCCGAAGGTACAGGAGGGCAGTGCGGAAGAAGTCGGAGACCATGCGGTCGGACAGGGAGCGTAAGGAAACAAGAACGAGGAGAAATGAGAATAAAATGAGCCTTAAAATTGATCATATTACTAAAAAATTCGGAAATTTCACAGCATTAGATGATATTTCCCTGGAGATCCGTGACGGAGAATTTCTGGCGATCCTGGGGCCGTCCGGATGCGGAAAGACAACACTTCTCCGGATCATCGGCGGATTTGAGGCGCCGACCGAGGGGAGCATCCTGAAGGACGGGGAGATCTTTTCTTCCCAGAATGAAAATGTTCCTGTGGAGAAGAGAAATCTCGGAATGGTATTCCAGTCGTTTGCTCTCTGGCCGCACATGACCGTGCGGGAGCATGTGGAGTTTCCGTTAAACAGTAAGCGCTGTACCATGACGGAGGACGAAAAACGGAAAGCCGTGGACCAGGCGATCGAGGCGGTGGGACTTTCCACGATGGAAAAGCGGTATCCGGGGGAGCTCTCAGGCGGACAGAAACAGCGCGTCTCCCTGGCGCGCGCCATTGTCGCGAAGCCGTCGATCCTTCTGATGGATGAGCCGCTCAGCGCTCTTGACGCGGAGTTAAAGATCAGCATGCGCCGGGAGATCCAGAACATTCACAAGCTCACGGGGGCAACGATCATCTATGTGACGCACGATCAGAGTGAGGCGCTCGCCATGGCGGACCGGATCCTGATCATGAAGAGCGGAAAGATCGAGCAGCTTGACACGCCGGAGCAGGTTTACTGCAATCCGCAGACGGAATTTGCGGCGACGTTTGTCAGCAAATGCAATCTCGTGAAGGGAAAGTGGCTCGGAAACATGTTCAAGGTGGAGAACCAGGACGTTGTCTTCGAGACAGAACCGGCGGCGAAGGAATTTCTTGTCAAGGGACTCTGTCCGGTGCGCCCGGAGGAGTTCGAGATCAGCTGTGACGGAAACGGGATCCGCGGGGATATCGTGAACCGACAGTACAACGGCCGTGAGATCCACTACGCGGTCCGGACAACGGATGCGGTCTATAACGTCTACACCGGACAGGGACAGCTCTACAACGAAGGCGAGACGATCTATTTAAGAAAGAAGGCAGGCTGATATGGAACTGAGAGCACTGATGGATCTGCACACGCACACGCTGGCCAGCGGACATGCGTACAGTACGCTGAAGGAGAACCTGGAAGAGGCGAAAAAGATGGGGCTTGAGGTCCTTGGAACGAGTGAGCACGCGCGGATGATGCCGGGAACGGCACCGCTCATCTATTTCCAAAATTTTAAGGTGATTCCGAAGGAGGTGGATGGGGTCCGCCTGGTGAACGGGATCGAGGCGAATATTTTTGATGAACACGGCTCAATCGATGTGGAAGAGCCGCTCCTCTCAAAGATGGATTACATCATTGCAAGTCTTCATACACCGTGTATCGCAAATCTTGGGATCGTGAAGAATACGGCGGCGCTCGTGGGCGCTGCCGAGAACCTGAATGTGACGGTCATCGGTCATCCGGATGATGACCGGTATCCGATCGATCCGGATGAGGTTGCGGCTGCAGCTGCGGAAAACCATACGGCCATCGAGCTCAACAACGGGTCGTTAAATCCGCTTTCGACGAGGATCAACGGACCGAAAAATATCAGGAAGGTCCTGGAGGCATGCAAAAAGTATCACACCATGGTGCTCATGGGGACGGACAGCCATATCTGCTATGAGATCGGACATTTTGAGGATTCGATGGTGCTGTTAAAGGAACTTGATTTTCCGGCGGAGCAGGTGATCAATTTCGATGTGGATAGGCTGGGGTATGTGCTGAGAAAGCATTGAGAACAGGTTGGGAATAGAGCAACGAAAAAGGGCGATCATATTGTAACAATATGGTCGCTTTTCGTATATCAAGCGACAGGGGCCAGTGACAGGGGAAAAGGCGCAGCTTGACCAGCAGTGGCATCTCTGATAGAATGGATGGCAGAAAATGATCAAATGTACAGTTCACGGAGGCGGTTATGCAGACATTAAACCAGGATATCAAAGAGAAAACATTTAAGCGGGTCTATCTGCTGTTTGGGGATGAACCGTTTCTTGTGAACAGTTATAAAAAGCGTCTCCGGGAGGCGATTGCCGGGGATGACACGATGAATTACAACTATTTTGAGGGCAAGGGGCCGGACGTGAAGGAGATCATAAGTCTCGCGGACACCATGCCTTTTTTTGCTGAGCGGCGGCTTGTGATGGTCGACGGCAGCGGATTTTTCAAGAACAGTGCGCCGGAGGAGCTTGTGAATTATATCGCGGAGATCCCGGAATCGACCTGCATGGTCTTTGTGGAGAGCGAGGTCGATAAGAGGAACAAGCTTTATAAGAAGGTCAAGGACAATGGATATGCGGCAGAGTTAAAGAAGCAGGATGCGGATCAGCTCATGCGCTGGGCGGCGGGGATCCTCGCAAAGGACGGGAAGAAGATCACTCGCCAGGTCATGGAGTATTTTATGGAGCGGACCGGGGATGATATGGAGAATATCCGGATGGAGCTGGAGAAGCTGATCTGCTACACGATGGGGCGCGAGGTGATCACGAAGGAGGACGTCGAGGCGGTCGGGACGGTTCATGTCACGAACCGGATCTTTGAGATGGTGACGGCGATCGTCGCGGGGAATACGAGGAAGGCAATGGATCTCTATGAGGATCTTCTGACTTTGAAGGAGCCGCCGATGAGGATCATGTTTCTGATCGCGAAGCAGTTTAACCAGCTTCTGCAGGTGAAGGAGCTTGCGGGGAAGGGCGCCCAGAAGGGGGAGATCGCTTCGAAGGTGAAGGTGCCGCCGTTTGTGGCGGGGAAGCTGATCGCGCAGGCGAGGGCGTTTTCGCGGGAGCAGATCCTTTCTTATGTGGAGTTTTGCGTGGAATCGGAGGAAGCGGTGAAGACGGGGAGGTTGTCGGATCGGTTGGCGGTGGAGTTGTTGATCGCTAGGAAGTACCGGTAGGTATGGCGGAAAGTTAGCTTTAGAAACTTGGCGAAAGGTACGCGCCGGCCTGCCTTCAGACTCAGGCGCGAGTGGATTCCGGGGGCGGTTCCTCTAGGCTTGCGAAAAAATGCTAAGGGCGGAGAACAGAGGGCACAACTCGCTGCGCTCAGACAAGTGCCCTCTGTTCTCCAACGCATTTTCCCGCGAGCCAAGAGGAAGCCAGAGCCCCTGGAATCAGGCGCCTGAGTCTGAAGGCAGACCGGCGCTGGGTGTTGGATTGGCGAGGGGACGCGCAGGTATGACTTCAGCCACAGGCGCGAGTGGATTTCTGGGGCGGTTCCTCTAGGCTTGCGAAAAAATGCTAAGGGCGGAGAACAGAGGGCACAACTCGCTGCGCTCAGACAAGTGCCCTCTGTTCTCCAACGCATTTTCCCGCGAGCCAAGAGGAAGCCAAAGCCCCCGGAATCAGGCGCCAGAGTCTGAAGCCATACCTGCGCTGTGTAGTGGCGGGAGTGAAAAAAAGAACCGCCGGTTCCGACACACCCTCGGAATCAGCGGTTCTTTTTTATTTATGCGTAATAATCCAGTTCGATGATAATTAAGCCATTGCGCTTACAGCTTTAGCCAAACGGGATACTTTTCTGGAAGCGGTATTCTTGTGATATACGCCCTTGGAAGTAGCCTTGTCGATCTCGCTTGTAGCAGCAAGAAGTGCAGCCTGTGCAGCAGCCTTGTCGCCAGCAGTAATTGCAGCTTCTACCTTCTTAACGAAAGTTTTCACTTTGGATCTGATTGCTTTGTTTCTAGCAGCTCTTGTCTCTGCTACTACGATTCTTTTCTTTGCAGATTTGATGTTAGCCAATCTGTACACCTCCATATTATTTTAAAAATTATCTCTGTTTGTTTTGCATCAAAGCCTGGACACGGACAGTTCAATGTAAACATACTATTACATTCTAGCGAATATTTCCCAGGATGTCAATACATAAATTGCTTTTTTCGAGAGAAAAATAAGAGAGTCTGGTTACTTTTCTTTGGTAGGAATTTTCAGAACTGAAAATTCCGTATGATACAGTGGAGACCGCGGATTTTGCCGATTTGGAATGCGAAGCATCGGCAAAATCGAGTTATAGTGCGCGGGCACTATAACTGAGTCTGGTTACTTTTCTTTGGTAGGAATTTTCAGAACTGAAAATTCCGTATGATACAGTGGAGACCGCGGATTTTGCCGATTTGGAATGCGAAGCATCGGCAAAATCGAGTTATAGTGCGCAGGCACTATAACTGAGAATGTTTACTTTTCGTGGGTAGGAAGGAGAAGATGCTATGAGGCAGGCGGATGTTGATTTTGTGGTGCGGACGGATCTGGCGATCGAGGAGCGGGAGCGGGTCTGGGAGAGCGGGAGTGAGATCGCGGGGGTCCGGATGCGGGAGTGGGAAGCGGCGGACGCAGGGATCCGGGTGACGGAGGTCTTGGTGTGTGATGAGAGAGGGGAAGAGGCGCTCGGAAAGCCGGTCGGTGTGTATCTGACGCTGGATGCGCCGTCGCTTGCGAAGAAGGACGAGGATTACCACAGGGAGGTCTCGGAGGAGTTATCGGGGCTTTTGCGGGGGATGTTTGTGGATCATGGGCTTGAGGCGGAGCGGATGGAGCGGCCGGTGAGGACGCTGGTCGTGGGGCTTGGAAATCCGGAGGCGACGCCGGATGCGCTGGGACCGAAGGTGCTGGAGCATCTCCAGGCGACGCGGCATCTGGCGATGGAGTACGGGACGGATTTTTGCTGGAAGCATGGATATCCGATCCTGAGTGGGATCACACCGGGAGTCATGGCGCAGACGGGGATGGAGACGGCGGAGATCGTAAAGGGGATTGTGCGGGAGACAGAGCCGGATGCCGTTATCGTTGTGGATGCGCTGGCGGCCAGGAGTGCGGGGAGACTCGGAGTCACGGTGCAGCTTGCCGATACGGGGATCCGACCGGGATCCGGGGTCGGAAATCACCGGAGCGGGCTGACGGAGGAGACGCTGGGGATCCCGGTCTTTGCGATCGGGATTCCGATGGTTGTCGGGGCGGCGGCGATCGTGTACGACACGGTCGGGGCGATGACGGAGATGTTGAGAGAGCGGGTGGAATGCGGATCCGGTGATGAGGAGAAAGGAACAAAGAAAGAAAAAACGAAGAAAGAAGCAATCAAGACCGAAGAAACAGAGGAAGATAAGGAAACGCGAAAAAACGGTGGAAAATGGACGAAGGAAGAGCCCCGGAGAAGAGAGGAAAAGCGGATGATACCGGAAATGCTCCGGGTTGAGGAGGCTTTTGAACTCGTCAAGGAACTTTTAAAACCGGATCTTGGTCCCATGTATGTGACTCCGCACGATATTGATGAGCGGGTGGATTTTCTGAGCTATACGATATCGGAGGCGATCCATGGGGCGCTGTTTTACAATAAATGAAAAAGGGTAACTGTTCAGCAGATCTGTGCACTTGCTGCGTTGACTGTAATAAATCTGCTATGCATCCGAAGGAAGCTCCAGGGAGGTTCCTGTAGGCGTGTAATGAACAGTTACGAAAAATGATTCCGTTACAGGAGCTGATGGAAAGTGTGTGCGAAATTTATCCGAAATGAGATAAGAAAAATCCAGTGAAGAAAATGCGATTTCTTCAGCAGCGATAGCGTGATGTACTCGAAAAAAGCAGCAGACTTGATTGGTATCCGGCGATCGGGCGTAAAGGTACTGAATCACCGCTCTTGCACATAAAATGTAAGGAAACGGCGGGCCGGGCGGTAAGGATGAGGCGGAGATGGTACTATTTTAAGCGGATGCTTCAGGCGGACCGCCGGTTTGTCGTGCAGATGTTCGGGAATTTACTGGGAGTCCTCCGGTATGCCGGGCTGTGGATCGGGATCGCGGCGGTATGTGCGGCAGTTTTATATCTGGGGAGAAAAGTTTTTTCGGTTTCGCTGGGTAAATTTTATGAGGATCATGCGGTACAGATCGCTGACGATATTGTGCGGGGATTTCTTCCTGCGTGGAAAGAAGATGAAGGCGTATCGTTTTTCCGGGAAAGTCGGAAAAATGAAAACAGCGGGCTGAATGCGGAGTATGAAGAAATCTTCGGGATCGAAAATGAGAACGAGGCGATGCGGGCGGAATGGATCGCAGGCAGGGAGGCTGGAGAGGAAGAATACAGGGACGAAAGCGGGAAAATGATACAGGAAAACGGGGACGAAAGCGGGCAAACAATACAGGAAGGCGGAAATGCGAACGAGGGAATAAAAGAGGGGATGAACGGAGGACTAGACGAAAGCAGTCTATCAGAACAAACCGAAAGCGGGCAGCTTCATGAGGAAAGAGCTGCATCGGATGACAATCTCCTGGCATCCGGAATTTTCAACACCGGAAATTCCGGCATTATATTAGAAAAACTGAATGATTACGACTATCTGATGAAAAAATTCTATAATGTCCATCCGACCACGACGGCGAGCCGTGATCTGATGCAGGCAGAAACATTTCTGTCCACCGATCTTTCCATCGAAAAGAATGCGGACAGTCCGCAGATCCTGATCTACCACACCCACTCCCAGGAGACTTACGCGGATTATCCGGAAAATCCGGAGGCGGATGTGATCCATCTGGGAGAGGAGCTGGCGGTCCTTTTGCGGGAACGCGGTTACAACGTGTTTCATGATGAGAGTGTTTACGATTATCGGGACGGAAAGCTGGACCGGAGTGCGGCGTATACCTATGCACTTGATGGGATCACGGGACTTTTACAGAAATATCCGTCCATCGAAGTGGTTTTAGATATCCACAGGGACGGCGTTGCGGATGGTACGAGACTTGTGACGGAACTCGGCGGGAGCGAGACGGCAAAACTCATGTTTTTCAATGGGACGTCCATGAGCCCGGACGGACCGATCGAATATCTTCCGAATCCGAATCTCAGAGAAAACCTGGCATTCAGCTTCCAGATGCAGCTTCTGGCGGATGGAAAATATCCGGGACTGATGAGAAAGATCTATTTAAAAGGCCTCCGCTATAATGAGCATGTCCGGGCGCGCTCCGCCCTGATCGAGGTGGGCGCGCAGACAAACACATACGCGGAGGCGAAGGCGGCGATGGAGCCGCTTGCAGATATCCTGGATCTTGTGTTGGATCATGGACAGGGAGATTAAAAAATCCGAAGGCCAGGTGACTGCCGGGATTTCCTTACATACTGATCTTCTTTTCCCACTTTCCGGACATATAATAAAGCTCGACGAGAATGGATGCCACGATCCATCCGATCGGATAACCGAAGCCGACAACTGCGGCCGTGTTGCAGATCGAGGTTGCAATATAGAGATAGATCTGGCGGAACAGGACAAAGGAGAACAGCATGATCAGCATCGGAGTCCTGGAATCACCGGCTCCTCGCATGGCTCCTGCGACAACCTGGTTCGGGCAGCAGAACGCGAGCATGAAGACGTTCATCCGGAGAAACATGGTTCCGTAGCGGACCACATCCGGCTCCTGGTTAAAGATCGCGACAAGGCTCGGGGCGAACAGGAAGAGGACGGCGGCGCTTGCGAACGTGATAATGAGAGCGAGGCGCATCGCGACACCGGTACCTTTTTTGGCCCTCGGAAGGTTTCCGGCACCGAGGTTCTGACTCATGAAGGTCGTGGAAGCCTGACCGATACTCTGCATCGGAAGAAAGACGAACTGGTCGATCTTCGAATAACTGCTCCATCCGGCCATACAGCTCGAACCGAAGGTGTTGATGTAGGACTGGACATACACGTTTGAGAATGAGGTCAGCGACTGCTGGAATCCGGTCGGAAGTCCGATCATGAGGATCTGCTTGAAGATTCCTTTGTCGATCCGCAGATCACGCCAGGTAAGTCTGTAATTTTCCGTGCTGCGGGAGAGGACGACGAGTACCAGGGCAGCGGAGATGAACTGGGAGATGATCGTCGCGTAGGCAACGCCCTCGATCGCCATTCCGAAGCCGACCACAAAGAGGAGGTCGAGCGCGATGTTCATGACGCTGGAGAGACAGAGGAAGTAGAGGGGACGTTTCGTATCGCCCACCGCGCGCAGGATCGCACTTCCCATATTGTATACAAGAAGACCGAACACGCCGGAAAAATAGATTTCAAGGTACACGGACGCAGACGGAAGGACATCCTCCGGTGTGGACATGAATTCCAGCATATACGGGGTGACCCAGATGCCGAGTCCGGTCAGGAGAATTCCGCAGATGAAAGTCAGCGCCATCGTCGTCTCGACTGCGATGTGGAGTTTTTCATCATCGTGCGCTCCGTAGTAGCGGCTGATCACGACGCCGGCGCCGACGGAAGTTCCTGTGAAGAACATGACGATCATGTTGATGATACTTGTTGTGGACCCAACAGCGGCGAGGGCGTGGGAGCCGACGAAGTTTCCGACGACGAGGCTGTCTACGGTGTTGTAGAGCTGCTGAAAGAGATTTCCGATCACAAGCGGAACCGCGAACATGATGAGAAGTTTCGTGATGGAACCGGATGTCATGTCCATGGATTTTTGTTTTTTAGGGGTATGGTTCATAGCGGGTTCTCCTTGGCGTGACGCAAAAGGCTGCAGTAGTTACCGGATATGTTTCCAAAATGGAGAGTCATGCAGGATCCTGTCCGGATATCGCAGCAGGAAAATGGTGGACGGGTGACAAAAGAGGGACCGGGAGCAGAAATCCCAGTCAATGAAATGAATGTCAAGTTCATGTAAAGAATGTTAATTAAAGTCTAAATCAGAACGGTTGGAATGTCAATTGCTTTAACAAAACCTGTAAAAATGAAAAATTGCAAGGTAAATATTTGCGAAGGAAGACCCGGGATCATAAATACTGAAAGTGAGACCATGGCTCCCGGAAAAACCGGCAAAATCTGCGGGCGGTCATGTTCAGAACTGCTTGCGCATGAAGGCAAATAATGCTATATTTAATATGATAAATTGCCATTTCTGCCCCCATCAGCCTGCTCAGGGAATCTGATGGGAAAATGAATGCGATAAATATAGAAGAAAGGTAATTATTCAGTAGGTCTGCGCACTTGCTGCGCTGACCGTAACAAAACACAGGCTTGAAGGCAAAAATCCCATCGGCGAAGCCGATTTGGAATGGATTTTTGCTCGTAACTGTGAGGGACTGAACAGTTACGAAGAAAGATGTGCAGGAAACCGGCTGTCTCAGAGCGCCGGATCCCTGCAGAAGTAAAAAAGAAGAGAGGAACATGAATGGTTCATTATTCCCAGGATAAAATCAGAAATTTCTGTATCATTGCCCACATCGACCACGGTAAATCCACGCTGGCGGACCGCATTATCGAGAAGACCGGTCTTTTAACGAGCCGTGAGATGCAGGCGCAGGTTCTCGACAATATGGAGCTCGAGCGCGAGCGCGGCATCACGATCAAATCCCAGGCTGTCCGCACTGTCTATAAGGCGAAGGACGGCGAAGAGTATATCTTCAACCTGATCGATACCCCAGGTCATGTGGACTTTAACTATGAGGTATCCCGAAGCCTTGCGGCCTGTGACGGCGCGATCCTTGTCGTTGACGCGGCCCAGGGAATCGAGGCGCAGACACTTGCGAACGTCTACCTCGCCCTTGATCATGACCTCGACGTTGTCCCGGTCATCAATAAGATCGACCTTCCGAGCGCCGATCCGGACCGTGTGGCGGAGGAGATCGAGGACGTGATCGGACTTGAGGCTCACGATGCGCCGAGGATCTCCGCAAAGATGGGCTTAAATATCGAAGATGTTTTAGAGGCGATCGTCCACAAGATCCCGGCTCCTAAGGGAGATCCGGAGGCACCTCTCCAGGCCCTGATCTTCGACTCCCTCTACGATTCCTACCGCGGCGTTATCGTGTTCTGCCGTGTGAAAGAGGGAACCGTTAAGAAAGGAACCCCGATCCAGATGATGGCGACGGGCGCTTCCTACGATGTCGTGGAGGTCGGATACTTTGGCGCAGGCCAGTTTATCCCGTGCGATGAGCTCCGCGCCGGTATGGTAGGTTATATTACCGCCAGCATTAAGAACGTAAAAGATACCCGTGTCGGCGATACGGTGACGAACCGCTTAAATCCATGTGCAGCACCGCTTCCGGGATATAAGAAAGTCACTCCGATGGTCTACTGCGGTCTCTACCCGGCGGATGGAGCGAAATATCCGGAGCTTCGTGACGCCCTGGAAAAATTACAGTTAAATGACGCGTCCCTGTTCTTTGAGCCGGAGACATCCATCGCTCTTGGATTCGGATTCCGCTGCGGATTCCTTGGACTTTTACACTTGGAGATCATCCAGGAGCGCTTAGAGCGCGAGTACAACCTCGACCTTGTCACAACGGCTCCGGGCGTTGTATACCGGATCCACAAGACGAACGGAGAGGTGATCGACCTCACGAACCCGTCCAACATGCCGGATCCGTCCGAGATCGACTATATGGAAGAGCCGATCGTCTCCGCAGAGATCATGGTCACGACCGAATTTGTCGGTGCGATCATGCAGCTGTGCCAGGAGCGCCGCGGCGTTTACCTCGGAATGGAATATATGGAAGAGACGCGTGCACTCTTAAAATATGAGCTTCCGTTAAACGAGATCATCTACGATTTCTTCGATGCGCTGAAATCCAGATCCCGCGGTTACGCGTCCTTCGACTACGAGTTAAAGGGATACGAGAAGTCCGAGCTTGTCAAACTCGATATCCTGATCAACAAAGAGGCGGTCGATGCCCTTTCCTTCATCGTCTTCGAAGGTTCCGCCTACGAGCGCGGAAGAAAGATGTGCGAGAAGTTAAAGGATGAGATCCCGAAACACTTATTTGAGATCCCGATCCAGGCGGCCGTCGGCGGAAAGATCATCGCGCGTGAGACCGTCAGAGCGATGAGAAAGGATGTCCTCGCGAAGTGCTACGGCGGCGATATTTCCCGAAAGAAGAAACTTCTCGAGAAGCAGAAGGAAGGAAAGAAGCGTATGCGCCAGGTCGGAAATGTGGAGATCCCGCAGAAGGCGTTCATGAGCGTCCTGAAGCTGGATGAAGAGTAGACGGCAGAGGGAAGAACAGCGATTTTAAAAATCAGAGATCGATTGGCAGGATAGATTCTGCCGGATTCTGGAAAAAGCTGGAAAAATACAGTCTGACAGACAAAAGGATATAGTCCAGAATACTCCCTGTCTGCGCCGCAGCAGGGGAAAAACGCAAAAGTCCATTTCCGGTATAAGAAATGGACTTTTCCTGTATCCGGACCGAAGATCGAATTCCTGACTGCAGGGCCTGTCACCGGCGGTTCTTTTCAAATCTATGGAAACGGACCGATTTTGCCGTTACTTATCTCCTGAAAGGAGAACGGTTTCCCTGACGGAGACAGACCCTGAAAAAACAGAGTGAGGTACACAATGAAACTTACAACTCTTTGTTATATCGAAAAAGATGAAAAATATCTGATGATCCACCGGATCAAAAAGAAACATGACGTCAATAAGGACAAATGGATCGGCATCGGCGGAAAGTTTGAACGCGGGGAGAGTCCGGAGGACTGTATCCTCAGGGAGACGAAGGAGGAGACCGGTCTGACGCTCACAGACTACCGGCTCCGGGGCGTCCTGACTTTTGTATACAACGATGACGATGAGGAGATGGAGTACATTTTCCTCTACACGGCGGACGGCTTTGCGGGGGAGCTCGCGGAATGCAATGAGGGAACGCTGGAGTGGGTCCCGAAAACGCAGATCGACCGCCTGAACCTGTGGGAGGGCGACCGGATCTTCCATTATCTTCTCGATGAAGATGCGCCGTTTTTCTCCTTAAAACTCCGCTATCAGGATGATCTTTTAAAGGAGGCGGTCCTCGATGGAAAGCCGTTGGAGCTTCTCGATCTGCTCCGTGAAGACGGGGAACCGTCCGGTCAGGTGCGCTGGCGGACTCTGGTCCATCTTCACGGAGACTGGCACCGGACGAGCCATGTCTGGGTCGTGAGAAAACGCGCGGACGGAGGACATGACCTGCTTTTACAGAAGCGGAGCGGGGAAAAGGATTCCTTCGCAGGCTGTTATGACATCTCCAGCGCCGGACATATCCCGGCGGGACAGGACTACCTGGAATCGGCGCTGAGAGAGCTGAAGGAAGAGCTTGGGATCACAGCGAAACCGGAAGAGCTGCGGCTTGTGGGAGTCCACGACGGGCGCTATGAGGGCGAATTTGGCGGACAGATCTTTAAAAACCATGAAAAGAGCCATGTCTTCGTCTATGAGAAACCGGTGGAGATCGAAGACCTGAAACTTCAGAAGGAAGAAGTGGAGTCCGTAAAGTGGATGAAGATCGAAGATGTCCTTGCGTCGGTAAAAGCGTATGATCCGGGATACTGTCTGTTTGAGGATGAGATCGAAATGCTCTGCGGGGTGCTCAAATGAGCGGGGGCATGGAATTATATCTGCACATGCCGTTCTGTGTGAGAAAGTGTGCCTACTGCGATTTCCTGTCATTCCCGTCAGGAGCCAAGACGCAGAGAATGTATGCAAAGCGGCTGATGGAAGACATCGGTGTCATGGGAAAACGATACGGGGAGATCCCGGTCGAGACGATCTTTATCGGGGGCGGAACCCCGTCGGTGCCGGACTCTGGGCTGATCGTGGAGATCATGGAACATGTCAGACATGCGTTTCATGTCGCGGATGGCGCGGAGATCTCCATGGAGGCGAATCCCGGGACGGTGACGCGGGAGAAACTTACGGATTACCGGAAAGCTGGGATCAACCGGCTGAGCTTCGGTCTCCAGTCGGCGAATGACCGGGAGTTAAAACTTCTGGGCCGGATCCACACCTGGGCGGAATTTCTGGAGAGCTTTATGCTGGCCCGCGAGTGCGGGTTTGCGAACCTGAATATCGATCTCATGTCGGCGCTTCCGGGACAGACCTGTGAGTCATGGAAGGAGACGCTCTCGCGGGTCACGGATCTTGATCCGGAACATATCTCCGCATACAGCCTGATCATCGAGGAAGGAACGCCGTTCGGTGAACGATATGGGAGCGAAGAGGGGCGGAAACTTCTTCCGGACGAGGACTCCGAGCGGGAGATGTACCATGAGACGAAGCGGTTTTTAAAGGACTGCGGATACGAACGGTATGAGATTTCCAATTATGCGAAGCCGGGGCGGGAGTGCCGCCACAACATCGGCTACTGGACCGGAGTTCCGTATCTGGGACTCGGACTCGGGGCGTCCTCCTATCTGGACGGCTGCCGGTTCACTGTGAACCCGGATATGAAGCAGTATCTCGAAGAAAAGCCGGGAATGTTTACGGATATCGAAAAGCTGACGAAGAAGGATATGGAAGAGGAATTCTTCTATGTAGGGCTCCGGATGACGGCCGGGGTGTCGCTTTCAGAATTTGAAAGACGATTCGGGATCTCCGCAAAGGAAGTCTACCCGGGGCTGATGGAAACATTCGTGAAAGAAAAGGCCGCGCGTTTTGAAGGTGACCGCTTTGTACTGACTGATTACGGGCTCGATGTGAGCAACTATATCATGGCGCAGTTTCTGCAGGACTGAAGTTCCTGCGGAGGCTGCGTTTTTTAGATTCATGGGAAATTTTGACTTTATGAGTATAAAGTAATACAGAAATATATAGGCAAAGTAAAAGTATGGTAAAAATGTATAAAAAGCTATCAAAAACAGCGAAAATGTGCTATAATTTATACAATCCTTGAGAATGCGATTTTATGCATTTTGCACGGAGAATACCGATCCAGAAATACAGGGGGATATTTTTATGGCTAAGGAAATGATCGCAATGCTCCTTGCCGGCGGACAGGGCTCCAGACTCTACGCGCTGACACAGAAGCTTGCAAAACCGGCAGTTCCTTTCGGCGGAAAGTATCGGATCATCGACTTCCCGCTCTCGAACTGTGTAAATTCAGGAATCGATACCGTTGGAATTCTGACCCAGTACCAGCCGATGGTGTTGAATGAGTATATCGGAAACGGTCAGCCGTGGGATCTTGACCGTCTCTACGGGGGAGTCCATGTACTGCCGCCGTACCAGAAAGCGTCCGGCTCCGACTGGTATAAGGGAACCGCAAACGCGATCTATCAGAACATTCCGTTTATCGAGCGCTACGATCCGCAGTATGTGATCATCTTATCAGGTGACCAGATCTGTAAGCAGGATTACAGTGATTTCCTCCGCTTCCACAAGGAGAAAGGGGCGGAGTTCAGCGTTGCCGTTATGGAGGTCCCGTGGGATGAGGCATCCCGCTTCGGCCTGATGGTCGCAGACGATGATGACCGGATCACGGAGTTTCAGGAGAAACCGAAGAACCCGAAGTCCAACCTGGCTTCGATGGGAATCTACATCTTCAACTGGGATATCTTAAAGAAGTACCTGATCGAGGACGAGGCGGATCCGAACTCCGAGAACGATTTCGGAAACAACATTATCCCGAACCTTCTGAAGGACGGACGAAAAATGTACGCCTACCACTTTGAGGGATACTGGAAGGATGTCGGAACGATCTCTTCCCTCTGGGAGGCAAATATGGAGGTTCTGGATCCGGAGCACAGCGGGATCAACCTCTTTGATGAGAATTGGAAGATCTACAGCCGGAATAGCGGCATGACCGGACATAAGATCGGCTCCAACGCGGTCGTTGAGAACTGTATGATCACAGACGGCTGCCGGATTGATGGAAATGTAAAGCATTCGATCCTGTTCTCCGGTGTTAAGGTAGAAAAAGGTGCAAAGGTCGAGGATGCCGTTGTCATGGGTGGAACCGTCATCAAGGCCGGTGCCGTTGTGGAACACTGCATCGTTGCCGAGAACGTTGTGATCGGTGAGAATGCGATCGTCGGTTCCATGCCGAAGGATGAGGGACACGGTGTCGCGACGATCGGATCCGGGATCACAATCGGAAAGGGCGCAAAGATCGGCCCGAACGCCATGGTCAATAAAAATGTGGAGGACGGTGAAGAACAATGGTAAATTCCAATGCAAATGCGATCGGTATTATTTTCCCGAACAGTTATGACAATCTGGTGCCGGAACTTGCGGGCGACCGCCTGATGGCATCCATCCCGTTCGCGGGACGTTACCGGATCATCGATTTCCTCCTTTCGAGTCTCGCAAACTGCGGGATCAGCAATATCTCCATCGTGGTCCGCGAGAATTACCATTCCCTGATGGACCATCTGGGATCCGGCCGTGAGTGGGATCTTCTCAGAAAGAACGGAGGTCTCAGCATCTTCCCGCCGTATGCGGAGAAGAACATGAAGGTCTACAGCGGCCGTGTCGAAGCGCTGGAGAGTATTCTGCAGTTCCTTAAAAATAAGAAAGAAAAGTACGTTATCATGACCGACGCAAATATTGCGGTCGATTTTGATTTCAATGATATGTTAAGGGCACATATCGAGAGCGGCGCCGATGTGACTGTCGCTTACGCGGAGCAGGAGATCCCGGCAGAGCTGATCCACGCGGGCGCCCATGGGGACATGTATTACACGTTAAAGCTCGAGGACGGGCGTGTGAAAAGGATCTTCATGAATTCCGAGGAGAGCGGAAAACAGAATCTTTCCATGAACATCTATATTATGGAAAGAGAAGCTCTGATCGAGAAGATCCATGCGGCGTTTGTACGCGGCTATTCCTATTTTGAGCGTGATATCCTTGCACCGCGCCTGGAGAAATATAACGTCCGCGCGTACAAGTATGAAGGATATTATGCAAGGATCTGCGGACTGAAGAGCTACTTTGACGAGAATATGAAGCTTCTTGACGATGAGAATCTGGAAGCGCTGTTTACCGGCGGTCCGGTCTACACAAAGATCCGTGACGACAACCCGACGAGATACATTACCGGATGTAAGGCGAAAAATAACCTCGTTGCAGATGGCTGTGTGATCGAGGGAGATGTTGAGAACTGTATTCTTTTCAGAGGCGTCAAGATCGAGAAAGGCGCGAAGATCAGAAACAGTGTCCTGATGCAGGATACGGTCGTGAAGGCCGGCGGACGCTTGGATTACGTTGTTACCGATAAGAACGTTACGATCGAGGTCGGACAGGAGCTTAAGGGAACGGATACACAGCCGTTTTATGTTGCCAAGGGACATACGGTTTAAAAAAGCAAAGGATAAAAGGGAATCTTCCGTGAGAGACTGGATGCTCCATGGAGATTCCCTTTTTGTGTATATGAGAACATAGAAAAAATGAAATCGGAAAGGCAGAGCGCTAAAGTCTGTGAAGCGCGGATTTTCCTGTAAAAAAAGGTGACCTGCGCAATGGCAGATCACCTTTTTGTAAGAAAACGGAGCATCAGGACTGGATCAGATAGACCTCAGAACGTTCCACGCCGTGATTTTTTGTTTCCGAATGTGTGTTGTAAAAAATATCGATGTGTTTTCCTTTGACGCCGCCGCCGACGTCCTCAGCGATATATTCGACGCCGTCGATGAGAAGATGGCTTCCGAGCGGGATGACGCGCGGGTCAACGGCTACGGTGCGGCTCGCGGTGGCCTGGGTTCCTGTTTTTGTGAGGCGTCCATATCCTTCGGAGCAGCTTCTGCATGGGCAGTAGGCGGTTGTCTTGAAGGTTCCTAAGGAGACGAGAGTCGCGTTTTTGATGATGCCTGTCTCGGTATCGTACTGGTAGGCGATCGGAAGTGCCTGTCCGTTTACGCTGAGTTTTATCATGTAGGTGTTGTCCGGAATGGAGGACCAGTCGATCATGATCTCAAAGCCGTGGGCGCCGTTTCCGATGCCGCTTGTCTTTAAGTCATCGCGTTCGATATCTGCGGTGGCGGTCTCTGCTAAGAGAGAGTCGCCTGTATGGGCGTTGACCACGGTGACAGTGACGGAGACCGGGGTGTCCGGGGCCGCGGAGTTCCACGCCCATCCGGAGATCTTATTTCCGTCGATGCTGTCGAGGTGGCCAGAGTTTTTCGAGGTGCTTGCGAAGGCGCATACGGTGTTTAGGAGCATCGCGAGGATGGTTATTAAAACACTGATGGTCATTCTGATTTTCTTCATATAACATATCCTTTCTTTTTTGTTTCATATCTGTTACAAAGTATATGCTGTGATGTAACAAATATGTAACAATTTGGAAACAAATATGTATTATACACGGATTTTTTTATTTGTCAAGTTTTCGGGGGGTACGCGGTGAGGCTCCGGGATAGCGTGCAGGGGATGCGGGGATGGTTCCTCTAAGCTCACGGGCGGCTGCTAAGGGCAGAAAATCGACGACACAACTCGCTGCGCTCAGACAAGTGTCGCCGATTTTCTAACGCAGCCACCCGCGAGCTAAGAGGAAGCCAGATCCCCGGATCAAAGCACGCCATCCCGGAGCCTCACCGCTGTGGGAGTAGCGGGAGGAAGGAAAAGGATACAACTCGCTGCGCTCAGACAAGTGTCACCGATTTTCTAACGCAGTCACCCGTGAGCTAAGAGGAAGCCAGATCCCCGGATCAAAGCACGCCATCCCGGAGCCTCACCGCTATGGGATGGCGGGAGGAAGGGAAGAGGTATAACTCGCTGCCTGCGCTCGGACGTGTACTATTTTGTATTCAACACAGTCAGCTGCGGATTAAGAGGAAGTGTATATCTGGAGCAAAGCACTTTTGCCCGGAGCCTCACCGCTGGGGAGTTGCGGGAGTGAGTGTGAAGAATCGATATCTTATAAGGAAATAGTTTGGTTGGGGAAGATTACTGTCGGTAAAGTGCGCGGGAAATTATGGGGTTTCCGGGAGATTTCTGGATAAAACAGGAATTATTCCTATATTTGTGAAAAAAATGTGAAAATTATCAAAAGCCCTTGACAAAAAACTTGCGAAGTAATATAGTAGCAACTGTAGATGTTAGCACTCCTCAAAAGAGAGTGCTAGCAAATCAGAGAGAAGAGGTGAGAGGTTTGGAACTGGATGAGAGAAAAGAGAAAATTTTGAAAGCGATTATCCAGACGTACCTGGAGACCGGTGAGCCGGTCGGATCCAGAACGATTTCCAAATACTCGGATCTGAAGCTCAGCTCCGCTACGATCCGAAATGAAATGTCTGATCTGGAAGAGCTTGGTTACATTCTTCAGCCGCATACTTCAGCCGGAAGGATTCCTTCCGATAAGGGTTACCGGTTTTATGTTGACCAGATCATTAAAGAGAAGGACAGTCAGGTCGAGCACATGCAGGAACTGATGATCCAGCGGGTTGACCGCGTGGAACTGCTTTTGAAGCAGCTTGCAAAGGTTCTCGCAAAGAATACAAATTATGCGACTCTGATCAGCGGACCGAGTTACAGCCAGACGAAGCTTAAATTTATCCAACTCTCCAGAGTTGAGGAGCATAAGCTTCTCGTGGTAATTGTTGTGGAAGGAAATATTATCCGGAACTCTTTTGTTACGGTTGATGAGGAACTCAGTGATGAGGAGATCCTGAATCTGAATATTCTCCTGAACAGCAATCTGAACGGTCTGACGATCGAGGAGATCAATCTTGGTGTGATCGCGAAGATGAAGGAGCAGGCCGGAAGCCACAGAAGAGTGGTGGATCTGGTCCTGAATGAGGTCAGCGAAGTGATCCGTTCCCAGGATGAGGATCTTCAGATCTATACGAGCGGGGCAACCAATATTTTCAAATATCCGGAACTTTCCGATACAGAGAAAGCGAGTCAGCTGATCAGCACGTTAGAACATAAGGAACTTCTCCGTGGGCTGATCGATGAACAGCAGCAGAATAAGACCGATGACCCGGACAATGAGATCCAGGTCTACATCGGAGATGAAACTCCGGTCCAGAGCATGAAAGACTGCAGCATCGTAACCGCAAATTATGCGCTCGGCGATGGAATGCGAGGAACGATCGGTATTGTAGGACCAAAGCGGATGGATTACGAGAAAGTCGTAACAACCTTGCGATCGCTTGTCGCGCAGCTGAACGAAACATTTAAAAATGAAAGGTGAAGAGAGCAGTGGAAGAGAAAGAGTTAGAAAAAGAGAACCAGGAGACGGAAGCTTCCGAAGAGAAAGAAGCGAAAGCCTCTGAGACTGATAAAGAAACTGAAAAGTCCGAGGATGCCGGAAAGAAGGAAAAAGCTCCGGAAAAGAAAAAGGATCCGAAGGACGAGAAGATTGATGAGTTAAATGACAAACTCAGAAGATCGATGGCGGAATTTGATAATTACCGCAAGAGAACGGACAAGGAAAAGTCCGCGATGTATGAGATCGGCGCGAAGGACGTGATCGAAAAGATCCTTCCGATCGTTGACAACTTTGAAAGAGGTCTTAACACAATCCCGGAGGATGCGAAAGGAACCGCATTTGCAGAGGGAATGGAAAAGATATATAAGCAGTTTGTAAAGACGCTCGATGATCTCGGCGTAAAGCCGATCGAGGCCGTCGGAAAGCCGTTTGATCCGAATTTCCACAACGCAGTGATGCATGTGGAGGATGAGAATCTCGGCGAAAATGTTGTGGCAGCTGAGCTTCAGAAGGGTTACACCTACAAAGAGTCGATCGTCCGTCACAGCATGGTACAGGTTGCGAACTAAGGATCGTGAGAGCACGTAAGTGCGGATCGATCCGGTATCAAAATTAACATTGAAATTCACTTAATTCCAAATATAACAGGAGGAAAAAATCATGAGCAAGATCATTGGTATTGACTTAGGTACAACAAACAGCTGCGTAGCAGTTATGGAAGGCGGTAAACCAACAGTTATCGCTAATACAGAAGGTGTCAGAACAACACCGTCTATCGTTGCATTTACAAAGACAGGAGAAAGACTTGTCGGTGAGCCGGCAAAGCGTCAGGCAGTTACAAACGCTGACAGAACCATCTCCTCCATCAAGAGACATATGGGTACTGACTACAAGGTAGACATCGACGGCAAGAAGTACACACCGCAGGAGATCTCCGCGATGATCCTTCAGAAGTTAAAAGCAGATGCTGAAAGCTACCTCGGTGAGAAGGTAACAGAAGCTGTTATCACAGTTCCGGCTTACTTCAACGATGCCCAGCGTCAGGCAACAAAGGATGCAGGTAAGATCGCCGGTCTTGATGTAAAGCGTATCATCAACGAGCCGACAGCGGCAGCCCTTGCTTATGGCCTTGACAACGAGAAAGAGCAGAAGATCATGGTATATGACCTCGGCGGCGGTACATTCGATGTTTCCATCATCGAGATCGGTGACGGCGTTATTGAAGTTCTTGCGACGAACGGTGATACACACCTCGGCGGTGATGATTTCGATAACCGTGTCACACAGTGGATGATCGATGAGTTCAAGAAGACAGAGGGCGTAGATCTTTCCGGTGATAAGATGGCACTTCAGAGATTAAAAGAAGCTGCTGAGAAAGCAAAGAAGGAACTCTCTTCCGCAACAACAACAAATATCAACCTTCCGTTCATCACAGCAACTGCTGATGGCCCGAAGCACTTAGATATGAACCTTACAAGAGCAAAATTCGATGAACTCACAAGCGACCTCATCGAGAGAACAGCGATCCCGGTACAGAATGCATTAAGAGATGCCGGCTTAACAGCAGCAGATCTTTCCAAGGTTCTCCTTGTAGGTGGTTCCACACGTATGCTTTCCGCACAGGAGAAGGTAAAACAGTTAACAGGCAAAGAGCCGAGTAAGTCCTTAAACCCGGATGAGTGCGTAGCCATCGGTGCAGCGATCCAGGGTGGTAAGTTAGCAGGCGATGCTGGTGCCGGCGACATCCTTCTTCTCGATGTTACTCCGCTTTCCCTTGCAATCGAGACCATGGGCGGCGTAGCAACAAAGCTGATCGAGAGAAATACAACCATCCCGACAAGAAAGAGCCAGATCTTCTCCACAGCCGCTGATAACCAGACAGCTGTAGATATCCACGTTGTACAGGGTGAGCGTGAGTTCGCAAAGGACAACAAGACTCTTGGCCAGTTCCGTCTTGATGGTATCCTTCCGGCAAGAAGAGGTGTTCCGCAGATCGAAGTTACATTCGATATCGATGCAAACGGTATCGTAAATGTATCCGCTAAGGATCTTGGAACAGGCAAAGAGCAGCACATCACGATCACATCCGGTTCCAACATGTCCAAGGATGATATCGATAAGGCTGTTAAGGAAGCTGCAGCTTACGAGGCTGAGGATAAGAAGAGAAAAGAAGCGATTGATGCGAGAAACGAAGCTGACTCCATGGTATTCCAGACAGAGAAAGCTCTCGAGGAAGTCGGCGACAAGATCGATGCAAACGACAAGACTGCTGTTGAGGCTGACTTAAATGCCCTCAAGGAAGCAATCGCAAAAGCTCCGGCAGATCAGATGACAGATGCTCAGGTCGATGAGATCAAGGCGGCGAAAGAGAAACTCATGAACAGTGCCCAGAAGTTATTCTCCAAGGTTTATGAGCAGGCTCAGGCAGCTCAGGGCGCAGCAGGTGCCCAGGGTCAGGCTGGTCCGCAGGCAGGTCAGAGCGCAAGCCAGGCAGGCTACGGCGATGATGTCGTTGACGGAGACTACAAAGAGGTCTAAGACGAAAAATAAATTGACAGACTGAAAATAGTCTGTCAGGCAAAGCAGATCCGGAAGGACGCCCGCAAAAGGGCGTTCTTTCGGCTGCCTTGTTTCCGGACGATGAATGATCCGGAGAAAATTTATCACGGCAGAAGATAAAACCGTGATGTCTGGAATGGGTTCTGGCGTTATCTGGTTACGGCGTGTGAAGGCAGATCTTCCGGCGGCAGAATTCCGCAAAAGGTACGTGGTACCGTTCATTAACAAGAAAGGTAAAGAAAGCAATGGCAGAGACCAAGAGAGATTATTACGAAGTCCTCGGCGTGCCGAAAGATGCGGACGAAGCGGCGTTAAAGAAAGCATATCGAGTTCTTGCAAAGAAATATCATCCGGACGCAAACCCGGGAGACAAAGAGGCGGAGGCAAAGTTCAAGGAAGCTTCCGAGGCATACAGTGTCTTAAGTGATCCGGAAAAGAGAAAGAAGTACGACCAGTTCGGTCATGCAGCCTTTGACGGAGGCGCAGGCGGAGCCGGATACGGCGGATTCGACTTTAACGGAGCCGATATGGGAGACATTTTCGGAGATATCTTCGGAGATTTCTTTGGCGGACGTTCCGCATACGGAAGAAGCAGCAATGGTCCGATGCGCGGAGCAAATTTGAGAACGGGTGTCCGTATCACGTTTGAGGAGGCGATCTTTGGATGTGAGAAGGAGATCGAGCTTACCCTGAAGGATGAGTGTCCGAAGTGTCACGGAACCGGCGCAAAGCCTGGTACATCCCCGATCACCTGTCCGAAATGTAACGGTAAGGGTAAGATCGTCTATACACAGCAGTCGTTCTTTGGCCAGGTACAGAATGTCCAGACATGTCCGGACTGCCGCGGTACCGGTAAGGGTGTCAAGGAGAAATGCCCGGATTGCTACGGCACCGGATATATCTCCAGCAAGAAGAAGATCCAGGTTAAGATCCCGGCCGGTATCGATAACGGACAGAGTATCCGTATCGCCGGGAAGGGTGAGCCGGGTACGAACGGCGGCGAGAGAGGAGACCTTCTCGTTGAGGTTACTGTATCCAGAAGCCCGGTATTCATGCGTCAGGAGACTTCCATCTTCTCGACTGTACCGATTTCTTTCGCAACGGCAGCTCTCGGCGGTCCGATCAAGATCAAGACCGTTGACGGTGAGGTTGAGTACGAGGTAAAACCGGGAACTCAGACTGACACGAAGGTACGTCTCCGCGGTAAGGGTGTTCCGTCCCTGAGAAATAAGAATATCCGCGGTGATCATTATGTAACGCTTGTTGTTACAGTTCCGGAGAAGCTGAATGAGGAGCAGAAGGAGGCTCTGAAGCGGTTTGATGACGCGATGAAGGGAATTGCGCCGGAGGAAGGGAAGAAGAAAGGGTTCTTTAGTAAGCTGAAAGAGGATCTGAAGAACGAGTAATAGAGATTGGATTAGAAAACGCACGTTTTGCATGCAGGGAGGATCGGTATGCAGGGCGTGCGTTTTTTGTGTATGTGCTTGCTTGGGGTGTTGGCGAGGGTACGCGGTGAGTTTCCGGCCAGGAGTGCCGGGGATGCGGGGATGGTTCCTCTAACCTCCCGGGAGACTGCTAAGGGCAGAAAATCGATGACACAACTCGCTGCGCTCAGACAAGTGTCATCGATTTTCTAACGCAGTCACCCGCGAGCTAAGAGGAAGCCAGATCCCCGGATCATGCACTCCTGTCCGGAAGCTCACCGCTGGGGGATGGTGGGATCGCAAATAATGGTCGCAATAATGGAAAATAATCTGCTTGTGGAGCCTGAAGAAGTCTGTTATAATGGGGGCAGCTGAAAGCGAGAAATTACCTTCATTTCTGCGATAAATATGAACAAACTGTGAACACGCCAAAAATCACCTTCAAAAAAGCCTTTTTCAGAATATTCTGGAAAATACTTGCAAAAACGGGTCCGCAAAGCCTTTATTTATGCGGGTTCCCAGAGGCAAGTGTGGAAATGAAGGTCGCCCCTTTTAGGGCATTGACACTACCAAGGGCATTCATATCCTTCTGTGCTTTTTCCTGAAGTAGAAATGAAGGTCGCCCCTTTTAGGGCATTGACACACCAGATTCAACTTTGAAACAATCAGACTTTACATCGATGTAAAGACGATCAAACATGTCAGCGGATTTTTACTTGAGGTCGTTGTCCTCACGGCGATGGCAACTCTCGATATCGACCTGATCAGTACATATATCGTACCGATCGTTGTCTACACAGCAATCTGCTGTGCACTGACACTTGCGATCGCCCTCGGCTTCTGCAAACTCTTCTGTAAAGATGAGTGGTTCGAGAAAGCGATCATGGCATTCGGCGTAGGTACCGGAAACATAGCGACAGGTCTTGCGCTTGTCCGTGCGGTTGACCCGGATTCCAACTCCAGTGCACCGGATAACCACGGTGTGTACAGCGCAGTTATGTGCTGGAAGGAAGCATTCGCAGGTCTCGTTCCGATGTGGACGATGACAGGCGTCGGAATGACGATGGGCGTCGGCGGAGCGATGTTTGTGATCTGCATCATCGTGGGATGCATCTTATTCGTCCGTCCGAACAAAAAGACGGCATAAAATTTCGTATCGATTCAGCAGGCCTGAACATTTACAAAATTTCATAGCATTCACTTCGCGGGACAGGGCAGAAAGCTCTGTCCCGCTTTGTATATGACGCAGTAAAGTCCCACCTTGCAAAGCCTGTGAAACTATGTTATGATATCATGTGATTTCGTCTGCATCCATATAGGATACAGGCATATGTGCGGAAAGCCGGATATGACAGAACGGAATAAAACGATTGGTCCTGACCGGCGATCATAAAAAAGGAGAAACAGCATATGAAATGGAAGAAATTCACTCTTGAGACGACCACGGACGCAGTGGACTATCTCGGAAGTATGTTCGATGATATCGGGATCGAAGGAATGGAGATCGAGGACAACGTGCCGCTCACAGAGAGCGAGACAAAGGGAATGTTTATCGATATTCTCCCGGAACTCCCGCCGGACGACGGTACTGCCCGCGTAAGCTTCTACCTCGATGAGGATGAAGATACGGAAGAAAAGTTAAAAGCAGTCCGCGAGGGACTTGAGGAGATCAGCCAGTTCGTAAATATCGGAACCGCAAAGATCACAGAGTCCGAGACGGATGATAAGGACTGGATCAACAACTGGAAACAGTATTTCAAACCGTTTACCGTAGACCATATCCTGATCAAGCCGACCTGGGAGGAGATCCCGGAAGAACATAAGGACAAGCTCCTGATCCAGATCGACCCGGGAACCGCCTTCGGAACCGGAAAACATGAGACAACGCAGCTCTGTATCCGCCAGCTTGAAAAGTATGTAAAGCCGGGCGTAAAGGTCCTTGACCTCGGAACGGGAAGCGGAATTCTCGGGATCGCGGCTTTAAAACTGGGCGCTGATTATGTATTCGGAACTGATCTTGATGAGAATGCGATC
Source organism: Clostridium sp. OF03-18AA (assembly GCF_003478035.1). GTDB lineage: Bacteria > Bacillota > Clostridia > Lachnospirales > Lachnospiraceae > Pilosibacter. The sequence continues at coordinate 330,318 of NZ_QUEP01000004.1, forward strand.
ACGGCTGTCCATGAAAACTTGGCTGCGAACGAGATCCCGGAGGAGAAGTTCGGCGTGATCCAGGGAAACATCATCGATGACAAGGCAACCCAGGACGCAGCTGGATACGAGTGCTACGATATCGTTGTGGCAAACATTCTCGCCGACATTATCATCCTGATCCAGAAACAGGTTCCGTTCCACTTAAAGAAAGGCGGGATCTTCATCAGCTCCGGTATCATTGATATGAAGGAACAGGCGGTCCGCGAAGCTCTCGAGGCAAACGAAGCGTTCGAGATCCTTGAAGTGACAAGACAGGGCGAGTGGGTATCCTTTACAGCGAGGAAGAAATAGTGTACCATTTTTTTACGGAAACAGAATTTTTTACAGGGACGGAGGCCGTGATCACCGGCCCGGATGTGAATCATATTAAAAACGTGCTGCGGATGAAGCCGGGTGAGAAGATCCTGCTCAGCGACGGAAAGGGAACGAACTGCCTCTGCGAGATCACGGAGCTTTTTCCGGACAAGGTTCTCGCGAAGATCCTGCCGGAAGAGGTGGACGATACGGAGCTTCCGGTACAGGTGACTCTGTACCAGGGACTTCCGAAAGCAGATAAAATGGAATTTATCATCCAGAAATGTGTAGAACTCGGCGTCACAAAGATCGTTCCGGTGGATACCGACCGCGCGGTGGTGAAGCTCGACGCAAAGAAGGAAGAAGCGAAGAGAAAACGCTGGTACGGGATCTCCGAGAGCGCGGCGAAACAGTCGAAGCGCATGATCGTGCCGGAGATCGGAAATGTGATGAAATTCAAGGCGGCGATCGAGGCGGCGAAAACGGATGACCTGGCGATCATTCCTTATGAGGATTCGGAAAGTCTCCCGGGTGCGGGCGGAATGGCGCTCACGAGAGAGCTGATCGGAAGCTTAAAGCCGGGACAGAAACTGTCCATCTTTATCGGACCGGAAGGCGGATTTTCGGACGGGGAAGTGGAGATTGCGATGAACTCCGGCGTGAGACCGGTGACACTCGGAAAGCGGATCCTGAGAACCGAGACGGCCGGAATGTTCGTGATGGCGGCGGTCGGATTATTGCTGGAATCATGAAGAAACGTGGAATACGAGAATAAGGAGAACGGTCAGGATAACGGAAAAATGACAGCAGGAACACTGTGTGCATGGAGTTATTGCTGACAAACTGGGAGTAATAAAACTCATGGATAAGAGAGAAGTTTATTTTGACAACTCCGCGACTACCCGCGCGTTCGATGAGGTGCGCGATATCGTCGCTGAGACAATGACCGTGGATTATGGAAATACGTCCTCCAGACATATGAAAGGTGTGGAGGCGGAAAACTACATTAAGACTGCCCGCGAGGAGATCGCGAAAACGTTAAAGGTAAAGGACAAGGAGATCCTCTTTACCTCCGGCGGAACGGAGTCCAACAACATGGCGCTGATCGGTACGGCGCTTGCAAACAAGCGCGCCGGAAACCACATCATTACCTCCTGCGTGGAACATGCGTCCATCTACAATACGACAGCATTTCTTGAAGAGCTTGGTTTCCGCGTGACCTACCTTCCGGTCGACCACAACGGACATGTCTCCCTGGATGCACTCCGCGAGGCGATCTGCGACGATACGATCCTGGTGTCCGTCATGTATGTGAACAACGAGATCGGCGCTGTGGAGCCGATCGAGGAGATCGCGAAGATCATCAAAGAGAAAAAGCCGTCCGTCTACTTCCATGTTGACGCGATCCAGGCTTACGGAAAATATGTGATTCGCCCGAAAAAACAGGGGATCGATCTGTTATCTGCCAGCGGCCACAAGATCCACGGACCGAAGGGAACCGGCTTCCTCTATATCGATGAGCGCGTGAAGATCAAACCGATCATCTACGGAGGCGGTCAGCAGAAAGGTATGCGCTCCGGAACCGAGAACGTTCCGGGCTGTGCAGGACTTGGCCTTGCGGCAAAGATGGTCTATACAGACCATGACGCGAAGATCGATAAGCTCTACGCGATCAAGGACCGCATGGTGAAAGGCCTGCAGGCGATGGACGGCGTTACGGTCCACGGACTTACCGGACGTGACAGTGCACCGCAGATCGTGGCGGCAGGATTTGAGGGCGTGAGAGCGGAAGTGCTTTTACACGCATTGGAAGATAAAGGGATCTACGTTTCTTCCGGTTCCGCATGTTCATCCAACCATCCGGGTGTGTCCGGAACCTTAAAGGGGATCGGCGTGAAGGATTCCCTGCTCGATTCCACACTCCGCTTCTCCTTCGGCGCATTCAATACGGAGGAAGAGGTGGACTACTGCCTGGACGTGTTAAAAGAGCTTGTTCCGATGCTGCGGAGATACCGCAGAGCGTAAATATAGAAAACCAATGGAGGAAATTCCGTGAAATACAGATCATTTTTAATTAAATACGCGGAGATCGGCGTAAAGGGAAAGAACCGTTACCTCTTTGAGGACGCCCTTGTAAAACAGATCCATCACCGTTTAAAGAACCTGGAAGGAAAGTTCGAGGTTACAAAGGAAGCCGGAAGAATCTATGCGGAGGCATCTGAAGATTTCGATTACGATGAAGTGATCGACGCTCTCCAGCATGTATTCGGTATCGTCGGGATCTGCCCGATGGTCCAGATCGAGGACAACGGCTACGAGGACTTAAAGGCCCAGGTGGTCAAGTATATCGATGACGCATATGAAGATAAACACTTTACGTTCAAAGTTGTCGCGAGACGTGCGAATAAGCAGTATCCGGTCGTTTCCGACCAGATCAACCGCGACCTCGGCGAGGTGATCTTAAACGCATTCCCGGAGACAAAAGTAAATGTCCACACACCGGACGTATTACTCCGTGTGGAAGTCCGCCACAAGATCAACATCTTCTCCGAGACGATCCCGGGACCGGGCGGAATGCCGATCGGAACCGCAGGACGTGCGATGCTGCTCTTATCCGGCGGTATCGACAGCCCGGTTGCCGGCTGGATGATCGCGAAGCGCGGCGTTACGATCGATGCGACTTATTTCCATGCTCCGCCGTATACAAGTGAGCGCGCGAAGCAGAAGGTCGTTGATCTCGCAAAACTTGTCGCAAAGTACACAGGTCCGATTCGCTTAAATATCATCAACTTTACCGATATCCAGCTCTACATCTACGACCAGTGCCCGCATGACGAGCTTACAATTATCATGCGCCGCTATATGATGAAGATCGCGGAGACGATCGCGAAGGAGAATGACTGTCTGGCACTCGTCACCGGCGAGAGCATCGGTCAGGTTGCATCCCAGACGATGCAGTCCCTCGCCGTTACAAATGAAGTCTGCGAGCTTCCGGTCATGAGACCACTCATCGCGTTCGACAAGCAGGATATCGTGGATATTTCCTTAAAGATCGGAACTTACGAGACATCCGTTCTTCCGTATGAGGACTGCTGCACGATCTTCGTCGCAAAGCATCCGGTCACAAAGCCGAGCTTAAAGAAAATCAAAAATTCCGAAAAGAAGCTGGATGAGAAGATCGATGAACTGATGAAGACGGCACTTGAGACGAGAGAAGTGATCCGCTGCATCTAAAAAAAGGTGCAAAAAAACTGCCGGAAGTAAGATTCCGGCAGTTTTTAAAACCTTGTAACTGTTCAGTACCTTTACAGTTACACCCTTTTTTTCTTATGCTTCAATGATATACGGAGCAAGTACGGTAAGGATCTCTTCTGTGTTTCCGCCATCGTGGATATTCAGATCGATCGGCTTGGAAAGATCCAGGCTGAAGATTCCCATGATGGATTTTGCGTCGATGACGTATCTGCCGGAAACAAGGTCGAAATCGGTATCAAACTTTGTAAGGTCGTTTACAAAAGACTTCACTTTATCGATGGAGTTTAAAGAAATTTTAACGGTTTTCATGTCAGTGTTCCTCCCAATACTCGAATATTTGTTATTCTGATAAAATAGAAAAACCTACTTTCATACTAAATGGACATGCATGAAAAGTCAAGAGGTATCTTGAATAATGTTTAACAAGAATCAGCAAGAATTCTCCCACCTCTATAGGTGGTGAGATGAATTGCCATCTCTTGCATAGTGCGATAGTTGGTATGTAGATATCAGATTATTGCACATAGCTGTGCTGTGTATTGTAAACTTCTCATATATTGATTTTTGTAGTCGTGCTATATCATCAATTCTGCATACAATGAATAAGCCTGAAGGGAAAATAGATTGCAGATTAAGCAGAACAAATGTTCTGAAATGTAATAGACAAATGATCTCAGTTGTGATATAATTAAATCAGTCGAAATAGAAAGAAAGTCCGATAAATATGAGAGAACTTGACAATAATGCACATTCAGTAT
>NZ_QUEP01000040.1 GCF_003478035.1 Clostridium sp. OF03-18AA
TGCCGTTTTGTTTACAATCAGACATTGGCATATCGGAAAGAAATATACGAGAAAGAGAAAAAGTCAGTTAGTAAAACGGATTGTAATAATTACTGTAACAGAGAATTAAAGAAAGACTATGAATGGTTAAAAGAAATAGATAAATTTGCTCTGACCAACGCAATCTATCACATGGACGCTGCATATCAAAAATTCTTTAAGGAACATGCAGGATATCCGAAATTCAAGAGCAAACACGATAACCATAAATCATACACAACAAACTTCACAAATGGAAATATTGCGGTAGATTTTGAGACAGGGAAGATAAAATTGCCAAAATTAAAAGCGGTAAAAGCAAGGTTACACAGGGAATATCGTGGGCAGATTAAGTCAGCGACCGTTTCGCAGGTTTCCAGTGGAAAATACTATGTGTCCATACTTGTAGAAACGGAGCATAAGGAACTGGCACATACAAATCATAACATAGGAATCGATTTAGGACTTAAAGATTTATGTATTACTTCCGATGGGAAGGTATATGAGAATCAAAAAATTATAAAAAAATACGAGAAACAGCTTGTAAAGCTGCAAAGGCAACTGTCACATAAAGGAAAGAGAAGTAAGAACTATTATAAAACAAAGAAAAAGATAGCATTATGCCATGAGAAAATAAGGAATATGAGAAAAGATTATCTGCATAAAGTTTCACATGAGATTATCAGCGAAAACCAAGTGATAGTTTCAGAGAATTTACAGATAAAAAACATGGTAAAAAATCATCATCTGGCAAAAGCCATAAGTGATGTATCATGGTATGAGCTGACAAGACAGTTAGAGTATAAGGCAAAATGGAATGGCAGGAAATACATCAAAATAGATACATTTTATGCTAGTAGTCAATTATGTTCTGTTTGCGGGTATCAGAATCCAGATACAAAAGATTTGTCAGTGAGGACATGGATATGTCCGAAATGCGGAGCAGAACATGACAGGGATATCAATGCCGCGAAAAATATACTGACAGAAGGATTAAGACAAATAGCATAAAGAAATATATAGGGCAGGGACTGCCCAAATTAACGCCTGTGGAGATAGTAGGTTACGAGGTCGATGAAGCAGGAAGCCCATTGGCTTAAGACAATGGGTAGTTCACGTTATGGATACAGAATGGCAAATGTTGTGTGCGTATAACAAAAAAACAATATGTTGATGAAATGCAACAGAAGTGCAATGGTAATGAAAAAATGTAAAAAGAAATCAAAAAAATGGTAAAAAATGGTTGACTTTCGCTGAGGGATTTGATATTATAATACTCGCCTTGAGCGACAGGGCAAAAC
>NZ_QUEP01000041.1 GCF_003478035.1 Clostridium sp. OF03-18AA
GTCTGGGAAGTCAGACCAAAGAGAGTGAAAGTCTCGTACATGAAACCAGAAGGGAGCTAGTGGGATCCAGAGTACTGCGAGACACGTGGAACCTTGCAGGAAGTCGGGGGGACCACCCCCCAAGGCTAAATACTCCTTAGTGACCGATAGCGCATAGTACTGTGAAGGAAAGGTGAAAAGGACCCCGGGAGGGGAGTGAAAGAGAACCTGAAACCCTGTGTTTACAAGCTGTGGAAGCACGTTAAGGTGCAACCGCGTACTTTTTGTAGAACGGTCCGGCGAGTTGCGGATGCTGGCAAGGTTAAGCACTGAAGGTGCGGAGCCGAAGCGAGAGCAAGTCTGAATAGGGCGTCAAGTCAGCATGTGCAGACCCGAAACCGGGTGATCTATCCATGTCCAGGTTGAAGCGAAAGTAAAATTTCGTGGAGGACCGAACGCACATCCGTTGAAAAGGGTGGCGATGAGGTGTGGATAGGGGAGAAATTCCAATCGAACCCGGAGATAGCTGGTTCTCCTCGAAATAGCTTTAGGGCTAGCCTCGTATTAGTCTGGTGGAGGTAGAGCACTGAATTTCCTAGGGGGCGTCAAAGCCTACCGAAGAATATCAAACTCCGAATGCCATACAGATGATGTACGGGAGTCAGACGGCACGAGATAAGTTGGGTCGTCAAAAGGGAAAGAGCCCAGACCTGCAGCTAAGGTCCCAAAGTGTGTGTTAAGTGGAAAAGGATGTGGGATTTCAAAGACAACTAGGATGTTGGCTCAGAAGCAGCCACACATTCAAAGAGTGCGTAATAGCTCACTAGTCGAGAGGTCCTGCGCCGAAAATGTCCGGGGCTGAAACACAACACCGAAGCTCAGGAATGTATTTATACATTGGTAGAGGAGCATTCTTAAAGGGGCGAAGCAGTACCGATAAGGAGCTGTGGACTTTTAAGAAGAGAGAATGCCGGAATGAGTAGCGAGATGGAGGTGGGAATCCTCCAGGCCGAATATCTAAGGTTTCCAGGGTAAAGCTGATCTGCCCTGGGTAAGTCGGGGCCTAAGGCAAGGCTGAGAAGCGTAGCTGATGGACAACAGGTTTAGATTCCTGTACCACATGGTATCAGAACTGTGGGGACGCAGAGGGATAAGATGACCGGGGAACAGATTCCCGGGCAAGCGCAGGAGGTGTCAGGCAGGCAAATCCGTCTGACAAGCCAAAGGCGTGACGCGGACCGAACGAAAGTAGGGAAGCATCCGATTCCAGCTGCCGAGAAAAGCCG
>NZ_QUEP01000042.1:0-412 GCF_003478035.1 Clostridium sp. OF03-18AA
GGTTTCCGCAGCTGCAAAGATATACCCGATCTTCCAGTTTCAGATCATGTTTTATTTTTCCACAACAGCTGCATGTTCTGGAACTGGGATACCAGCGGTCGATGCGGACAAGTTTCTTCCCTTCCCGTTCCAGTTTATACTGCAAAAAATCTGTGAACATTCTCCAGCCGTTATCATGGACACTTTTTCCAAAATGATGTTCCCCGCTCATCGTCTTCAGATCCAGATCTTCGATACATACGATATCATAGAAATTGGTTATCTTTCTTGATTCTTTATGCAAGTAATCTTTTCTCTGGTGAGCGATATGTGTATGGATCCGCGCCACTTTTTTCTGTTGTTTTTTGTAACGATTGCTCCCCTTCCGGCAATGACTCAGTTTTCTCTGCGCTTTCGCCAGTTTTTCCTCGCT
>NZ_QUEP01000042.1:422-694 GCF_003478035.1 Clostridium sp. OF03-18AA
CTCAGTTTTCTCTGCGCTTTCGCCAGTTTTTCCTCGCTGTTTCTGAAATAGTGCGGATAACCTGCATGTTTTCCATTGGAATCTACATATAGTTCTTTCATGGAAAAATCGAGTCCGACGACCTGCCTTATGTTCCTTGTTTCCACCGGCTTTTCTTCACAAAAATACAGAAGAGAAACATAATACCGCCCATCAGCTTCCAGACAGACGGATGCACCTTTCAGGCAGGCATCTTTCCGGATCTTACGATGCTGCCGGATCCGGATCCAGCC
>NZ_QUEP01000043.1:0-394 GCF_003478035.1 Clostridium sp. OF03-18AA
TCGCGCACGAGAAATCTTTGAATATATCGCGCCCAAATATCATATCACCCTGGAAGAGTGGAATCACGATGAGGACCATGTCCATATCATGTTCCGTGCCCATCCGAAGTCGGAACTCAGTAAATTTATCAATGCCTATAAAAGTGCCAGCAGCCGTCTGATCAAAAAAGAGTATCCGGAGATCCGGCAGAAGCTCTGGAAGGAAATGTTCTGGAGTCAGAGCTTCTGCCTCCTGAGTGCCGGCGGAGCTCCGATCGAAGTGATCCGTCAGTACATCGAGACACAGGGGGAGAAAAAACATGAACGTAGTATACCGGTTTCGGATCTATCCCAATAAAATACAGCAGGAACTGTTTGCAAAAACATTTGGATGTGTCAGGTTTGTATATAACCG
>NZ_QUEP01000043.1:404-690 GCF_003478035.1 Clostridium sp. OF03-18AA
GTGTCAGGTTTGTATATAACCGAATGCTGGCAGAAAAGAAGGAATGCTATGAAAAGACCGGAAAAAACCTGAAGGTCACTCCGGCAAAATATAAGGCAGAATTTCCATGGCTAAAAGAAGTGGACAGCCTTGCTCTGTGCAATGCCCAGCTGCATCTGCAGACTGCTTATAAAAACTTTTTCCGGGATCCATCGTTTGGATTTCCAAAATTCAAGTCAAAAAAGAATCCTGTTAAAAGCTATACCACAAACAGTGTCAATGGAAATATCCTGTTAAAAGAGGGGAA
>NZ_QUEP01000044.1:0-206 GCF_003478035.1 Clostridium sp. OF03-18AA
TTTGTGCTATACTTGCGTTATGGAAACGTGGAAATCAAAAACAGACACAAATATTTGTTACAGTATCATATTATTTTCGTATGCAAGTATAGAAAGAAATTGCTGATGTCAAAACAAATATCAGATGATATAAAGCAGTTTTCTTATGAGATATGTCAAAAGCTTAAAATCATTATCAAATATATGGAGACAGATAAAGATCATAT
>NZ_QUEP01000044.1:216-593 GCF_003478035.1 Clostridium sp. OF03-18AA
ATATATGGAGACAGATAAAGATCATATTCATTACATGATAGAAACAGAACCAACAATGTCTATCAGTAAAATAGTAAATCTGATGAAGAGTTATACAACATATCATATTTGGAAAAGATATCCGGATTATCTACGAAAACATTTCTGGAAAGAACATACTTTTTGGACGGACGGATATTTTGTCTGCAGTGTAGGAAATGTATCAGAAGAGATGTTGAGAAAATATATAGAAAATCAAGGGTAGGAAGGTGGCGACAGTGGGTGTTAAAAGCATATAAATACAGGATATATCCTAATAGCGAACAAAGAATTCAGATTGCAAAAACATTTGGCTGTTGCCGTTTTGTTTACAATCAGACATTGGCATATCGGAAAGA
>NZ_QUEP01000045.1 GCF_003478035.1 Clostridium sp. OF03-18AA
ATTGAATCTTAAATATTTAAGATACAAGACATCCGAGGCGTATCGAAAGATACGTAACCGAAAGAATCAAGTAAACACAAAGACCAGGGGTGCAACGCTATGCACCTTCGTATGAAAGCCGTTCCCGCGGCGGAAATACAACTGGTTAAGCTAGAAAGAGCGCAGGGTGGATGCCTTGGCACTAAGAGCCGATGAAAGACGTGATAAGCTGCGAAAAGCTTCGGGGAGGAGCAAATATCCTTTGATCCGGAGATTTCTGAATGGGGAAACCTACTTGAGTGTACCTCAAGTGACGTATGGTGAATACATAGCCATACGCCGGGAACCCGGTGAACTGAAACATCTAAGTAGCCGGAGGAAGAGAAAGAAACATCGATTCCGAAAGTAGCGGCGAGCGAAATTGGAAGAGCCCAAACCGGAATGCGTGCATTCCGGGGTTAAGGACCACGTTATGTGACCCGTATGGTAATGGAACTGTCTGGGAAGTCAGACCAAAGAGAGTGAAAGTCTCGTACAT
>NZ_QUEP01000005.1 GCF_003478035.1 Clostridium sp. OF03-18AA
GCCCTGTTTCTCAAGGCGAGTATTATAATATCAAATCCCCGTCCAAAAGTCAACCATTTTTTACATGTTTTTTCGCTTTTCTTTACATCTTTTACGGTGTTGTTACGCATGTGTTTCATTTTTACAACATATAGTATATTTTATCCGTTATCATGTACCATATATGCTCATCTATTCATATTTTCACAGATTCCCGGACTGCAAAAAAGAACCCGGGTTCACATCCAAAATGTTCCGGGTTCTCTTTCTTCCATATATATTTATGAATTTCTTCCGTCCAGCGTGAACCAGAATTCAACACCATTCTCCCAGTTCTTTACGCCATACTGCTGGTTGTGCGCATCCATGATCGCCTTGACGATCGAGAGACCGATTCCGGTTCCTCCGTATGCGCGGGTTCTCGCCTTATCGACTTTATAGAACTTTGTCCAGAGATTCGGGATCGCCTCCTCCGGGATCGGAGTTCCGGTATTGAAGACAGATACACGGACGAGTCCGTTCTCCGGGATCATCCTGATGATGATCTTTTTCTCGCCGTCAATGTGGTGGATCGCATTGCTCAGATAGTTGGTAACTACCTGCTCGATCTTAAACTCGTCCGCCCAGACATAGACCGGTGTCTGATCGTCGAACTCCACCTGGATCTGGTTCTGCTCAATGAGGATCTTTGACGCATTCACAACGCCTTTGATCAGTTCCGTCAGGTTAAAGCGGTCCATCACCGGCTTGTCGTTTCCGCTCTCGAGAGAAGAGAGTGTCAGAAGCTGTTTTACCATCTGATTCATCTTGTTGGCTTCATCCACGATGACATCGCAATAGTAATCACGGCTCTCTTTCTCCTCTCCCATTCCTTCCTGAAGTCCCTCCGCGTATCCCTGGATCAGGGCGATCGGAGTTTTCAGTTCATGGGAGACATTGGCGATGAATTCTTTTCGCATCTCATCGATCTTTGTCTTTTCCTCAATATCCTTCGTGAGCTGGTTATTTGCGGATTTCAGTTCTGAGATCGTCTCTTCCAGGCGTTCTGACAGCGTGTTCATGCTGTTGCCAAGGACCTGGATCTCCTCCATCTCATGCTTTTCCGGCTCATATTTCGCTTCGAAATCGAGATTCGACATCCGCTCAGAGAGGTTTGACAGGCGGTAGATCGGTTTTGAGATCTGTCGCGCTGTCAGGTAGATGACCAGCCCCCCGATCGCCGCTGCTATGATTCCCACATAGAGCAGGAACTGGTTTGCAAGCCGGACGCTCTCCCCGACGCTCGAGAGCGGCGCACTCATGATGAAGGCCGTGCTGTTGTCCGTGAAAAAGCCCCAGCTTTCCAGGTACATACTCTCGCGCTGCGGGTCGTACGTCTTCTGGATCTTGTACTGTTCGTTTTCTTCCAGGATCGTATACTTTGCCTTTGCCCAGCCGAAGATATACCGGTCCACGCGGTCTTTTAAGAACTTCGTATCCCGGGACGTCGAGTAGACCGTCGCGTCCTCCGTGCTGTTATCAATGATCAGGACCGAAACATTCGCACTGTCGCTGAAGTTCCGGATCAGGCGCTGTAAGTTTCCTTCCGTGATGTTTCCGTTCGCGTCGCGATCGCGCTCCATCGCTTCCTCGATCGTGATCCCGTTGTCTTTATTCTCCGCGATCTGGGCATCGATCGCCGTGTACATGGCATTTAATGCCTGGACTTTCTTCGTCACATAGAAGTCTTCCAGGTACCACTTGTTGACGCCCCAGATCACAGCCAGGATCACCGCGATCAGTCCAATGAACGTAACCGTCAGACGGGAACGTACCGATTTCATCATGCATCCACCTCGAGTTTATATCCCATGCCCCAGATGGTCTTGATGTTGTCGCCTTTCGGACCAAGTTTGCTTCTCAGCTTCTTGACATGTGTATCGATCGTTCTCGCATCACCGAAATAGTCATAGTTCCAGACATTATTCAGAATCTTTTCTCTGGAAAGTGCAATTCCTTTGTTTTCCATAAAGTAGGTGAGCAGCTCGAATTCCTTGTTGCTCAGATCCACAGGTTTTCCGTCGACTGTCACCTCGTGGGCGTCCTTGTCCACGCGGATTCCGTCCGCCTCCAGGATCTCGCCGGTCGCCACTCCGTTTCTACGGCGCAGGATCGCCTCGATCCTTGCAACAAGAATCTTCGGGCTGAACGGTTTTGAGATATATTCGTCCACGCCGAGCTCGAAGCCGAGAAGTTCATCTCTCTCTTCACTTCTCGCTGTCAGCATGATGATCGGAACCTGCGAGTAGCGGCGGATCGTTTTGCAGACCTCCCAGCCGTCCATCTTCGGCATCATGACATCCAGGATCACAAGGCTGATATCCTTTTCTTTAAAGAAGATATCGATCGCCTCCTCGCCGTCCCCTGCTTCCAGAACACGGTATCCTTTGATCGTCAGGAAGTCCTTTACGAGCTTGCGCATTCTCTCTTCATCGTCGACCATAAGTACTTTTATTGCATCCATGAGTATTACCTCCGTATCTATTGTCTCACAAATTTCCTATAGAATAGAAAAATCCCACTTATCATCAGCTATATTTTAGCAGATAATAAGTGGGATTTCTATAAGTTCACGAACATTTCACAAAGGGATATTTCCGTTGTTCACGGGCATTTCTCTGGATGAAATTTCTCGTTTTATTCTTCTTCCTTCTTCTCCATGATCGCTATATCGAGATCCTCAAGCTGCTTCGGATCTACCGGAGCCGGAGCTTCCATCATGAGGCAGGATGCGTCTTTTACCTTCGGGAAGGCGATGACGTCACGGATGCTGTCTGCGCCTACCATGAGCATAACGACACGGTCGAGACCGTATGCGAGACCAGCGTGCGGCGGTACTCCATACTTGAACGCGTCAAGAAGGAAACCGAACTGCTCTCTTGCTCTCTCTTTTGTGAAGCCGAGAACTTCGAACATCTTCTCCTGGATGTCATCCTGGTGGATACGGACGGATCCGCCGCCGAGCTCGGTACCGTTTAATACGATATCGTATGCTTTCGCGCGGACTGCACCCGGATCGGTGTCGATAAGTGGAAGGTCTTCCTCCATCGGCATTGTGAATGGGTGGTGCATTGCAACATAACGTCCCTCTTCCTCAGAGTACTCTAAGAGTGGGAACTCGGTTACCCACAGGAACTTGAAGTCGTCTTTCTTTAAGAGGTCTAACTGTCTTGCGATCTCGAGACGGAGATTTCCAAGAACATCGAATACAACTTTATTCTTGTCTGCTGCGAAGAACAGAAGGTCGCCCGGCTGTCCATCCATAGCCTTTACAAGAGCATCTAACTCTTCCGGCTTCATGAACTTGCCGAAGGAGCACTTGTAGGAACCATCCTCGTGAATTGCGAGGTACGCAAGTCCCTTTGCACCGAAGCCCTTTGCGTACTCAACGAGAGCATCGATCTTCTTTCTCGGCATTCCAGCCTGTCCGTTTGCGTTGATACCGCGGACAGAACCGCCGTTCTCAAGAGCGCTCTTGAATACAACGAACTCACAGTCTTTTACGACGTCAGATACATTCTTTAATTCCATGCCAAAACGCATATCCGGCTTATCGGAACCGAAACGGTCCATCGCCTCGCGCCATGTCATACGAAGGATCGGAGTCTGGACATCCACGTTGCAGATCTCCTTGAAGAGTTTCTTTAAGAGTCTCTCATTGACTTCGAGAACGTCTTCCACGTCAACGAAGGATAACTCCATATCGATCTGTGTGAACTCCGGCTGACGGTCTGCACGGAGGTCCTCGTCACGGTAGCATCTTGCGAGCTGGAAGTAACGGTCCATACCGGAGCACATTAATAACTGTTTTAATAACTGCGGAGACTGCGGAAGAGCATAGAACTCGCCCGGATGTACACGGCTCGGTACGAGGTAGTCTCTCGCGCCTTCCGGTGTACTCTTAATAAGAGTCGGTGTCTCGATCTCAAGGAAACCTTCATCTGCAAGGAACTGGCGGACCATAGTTGCCACGCGGCTTCTTGTCATGATGTTTCTCTGGAGATCCGGACGGCGGAGGTCAAGATAACGATATTTTAAGCGGAGATCTTCTTTTGTCTTGCTGTTCTCCTCGATCGGGAACGGCGGTACCTCGGACTCAGAGAGGATTCTTAAAGATTTCGCTCTCATCTCGATCGTACCTGTCTTTAAGTTCGGGTTTGCTGCGCCGGAACGCTTTTCGATCGTGCCGACAACCGCTACTGTGAACTCACTTCTTAATTTTTCAGCTTTTGCGAAGCTCTCAGCGCCGCAGTCGCTCTCCTCAAAGATGATCTGGATGATTCCGGAACGGTCACGAAGGTCGGTGAAAATGATCCCGCCTTTGTTTCTGCTCTTCTGGACCCATCCCATAAGTGTCATTTCCTGGCCTACGTTTGCCTCTGTGACTTCAGCACAGCGGCAGGAACGTTTTAAGCCTGCCATTGATTCTGCCATGATTTTCCTCCTGATACAGCTGGAATATTTAAAAACATACCCGCTGAATGTTATTGTAATTTCAAGTCGAACATCCGTGAGATTACTCACCACTTAAAAGAGGTGGGAGTCTTCTCGACTGAGATAAAGCTGTCCTTTTCCCGGTCTTAGTGCTTTAAGTCTTCCTTATAGAATTCCTTAAACTCACTGTAGCCTTCTTTTCCGAGCTGTTCCTTCTGGAACTTCTTATTTTTGTTCATCTGGGCTACAAGGACGATCTTTCCCTCCTTGCGGGCAGTCATCGCCTCTTTCATAATGGAAGCAAGCTTCTCGGAGCTCATTCCCTTTTCGAAGAGCCACGCTTCCTTCTTATTTCCGCCCGGAACGGTAAAGCCATTGTCTAAAAGGATCGTAACGATTCTCTCAAAGCCGATGGAGAAACCACAGGCCGGTGTATCCATTCCTGTGAACTTTCCGATCATCTTGTCATATCTTCCGCCGCCCGCTACGGAGCCGCCGAATCCTTCCATTGATACTTCAAAGATGGTTCCGGTGTAGTAGCCCATTCCACGGACTAAGGTCGGGTCAAACGCAAGTTTGAAGCTTCCGTCAGAAACATCGCCGACTGTCTCCATGATCTGTGCAAGATTCTCAGCTGCACCGTCCTCCAACACACCCGCAAGGATCTCTCCCATACGGCGGACACCTGAGGCATCGTTTGTTGCCTGCCCCATAAGCTCTAAGTATTTATCGGCCGTCTCCTCGGAGTAGCCGTTTTCCATAAGCTCTGCCTTTACACCATCCGTACCGATCTTGTCCATTTTATCGACGGTGATGAATACCTTATCGATATCTTCCTCCGGGAATCCGCTGTATACGGCCATCGCACGGAGAAGCTTTCTGTCGTTGACGCGTACCTCGAAGCTGTTGTCCGGGCAGATCTTCTTTAACGCGGTCGTTGTCGCGAGGATCAGCTCGATCTCGGCCTGATTCGTTGCGTCACCGAGAATATCGATATCACACTGGACGAACTGTCTGAAACGTCCCTTCTGCGGACGGTCTGCACGCCATACGCTGCCTACCTGAAGTGCCTTAAACGGAGACGGAAGGTTTGCGGAGTTGTTGGAGTAATATCTGGATAACGGAAGTGTCAGATCATAGCGGAGTCCGCCGTCTGCCAGATCGTTCTCCGTCTCTGCTGTCTCGATATTTAATTTCTCGCCGCGCTTTAAGATCTTGAAGATCAGCTTCTCATTGTCGCCGCCCTGTTTGCTAAGGAGGTTCTCAATGTGCTCCACGCACGGAGTCTCGATCGCGGAAAATCCGAAGCCGCGGTAAGTCTCTTTGATCTGGTTCAGCACATAATCCCGGATCTGCATCTCTGCCGGGAGAATATCTTTCATGCCGGTGACCGGCTTTTTCTTTAATGCCATAAAGCTACCTCTGTTTCTCTCTTTATCGCGCAATTTCACGCCTACGTTCACCATAATACGCTGATTGCCTTAGGTTTTCAAGGGTTTTTTCTTTCCTTAATAAAAGTATTATATTTTTCGGACATGGATAAGTCAACTTATTTTGTGAGTTTTTCCCATCCCTCAGCGAAAAGATCGTTACTGTACACGGGTAGGAATTTTCTGAACTGAAAATTCCGTACAGTACAGTGGTGGTAGTGGATTTTGCCGATTTGGAATGCGAAGCATCGGCAAAATCAGTTACTGTTTGCGCAAGGCGTGAACAGTGACAAAAGAGCGGCGGGATCAGCCGCCTGCATAGAAAAAGGACCTCCGCCAGGAAACGGAAGTCCTTTTTCCTTATATTATACGTCTTCCTACAGTCCGGTCCAGCCGATGCTCTGTAAGATCGTTAAAGATGCGAATGAGAGGATCACCTGACATCCGAGGAGCGGCATAAGCCACTTTGCGTATTTTGTCCAGTCTGTCTTTGCGATTGCGAGGGAACCCATCAGAGTACCTGCTGTCGGGAAGAGGCAGTTGGAGAAACCGTCACCGAACTGGAATGCCTGTACAGCAACCTGTCTTGTGATGCCTGCAAGGTCAGCAACCGGAACCATAAGCGGCATAACTGCTACAGCCTGTCCGGAACCGGACGGAATGAAAAGGTTGATAACCAGGTTTGCAACGAACATGAAGTTCGCTCCGAGGATGGAACCCATTCCGGACATCGGGATGGACAGCCAGTAAACGATCGTATTTAAGATGTTTCCGCTTGCAAGGATCACAGAAATACCATTTGCGAAGCCGACAATGAACGCGGCGTTTACCATCTTGGAACAGCCACCGATAAATACCTTCGTTGTTCCGTTGATACCCATACCATTGAGAAGGCCAACAACAACCGCAAGTGTAAAGAATGTAGCTGCGATCTGATCATAGCTCCATTTATATTTTACAGAGCCAACCAGGATTACCGCAACCGCAACAACGAGACCGATCAGGCTGATCAGGTGCTTCGTTGTTAAACGTGCTTCGATCGCCTTCGCTCCATCTTTTCCTGCGCCCATGCTGTCAGATGCACTCATGCCAGCTTCATAGTTTAAGCTCTTCTTCGGATCCGCCTTGATGGTTTTCATGTAACGGATTGTAAAGAAATAGCAGATCGCGAAGTTGATGATGTTTAATACGACACGGACACTGAAACCGGAGAAGATCGGGAGCTCCGCGATCGGCTGTGCAGTACCAATAGTGGAGGCGTTCGCCCATCCTACGTTGAATCCGGAATAAGCGCCCATATATACAAGCAGGAAGCCTGTGAAGGAATCATATCCTAAGTTTGTTGCAAGGATGATTCCGATCGGGATCAGGGCAACGACCGGGTTTGCGAAAACGCCTGCTGCGCCGCCGATGGACATGAATGCCATTACTAAGAATACAAGTACGTTTACATTTAAGTTCTGCTTGGAAGCAAGTTTTCCGAAGGCAGCGTGGATCGCTCCTGTCTTTTCAAGGATCTCAACGGCACCGCCGACAAACATGATCATGACCATTAACTTTGCGGCTTTGTAGAATCCCTGTACGACTGCCATGATAGTTGCCCACGGACCGACCGGGGAAGCTTCTACGGTGTGATAGGTACCTGCGATAACCTTGTTTAAGTTGCCCACTTTCTCTGTATCGAATTCACCTGCCGGAACGATCCAGGTCAGGATGGCGCAGACGATCATGAGCATGAATAACAGTGCACATGTACTTGGGATCTGCAGCTTTTTCTTGTTGTTTTCCATAAGTATTCTCCTTTATCTTAAGAAATCTCTCGCGTACTGGATGATGACGGATGCGCCTGTGCGGATGCACTTCTCATCGAATACGTTTTTAGAGTTATGAAGACCGTGTCTGGAATTCGGATCCTCGTTATTTCCGGATCCTAAGCGGAACTGTGCGCCCGGTCCGAACTTCGGGAAGAGAACAGAAAAGTCCTCGGAACCCATTGACGGATTCTTCACGTAGGAAACATGGTCAGCACCGATGGTCTTTGCAGCGGCCTCAGCAACTGCCTCGATGATGGAATCGTCATTTACGAGCGGCGGAACTCCGATTTCCCATTCAACCTCCGCAGTTCCTCTCATAGACTCGGCGCAGCCTTTTACGACGCGGTCGATGGCAGCCATCATTTTTTTGCGGCAGTCCGGATCAAGGCTTCTCAGTGTTCCATGCATCTCCACATAATCCGGGATGATATTGTTTACTGTTCCGCCGTGGATGCTGCCGATGGTAAGAACGCCCGGATATACCGGATAGTTTTCACGGGAGATCACGGTCTGAAGCTGTGTGATCACATAACCGGAGATTACGACCGGATCGATGCAGTTTTCCGGATGAGCGCCATGTCCGCCCTTTCCTTTGATCTTGATATTAAAGAAATCATTGGACGCGTTTGCCGGTCCCTTTTTTAATCCGATGCTTCCGGCATCGATCTCCGGTGATACGTGGAGACCGATAAATGCGTCCGGTTTCGCAACCTGCGTGAAATTGCAGTCGACAAGCTCTCCGGCTCCCATATGCTCTTCTGCCGGCTGGAAGATCAGCATGACCGTTCCGGCAAGCTCCTCACGGATCTCTGATAATACCTTCGCGCAGTAGAGAAGCACGGTTGTGTGGATATCATGTCCGCAGGAATGGCAGGCACCATCATTCTCGGAGGCGAACGGAAGTCCTGTGAGTTCCTTCATCGGAAGTGCATCGATATCCTCGCGGATCGCAACGGTTTTTCCCGGTTTTCCGCCGCGGATAACGGCAACAACGCCGGTCTTCATCCCGATCTCAGCGATCTCCACACCGTATTCCGTCAGTTTTTCGCGGATGAACTCCGTTGTCTTATATTCCTTGTTGCTAAGCTCCGGATGTCTATGAATATGTCTGCGAATGGCAATCATTTCATCTTCATACTTTGCTGTGAGACTCATTGTATCCATAATGGAGTACCCCTTTCCAATTTATTTATAAATTTTTAATATTTGCATTATAATACATTGTTCTTTAAAGTTCAACCACTTTAATTCGGTAGCACTATAAGAATAAGATATGTCTGTCATAAACATCTTATATTCTGAATCAGGAACGCCCCGTATAAAAGTCCCCGGATCAGGGAATCCTTCCGGAAAGCAGCGGTCTAAAACCACAACAAAACGATTGCAATTTATGCCAAAAAATTTTATAATGGTTGATATATTTCAGGAGTGTCTGCTTTTGTCGAAAATACCGGGAAAACGACGGATTTCTGCGGCGGACATGACCGGATGGTACGCTAAAAATGAAGGTGGGAGATTTTATGGAAGAAAACAAACTGAAAACGATCGAAGGCGAGCTGGAAGCGCCTGCTGATTTCACAAGTCCTGATATTCTTTACCGGGATCTTGTTGCCAGTATCAGAAAGTACCATCCGTCCGATGATCTGAGCATGATCGAGAAGGCATATCAGCTTGCAGATAATGCCCATAAAGACCAGAAGCGAAAATCCGGGGAACCGTACATTATCCATCCGCTCTGTGTAGCGATCATCCTCGCGGATCTCGAGATGGATAAAGAGACGATCGCAGCCGGACTTCTCCACGACGTGGTGGAAGATACCGTATATACAGAGGAACAGCTCGCCGAGATCTTCGGAAAAGAGGTTGCCCTCTTAGTCGACGGTGTTACAAAGCTGACCCAGTTATCCTGGTCGGCGGATAAGGTGGAAATGCAGGCGGAGAACTTAAGAAAAATGTTCCTCGCCATGGCAAAAGATATCCGCGTCATTATCATCAAGCTTGCGGACCGTCTCCACAATATGCGGACGCTTCAGTACATGCGCCCGGAAAAGCAGAAGGAGAAGGCGAGAGAGACCATCGAGATCTACTCCCCTCTTGCTGACAGACTCGGTATTTCCAAGATCAAGATCGAACTGGATGACCTTGCGTTACGGTATCTCGAGCCAAATGTATACAAAGAACTGGAAGAAAAGATTGCCCTGACAAGCGAAGCGCGCCAGAAATTCATCGATGACATTATCGCCGAGATCAAGACCCACATGGAAAATGCTGAGATCAGGTGCGAGGTCAACGGACGCGTCAAGCACTTCTTCAGTATTTATAAAAAGATGTTAAACCAGCACAAGACGCTGGACCAGATCTACGATATCTTCGCGGTCCGCATCATCGTGGACTCCGTAAAAGACTGTTACGCGGCTCTGGGTGTGATCCACGAGATGTACAAACCGATCCCCGGCCGTTTTAAAGATTATATCGCGATGCCGAAGCCGAATATGTATCAGTCCTTACATACGACACTGATCGGCACAAACGGCCAGCCATTTGAGATCCAGATCCGTACCTTCGAGATGCACCGTACAGCGGAATATGGTATCGCTGCCCACTGGAAATATAAAGAGAGCGGCAGCGGACAGGTTGCTGCCGGTGATGAGGCGAAGAAGTTAAGCTGGCTGCGTCAGATCCTCGAGTGGCAGCAGGATATGTCCGACAACAAGGAATTCTTAAATGCCATCAAGAGCGACCTCGATATGTTCTCCGACAGCGTGTACTGTTTTACACCGACCGGAGACGTAAAGGCACTGCCAAGCGGCTCCACACCGATCGACTTTGCTTACTCGATCCACACGGCTGTCGGAAACAAGATGGTGGGCGCGAGAGTCAACGGAAAGCTCGTAAATATTGACTATGTGATCCAGAACGGTGACCGGATCGAGATCATGACATCCCAGAATTCCAAGGGACCAAGCCGTGACTGGTTAAATATCATCAAGAGCAGCCAGGCGAGAAACAAGATCAACGCCTGGTTCAAGCAGGAGCGGAAGGCTGACAATATCTTAAAAGGCCGCGAAATGATCGACCGCTACTGTAAGGCAAAGGGGATCAACTTCTCCGATATCAATAAGCCGGAATTCGTAGATAAGGTTTTAAAACGCTACGCGTTCCAGGACTGGGATTCTGTTCTGGCATCCGTCGGACACGGCGGATTAAAAGAAGGTCAGGTCATCAACAAGATGATCGAGGAGCGCACAAAGAAGCTGAAACGCGAAGTAACCGACGCGACGATCCTTGATGCCATCGGCGAGAATAACAAACCGGCGGTAGTTCCGATCAGAGGCAGCAAGTCAAAGAGCGGCATCATCGTAAAAGGCATCCATGACCTTGCGGTTCGTTTTTCCAAGTGCTGTAGCCCGGTTCCGGGTGACGAGATCGTTGGTTTCGTGACGAGAGGCCGCGGAATTACGATCCACAGAACCGACTGCATCAACGTCTTAAATCTCCCGGAGATTGAGAGAAGCCGCCTGATCGACGCGGAGTGGCAGGGCGTTGAGGAGGACAACAGTGCCGCGACCTACTCCACAGAGATCTCGATCTTCGCGAACAACCGGATCGGCATGTTCGTGGATATCTCCAAGATCTTCACAGAACGCGAGATCGATATCAAGGCCATGAGCTCCCGCGTGAACAAGCAGGGCAAAGCGACGATCACCATGAGCTTCGATATCCATGGAATCGAAGAATTAAACAACCTGATGGCAAAGCTGCGCCAGATCGACGGCGTGCTGGATATTGAGAGAACCACGGGCTGATAAAAATTTAGATAACTCTGCATTCAGGTGTGTGAAAGTGCGCCGTGAGTGCGGTGATAAAGGTCTGCCGGAGGTGCTACGGACGGCAGGCCTTTTTATACACGAATGTTTGAAAACCACAGCAGAAAACTGTAACGGCATAAAGGCGAAGCACTTCTCTTTATGCTGTTGAAAATGGAGGAAAGTAAACTATGAGCGAGATCCGCATCAAGACTCTGGTAGTCGGCATGGTTGGAACCAACTGCTATCTGGTCTATGATCATGAGACAAAACGAGCTGCCGTTATCGATCCGGGCGATGGCGCCGGTCAGATCGCCAATATGGCGATATCCCTGGGGTTAAAGCCGGAAGCGATCCTTCTGACCCACGGTCACTTCGACCATATCATGGCGGCAAAGGAACTGAAGGAGACCTGGAATGTACCGATCTACGCATGCGAAAAGGAGATCGATGTCCTGACGGATGGCCGAAAGAGTCTCGTGGCAGGCTATTTCAGAGAACCGTACACGATCACACCGGATGTCACCGTGAAGGAGGGTGACGAGCTTTCCATCGCCGGATTTACATGGAAAGTATTTGAAACACCGGGACACACCATCGGTTCCTGCTGTTACTATATCGAAAAAGAATCTGTTCTCTTCTCCGGAGATACCCTGTTTGCAGGCTCCTACGGCCGCACAGATTTCCCGACGGGGAGCGGACGCCAGATCGCCGAGTCTGTAAGACGTCTGCTCTCCACACTGCCGGACGACACCATGGTCTATCCGGGGCATATGGACACGACTACCATCGGTTTTGAAAAGAAGTATAATCCTCTTTCGGGGGCAATGGAATGATTGGAATTTTATTAAACGATACTGCTTATGAGCAGGATATACGGGAGCTTTTGATGGCGTTTTATCCGGGTGAGACTTTTGTCCATGAGAAACAGGACGACGTGGATTTTTATGTGGAGGGAACCTGCACACAGAACGCGGATGAGACAAAATTTGGCTTGAAGATCACGGATCCGGCGGGCACCGTCGCAGATGAGGCCGTATTTCCGATCGACTACGATGTGCGGTTAAACGCAAAGACAACGATCAAGAAAGAGCTTTACGGCATGTTAAAAAAGCGGACGGGAAAAGAACTCCCCTGGGGGACCCTGACCGGTATCCGCCCGACAAAGATCGCCATGACGAGACTTGATCAGGGTGAGGATGAGGAGAGCATCCGTTCCTTCATGCGGGACATGTACCTGACAAGCAAAGAGAAGATCGACTTAAGTGTGGAGGTCGCGAAACGGGAGCGGGAGCTCTTAAGCCATATCGACTATGAGACGGGATACAGCCTCTATGTGGGAATTCCGTTCTGTCCGACCACCTGCCTCTACTGTTCCTTCACCTCCTACCCGATCGGCGCGTGGGAAAAGAAGGTTCATCTCTATCTTGAAGCGCTGTTTAAAGAATTAGACTATGTGGCAGAAAAGATGAAGGGACGTACTCTCGACACGGTTTACTTTGGCGGCGGAACTCCGACGTCCTTAAAGGCCGAGGAACTGGACGCCCTGCTCACAAAGATCGAGAATACCTTTGACCTCTCAAAGGTACAGGAATTCACTGTGGAAGCCGGACGTCCGGACAGCATCACCGAAGACAAGTTCAAAGTTCTCCGTGCCCACAATATCTCCAGGATCTCCATCAATCCGCAGACGATGAAGCAGGCAACTCTGGATCTGATCGGACGCCACCACACCGTGGATATGGTGAAGGAAAAATTCCGCATGGCAAGAGATCTTGGCTTTGACAATATCAATATGGACCTCATCATCGGACTTCCGGAGGAAGATATCGATGACGTCCGCAGCACCATGGAGCAGGTCAGAGAGCTTGCCCCGGACAGCGTAACGGTCCACTCTCTCGCCATCAAGCGTGCGGCGAGACTGAATATCTTCAAGGAGCGCTACGCGAACTTAAAGATCCAGAACACTCAGGAGATGATCGATCTCACTGCGAAGTACGCCCGCGAGATGGGTCTTGAGCCGTATTACCTGTACCGTCAGAAAAATATGGCCGGAAATTTCGAGAATGTCGGCTATGCGGCACCCGGAAAAGCATGTATCTACAATATCCTCATTATGGAGGAAAAGCAGACCATCGTGGCCTGCGGTGCCGGAACCACCACGAAAGTCACGTTCCCGGCGGAAAACCGTCTGGAACGCGCGGAGAATGTGAAGGATGTAGCTTCCTATATCGAGAGGATCGACGAGATGATCGATAGGAAAGAGAAGCTGTTGAGCAAGTTAGTTTAAATATGTCTGCTGCGCTGACCGCAGGATAGCGCAGATCAAACGCCAGATCTGGGCACGCGGCAGCAAAATACGCTGTACATGGGGTTCATTCTCCTGTACAGCGTATTTTTTAGATTCAACATTTTTTTAATTCTTATTTTGCAAAAGTTCTTTCTTTGTAACTTTTCTTGTAACTGTTCAGTAGGTCTGCGCACTTGCTGCGCTGACCGTAAGAAAACATAGGCTGGAAGGCAAAAATCCCATCAGCGAAGCTGATCTGGAATGGATTTTTGCACGTAACTATGAAGGTACTGAATAGTTACCTTTTCTTTTTACCAGGTCTTCCTCATGTATAAAAGTCCTGTGAGATCTGCCAGGATCCAGCCGATCGGGATCGCCATCCAGATTCCTGTCTCACCGAGGAATGTGGCAGAGAGCACGTAGGCAAGTAACACACGGATTCCGAGGGAGATCACTGTAAGCACCACAGACATCTCCGCCCTCTTGATCGCCCTGTAATATCCGTAAAGCAGGAACAGGCAGCCGATTCCAAAATAGAACGCGCCCTCGATCCTGAGATAACGGACGCCGGAGGCGATGACCGCCGTCTCTGCGGAGCTCACGAAGATCTGCATGAGCGGTGCCGCGAAGGCAAAGACCAGCGCTGAGATCACAAGGCTGAATGCCGTGCTGATGGCAAAGGATTCCTTTGTGCCGCGGCGGATCCGTTCTTTATTTCCCGCGCCGTAGTTCTGGGCGATGAAGGTCGAATAGGCGTTTCCAAAGTCCTGAACCGGAAGATATGCGAAGGTGTCGATCTTTACTGCCGCTGCGAAAGCCGCCATGGTGGTGGCGCCAAAGCTATTTACAAGCCCCTGCACCATGAGGATTCCGAAGTTCATAACCGACTGCTGCAGGCAAGTCAGGGAGGAAAGGCCCGCGATCTCCTTTAAGATTCCGCCGTCAAAGCAAAGATCCTTTCTCTCCGGAAAAAGGCTTCTGCATCGGAAAAGAACGTAGAGCAAAATACCGATCCCGGATACATACTGGGCAAAGATCGTCGCATAGGCCGCACCGGCGATCCCACAATGAAAGACCGCCACAAATAAAAGATCCCACGCGATGTTTAAGATCGCGGATACCGCAAGAAACACCAGCGGAACCGTAGAGTTTCCCAGCGCCCTTAACAGGCAGGAGAAGAAATTATAGAGGGACGTGGCGAGCAGACCTGCGAAAATGATCAGCAGATACTCCCTCATACCGCCCCAGACCTCCTCAGGAACCCGTAAGAAGTTTAAGATCGGATCAATGAAAATATAGACAACTGCGTTCAAAACAAGCGTTACAGCGAGGATCAGGCCGCAGGCGTGGGCGATGGAGGACTTCAGTGCCCTCTCATCTCCTTTTCCCCTGTAAATGGAAAACAGTGCGCCGGAGCCCATGCTGAGCCCCAGAAAGATCGAGGTCAGGAATGTCATCAGCGTGTAGGAAGATCCCACCGCCGCCAGAGCATTTTTTCCAAGGACACGGCCGACGATCAGGGTGTCCGCGATGTTGTAAAACTGCTGTAAAAGATTTCCTGCCATCATCGGCAGGGCAAATAAAAGAAGGGAGCGTGAGATGCTCCCTTTTGTAAGATCATGGTACATGGAAACTCACTCCGTTATCACAGATTTATAAACGTACTGCACAGATATTTCACTGCACCGTACAGTTCTTCCATCATAGCATGATTCCTGTTCTTTTACAAGGTGATCCCCACGGTCAAAGTCCTGTCAGCTTCCGCCGCGTTTTCATATAGACCGGTCACTCACAGCCATGTACCTTATCAGCACCGCCCTTTACGCAGGCGCAGACTTTGGCTCGTTGTTCGCGTAAACAAAAAGAAGGCAGAATCCACACCAGCTCGATTCTGCCTTCTGCTATTTTTATGTTGCTTAGATCACACCAGTCATCTTCAGAATGATCTGTGCGATGATCGTGGAGCCCAGGAATGTTCCTGCGAAAGTAAAGATCGCTACGATCACGATCGCAAGTCCCTGTTCCTTGAAGGTATCCACATCCTTGCCGATGGAAATTCCCGCATATGCAAGGATCGGAGTGCAGAGCGGAAGAAGTCCGATCTTTCCAATCTGTTCGATCGCATAATCTGCGATCGGGCTGACACCCGGGATCGTGATCAGGATCGCGATAAATGAGATATAAGCGATTGCCGGAAGATTCTTCGGTGAAACCTTATTGATCAGCTCATAAATGATACAGCCCACCAGCGTGCATAAAAGAAGAAGCACGAGCCCGGGCACTGCCTCAAGCGGGGTTACCGGGTTTCCGGCCTTTGATGTACTGATAAAATTGCCGATGGATGCGAAGATGCATACAAGGACAAGACATTTGATTCTTTTAAACCATACTGCTGCGTCCATATGGATCCCTCCTATTCTTCCCCGGCTGCTTTAACTTTTACCTTAGCGCCGATCGGGAGTCCGTCTTTATAATGCCTGTTGTTCTTTGTGAACAGCTTATACATGAATTCACACATTGGAAGTGCGATGAAAAGACTCATATAAAGGCCATCCACACTGCTCAGCATATTTGAGGTCGCCGCATAAGCAGTGATCTCCGCTTCCATATCCGGATATGCCTCAACGACTGCCGCAAGGCTGGCAGAAAGCATGGATGCGGAACCTGTTCCACACGCCATTCCAAGCGCGTACGGATGGAAGATATTTAAGGAGCAGAGGAGGGAAACAAAGATACCATTGAACATGGTTCCGAATACAGTGCCTGTGATATATCCGCCCATAACACCGATTC
Source organism: Clostridium sp. OF03-18AA (assembly GCF_003478035.1). Taxonomy (GTDB): domain Bacteria; phylum Bacillota; class Clostridia; order Lachnospirales; family Lachnospiraceae; genus Pilosibacter. Next base: position 16,586 of record NZ_QUEP01000005.1, read on the forward strand.
CCTCATCCGAATCAAGACCATATTTATCAGCAACAACCGCAAGGGAACTCTCTCTTGAAATAGAGAAGGACGTTCCGATTGCCGCGCGTCCCATATGGAATACAAATACAGCGATCGGAAGCGCTAAAACCGCGGTCCCCAGATTTCCGAACTCCTGAAGGATCAGCGCCGGTCCGGCTTTGACAACCGCGCCGAGGTTCGGTCCGATCGTGGACGCGATCTTCGCGGTCAGCATCATAACACTGATCCCGATATACGGAGACGCCTCCGACATCATCTTCTGCGGGATCATTTTTACGATTCCAAGGATCGCTCCGAGGATCAGAACGTACAGCATCGGAAACAGTGAGAACGACAAAGGCCCGAAACTGAATTTTTTGGTGCCGATAAATTCGGCGATTACGGTGAGTACGAAAGCAAGCGCATGGATACGCCAGTCAGCCATATGCTCTTTCATATTCAATCCCTCCTTTTCTTTTTCGGCAGCCGCATCGAAATTCAACAACTACCCTTTTTCGCCTCTGCACGTTTCACTTTTGCTGAAATCATGTACCTGTACCATGTCCGTTCAGACAAAAAACACGTCTCTTTTCCGCAAACATTTGTCCGCAACGCAGAAACAATTTAACATTGATTCTATCAGATTCCCGGGAAAATGCAAGCATTTTTTGGCTTGTTTCGCGAAAAATACCGTGGTGATCAGGTACTGTATCACAGTATGCGATTTGTTTTTCTATGTTTCATATTGTGGAATCTCTTTTGTATTATGGAATTTCCTGCTAAACAAAAAAGTTCCATCAGCCTTGTATTCAGCTGACAGAACTTTTTTATACGATCTGTGCACGAGCCAGGAACATTATTCCTACATCATACTGATGGGTATCTTCTCTACTGTGACTCCTTCGTCAGTGTCACGTTCATATACTGATACGGGATCTCGATCCCTTCCCGGTCAAATGTGAGTTTGATCTCCTCCGTGATCGCCCATTTTGTTTTCCAATAGTCCTCACAGAGCACCCAGCCTCTCGCGCTCAAGTTCACGCTGCTGTCTCCGAGGCTGTCCACGATCACCTGGATATCCTGGTCTTTCATGATATATGGATTCTCCTCAAAGATCTGTTTCAGAACGTTTTTCGCCTTTAAGAGATCCGAGGAATATCCGATCCCGACGTTGATGATCAGGCGGCGTTTTCCCATTCTCGTGAGGTTTGTGAGCGGTGCGCTCGATACCGAGCTGTTCGGGATCGTGATCACGCGGTTGTCGATCGTCAAAAGTGTCGTGTATACAAGACCGATCGTCTCGACCGTTCCCTCACCTGCCGATGTGCTGATATAATCCCCGACCTTAAACGGTTTTAAGAGCAGGATCAGCGTTCCGCCTGCGAAATTTGAGAGTGTATTCTGCATCGCAAGGCTGAATGCCAGCGTTACGGTACCGATAACCGCAACGAAGGACGTTGTCTTGATCCCCAGCTGGTCCGCTGCCATGAACACCATGACTCCGAAGAGGACGGCGTGCAGCAGCATATCCAGAAACTTCTTTAACGTGATCTCCACGCCGGCGCGGTCCATGATCTGCCCTGCTGCGGTCCGGACCATCCGAATCACGCGGAGACCGACAAATACGATCACCGCGGTCCAGAAGATCCTGGTCCCGTATTTGATGGCCGTCGTAGTAAGAAAATCCAGTGTGTATTCTTTCATGTCTGTTTCCCTGCTGTTTTTCGGACATTTTCATGCCCTGTATTTTTCTGTCTATCCTTTGTTTCTTTTTCCCGTCTGGCTCTCCCGCGCCGTCTTTATGATCTGCCCGACTTTCTCAGAGATCACATCCAGCGGACTCGCCGGTATCTTTACGGACGGCTGCTTCGCCGGACGTTTTTTCTTTTCCGCCGGTTTCTTCTTTCCCGTCACAGGTTCTTCCTCATACGGGGTACAGGAGAATACCGCCACGGACATCGGAGCCAGGTTGATCACGATCGAGTTTTCTCTCGCGTCCCACTCCTCTTTCTTCGACATCTTGACTCTCGGATTTACCATGCCACTGCCGCCGAACTGCTTCGCGTCGCTGTTCAGGATCTCCTTGTACTTTCCGGCAAACGGAACTCCGAGGCGGAATTTCTCATGTTCCACCGGGACAAAGTTACAGACAAAGAGCAGTGTCTCCTCCAGTTTGTCCGTCTTTCTCTCGAAGATCACGATATTCTCGTCATTGTAAGTGCAGTTGATCCACTCGAAGCCTTCCGGCTCATAGTCCATTTTATAGAGAGCCGGCTGTGTGCGGTACAGGTGGTTTAACGCCTTCACATAATCCCTCATCTGGCTGTGGATATCGTACTTCAAGAGTCCCCATTCCAGACTCTCCTTCTCGTTCCACTCGTCCATCTGACCGAAATCCTGGCCCATAAAGAGCAGTTTCTTACCAGGATGCCCCATCATGAACCCATAGGCGGTACGGAGGTTTGCGAACTTTTTCTCCTGGGTGTCCCCCGGCATTTTTCCGGCCATGGAACCTTTTCCGTGGACCACCTCATCGTGTGAGAATACGAGAACAAACTTCTCACTGTATGCGTACAGCATGCTGAAAGTCAGCTCTCCATAATGGTCATGGCGGAAATACGGGTCGCACTGCATGTAATCGAGGAAATCATTCATCCAGCCCATATTCCACTTGAAGTCAAAGCCGAGTCCTCCGTCATTCTCATCGCCGGAAACCTTCGGCCATGCTGTGGATTCCTCCGCAATCAGGACTGCGCCCTCTGTGTCCCGTGCAAAGATGGAATTCAGGTGTTTCAGGAATTCCACCGCCTCCAGGTTCTCATTTCCGCCGTACATGTTCGCGATCCACTCGCCCGCGTTCTTTCCATAATCAAGATACAGCATGGATGCCACAGCGTCCATCCGGATCCCGTCGGCGTGAAACTCCCTCGCCCAGTATAAAGCGTTGGAGATCAGGAAGTTCGATACCTGCGGACGGCCGTAATTGTAGATCAGCGTTCCCCAGTGCGGATGTGATCCCTGGCGCGGGTCCTTGTGCTCGTAGAGACAGGTCCCGTCAAAGGCCGCGAGACCATGCGCATCACGCGGGAAATGGGCCGGAACCCAGTCGAGGATGACGCCGATCCCCTCTTTATGCATATAGTCCATAAACGCCTTAAAATCGTCCGGAGTCCCGAAACGACTCGTCGGCGCATAGTAACCGGTCACCTGGTAACCCCAGGACTCATCGAGCGGGTGCTCCATCACCGGGAGAAGCTCCACATGGGTGTAGCCCATCTCCTTGACGTAAGCAGCAAGTTTTTCCGCGATCTCCCTGTAATTATAAAACTGGCTGCCGTTGATGTCATCCCCATTTTCATCCTGAGCTACCGGTTTCTGCATCCAGGAGCCGAGATGGACCTCATAGATCGACATCGGCGAGTCCTTCAGCCGGTCTTTTGCCGCTTTTCTCTTTTCGATCCACTCGCCATCGTTCCACTGATAATCAGTCATATCCCAGATCACGGATGCCGTATTCGGTCGGAGCTCTGAGAAATTCGCATACGGATCCGCCTTTAACATCGGATCTCCCGCTTTTGTCTTGATCTCATATTTATAGATCGCACCCGGCTTCAGTCCCGGAATAAAGATCTCATAGATCCCAGACGGTCCGCGTTTTTTCATCTGGTGGCGTCTTCCGTCCCAGAAGTTGAAGTCGCCCACAACACTGACACGCATCGCATCCGGAGCCCAGACTGCAAAGTGCACTCCGGAGATCCCGGCTTCCACGGTCGGGTGCGCGCCAAACTTTTGATAGGAATCATAATAGATCCCGGCGCCGAATTTCTTTACTTCCGCCTCGGTAAACGCGGTGTAGAACTGGTAACTGTAGGGATCCACGATCTCCTCACTGTCCCCGTCCTCGTAAGTCACGAGAAAATGGTACGGCACTAACTCCAGACGGTCCTCAAGAAGGACTGCGAAGAATCCGTTCTCATCCGCCATCTCCATCGGAAAGCTTTCTTCCCCGATCTTTACGGAGACTTTCGCCGCATTCGGAAGGAACGCCTGGATCAGAAGTCCTTCCTTTATTACATGTTCCCCTAAAAGCCGTCCCGGATCGCTCGCCTCAGAATATACGAGTTCCTCGATCCCGGCCCAGTCCATCAGATCATATAAGATTTTTTCCATAAGCACTCCCCCTGTCGTGTTCCAATGCCGTTTTCCGGCATGGTCCACAAAGACCTGTCCATTTCTGGAATTTTCTGCGGCTGCGGATATCTGTTTCCTGATGTCCGAAGCCATTTTTTTCTTAACAATATTTTAGCATCATCATCTCTCTGATACAAGTGGCAGTATCGGCAAATATCCGTTTTTCCATCCGCATGGCGCTCCCGCATATTTTCCCATTAAAAAATTCCTTACCTTTTTCGAAATTCTCTTGCGAAACTTGACAATTTATCATAAACTCTTTATTGTATGTTGTGATGCCAGGGTCAAAAGTCCGGAAATCCGATGCCGGCTTGCCTGCAGGAAGATTTTTGAATCTGGGATCTGCCAAAAACAGGAATGTTTTTGAGTATATTAGTCAAACGAGGTTATCATCTTTATATGGAAAATAACGGAAAAGAAAAGAAAGAAAAAACAGGCTGGGTAGCGGAGCTGATCAGCTGGGTCCAGGTTCTTGTATCCGCCGCCGTCATTGCCTTCGTTCTCACGACTTTTGTCATCGCAAACAGTGAGATCCCGACCGGTTCCATGGAAAACACCATCATGGCAGGAAGCCGCGTCATCGGCTCCAGGCTGCACTACAAATTCGCAGATCCGGAACGCGGAGATGTCGCGATCTTCGTCTTTGGCTGGCAATGCCCGGAATGCAACGCCATCATCGAAGGCGACAAGCAGGATACCTGCCCGGCCTGCGGTTCCGAAGTCGGAAAACGTGGTCATACGATCTACTATGTAAAGCGTGTGATCGGTATGCCGGGTGATGTCATCGATATCATCGACGATAAGGTCTATCTGAACGGTTCCGACACTCCGCTCGACGAGCCGTATCTGGCAGAACCGATGAACCAGCATGAAACTTACCATTTTGAAGTTCCGGAAAACTGCTACTTTATGATGGGTGACAACCGAAATTATTCTCTGGATGCCCGCTACTGGCAGAATCACTACATTTCCAGAGACAAGATGGTTGCAAAGGTATTCTTCGAATACTTCCCGACACCGAAGGTAATCCACTAATCGGCAAAATCCGCGACCACAACGGTATCATACGGAATTTTCAGTTCAGAAAATTCCTACCCATGAAAAGTAACAAATATTTCACTTACACAGGAGACAAATTATGAAAAAGGTTGTAAAGTTCGGCGGCAGCTCTCTCGCGAGTGCCCGTCAGTTTAAAAAAGTAAAGGCGATCATCGACGCCGATAAGACACGCTGCTATGTCGTTCCGTCCGCTCCGGGAAAGAGAGACAGCAAAGACACAAAAGTAACTGACATGTTATACCAGTGCTACGATGCAGCCAGCACAGGACAGAGCTACAAGCGCATTCTCGACCAGATCAAAAAGCGCTACACAGACATCATCGACGGTCTTGAGCTCAACTTAAACCTTGACTTTGAATTTTCAAAGATCGAAGAAAATTTCTTAAATAAAGTCGGACGCGACTATGCGGCTTCCAGAGGAGAATATTTAAACGGTCTCATCATGGCAAACTACCTCGGATTCACCTTCGTGGACGCGGCTGACGTGATCCGTTTCGATGCAGACGGAAACTTCCTCTCCGAGGAGACAAACGAGGAGATGAGAGAACACCTCGCTTCCTTAAAGCAGGCTGTCATCCCGGGATTCTACGGTGCTAAGCCGGATGGAACAATCCACACCTTCTCCCGCGGCGGCTCCGATATCACAGGTTCCATCGTTGCCCGTGCGATCCAGGCTGATCTCTATGAGAACTGGACCGATGTCTCCGGTTTCCTTGTCGCTGACCCGAGGATCGTCGACAATCCGGCTCCGATCGAAACGATCACTTACACAGAGCTCCGTGAGCTCTCCTACATGGGCGCAAGCGTTCTCCACGAGGATGCGATCTTCCCGGTAAGAAAAGAGGGAATCCCGATCAACATCCGCAACACAAACCGTCCGGAAGATCCGGGTACCATGATCGTTGAGAACACCAGCAAACGCCCGCGCTACACGATCACAGGCGTTGCAGGAAAGAAAGGCTTCTGCGCAGTGAACATCGACAAGGCGATGATGAACTCCGAAGTCGGTTTTGGGAGAAAAGTCCTTGAGGTCTTTGAGAAGAACGGCATCTCCTTCGAACATATGCCGTCCGGGATCGATACGATGTCCGTTCTCGTCCATCAGGATGAGTTCCAGGAGAAAGAGCAGTCCGTTCTTGCAGGAATCCAGCGTGCAGTTCACCCGGATATCGTGACTCTCGAGTCCGATCTCGCAGTGATCGCAGTCGTAGGACGCGGCATGAAAGCAATGCGCGGGACTGCTGCAAGAATCTTCGCAGCACTTGCACACGCAAAGATCAACGTTAAGATGATCGACCAGGGATCCAGTGAACTGAACATCATCATCGGTGTCGCAGATGACGATTTCGAGCCGGCGATCCGCGCAATCTATGATATTTTTGTAAAGACAGAGTTATAAGGGATCGCAATTCCATAAATTCTTAAAAATCCCCATGCACCGGTGAATGTTTCATAGCGGTGTGTGGGGATTTTTTTAATGAATCATCTTCGCACGAGTGTACATCTCAGACACGCAGTGCCTCTTTATTGAATAAAAAATTTTCTAAACAAGCGAAAACAAGCTTCGCGAGTTTCCACTTGTTATCGCTACAGTCGCCAAGTTCTCGCGCAAGCGCGGACTTTGACTCGTTGTTCGCGTAAAATAAAACTCCCCACACCGGTCATGTCCTCCGGTACAGGGAGCTTTTCCTGTCACTTTTCAATTCTTTATTCCGACTTGACTTCCTTCCACAGCGCACTGTAGAGGTCATCCGCCTCGGTTCCGAGATAACTGTATACCTCAGAGTTTTCCAGCTTATCGGTATCCGGGAATACAGCTTTGTTCTCCTGATATTCCGGATCCAGAAGGTCGAACGCAGCCTTGTTCGGCGTCGCGTAGGTGATGTACTCGAAGTTCTTCACCGCGATATCCGGACGGCAGAGGAAGTTGATCCACTTCTCCGCATTCTCTTTGTTCTTCGCATTGTACGGGATCACCCAGGAATCGATCCAGATGTTTGTTCCCTCTTCCGGAAGTACATACTCCAGATCATAATCAAGATTCAGCGTCTCCGCCTCCTCCTGCAGATAGAGCAGCTCACCGGAATAGATGACTCCTACCGCCGCCTCACCGTTCAACATCTTGTCGCGGACCTGATCCACGACATAGGCCTGTACGAGCGGTTTCTGTGCGAGAAGCAGCTTCTTCGCCTCCTGGAGCTCCGCCTCATCGGTCGTATTCATCGAATAGCCGAGTTCCTTGAGCGCCACCATAAAGGCGTCGCGGACGCTGTCCTGCATCAGGATCTCGCCCTTTAAGCGCTCATCCCAGAGATCCGACCATTTCGTCGGTGCCGGAACTCCGAGTTCTTCCAGTTTCTGGACATTGTAGATGATCCCGACGGTTCCCCATGTATACGGAACAGAATAGCGGTTATCCGGGTCAAATGCCTTCGACTTTTCAAGGTAAACCTGGTCGATGTTTTTGATGTTCGGAACATTGTCAAAATTGATCTCCGCAAGAAGTCCGGTCTCCGCCATCTTCTGGATCATATAGTCGGATGGACATACGACGTCGTAATTCACGCCGCCGGCCTCGATGACCGGGTACATCTCCTCGTTCGTCTCGAAAAGGTCATAGGTCACATGGATCCCGGTCTCCGCCTCAAATTCGTCTATCACGCTCTCATCGATGTATTCGCCCCAGTTGTATACATAGAGATCATCCGAGTGGGAGGAAGAAAAGTGCAGGTAGCTGGTATATGCCACGCTTCCAACGATCAGGAAGGAGGCAAGCACGATCGCTGCCTTTCCGGTCCATGCCGGTTTCTTTCCGCGGTCCGGTGCTGCGTTCGGTCCGAAGCTGCCCGCTCCCGCCTTCGCCTGCGGTTTTGCCGGAGCAAAGTTTGTAATGAGCAGCAGCGCGAGCACAGTCACAAAGATCACTGTGGAGAGCGCATACATGGACGGCTTGATGCCGCGGCGCACCTCACTGTAGATCAGCGTGGACAGGGTGTTGATCCCGGCGCCTTTTGTGAAGTGGGTGATGATAAAATCATCCAGAGACATCGTAAACGCCATCAGGAAGCCCGATAACACGCCCGGAAGGATATCAGGGAAGACAACCTTGAAAAACGCCTTTACAGGGCCTGCTCCGAGGTCCATGGCCGCCTCGTAAGTGTTCCGGCTCGTCTGTTTTAGCTTCGGCATAACGCTTAACATCACATACGGCACGTTGAACGTGATGTGCGCAAAAAGGATCGTCTTGAATCCCAGGGAGATACCGAACGCGATGAACATCAGCATCAGGGAGATACCGGTCACGATATCGGAGTTTAACATCGGGATGTTGTTGAGTCCCATGCAGATCGTTCTCGGGAGCTTCTTCATCGAGGAGATCCCGATCGCCGCGGCCGTTCCGAGGATCGTCGCGATCAGCGCCGACAGGAAGGCAATCAGCAGCGTATTATAGAGGGCGTCCATGATCGACGCGCTCTCAAACATCTGTTTATACCACTGTAACGTGAACCCGCCCCACTGGGATCTCGATTTCGAGCTGTTGAAGGACAGGACCATCATGACGAGGATTGGTGCATATAAGAAGATCAGTACCAGCACCAGATAAAAATCCTCAAAAAATTTCTTCAGTCTTTCTCTTACGGTTTTCATCAGAATGCAGTGCCCTCCCCATTCTTATCGTATTTTGCGATCATGGTCATGCTGAGAAGGATGAAGATCATGAGCACCATGGAAAGTCCGGCACCGAGGTTCCAGTTGCTTCCCTTTGTAAATTCCTGCTCGATGACGTTTCCGATGAGCAGGATCTTGCTGCCGCCCAGGAGGTTTGAAATAACGAACGTCGTGAGCGCCGGGACAAACACCATCGTGATCCCGCTGACAATGCCCGGAACGCTCAACGGGATCAGGATCTTTGTGAGTGTCTGGTAATTATCCGCTCCGAGGTCCCGCGCAGCATTGATCACATTGTCATCGATCTTCACGAGTGTGTTGTAGATCGGCAGGACCATGAACGGCAGGAAATTGTAGACCATGCCGAGAATGATCGCCGCCGGAGTGTTGATGATCGCAACATTCGGCAGATGCAGCAGCGTGAGGAAGGTATTGATCACACCGTTCTTCTCAAGCAGGGTCTGCCACGCCATGGTTCTTAAAAGGAAGTTCATCCACATCGGAAGGATAAAGATAAACACCACAAAGCTTCCTTTTCCGATATGGCGCTTTCTTAAGATCAGCGCCAGCGGATATGCGAGGATCAGACAGATCACCGTGCTGACACCCGCGAGAAGTAAGGACAGCCACAGCGCCTTTAAATGCTCGGAGGAACCGATCGCCAGGATATTTGCCAGCGTGAACGCGCCGCTGCGGTCCGTCAGACCATAGTAAAATACCATGAGCAGCGGGATCACGGTAAATCCCGCCATCCATATGATATAAGGATAAGCCAGAAATCTGGATGCTTTTCTATTCATTGACTCCAACGGCCTCCTCGTCCTCGGACTCCGGCTTGTTCATGATCTGGATATCGAACGGATCCACATGAATGCCGACTTTCTGTCCGACCGGGAACATGTCCGTGCTGTGGACCAGCCACTCGTAGCCGTCCGGGGTCGTAACTTCCATCTCGTAGTGTACGCCTTTGAAGATCAGGTGTGTAACAACGCCCTGGAGAGTGCCGTTCTCCGGCTTCACAAGATCGATATCCTCCGGCCGGATCACCACGTCGACCGGCTTGTTGTTTCCGAATCCTTTATCCACACAGGCGAATTTCGCGCCGAAGATCTCCACAAGCTCGTCGTGGATCATCGTTCCACCCACGATATTGCTCTCGCCGATAAAGTCCGCGACAAAGGCATTTTCCGGCTCATTGTAGATCTGCTCCGGCGTTCCCATCTGCTGGATATAGCCCTGGTTCATGACAACGATCGTGTCGGACATCGTGAGCGCCTCTTCCTGGTCGTGGGTGACATAGATAAAGGTGATTCCCAGCTCATTTTTCAGGCGGATCAGCTCATATTGCATGTCCTGGCGGAGCTTCAGGTCGAGAGCGCCGAGCGGCTCGTCGAGAAGCAGAAGTTTCGGCTCGTTTACGATCGCGCGGGCGATGGCAATCCGCTGCTGTTGGCCGCCGCTTAAAGAATCCACGCTCCGGTTCTCAAATCCGTCAAGGTTTACAAGTTTCAATGCATATTTGATCTTATCATCAATATAGCTCTTCGATTTGCCTTTGATCTTCAGACCGAACGCGATGTTCTCCGCAATACTCATGTGCGTGAACAGAGCGTACTTCTGAAACACTGTATTTAACTGGCGCTTGTTCGGCGGCATATTTGTGATGTCTTCCCCGTCAAAGATCACCTGACCTTTATCCGGTTTCTCAAACCCACCGATGATTCTTAAGGTCGTTGTCTTTCCGCAGCCGCTCGGGCCGAGCAGCGTCACGAAGGAGTTTTCCTTTACGGAAAGGCTCAGATCGTCGAGGATCAGATCCCCGTCATAACTCTTAAAAATGTGGGACAAATCAATGAGCGGATGCTCCATTCCTTTTTCCTCCTGATGTAAACAGATTTCATGCGATAGATTCCGCTGTTTTTGTGTTCGGCTTGAATGTATTTTTATACATGGTTTTCTTCAGATATACGAAAAACGGCAAAATGCCTATCATAGTATATTTACGCATTGTTTTCCCGTTCTGTCAATAGATTTCTCTTGTTTCTTTTTCTTGTTTTTTGTACACGATCGCATCCATACAATTTTCAGATTTCAGTTAACAAACCGGTCAGATTATGATAAAATAAGTACATCTATGAATCTCCGGAGGAGGTTGGCAAAATCGGCAGTTTTTGCGTCTCCGGACATCGAAAGCAAAGGGGAATTTACCTATGACTGGAAAATACATGGCCTATGTTGGCTCTTATTCCTATACGGGAAAGGCAAAAGGGATCACCGTATATGATGTTGATGTGGAGGCAGGAAAATTCATCTACCGCTGCGAAGTGGAAGTGGACAACTCTTCCTATCTGAAATCATCCCAGAACGGAAAAATCCTGTACTCTATCGCCGATGAGGGCGTTGTCGCGTTCCGCGTTCTTCCAAATGGAAGTCTCGCACGTTTAAACAGTGCTAAGATCAAGGGCATGCGCGGATGCCACCTTTCTACGAGCAAAGCAGATGACTATATCTTTATCTCCGGTTTCCACGATGGAAAGATCACGGTCCTTCATCTGAACGAGGACGGATCGGTCGGAGATATCGCCGACGGTGTCTTCCACAAGGGACTTGGCTCCGTCGCTGAGCGAAGCTTCCGTCCGCATGTGAGCTGCAGCCGCCTGACTCCGGACGAGCGCTTCTTAATGGTCGCAGACCTCGGGATCGACCAGATCAAAGTTTACCGTTTTGACCATAAGGACGGAAAGATCGCTCTCGTGGACACGATCCGCTGTGAGCTCGAATCCGCCCCGAAATATTTCATGTTCAGCTCCGACGGCCGTTTCTTCTATGTCCTGTATGAGATGAAAAATGTGATCGAGGTTTATTCCTATAAAGAAGGCGAACGTGTTCCGATCGTCGAGAAGATCCAGACGATCTCATCCACAGGAAGCAAACCGAACCAGCTGACCGCTGCCTGTGCGATGCATTTCTCCCCGGATGAGAAACATGTATTCTGCAGCAATGCCGGCGACAATACGGTGTCCATGTACGACCGCGATGATGAGACCGGAATGCTGACCCTGCGCTTCTGTCTTCCGATCAGCGGGGATTATCCGAAGGATATCGCGATCTTCCCGGGCGGAGAACATCTCGCTTCTATCAACCACGAGGGAAGTATTTCCTTCTTTAAGATCGACTATGAAAAAGGTCTTCTTGTCATGAGCGACCGCAGCATCAAGGTCAATGAGCCGAACTGCTGTGAAATTGTAAAGATTGGAGATTAAAATAACATGGCAGCAGGTTCTACCATCGGCACAATATTTAAAGTAACAACCTGGGGAGAATCCCACGGAAAAGCCATCGGCGTTGTCGTTGACGGCTGCCCGGCGGGACTTCCTTTAGAGGAATCCGATATCCAGAAACTTTTAGACCGAAGGAAACCGGGACAGAGCCGCTTTACGACCCAGCGAAAAGAGGGAGATGAGGTCGAGATCCTCTCCGGCGTTTTCGAGGGAAAGACAACCGGAACCCCGATCTCCATGATCGTGCGGAACACAGACCAGCGTTCCAAAGACTACTCCAATATCGCTTCCTGTTTCCGCCCGGGACATGCCGACTACACGTTTGAGGAAAAATACGGATTCCGCGATTACCGCGGCGGCGGACGTTCCTCCGCCCGTGAGACGATCGGCCGTGTTGCGGCGGGTGCGATCGCTGAAAAGTTCTTAAAACAGTTAAATATCTCTGTGACTGCCTATGCGAAATCGATCGGTCCGGTTGAGGTATCCCCGGAGCGCATGGACCTTTCAGAGATCCCGAATAACCGGTTCTGTCTCCCGGATGCGGACTCCGCAAAGGAGGCGGAGCACTATCTTGACCAGAAGATCGCAGAATGTGACTCCGTCGGCGGAGTCGTTGAGTGTGTGATCTCCGGTCTTCCGGCCGGTCTCGGTGAGCCGGTCTTCGAAAAGCTGGATGCCAACCTCGCAAAAGCGATCCTCTCGATCGGTGCTGTCAAAGGTTTTGAGATCGGAGACGGATTTGCCGCGACGAAAGCGTGCGGATCGGAAAATAACGATGAATTCCGTATGGATGGAGATAAGATCGTGAAGGAGACGAACCATGCCGGCGGCGTTCTCGGCGGCATCAGCGACGGAAGTGATGTGATCTTCCGCGCCGCATTCAAGCCGACTCCATCGATCGCAAAATCCCAGGAGACAGTGACAAAGGACGGCGAGAATATCGATCTCGTGATCCACGGTCGTCACGACCCGGTGGTTGTTCCGAGAGCTGTTGTTGTAGTCGAATCTATGGCTGCGATCACCGCGATGGATATGCTCTTAATGTCCATGACTTCCAGACTTGACCTGATCCAGATGTTCTTCCAGGTGGAGAATGTCGATGATTCACCGGAACAGTAATATTGATCCGATTCCCACATGGCAGAGAGTCTGCTCTCTGTTCATGGAATAATAGTAAATAACAGGAGAAGAAAGAAATGAAAATCGCAATCGCTAACGACCACTCAGCTGTAGAGCTGAAAAACATCATCAAGGAGCACCTCGAGAGCAATGGCTACGAAGTATTAAACCTCGGAACAGACTCCACAGAGAGCTGTGATTACCCGGTATACGGTGAGAAGGTTGGCCGCGCAGTCGCTGACGGCGAAGCAGATCTCGGAATTGCCATCTGCGGAACCGGCGTCGGCATCTCTTTAGCTGCCAACAAGGTAAAAGGCATCCGCGCATGTGTCTGCAGCGAGCCGTACACCGCAAAGCTTTCCAGAATGCATAACAACTCCAACATTCTCGCGTTTGGTGCACGCGTTGTCGGAAGTGAGCTCGCAAAGATGATCGTTGACGAGTGGCTGAACGCAAGCTTTGAGGGCGGCCGCCACCAGAGACGTGTGGATATGATCATGGATATTGAGAATAAGTAATTGACGATAAAAACCCCCGAAGTGTACCAGACTTCGGGGGTTTTGTTTTATCTTCTGTTCGCCTTCTCCACATGAACGCTCTTACCTTTGATCTTCACATGGTTCATCGCATCCATGACGATATCGGCCTGGTCCTTCGGTACTTCGACGAAGGTGTATTTGTCGTACATATCGATGCTGCCGACAAGACGGCCCGGGATTCCGGATTCTCCGGCGATCGCGCCTAAAATGTCTCCCGGCTTCACATTCTGGTTCTTTCCGAGGTTGATGAACAGTCTCGTCATGCCGCCTCTGGCATTCTTTCTGTCCACATATTCCTCGTCATCGCCTCTGCCGCGTCTGCGTCCGTTTCTTCCGCGGTCATTTCTGCCGCCGCGGCGGTCGAGATCATCAAGGTCGCGGAGCGGTCTTCCCTCATCCACGATATCCTCGTAGTCATCTCCCATCGCCATCTTTAAGAACGCTGCTGCGAGCTCTAAGGAAGTATAATCCTCCGCGAGCAGGCGCTTTTCGATAATATCTGTCATGCGCTCGAGGTCGCTGTCCTCACCGATATGCTGCTGCACATCGTCCAAGATTTTCTCCGCCTTGATCGCTGTGACGTCATCTAAGGACGGGATCGGCTGCGGAACGATCTTTGTCTTACAGAATCTCTGGATGTCACGGAGTTTGTAGACTTCGCTTCCGACTGCAAGGCTGAACGCACGTCCCTCTCTTCCGGCACGTCCGGTACGCCCGATTCTGTGTACATAATACTCGTCATCCTGCGGGATATCGTAGTTGAATACCGCTTCCACGTCGTCCACGTCGATTCCTCGTGCAGCGACATCCGTTGCAACAAGAATCTCGGTCGCTCCGTTCCGGAAGCTGCTCATAACGCGGTCTCGCTGCTCCTGCTTTAAGTCTCCGTGAAGACCTTCCGCGAAATATCCGCGTCCCTGAAGCGCCTGTACCAGCTCATCTACCTGCTTTTTCGTGTTGCAGAATGCAACAGAGAGCTTCGGGGAATAGAGGTCCAACAGACGGCACATTACTTCCACTTTGTTTCTCGGTTTTACTTCATAATAATACTGGGTTACCTTCGGAACCGTCAGTTCCTTCTTTACGACCTGGACCATCTTCGGGTCTTTCTGGAACTTCTGGGCAATCTGGGCGATCGCGTGCGGCATCGTCGCGGAGAACATCACGGTCTGGCGCTCCTCCGGAAGTTCACCGAGGATCGTCTCCATGTCCTCAAGGAATCCCATGTTTAACATCTCATCCGCCTCATCGAGAACGACCGTGTGGATCGCATCGGTGCGGATCGTCTTTCTTCTCATGTGGTCCATCACACGTCCCGGGGTTCCGACGATGATCTGGACTCCGCCCTTTAAGGAACGGATCTGCTTTACGATTTCCTGTCCGCCGTATACCGGGAGGATCTTGATCCCGGACATATATTTCGCAAGACGGCGAAGTTCTTCCGCTACCTGGATCGCAAGTTCTCTTGTCGGGCAGAGGATCATTGCCTGTGTCTTTCTGTTTTCCGGATCCATCTTCATAAGAAGCGGGATTCCAAACGCTGCTGTCTTACCGGTTCCTGTCTGGGCCTGACCGATCATATCGTGGCCTTCCATCTCAACCGGGATCGCCTGGGCCTGGATCGGGGACGCTGCCTCAAATCCCATATCGGTAACTGCGCGGAGGATCCGCGGGTCTAAATTAAGTTCATCAAATCTGATTGTTTCCATTCAATATCCTTTCTGTTTTGTCTGCATAACGATTCCATGCCTCGGATATATTCCTATATCATATGGAATTTTCCATTCAGAAAATTCCTGCCCGTGAAAAGTCCCGATATTTCTTCCTTACTTTTCTATAACGATTCACCCGGATTCCCGGATTTCCATACCGGTCACAGAATTCTATATACAATGCTGACGGCTGCCTTTTGATTTCCAGCCGTGCGGGGTGCAAATGTAAAATATCTTATAACATAGAAAGAAAAAAGTCAAGCAAAAGCCTGCAAGGAAACAGAAAACCCCGGAAAACATGTTTTTGACGCCATGTTTTCCGGGGAAACTGCCTGATTTGCAGTGTTTCGGTCATACGTGAAATAATCTGAACAACTGCCTGTATCATGTCATAAAATGATTCTTTTTATAACCGTGTATGATTCTTTCCGCTATACACGGTAAATGAACATCCTCTACACCTCTTTTTTATGGTAGCACAGATATCCGAACGCCGCCGCAACGCCAACCGAGTAGATCACGAAGGTGCATGCAAACGGAAGCTTTGCATTTACAGAATAGATAAATCCGGCTGTCAGGGAACCCGCGATACTTCCCAGGGACTGGGTCGCGTTGAAGAATCCCATGACAAGGTTTTTCTGTTTCGGATCCGCCTGATTCGCCACCATGTTCTGGAGGACCGGGACGCTGACGGAGTAACCCGCATAGACAAGGATGCTGAAGAAGATGAAGATTCCGATATTCACGGAGATCAACGTTCCGATCGCCGCCAGCGCACAGAAGGCGGTGAGGACGACCATGGACTTTTTGACATTCGTCTTTTTGATGATCCAGATGCAGAGACTCATATTTGCGATAAAGGATACGAAACCAACGCCTGCCTTGATAATTCCGTTGTAGGAGGAAGTCAGACCAAGCTGTGCCTTTAAGTAATAGTTGAAAGCCTGGTCAAAACCGGTATTTCCGAAGTTGATAAAGATATTGATCGCGAACAGGAACACAAACGCCATGCACATAAAGTTTTTGCTGTCGATGAACGCCTGGAACGGATTTGCCTCTTTCATGAGCTGTTTTGCCGGAATATCCTTTAAATTTGCGGTACTGTCCGGCTCGCAGATCATAAAGAACGCAACTGCGACCGCGATCAGGGTTCCCGCCTGCACCAGGAATGCCAGCCGAACGGAAGACTCGCCTAAGAAGCCGCCGATCATATAGCCGAACGCGCTGGCCACACTCTTGATCGTCGCGCTGTAAGTCAGATATTTTCCCTGGTCTTCCGGGTTTGACTTGTTTACGATGTAAGTCAGGAAGCTTACAAAGATCCCACCGGTAAAGAGTCCCGCGAACATTCTCGCGAGGATGATCATGAGTTCCGTAGTCGCGTAGGCGAACCAGATCTGTGCCACGCCGTATCCAAGACAGCAGATCAATAAGGAAAGTCGCGAGGAAATATAGTTATTGATCTTTCCCCAGAACGGCGACAGCAGGAAATTCGTGATCAGCATGACTGCCAGCGCCACGCCAAACATATAGTCGTGGAGGTGGAGTTCCTGGATCACCGTCGGCGTTACCGGATGGGCAAAGTTCGCTGCCAGGTTGAATACGACCATGGCGGCGAAAAAGGCGAAAAATCTCATTTTGTACTTCATAGGCGGTGTCTTCCTTTGTCTTTATTCAATTTCTGCCGGGCAGGCATTTCCAGTCGGCAACATTGCCTGCATCATGGCACACAGAGCCATATTGCAATCCGGATGCGTTTATCCATCAAGAACTGTTCTATCTTTTCTGTATTTACTTCACTTTTTACAGAAAATTCGCATAATTCAAGTTTAAACGGATACAGTCGAAATGTCAAGCGCAAAACATCGCGGTGACCACTGCTGTTAAATAAAAAATACCTCTGAAGCAGATCTGTTTTTTCAACCAGTCTGCTTCAGAGGTATCTTCTCACATATCATGTTTCCCATGCGTCTGAGCGGGATTTCACGGCATCTTTTCTAAAAGTTTTCTTCTGCCCATCTTCGTCTCCTGCAGATCAGACTTTAAACCGGTAGCCGACTCCCCAGATCGTCTCGATATACTGCGGTTTTGCCGTATTCATCTCGATCTTTTCACGGATCTTCTTAATGTGGACTGTGACGGTCGCAATATCGCCGATGGATTCCATATCCCAGATCTTTGAGAAGAGTTCTTCCTTTGTAAATACATGGTTCGGGTTCTGGGCGAGGAACGCCAGAAGGTCGAATTCCTTTGTCGTAAAGTTCTTCTCCTCGCCGTTTACATAGACGCGGCGGGCGGTCTTATCGATCTTTAAGCCACGGATCTCGATAATGTCGTTTGCCGGGGTTCCGCTTCCGATCAGTCTCTCGTAACGGGAAAGATGGGCTTTAACTCTCGCTACCATCTCACTCGGGCTGAACGGCTTGGTGATATA
The DNA here is from genome assembly GCF_003478035.1 of Clostridium sp. OF03-18AA. Lineage (GTDB taxonomy): Bacteria > Bacillota > Clostridia > Lachnospirales > Lachnospiraceae > Pilosibacter. Next base: position 34,590 of record NZ_QUEP01000005.1, read on the forward strand.
ATCATCCGCGCCGAGGCCGAGACCGCGGATCTTGTCGATATCGTCTTTTTTCGCGGAGATCATGATGATCGGGGTGTTTTTTGTCTCCCTGATCTTTTTGCAGATTTCAAATCCATCAACGCCCGGAAGCATCAGATCCAGGATAAAAAGATCAAATTCTTCCGACATGGCTCTCTTTAAGCCTGCTTCCCCATCATTTTCTATTTCAACTTCAAAGCCCGATAATTCCAGATAGTCTTTCTCGAGCTCTGCAATACTTTCCTCATCTTCCACGATCAGAATTTTGCTCATATTGTTGTTTCCTCCTATTAATCTGCTGTCGTCTTTCTCAGCACAAAATGGATCTCTGTTCCGATCCCTTCCTTGCTCGTCGCCCAGATCTTTCCGCCGTGATCCTCGATGATCTTCTTTACGATGGAAAGTCCGATGCCGCTTCCGCCCTTGCTGGAATTTCTCGAAGAATCAGTCCGGTAGAACCTGTCAAAGATGTACGGAAGCTCCTTCTGGCCGATCCCCTTTCCATTATCCTCGATCTCGATCTGGACAAAATCACCGACATCAAGGATCCGGATATTGATGATCCCATGCTTTTTGTCCATATATTTCAATGAATTTCCGATGATGTTGTTGATCACACGCTTCATCTGCTCCGCGTCGGCGATCACCATCACGTCCTCATCCACAAAGTTAAAGTAGCCGAGCTCGATTCCTCTCGCTTCAAGCTCCAGGCCGACTTCCTCCACACAGTCACGGAAATAGTTTGCCACATTGATCTTTGAAAATGTGTACGGGATCTTATTTGTGTCGATCTTTGAGTAGAATGTCAGCTCATTGATCAGACGGTCCATATCATTCGCCTTATTGTAGATCGTCCGGATATATTTGTCCCGTTTCTCCGGCGAGGACGCGACACCTTCCATCAGTCCTTCCGCGTATCCCTTGATCGCTGTGATCGGGGTCTTTAAGTCGTGGGAGATGTTGCTGATCAGTTCCTTGCTCTCTTTGTCGTACTGGATCTTCTCCTCCGTGGATTCCTTCAGCCGGATCCTCATCTCCTCAAAGTTCTGGCAGAGCTGCCCGATCTCATCATCATCCTCAACGTCAAGAGTAAAGTCCAGATTGCCGTCACGGATCTGTTTTGTCGCCTCCTGGAGCTTTCCGATCGGCCATAAGATCGACCGGTATACCCACGCCGTCAGCATACCTCCGGTGATAAAAAGGATCATCGCACTGCTGAGGAACATCTCCGTGATCAGGGATTTTACCTCCGGGATCACATCCACCACGTTTGTCACGAGATAGATCCCGATCCGGCATCCATCCGAAAGTTCAAATTCACGCTGTTTGATCAGGTGTTCCGTATTCTTATCCAGATAATTTCCCCACGAATCCACATCATTGATCTCCGCATAATCCGAGATCTGGCTCTCGAGCGCCGATGCCGCTTCCTCATTTCCCGAATAGAAGAGTTTTCCATTCTTTGTCACCATCAAAAAGGAATGCTTTAATTTCATCTGGTCATTCAGCGTTGCCAGATAAGTCAGGTCCTCGAAGTCAGACGGATCATTTTTGATCTCCTCCTCGATCTCTTTCTGGATACTCTCTGTCAGATGGCTGAACACGCGGATCGACGCGCCTGCCGAGAGATCCACCTGGCCGACTCCATATGTCTCACTGAATACCCGGTTCTGATATGTGCTGAGTCCCATGATCGCGATATAGATCAGGATGATCGGCACCACCGTGATCGTACAAAAGGTTACCAGTAATTTTGTTCGTATTTTCATGAGCGTCCGCGCGCTCCCTTCTTATTTTTCATCCGGTCTTCCGGTCATTCATCAGCTGTCAGGACTCCTGTCTGTATACAGAAAACCGACATATGATAAGTATAACACAACTCAGGGGTGGTGTTTATAAAAGTATTCTAAAATGTGGAATCTGCACGTTGTTATTGCGACAGTCGCCAGAGTCTTACGCAAGTGTGGACTTTGGCTCATTGTTCGCGTAATATAGAAACAACGGCACAGTTTCCCGAACACCCCGGGGACTGTGCCGCTGCTTCCGATCATTTTCATGATATATGTCCATGATCTTTCTGTTCTTTTATCCTACAGATATTTCTTTAAATCCTCAACCTTGTCGAGCTTCTCCCACGGAAGATCTACATCGGTTCTTCCGAAGTGACCGTATGCTGCGGTCTGCTTGTAGATCGGACGGCGGAGATCAAGCATCTTGATGATTCCTGCCGGGCGAAGGTCAAAGTTGTCACGGATGATCTCAACTAACTTCTCGTCGGATACCTTTCCGGTTCCCTCTGTCTCGACCATGATGGAAGTCGGATGAGCAACACCGATCGCATAGGAAAGCTGGATCTCACACTGATCTGCAAGTCCTGCTGCTACAATGTTCTTTGCAACATAACGGGCTGCGTATGCTGCGGAACGGTCTACCTTTGTGCAGTCCTTTCCGGAGAAAGCTCCGCCGCCGTGACGTGCATATCCGCCGTAGGTGTCAACGATGATCTTTCTTCCTGTAAGTCCACTGTCTCCGTGCGGTCCGCCGATCACGAAACGTCCGGTCGGGTTGATGAAGAATTTGGTATCTGCATCTACCATCTCCTGCGGAAGGATCTCATCGAATACATATTTTTTGATATCCTCATGGATCTGCTCCTGAGTCACATTCTCATCATGCTGTGTGGAGAGAACGACTGCATCGAGGCGGAACGGCTTTCCGTTCTCATCGTACTCAACAGTAACCTGGGTCTTTCCATCCGGTCTTAAGTACGGAAGAGTTCCGTTCTTTCTTACCTCTGTGAGACGTCTTGCAAGCTTATGTGCAAGAGCGATCGGGTACGGCATGTACTCCGGTGTCTCGTTTGTAGCGAAGCCGAACATCATACCCTGGTCACCGGCGCCGATCGCGTCTAACTCGTCATCGGTCATGTTGTTCTCTTTGGCCTCGAGTGCCTTGTCAACTCCCATCGCGATATCGGTAGACTGCTCATCGATCGCAGTGAGAACACCGCAGGTATCGCAGTCAAAACCATATTTTGCACGGTCATAGCCGATCTCGCGGACTGTCTCACGGACGATCTTCTGGATATCCACGTATGCCTTTGTTGTGATCTCACCCATTACCATAACAAGACCTGTTGTTGTGCATGTCTCACACGCAACACGGCTCATCGGATCCTGCTCCATTAAAGCGTCGAGGATCGCATCGGAGATCGCGTCGCACATCTTATCCGGATGTCCTTCAGTTACGGACTCGGAAGTAAATAATCTCTTTTCCATTGTAACTCCTTTCGATTTTAAACAAAACAAAAGTCCGCTCATGCTAAGCGGACTTGACAAACTTATCATCGGTCAAATCCTCTTATTGCTCGATTACTCGCTCAGGTTGGCACCTTCCTGCCCTCTCGCGAACGCGATTAACAGGGGTTGCCGTGACTTCACCGGTCCTATGTACCTCCATCACTCTGAATAAGGGATATTGCGAACTTTTTCACATTATGGCCGTAAGCCATCCCATGAATGACTCACGGACTGTATCTTATACGATTCAGAACAGAATGTCAAGCGGGAATCATAAAAAAAGCCCGAAAACCTGGAAAATCGGAAAAAATTCCCATAAATTCCGGGGTTTCGGACCGTTTCTTTATTCTCAGCCGACTCTCAGTCTGAATTTCTGTGCTTCCTTCTCGGAATCTACACGCTCGATCACAGCACCGAGAGAACGAAGTTTCTCTTCAAAATTTTCGTATCCGCGCTCGACATAGCCGATCTCATCAACAGTCGTATATCCGTCTGCAGCCAGTCCTGCAAGCACAAGAGCTGCGCCCGCGCGGAGATCCGGTGCGACGACCTGGGCACCTGTGAAGTTTGTGACACCGTCAACAATGGCAACACTGCCTTCTACCTTGATGTTTGCTCCCATGCGGGAAAGCTCATCCACATATTTGAAGCGGTTCTCAAAAATACTCTCTGTCACCACGCTTGTTCCGTCCGCCAGAGCAAGTGCCACCGTCATCTGCGGCTGCATATCGGTCGGGAATCCCGGGTACGGCAGAGTCTTAAAGTTCATGTGGCGCTGTTTCGGTTTTCCGACTACGCGGATCTCCTCATCGAACTCGACCACTTCACAGCCCATTTCCATCAGTTTTGCGGAGATTGCCTCCAGATGTTTCGGGATCACATTCTTTACGGTGATATCACCGCGGGTAATCGCCGCCGCACACATGAAGGTTCCGGCCTCGATCTGATCCGGGATGATCGAATAATTTGTTCCGTGAAGACGTCTCACTCCTTTGATCCTGATCACATCCGTACCTGCGCCTTTGATGTTCGCACCCATGCTGTTTAAGAAGTTCGCAACATCAACGACATGCGGCTCTTTTGCAACGTTCTCAAGAATCGTCTCGCCCTCGGCCATCGTTGCCGCCATCATGATATTGATGGTTGCTCCGACGGAAACCACATCAAGGTAGATATGGCTTGCGACAAGATCGATCGCGTGGGCTACAACTGCTCCGCGGACGATTTTCACATCGGATCCCAGGGCACGGAAACCCTTTAAATGCTGGTCGATCGGACGGCTTCCGATCGTACATCCGCCCGGAAGCGGAACTTCTGCACTCTTATATTTTCCGAGAAGCGCGCCGATAAAATAATATGACGCGCGGATCTTTCTCATATGCTCATCTTCCACGGTCACGGCGTGGATATTTGCGGCATTGATCCTTACGGTATGGCGGTCGATCCGGTCAACTTTCGCTCCAAGATGACTGATCGCATCCAGGAGAGCATTGATATCGCTGACATCCGGGAGATTATCGATCACAACATCGTCATCCGTCATGATCGCCGCCGCTAAGATTCCCAGAGCCGCATTCTTCGCGCCGCTTATAGTCACTTCACCTACAAGCGGGTTTCCGCCCTTCATAATGTACTGTTCCATTACGCACCTCTATCTATATATCTAAAAAAGGACATAGCTATCCTGCATCCGTCCCAGCTCGTTTTCGTTATGATTATAACATATCTGGGAAAAATGTAAAGTTTTTCTTAAGATACTCCCCTATACCGGTACACAGCAGATAAAATCATACCCCGCTGCGCCGAACATCTGGTTCGCCGTCTCCATGGACAGGACTTCCGTTGTCCCGGTTTCCGGATGGTACACGCGGACATGCGTCTGGTCATAGCCGGTCAGGTACATGCAGGTTCCCTCTCCGGTATACGCCAGTACCGGGATATTCTGTCCCACAAAGTACAGGACCTGAACGATACTGCTGCCCGACGCATCCAGAAGGAAGGTTCCGTCTTCCATTGTCTGGTTCTTCTCAAAGGAATCCCGATAGCGCTCCAGCAGAGCGGAACCCGCGGTGAGATCCCTGATATAGAAGGCGCTCGCGCGGTTTCCGCGGACCCAGATGGTCCGGTCACGTCCCGCGGTCACGAATCCCATATGATCGTATGCTGCCTGCGCCGCATCGGCAAAGTCCACAAAACGTCCGAGGAATCGTCCTCGTCCATACGCATAAAATTCCGTAGTCTTACAAGCTGCCGCTGCGATCGGTTTGACTGTCGAACTGCTCTCCGCAAGCTTCGGAGATGTCTGGCGGATCTTTTTCTTTGACGCATCGACATCACGGTCAAGCTGTACAAACATGATCTGACCTTTCTGGTCTGATGCGTACCAGCCGATATCATCCGTCTTTCCTGGAAGGATCTCCGCATTGCAGACAAGCGTGTCCTCAGAATATGCTCCGAAAAATCCGTCCCGGCTGTTCACAGTCTTCATATGGATCCTGCTGTCATCCACAGACACCTCACGAATCCAGGAACCCGGCTTCTCATAATGCATGACCGACTTCATCTCCCGGTCAACGATATCGATGCTGTTCAGATAAGTCCCCATCACACGGCCGTTGGACATCAGATAGTCTCCGCTGTCCCCGGTTCCATAAATGCAGTCGTTTCCGACAAAACCAAGAATCCTCGTTACAGAACCACTCTGTCCGCCCACCTGAGTCTTGTCCCCGGTGTCGAGGTCCATGATCTGGATCGTCTGTGAATCCCAGATCCCGGTATTCTCCTGCCATGCCGCCCGGGAATGGTCCGCGCTGACCGCGAACTGCTCTTTTGTAAGTCCGGAGGCAAGTGCCACATACTCCAGACTCTTTAAGTCGATCCCATAGATCCCGTGATCCATATAGAAGTAGAAGATTCCATTCGTTCCGCGATGGGCAAGTACCGAGAGATCATCTTTTAACTCCTGATAAGGTTCCGACGATGGAATAAAGAATTTTTCTTCCAGCGCATTCTGTCCCATATCATAATGATAGTACGCGATCCCCGTGCTTCCTTCATGTGTTCCGCGGTTCATTCTCCCGTAAACGATAAAATCGATCCCGCCGTCCTCATCGACAGCGAGGATCTCGACGCCATGCTCCGGCACATTGTCCCTGATATCATCGGACGCTGCTCCGCCGAACGCGAACACCCGCGCCCCCACGTTCTCACCGCTGTCGTAAGCCCACAGTTCCCGGTCTGTCACAAATGCCGTATACTGGCCACCTGTGCTCTTTACGGCGTGAACTCCGTCACCGTTTCCGATCCCCAGAAGGATCCTCTTTCCGGAGAACAGTTCCGTGTCTCCGGTGAAAAGTTCCGTCATCGTGCGCTCGTAATCCATCATGTAGATCCTCTGGGATGACCATTTCATCGTGAAGTTTTCTGTCACTTCATAGTTTTCTGTCTTTTCACCATTTTTCGCCGTCACTCTCGACGTGATCTCCACATTCGCGAGATTGCCGGAAAGTTCCTTCAGCTTCGTGTATGCCTCTCCGGACCGCTCCACACCGAGCGATCCCCAGGTGAGCTGGGTAAATGTGTCCTTCAGTGTCACCGTCCCCAGGGATGTGCTGCCTGCGGTCGGGGATGTCTCCATATACATGGTCAGACTCTGGGCATCACTATACTTATAAGTTTTTGAAGAAAAGTCCTCCGCCAGCGACAGCATCTCATTCGCATGTCCCTGGTCCTGTTCCGTGATCCGCATATAGTACCAGGCCTCGGATCCATCAGAGAGTTCTGCACATACCCCGAGCAGATATTCCTTTCCTGCATCCAGAAGGTTCTGGATCGGAAGCTCTGTACTCAAGGCGTTCTCACTGTCCCCGTTTAATGACGTTTCAAACGATCCAATTCTCGTTCTCTCGATCAGATCCTCCGTATCGAGACTGCGGATTTCATAATGCACTCCCTGGATCTTCGTAGTCCCTGCAAACCGGAGCTTTAGTTTCCGGTCCTCCGGAAGCAGGATCAGGCTGTCATGCCCTGCGGTCACGCCGCGCTCCTCCGTCTGTCCGAACACGGGTGCCATCTCCCGTTCTCCCATCGTCGCATAGAGCACCGGGAATTTTGCTTTTTCCATCGCCGTGTACTCCGTGACTCCGTGCTCTTCTTTCTTCCCTACTGGGTGTACAAAATATACCACTGCCGCCGCTACAAAAACAAGCAGCAGGATCATGACTTTCTTTCCGGTCTTCATCTCACTGTTTCCTCACTCTGTCTATCTGTCACTGCCTGTCGGCAGAATTTTTCAATTTCCGTAACTGTTCAGTACCTTCAAACCCGTGCTTTATTACAGTCAACGCAGCAAGTGCGCAGACCTGCTGAACAGTTATCAATTTTCAACTCTGTTTAAAATTCTTCTCCGGTAAATCTCATTCACAAACAGAACCTGCAGCAGATCCTGTTCTTCTGTTCCGCCCATAGTCTCCTCCGGGTGGCGTTCTCTGACTTTTAACAGTTCCCGGTATAAGAATTCCCGGTCCGGATATTCGTCATACATCGGACTCCCGGGGTATTCCAAAAGGTCACACGCCTCCTCGGCCAAAACCTGTTTTCTCTTCGCTGCTGAAGGATAGAGTCCTCTCAGATAGTCCATCTCCGACCGGAGCTCATTTCCAGTCAGGACCGGTCCTGCGCTCTGTTCCTCTCTCCGATAAAGCATCCAGGGCACTTTTTTCACTTCCGGGGGGTATCCCCGGTATCTCTTCTCCATAAAAACGTTCCCGCTCCTTTGCTGATCCCTATACAGGATTATCATATGCAAAAAGGAGCGGGAAAGCTACCATCTCATTTTATGATAATTTCGATCCACAGCCGGCAATTTCATGAAGTCTGACATGTCGGCGCCGGACCGGCTAAAACAGTTTTTTCGGATAAACACCCGCATCGACCAGCTTCTGGATCGACGCGACAACTGCCGGTTTGTCCTCTTTGTAGGTCACACCAAACCATTTATCCTTTGTCTCAAGGACGCGGACTGTACCTTTTCCGTTATGAATACAGCTGTCGATCACCGCTGGGAGAAGGTATTCCGCTTTCAGATCCCCCTCTTTCACGCCGGAGAGGAATTCCGGGAATCCTTTTTCCAGTTCTTTTACGAAAGATGCCGGCAGTCCGAACATATTCATGGAAACATGCTGGTCTTCTTTTACGATAACCGGGTTGCCATCGTGGTCAGCCGCATGCATGCCGTCTTCCGCTTTGTAGACGTCGTATGTCTCTGTGACCTTGGAGAGATATCCATTGGCATCCACCGTGCACACGCCGCGGGTCACCGGACCATTTTCGCTTAACGTGTTGGAGAGGATAAAACCAGCCATACACATATCGAATGTAGCCTTCGTATCATCCATCTCATTTACCATATAGTCATGGACGATCTTAAAGCCTTCTTTTCCGTAGTAGTCATCGGCATTGATGACAAGGAACGGTTCCTTGATCAGATCTCTCGCCGCAAGAATCGCCTGACCGGTTCCCCACGGTTTTTTTCTACCTTCCGGAACAGAAAAACCTTCCGGGAGATCATCCATCTCCTGGTACGCATACTCGACCGGAGCGATCTTCTCGATCCTGTTTCCGATGATCTCCTTAAAATCTTTCTCCAGATCTTTTCTGATGATAAAAATAATTTTATCAAAACCCGCTTCCAGAGCGTCATGGATCGAATAGTCCATAATGATCTCACCGCTCGGTCCAACCGGGGCAAGCTGCTTGATTCCGCCGCCAAAACGGCTTCCAATTCCTGCTGCCATGATGACAAGAGATGTCTTTTTCATGTAACAGTCCTCCTTTTTTCTGCAGATTCTTTCACACTCATATGGAGGTATCATAACACAGATTCAGATTCTTTTCAATCAGACAAAGAGTCCGGCTGCACTCTTTTAAGAAATTCGTAGGAATTTCTGCCAAAAAGCAGTTGCTTCCTTCGCATTTCCTAAGAGAACCACCGGACCCTTCCAAATGATCTTCTATACTACTGTTTCTCTACATTTTTCGTCGCGATCAGATCGCTTCCAAGACCTAAAATATTTTCTACGATCAGATCACCGGTATGGACCGGTGCATTTAAAGACAGCTTGCGGATCTCCGCCATCACCTCAAACAGCTTCTCCTTCGGCACCGCACGGTTTAACCGCACGCTGACAAGTGGGAGAACTCCGTTTTTCACAGCCACGGAGCTTGCGATCGTACGCTTCGGCGCTTCGACCTCCTGCGCCGCATACTGAGCTCCCTTCGGGCATAAATTTCCACTCACGGAGATGCATTTTCCATCCACGATCTCCGCCTCAAGCTCACAGCCATTCGGACATACGATACATGTCATTTTTCTAATCATAAGATGCACACCTCCACTTCCTGCTCACCTTCAAACGTCTCTTTCTTAACCGGGATCTGGATCATCTCTGCCGGAAGCGCCTTCTTTAAATGCTTTTTCGCAAGAACCTTTTCTCCCTGTCTGACCTCGATCGTGCAATTTTCGAATTTCCGTCCGACACGCATGGAGATCGTCACATCTTTCTTTCCGCTGACCTTCATCGGCACCGTATGATTGATGCCGGAAGCTGCTTTCACCGGGATCGTGCACTCCGGCAGACTGCCGTTTTCCACATATTCCGCAACACCGTCTGCCAGCTTTTCTGCTTCCATGGACACAAAGTCTACCAGATCATGAACATGGAGGACATTGCCTGCTGCAAAGAAGCCGGATTTTTCTGTCTGGAAATATTCATCGACCACCGCACCCTTTGTTCTTGCATCAAGCGTAACACCGGCATCGATGGAAAGCTCGTTTTCCGGGATCAGACCGACCGAGAGGATCACCGTATCACAGTTGTATTCCTTCTCCGTTCCCGGAATCGGCTTCATGTGCTCATCCACCTGTGCAACGGTAACGCCTGTCACACGCTCATTTCCGTGGATGTCTGTGATCGTGTGGCTCAGATACAGCGGGATTCCGTAATCATTCAGGCACTGTTCGATGTTTCTCGGAAGTCCGCTCGGGATCGGCTGGATCTCAAACACAGCCTGTACATGAGAGCCCTCTAAGGTTAAACGTCTCGCCATGATCATTCCGATATCTCCGGAGCCGAGGATCACGACCTCTTTTCCGACCATGCGGTTATAAAGATTGATGTAAGCCTGTGCAACACCTGCTGTGAATACTCCCGTTGGACGTTCGCCCGGGATTCCCAGAGCACCTCTTGTCCTCTCTCTGCAGCCCATGGTGAGGATCACAGCTTTTGCCTGAATCTTCTTTAAACCATTCGAAGAAGCAAGGGTTACAACCTTGTCCGGAGATACAGAAAGAACAGTCGTATCGGTCACATACGGGATCTTTAATTCCATGACCTCGTCAATAAATTTCTGTGCATATTCCGGTCCGCTCAAGGTCTCTCCAAATCTCGTCAGACCGAAACCGTCATGAATACACTGACGTAAAATACCGCCCATGGTCTTTTCACGTTCTACGATCAGAACATTCCTGATCCCGTTTTTATAAAGCTCTACGGCTGCCGCAAGTCCGGCCGGACCTCCGCCGACAATTACCACATCACGTGTTTCCATCCTACTGTTCCTCCTTTCTCACTTCTCCGGTAAACATCCAGGAATTCTGTCTTGCATACCGGATATCCGTATCCTTCACACCGAGCTCTTCCTCGATCATTTTTTCAATTCTCATCTGGCAGTAACCGCCCTGACAGCGCCCCATCATGGATCTTGTACGGTACTTGATTCCTGTCATCGTATGAACTCCGAGCGGATTGTGGATCGCCTTGAGGATCTCCGCCTTTGTTACCTTCTCACAGCGGCAGATCACCTCACCGTAATCCGGATCTTCTGCGATCAGCTTTGCTTTTGTCTCGTCATCCTGCTCATCAAACCGGATAATTCCCTCCCGTTTCGGGTTAAATTCCGGATTTTCCTTAAATGCTTCGTATTCCTGCATCATCCGTGCTACCATACGTCCGATCGGGACTGCTGCCGTAAGTCCCGGAGATTCGATTCCTACAAGGTTCACCGCATGCGGCGCAAGCTCCGGACGGATCTCGATCTTGAAATCCTGGATCGTTCCGTTCTCATCCACCCACTTCGGCAGAATTCCGGAGTAATTGCGGATATAATCCGACTTTTTAATATACGGCCAGATCTCAGATGCGCTCTTTGCAAGGTAATCCATGTTCTCCTGCGGCACTCCGTAGTACGTGAAATTCTCTGTCATCTCTGCATTCGGTCCGATAATTACATTTCCATCCGTCGTATTGGTAACATGGATTCCCATATATGTATTACTCGGAACCGGATAGATCGGCATCGGAAGAAGCTCTCCGGTCCTGCGATCCAGAATGATGTAATCTCCCTTGGAGCCGATCACGCGATATCCTTTGATACCAAGCATATCAGAAATCTTTCCGCAGCCAAGTCCGGCACTGTTGATCACCCAACGGGACTCAAAGGTTCCGTGCGTTGTCGTTACCGTATAAAGATCTTCTCCTGCCTCGCTTGTTCCACGGCTGATTCCTGTCACTTCATGATCGAAGAAATATTCCGCTCCGTTCTGAGCTGCATTCTCCGCCAGTGCGATCGTATAGTTAAAGGGATCTACGATTCCGGAATTTTCCGAGAACATGGCAAACTCTCCAACTGCTGTCGGAACCAGCTCATGAAGCTCTTCTTTATTCAGCAGACGAAGCTTTGTTGCTCCGTTCTTTTCTCCCTGAACGATCGTCCGTTTTAATGTCTCCAGGTCCTCCGGTGTTTTTCCTACAAGAACCTTTCCGCAGCGTTTGAATACAAAGCCAAGCTCCCTGGACAGTTCATCCATCCCCTGATTGCCTTCCACACAAAGCTTTGCTTTCAGTGTTCCTACATCATATGCGAATCCGCCGTGGACCACTCCGGAATTTCGTCCGCTCGTCTCATAACAGACATCCAGATTCTTTTCCAGCACACCGATCCGGAGCTGATATCTTGTAAGCTCTCTTGCGATTGCACTGCCGACAACACCGCCGCCAATGATAAGCACATCAAATCGTCCCATAACTTTTCTCCTTTTTGGATATTTTATCTCGTTGCTATTATTTTCTATAATGGTCAGGTCGAAATTCATCCTACCTATTTCATATTTGAATCTTACCACAGATCCCAGCGTTTTACAAGGACTTTTCTTGATCTCCCTGATATTTTTTCATTGCTTTTTCGCAGTATCCCAAAGGGGATCGTCACGCAGGAATTTTTGATTCCTCTTTCCTTTTATAAAAAAAGTCTCCGAAAATTTGTCCTACAAATTCTCGAAGACTTTTCTTGCTCCAATCAGCCGGGCAGACGCAGAACCGTCATCGCTTAAAGTCCGTTCTGCTCTTCCTCATACCGGCTCGTATTATAAAGAAGATGATACTGCATCTCCATCTCTGCCTCAAAGGGCTTGTGATCCCGGATATAGCAAAAGATCTTTCGGTGCGAGATCCATGTCCGGTCATATTCTGTCTGTGCAACCTCCTTTGCAAAAACAGCCACGCCTTTTCCAATCACCGGAAGAAGGTTTTCCATCACGATATTATGCGTACACTGGGCAATCTTCGTGTGGAATTTCGTATCCAGCTCCGAATAATCCTCCCTCTTTTTCATTGCCGCTTCCATCTCTTCGAGGATCTCTTCCAGTTCTTTGATCTCGTGCTCCTTTGCACACTGGGCCGCAAGTGCCGCGATCTGCGGCTCCAGCATGATCCTCACCTGAAGCAGATCCTTTGTAAGCTTAACATGATCATTCACCATTGAAAATCCAAGAGGATCATCCGGGATCCCCTGTTTTTCAGACACAAAGGTTCCTGCTCCCTGACGGATCTCTAAGACATTTCTGGATGCAAGGATCTTTAAGGCCTCACGGACCGTATTTCTTCCTGCTCCCGTACTCTCACAGAGTTCCTTTTCCGTCGGAAGCTTGTCTCCTGCCTTGTATGGTGTCTCCTGGATCAGATTCATGATTCCGTCCGCAACCTGCTCCGCAAGTGTTTTCGTCTGTGTCCCCATCAATTCCCGCCTCCTGTTTCTTCCCTGGCATATCCGGACAATGATCTGATCACAGCTCTTTCAGTGTGATCGTATCAAGCTGTTTCTGTAATTCGTTAATAAACATGGATGTATGATATCCGTCTGCCGCTGCATGAGCTATATTCACACAGAACGGCATCGTCAACCGTCCATCCCGCTCCGTAAATTTTCCGCAGGTAATAATCGGGAACAGCATCGGTGTTCCGCTCTCCGTATACGCAGAATATCCGGTAAAATCAAGCCATGGCACCATGGAAATACAATAAAAGTTCTGCGGCTGTCCGGGCTTTGCTTTTACCGCCTTTACATGCCGGTATGTCTCCATGTCACTGCACATATTTTTATAAAACGCCGAAAAATCTTCCGTATAGGCGGTCCACACATCGGAAAAGGTGTGGTCATCCTCATGAAAGATCGTATAGTTCGGATGAAGGACATCATAATATCCCGGATTCCCGTCTTTGTCCCGCCCCATTCGAAATTCCTTCGTTGCCGCGATCTGCCTCGACACGCAGTACACAAACACCGGATAAAATCTCAATCCTTTTTCCTTTACCTGGCGGTGCAGCTTGGTGATATCAAGAGACACCGTCACACTGTACCCGCATTTTAACAGGTTTGTATAATACTCGTAATGGGATCTTCTCTCCCAGCTATCCAGATCAACCGGAGTAAATATCATGGTCCTGACTCCTTCTTACGGATATCATGATTTCACATTCATGCAGCCTCATATGCACGTTCTTTCACAATGATATCCGGTCTCTACTTAAAAATATGGCAACTATTCAGTGCCTTCATATTTACAAAATATGAATCTTAATTTCTGCATCTACGATAACATATCCACCACAATAAGGCAATGAACAGAAACATTTATTTTGCTTTACAGGGAATTTTTCGGGATTTCCTATTGCTCACCACCTAAAAGAAGTGGGAGTCTTCTAGACTGAGATAAAAAAGGATCCGCAGACAGATTTTATCCGTCTGCAGATCCTTCATTATCCTATTTTGCAGTTTTTTTCGTCGCTGCAACTAACAGCAATACAATGAAAATACCCTGAATCAATCTCTGTCCGCCGACGCTGATGCTTGCGGCATTCAGGAAGGTAGACATCAATGTCATCATAAACGCACCAATGCATACGGCAATAATATTGGATTTACCACCTGCTGCATTTGTACCTCCCACAAAGCAGGCTGCGATCGACGGCAGAAAATATGTAGTACCAAGATCCTGATTTGCACCTCCGCAATATGCAGCATTCAACGCACCTGCAAGTCCGCAGAGAGCACCATTGATCACAAAGGCAATAATTACCGTCTTATTCACATTGATTCCTGCAAGTCTTGCTGCCTCACGTTTCTGACCAACTGCATGAAGGTTCATACCATATTTTGTCCTGTACAGTACAAAGAAAAGAATGACCGCAATCAGGATCGCTATAGCCGTCATGGTATTGATCCCACAGATGTTTGCATTCGTAAACTTCACAAACGTACTGTTCGGAGAATTTGCAAACTTGTTGGATACAAGCAGGATCACCGTATAATACAGATATCCTGTAGCCATCGTCGTAATCATTGCGTGAATATTCAAATAAACATTGACGCTTGCGTTGATCAAGCCGCAGATCATGCCGACCACAATTGCTGCCACCAGACCAAGAAGAATATTGTGCTGCATCAGTTCACAGGAAACATACGCTGCCAATGTCAAAATATATTTCTGGGAAATATCGATCGCGCCTTTTCCACTCGTTACAACGATCATCTGCGCAACACCGAGAAGCATGGCAAATACACACAATTTTAAACCAGAAGTAATAACACGGGCATTCACGCTGCCGGATACGATGCAGATTAGGATATACAGGATAATACAACCGGCAACCGGCCAGATCACCGGACTTTCTAATGCTTTTTTCATCTTATTATTCACGATGATCACGCTCCCCTCTATGAATCAGGAACTTTAAGGCAAGAACTCCTATCAGGATAAGTCCGATGATAGCAGTCTGATAATTCGAATTCATCTTCATGGCAGTTAAAAGCGAATTGATCAGATTCATAACGATCGCTGCCATAACGACTCCCACCGGAACCGGAAGTCCTCCGGCCATATCGCAGCCGCCAAGAATAACTGTTGCGATCGACATCATGTTATAGTTTACAGAGCTGTTTGCATCCGCACCGTTACATGTATTTGTATATGCCATACCGGCAAGAACTACAAAGAAACCTGCAATTCCATACGCAACCACTTTTGCAAGAAGGTAGCTCCATCCGGAACGTTCCAATGCCTGGACATTGTTTCCTGCGCCCCTAAGAACAATACCATATCTGCATCGGTAAAGAAGATACCAGCATGCCAATCCGGTGACCACGGCAATGATAATTGGAAGTGGAATGACCGGTGTCTTAATTCTGAGAAAATCAGAAAGCCATTGCGGACATTTTCCTCCGGGTGTCGGGCAGATGATAAGGGCAAGTCCATACCATACAAATTGTGCTCCCATCGTAACAACGATTGCAGGGATCTGACGGATCTTGATCAAAGCTGCAAGAGCCATGTAAAGTCCTACAAATATTACAAGCCCAAGGAATCCAACCAGAGGGTTTCCGGTCAGCCAGATACCAACGATCACATTTACAAGTCCGATCGAATATCCATTTCCCATATCTACATCACCGCACATGACAATGAACATCTGACCAAGAGCTGCAAAGATCAGCGGCAATGCAGAACTGATCTTCATTCTCATACCGGCATAGGTCATTAATTTCGGATTGATGCAGACATTCGCCGCAAAAATAAGAATCAATGTGATAAGTGGAAGCATCCACGGTGCAGACAAATACTGTGCAAACGCACTTTTCTTTTTTTCCTTTACCTCTTTCTTTTCTGTCTCAATAAAAGCTGCCTTTACGATATTCGGCACATCGATCTCATCACCGATCAATTCTTTTGTAACATATCCGTCACGCATTACATATACACGGTCACAGATCTCCATCTCCAGATCTTCCGTCGAATACAGGATGATGGATTTTCCCATTTCTCTTGTATCATCCAGCAATTTATAAATATCCTGCTTCGTTCCTATATCAACACCTGCCGTCGGATCGTTTAAGATAATGATGTCTGCCTCAGATGCAATACCACGCGCGATCAAAGCCTTCTGCTGATTGCCGCCGGAAAGTGACATGATGTTGCTCTCGATTCCTTCCGCACGGAACTTCAATTTGTCATACCACTCCTGAGCCGAAGCGTTTGCTTTTCCTGAATCGATCAGCAGTTTTCCTTTCACACGGTCAAGGTTGGCCACCAGAATGTTATTCTTAATATTCCAGAACTGAAATACTCCTTCTGTCGCACGATCTCCGGAAACATAGGCAATCGAACCGTTTAATTCGATTCCCTCTTTCTGTTTCTTTCTCGCTCCGTAGATCTGCTGTAAAAGTTCCTGTTGCCCGGAACCGGCAAGACCGGAAATGCCAATGATCTCTCCACGTTTCAAATTAAGGCTGACACCATTCAAGCCCTTCGCCTTCAGATCCGTGATCGTTAACATGTCCTCGTTTTCAGAGAAATCACGAGCCACCCGTTCCTTCTTCTCTGATGCTCCGCCCATGTGCATGATCAATTCTTCCTGCGTGATTTCATCTGAATAGAATTCTCCGCGATTCTGACCATTTGTGAGCATCACGATACGGTCCGATACTTTACGGATCTCATCCAGCTTATGGGAAATATAGATCACTGCAACGCCTTTTTCACTGAGTTCTGCCACGATCTTATGCAGCTGTTCCGCTTTATCGGAGGATAATGCACTTGTCGGTTCATCCAGGATCAGAATCTTTAAGTGATCTGCCATCAGGGTTTTGCAAATCTCAACGACCTGACGATCCGTAAGGCTCAATGTCTCGATCGGTTTTGTAACATCAATATTGCTTCCCGGAAAATATTTTTCAAGGAGCTTTTCCACCTCTGTCTTTGTCTTATTTCTCCAGTTTTTGCTTGGTGCAATACTGTGGCTGACATTCAGCATCGCAAAATTTTCGAAAATACTAAGGTTGGTACAAAGTGACAGATCCTGGTATGCACAGCTAACACCAATCTGTTTTGCAATTTTTGCATTGTAGTTTTCTTCCGGAACTCCATTATAAATAATTTGACCTGCAGTTTTTGGAAGCACGCCTGTCAGAATTTTCATCATTGTGGATTTTCCGGCTCCGTTAGGTCCTACAAGTCCAATAACCTCGCCTTCATAGATATCCAGATCAACCTTCTGAAGTGCCTTGGTGATTCCAAAAAAACGGTCAATGCCTTTCAAGCTTAAGTATGGCTTTTGTCCCTCTTTATGCTTCAAGCGAATCACTTCCTTTCTATATTTTTACTTGTCGATCAATGCGATCAAACGCAAAGTCGAACCTGATCCCTTTTTAAGCCGACACGGAAGACCAATCACACCAAAAAAGGGCGGAAGTATGTCGAGCTTGTCCACATTTTCAATAATATAAATCCCGTTTCCCAGAAGAACCTTATGCGCCGGATTTGTAGTTCCGATCGCATCCAGTGCGGATGCATCTGTTGCTGCTGCACTTACTTTTTTCGAAAGCAGATATTCCGCTGTCTCCTTTGAAATTCCGGGCCAGTCCTCCATAAATGCTTTTCCCTCTTCCCCGGCTTTCCACTTTTTGTCCCATCCAAAGCGGAAACATACGATATCTCCTTCTTTAAGCTCTCCGTGTTCGTTCTCGAACCTTTTTACATCTTCTACTGTCGTTACACCTCTTGCAAGTGTATGAGTCACATCGATATTCACGCCTCTTCCGATCAGGCGTTTCAGCGGGATTTCGTCCACATTTTCCGAATCCTTAAAGAAATGAGAAAGCGCATCAATATGTGTACCGGAATGCTCACAAAGCGTAACGCCTCTCCAATAAGAACCATCTTCAACATAATTCATACCGGTGTGAAATTTTACTCCCGGTTGTGTTGGCCAATGTGGAATCTCTTCTTCCAACGGGTGTGTCATATCGATCACTTCACAAGTACCAACTAAATCCAGCAATTTTTCAAGTGTCTTCATATTTCTTCCTCATTTCCACAAAAGAATCCTGATAGAAAAAGGGGGAAACAGCAGAAACTTGCTGTATCCCCCTCCTGCATCATGTTCGATCTGATATTCTCGTTCGTAAAGCTTTTCAGCTAATCACTACTGAGTCTCGATCTGAGCTCTGATATCATCCCATGACATTTCTGTAAAGGCAACATCATCATCGCCTAAACCTGTATACTGAGAAAGTGTATCTGCATCAACCATGCCAAACGGAATACTCATATTGTTAACTACCTTCTCACCATTGCAGATATCAACTGCTACGTAAAGAGACATTGCACCGATCCACGGGTTACTTGCTGCGGATAATGTCTTGTAACCTTCCGGAGCTTCATTTGCCCACCAGTTAAGGAAGCTTCCTCTGTTATCACCTGCGATAACCGGAAGAGTATCTGCGGAATATCCAGCGGAAAGGAATGCCTGTACTGCAGCGTAAGCATCTCCGCCCTGTGTTACAAGACCCTTCACATCAGAGAGTGTCGGAAGAACACTGTTTAACTCTGTCTGTGCTTTCGATGCTGTCCAGTCTGTATAGATCTCGGAAACGATCTTTACATCCGGATATTTTTCAAGAGCTGCTAAAACACCCTGATGGAACTGATCATCTGTCGTTGTACCTGCTGTACCACGAAGCTCGATCAGGTTGCCGGAGCCACCCATCTGCTCACATACATACTCGGTAAGAGCCTTTGTCATCTCTTCATTCTCAAAGTACATCTGGTATAACAGATCAGCTTCACAATCAACCGGACCATCATTGACAGTGATAACCGGAATGCCGGCATCACACGCTTCCATGATCGCATTGTTTAAAGAGCTTGTGGAAGCCGGATCAACAATGATAATGTCATATCCCTGAGTGATAAAATCCTCGATCTGGGCGATCTGGGTCGCTGTATCCTGATTTGCCTCAGCAACTGTATACTCACTGATATATCCATCTGCCTTCAGCTTATCTGCAACGATCTGCATCTGTTTTTCTTCTGTCTGACGGTAACTGTTTCCGTTGTAGCTGTTTGTAAAGCCAACCTTGATTCCTTTTGCTTCTCCGTCTTTTGCTGCAACTGCGGTTGTTTCTGCCGCCTTTGTTTCTGCTGCGGCTGCGGTTGTCTCTGCTGCTGCGGTGGTTGCGGATCCACCGGAAGAACTGCTACATGCAACGAGATTTGTTGCTACAGCGCCGACCGCTACGAGTGCTACTACTTTTTTCAGTTTCATAATTTTTCCTCCATTTAAAAATTTATTGTTGTTTTCCTCAAGGAAAACTTTTTCCCCTGCACATTACATCCAAATCCCCATTTGTACATAATTACCTTTTTTCGTCTTGTATATCCTCTTGTATACAACAGATTATACATGGTAATGTATCAAGTGTCAATGATTCATCGTAAAATATTGATTTTTTTGTGTGATTTATACAGAACGTCTGTTTTTTGTATGAATCGAATATATTTTTCGTTTTTTATCCATTTATTACAAAGGCCAAAGTAAACAGCTACACCCCGATATCGTTTCCGGCAGGATTGCTTCATAAGTAAAATAGATCTGGTTACTTATATCCCCCTGTTAAGATACTAATATATTGCCATATCATCCCAATAATATCTATTCACAATTTTTCCATAAATTCTTTCTATTTTTTGTGCATATTTTCATACGCATCTTCTGTTTTGTATATATTGCATATTATTTTTTCTTATGTAGATGGTTTTAAATCTGTTTTTTGTCTATTTTGTATAATGTATTTTGTTTTATTTTCCGTCCACTTTCTCATTTTGTTGCCCATTCAAGCGGTCCAACAGCCTATACATCTCAATAAAACACAATATTTTTCTTTTGTTAAAGCTTCTAATATATTTATTGTGCAAAGTTTTCGTTAAATTTGTTCAAAAAAGCCTGATATAACAGCATTACTGCCGTATACCAGGCTTAGTGATTCATATGATCTGTCTGCGATCTCCTACTCCGTAAAATATTCCGGATACAGTTCGATCTTTTTCTGGAGATCTCTCCGGAATCGTCCCAGATGTCCGGTCATAAAGTCTTCTACATTGACATCATTTGGGATCCCCATCATCATGTAATAATACATCCGGTTATGCTCCTCTAAGATCTGCTCCCGGTTGATATCATTCTCCCTTGTATCCAGATATCGAACACGGTCATAATGCGACCCGATATTATGGACACAGTACCATACATCCATTTTATGGCTGAACTCATACAACATACAGTGCATCTCATTGTCCAGATCAAAGAAATAATCGCTCATGGTTGTCTCACGGTTGATCTCCTGCTCCTGAAGCTGCAGATTGGTCTTCATGTTTCTTAGCTGCTCTGGCGAAAGTGTTCCGGCGGTTTCCTTAAAGATCGCTGTTTCGATCACACGTCTCGTAAAATATCCCTGTCTGACTAAATTCAGATCGATAAAGCTGACCTTGCTTCCTTTTTGTGGAAGAATGTCCACAAGCTTTTCATTTTTCAACAGGATCAAAGCCTCACGAACCGGAGTTCTGCTTGTTCCGAACTGTTCACTGATCACCGTCTCATCCAGAGCCTCTCCCGGAAGAAGCTTAAAGCTCATAATGCTTTCCCTCAGAAGACGGTATGCATATTTACTGTTTGTCTCTCCGTTTTTCCGTTCACTGAATATTTCAAATGGCATATAAATACCTCCATTTCCTTTCCCTGCTTTTATTTATAACAGAAAACCGTCATTTTGCCAATATAGCTTTTTGTTTTCTTATTGCAACTAATATACTATGTTTTTTACTATAATCACACGTTTTATCGCTTATTTATCTTGGTTTCTTTTCCTATTTTTCCAATCTAATATGTTTATTCCATCGTCATTTCGTCTGTTCTATTGGCTTTTCTTCACTTTCCAGCTCTTCATTCGTCATTTTTACCCAAATATATTGATATTATCCTGTTTGTATAGTATAATAATCCCTGTATAACTAATATATTATGTGTTCATAATCAAATGTGTCAAACCATTTTCTTGCGAAGCTCTCCGGAATCAAAAAAAGGACACTAAAATATCATCATAAAAACATGGAGGAACAAGATATGAAAGCAGTACAAATCGTAAGTCCTAACAACCTTCAGGTCATCGACGTAGAAAAGCCGTCGATCGATGAAAAAAACAATGTTATGATCAAAATGACCGCAGCCGGTATCTGCGGATCTGATGTCGGAATCTATCATGGAACAAATGCTGCCGCAACCTACCCACGCATCATCGGCCACGAAATGGTCGGACGTGTTGACGAGGTTGGAAGTAACGTAAAGAATTTAAAGGTCGGCGACCGCGTGATCGTCAATCAGGTAACAAGCTGCGGTCACTGCTATCCGTGCAAGATTGGCCGCGGAAATGTCTGCGACAATCTGAAGGTCCGCGGTGTTCATATCGACGGCGGATATCGTGAATATATTGCTGTTCCGGAATCTGACTGCTACCTTCTTCCGGATTCTCTTTCCGATCAGGATGCTGTTATGATCGAGCCGACAACGATCGCGATCCAGTCCTGTACAAGAGCACAGCTCGAAAAGGACGATATGCTTCTGATCTTCGGCGCCGGCGCTCTCGGAAGCACGATTTTAAAGGTAGCCCGTCAGCTCTGCGACCACATCATCGTGGCTGATATCATGGATGAGAAGCTTGAGGCTGCAAAGAAAAACGGAGCAAAATATACGATCAACGTATTAAAAGAAGATCTTGTTGAGAAGGTAAAGGAATACACCTTTGGTCATGGTGCAACTGTTTCCATCGACTCTGCATGCACAAAGGATTCCCTGATCAATCTTCTTCAGGCGACCGGCAATGCCGGAAGAGTCATGACCATGGGCTTCTCCACTGCACCAACAGAGGTCAACCAGTTCGCGATTACATCAAAAGAGCTGGATGTTCGCGGTTCCAGACTTCAGAATAAGATGTTCGGAAAAGCGATCGAGATGATCAATGCCGGAACTCTCGACCTGTCAAACTCTATTTCCCACACCTTCCCGCTTACAAAAGCACAGGAAGCATTCGATTTTGTTGATTCCCGCGATCCATCCATCCGAAAGATCGTATTTACCTTTGATAACCTTTAATCATTCTTTTTCATAATATTGCCGGTAGCAAAAGGCGGATGTATCCCTCTGAGATTTTTCAGTCACATCCGCCCTTGTTTCTCTCTTAAAGCATATTATTCAGGAGGTTCACTATGAAAGCAGTAAGAATCAACGAGCCAAAGAACGTTGTACTCGTAGACATTGAAAAACCAACGCCAAAGGCCGGTGAGGCTTTGATCAGGATCATCACAGCCGGAATCTGCGGATCCGATATCGGTGCATTCCGCGGAACTAACAACCTCGTTTCCTATCCGAGGATTATTGGACATGAGTTAGCCGGAATCATCGAATCCATTCCGGAGGACAATCCAAAAGGACTGAAGATCGGCGACAAAGTCATCGCAGATCCGTATTTGTACTGTGGCCACTGCTATCCATGCAGCATCGGACGTACAAACTGCTGTACCGATCTTCATGTACTCGGTGTCCATGTTGACGGCGGCATGGCAGAATACTTCTGTCACCCGGCAGACATGCTCGTAAAAATGCCGGATGATATGAGCTGGGAAGAGGCTGCAATGGCAGAGCCGCTTACAATCTCCCTTCACGGCATTCACCGCGGCGGTTTAAAGGCAGGCGAGTACTGCGCGATCATCGGTGCCGGTCCGATCGGTCTTCTTGCCGGAATGATCGCACAGGCATACGGCGCTCACGCGATCTTACTCGATCTTGTCGACGAACGTCTGCAGTTTGCAAAGGAGCTTGGCATCGAATATGTGATCAATTCCAAAACAGAAGACACGGTAAAACGAATCAGTGAGATCACAAACGGTGTTATGGCACAGCAGGTTATGGAATGCAGCGGTGCAAATGCAGCGATCCGCTCCACCCTTGATCTTGTAAGTAATGCCGGAAGGATCACCCTGACCGGATGGCCGAAAACAGAAACTCCGCTCCCGACCGATCTGATCACGAAAAAGGAAGTGGATATCCGCGGTGCACGTACAAGTGCCGGTGAGTTTGAGGAAGCGATCGAACTCATCCACAGTGGAAGAGTTGATATCAAGAAGATCCTGACAAAGGTCATCTCCATTGATG
Organism: Clostridium sp. OF03-18AA; assembly: GCF_003478035.1. Classification (GTDB taxonomy): domain Bacteria; phylum Bacillota; class Clostridia; order Lachnospirales; family Lachnospiraceae; genus Pilosibacter. The sequence goes on from NZ_QUEP01000005.1 coordinate 58,282, forward strand.
AAGCGCCGGCAACCATCATTGATATCGAAAAGAATCCGGGTAATTATATGAAGGTCGTTGTTCAGGTTAACGAGCCGTAATTCAAGTCGAATGTCTATGAGGCCCGACTGAGATAAAAATACCTTTGACAGTTTAAGAGCTGTTGTGTCTGTCACATCAGTTCCCGGCTGTCAAAGGTATTTTTGTATAAGGAATGCGCCTTGGCACATTCTCGCGCCTCGTACGGCCGCTCACGACAATCGATGTCTTCGTACGAATTTCCTAATGCAAAAAGGTATCCACCCTGCGGCGGATACCTTTTCTGTTCTCTGTTTAAGCCATATATTTCTTTAAAACTGTTCTTACTGCTCCAGGTCCTGCAATCTCTTCTAAGAACATCTCCTCGATCTTCTCACCGATTCCGGCCTTGTAAAGATCGATTCCGAAAATATTCTCATTGGAAAGAATGCTCTTTAACTGTCCATGGTAGGTTTCCGGCTTTCCAAGCTCGATTCCCTTCATTACCTCTGTAAGCTCCGCAAGCATCGGATCGGAGGAACGTTCGAAAGCTTCCCCGTCATCCTGTACACCGAGAAGATAACGGCACCAGCCTGCGATCGCAAGTGGAATTGCTGTCAGCTTCTTTGCATCTCCGTATTTTGCAACATAAGACTTGATCGTCTCTCCATAACGGATTCCGACCTTCTGGGATGTATCGGTTGCGATACGCTGCGGGGTATCCGGCATGAACGGATTCGGGATCCGGACATTGATCACCTCATCAACAAAGTCCTTCGGAGACAGAATTCCCGGATCTGTAACGACCGGCATTCCTTCTACCGGACCGATCTCATGAACCAGTTTGTTTAATTCCTGATCCTTCATCTCATCTGCGATCAGTGTATATCCAAGGACACAGCCGTAAACGGCAAGTGCTGTATGTAACGGATTCAGGCAGGTTGTAACCTTCATGCGCTCCACTTTGTTTACTGTATCGCGGTCTGTCATATAGACACCGGCCTTTTCAAGTGCCGGACGTCCGTTCGGGAATTTATCCTCAATAACAAGGTACTGCGGCCCCTCGGCGTTAACAAACGGAGCGATATAGGTTTTCTTTGATGTGATGACCGGGGCGATATCTTCAACACCGGCTTTCTCCAGCTCCTTGCATACAGAATCTGCCGGACGCGGAGTGATCTTATCGATCATGCTCCACGGGAAGGAGATCTGCTTTTCATCAGAAAGGTATGCAACAAAGTCTGCGCCTACAAAGCCCTTCTTTTCCCATTCCTTCGCCATTGTGAGGATGGAATTCTGGAGCTTTTCTCCATTATGGGAACAGTTGTCCATGGATACGACTGCCAACGGATGCTTTCCTGCCTTGAAACGCTCAAACAGCAGCGCACACACAACTGCCATCGCAGCGCCCGGCTTCTCCGGACCATTGTCGATATCTGCCTGAACAAATGGGAAGTAATTTCCCTCAGCATTTTTCAAAGCGTAACCTTTTTCTGTGATCGTGAAGGAGATCATCTGGAGACCAGGATCTGTAAAGATCTCTTTCAGGCGGTTCCACTCCTCCGGAACATTTGACTGTGCCTTGATCGCTTCCGCAAGGGAACCGATCACCTGCTTATCTGTAGAACCGTCTGCCTTTAAAGTGACAGCCAAAACCAGATTGTCATATGGCTTGTAAATCTTATCCACTACGTCAAAATCAAAAGTCTCCACACAGGTGATTCCTTTTTTCATTTCTCCCTGTGCGATCAGACGGTCAGCAAGCCCGCCGATAAAGATACGAAAAATATTTCCTGCACCGAAATGAACCCATACCGGTGCTTTTTTTGTTTCCTCTGCCACCTGTTCGATCGAATAGGACGGAAGCTTGATTCCTGCTGCTTCCCAGGCAGCTGTCTTTTTGATTCCATTTAATGTCAGTTTCATATTTGCCACGCTTTCTTTTTCGTATAACAGGATGTTGGGGCCAAAAGCTTTTGACCCCTCTGATACCGGACTGCTCTGCACCGCGTGCTCCCGCAATCCTCAAAACATTCGTAATTCGCTCATTTTTCTTCGAAAAATGGCTACAGATTATTTCTCGGAAGCTTTGGCATTTTTGTCGATCGCTTCCCAGAGTCCGTTCAGATAAGTTGCACCGAGTGCACGGTCATATAAACCATATCCCGGTCTGCCGATCTCATCCCAGATCATTCTGCCGTGATCCGGACGGATATATGTATCCGGGCATGTATCGTAGATCGCCTTCATAATCTCATAAAGATCCAGGGATCCGTCAGAGGAAAGGTGGGATGCCTCACGGAATTTGTGGTATCCGAGGAATTTTACATTGCGGACATGCATTGCATTGATTCTGTTCATCTCACCAAAGTGACGGATGATCTCCGGGATATTGTTGTCCGGATTGGATCCAAGTGAACCAGTGCAAAGGCAGAGTCCGTTTGCCGGTGAATCATGCAGAGCGCAGATCTTATCGAAATCCTCCTGGCTGTGAGCGATTCTCGGAAGACCGAAGATCGGCCAGGCCGGATCATCCGGATGACATGCCATCTTGACACCAACCTCTTCACATACCGGAATGATCGCATCAAGGAAATACTTATAGTTTCTGCGAAGATCATCTGCTGTGATATTCTCATACTGTTTTAATGTCTTTTCAAGCTCTGCAAGGCGCTCCGGCTCCCAGCCCGGAAGGGAGAAGCCATTGCTGTCTCCTGCTGTTTTCTTTACAATATCAAGCGGAGTCATCTCTCCAAGATCCTTTTCGTCAAAGTACAGGCTGTTGGAGCCATCCTCCGGGATCTCTCTTGCAAGATCTGTTCTTAACCAGTCAAATACCGGCATGAAGTTGTAAATGATTACCTTTACGCCGTATTTTGCGAGGTTACGGATCGTGGTGATATAATTCTCGATATATTTGTCTCTTGTCGGAAGTCCCATCTTGATATCCTCGTGAACGTTTACGCTCTCGATGACTTCACACTCAAGACCGGATGCATGGACATGCTCCATATATGCTTTAATTTCCTCTTCTGTCCATACCTCGCCTGCTGCCTTATAATCAAGTAAGCCCATCAACCCGGTCATCCCCGGGATCTGACGGATCTGTTTTAATTTGATCGGATCACTGTCTTCGCCGTACCAGCGGAATGTCATTTTCATAGTTTTTCCTCCTTAGGGTTCTGCCCTTTCCTCACATTGGTCTACTAATATATTCACTATACGATATTTTCCAATATGTGTCAACTTATATGCGCTTATATGAGGCATATTCTCGCATTTTTGCTAATATATTTCTATGATTTTATACGATTTGCATAAATATATTTTGCTTTTTTCCCTGTTTTATCCCGAATTTTTTCCCGTTTTGCTCGTAACTAATATATTTGTTATTGTTATAGAAAAGAATGTGCCTCGGCACCTTCTCGCGTCTCGCGCAGTCGCTTGCGACAAACTACATCTTCGCGCGAGTGCACATTTTGGGCACGTTAGTGCCTTTTTATGTAACAGGGAATTCCTTGGAATTTCCTGTTACATAAAAACAATCCCCAGAACAGATCCATAAAATCTGTTTCAGGGGATATCATAAGAGGAGTATTCCGGATTTCTTTTTGTTATACGATCTTACTTCCGTTCGCCGTCATCTTGAATTTCGCTCCGAGCATTTCACACGCACGGCGACACATGAGCATGCGCTGTAAGAAGATCTCGAAGTACTCCAGCATGGAGCAGATGTTTTCGTCGATCTTTAAGTTCAGGGTGATCACTTTCTTTTCCTCATTTACCTTTAATTTTGCCTCTGTAACCGCATAGTTTACGCGGTCGTGGATATCAAACGAGGCCATCTCCTTCTGGCGGACGCGGTTTCTGCGTACATCCGTCTTGTCGGCGATGATAAGCGCCGCGGAGATCGGATCTACAGCTCCGCCCGTTGACTCATCATGGTTTCCGATCGCGGAGACGATGATCGCGCGGTCTGTGATCGGAAGATCCGTCTTTTCCAGGATCTGGGATGCCAGAAGGGCACCATACTCCGCATGGGCATGCCGGTTGATCGCATTTCCCATATCATGCATGAAACCGGCGATCTTCACCAGCTCGATATCGTGATCTGAGTAACCGAATTTCTTTAAGATCATTGCTGCCCGCTCCGCAACCATCGCGCAGTGCGCGTCCGAATGATCTGTAAATCCCATAGTCCCCAGATTGTCGTTTCCTTTTTTCAGGTAAGCTAAAACTTCCTCGTTTTTCTTGATTTCCTTATATGTCATATTCTTTTTCCTCTGCCGCAGTCGACCCAGCTCGTGACTGCTCTTTCTTTTCTCTCTCATTTTCACTTCTATATCATATAACAGAAAAAAGAAACGAACAATCACGCTCCGGTAAAAGAATGTAAAATCTGTGTAAAAACTCATTCTGTGAGATTTCCATCTTAATTCGAGGCGAACCTCCGTGAGGCAGGACGCAAAGTTCATATCTGTGAGACTGGATGCGAAGTTCTTCCGTGGGACAGTATGCAAAGTTCATATCTGTGAGGCTGGATGCGAAGTTCATACCGTGAGACAGTATGCAAAGTTTTTCTTGACATATGTATGTAATCGTACTATGATTCTACGTACGATTTCGTACATCAACAGCTGCAAAACTGTCGATAGGAAAAACATGAATTTTCCCTCGGGCAGACACAGTAAAAAAACTGAAAGGGCACACGATGAATATTTCACTTTCCGACCACTTTACCTACAAAAAACTCCTGCGGTTCACGTTTCCGTCTATCGTCATGATGATTCTCACGTCCATCTACGGAGTTGTGGACGGTGTTTTCGTCTCGAACTTTGTGGGTTCCGAGGCCTTCGCCTCCATTAATATCATTATGCCGTTTCTCATGATCCTCGGTGCCATCGGCTTTATGACCGGCAGCGGCGGCAGTGCCCTGGTGGCTCTGACCTTCGGAACCGGGAATGAAAAAAAGCAAAGGAGATCTTTTCCCTCCTCGTCTACGTTCTGATCGCGGTGGGCTTCCTCTTTACGGTAGGCGGTGAGATTCTTTTAGCCCCGATGGCAAGACTCTTAGGTGCTGATGAGATCCTTCTCCCCTACTGCGTCCGTTACGGCCGGATCATCCTGCTGGCTCTGATTCCCTTCATGCTGCAGAATGTATTCCAGAGCTTTCTCGTTGTAGCGGAACGCCCGCAGCTCGGACTCCTGATCACCATCGCGGCAGGACTCACAAACATGATCCTCGATGCTTATTTTATCGCTGTTCTGCGTCTCGGTGTCGTGGGAGCGGCCGCCGCAACGGCGATCAGTCAGTCCATCGGCGGACTGATCCCCCTGCTCTACTTTATCTTTCCAAACAGGAGCCGACTCCGTCTCGGAAGGACCCATATGGACTTTAGTGCCCTGTTGAAGACCTGTACAAACGGCGCTTCCGAGTTTATGACGAACATCTCCATGTCCATCGTGAACATGCTCTACAACTGGCAGCTCATGCGCCTTTCCGGTTCCGATGGTGTTGCCGTATACGGCGTCATCATGTACGTGAGCTTTATCTTTGCGGCGCTCTTTATCGGCTACTCTATGGGAAGTGCCCCGATCGTGGGCTATCACTGCGGTGCAGGAAATAAGAGCGAGTTAAAGAATCTGCTCGGAAAAAGCTTCCGGCTGATCCTGACCTTTCAGATCATCCTGACGATCGTGGCAGAAGCGGGTGCCCCGTTTCTTGCGGGAATTTTCGTCCGCTATAACACGAACCTCTTAGACATGACGGTCCATGCATTCCGCTCATACTCGATCTCTTTCCTGTTCATGGGCTTCAGCATCTACGCATCGTCCTTCTTTACGGCACTCAACGACGGATTTGTCTCCGCTGTGATCTCCTTCTGCCGTACCATGATCTTTGAAACAGGGGCTGTGATCATACTGCCGTTTTTCCTCGGTGTCTCCGGGATCTGGTATTCCATCATCGCGGCGGAATTTATGGCGGTATGCCTGTCGCTCTTCTTCCTGATCCGGAAGGCAAAGAAGTACGGATACACATAGACTGATAACCCGTGCAGGCGGATGCAAAGCCCTGCACTGCCCCCATACACTTATATTTTCAGGAGATCTGCCATGTACTCTGCATTTAAAGAATTCTACAACCTACTCAGCCAGGTCAACAGTGTCTACCATGACGCTGCATTAAAGCTCGGTCTCACGGACAGCGAGCTTGATATTCTCTACTCCCTCAATGAACACGGCTCCGGCTGCAATCAAAGTATTTTTTACAAAGAGACCGGCACCACAAAATCCACGATCAACTCTGCAGTACGCAGGATGGAACAAGCCGGTTATCTGTACCTGAAACCCGGAACTGGGAGGAACACCTGCGTTTTTCTCACGGAAAAAGGAGAGGAACTCATGAAAAATACCGCCCATCGCCTGATCTCCATCGAAAATGCGATTTTTGAGAGCTGGTCTCCCGAGGAGCAGCAGCTCTTCATGAAACTGAACCGGGATTTCGCGGTCAAATTCACGGAGGAGACGAAAGCCTTATAAGCTCTGATAAAACAGAATTTCCCATTACGCAAAAATCAGCGCCTCTGAAAAATGTTTTCAGGCGCTGATCTTTTACGTCTATATGATCTGAAATTAGAACTGTCTCATAAGATTTACCATCTCGATCGCGGAAAGTGCACAGTCATATCCCTTATTTCCGCCTTTGCTTCCGGCACGGGCGATGGCCTGCTCGATGTTCTCGGTTGTCAGGACGCCGAAGAGTACCGGCATCTTCTCTGCCAGTCCCACCTGCGCGATTCCCTTGGAGACCTCACTGCACACATAATCGTAGTGTGTGGTATCACCGCGGATCACAGCGCCGACGCAGATGATCGCGTCGTACTTGCCGGACTTTGCCATGGCAGATGCCGCAACCGGGATCTCGAACGCGCCCGGAACCCAGGCCGCCGTGATATTTTCTTCCTCCACACCGTGGCGGACAAGTCCGTCAACTGCTCCGCCTAAAAGCTTATTTACGATGATCTCGTTGAAACGGGAAGCTACGATCCCCACTTTCATGCCTTCCGGTGCTACAACTTTTCCTTCTAATACTTTGATCTCTTTCATGATGTTTCTCCTTTTCTTATGCTTACTGCTATTCAGAAGTCTTCATAATTACATGCAAAATTCTATTTCCAATTGCCCATCACTTCCATCCGTGCGGGATGCATGCCCGTAGATCTGTGCCGCCTGCGCGGCTGTAATCATCTCAGCACTTCCGTCCGTGCGGGATGCATGCCGCCGGTGTACAGGACTTTCAGCAATGGACGTTCCATCCTATCACACTTTAATTTTTGTAAAGATGTGTCCCATCTTGTCCTGCTTCGTCTTCAGATAGAAGCTGTCGTACTGCTGCGGATCGATCTCGATCGGCACGCGCTCATGAATCTCAAGTCCGAAGCCGGAAAGTCCGTAGATCTTCTCCGGATTATTCGTGAGAAGTCTCAAGGACTTCACGCCGAGATCCCTTAAGATCTGTGCCCCGATCCAGTATTCCCTGAGATCCGGAGCAAAACCAAGCTTGATATTGGCCTCCACCGTGTCAAAGCCTTGCTCCTGAAGCACATACGTCTTCAGTTTGTTGATCAGACCGATGCCGCGGCCTTCCTGGCGCATGTAGAGGATGATGCCACGGCCTTCCGCCTCCACCTGGCGCATCGCGGTCTGGAGCTGTTTTCCGCAGTCACAGCGCATGGAACCGAACACATCTCCGGTCAGGCACTCGGAATGCACGCGGCAGAGCACATCCTCGCCGTCCCCGATATCCCCCTTCACAAGAGCCACATGGTGCTCGCCGGTAATATCGTTCACATAGCCGTAGATCTTAAAGTGTCCGTACTGGGTCGGCATGTCCGCGCAGGCTTCCTGCACCACATGTTTTTCATGGACACGGCAGTAATCCTGCAGTTCCTTGATCGTGATAAATTTCAGTCCGTACTCCTTCGCCAGCTTCCATAGATTCGTGGTCCGCATCATGGTTCCGTCTTCCTCCATGATCTCACAGCACACGCCGCACTCGGAAAGTCCCGCCAGACGCATGAGGTCCACAGTTGCCTCGGTATGGCCGTTTCTCACGAGCACTCCGCCCCGTCTTGCTACAAGCGGGAATACGTGTCCCGGTCTTCTGAGATCCTGGGGCTTTGTCGCCGGATCCACACACTTCATCATCGTGTAAGAGCGCTCCGCCGCAGAAATTCCTGTTGTCGTGTCCACATGGTCAATGGAGACCGTGAATGCCGTGCAGTGGTTATCCGTGTTCTCGGATACCATCTGCGGAAGTCCCAGCCGCTCTGCCACTGCCGCGCTCATCGGCGTACAGATCAGTCCCTTTGCGTGGCTTGCCATGAAATTGATATTTGCCTGTGTCGCGAACTCTGCCGCGCAGATCATATCTCCCTCATTCTCCCGGTCCGGGTCATCTGTCACGAGAATGATCTTTCCCGCCCGCAGATCTTCGATCGCTTCTTCGATTGTGTTGTATTGCTCGTTCATATTTTCCTGCCTTTCCAGAGCCTTTTATTAAAAGTTTTTCTTTCAGCAGGATTCCTACTGCTGAAACTTTAACTGCTCTGATCTCATATTTTCTGGATGTTTCTAAATATCTTCAAAGCATCTGTTTTAAAATCCATATTTCTGAAGGAACTCCATGCTGAGACCGGAGTTTCCTTTCGTGCTGTCCCCGGCATCCTTGCCGTCCTCCGCTTTTCCCCTGTCCGCACCGGAATTTCTTCCGATATCCACAAATTTCTGAATATATTTCCCCACAATGTCGTTTTCCAGATTGACCGCATCTCCTGCTTTTTTCTTCAAAAGCGTTGTCTCCTCGCCGGTATGTGGGATCACCGACACTGAAAAGTTCCGCTTTGTCACCGCCGCCACCGTGAGGCTGATCCCGTCGATGCAGATTGAACCTTTTTCCACGATCAGATCCAGGATCTTATCTGTACATGCGATCGTGACCCAGACTGCATTCTCTTCCCGTCTCATCGATTCGATCTGACCGGTTCCGTCAATGTGACCGGAAACAATATGACCGCCGAATCTGCCGTCCGCCGCCATGGCCCGCTCCAGGTTTACATAACTTCCATCACGCAGTGCTCCAAGGCTGCTTCTCCTCACCGTCTCCGCCATCACATCGGCGGAAAACTCGTTATTTTTCATATTCGTGACCGTAAGGCAGACACCATTGACCGCGATGCTGTCACCGATTTTTGTTCCTTCCAGAACTTTTTTCGCTTTTACCGTCAGCGTACCGGAATTTCCGCGCAGGGAAAGTGCCTTCACCTGTCCGAGTTCTTCTACAATCCCTGTAAACATGCTCTCATTTCCTTTCCCATTTTCAATCTACCGAATATCTGAGCATCAGATCATCCCCGATCGTCTCCATCTGTTTTAACGTCAACATCACGGCTTCCGCCGGATGCGCCACACCGATCCCGGAAACCGGAGTCTTCGCACCGGCACCGCCGAAGATCTTCGGTGCGATAAACGCGCAGATCTCGTTTACGATCCCGGCTGACAGCGCCGCGTCATTTAAGGTACCGCCGCCCTCTAAAAGTACACTGTCGATACCCTGGCTTCCGAGATATTCCATGAGCTTTCCAAGATCCACACGCCCGTCTGCGTCCGGGACCGACACAGTCTCCACGCCGGCCGCGTGAAGCTGTTCCTCTTTCTCTTCCGCTTCTTTACAGCCTTCCCCGGAATGCTCCCCCGCATACGCTACGATGGTCCGGTACTCCTTTGCCGTCTTCACGATCTGTGAATCCATCGGGATCCTGAGTCCGCTGTCGCAGATGATCCGCACCGGGCTCTTCAGCCCGGGGATCCGGACGTTCAACATCGGATCGTCTGCCAGGACCGTGCCGATCCCCGCCATGATCCCCATATACTGGTGGCGCAGCTCCTGCACCTTTTTCCTTGCACTCTCTCCTGTGATCCACTTGGAGTCACCGGTCCGCGCAGCGATCTTTCCGTCCGCCGTCATGGCGTATTTCATGACCACATAGGGCGTTTTCTTTGTGATATAGTGGAAGAACACCGGATTTAACGCATCGCATTCCTCCCGCATAAAGTCCTCTTCCACCCGGACTCCCGCTGCTCTTAAGATCGCCGCGCCTTTTCCTGCCACCAGGGGATTCGGATCTCTTGAACCGATCACAACTCTTGCGATCTTCTGCTCGAGGATCGCCTCCGTGCAGGGAGGTGTCTTTCCGTAATGGCAGCACGGCTCCAACGTCACATAGAGTGTCGCGCCCTCCGCGCTTTCCGTGAGCGACGCAATGGCATTTCGCTCCGCGTGGAGTTTTCCGCACCGCTCATGATAACCTTCCCCTATGATCCTTCCGTCTTTCACGATCACAGCTCCCACGAGGGGATTCGGGCTCGTCCAGCCAAGTCCCCCCTTTGCAAGCTCAATGGCCCGCAGCATATAATCCCGGTCCGTCATCTTTTTCACTCCTCTTTCCGCAAACCTGCCTTACAGGCACAATCAGAAAGTTCCATAGGAATTTTCTGTTAAAAAAACCTGTAAAGTAGATGCCTACAGGGTTTTCCATATTCGGTCCGTTGTTTCATCCGGAAATATAAATTTCCGTTATTCCCAGCTTTTCCCGGATCCTTTTCATTAAAAAAGCCCTGAAACAGTTTCCTATTTCAGAGCTACTGATCCGATCTTCCGCGATACGGAATCTCTCGATCCTGTCCTCTTTTTCGAACACCGGATCGCTTCCGCATATCACAAACAAACCTGAAATTCTTCTTTCATCCAGACTATACTGTCGGCCCCGGAATCTCACCGGATCATGCCTCTCGGCTCGCGGGCTTTACCGCCGGTAGGGACTTGCACCCTGCCCTGAAGACTTATTATTGAATTGTCCTATCGCTGACCGTCATTTCCATCAGCGGTTGTTTACAATATACTCCCGTTCTCCGTATTTGTAAAGTATTTTCGATAGGAATTTTTGTCATTGCCAGACAATATTTCCAGACAGCCCAATCCATATCCCTGACCGGCTCCGCAGTCCAGAAAGATCTTATCGTCCCTTATGATCATATCTCCCGCGTACTGTGTTCCATATTTGAATGTCGGCGTGTGTCCCACTATGGCAGTCATTCCCGCTGGAAGCCGGTTATCCGCGTCTGGTGATTCATATCGGTTTATGAGGACATCATAATCCGCTGTTTTTCTTTTCCCACCGGGATCTTTTTGCACTGCTAGAAGTTCTTTTTTCATTTCATCATCCGGCGCTCCGTGAATCAACACATACTTTCTGCCGCAGATCTCCATGGCTGCCCAGAGCGGCATCGTTTCGATAAACTCCAGAACCTTCCTGCGTCCTGTCTCTGACAGCATATTCATCTGCCTGATGATCCCCGCCCCGTCTCCGGCCACCCAGGGCCGCATCGTGGAATCCGGGATCCCGGCCGCGCGGTCTGTTCCAAAATACTGTAAGAGCCGCTGTTCATGATTCCCTCTCAGCGCCAGAATATTCTTATGTTCCATCACAAAGCACAAAAGTCCCAGGGAATCCGGTCCTTTCGCCACAAGATCCCCCAGGATCACCATCCGATTCGCATCCGTAAACCGGATCTTTTTCAGTATTTGCAGAAAGGGAATAAAATATCCATGAATGTCACTCATCAGATACAGGTTCCCGCTCATGCCGCTGTCTCCGGGCCGTACACATAGAGACGGTCCCCTTCCACATTCACGTAGCCTTCCGTGCCTTTTTCCAGATAGTTACGGCTTAAGAAGCAGAGCGGTTCTCCCATTCCCATCTTCGCCATAACGCGGTAATAATCCCCCTCGAAGGAGGAATACTCGACCGCCACCGGAAAACTGTTCTCCTGCCGCTCGCTTCCGGTCCACACCGTGTTCTCCGCGCGGAAGCGGACAGTCACCATGTCATCTTTGCGGATTCCGTTTCTTCCGAGTGTTCCGCAGACACTGCCACCGAGATCGATCTGCGTGCCGCCATCCTTCCTCGCGTATCCATGTACCCGGTTTCCGGCACCTAAAAGAGCCGCCACCGACTCCGTTCCCGGATTCCTGTAACAGTTTTTCGGGGAATCGATCTGGTCGATATTTCCCTTGTTCATGATCACGATCCGGTCCGCCATCGCGAACGCCTCCGACGGGTCATGGGTGACGTGAAAGACGGTCGTCCCAAGCTTCCGGAACAAGAACGCCATTTCGGTTCTCATCTCCACACGGAGCTGGACATCCAGATTGCAGAGCGGCTCATCCATCAGGAGAATATCCGGCTTCGTGATCAGTGCCCGGGCGATCGCGACTCTCTGCTGCTGACCGCCGGAAAGCTCCGCCGGATACCGTTTTTCCAGTCCCTCCAGATGCAGAAGCTTTAAGAGCTCCTGTACCCGCTCCTCGATCTCCTCTTTTCCGGTTTTGCTCCGCTTTAAGCCGTAAGCGATGTTATCATACGCTGTCATATGTGGCCACAGTGCAAAATCCTGAAACACCATGTTCATATGGCGTTTCTCCGGCGGTAGGACTTTTCCCGCCTCAGAGATCATCTGCCCGTTCATAGTCACGCGTCCGCCATCGGGAGCCAGCATGCCTGCGATAATGTTCAGCAAGGTGGACTTTCCGCAGCCGGACGGACCCAATACGCTGATGATCTCGTTTTTATGGACTTCCATGCTGATTCCCTTAAGCACTTCCGTCTTTCCAAAGCTTTTTGTCAGATCTTCTATTTTTAAGATGACTTCCTGTTTCTGAATCTCCATATATTCCTCCAAAAGCAGTTAGCGTGTACCCTATAAAGTCTCCCACTGTATCTGCTTTATTTCCTGATCGTCTAACTATTCTGTACCTTCATCGTTACCCGCTTATTTTCTTTCTGCCCCCGGAAGAGCTTCACCACAGATCCGGCTGCTCTTCTTCTCTGGAACAGCTGAGAATAAAGCGGTAAAAGCTCCATCAGTAAAATGAGAAGGACCACGATTCCGCCGCCAAACACCGTTGCCGCCGCAGAATATCCGAATTTCAGATTTTCCACTCCTTTGCTGATGTAGACCGGCAGTGTCTGATAGTTCGGCGGATAGAGGATCGTATTGATCGCAAGGTTGAACACGCTTCCGCCAAATGCGGATAAAAATGCGGACAAAACGGTTGCTTTTAAGAGCGGCCAGAGAATCGTCCGAATCCGCGTGATAAGACCGGCGCCGGAAAGCCGGGCCGCAAACAGGATCGGTCTCGGGATCTTTGCCATACCGCCGGTCAGAACTCTCGTGATGACCGGAATCGCCGCCGCAACGCTGGCAAGGACAATGATCCTGGGCGTTCCGTACATCTTAACCCCCATGGATTCGATCCATCGCTGGTTCCATACAAAGATATAGCCGATACCTAAAACGACTCCCGGCACTGCTAACGCAACCAGGGACAGCACATCGATCACGCGCTTTAAAACGAAGTCTGAATAGTTCAGCACATAGGAAACGAAAAATCCGAGAACCAGCCCAATGATGGCTGCCGCAAAGGCAATCATCAAGGAGTGTTCCAGACCATTTAAGAGCTCTTTGCTGTCTACGATGACCTTCTCATAATTCTTTAACGTGAAACTGAAATTTGCAACGGAGATCGAGTCGGAGAAGGACATGACCACTGTGGAACCAAGCGGCACAAACAGTGTGATAAATGCCAGAAATGCCCCTAAGAAATCGAGGATGATCCCGACTCCAAATGCAGGGCGGACCGGCACCGCCTTCACGGTTCCCGTATCAAAGAAATCGTACCGCTTTTTACCAATGATCCTGTACTGGACGATCATGGCTGCGATGATGATCAGTACCAGATAGAAGGATAACACACCTGCCATATCCAGGCGGATCGGGGAACTGTAAAGCGCCGTATAGATCGCGTATGGCAATGTCGGGAAGCGATATACTCCGGAGATCGCTGCCGGAAGTCCGAAATCACCGATCGTATCCATAAAGATCAAGATCGCCGCGGAACAATAGGCCGGAATGCATAAAGGTGCCTGCACAGTCTTCCACTCTTCCCACGGAGATGCCCCATTCATTCTTGCTGCCAGAGACAGCCGTTCCGGTTTCCACTCCAGGGCCGCCTTGATCGTCACATAAGCAAAGGGGAACTTGTTGAGTACCATGATAAACACCAGCCCCGGAAAGCTGAATACCAGACTGTTTATGTTGTTCCAGTGAAGCCAGGACCTCGCGATCCCGTTTCCGGAAGCGAAATAGACCCAGCCCTGGGCAATGATGAAGGACGGCATGATCATCAGGATCCACGCCGCGATGTCTAAAAGTTTCGCTGTCTTAAACTCCCATTTTACCCGGAAATTTGCAAGAAACGCCCCAAACACCGTGCCAAAAAATGTTGTCCAGATGCCAAGAGACATGGAATTTCCGAGTGCCTTATACCAGAGCGGTTTTTCAAAGACCTCAAAGAGCAGGCTCATTCCATCTGCTTTTTCCGTATTTCCAAAAAATCCGGGACTTACGATCTGTAAAAGAACGGCCCCTAGCGGCAAGATAATTAAAACAGCAAGCACGGAAAGGATGATCCAGCCGATCGCCCCTTCTGCCTGTCCTCTATGTGCTGCGCTTCTTAATTTTCCACTATTTCGCGGACTCATCTGCAAACCACTCCTTGATCTCTGCTTCGTGTTCAGATGCCCAGGATGCCTCTGCATAGACAAGCTTTCCATCTTTCTCGCGATCTTCTTTTTCGTTTACGCCTGCAACGGACGGTTCAAAATATCCTTCATCTCCCGCATCCACCAGCTGCTGCTGTGTCTCCGGCTGTAAAAGGAATTCGATGAATTTCTTCGCAACCTCCGGCTGATCCGTCTTCGCGCTGATCGCTGCCACACGTACAGATGCCGGTGCGCCTTCTTCCGGCCAGATGATGCTGATCGGCTCTCCGGAAGCGATCATGCCGTATGCGTTGCTCTCCTGAAGTCCTGCCACCGCGATCTCACCGCTGGCAAGCGCCTGAACCACCTGCGGGTTCTTTGGGTAGACCTTTAAGCCATTTTCGAATAATGAGCCGAAGTACTCTTTTCCGCTATCCATTCCCTTCGAGTTGAAGAAGTATGACACGAAGGGATATGCCGGAGCCGCTACGCTCGGATCTGCGATTCCGATCTTATCTTTATATTCCGGTTTTGCGAAGTCTTCCCAGGTCTTCGGAGCTGTTTCTTCTGTGAAAACATCATTCCTGTACGCGATCACGCCTGCCGCGTGTGCCCCGGTCGGATAGTATGCCTTGTCCGCCGGAACGATCTCCTTAAAGAAATCGGTGAGGTTTCCCGCATTAGATGGTTCCCAGTCCGTGAGAAGCATTCCCTTCTTTCCGAGAGAGTTGATACTTGGCATGGAATCCAGCCATACGATATCCCACTGTGGGTTGTCGCCCTCCGTCTCGATCCTTGCAAGTGTCTCCGCACCGTTTCCTGCTACGACTTCCACGTCATATCCGGTCGCCTTTTTAAACATCTCCGGAATAATATCATCGAAGTCGTTTAAATATACTACAAGCGGTTTGGTCTGGGACACCTTCCCAGCCGTCTCCGCCACAGTTGTTGTCTCTGCCGCCATCGTCCCTGCTGCTGTCGTTGTCTCCGAAGCCGCTGTGGTCTCCGCTGTTTTCGCACCGCAGCCGGTCATGGATGCCGCCGCCATCAGTCCCGCCATGGTAAGTGCTGTCAGTCTTATTTTTTTCATAATGTGTTTCCTCCTGCAGATCGTCTCTGCCTTTTTCTTTTATGCCTGTCTGTCAGTTTCTGTCTTTATCCTATGCGTCCTCTGTAAAATCTGGTGCCGT
The DNA here is from genome assembly GCF_003478035.1 of Clostridium sp. OF03-18AA. Taxonomy (GTDB): domain Bacteria; phylum Bacillota; class Clostridia; order Lachnospirales; family Lachnospiraceae; genus Pilosibacter. Next base: position 74,132 of record NZ_QUEP01000005.1, read on the forward strand.
CATCACCTAAAGCCTGTGTAAAATCTGTGTCAGGTATGCTTCCGAAAATCCGGAAAGTTCCAGAGGTATTTCTTGCAGATCACTGCAATTCTTAGTATACTTGATCTATCAGGAGGGTGTCTTATGTTTAATTTTAATTTCTATACCCCGACCCGCGTCGTATTCGGAAAAGAAACCGAATACCGGATCGGAAAGCTTGTAAAAAATGTCAACTGTAAAAAAGTCCTGCTCCACTACGGAAGCGGCAGTGTGATCCGCTCCGGTCTTCTCGGACGGATCAAAGAGTCCCTGGACGCGTCCGGAGTCACCTATGTGGAGCTTGGCGGTGTTGTCCCAAACCCACGTCTTTCCTTAGTCCGCAAGGGGATCGAGCTCTGCCGAAAGGAGGGCGTTGATTTTCTCCTTGCGGTAGGCGGCGGCAGTGTCATCGACTCCGCGAAAGCCATCGGTTACGGTCTCGCGAACGACGGTGATGTCTGGGATTTCTATGAGCACACCCGTCAGGCATCCGCATGCCTTCCGATCGGCGTTGTTCTGACCATCGCGGCTTCCGGAAGTGAGATGAGCAACAGCTCTGTTATCACAAACGATGAAACACTGGAAAAACGCGGCTACAACAATGATATCTCCCGCCCTGTATTCGCTGTCATGAATCCGGAGATCACAATGACTCTCCCGCCGTACCAGACAGCCTGCGGCTGCACCGATATTCTGATGCATACCATGGAGCGCTATTTCACAAACGGCGGAAATATGGAGATCACCGACGCCATTGCGGAAGGTCTTATGCGCACCGTGATCACGAACGCGAAGATCCTTGTGGACGATCCAGACAACTATAACGCGAGAGCCGAGGTGATGTGGTCCGGAAGTCTCTCTCACAATGGCCTCACCGGCTGCGGAAACGACGGCGGAGACTTCGCCTCCCACCTCTTAGAGCATGAGATCGGCGGAATGTTCGACGTTGCCCACGGTGCGGGACTGGCGGCGATCTGGGGCAGCTGGGCGAGATATGTGATCGACAGCTGCACTCCGCGTTTTGCGAAATTCGCAGTGAATGTCATGGGTGTTGAACCTGGAAAAGATGATATGGAGACGGGTTTAAAGGGGATCGAGGCCATGGAAGACTTCTACCGTGCCATCAGTATGCCGACAAACTTAAAGGAACTCGGGATCGATCCGACAGAAGAACAGCTTGAGACCATGGCGAAAAACGCGAGAATCGCTGCAGGCGGCCCGAAGGGATCCGCGAAGAAGCTGGAAGCGGAAGATATGCTTAAGATCTATCAGATGGCTGCAGGAAAATAGCAGAAATCTATCAAAATCGCATGAAGAAAACCGGGATGCCGCCTATCTGCGCAGCATCCCGGTTTTCATATAATACCATGAATCCTTGTTTTTTATAAAAAACGTGCCTTGGCACATTCTCGCACCTCGCGCGGTCGCTTGCGACAATCTACATCTTCGCGTGAGTGCGCATCTTTGGAATTCCTCGGAATTTCCTGTTACATAAAATAAGACTGCCGTCCAGCATAAGCCTACTGATACGGCAGTCAATTTTTTCATCTACACGTAATCTCTGACCAGAAAGACCGGCTTGATCGCCATGATCTCATCGAATTCCTCCTGGGTGACGGATACATCCGCGTTGGTCTTTTTCAGATCATTTTTTACAACGTCAAACGCGTCCTCCACAGACTCGGCACGCCCCTCACGGACAGCACGCTGCATCCGCTCTACAGTCACCGGATGAAGGTAACAGGCCGGAACCGGAAGTCCGAGATGGAGGCTGTCCACATAACCCGTAACGGCTTCTTCCGCCGCCGCAAGACGTTTTTCGATAGCTTTCCGGTTATTCGTACTCGTCGGCATGACATTCGCTCCGGAGAACAGAAAGATCGCCGCCATTCCAAAGAGGACAAAGTATACGGCAAACGCATCGTGATTCATAAAGGAGAATACGCCATATGCAAGCGCCGCCACCCCCATGACTACCATGAATAAAGCGAGCCATTTGTAAAACGGCTTTGTCTTCTCATACGTTCTCTTTTTCTTTGCCGCGTTGGTGAGCTCTGTGAACAGGGACAGACGCTTCGTGAGGGCTGCTTTTGCCTGCTCCAGAACATTTACCGTCTCCTTCGCCTGCTCTGAGAGAGGAATGAGACGTTTCTCCGCCTGCTTTTTCTCAGCTTCCGCAAGGCGCTTTTCCGCCGCTTCACTCACGGTCTTTATCTGCGGGAACCGTTCCTTCACGGATGCCACGAAAGCGTCCACCTGATCCTCATATTTAAAGTTGCACTGCTTTTCCTTACCGTCCTCATAGACAACCACCAGATACGGCATGGTGGCAAACAGGCCTTTTCCAGTAAATCCGCCTTTGCTCATCGCCACGCGCTTAAAGACACGGGAGACGGAAGATACCGGGATGTAGAAGCGCCGCTCCAGATAAAAGCTGTTGAGGTATAATGCCTCTTTTCCGATTCCGCAGGGACCGATTTTCTTACAGTGCTTTTTGTCCTCTGAAAGAATACTCTCCGGAATCTCTTTTTCTCCAAGTTTTGCCGGTTTTAAGAACATAACTCTCGCCTCCCAAATACTGAATAACCAGTATAAGCTGCCCTCAGCCTTTCACCGGGGCAGCTTATACTTTCTGCATCATCTGCAGTCAGACACTCCCAGCTTTGCAGCCTGTCTTTCGTGTCATTATAATCTTACATTATGCTGTCTGTTTCTTCGTTGCGCGGATGAAGATTCCAAGGAATACGACCGCAAGTACGATACCTACCGGGTACGCAACTGCAGTACCGAGGTTTAAGCACTCTTTTGCACAGAAGAAATATGTCATGGAAACAGCGCTCATGAAGGTTGCCGGAACTGCTGTGAGCCAGTAGTTCTTCTTTGCCTTGTAGAGGTACATGCTTGCTGTCCAGAGAACGATCATAGCCAGTGTCTGGTTTGTCCAGCTGAAATATCTCCATACGATGCTGTAATCCATATGTCCAACGATAGCGCCGATTCCAAGTAACGGTACGCAGAGAATCAGACGGTTCTTCCAGTTCTTCTGGTCAACCTTGAACCAGTCAGCAAGTGTTAAACGTGCGCTTCTGAATGCTGTATCACCGGAAGTGATCGGGCAGGCGATAACACCTAACATGGCAAGAGCAATGCCGACACCACCCATGGTCTTCTGGCAGACATCATAGATGGCTGCGGACTGACCGTTCTTCATGATCTCTGCGAGACCTGTGTTTAAACCACCTGTCACTTCGTAGAGAGAGCATCCTGCTGCTGCCCAGATCAGGGCGATAATACCTTCACATACCATTGCGCCGTAGAATACGAAATGACCCTGTTTCTCAGATTTCATACAACGCGCCATAAGAGGTGACTGTGTTGCGTGGAAACCAGAGATCGCACCGCAGGCAACGGTGATGAACATGAAGCTCCATACCGGTGTTCCGCTCGGATGCATGTTTCTGAAATTGCTCCAGATCTCCGGGATCACATATTCCGGTTTTGTGAAGATACCAAAAGCAACACCGAGTGCCATAATGATCAGGCAGATACCAAAGATCGGATAGACCTTACCGATGATCTTGTCGATAGAAATAAAGGTCGCGATAAAGTAGTAAGCCAGAATGATCCAGAGCCACATCTCTTTGTTTACGACCAGACCCTGTGCTCCGCCATTGCTGAACAGAGTTACGATCAGACCGGCCGGACCAACTGCGAAAACAGTACCAACCATGACAAGAAGTACAACACTGAATACACGCATCACGTTCTGCATCAGGCCGCCGAGGTAGATTCCGCATACCTCTGAGATCGAAGCACCATCATTTCTCTCGGACATCATGCCGGAGAAGAAGTCATGAACACCGCCGGCAAAGATCGTACCGAAGGTGATCCACAGGAATACGATCGGTCCCCACAATGCACCCTGCATGGCTCCGAAGATCGGGCCCAGACCAGCGATATTAAGAAGCTGGATCAGAAAGAGTTTCCATTGGGGCATAACTACATAGTCGACACCATCGTTGATTCTGACTGCCGGTGTCTCTCTGTCATCCGGACTGAAAATGTTATTTACGAGGTTGCCGTAAACAAAGTAACCTCCGATCAAAAGTGCCAGACAGACGAGAAAACTAATCATACAAATCCCTCCTTGAACATACATTATGCTTAGTTCTTTTTCTTCAAGCAAATGCATTATAGTATATTTTGCACAATATTTAAAGGTGGTCTGCATGAACAGCATGGTTATCTGCACAAACGGCACTCCATTCGTCATGAACGGAGTGCCGCAGCTTCTCTTTCTGTCAGCTGATCTTCAACAGCTGTTTTAATGTTTTCAGTTTTTCTCTTCCCACCGGGAGTTCCCGGCTCTCATACCCCTTCATATGTACGGAAAGTCCGTTTCCGCTGCCTGCGAAAAGTTCCGAAATAAATGACAGATTTATAAGATAGCTCTTATGGATCCGGAAGAATCCGAAGTCCGCCAGCTTTTTCTCAAGTTCTCCCAAAAGCTGGTTGACCTCATAGGATCTCGATGTGGTATGGACCACACACCCGTGTCCGTCGGTCTCCGCATACACGATCTGGGCGATCTCCAGAAACAGGATTCCGTGGCTGGCCGTCGCAGGGATCTTGCCGAATACCGTTGCTTCGCGCCTCTCTTCCACACCTGCGTTTTCCTGCTCTGCCCCCTGTTTTTCTGCTGCTGCCGGTTCCGTTTTTTCCTCCTGCTCCTCCATTTTCCCCGCGGAATCACGTTTTCCTTCCCCAATGCATTTTTTCACAACATGGTGCACCCGCTCCGGATCGAACGGTTTTAAAATATAATCATCGATCTCCATCTCGTATGCTTTCGCAGCATACTGGGAATAGGCGGTGGCAAAGACGATCTTCGCCCCGGGAAACAGTCTTTTTGCCGTGGCCGCCAGCGTCGTCCCCTCCATGTCCCCGAGGTCCATATCCACAAAGATCAGATCAAACGAATCCGCCTCATTAAACATCTTTAAGGCGTCCGATCCGCTCTCTGCTTCCGTGATCTCACAGTCCGGACGCACTTCCTTCACCCTGCGGATCAACATTTTTCTTGCCGGTCTCTCATCATCGATCACTGCGATCTTCAAAACATCTCCCCCTGTCTCTCATAATTTCCCCAATGTATAAAATAGTCCGGTCGTAACTGTTCAGTAGGTCTGCGCACTTGCTGCGCTGACCGTAAGAAAACATAGGCTGGAAGGCAAAAATCCCATCAGCGAAGCTGATCTGGAATGGATTTTTGCACGTAACTATGAAGGTACTGAATAGTTACGTCCGGTCACAGTATTTTCCTGTCAGCTCTCTGCCTGATACGGAATACAGAACGAAACATCCGCCCCGTCATCCGTATTCCGGATCTCCAGCCCATAACGCTTTCCGTATGTACTCTTCAAACGCTCATTCACATTTTTTAATCCCACGCTGCCGGTCTTGTTTCCGGTCAGGATCCTCTCTGCCTCTTCCGGTTCAAAACCTTTTCCATGATCCCTGACTCCGATCCTCACCAGCTCCTCCCCGGGCCCGCTTTGCACCCGTTTTGCTGAGATCTCCACTCTGCGCACCCCGTCCGCGCTGTTTCCATACCGGACAGCATTCTCCACGATGGGCTGCAGGATAAAGGACGGGACCTGACAGGAGAGACCGTCTTCCACGTTGATCTCCACCCGGAGCTTCTCCTCAAATCTCGCCTTCTCGATCTCCAGATACGTCCGGACATGGTTGATCTCCGTATCGATATCCAGCATGTACTGGTCGTTCTCCAGAGTCTGACGGTAGTAGGACGCTAACGTTAAGATCAGGTCACTGGCCTTTCCCGCATCCTCATCGCAGATGCAGGAGATCGTATTCAGCGCGTTGTAAAGAAAATGCGGGTTTACCTGAGACTGCAGCGCCTTAAACTCCGCTTTTTTCCGTAATTTTTTCTGATATTCCACATTGTAGACCCCTAACTGTGTGGAAAACATCTTCGCGAGTTCCTCCAGAAAATCCCCGATGCTTCGTTCCACACGGCGTCTCTTTTTCACGACAATGGACAGACTTCCGATCTTCTCATCTCCGGTCATGACCGGAACTGTCACCGTCACGAGGGAGTGAAACAGCGACCGTATATCCTCATCGAGATCTTCCTCCCAGATACATTCTGCTTTCATTCCTTTTGCCGGTCCTGTCAGATGTTCCAGAAACTTTTCCCGGCGGAAACGGCTGTCATCGATCAGGGAACTCACCGCCAGAACTTCCTTTTCATCCGTGATGATCACCGCCTGACATGGGATCTCACCAAAAATGATATCAGTCACAGCTTCCATATTTTCCCGCTTTCCGAAACCTTTTCTCAGATAGACGAGACTCTTGTCCGCGATCCCCATGGAAAGACGCATCCGCTCCGCAAACAGACTGTCCTCTCGCATATATACCATATCAAAGGTCTTGAAAAAGAGCACCATTCCCACAGAATTCATGACGATCATCGGGACGGCAATCTTTCCCACAAGCTCCATGGCCGCGCCGAGAGGCTTCGAGATCATCAGAATGATCAACATCTGCAGGATCTCCGCCTCGGCAGTCAGGAAAAACAGATCAATGCTGTCCATCTCTCCTGCCTTGTACTTTTTATAGACCAGACTTCCCAGCACGCCTTCCACCAGGGTCGAGACCGCGCAGGAAGCTGCTGTAAAGCCGCCAATATCAAACAGGAACCGGTGGGCTCCGGCGATGAGTGCCGTCATCATTCCGACAAACGGTCCTCCCAGGATCCCTGCTGTCAGGACGCCGATGACGCGGGTATTGACGATGGCCCCGCCGGTCTTTGTCCCTGTGTAGGTCGACACGATGCTGATGGCACCGAAGATCACTGCCAACGCCATCTTCTGGATGATCGTGCTGCTCTCTCCCCGGAACAGCTTCCGCACCGATGCCATATTGGTGAGCAGCGTTGCCAGAAGCACCAGCAGTCCGATATTTAAAAGCATGTTGAAAAACATGGTTCCTGTCATAAAGCTCCCCCTGTCCCCGCAGACTGAATGTTCTTGTCTGCCTCTTTCACATGTTTTTATCATATCACATTTTTCTGTTTATTTGTTCAGAAAATGTGAAGCGTGGTCGCTTGCGACAGTCTACATCTTCGCGCGAGTGCGCATCTTTGGCACGTCAGTGCCTTTTTATGTAACAGGGAATTCCCCGGGATTTCCTGTTACATAAAAAAACTCCGGAAGACCTGGGCTTCTTCCCTCAGGTCTTCCGGAGCTTTGCACACCGACCGTAAACCAGGCCGGTATTTTCCTTATGAATTGTAGATATCCTCGTTTAACATTCCCTCGGATTTCGCAACGTAGATTGCAGTTGCGGAGTCGCCGACAACGTTAAGCGCCGTTACTAACATCTCGATCGGGCGGTTGATCGCAAGGATCAGGCTGTATGCTAAGAGTGCACCGTCGTTGATGTAGCCAAGACCGGAAAGGATCGTGAACAGGATGATCGCGCCTGCGCCCGGAGCTGCCGGTGTACCGGCGGATGCGATCAGGGCTAAGAGAGCGATCACAATGAGCTGGGACAGGGTTACATTGTAGCCTGCGCAGCCTGCGATGAACAGAGTCGCAACGACCTGCATGATCGCGGTACCGTTCATGTTGATGGTCATACCGAGCGGAAGTACGAAGGAAGCGATCTTCTCATCAACACCGAGCTCCTCTGTGGTCGTCTTCACGTTAAGCGGAAGAGCAGCCGCACTGGAGGAAGTGGAGAATCCGAATACTGCTACACGGAAGATCTTCTTTGCGAACTTCACCGGATTCTGCTTTGTTGTAACTGCTACAAAGATCGGGTATCCTACGAAGAGGAATAAGAGAAGCAGGATAACGGTTACGACAACGTATGCCAGAGCCGGTTTTAAGTGATTGATTCCGTATGTCGCGAATGTTCTTGCAAGGAGAACGAAAATTGCGAACGGACCGAACTTTGTAACAACGTAGTTTAAGAATACAACAACGATATCGTTTACTTCTGTGATGAGCTTCTTTAATGTTGCGCTCTTCTCGTCGCCGACTGCCTTCATGCAGAGACCGAGGGAAACCGCTAAGAACACGATCGCGAGAACGGAAGTGTTTGTGCTGAATACCGCTGTGATATTGGACGGAACAATGTTAAGGATCACATTTAACGGGTTGGAACCGGTAGATCCGGCGGAACCTTCAAGACCCTCCACCTGAATATTGAATACACCTGCATTGTAGATCATGATTCCGACTACGCATGCCATAAGTAATGCGAAGAAAGAGCAGATCAGGAAACCTGCGATCGTTTTTACGGAAATTCTGCCGAGAGTTCTTGTATCGGAAATCTGTCCGATCGCAAGTGTGATGGATGTGAATACCATCGGTACGATGACAAGCTGTAAAGAACGGATAAACAACTGACCGATAATATAGAAGATACCGAGTGCCTTTTCAGCGCCTGCAGCTGTGATATCCTGGAACAGGATGCTGTTGATCGTTGCCCATACGGCTTCCTTGCCTGTGCTGTTGAGGTTTTCTCTTAAGAACATTAACAGAAGACCTGCTACCAGACCGCAGACGAGGGAAATACTCATTCTGACAGCGAGTGAACTTTTCTTTTTCTCCATGTAATCCTCCTTTTTTTACCGCGCAACACACCCGGAAACATAAGCTTTGGGGCGGCTCTCCAAAACATTCCTGATATGCGGATACAGGCTTAGACTCATTGCCCGCATAAAAATCTCCGGGACACTGACAGGTTTTTCTCGATCCCTGTCAAACTATCCCGGAGATTATATCGTAGTCTGAGCAATTCCGCAAGTAGGAATTTCAAATTTCTTTATGTTTTTTTTACAGAAATTTTATTTACTGGAATCGGCTGCCGGAACAGGCTCCAAAGTCTGTGTCTGATCCAGTGCCGCATTTAACTCCCGGAACGCCGCCGCGAGATCCTGCTCGTTGCCGTCTGTGTCATAGATCCTGCCGTACTGCTCGTGGGAATACATTTTAATATTGTCCAGTGTCACGCTTCGGTCTGTCGTGATCGAGAGATTGTAGTTTTCCTGCCACGGGATGGAACACTCATAATTTCCCGCTTCCGTCACCTGGACCGACTTTTTAGCGTCACCGATCTGGAAGGTGACCTTCGCTGCACCGTTCTTCGGTGCCGCCCAGAATTTTACATAGATCTTGTCCCTTTTTCCAAGACGTCCATGAACATTCTGGCTGAGCACACTGTCTTTTGCCAGAGTGACTGCCTTTGATCCGTCATGTTCCGTTTTCTCAACCTTTCCGGTGGTATCCCAGCCTGTCAGTCCCAGAGCGAACTGGCCATTGTATACACAATCATTTACATAATTCCGGTATACCCAGAGACCGTAGCCGCAGGTAGTATCCTTTAAGATCGGAGCGGTATTCTTCACAAAGTCCGCCACCTGGGACTCCTCGATCTGGGTATTGTAGGAGAATGCCTCTGTGGAATCCATATAGAGGAACTGCTCCATAAAATACTTCTTTCCGCTCTTTTCCACCAGACCGTTCATGCTGTTCTGCATGGATGCCAGCGCTGTTTCCGCGGAAATATGGTCTCCTACGTTCTGCTGTCCGAGGGACACGCTGTACATAAGAGCGGAGTACTCGGCATCGGCACACGGATACGTGGCGGAGTGGGAATAGTAGGTATAGCTTCCGTCCAGCTGGTAGATCGGGTCTCCGTCGGACCGGACCTCCATGGATAGTCCGGGGAACACTTCCTGACTCTCGGAAAGGAGCTTATTTAAAAAGCTGTCATAGAACTCAAAAAACAGCTTCGCCTCCGGGCGCTTTCTCTCCGGGATCCAGATCTCGGAATAATCCTGGAATGTCTTTCCGTAGACCGCGCCGACCTCCGCAAGGGAATAGTGGGCCTTCAGGTAATCCTGATATCCGCATCTGGATGCCAGACGGATACTGAGGGCTCTTGTGAGATCCCGGTCCATGTTTGACGTATAGTCCCAGAAGTCCTCCCAGGTAATAAATCCACCCTGAAAGTTCCCGTAGTCGGATACCCGGTCATAGATCGTCTTACAGTAATCTATCCACATCTTCCTGTCATTGCTTCCGTCCTGCACCACACCGGCATATCGCTCCGGAAGGGACGCTTCACCGCTGTAATCCCAGCAGTAACCGATCCGCAGCGTCACCATAAGTCCGTGGTCATCCGCACACTTCATGACCTGATCGAGCTTGGCGAAAGCAGCCTCATTGTACATATTTCCCATATCCCCCGGCTGAAACTCTCTCCACGGGATCACGAGAATGATGCTGTTGAAGCCGTCCGCCTTGATGCGGGCAAAATTTGCCCCCATGTTATCATCTTCAGTTCCCCAGTAGTTGATCGGCCAGGCATCACCGAAGTAGGTCACGGATTTTAAGTATTCCGGAAACGCCGCCTGCGCTTCCATCCGAAGTTCAGGGATCCCCGCCATCAGGGCTGCGGCGGCCAAAAGCGCTGCCGCTGGTCTTGCCAGTTTTCTTATGTTCATACGATCACCTTTTATAACTGTTCTTCACAGCTTCCTTTTTTGTTTCTGGTATGCATCGGCACACACCGATTCCCGTTTACTATACCACAATGTAAAAATTTCTGCAAAATTTATCCTTAAAAAAATTCCGCAAAATTTATCCTTGACTAATTTAAGACTTACGGGGATACTTTCATTAGAAAGATCGTAACGGTTCAGCAAGCTGCGCGCTGACCGCACTGGTCGCGCCGGCCGTACTCGCCGCAGTAAAACGCAGACTTTACGGTACTGGAGCGTTGCGAAGTATTTATTAAAGGAGGACCTTATAAGCATGGAAAAATCAACGGTTTATTTTACCGATTTCCGGTGTTCGGTTGGAACCAGCCAGTTGGACAAGCTGAAAAAGCTCTGCGTTACTGCAGGGATCAAAAACATTGACATGGACGGAAAATTCGTCGCGATCAAAATGCATTTCGGTGAACTTGGAAACCTCGCCTTCCTTCGTCCGAACTACGCAAAAGCGGTAGCAGATCTCTGTAAGGAACAGGGCGGCATGCCGTTTCTGACCGACTGCAACACCCTGTATCCGGGCAGCAGAAAAAATGCTCTGGATCATTTAGACTGTGCAAACCTCAATGGCTTCAACCCGATCTCCACCGGCTGCCAGATCATCATCGGTGACGGTCTTCGCGGAACTGACGAGGTGGAGGTTCCGGTCGTGAACGGAGAATACTGCAAGACGGCCTTCATCGGCCACGCGGTTATGGATGCCGACGTCTTTATCAGCCTGACCCATTTCAAAGGTCATGAATCCACCGGTTTCGGTGGTGCCATCAAAAACATCGGTATGGGCTGCGGAAGCCGTGCCGGAAAAATGCAGCAGCATGCAAGCGGAAAGCCGTCCGTCCGTGAGAAGCTCTGCCGCGGCTGCAGACGCTGTGCGAAGGAGTGCGGAAGCGATGCTATTACATATGTAAATAAGAAAGCCGTCATCGATTATGACAAGTGTAAAGGTTGCGGCCGCTGTATCGGTGCCTGCAGCTTTGATGCTATCTACAACCCGAACTACAATGCCAACGAGCTTTTAGACCGCAAGATGGCAGAGTACGCGCAGGCTGTCTGTTATGACCGCCCGTGCTTCCATATTTCCCTTGTGCAGGATATCAGCCCGAACTGTGACTGCCACGTTGAAAATGATGCCCCGATCCTTCCGGATATCGGAATGTTCGCGAGCTTCGATCCGGTGGCTCTGGACCAGGCCTGCGCGGATGCCTGTCTGAAGGCAGCTCCAATCGCCAATAGCCAGCTCGGGGAACATCTCTCCCAGCCGGGATGGCACTGCCACCACGATCACTTCAAGGATTCCAATCCGAATATCGAATGGCAGGCAACTCTCGATCAGGCGGAAAAGATCGGTCTCGGCACAAGACAGTATGAGCTGAAACGGATCTGATCGGGATTTTTCATAAAAAATGGGGAGAAGTTCCATTTTACGGAACTTCTCCCCACTTTTTATGTACGATTACAATGCGTCATTCCTTTCACGTTCGCCGGAAAGATCTATTCACGCTCAATCGCATCCATCAATTTTTTACATCTTCATTCCAAGCGCTCTCGGCTTGCAGCCGTCCGGGATCGGGCAGTGATAGGTGTCGCCATCCAGCTCCTCCTCCATCTCCGCTTTCGCCTTCGCGATGATCTCCGGATCCTCATACATATCGATCGCTGCGCCTGCCATTGCCTTCGCCGCGTAGATCAGTCCCTTGTGTGCCAGTCCGCTCTTGCCCTGGGAAACGACCTGCCAGGAGTGACCAGGTGTTCCAGCCGCCCATGTAGCAACGTAGGCCTGAGCAGTCGGACAATTCCAGCTCACATCACCGACGTCCGTGGAACCGAAGGACATGATTCCGTCCGGGTTGAACGGAGCGACAAAGCGGTACATGCTCTCGCCCTTATGAGAAAGGACTTCCGCCTTAGCTGCTTTGTCCTTGCAGTTCTTTGCGATCTTCTCTAAGGACTCAAAACGGCTGTCGCCAACGCCCTCACTGATGGCTTTGGCAAACTTCATCTCCTCTTCCGTGTACTCCGGAGCGCCAAGCTCCACAAGGTTGTCCCAGAGTTCCTTCGCGATCACCTTGTTGCTCATGAGGTTCGAGCAGCCCTTTACGAAATCGATTTCCACACGGGTCTCTGTCATATGGGCAGCGCCCTCAGCGATCTTGTTGACACGCTGATAGATCTCCTCCACCTGGCTGTTCTTCGGTGCACGGATCAGATACAGAACCTCCGCGTACGGCTGTACAACGTTCGGGGAGTATCCGCCGGTGTTTGTGATCGCGTAGTGGATTCTCGCCTCCGGAACCACATGCTCTCTTAAGAACTGTACACCCATGTTCATAAGCTCCAGCGCGTCAAGGGCGCTTCGTCCAAGATGCGGTGCGCCGCCTGCGTGGGCGCTCTTTCCATAGAATTTATACGCTACCTGATAGTTTGCGAGGGAGCTTCCCGTGTCGGCCTGCGTTAAATCTCCCGGATGCCATGTGATCGCGGCGTCAAGGTTTGCGAACACTCCGCCTTTCGCCATAAATGCCTTTCCGGATCCGCCTTCCTCACCCGGGCAGCCAAAATAGATCACGGTTCCCGGTTTTCCGCTTTCTTCCAGATACTTTTTGATTCCGATCGCCGCAGAGAGAGACGCTGTGCCGAGCATGTTATGTCCGCAGCCGTGTCCGCTGGCGCCATCATGCACAACGATCTTCTCGGTAGCTCCCGCTTCCTGATCCAGTCCGGACAGGGCATCGAACTCGCCTAAGATACCGATCACAGGTTTTCCGGAACCGAATGTGCCCTTAAATGCTGTCTTTACGTCCGCAAGACCTGTCTCAACTGTAAAACCTTCTGCTTTCAGAACATCGCAGAGGATCTTCATCGACTTTTCTTCCGTGAAGGCAGTCTCCGCGCAGCCCCAGATCTCGTCGCTGGCGGTAAAGATCTCGCTGGATTTCTTATCAATTTCTTCCCAAGCTGTCTGTTTTCCCATCTCCATATCACCTTTCTTGTACATGATTTCCGGCCGTTGTCCACGCTGCCCTTTCATTTTCCGATCAGGCAGCTCTCAAAATTTAATTTTCGAGTTGTTCTGAATTTTTATATAAATCCCAACCAGTTATCAATAATTATACTATCGCATCCGTCAATGCGCAACCTTTTTCATGTTTTGTGCCTAAAGTAAATGTATCATTTCGGATGTCCGCAAATTTTCCCTCTATTTATTTTGGTTTTCTCAGCTTTCCCTGCCGCACATATTTTCTGTTCTGACTGCGCGAAGAGGGGTGGAATTTAATTTTGCAGGTGGGGCTTCTTACTGTTGGCACATCCTCTTCTTGAAAACTGCTTGCGCTTTTATACCTGCGATGGTATAATTCATAGGTAATGCCCTGTGATACAGGGCGAACGTGAACACACTGGAGGTATCCACATGAACTGGAGTATCGTAGCAAATGTCATTCTTGTCATTCTCCTGATCCTTGTCGTTGTCCTCGCTGTGCTTTACTTCCTCGGACGTAAGATGGAAAAGCGCCAGGTAGAACAGCAGAGCGCGATCGATGCCGCTAAGCAGACCGTGAGTCTGATGGCGATCGACAAGAAAAAGTTGAAAATAAAGGAAGCCGGACTCCCGCCGATCGTTTATGAGCAGACTCCATGGTATGCAAAGCGGATGAAGGTTCCGGTAGTAAAAGCAAAGATCGGCACAAAGATCATGACCATGATCGCCGATGAGAAAGTTTTCCTTCAGCTCCCGTTAAAGACTGAGGTCAAAGTTGTGATCAGCGGTCTCTATATCACAGAGATCAAATCCGTTCCGCGCGGAGGACTGATCCCGCTTCCGAAAAAGAAAACTCTCGGTCAGCGTATCAAAGGAATTTTCAAAAAAGACTAAATCGACAAGAACAGACGAAACAAAAGATCCGCTCACGGAATGGCTGGACAAGCCATCCGATGGGCGGATCTTTTTCTATCTGCCGGCTTCTTCCTTCCCCTGCCTTTCAGACATACCGACAGCAAAATACCCGGTGAGACACGAGCGTAAAAAGCTCATGTTTCATCGGGTATTTCATACATCTTATCATTTACTTAGATCAGTCCTACCGACTTCATAAAGAAGATCCACAGGAATAATGTAAACATGGACACCGCCGTACTGATCACGACAAACTGTCCGGCGAGTTCTCCGTCTCCGCCCATGTTCTGGGCCATCGGATAGGAAGCCGCAGCGACCGGTGTCGCGTAGACTGCGATCAGAAGGAATAACTCAAGACCACGAAGGCCAAATGCGTATGCGATCGCAATAATGATCGCCGGAAGAAAAAACAGCTTGCAGGTAAGCGTCGGAACCAGGTACTTGAGGTTCTTCCGGATCGCACGGAACTGCAGCGTTCCGCCGAGTACATAGATCGCCAGTGGGGAAGTCATATTGGAAAATGCTGCGATCGGAGTCACAAGACTTCCCGGAAGCTTGATCCCAAGGAAAAAGAAGATCAGTCCGACAACCGCACCCTGCAGCAACGGGTTTGTCACCACCGCCTTCAGGGTCTTTTTGATATCCGATTTTCCCTCTCCGTTGAACATCTCAAGAATAAACACGGAAGTCGTGTTGTAGATCGATACGACAACGGTTACCATCATCGCGGCGATAGATGCCGCGGAGTCTCCGAATACTGCGATCGTGAGCGGGAGTCCGAACAATACGAAGTTGCTTCGGAAGATTGCCTGAATGATAACGCCTCTTCTCGGGTTCTCCTTTACGATCTTCGGAACGATCACGATCAGGATCGCCTCCACGATCAGGATGCTGGCACCTGTAAAGATCAGCAGCAGCGGACGCGGCAGAGATTCCGCATCCGCCTTATAGATATTGTAGAAAGTCATGAACGGATAAAATACCCGGAAAACCATCTGGTTCAGCTTCTGCAGAAATTCTTCCGATACAACACCTTTGATCTTCATCGTGTATCCAAGAGCCAGATAACAGAAAAACGGGATGACTGCGTTGACCGCGACTAAAAAACTCTCCATACCTCTTTTGAATCCTCTCACAGCCGGACTGTACTGTTGGATCTGCGAGCATACAGATCGCTAGTCAGCTGCGCCCTTTCTTATTTATTTGTGTGAACAGCCCGGATCTCATCTTCCGCGCCGTTCCATCCGCTATAGCTGCAACCCCCATTTCCTTTCCGGTCCGGCACGATGCCAGAATACCGGACCGCTGTGCAAACCGCAATATGCAAAGAACTTCTTTTCAGGAAATTCCTATCCGTGAAAAGTAACAAATAACGTTCTTAGTCTTTTACCACGATTCCCAGAACCTCATCCTTTTTTGAAGATGCCAAGATCTCCGTACTGCAGTCAAATGCGTACTGCCCGTTCATCTCCATCGAATATTTGATCTTCAGAAGGATTGATTCCTCGTCCTCCGCAATCTCGAGAAACGAAGTTGTGATCCCCATCAGAAACAGTCCCATCGGAGTCCGGTAATTTGCCGTCGTCCGTTTTCCCGGCTCAAAGATCATGTGGCTGTCCACAAGTCCCCTTTTTGTCACTTCGATCCGGTTTTCCATGATCTTCACCGTATTGTGGGTCGGCTCCCCCGTCTCGTCAAGCGATTCATCGTAGATGAAATACTGCTTGCCGTTCTTCTCATAATACGTCCCCGGAGTGATCATCTCGACCGTGTCCTCTTCCTCACCGATCGTCTGAGTTCCCCGGACACGGACAAGAATATCCTTTGTCATATAAAACTCCCCTGATATATTGTTTTCGCAGATCTCACCATGATCCGGAATCGTCTGCGTGACTGATAACATCTGGACTTTCTGAATGATCCAGTCGTTTTATCTCTCGTATCTCTTAAAAGCATGGTTGATCAGATCATCGATCAGCTGCTTCTTATTTACGCCTCTTGCCTCCCATAACATCGGGTACATACTGATGGCGGTGAAGCCCGGAAGCGTGTTGATCTCATTGAATACGACCGTTCCGTCTGCCTTCACAAAGAAATCCACGCGGGATAAGCCGTAGCCGTCCACCGCATTGAAGATCTTGACCGCCGCCTCACGGACGCGCTCGGTTGCTCCGTTCGGAAGTTCCGGATCAACAACCGTCTTGGACTCTGCATTGTAATACTTTGCATCAAAATCATAGAACTCAGCCGCAGCCAGAATCTCACCGACTCCGGATGCCTTAGTGGAAGCGCCGTCACCGAATACGCCGCACTCGATCTCACGGCCGACGATCATCTCCTCGACAAGCATTCTGCGGTCATTTGCTGCTGCTTCCTTTAAGCCTGCGATCAACTCTTCCCTGTTATCCGCGCGGGTCACGCCTCTGGAAGAACCTGCATTTGACGGTTTTACGAATACCGGATACGGGATCTCTTTCTCGATCTTTGCGACAACAGCATCTATATCCTTTAACTCTTCCTTCAATACCGGAACATATGCCGCCTGGCAGATTCCGAGTCCGTTTACCATGCGCTTTGTGGAAAGCTTATCCATGGAGACTGCGGAAGCGAGAACGCCGCAGCCGACATACGGGATCTTCGCAAGTTCCAGGATTCCCTGAACCGTTCCGTCTTCCCCGTAAAGTCCGTGAAGGACCGGGAATACAACATCAACCGGAACTTTCTCGAATTTTCCGTTTTCTGTGACAATGAGACATTTCTCCTTTGCGTCCGGGGACAGGACTGCGCCCGCCTTTGCCTCTCTCCAGGTATCGTCCTTGATCTGAGCTAAAGAATCTACCTTTAACCAGTGACCATCCTCTGTGATTCCGACAAGGATGACGTTATATTTCTCCTGATCGATGTTTGCTGCCACATTCTGTACAGACATACAGGATACTACATGTTCTGATGACTGTCCGCCAAACAGGACAACGATATTTTTCTTTTCCATGATGATTTGATTCCTCTCTGATTTTCTAATAAATTTCTAAAAGTCCCGGTCAGCGCCTGTGCACCCGAATGTGTTTTCAGATGTACAGGCACTGGACGGGCAGTTTTCTCATGTTATCGTTTAGATTATAGCACAACTGGGAATAATTACAAATAGGAAATAAAAGCAATTCTGAAGCGGAAAAATTCACGTTACTTTTCACGGGTAGGAATTTTCTGTTCAGAAAATATATGTTTATAAAAGTAAAAAGAAGGGCGTGTCATGAATCGAACCAACCAATTTTCCCTCTCCATTTTATGTTTTTTCATCTGTTTTCTCCTCGCCATGTCCGGAATCCGGGCAAGGGATGAGGCACTGGCGGCGGATATTGCCCCGAAGATCCTGCGGTTCCATGTTCTTGCGAACAGTGACTCTGCTGAAGATCAGGCGTTAAAGCTCTGCGTAAAGGATCTTCTGCTGAAAAAGATCCGGGACGATGCCGCCGCAGATCAGATTGCCGGAAAAGAGGATCTGAAAGCATATATCCTGTCTGAATCTTCCACACTGAAAACCGCCGCAGAAGACTTTATCCACAGCTTCGGGTATGATTACGGTGTACGTGTGGGGATTGAGACCTGCAGGTTTCCGGTGCGCACCTATGGGGACATGACATTTCCCGCCGGAATGTATGAAGCCGTCCGGGTGACCATCGGAAACGGTGCCGGGCACAACTTCTGGTGCGTCCTGTATCCATCCCTATGCTACACGGACAGCATTCATGCATCAATGCCGGAAGGATCGAAGGAGACGTTGAAAAGCCTGATCCCGGAGAACGATTATGAAGCGTTGCTGCGCTCCGGACCACAACGCTCGCCATCTGATGAGGAATCGTCTGTAAAAAAAAGTGAGCAGGAAACTGTTTCCCTGCCCACTGTAAAGATCCGTTTCCGGATCGCCGAACTGTTTTCATAAAGGACGGCCTTCTTTGGCCGCTCCCGGATCACTGGCTGAGCTTTAAATTTCCTTTTACCGCCCAGTCATAGGTCTCCATCGCCTGAAACAGCGCGAGATCACCTGTTTTCACTGCGATCTCCTTTGTCTTTAAGGAGTTCTGCTGCTGCATATACTCAAGGCGTCCGATGGTTCCTAACTGCCATTTTCTCTCGGCAGTCTCCATCTTCGTCTTTTCCAGCTCGTAAGCTGCCTTTGCGGTCTGAATCTCGTTCCTCTTCTGGAGAACATCGTTATAGAGATTTACGAGGGAGGAGGAGACTTCTTCCTTCTCCTGCTTGATCGTGCGCTGTAAATTCTGGTACTCGACGGACCCGGCGTCCTTATTATCGAGATCCAGCACATTGTAGCGGATCGTGAAGTTATTGTCCTGTGCCGCCTGCTTATCTTTCTCCGGATTCATTCCGTCGATCCTTGCAAGATCTGCCGCCGGAACATCCCTGATCTCCGGCACTGCGTCGTACTTCCAGCCAAGCATCGTGCAGAGTGTCTGGCGCAGCTTCTGCTCATTCGCTGTCAATGTCAGCTTTGTCGCCTGAGTAGACTCCAACTGCTGTCTCGCGGAAAGAACCTGACTCTGGGTCGCAAGGCCGTTGGCCGCCTGATTCTGGGTAGACTGATACACTGCGTTAAGAAGCGTAAGACCACTCTCTAAACTCTCCTCATTAAGCAGCAGCTGCTTATAACCGATCATGGCACTCTGGGCGCCGGCCTCCAGCGCTGCACGGTTCGCATCGATCACCTTGATATGCATCTGCTCCGGGGAGATCTGGGTCAGACTGTCACCCATTAAAAGTACCTGCTCCGCCTGATAGTCCAGAAGCTCGGAATTGTAGACTAACTGGGCATATGTCGTCGGAGCCGTCGGGAGCATACCGATCAGGTCCTTCATCTGGTCTGTCATCCCGTTCATCTGATCCGCGGCATCCAGGATCGATGCCGATTTATCTGATAACTGGGATTTCAATTTTGCGACATCCTTGGATGCATCCTTTTTGTCGGAATAGGTCTCCTTCAACGTCTTAAACGTCGGGCTGTACACCTCAACAAGCTTCCCGATCTCGTCATATTCCAGCACATTATCCGCGAGCTTCTTCATCGTCGCGTCATCGTACTCATTTCCCGGCTGGGATACAAATCCATTCTCATCCGCGACTCCGGTCGCCTCGACCGCCTTTGTCTTTGCAAACGAAGTCACAGGCGCTGCCGCAAGCGCAAGCGCAAGTGCCGCCGGGATCACACGTCCTGTCAAATTTCTTTTCATTCTGCTTCTCCTTTAGCTCTGTGATGAGGAAACGATATCGAGAAGTCCCTCAAGCGCCCACTGATAATTTTCGATCGCTCCTGTGAGGTCCAGCTTCGCCGCCGTGTGGGATGCTTCACTGGAAAGCCATGCAGACTCTGCCTGAAGGTATTCCTGACGGCTCAACATCCCCAGCTCATTCTTCCGGTCAGCAGCCGCTTTATCGGCCTTTGCCGCCTCATAGAGCGTTTCCGATGCCTCATAGGCTTTCTGTTTCTGTTTCAGGTCCTTATACATAAGATCCAGAGAAGAACGGACGGAATCTTCCTGATCCTTGATATTTCTTGCCTTCGTGACTGCTCCGCCCGCCGATTTGGAACTCGTCATCCTTGTATCATACAGAGTGTAGTTCATCTCGATGGCCTTCGCCTCATCCTTCTTCGGATCAAAGGACGCGATCACGGAAAGATCCGGCTCCGGAACCTTCGCGATCTCCGGATCAGCGTTGTAATCCCAGCCCAACATTGTGATCAGCGTCTGTTTCTGGGTATTGAGGCCGGACGCTGCCTGAAGAGCACTTCCGTTCGCGGAATTCAGTGCGTCCTCCACGGTCAGAACATCCTCCTTCGACATCATTCCAAGATCCTTTTTCTTTAACGCCGCCTCGTAATTCTGCTTTGCGATCTCCTGATTTAAAAGGGCGATCTCATACTGGTCCTTTAAGGTCTCATAGGTCCGCATTGCTTCCCTCGCGGTCTTTGTCTTCTCATTTCTCGTGATGCGGAGTCCGCGGAGTGCAGAGGAACCACCGGCTCCCTTTCCCTTTGCGGCATCCTCCAGCTGCTGCGCATATGCCCGCAGAGCATGCATATTTGCTTTATATCCTTTATACACGTCGCGGGATACTGTCTCGTCATACTGAACATCATTCGCATCCCGTTCCATTTCATCCGCCTCCGCGCGCAGATCCGCCGCCATCGCTAACATCTGATCCTTCGTAAGACCCGTGGATCCGCCCGGATTGTAATAATACTTCTGCAGCTGGTTCTGATAATCGGTATTGTAGCGCTCAATGAGTCCGGGGAGTTCCCAGTATTCCAGCGTGTTGTCCTTAAACTTTTCAAGCGCTGCTTCGTCATATTCTGTGACCGCGACGTCCTTCGTCGCAGCTAACGCAGGTATTCCGGTATCCGCTGCCGCTATGGAAAGACTTCCCACAAAAACGGCTGAGAGCATGATCAGACCTGCTTTTTTCCATTTATTTCGTCTCATAGGTTTCCCTCCGTCTATGAGCATAACGATTTCATCGCAGAAACGCAATAACGTTTCTCTTACATTTTCTTTCCAAATACGGCAATCCGGTGGCAATTTTTATCCCCTGACTGCCGCCTCCAAAAGCAGGAAGCCCCGCAGAGCATTCCGCATTCCGGCTGACCGCCTCCCGACCGGGCAGCGGCCGTCTCTTGCAGACTCTGCAGGGATCCGCTTTCAATGTTCAAAGCTTTAATCTACGTCAATGATCTCTTTCTTATCCTGATTCTTTCCGCTCATGATCACATAGAAGACCGGAAGAACAAGAAGTGCCATCGCTGTAGAGACGATCAGTCCACCGACATCCACAAGGGCGAGTCCCTGCATCGTCTTACCGGCATTTCCATAAGCCGCCGCCATCGGGATCATTGCCACGATCGTCGTGAGTGTTGTCATGAACATAGGGCGCATACGGGTCGCGCCGGCTTCAATGACTGCCTCCTTAAAGTCCATTGTTGCCCGGTACTGGTTCGCCGTATCAACGTACAAAATACCGTTGTTTACTACCGTTCCGACTAACATTAAGAAGCCTAACAGGGAGGTCATGCTGATCGGGCAATCCACTAACCATAAGAACAGGAAGGAACCGATCAGGGCGAACGGGATCGTCGTCATCACCATGATGGAGAACTTCGGCGACTCGAACTGTGCAGCCATTACAATAAATACAAGGAATACGGCTGTGGCGATCGCCTGTCCCAGGGAAGCAAACTCTTCGTTCATCATCTTTGTGGATGTGCTTTCCTGCATGGAGATCGTGCCGGATAAGTACTTATCGATGACCTCCTTCTGGATCTTATCCTTCGTGGTGCTGTCCGCGCCCTCTGTCAGAGTACCGGTGATGGTCACCTGATACTGCTTATCACTCTTTGTAATGCTCTGCGGGCTGTCCTTGAAGCCGATATCCGCGATATCCATAAGAGCTACGGATCCGCCGGTCGCTGTCGGAAGAACGATTCCCTGGAGCTTATCGATCGTATCGTACTCATCATCCGCGTACTCAACCTTTACATCGATATCATTTCCGTCAACATTCAGGGTCGTTGCCGTCGTTCCACTGACCATCATGTATACCTGGGAAGCAACGGCGGTCGGGGAAAGTCCCTCCGCTGCCGCCTTGACCGGATCTACATTGATCTTTACAAGTGGAGCGCTGTTTTCAAGGGAAGAGTGGATGTTTGTCGCCTCCGGGCGTTTCTGGAGCTCGGAAACGATCTCATCCGATACCTTCTTTAAGTCATCGTACTGTGTGCTGACAAGAACATATTCGAGATCCTCCGCATTTCCCATGGACATCCCACTGCCCAGAGAGCTCTGGCTTTCCAGACTGACCGAACAATCCGACCATTTCTGCATGTCACGTTTCCATTCCTTGAGCACCTGATCCGTCTTTCTGCCTCTGTCATCCTTTAAATATGCCGTCAGGGTCGCTCCGCTTCCGCCCATATTCATGGAAAGTCCGGAACTTCCGTAGGAGAGCATGTAGGAATCAAGATCCGGATCCTGAGTCACATAGTCCTCTGCTCTCTGGAGGATCTTATCGACCTCCTCGATCTTAAGACCCGGCTGGGTCTCGATCGTCACCGCGATCGTTCCCTGATCATCTGCCGGCATAAGCTCTGTCTTTAACTTTGTCGCAAGGAACAGGGAGAAGATCACAAGCACAACGGCGGTTCCCATGACCATCGCTTTTTTCTTTAAAAGCTTCTCCATCAGGGAACGGTATCCGTTCTGCAGAGCTCTCATGATGCCGGAGGCCGGGGTATTTTCCTTCTCCTTCGGACGGTAGTACACGTAGCAGAGCGGTACAAGCGTCATCGCGGAGATCAGGGACGCGATCATACAGAATACGATCGTGAAGCCCAGCGGCTTGAACATCTGTCCGCTCATTCCGGAGATCAGAGCTAACGGGATAAATACGACACAGGTCGTAACGGTACCACCGATGATGGATTCCAGCACAGCTGCAGTACCATCGATTGCGGCTTTTCTCGTTTCAACAAAGCCACCGCCCTTATCCGTAAAGCGGAAGCAGCTTTCCAGAACTACGATCGAGTTATCGACCATCATTCCGACACCGAGAACCAGACTCGACAGGGTGATGACGTTTAGCGTAAAGCCTATGGCTTTCATGAGGATGAGGGCAGCTAAAATTGATACCGGGATGGAAGTTCCGACGATCAGGGATGCCTTGATATCCCCGAAGAACAGCCAGATGATGAGCATCGCGATAATGACTGCCATGATCATGGTCTGGAATACGCTGTTTAAGGAATCGCTGATCTGATCACTGTAATCATTGACAACGACGTACTCCAGAGACGGATCCTGTGCTTTTAACGTTTGCATTGTCTCCTGGACTGCCTTGGAAACGGTAATGTGGTCGCTGTCCTGATTTTTCTTGACACCGATCGTCATCGTGTCTTTGCCGTCGTAACGTCCGATACTGTCCTTTGCCTCAACGGTATTGTAGATATTGGCAACATCTTCCATATAGATGATATTTCCGTTGCCCAGTGTGATCGGGATCTTCTTTAAAAGCTCCATCGTGTCAAAGGATGTTCCGGATGTCACGGAAAGATCCTTGTTTCCAACGGAGGTACTTCCGATTGGCATGGAAAAGTCCGCAGACTTTAATGCCGCAACGATGGTATTCATGTTTACATGATACTGGCTTAATTTTTCCGGGATCAGCTCCGCCTTGATATAAGCCTCCTGACCACCAGATACGTCGACACTGGCTACGGAGGTCAGCTTTTCGATTTCCGGAACGATATCGTCATTTACGTAGTTATAGAGGTTATCCACGCTGTCATTGTTGACCGCGAGGGTGATGGACGGCGTACTGTTGATATCCATCTCGATGATCGTCGGGGTATCGACATCATCCGGGAGATCCGACTTGATCCCATCCAGCTTTTTCTTTAAGTCATCGTAAGCTTTATCGATATCCTGGTCATAGTCATACTGGACCAGGACCATTCCGAAGTTTTCCGAAGACATGCTGGTGACGGAATCGACACCGGAAAGCGTTCCGATCTCATCCTCTATCTTACTGATCACAAGCTGATCCACGTCATCCGGGCTTGCTCCCGGGTAGACCGCGCTGACGATCAGCATCGGCATCTCCATTTCCGGGATCAGCTCAAGCTGGGATGAAAAGATCGAGCTGAGACCGAATACGATCAGGCAGAGCACAACAAGAACGGTTGTGACCGGCCGTTTTAAGACCTTTTTGGTAAGTCCCATGTTCCTTGTGCCTCCTTATTTTGCTGCCGTTTCCGCGGCTTCTGTAGTCTCTTCTGCTGTTGTCTCACTGCTGTCGGCTGTCGTTTCCGCACTGTCATCACTGCCCTGAATATTTACCGCGGCGCCGTCATAAAGCTCCTTGGACCAGCTTGTGATGACCTCGTCGTCGTAGGAAAGTCCGGAAACGATCTGAATCTTGTCAGAATCGATGAGTCCGTCTTCCACCGGAGTCTTTTTCGCCGTTGCTGTCGCGGCATCATATGTATACACGTAAGCGTCTCCATTGCTGTAGTTCACACAATCTGCCGGAACGACCATGACGTTGTCCGCCTTCTCTGCTGTCACATAAACCTTTACCATCGTTCCGCTGGCAAGTCCGTCCGCGTCACCCAGGGTCGCTTTCACCTTGAAAAGTCCTGTGGACGCGTCCACCATGCTGCCGATCTCAGAGATCGCGCCGCTGTAGTCCGTTCCGTTCTTCTCCACCGTCACAGGATCACCGATATTTAATCCCTTCATGACACGCTCCGACACGTTGAAGGTCAGTGTTTTTCCGCCTGCACCGGATACAACGCCTGCGACAGAACCGCCCGCAGACATATCATGTACCTGCACGCCAAACTGTTCTAAGACACCGGCGATCGGCGCGGTAACGACCGTGTTCTCGCTCTGGGTATCATAGTTTAATTTTGCGGAATCATACTGGAGCTTCGCCATGGACAGACCGCTTACCGCCTGCTCGTAGGCCTGAGCGGAAATATCCCCGCTCTCGTAGAGCGCCTTCATCCTGTTTACAGATGTCTGGGCATCATTTAAGGATACCTGAGTCGTATTTAACGTGATCCTTGCCGCGTCTAACTGCTTGTTGTCGATGCGGAACAGCTTCTGTCCCTTCTGTACGGTATCGCCCTGATTTACATAAACCTCCAGTACTTCTCCGCTTCCCTTCGGGATAATGTATACCTGATCTGCCGGTTCCACGGTACCTGTCAGTCCTGTGGAAAGTTCAATATTTCCTGTCTCCGGTGTCTGGACGACGACGGTCGGGTTCGGAACGGCCTCGATCGGCTCTTCTTTTTTCGTAAATCTTGTGAACATCAGGACTCCAAATGCGCCGACGCATACAAGTCCGATTACGATCTTACCTGCTTTCTTCATGGTTCCTCCTCATTTTCTGTAACATGCTGCTGTGGTACGACTCCGGTTGTTCTGTTTTTATGAACGTCCCTCGTCTGTTTTCTTCCTGCTGCCCTCTGTTTTATATCCACATATGCCATAATGGAGCATATGGATATGACGTTTGTAATATTCGGAAGCTTCCGTTCTCGACTCGCCGTCCCGGAAAAAACGTTTGAGTGACATGATGAATACGATCATGTGCATCTCGATCAGCTCGAAAAACTCCTGATGATCCAGATCACATTTCTCTTTGTTGACATGTTCATACAACAGTTTTAAAAATTTCCGGTTTGCCTCCATCGCCTCCGGGTTCGAATCCGATCCGCCTTTGAATAGTTCTACCAGTCTTGCGCTGTTGACCAGGTTGTGAAAGATCGCTGACAACCCTGAATCCTCAAGCCGGTCCATCCCGAGATCAAAGATCTGCTCCAGGACCTCCCAGAGGTCTCCGCCGTTTTCGTCCAGCATCGTGATGTACGATGTGAAATGCTGTTCCGCCTGGTTGCAGATCAGCCATTTTAACAGATCCTGTTTATCTTCAAAATATGTGTAAAAGCTTCCTCTCGATATATCCGCGTCGTGAACGATCCGGTTGATCGATACTTCCTCCGGAGCTACCCTCATAAATTCCTTTGCCGCCGCAGCCCGAATTGCTTCGATCTTTTCCTTCGGAAGCCGCATAAACCGTTCGGTCGGCATAATTCCATCTCCCCTCTTCTATAAAAACGGGTTCAAAAAGTGACAACCCGTCACCATTATAGTGACACCCTGTCATTCTGTCAATATCTGTTTTTCCAGTTTATAATGATTTTATATTTTCGTAAGGTTTGCAAAATTTCTGTATAGAAACTCCTGCCTCCGGTCCGATCCCGTCTGTGATTTCCGCTGTTTTGCTCAGCCTATCATGCCCATGTTTCAGAATTGTTTTCCGATTGTTGCAGTTTCATGAATCCTGCAGATTTTGCCGGAAATATCGGATTGTACAGGAATAAATACCAATTCATAGCATGTTTGTAGGAATTGCTTCTTGCATATTTTTCTCAATACATGTATAATATCATTGAATCACCTAGTAAGTAACTAGGTTTAGTCCCGGCAGACGGAACGTATCCCGGAGATCAGCTCCGGTGCCGGTTCATATCTGTCCGGAAATTGCTGAAACTTACATTTTTACCTTATATAAAATACATGGAGGAATCCGATATGTCAGAACTATTATTAAATGTAAAAAATCTCTCCGTGAATGTGGAAGAGAAATCCATTCTTCACGGGATCAACTTAACGATCAACAAAGGCGAGACCCACGTACTCATGGGACCGAACGGTGCCGGAAAATCCACACTCGGCTGCACCCTGATGGGGAACCCGAACTATCATGTGACAGACGGTGAGATCTTCTTCGGAGGCGAGAACATCACAAAAGAAGCCGCTGACAAGCGTGCAAAGCTCGGCATGTTCCTCTCCTTCCAGAATCCGCTTGAGGTTCCGGGGATCTCCCTCTCCAACTTTATCCGCAGCGCTCTCTCCGCGAGAACCGGAAAGAATGTCCGCATCTGGGATTTCAATAAAGAACTCCAGAAAGCGATGGAGGTTCTCGACATGGATCCGTCCTATGGCTTCCGTGATCTGAACGTCGGCTTCTCCGGCGGTGAGAAAAAGAAAGCGGAGATCCTGCAGCTTCTCCTCTTAAATCCGTCCTTAGCGATCCTCGATGAGACAGACTCCGGTCTCGATGTCGACGCGGTCCGCACCGTTTCCAAGGGAATCGAGGAGTACCAGAAGAGCAAGGACGGCGCTCTCCTCATCATCACCCACAGCACAAGGATCCTGGAGTCTCTCCATGTGGACAAGACCCATGTTCTCGTAGACGGCCGCCTGGTTGCCGAGGGCGATGGTTCTCTCGTCGATGAGATCAATGAGAACGGCTTCGAGCAGTTTATCGCTTCCGCAAATGAGAAGGGAGAGAACGATTAATGAAGGAAAAGACGTATGTTGAGGACGTTGACCGCAACATGTACGACTTCCGCAATGACGAGAAGGACGCTTACCGTATTAAAAACGGTCTCACCGAGGACATTGTGGAAAAGATCTCCGAGGAGAAACATGACCCGGAGTGGATGCATGATTTCCGGTTGAACTCCTTAAAAATATATCATGAAATGAAGGTTCCGGACTGGGGCCCGTCCATCGAAGGATTAAACATGGACAACATCGCCACCTACGTCCGTGCCAACACAAAGATGAAAGGGGACTGGTCCGAGGTTCCGGAAGAGATCAAGGACACCTTCGAAAAGCTCGGGATCCCGCAGGCGGAGCGCACCTCCCTCGCCGGCGTGGGTGCCCAGTACGACTCCGAGCTCGTCTACCATAATGTCCGCAAGGAGGTCGCAGAGCAGGGCGTCATCTACACCGATATGGAGAGTGCTCTGACCGGTGAATATGCCGATATGGTAAAGGACCACTTTATGAAGCTCGTGACACCCCATGACCATAAATTCGCAGCCCTGCACGGCGCTGTCTGGTCCGGCGGTTCCTTCGTCTATGTTCCGAAGGGAGTTTCCGTCGAGATCCCGCTGCAGTCCTACTTCCGTTTAAATGCCGCAGGTGCCGGACAATTTGAGCACACCCTGATCATCGTCGATGAGGGCGCGTCCTTACATTTCATCGAAGGATGTTCCGCTCCGAAGTACAACGTGGCAAACCTCCATGCCGGCTGTGTCGAGCTTTACATCGGAAAAAACGCAAAGCTCCGCTACTCTACGATCGAAAACTGGTCGAAAAATATGTACAATTTAAACACAAAACGGGCGAAGGTCGAGGAGGGCGGAGTCATCGAGTGGGTATCCGGTTCCTTCGGTTCCCATGTTTCTTACCTCTACCCGATGAGCGTGTTAAACGGTGAGGGCGCAAGATCCGAGTTCACCGGAATCACATTCGCGGGCAAAGGACAGAACCTCGATACCGGATGTAAGGTCGTCCACAACGCACCGAAAACTTCTTCCTATGTAAATACGAGATCAATCTCCAAGGATGGCGGGATCAGCACCTTCCGAAGCTCCGTTGTCGTATCCGCAAAGGCAAAGGGCAGCAAATCCGCTGTCTCCTGCCAGTCCCTGATGCTCGACGATATCTCCCGTTCCGACACGATCCCGGCGATGGATATCCGCACAAAGGACGCCGATGTCGGACATGAGGCAAAGATCGGTCGCATCAGCGATGACGCCGTCTTCTATCTGATGTCCCGCGGTATCTCCGAGGAGGACGCGAGAGCCCTGATCGTCAGCGGCTTCGCCGACAATGTCTCGAAGGAGCTTCCGCTTGAATACGCGGTGGAGATGAACAATCTGATCCACCTGGAAATGAAAGGAAGTATTGGATGATGGAGAATATGAAGATCAACCAGCTCCCTTCAAAGACATGGAACTGGCTCAAAATGAATGAAACCGCGATCTCCGGGATCACTGTATCCGGAGCGCATGAAATAAAAGCTGAGATCCCGGCGGGGATCTCAAAAACAAACTGCCCTGCCGGCCTTCCGGATCAGTTCCGGGAGATCGCAGGCGGAATGGGACCGGATATGGATGTTCTCGTCAGAGAGTCCGCAGCCGGTGCCGTCCTGCTCTCGACGGATGGAGACCTCGCAGAGACACCGGTGCGCATCGGCTTCACATACGGCTCTTCCGAGCATAGCTTAAATACGTTCGGAATCTTCGCAAAAGAAGGAAGTAAGATGACCGTCATCATGGATATGGCGGCTGAGGCCGACGGTACTTCGGGTGCAGACCACACTGCTCTCTCCGGCGTCCAGACAAAACTGATCCTCGAAAAAGACGCCGAAGTGACTCTCGTCCAGATCATCCGCAATGACAATGCAAAAACCGTCTTAAACGACATCGGTGCAAAGGTTGCTGACGGAGCAAAATTCTCCGTGATCCACCTCTTCCTCTCCGGTGGTCATGTATACAACGGCTGTAAGGCAGATCTCGTCGGCAAAAAGAGTACGTTCACCGCGGACATCGCCTACACGGTCGGAAACGATGCAGTTCTTGATATGAACTACGTCGCTCTCCACGAAGGAAAGAAATCCGTCAGCGAGATCAAGACCGACGGCGTGCTTCATGAAAATTCGAAGAAACTCTTCCGCGGAACGATCGACTTTAAGAAAGGCGCGGCAGGCGCTGTCGGAAACGAGAAAGAGGACGTTCTTCTTCTCGACGATGACGTTGTAAACCAGACGATTCCGCTGATCCTCTGCGCGGAGGAAGATGTCGAAGGAAACCACGGTGCAACGATCGGAAAGCTTGACGATGACATGGTCTTCTATCTGGAAAGCCGCGGCATGGAGCTTCCAAAGATCTACAAGATGATGGCGAAGGCACGGATCGACGCCGTTCTCCGTCTGGTACCTGATGAAAAGACAAAGGCAGATGTTGCCTCTTATTTAGAAAGTGAGGCCACCAATGGACGTATCTAAGATCCGGGAAGATTTCCCGCTTCTCAAAAACCGTGACATCATTTACCTGGACAATGCGGCAACTTCCCAGAAGCCCGCAGCTGTCCTGGATGCTGAAAAGCAGTTTTATGAGAAATACAATGCAAACCCGTTCCGCGGTCTCTATGAGCTGAGCGAAGAAGCAACGGAATGTTATGAAGAAGCAAGAAAAACGGTCGCTGATTTTCTCCACGCATCCTGTCCGGAAGAGATCATTTTCACGAGAAATGCGACTGAGAGCTTGAATCTCGCCGCTTACACACTCTCCGAGTACCTGTTAAAACCGGGTGACGAGATCATCGTCAGCATCATGGAACATCACAGCAACATTCTTCCATGGCAGCAGGCCGCAAAGCGTTACGGTGCGACCGTGAAATACCTGGAATGCGACATGGACGGCACGATCCCGGCAGAGCGCCTCGAGAACATGATCACCCCGCACACAAAGATCGCGGCGATCACCCAGATTTCCAACGTGCTCGGATGCAAGAATGACTTAAAGACCTTCGCTGAGATCTGCCACCGCCACGGTGTGATCCTGGTCGGCGACGGCGCACAGAGCGTTCCGCACATCAAAGTCGATGTCCAGGACCTCGGAGTCGATTTTCTCTCCTTCTCCGGACATAAGATGCTGGCTCCGATGGGGATCGGCGCTCTCTACGGAAAGAAAGAGCTGTTAGAGCAGCTCCCGCCATTTCTCACCGGCGGCGAGATGATCGAATCCGTCACAAGAGAAGGTGCTGTCTGGGCAGAAGTTCCGCATAAATTTGAGGCGGGAACCGTCAATGCCGGCGGCGCTTATGCACTTGCCGAGGCGATCCGCTACATGAACACGATCGATTTTGATGCGATCGAGGAACAGGAAAACAAGCTCACAAGGATCGCTTATGAGGGCATGACAAAGATCCCGGGGATCCGTGTTCTCGGAAGTTCCGATCCAGACAATCATCACGGGATCCTCTCCTTCGCCGTTGACGGGGTTCATCCGCATGATGTCGCTGAGATCTTAAATGCCGATAATATCTGCGTCCGCGCCGGTCATCACTGCGCGCAGCCGCTCTTACAGTACCTTGGGACCGCCTCTACGACCCGTGTGAGTCTCGCATTCTACAATACTGAGGATGAGATCCGGGCGTTCCTCACAAGTCTTGGCGGATTAAGGAGAAAAATGGGATATGAGTAATACATTTTATAATGAAATTTTAATCGAGCACAACCTTCATCCGACCCACAAGCATGATCTGCCGGATGCAAATCTCGTCCTTGAGGGCGTAAACCCGAGCTGCGGCGATGATATCTGGCTGAAATTAAAAGTTGAAAACGATGAGATCGTTGACGGGGCGTTCGTCGGGGATGGCTGCGCCATCTCCCAGGCTTCCGCAGATATGATGCTGGACCTGATCATCGGAAAGAAAAAAGACGAGGCACTCCGCCTCGCAAACCTCTTCCTCGAGATGATCAAAGGAAATGTCAAAGGCGATGACCTCGAGCCGCTCGAAGAAGCCTCCATCCTCCAGGATGTCTCCCATATGCCGGCGCGTGTCAAATGCGCGGTCCTTGGGTGGCATACGATGGAAGAAATGTTTAAGAAAGCTGCAGATGGAAAAATGATTCCAGCCAGCTATTCCAAGTAGGTATTTTCGGCACCGAAAATACTGTAATATAATGTCCGGGATGCGGATTTTGCCGATTTAGGATGCAAAGCATCGGCAAAATCCCGTTACTGTTTACGCAAAGCGTAAGCAGTAACGCCGGGGTTGTCGGTGACGACCGAAGGGAAATAGTGCTTGAATTCGATTTGGGAATATGATAGACTATAGATACAAAAAAGGGAAAGTCAGATACACACGGCCTACCCTTTACAAGTAATCTGTTATAGTATAACAGCCGTCACTATTGGGGTAGTGGCGGCTATTTTCTTTTTCCGAAGATCGTGTAACACAATCCTACGAGAGCTACAATGAAGATACCTATCTGGATCAAGTCCGAATATGTAACATACATTGGCATCGCCCTCCTTTCTTTCGTCCGGAGGGGGAAGCCCCTCCTTTTATGGAGGGCAGGCCGCCTTTTATGTATTCTGCTTTCCCATAAATTCATTATATATTTCGAATATTTGTTCGCCAATGTTTTTTCTTAGCTACTATGTGCACCAGCGCCTCGATCGGCCGCCTTAACGACGTCACGATCATGATCCCCGCCGCAAGCGCGATCGCAAGTCCGATCGCCGCCTGACCCTTTACGATAAACTGCGGCATGTCACGCCGGAGAGCCGCGTCCATCGCATAGTACAGGGAACCTCCCGGGATCAGCGGGATGACCGTCGGCATCAGGACCGTCGTTGCCGGTGTCTTTAAGATCCTCGCCCAGATCTCCGAGTAGATCGTGATCAGGATCGCCACAACGAAAAATCCCAGATATTCATTATTCACAAAATGTAAAAATACAAGATACACTGCCCAGAAAACTGCCCCGCCGATCGCCGGGATCCAGACTCTGCGCCCGCGGATGTTGTAAATGATCGCAAATCCGAGCGACCCGAAAAACGATGCGATGACTGAAAGAACATCCTGACTCATAACATCCCTCCAAGAAGTATTTTAGAAAGAATAAACCCGGCTGCCACACAGACGGCTGTGATCATCGCCTCCGAAAAATGCAGAAGTCCGCTGATCATGTCCCCGCTGATGAAATCCCGGAATGAGTTCGTCATCAGGACTCCCGGGATCAGGAGCATGATATTCCCGATCATGATCATCTCGACATGCTGTCCGATCCCGAGATAGCAGACAAGAATACATGCCATACCTGAGATCAGAGAGCAGAGGATATTGGAGAAGATTGCCTTCAGCTTGATCGCGGAGAGCGCATATAAGGTCACGCGGATCAGCGCCCCGACAAACAGGGACGCAAATCCATCCCACAGATTTCCTCCAAAGAAAATGGCAAACGCCCCGGCTGTCATTGCATAGATCCCGCACTGCACCGCCGGGGAATATGTCGGTCCCTTTAAGATCTTTTCATATTCCTGATCGATCACCGCAAACGACGGCTGCGTCGCGCAGATCCGCCTCGAAAGGTCATTCAGCCGGTCCAGCTTCCACATATCCGTCCCGTAACTTAAAATTCTTCGCGTCTGCGTGATCCACTTCCGCTCCTTCGTCTCCAGCGTCACGATGATACACGACGCGATCGAGAAAATATGGCTCTGCCGGATCCCGTAGGCATTGCAGATCCTCCGGATCGTATCCTCCACACGGCTGATCTCCGCCCCGCTCACGAGGAGCTGCTCCCCGATATTGATCGCGCAGGTCAGGACTTCTTCCCCCGTCATCGGGTCCGCCGCCTGTGCGCCTGTTTTCTGGTCTGTCTGCACCTTTTTTCACCTTTTCCATTAAAATGTTTTCCTGGAAATCATGTTTCCATTTCCTGACTTTTATTATACGGGGCGGTGATTTCTTTTACAAGTATCTTGTCAAAAATATCGTTTTCGTCCGGTAGCTGGATCGTTCTTCTTTTCGTCAGGTCCTTTGTTGACCTTTCTTCTCCGGTTCGCTACAATAGTAATCAGAAATATCCTTCAGGAGGAATGTAGACATGAACTCTCATATGAATTTTATCAAAGAGCAGTTATACACCTTAACTTCTATCCCGAGTCCGTCCAGCTTTACAGCAAAAGTGACTGATTACCTGTTGTCCGAATTATCTTCTCTGGGGTATTCCCCGGAGCGCAGCAATAAGGGGAACGTATTCGTTACCCTGGGTGGTTCCGGCTCTCCTCTGGTACTGGCAGCCCATGTTGATACACTGGGGGCTATGGTTCGCTCCATCAAGGAAAACGGACGTCTGCGGCCCACAACCATCGGAGGTCATCAGTGGTCCACGGCGGACGGCGAGAACTGCACCATTCACACCCGTGACGGCAGAGTTTACACCGGTGTAGTGCTGAACAAGGAGCCTTCTTCCCACGTTGCTGATCAGAAGACCGAGCTGATCGAAGAAAATATGGAGATCCTGCTGGATGAAAATGTCGCTTCCGATCAGGATACTCTGGCGCTTGGGATCCAGACCGGTGACATCATCGCCATGGACCCGCGCACGGTTGTGACAGAAAGCGGATACATCAAAAGCCGTTTTCTTGATGACAAGCTTTCCGCAGCTATCCTGCTGGGTCTCGCCAGAGCCGTACGTGAAGATGCCTGGAAGCTGAACCGCAAGGTTTCTTTATTATTTACAGTATATGAAGAAGTAGGGCACGGCGGAAGTGTCGTACCGGATGATACAGAGGAGATGATTTCTGTCGATATGGGTTGTGTCGGCAGCGACCTTGGCTGCACTGAACGGATGGTTTCGATCTGTGCCAAAGATTCCGGTGGCCCTTATAACTATGATCTGATCACGGCTCTTTCCAACCTTGCGAAGGAGAAAAAGTTGGATTATGCCATTGATGTTTATCCGCATTATGGCTCCGATGTGGAGACTACCCTGCGCGCCGGATATGATATCCGTCACGGTCTCATCGGTCCTGGAGTCTATGCTTCCCATAATTACGAACGCTCCCATATGGACGGAGTTCACAATACCTTTGAGCTGTTGAAGGCTTATATCACAAGATAGCTTCTTTGTAACTGTGAACAGATCTGTACACTTGCTGCGCTGACTGGTTACCGTTCATTTCCATCTTCGTATTGACATTCCTTTTCTAAAATGTCATAATACCCGCGGAGATAGTATTTGGAATACTACAAAACTATACTCTGACTGAATCACAACAATTTCATATTGAAAAGTTACCCCGCCGGAACCGGTGGAAATCAAGCTTATATTTATCAAGACATAAAATAAGACTCAGGGAATACGAAGAATAGCAAAAGCATTTGCAGGGACAAGTATGCCTTGACGAATGCTTTTTTTATAAGGAGACCAATAAGAAATGACTGTTGAGATGTTAAAAGGAAAAATTCATCGTGCTACCGTAGTACAGGCCGAACTGGATTATGTCGGAAGTATTACTGTCGATGAAGAGCTGCTGGAAGCAGCAGGAATTATGGAATATGAAAAAGTTCAGATCGTGGATGTGAACAACGGAAGCCGGTTTGAAACTTATACGATCTGCGGCAAGCGCGGAAGCGGAATGATCTGCCTGAATGGTGCTGCGGCAAGATGCGTAAGCAATGGTGATAAGATCATTATCATGTGTTATGCACAATATGAGGCCGAAGAAGCCAAAAAACATAAACCACAGGTTGTGTTTGTAGATGATACGAATAAGATCAGCCGTGTTACAAACTATGAAAAGCACGGATTACTGAAAGATATGGCATAACGATAAGATTGACTGTAGCTTATCAATAAAAACGAAATTTGTTGAATTCAGGACAAGAGACTATCTCCTAATTTATTTTTTAAAAGGAGAACATCATGCAGGTAACAAAAACAGTACAGGAAACAAGAGCTTTAATCAAGAACTGGAAAAAAGAAGGAAAAACAATCGGACTTGTGCCGACAATGGGCTTCCTGCACGAAGGACATGCAAGTCTGATCAAACGGTGCCGCGAAGAGAATGATATCGTCGTCGTATCCGATTTTGTAAACCCAACACAGTTTGGACCGACCGAAGATCTGGAAGCATACCCAAGAGATTTCAAACGTGACAGCGAACTCTGCGAGAGCCTTGGAGCCGATCTCATCTTTCATCCGGAACCAACAGATATGTACCATGATCCGCATGCATTTGTAAGCATTGATACCTTATCCGATACCCTGTGCGGTAAAACAAGACCCATTCATTTTAAAGGTGTTTGTACGGTCGTTTCCAAGTTATTCAACATTGTAGCACCGGACAGAGCGTATTTTGGTCAGAAGGATGCACAGCAGCTGGCGATCATCCGCAAAATGGTACAGGATCTGAATTTTGATATCCAGATCGTAGGATGCCCGATCATCCGCGAAGAAGACGGCCTTGCCAAATCATCCAGAAATACATATTTAAGTGAAAAAGAAAGAACAGCCGCTCTTTGTCTTTCAAGAGCCGTAAAAGCCGGTCAGGATACTATCTGTAAGGGAATCAAGGCAGAAGAAGTATTAGCAAAAATGCGTGGGATCATTGAAGCTGAGCCTCTGGCAAAGATCGATTATGTATCTATGGTAGATGCACTGGATATGCAGCCGGTAGAAAGCGTAGAAAAAGATGTTCTGGTCGCTATGGCAGTCTATATCGGAAAAACCAGACTGATCGATAACTTCAGCTACGAGGTATAAGGGATGGAACACTTAATGAAAAAAGCAGGGAAAGCCAGCTCTTTCCTTACAAAACATATTGGAATTATCATTATCTGTTTCTCTGTGATCGCATTTTTCTGGCATGACGGATTCGCATGGACAACCAAATATACCTCCACCTTTTTAGGTGTTGCCATGTTCGGCATGGGACTGACCATTAAGATCGAAGATTTTAAACGGGTTTTTTCAAGACCCAAAGAAATCGTTATCGGATTTGTTGCACAATATACGATCATGCCGGTTGTGGCATGGGGCTTATGCAGGCTGATGCAGCTTCCGACCGATCTTGCACTTGGCGTTATTCTGGTGGGATGTTGTCCCGGCGGAACAGCAAGCAACGTCATTACATATATTGCCGGAGGTGATGTAGCGCTTTCGGTTGGAATGACGATCACTTCCACGCTTGCAGCTCCACTGATGACACCATTACTCGTGTATCTGCTTGCCGATGCCTGGGTAGAAGTATCTTTCCTCGCAATGGTAATTTCTGTCGTGAAGGTTGTACTTGTTCCGGTTCTTCTTGGTATTCTGATCAATTGCTGCTTCGGAAAGCAGATCCAGAAAATATCAGAAGTACTCCCTCTGATTTCTGTTGTGTCGATCGTCATGATCATCAGCGGAATCGTCTCTGTCAATTTAGAGAAGATTATAAGCTGTGGTCTGCTCGTGCTTGGAGTTGTGGCACTTCACAATCTCTGCGGAATGGGGATCGGACTTGGCGCCGCAAAACTTTTACATATCGAATATAATAAAGCCACCGCGATTGCAATTGAAGTCGGAATGCAGAACAGCGGACTTGCCATTTCCCTTGCAGCCGCTAATTTTGCAGCAAATCCACTGGCTACGCTTCCCGGAGCGATCTTCAGCGTATGGCACAATATATCAGGCTCATTATTTGCCGGAATCCGCAAAGACGGAACCGATATGACAGAAGCCTATCAGAAAGTTACTGTATAAATAAATCTGTTATGATTCACCATATGAACGTGCCGGGAAGATTATCCGGCTAAGGCAACTCCCCCCGCAGAGCCTTTTTACGAGGATCTGCGGGGGGAGTTTATTGGCTTTGTTCATTCAAACTCTTTTTCAGAGTGAATTTTTCTTATCCTCTTTTTGCTGTCAAAATAGACTGTATAATTTTTTAATGGTTCCATAAATACATCTCCACACGGCTGATCTAAAATCTTGTTTTTGTGTAAATTGAATTCTAGAAAATTCTTGTTTTCGTGTATAATGCTTGATATAAAAATCTCGTTTTCGTGTTTACGGAGGTGCTTCCATATGAAAAGAAAACTCTATGACTCTTTAATGCAGTGGAAAACAGAGGAAAACGGCAGAACAGCCCTCCTCATGGAAAATATCGTCGCCCAGATGCTCGCCGCCAGCGGTCATAAGCTCTATTTCTACTACAATGCATCCCGCGATGATGCCTCCAGCCGTATGAAGATCGACTTTCTGATCGCCAAAAGCAAGACCAGCAACCGCCACAATATCTCACCGATCGAGGTGAAGTCCAGTAAAAATTATACGATTTCTTCTCTTCAGAAATTTAAAGCCAAATATGATGAACAGCTCCTTGTTCCGTATGTGCTGCATACTGGGGATCTGAAGGAAGAAAATGGGATTTTTTATTTGCCGGTGTATATGACGATGCTGCTATAAGCTGAACAATTTCTCAAAGTTTACCCAAAAATTTCTATTATACGTCAACAGCCGCCATAGTCAGTTCCTTTGACCACAGCGGCTGTTGGCATTATAATTTTTTCTTTCTCTTCTCCATGAACCTTTTCACCTCATCTGCTCCATGTAAATATGTGATTTCAAAATCGAGGCTTTCTTTACGGTGAAGAGACTCCTGATAGGAATCTTCAATTGCATTCGCAAATTTTTCAGTCTGTTCTTTCCCTAATACGATAAAGGTTTTCGTGATACCCGAAGTTGGCATTTTTAACATCTCCATTTATCATATCGCACGTCTAATCATATGCTCCGCTTTTCGGATACTTGTTTCTAAGCCCTCTCTTTCCTTTTACTCTTCACAAAATCATAAATTTTTTCCGCATCATTATAATCCGGAATTGCTGATAAGACAGTACTATAAATTGGCTCAAGCGTTTTCGGAGAGCTCTCCAGCGCATCTGCAATCTGCTCCAATGACTGGTCTTTTTCTACCTTCTTCATTATCAGGGAAATCCGATATATCTCTCGTCCCTCTTCTTTCCACCGATTCTCTTCTGTACGAATTTTCATTCGCTTTCCAATCTCTATTCCCTCTGCCCGCGCATCTCTCCGGTCCAATCGTCTCTGATCTTCAATGCTATATTCCATTAATAGACACTTTTTTATATCTTTTATACGTTGATTGTCCTGCCAATCCACCAGTTTCTTTAAGCATTTTGCTATCAACTTATCAATTATTTCAAAATACATATCTTTATCCCCTCTTTTATTTCATTATGGATTTTTTGCGCTTCAACCTCAAGCGTGTCCGGTATAAAAAAGGATAAAATTTTTATAAAATAAAACGAGAATGCCAGAGATCAGCAGCTAATCACTGATCTCTGGCACCCATTATTATTCATCTACATAAATAAAATCTATCGGTGACAATTTCCTATAACGCACCAGCGGAATCTTCTTCTCTAACTTCTCAATCTTTTCCCGAATCTCTTTATCCTCATAATTTTCCCACAATCCATTATCCAGATCCCGGTACTTATACCGCTGCACCTGAAGTTCCTTCATCTCTTTCAGGATTTCCATCGTCTCGATCGGGAATTTCTTTTGGCACTGGGAGCACTGGCATTCGGTGTCTGAAATAGGACGTATGTAGTTGTTCATGACTCCGCGGAATTTCGCATACTTCAAATGCAACATAGGAATCTCTACATGAATCAGTGTTCCTCCTATAGCATTCATTCCCGGAAGCACTACTCCTATGCATCTTGGAACTTCCAACGGTCCATCTAGTGTCGGTGTGTTCCAGGGATAAGGACTAAGATCCTTGGAATATTCCCATTCGCAATCATACGCCTTAGGAACTAATGTATAATGAGGACATGTATGGATTCTCCTGCCCCGCTTGGAATCCGGTGATGCTTTTCCCTTTGCACTTTCCAATGACAAGCGTTCTGCTTTTTCGCGTTGGAGTTTGCGGGATTTTTTGCTGTCTTTTTTCATAAGCAATTCCCCCTGGTATTTATTCCTTCCATAGCATTCTATGCAGATATTTCATGCTATTTAATAAAGCTTATATCTCTTTCTGTTAAAACCATATTTTTACTAAAACATGCCTCTAATTAACGCTTCCTTCCAGCCTTTTTCGATACAGATTAATGATTTTTTTCCACCTCTCCAATTAATAGAAACAAGATAAACTTCTTTTTTCTTTCCGCCGATTCCTGCTGCCCAACCTAAAAATGGAACGATCATATTCCCCCACATGCCTTTCCAGACAGAGTAAGTTTTCTTATCTGTCTCATCAAGAATATCATAAGCTTGCACATTAGATTTATTGATGCTTATTTTCGAATTTTCCCCCTCAGTAATGATCTCAAGAAATGATCCTTTTTTTATCTTTTTCCCTTTGTATTCACCTTCAAGAACTACATTGAATTCTGACATACTTATCTCCTCTCTATTCCCTAATGATCAAACTCTATCAAATAATCATTGCTCTCTTGTTTTTATCCATCGCTATTTATATAGCTAATTTTGATGCTTTTTTCATTTGAGCTTTAAATTCATGCTGCATTTCTCTCTGAACTTTTTTAGTAGATAAATCCGCAAGACTAATTTTTCCCTTTGCGATTTGGCCTAAGATAACAATATATGTTTCACCAAGAGCAGTTGTTAACGTTGCTGCTGTTGCTGCTGAAATTGCACCACCTGCAATCGTTCCAACTCCCGGAATCATTTTAAAAATATTACTCACTATTTTTTTCCTGCACTCGTTGCTCCAGTTGTTCCAAGAATTGCATAGATAATAGTCATATACTTTTCTTTCTCAATTCTTAAGCCAAATGCTGCTGTGATTTTTGCTATCATATCCATCTGTACGGTCATAATAAGCGGAGCATCAGAAGTAGGTATAGGCAAACCTCCTATCACCATTACCGTTATGACTGTACTTTTGATAACTATCCTTGCTTTTTCTTGTTTAAGCGCTATGCTAGCATCCTGAATGGATATAAAAGTTGCTTTCACATAGTCAGGAAGAATATCATTCATTTCCCATGCGAGTTGCTCTATGCCATGTGCTTTTATTTCCATTCCACCATCAGTTGGAAAATTTTCCGATAGCACCGGGATGATTTTTTTAATTGGTAAATTTTCCTTTTCAATTTCTTCTTTTATTTGTTTCACATTTTCCTTTAAAATGGATTTTGTCAAAATAACAACAAGAGGAACATTACAGTATTTTGTTTTTATTGCAAGGTCTCTCAAAAATTGAATTTCCGTTGGTTCAATACGCCCGGATGATGCGTTAATACAATACCATACACAATGGATTGCCTGATTTACATCTCCTGTCTCAGTTCCATTATTAATCAAATCAACAACATCATCCAATAGATTTTGGGCCGTATTATCTCCCTTTAATTCCATCCCTGGTGTATCGTAAAGAACTAATGGAATATCTTTCTTTTCAATTTTTCTAATAGCTTGTGTAACAGGTTTTCCTATGCCCGTCTCTGCTAATTTCTGACCAAAAATAGTATTAATAAGTGTACTCTTTCCAACGCCTGTTTTACCAATTATCACAATATTTAAAGTCGTAAAGTTACTATATTCATCCTTTATTTTATTTCCTATATCCTGCAGTATCTCTAGATTCTCATATGAATCAGCCATTGTCATTGTGCTCCTTCCCTTTAGTTCTTTTAACTTTTACATATTCAGATGTCCAATCCTCATCAAAAATAGGTTTTTTTAGAGATGTTGTATATAGCTTTTCAGATAACACTGAAATTAATCTAGGTATTGCAAATATTATTCCTATGGTACATATCACTCTGTTGGTTATTCTCTCTGCTAATCTCTTTCTTTTTTGCGTTTGAATTAAATTTTTTAGTTCTTCTATTTTGGGCATAAGCTGTGTATTCATAGATATCTTCACAGTGTTTTCCACCTCTGCTTTTATAAGATTTTCAAAAAATTCTTTCTCCTTGTCTTCCATACTAATTCCTCCAGTAATAACTTTTTTCTAAACAAAGTCTCTTTCTCCTTTTTCAATATTATCTATCTCTTTTTTCCCTTAATTGTGTATTTAGTTCTTGTTTCAAAATTTTCTGTCCTTCTTTGGTTGTTAAATCACTTACCCGCATTTCACCTTTACTAATTTTTATCAAAATTTTAATATATGCATTTCCTAATGCTGTAGTTAAAAATGCTGCTGTCGTTGCAGAAATTGCACCACCAGTCACTGTTCCTATTCCTGGAATCATTTTAAAAATATTAGACACCACTGTTTTTCCAATAAATGTTGTCCCCATTGTACCTATTGCCATTGTTGCAATAGTTGTTAATGCTGCTTTTTGAATCGGAATATGAAAAATTGTAGTGATATGCATCAACATTGTTACCTGTGTAGGTATTAAAAGTGCAGCGTCTGAAAATGGAATTGGGACCGCACCTGTCGTAGCAGCTGCTGCAGCTGCGATTTTAACTGCTTTATATGCCGCCTTTTGTTTTAAATCTAGATTGGACATCTGAATCGCTGCAAACGTATCCTTTTGATCATCTGGCAAAACACTAAACATTATATCTATTAGTTTATCTACTCCAAAAGCTTTAATTATCCCTTGCCCATCAACATGATAATCTTTCGCCAAAACCGGTATAACCTGTACGATTGAAAGCTTTTCCTGTTCAATTTCTCGCTTTAGTTCTGTTACACAATTTTTTTGAAGTGCCTGTGTAAGAACCACAATTATCGGGATATTATATTTTTTAGTTTTTTCTATAAAATTTTTCAAGAATTCAAGTTCTGCCGGTTCTATTTTACTCAAAAGGGTATTTATACAATAGCAAACACAATGAATCATTTGACTCTGATCACCGCTAGTGTTACATGTCCTAACCAATTTAACCATTTCTTTAAGAAGATTATCTGCAGAATTATTTCCGCCTAATTCCAGACCTGGTGTATCATAAATCGAAATTGGCATTCCCATTTTTTCAATCTTATGAATCTTTTGTGTGACTGGTTTTCCAAGCCCTTCTTCTGTTATACTTTCTCCGAATATGCTATTAACTAAGGTACTTTTTCCAACCCCAGTCTTACCAATAATTAAAACATTCAGTTGTGCTAATTTATCATCCACCATGTTAATTTCTCCCTTTGAAAAAATTTTTCAAACCATTTTTTCCTTCTCGTTCTCCAAATGTTTCATCCATCTCTTCAGGTGAATGCATAATCTTATCATGTTCCACTCCATCTGTCTCCACCAGTTTAGTAGATGCATCTGCCTTTCTCTTCTGGCTCGCCATCCTACTGTCAATCGTCCTCATCTGTACCAAAAAATAGCGATACTCTGCCTCCACACTTTCACAGTAGGCCACATATATTTCATTAAGTCTGATCTGATTCTGCTGCAGGCGTATCTCCATCTGGCGCAGATATTCTTTTTCTTCACCTTTTGAAGCTGCCATAATGTCCTTATAGAATTTAGCAATCTTCTGATCCAGCACAGCTCCAACACGGACATTAATTTCTCTCAGTACAAGATAAGACAGTCGTAATGACGCCGCAAAGTTAAAATGCAGACAGAATGTCAATGCATTTCCACCGCTTCTAAGCGCTGCATCCCCAACGTCAATCAGACAAAGTGTTCCATTAGAAACCAACTGCATCATTCGGAAGCTGCCGTATGTATTAGATGGTATGCAGTCTTCCCATCGTTTTTTATCCACTAAATGGCGTTTGATAGCCCAACATGCACTGGTCGCTAATTGCTGGAACACTACCGGAATCGCAGTTGCAGCGCCAAACCTTGCATCATATCCCTGCTGGAATGTTCTAGCCATAACTTCTGCGAATGTCTGCCGATCCTTTCCTACCTGAAATCTTCCAAATTTACAAAACTGAGTCAGTTCCATAAACGGCATAGGTACGCCGCTTCCGCGTCCTCCGCTGCCTCGGCTTCCTGTACTTCCTGCTGCATCTGACATAATATGTCCCAGCCAGTTCGTAAAACCGGCAAAGAGCTTTGCGGCAAAATTTCCACCTCGTAACTCAAAATTCCCGTCCTGAGTATCAATGCGAATCAGACGTCCATTTGAAACATAACTTGCTTTATTCTGAAACTGATCTAAAATCGAGAAAAATAATCCCACAATATCCGGTGAATGTGCCAACGATTTGAGATGATGATTTTGAGGGGAAATCGGGAATTTTCTTCCCACTTCTTCCATATTTTTCTGATCATAATTGACTTTATATGTCCTCTCCAGAAAACCAATAGCGGAAGCTATACTGTTCTCATTCCCATCTTTGGGGTTCCACCCAGAGAACTTCGCAAATTTCTTTACCAAGGTATCCACCTGGTGATCTGTTAACTGGTTAAGCGCTGATTTTCTGCCCGGCATCTGCACAAAGAAAACATCAATGAATCCAGCCATCGCACCGCAAAATGCTGCTAAACCAAATTCATATTTATCACACCAGTCCATCTGTACATTTAATTCCGCTACACTCGTACAATAACGTGAATCTGAAATCTGTTTCTGCATCATATCACCTCTTCTACACCATATACTCTGCCTATCTGCTTATTGGAATTAACTCATTTATTCTCACTGCAAGT
The DNA here is from genome assembly GCF_003478035.1 of Clostridium sp. OF03-18AA. Taxonomy (GTDB): domain Bacteria; phylum Bacillota; class Clostridia; order Lachnospirales; family Lachnospiraceae; genus Pilosibacter. Next base: position 118,179 of record NZ_QUEP01000005.1, read on the forward strand.
GACTGTGAATTATTTATCATCGTTTGCAATTTGAGAACTTCCCGATTAGAAAATCTGCTATAATCCTGGGCTTTCATTTTTTGCAGTTCAGTTAATTCTCTTTTTACCGTCTGATCGAGTTTTTCAGTTTCAATTTTGAGCACATCCACTCTCTTCTGAATGCCCTGCAGCCGCGTCATATCTATTCTCATCTTCGTAATCTCCACTTCTGCATTCTGTGCTTTCTTTTTATTATCTGAAACCATCTTAACTCCCGCCGCTACAGCACCGCTGATTCCTATCGCAATACCAACTGGACCTGCCAGCGCAAGAAGTGCTTGTCCACCTACGACACCAGCCCCACCAACTGTCAATGCCCCACCTCCCAGCCATGCAAGCGCAGCATTTGCAGCAGCAGCCCCACTAAGAGAGCTGATTGCGGCTCCGGTTGATGCTGTACCAAATGTAGTTGCTGCTGCCAATGCTACATTAGGTCCAAGCAGCGCAACTCCTGCTCCTGCGGCAGTACTCCTTCCTAACATCATTCCAGATTTATTCCGAGGTGATTTGTATTTATATTTTTTGAGCTGTTTTTCAAATTTCTGATAATCCTGATTTATTTTTTTGCTTTTTAAATCGTACTCATATGGACGATTCGATATAGCCTGTATGTACTCTTCACAACTATGGAGCGTTGCTACCGCCCCTTTTCTGACTTCGCACAACACTTCACAGTGGCTCAACGTCTCCTGAAAGACCTTCTGATACTCTTTTCTCTCCTGCTCCAATTTCTCTTCCATCTGATTCTTTGCATCCGAAAAGAACATTATAATTCTCCTCCCGTTTTCTGCTCGCAGCCATTTTATTCGCTGATCATTTCCACTGCACTCCCCTGCCCCTTCAACCACATATCCACCCCATCACCACCAAACACCTCCGCCTCAATCACCTTGCCACCCTCGCCATCTCTAATCACCTTCGCCGTCGGCAGCCGGTCCAGTATCGCCTCCACCGACATCCCCGTATACTTAAACCGGATTTTCTTCAACTTCCCGCCATACATAAACTGCACCCGTTTCCGGAATTCTCCTTCCTCGAAGCGGTCTTTATACGGCACATTAAAATGTTCGTCGGTGATTTTAAAGGACTTGATGCGGTCGATCCGGTAGATGGTTGGGTAGATATCATCTTTATTAGTGAATTCCTTTTCCCGGTCGATATTCCGCAGGAATGCCGCCAGATAAAAATAGTACTCCGAGAACAGGATCCCAACCGGCTCGATGGTCCTCTTGACAAATCTGGGCTCTTTCATTCGCTCGTACTTGATCTCCATGACATAGTGATTCTGTACGGCCTGCGCGATGTCCCAGAGGCCGGGGATGATGAATTTTCCGTGATGTGGTTCGATGTAGTGAAATTTTTCGTTAGATATGAGTGAGTCAACTGCTGCCCTGCTCTTTTGCGGGACACAGCTTGCTGTCAGTTTTTCGAGGATCGGAAACATTTCCTCTCTCCTCATGGAGCGGCTTTCCAGAAGGATCTTGCACACAGCCAGGATCTCCCCGTTATTTAACAGAGGTTTTTCCTCCCGCTGCAGACGGTATCCGCCGGCTTTCCGGTCGTGGATGACATTCTGGTTTAGGCCCTGTTCCTGAAAAAAGCACCTCAGAGCTTCCACGTCTCGCTGAACGCTGCGCTCAGTGATATGAAACTTGTCCGCCATTTCCTTTTTTGACAGGACTTCTCCGTTCACAAGTCTGGAATAGATCTGAAGCAGACGGTCTGACTTACCTGTTGTACTGTTCATACTCCCTCCCATGCATTCTATGGCTTTATAAGCATATAATACTATCTGTTAGTTATAATATTATATTTTTCAGCTCATGTCAATTTTTGTCGTGATTCGCTATCATAAATATATTCGGAGGAAAATTCATGAAATCGATTCACACTGAAAAATATCGCCAAATTGGCCTGAAGATCGCCTATTACCGCAAGCTCCGTGGTCTCACCCAGGAAGAGCTTGCTGAACAGGTCGGACTGACTCCCGCTTACATCGGGCACCTCGAAGCGCCGAATATTTCCAAGGCACTGTCTTTAGATACCCTCTTCGATATCGCCGATGCCCTGCATGTCGAGGCTCAGAAGTTTCTTGTATTCGAGGAATCATGATACTGTTATTATAGCATCTTATATGGACAAAAATTGTCATCGATGTCATTTATTGTCATTATTTCCAATTTTTTTGCAAAAAAAGGCTTTTCAGAGATTGTTCTCCAAAAAGCCTTTTTCTTTTTTGCACATTTCACTTTTCGAATGTGCAAAATTTGCATATGTAAGTTCCGAATATGCAGATCATTTCTTATTTGTCCTAGAAATTTCCCGGCAGGATCTCCTTACCCGCAAGAACCTCCTCATAATCCTTCAGGTTTCTCTGCAGCAACTCCGGTGTATTCAGTCCATACGGGCATTTGCTCATGCAGTGGCCGCAGTGGAGACAGTCTTTGATCTTCATCATCTTCGCCTGGACTTCCGGTGTGAGCTGGAGGTGGGACGGGGATCTTCTGAGAAGAAGAGACATTCTCGCACAGGTGTTGATCTCGATGCCGGCCGGGCATGGCATGCAGTAGCCGCAGGCACGGCAGAAGCTGCCGAACAGTTGCTTTCTGTCATTCTCGATCAGGGCGCGGATCTCGTCATCCATCACCGGCGGATTGTCGATGTAGCTTAAGAATTCATCGAGTTCGCTCTCCTTCTGGACACCCCAGATCGGGAGCACACTGTCGTACTGTGCCTGGAATGCATAAGCCGCTTTCGAGTTATTGATAAGGCCGCCGGACAGCGCTTTCATCGCGATAAAGCCCATGTCCGCCTTCTTACATTTCTCCATGAGCGCCAGATCCGCATCGCTGCAGAGATAGCAGAACGGGAACTGTAAGGTCGCGTAAAGGCCGGAATCGACCGCCTCGTTTGCGACCGCGAGACGATGGTTCGTGATACTGATGAAACGGATCTTTCCCTGTTCTCTCGCTTTTAATGCCGCATCGTAAAGGCCGGATTCATCGCCCGGCTTCGGACAGACTGCCGGGTTGTGGAACTGATATACATCGATGCAGTCCGTCTTTAACAGACGCAGGCTGGTCTCAAGATCTTTCCAGAATTCATCCGCTGTTTTTGCCGCGGTCTTTGTTGCGAGATAGATATGGTTTCTGACATCACTGAGCGCATAACCGATCTTCTCCTCACTGTCGGAGTAAGCTCTCGCCGTATCGAAATATGTAATTCCGCCGTCATATGCCTTTCTCAAAAGCTTTGCCGCCTCTTCCTTCGTGATCCTCTGGATCGGAAGCGCGCCGAATCCGTTCTTGTTGACCGTGATCCCGGTCTTTCCAAGTGTAACTGTCGTCATGAAGATATCCCCTTTCCCGATATTGTACGGCCCTGCGGCCTGATCATGTTTTTTCACAGCTGAACATGCTGTCTTTTTTATGAATTGCCCGCAGACAGCTGACATTTCTGGTTACAGTACACGGTCACTCCATGCCCGCGCACTGTAACAGGATTTTGCCGATGCTTCGCATTCCAAATCGGCAAAATCCGCGGCCATAACGGTATCATACGGAATTTTCAGTTCAGAAAATTCCTACCCGTGAAAAATAACCATTTCTGAACTGCGGGCAAATGATATTCCAGATTATAATACTTTCCGACTCACAGCAGGCAAAATACCGTCAAAAAACATTATTTCATGCTTCACGCAGCTGCCTACTGCTTCCCTGCGTCCAGCATCTCCTTCAGAGCCTCATCCCCATCATCGATCCACGCGTCCTCTTCGTCCGCGTTGAGACCGAGGAATTTCGCCAGAGTCCGCTCATCGTCACTGTTGTTCCACTCATCGACATAGTCGTCGATCGCTTCAAATTCAATTTCTCCTGCCTGGTACTTTTCTTTGAATGTCATTTTCCTGCTCCTTCAGATTCTTGAGAATCGTGATCTCCTGATTATCGATGTGTTCCCGCACAGCCATCTTCGCCTCCTGGATATGGCGCAGTGTCAGTGCCTTTAAAATGTGTTCATGCTCCACCATGAGGATCTGGCGCTTGTCCGCATCCTTGATATACTCCAGGCGGTAGCGGTACATCTGCTCTCTCAGGTTATTTAAGATCTGCACCAGCTTCTGATTCTTCGTGCTGTTGTAGATGATCTCATGGAAGCTCTCATCTGTCTGGGCGATCTGCATCGCATCTCCGTTCTCGATCGCAGCCTTGAAGTCAACTTCCGCTTTGTTTAACTCATCAAGCTCTTCCTCGGTGATCCTCTGGCATGCGAGGTCGATCGCAAGCTCCTCTAAGGAACGGCGCACCTCCAGAACATCCCGAAGGTTGCTCTCGGAGATCTTTGCAACCTCCGCTCCCTTTCTCGGGATCATGAGGACCAGACCTTCCAGCTCCAGTTTCCGGATCGCCTCTCGGATCGGGGTACGGCTCACACCAAGCCGCTCCGCAAGCTGGATCTCCATCAGGCGCTCGCCCGGTTCCAGTTCTCCTTTTAAGATTGCCTGACGCAGGGTCTTGAATACGACATCCCTGAGCGGCAGATATTCATCCATATTTACTTCAAAATGATTTGTCATCGTGTCTTTACTCCTCTATCTGGCTTTCTTCCGGTTGTAGAATTCAGTCAGGTACACCTGGCGGGTCAGACGCCCGTCATCCGCCTCTTTAAGCGCCTGGCAGGTCTTTTCCGCGAGTTCCCTGTCCTTATAGATACCGAACACGGTAGGGCCGCTGCCGCTCATCAGGGAACCGCAGGCGCCGTTCTCCATCATCATACTCTTGATCCTTGCGATCTCCGGGTGATCCGGGATCGTCACCGTCTCGAGGACATTTCCAAGACGGCTGATCACGCCGTCAAGGTCGCCGTTTCTGATCGCCTCAGTCATTCCGTCGATATCCGGATGTTCCTCCGGTGCAAGCTCATTTACCCGCAGTTTTCCGTACACAGCTTTCGTCGAGACGGAGATCTGCGGCTTTGCGATCACGAGATGGCACTTCGGGGATGGCGGGAGCTCCGTTAAGATCTCGCCGATCCCCTCGGAAAGCGCCGTTCCGCGCATGATGCAGTACGGGACATCCGCACCGAGCTTTACGCCCCGCTCCATGAGTTCCTTCTTCGTAAATCCGAGATCAAACATCCGGTTCACGCCGACTAAAACAGCTGCCGCATCGGTACTTCCGCCGGCCATGCCCGCCGCCACCGGGATATATTTGCGGATCCTGATGGTCACGCCGTCTTTGATCCCTGCCTCATCTAAAAGAAGCTTTGCCGCGCGCCACGCAAGGTTTCCTTCCCCGTCCGGCACGAACGGAAGGTTCGTCTCCGTCTTGATCACGCCGTCCTCCGTCCGGTCCATGTCGATCCGGTCATACAGGTTCACGGTCTGCATGATCATGCGGACTTCATGATAGCCGTCCTCTCTCTTCCGGACCACATCCAGCCCAAGGTTGATCTTTGCGTAGGCTTTCAGCTCTAAATGGTCTTTCATCTTGTCACCTTCTATTTTCCATGTGTGTGATCCGGATCATGTCGCCTCTCACGCTCGCAGATCTTCGCTTACGCTCCATTCATCGCAAAAAAGGCACCATCCGGATCAAATTCCTGCCGAAACAGGCTTACACATTGTATTTATGTTGTTTGTATACAATGTTTAATATACACGATGATGACACCATTTGACAAGAGAAATCTGAGAGAAATAAATGACTTTTTTTCCTATTTGCCGCTATATTTCGAATTCACGATCGGCAGGAACGGCGCCTGCCATTTCATTCGGAATTTTCCGCCCCGGCTCATCCGCAGCATGCCTCGATCGCAGGCGTGGTTCCTCACGCCGCCCTCACGAATCCAAGTCTCTCCGCCACCTTCTTCGACACGATATTATCCTTTTCGATCCGTGCGAGAAACTGAACTGTTCCGAATTCCTCTTTCGCATATTCAACAGCCGCCAGACATGCCTCTTTCGCATACCCCTGTCTCCGATATTCCGGAAAGATATGGTATCCGAGTTCCAGCGTGTCATCCAGGATATTTTCATCGTCAAAAGACAAAAGCCAGTCTTCCACATCCCCGGCCGCATCATCCTGCGGGATCCGGAATCCCACAACACCGGCGAGGTTTCCGCTCTTTTTTTCCTCGACCGCCCAGAATCCAAACTCAAACACTTCGTAGTGGCGCTTCGTGTATCCGGCGATCTTCTCCGCCGTATCCAGACCGTCATCGACATGATTTTTCACGATCTCCTCATAGTCGCGCTCCGCGATCTCACGGAGAATGAGCCGCTCCGTCTCACAGATCGTCCAGGGCAGTCCCAGATGGCGCCTTGCGATCCGCTCCAGAAACTCTTCATCTGCATCCTCGACATCTGTGATCAATGTGTCCGCACACCATTCATTTTCCTTCCCGTCTTCTCTCCATAATCCAACAATGGCTCTCCTTGCAGCTTTCGCCGCCTGGAGAGCCTCGTTTTCATCTGAGATCAGAACAGGAACTTTTTCACCGTCTACCATTGCGTAACGGATCTCCTGCATGGCCTCACTCCTTTTTTATCAACACTTCTCCGGTTCCGGATACTCTACGCCGAAGGTCTCTGCTGTGATGGATTTGATTTTCTGTTCCTTCATCGGGCGGTCGCTGTAATCGGTGCGGACCTCAGCGATCTTGTTGACGATGTCCATACCGTCGATAACCTGACCGAATGCCGCATACTCACCGTTTAAGTACGGAGCATCCTTGTGCATGATGAAGAACTGGGAACCTGCGGAGTTCGGGTTCATCGCGCGGGCCATAGAGAGAACACCCTCGGTATGTGCCAGATCATTCTGGAAACCGTTGTGGGAGAACTCTCCCTTGATGCAGTATCCCGGGCCGCCCATTCCGTTGCCGTCCGGGCATCCGCCCTGGATCATGAAGCCTTTGATCACGCGATGGAAGATCAGTCCGTTATAGAATCCCTTATTTACAAGACTTAAAAAGTTATTTACCGTATTCGGAGCAACGTCCGGGTAAAGCTCAGCTTTGATGATATCGCCGTTTGTCATTTCGATGGTAATGACCGGATTTTTCTTTTCTGCCATTGTCTTTCTCCTTTTTCCTCAGACACGACCGCTGGCTCAGAAAACAGATTTTCTTCTTCCGCTGGCTGCGTCTTCATTCTTTTTTTACTGCAGCCGTCCAGGAATCTTCCGGCTGCCGATTACCCTATATTATACAGGGCATGGCCCCGGATGTCCACAATTTTTCATGGCAACATTTTATCTCTATGCCATACAGCAGCGGTGAGACTCCGAGCAGGAGCGCCTTAATTCAGGGATCTGGTTCCTCTTAGCCCGCGGCCTTTAGCAGTCACACGAAGGCTTAGCGGAAGCTTTCCTAAATTACCGAGTGCTCCTGATCGGATGCTCACCGCGTACCCTCACCAATACACTACTTCTTAATCAACCATGGAGAACACGATCTTGATATTCGCATCAACTTCCATCTCTCCCGGCATCACGTTCATGTCCTCAACCGCATTCTCTGCTCCTGCTGCCATCGACACACTTTCTTTCTGCAGGTTCACGCCGCCGTCTATGTATCTGCCGTACTGGTTGTCCGAATATTCCTCGATGCTGACCACATCTCCGAGTGTCCGTCCGCTGGCCTCTGCGAGCGCCTGTGCTTTTGTTCTCGCCAGCTCGACCGCTTTCTTTAACGCTTCCGCATACGCATCATCATATCCGCTGGAATAGTAGGATACGGAATAGATCTCATTTGCACCGGCGTTGACTCCGCCAGAAAGCAGCGTCCCAACCTGCTCCACCGTCACGTCGGAGACAGTCACTTCCGTCTGCATCTCATATCCGATGAGTTTTCTTGTATCGGAGCTCCAGTCATACCGCGGATTCAGGCTGTACCCGGATGTCGTGATCGATTTTTCGTCGATCCCCTGTCCTTTCAGATATTCAGTCAGAGAGTTCAGAGCTTCCGTATTCTTCTGCTGGCACTCATCCGCCTTCTTTGCCTCACTCGTCACCGCGAACACGATCTTTGCCATGTCCGGGACGATCTTCACGGTCTCGCTGCTGTCCATCGTGATCTTTCCGTCCGCGCTGTCTCCCACGTTCTCAACTCTCACCGTATCCGGCACCGATACACTCGTACTGCATCCCGCAAGAGAAACTGCTAGCATGGCTGATAATCCGATCGCTGTCAACATTCTTTTTTTCATACTGATTCCTCCTTTTCTCCAAACGTCCGCCTGACGAATAAATTCCCGGCTTTTTATGTACATGGTCCTTACTCAGGGGTCCCGGAGCTCTCCGTTTCACCTTCCCTGCCCTGTATCATCTTATATGAAGGAGTATAGCAGAAAACTATGGAAGTATCTTATCTTTTCTCTTACAGTTTTTAGACAAATCCTTTATTTTTCCTGGTCTTTCTCCACCGGTCTTCTGTCACGAGTCTGCAGTCAGGAGGTTTCTGATCTGCAGATCCGTTCACACTGCTGTCTCAGCAAGCTCCAGCAAAATCTCCGGCAGCTCCACAAGAAGACTCTTTCGGTTCACGCGCTCTGTCCGTCTGTGGATGTCCTTTCCCCATGGGCCAAGGAGGACCGCCGGGATATTCAACTTCCCGATCTCCTTGAAATCGACCCGGTAACCGTCTCCCCACAGTGGAGTCTCCGACGCATAACCGGAAAAATCCATTTCCCCGCAGACACCACAATAGCTCAGATCGGAAATTCCCGTAAAATAGTGGACTTTCTTCACCGGGCAGCCGGCATTTTCCGATACCTTTTTGATCTTCCGGAACAGAAAACTCCCGACGCCCTCTTTTCCCGCCATCTGGTCGCTGTGGTAGGCAGGATAAAGTGGCGGCGCAAACCCAAGTACCATCAAAGGTGTCGTGATCCCCGACCAGTCCAGAACTTCGGTCATCAGCTCGATCGTCGCCTGCGGATAATTTGTTTCTCCGTTTTGGATCTTCTGCTCCATCTGGGTTTTCTGTTCCCGGAAAAATCTTTCAAATCCATCAGAATCCTTTTCCCGGCAGCGTTCCGCAAGTTCCGCAAAAGAGAGCACTTCAAAATCCTGCTTTTTTTCCTGTCCGCCTGCTGTCCTTTCAATATCTTCTGGAACATTTTCTGTTCTAAGGATTCGCCTTCCGCACAGCTTCCCTTCCAGTTTTTTCCGCTCTTCTTCCATCTTATCGATATACCCGGAAAATGCTTCATACCCGCACTCCCGAAGCTTTTCGATGATCTCCTCCGGCCCCGACCTAAAGCTCAGAACGTTCAGATATCCGGCGGCCCTGGCCGGGACTGACACATCATACTCCCGCTTCCTGTCACGGAAATTCAGCCATGTGGGCGGCATGCAGACCTCCCCGTCGAACATCTCGGCAAACTCCGCTGAGAGCTCCGTCTTCTCAAACATCCGCCCCAGAACGCCGACCGCATTGATCCCATCAAAACATCTGCTCACATGGGCCGTCCTGCCCTGTACAAGGACCACCGGCATACATTTCCCGACCGATCCGAGAAATACCTCCTGACCTTCCTCATCCCGGCTCATCGGCTCAAGATCGATCAGAAGATCGTAGGAAAGTCCTTCCCGCTCCCTGAGATCCATGAGAAATCCTGCCGCACCTCTCATACCGGCCGAATAAGATTCCTCATCCGGCACAGCCAGAAACAGGATATTTCCATTCAATCTGTCCGTCCCGTCAAGAACCTGCTCTCCGATCTCGTCAAGAACTGCAAGACCTGCCGCCAGTCCGCCCTTCATATCCGCCGCACCGCGCCCGAAGATCCACTCCCCTGACACAACATCCTTCCAGAAATCCTCCTCCGGATCATGCGCTGAACCCGCACGCAGCGTTGCAGCACTGCTGCCCTCTCTCCCGTGCATTTCGCCCGCATCTTCACAACTCCGGACCTCCGCCATCCTGCGGCTCATCAGCTCACTGTACTCCCTTTCAAACGCCGCCTTCAGCTCCTCCATCGAAAACGCCAGCGGTTTCAACGGACCATAGTCCTCCACACCGACCACATCATAATGACCGGTAAAAATGACCGTCCGCCCGGAACTTTTATTCCCCCGCACCAGTCCATACACCAGCGGACGCTTTTTCGCATCCCCCGGGATCATGATCTCTCCAAAATTCTCCGGATAAACCTGAAAATACGACTGCGCTTTTAAGATCTCCCCGATCCTTTCCGCCGCCATCTTCTCATCATCCGTATCAGAAATTCCTGGAACTGCCACAAGCGCCTTTAAATATTCATAAACCTTTTCTTCCATTCGGTCCGTTCTCCTTTATATGAACATATGATGTCTTGTTTTTCTTACGAAATATGCTTTCATTATACTAAAACTTTCCGGGATTTTTCAAGATTTGCCGACACACGAAAAAAAGCACCCCGCCGAGTGCTTTTCTTCTACAAAATGATTATTTGAAAAAGGGAGGAGAGCTGATAATCACTTATCAGCTCGAGTATTATGAAAAAAATCTTATAAGCAGCATCTGTATCAGATGTCTTTCTGTTTATGGTTATATGATATCCATAAAACATGAAGAAATCGTGTGAATTGTGTAAAAGAAATTTGAAAACTTTTTGAACAAGATATGAACACCTGAAATCCCTTATTTTCACCCAAAGCATCTCCTCCCGCTGTGCCCCACGGCCGACCATGGTATTTATTCCGCCGTCTCACGCTTTCCCGTATCCCGCTCCTTCTCTCCCGGCGCATCGATCTCCCCAACAAGCAAAACCAGCGCCGCCAGATTTGGCACCGCCATGAGCCCGTTAAAGATATCTGCCACCTGCCACACCGTCTCCATCGCCCCAAGGCACCCCAGAAACGCCGCCAGAAGATATCCCGCCGTATAAATTGCCGGAATCCTGCCCGATATCTTCCCTCCAAGATACTCCGCCGCCTGCCGCCCCATATAATACCAGGCGATGATCGTGGAAAATGCAAACAGGACCACACAGACTGCCACCAGATACCCGCCCGGACTTCCAAGCGCCGTAAAGAAGCAGAGACTCGTGAGCGACGCCCCGTTTTCCGCGCCAGACTCCGAAGCCGCCCCTCTGCCCGCCACACAGAGGATCACGAGCGCCGTCAGTGTGCAGCTCACGATCGTATCAAAAAACACCTCAAAGATCGCCCACTGCCCCTGGATCTCCTCCGCCGCCGTCTCCGCACTTCCGTTTAAGACCGCAAGACTTCCGAGTCCGGCTTCATTTGAGAACACGCCCCGCGCGATCCCATAGCTGACACATTGCGAGATCCCGTACCCCGCGATCCCGCCCACTGCACTGCGGAACGAAAAAGCATCCGCCATGATCGCCAAAAAGACTCCCGGAATACGTCCTGCATACAAAACGATCACTGCCAGCGCTGCCGCCGTGTAGATCCCGGCAGACAATGGGACAAGCCGCTCCGCCGCGAGAAAGATCCGCTTTCCGCCGCCCGCCAGCACACTCCCGGCAAGAGTCACAACGATCACGCCCACCGCCGCCTCCGGGATCTCGTACACATAGGATACGGTCTCCGCGATCGCGTTGGCCTGCACCATGCTGCCCATCCCGAATGCCGCCGGAATGCAGAACGATCCGTACAGAACTGCCGCCCATAAACATCCCAGCCGTTTTTCCAGATACATCATCGGCCCCGCGCTCCAGCCGCCGTCCCGACCCTTTTCCCGGTACCGGATCCCCAGGACTGTCTCCCCGTAGGCTGTCGCCATTCCAAGGAACGCGGAGACCCACATCCAGAACACGGCGCCAGGCCCGCCCGCGATCACAGCCGCCGCGACTCCTGTGATATTCCCGGTCCCGATCGTGGCCGCCAGCGCCGTACATGCCGACCGGAATGATCCCCTGTGCTCACTCTTGTCATGCAAAAGATTCCCGATCGTCGCATTCCACCAGTCCGGGATCTTCCTAATCTGAAAGAACCGGATCCGCACACTGTATACAAAGCCCACCATCAAAAACAGGACCGGCGTCCACGGTCCCCAGACGATCCCATGAATTTTCCCGATCATGTTCATCTCAAAGCTCCGTCCCCGACGATATGACGTTTCCCTGCTCCCATTCCCATCACATGCCATTCTCAGTTTCTCTCTACGTTTTATTCCCATTTTCACACAGGTATGATATAATAACTGTAGTGTCTGCCGTTGGCAGCATTTATACACAGGCAACGAGCCAAAGTCCGCGCTGGCGTGAGACCTTGGCATTTTCTTTCAAAGGAGATGATCCCTGTGCCGGGATTTACGACCCACTATCTGTTCGGTGTGAAAGCCTACAATGACCTCCCGAACAATTATTTAAAACATGTGATATCCAAATACCGCTGGCTGTACCAGCTTGGACTCCAGGGACCGGATATCTTTTTCTATAATGTCCCGATCCTCCGTCACAGAGACTACCGCAATGTCGGCTCCCATATGCACGAGTATCAGGTGAACGACTTTTTTAAGAACAGTCTTCTTGAACTCTCTGAGATCCGCTCAAGACAGCAGAAAGAGGAGGCAGCGGCGTTTCTCGCCGGGTTCATGTGCCACTATATCGCCGATTCGATCTGTCACCCGTTCGTCTACGGAAGGATCCAGTTCCGGACCGATAAGAAAAAGTCCGAATGTCATGGACTCCATGCCGCGCTCGAGAATGATATCGACGCGATCCTGTTGTGGAAGTTCAAACACAAAAAGCCGTCTGAATTCAATCAGGCCGCTTCTCTCTGTCTGAACACACAGGAAAGCCAGTTTGTCTCAAGATACCTGAGCAGGTGCATCAACCGCACCTACTACCAGATCACAGAAAAGAACAATTTTCAGGTGACGGAGGGAATGGTCGCCCGGTCCATCTTTGCGATCCGCTTCGGAAGCCGGATCCTGTCCGATCCCGCGGGTCACAAGACGCATCTGATCGGATCCGTGGAATCCATCTTTTTAAAGCATCCGATCGCATCCAAAAAGCTGGTGACCGATAAGCTCTCCGCAAAAGTCCATGAGATCCTGAACCTGGATCATGAAGTCTGGACGAATCCATGGGATCACTCCATCGCCTCCACGGCGTCTTTCCCGGATCTGTACCAGCAGACCTTAAAGAAATGCAATGCGGTCTACTACTACCTGAATGCATTCCTGATCGCGAATGTCCCCGCCGGACCGCCGGATATATCTGCGCTCCTCGCGGAGCTCGGAAACTATTCGTACCACAGCGGACTCGACGTCGGATAATCCGAAATACCCACGGCGGCTCTGAGCGGACGTGATGATATGAATTTTTATGATACATGCGGATGATCTCTGTCCAAACCGGCAGAATTATCATATACTCATGATACCGGGACCAGACTTCTTTGACCCGGATATCATATTTCTCGCGACTGTCAGAACTTTTTACAACTGCGGGAGAGCAAATTTCCGACCTGTCTGTATATGAAACAGCCGGATATTCCCGGAAATCTTCATTGCAGGGGGCAGGCAGGCGGGCAATACGAAAAAAGGAGAGTTAGATTATGAAACCATTGATCTTACTGACCGGTGGAACCGGTGCAGCAGCCAACGGAACACCGACATGGGCATTAAACCAGAACTATGCGGAGAATATCCGCCGCGCAGGCGGTATCCCGATCCTCGCTGTCAACAATGACTGCGCTGAGGAGTATGCGGATCTTGCTGACGGTCTTCTCTTAAGCGGCGGCAAGGACGTTGAGCCAAAGCTCTATGGCCAGGAGAAAATGTTTGACTTCGTTATCACAGATCCGCAGCGCGATGACCTCGAATACAAGATCATCAAGGCGTTCGTGGACCGCAAAAAACCAATCTGGGGCATCTGCCGTGGAATCCAGATCTTAAACGTATACTTCGGCGGCACACTCACCCAGGATATCCCGACTCAGCTCGGCGGCGACCACTCCAAGGGAGTCTGCCATCCGGTGCGCATCAAGAGTGATTCCATTCTCGGAAACCTCTACGGAGAGTCCATGGAAGTAAACAGCTACCACCACCAGGCACTCGACAAACTCGGCGACGGCTTCCAGGCGATCGCATGGGGCGAATCCAACGGTCACACCTTCACAGAAGCGATCCAGCATGAATCTCTTCCGATCTGGTCCGTACAGTGGCATCCGGAGCGCATGACCGGTCCGGTCACGAACCCGAAGGAGTGCGTGGACTCTCTTCCGATGTTCGAGTATTTTGTAAAGCAGTGTGCAAAATAAATGTACAAACACACCAAAAGCGCCGTATCTGTTCCCATGATGAGAACTGCGGCGCTTTGTCATTTTTTCATGTCTTAAACAAGCGAAAACACGCTTCGCGAATTTCCCCTTATTATCGCGACAGTCGCCAAAGTCTCGCGCAAGCGCGGACCTTGGCTCGTTGTTCGTGTAAATAAAAAATGGCAGAATGTTTTCCCCGACTTTGTGAGAAAACATTCCGCCGTCTTCTGATCCTAAATTGATTACCTTTTCGTAATTATTTCAATTATTTGGTCAATTATTTTGCAGCCTTTGTCTCGTCAAGCTTCTTCGGTGAATCGTCGGCAACGTCCTCCGGACCTGCTGCTGCGGACTCACTGCTCTTGAGATCGATCTTCTCGCCGGCTTTGTAGCTCTTATCTACGAGTGTCTTTCCTCCCTCAGTAACGACTTTCACGTCAAGGGAGAACTGGTTCCAGAGTGTTCCGAAGGAATCAGCGCTGGAGTTCTCGAGATCCATGCTCTGTGCTGCGATGATGTCGTTGAACTGTTTTACCATAGTTACGGCGTAATCCATCGCGTCATCGTTTGTTGTATCGTTCTTAACTGTCCATGTGAGACCGATATTTAAAGCGGACTCATCATAAGTGAACTCCATCTTTACAGACTGCGGGAATGCAGTTGTATCGTTGAACAGTCCGTCGCACTCGCTCTGTGCCTGCTCCCAGTCGTACATTGTTGTCTCGACTGTCTCGTCCTCTACAAGGAAATTCTGGTCTCTCGGCAGTGTCTCATCGTCGTCATCTGCCTCTGTCTTTGCCGGATCGATCTCTTCACTTCCGGACACCGGTGCATCTGTTGAAATGCTGCTCTTTGTACATCCGCCAAGGGCAAGAACTACTAAAGACAGCACAGCCATTCTCTTTAATAATTTCATAATAAAATTCCTCCTCTGAATTCAACGGGGTCTCTCATCCTGCTGTACAGAATCCCCCGGGAAATCGGCATACTCACGTATTATATACGATTCCTTTTTATTTTTGAAGTCCTTTTCTCAAATTTACACAAATTATTCATGATTTTGTAATGTTTTTCCAGTGTTTCCGGGGCTTTTTCGCCTGTCAGGCCGAGAAAATCTCCTTTTTTCACTGAAGTTCCTGTCCAACCGTATCCTGTTTTCGTTTTTTCCCGAAATTAGCAGTATCTCTCACGATATAGACCGGCCGGTCCTTGATCTCAGCAAACAGGATCGCGATATACTCACCGATGATCCCGACGATCACAAACAGCACGGAAAACATGAACGAGATCAGGACAACGATCGTCGCATATCCGTTCGGCGCCCCGTACAGTTCCCAGGTATAGACCGTATAGATCACCATGATCAGGCCGAAAAGCGCCGTAATCACACCGGAATAGATCCCGAGTTTTAACGGCAGGTCCGAAAAACAGAGGATCGTGTTGATGGAAAATTTAAACAGACTTTTGATGCTGTACTTGCTCTCCCCCGCAAACCGCGGTCTCGCCTCGTACTCGATCGTCGTCTTCTCGAATCCGATGCTCTGCACATAGCCGCGCAGGAAGCGGACCTTCTCCCGGTAGTTGTTCCGGAGGACCTCCGCCGCATTTTTGCTCACTGCGAAAAAGTCTGAGGCATTGGCCTCAAACTTCACGTCTGAGAGGTGGTTGATCAGCTTGTAGAACGCTGCGGATGTAAAGTTCTTTACAAAACCCGCCGTCTTATTTTTCGTGCGCACCATGCTGATCACTTCGTATCCCTCATCAAACTTTTCCACGATCTCCGGCAGGCATTCCGGCGGATGCTGCAGGTCCGCGTCCATGCAGACGATACCGTCACCGCCCGCATAGTCCAGTCCCGCGATCATCGCTGCCTCATGCCCGAAGTTCCTGGAAAAGTTGACGATCTTCACTTTTTCGTCCGACGCCGCGAACTCCCGGAGGATCGAAAGGGACTGATCCCTGCTGCCGTCGTTCACGAACAGGAACTCGTAGTCCCAGTCCGCCGGCAGCGTTTTTAAGATCTTCCCCGTCTCCGCATAAAATTCACGAAGCGCCAGCTCCTCGTTGTATACCGATACAACGACCGAAAGCAGTTTAGTCATAAATCTTGATCTCCATATCGGAATGTTCCGGAATCTGTTTTTCCTTCGGCGGAAGTTTCATGTAATCGCCGTAGAGCTGTGTCAGAAGTTCGTCCCAGCCGGACGGCACATAGAACTTCGTGTCCTCAAACGGCATCTCGACAACCTCGTCGTCCCACTCGCGCTTCATTTCCACATAGAACCAGTTTGGCGCATAGCCCGTGTAGAAATACAGCGGGCGCTCTTTTCTGCTGTCAAAGCAGCACAGAGCATTCCAGAGCTTCCAGATCACCGGGAATGGGATCAGCTTTCCGATATTGGCAAGGACCGCCACAAAGAGCTTCATAACGCCCTTATAGTCGCTGTAATCGATCTCATAGCGGTGTCCCAGGGCGAATCCGTAGAGAACGCAGTGGGAGAGCTTTGTGAGCTTCTTTGCGAGCTTTCCTGCCGGGAGTCCGTCCACGATGAACAAATCCACATTCAGGCGGCTGATCTTGTCGTCATAAAACTCCATCTTTCCGGAGTCCTCGAATTTCTGGCTCTTGTTGTACGTCACTCGGGAGATAAAGTCGTAGAATGCCTTTCCTCCATGGTATTCATCCGGCTCCACGAAGGACATGTCCTCCGGCAGTTCCCGTCTTACGACCTTCGCGAACATCTCATAGTTCTTTCTCGTGAACATGACATCCACATCGTCATCCCACGGGATAAATCCGCCGTGGCGGACTGCGCCAAGGAGTGTACCGGAGTCCAGGGCATATTTGATCTTATACTTTCTGCAGATCCGGTCGATCTCCTTTAAAAGTTTTAAATTGACCTCATGGACTTTCGTCAGGTCAAAGGATTTTTCTTCACTCACTGTAACAGCCCCTCTTTGATCACTTTCGCCATATAGTCGATCTTTTCGTCTGTCATTCCCGGATAAACGCCTACCCAGAAGGTATCGCTCATGATCCGGTCGGTATTTTCGAGTGTGCCGACAACTCGGTAGCCCTTTTTCTCCGCTCTCATTTCATCGAAGCACGGATGTTTGATCAGGTTTCCGGCGAACAGCATTCTCGTTTGGATGCCTTTGCTCTCGATGTACTGGACGAGTTTATTCCGGTCTGTTCCCTTCTTGCATGTGATCAGGAAACCAAACCAGCTCGGTCTGGAGTTCTCGGCCGGAACCGGGAGGATCAGGCGGTCTTCCGTCTCCGCAAGAGCGGCTCTCAGACGGTCAAAGTTGTGTCTTCTGCGCTCCACGAAGGTCGGGAATTTCTCGATCTGCGCGCAGCCGATCGCTGCCTGAAGGTCTGTCGCTTTCAGGTTATAGCCGAAATGGGAGTATACATATTTGTGGTCATAGCCGAGTGGAAGTTCTCCGTACTGTCTGTCGAAACGATGTCCGCACATATTGTCATGTCCGGACGGGCAGACGCAATCGCGGCCCCAGTCGCGGAAAGAGCGGATGATCTTATTTAACAGCGGGTTGTCCGTATAGACAGCTCCGCCCTCGCCCATCGTCATGTGGTGCGGCGGGTAGAAGCTGGAAGTTCCGATATCGCCGACCGTTCCGGTGAATTTCTCCTCGCCGTTGATCGTATATCTGGATCCCAGTGCATCACAGTTGTCCTCGATGAGCCATAAGTTGTGCTTCTCGCAGAACGCTTTGACTGCCGCAAGGTCGAACGGATTTCCGAGTGTATGGGCAATCATGACTGCCTTTGTCTTCTCGGAAAGTGCTTCCTCGAGCTTTGTAACATCGATGTTGTACTGCGGGATCGTCACGTCAACGAAGACCGGAACAGCGCCGTACTGGATCGCCGGGGTAACGGTCGTCGGGAAACCTGCCGCAACAGTGATGATCTCGTCTCCGCGCTTTACGCGGCGGTCGCCGAGCAGCGGGGAGGTCAGGGTCATGAATGCTACCAGGTTTGCGGAAGAGCCAGAGTTTACAAGAGCACAGTAGCGCACATGGAGGTACTCCGCAAGCTTCTTCTCGAACTCATCCGTGTAGCGTCCGGATGTGAGCCAGAACTCCAGGGAACTGTCCACAAGGTTTACCATCTCTTTGCTGTCGTACACGCGGGACGCATACGGGATGCGGTCTCCCTCATGGAACTCCTTTTTCTGGTTATGGAATTTATCGGCATATTCAGCTACGAGGTCAAGGATCTCTTTTCTTGCCTCTGCTTCTGTCTTATTCTCAAACATAATTTTTCCTTTCCTGTCTATTCCTCTACTGAAACATCTCCGCGATCTGTCTGTCCATCACAGCGACAACATCGCCGTTCTTCTCATACTCCTGGCACCACTCCACCGTGAGTCCGATCGCTTCCTTCACGCCGTAACGCGGGTGCCAGCCGAATGTAGTCTTTAACTTCGAACAGTCGAGCTTTAAGAAGTTCGCCTCATGGGGACCTCCGTCGCTCTTATTCTCCCAGGAAAGTCCGTTTCCCCAGGCATTGCAGAACATGTCCACAAGCTCACCGGTCGTCACACAGTCCTTGTCATCCGGTCCCACGTTGTAGTAACCGGCATATTTCCCGTCCTCATACTGTGCCTTTGCGACCATCAGATATGCCGCTAACGGCTCTAAAACATGCTGATACGGGCGGGTGGAATGCGGATTGCGGACGATGATCGGCTTCTTCGCCATCGCTGCGCGGACACAGTCCGGAACGATCCGGTCATTCGCAAAGTCTCCTCCGCCGATCACGTTTCCGGCACGGCAGGTCGAGATCGCACAGTGTCCGTCCGCAAAGAAGGACTTTTTATAGCTGTGTGTCACAAGCTCGGAGCACGATTTGCTGTTGGAATACGGATCATAGCCGTCCAGGCGGTCCACCTCGCGGTAGCCGTACTCCCACTCCCTGTTCTCATACACCTTATCCGTCGTCACGTTCAGGAATGACTTTACACACGGGTTCAGGCGGACGCACTCTAAAATATTGACAGTGCCCATGACATTCGTCTCATAGGTGTAGACCGGATCCTTGTAGGAATCCCTTACGATCGGCTGTGCAGCCAGATGCAGGACGATCTCCGGCTTTGTCTCCTCAAATACCTGTTTTAAATGGACGAGGTCCCGGATGTCCCCGATGACGGAATTCATCTTTCCATCAAGACCGGCCATGTCAAATAACGCCGGATCTGTCGGCGGATTTAAAGAATATCCTGTGACGTTTGCTCCGGCATTTACCAGGATCCTGGAAAGCCATGTTCCCTTAAAACCGGTGTGTCCCGTCACCAGGACATTTTTTCCTTTATAAAAGTCAAAAACTTCTTTTAAGTTCATCTCATCTTCTCCAATTACGGATCTTTATTTCCTTATTCCCAGATCTTCCAGGGCGCGTTTCCGGACTGCCACATCGCCTCTAACTGCTGTTTCTCACGCTGGGTATCCATGCACTTCCAGAATCCCTCATGGCGGTATGCCATAAGCTCGCCGTCCTTTGCAAGATTTCTTAACGGTTCCTGCTCGAATACGGTGGAATCGCCCTCGATGTAGTCGAATACGCCCGGGTTCATGACCATGTATCCGCCGTTGATCAGACTTCCGTCGTCATCATTCTTCTCGCGGAAGGAATTGATCTTTCCGTTCTCCTCGAGGTCAAGGACGCCGAAACGCTGTCCGATATTGACGGCTGTGATCGTTGCGATCTTTCCGTGGCTTCTGTGGAACTCTTCGAGCGCTTTCAGGTCGATATTCGCAAGGCCGTCACCGTAGGTCAGCATGAACGGCTCATTTCCGACATAGTCTCTGATGCGCTTTACACGTCCGCCGGTCATGGTATTTAATCCTGTATCGATCAGGGTCACCTTCCAGGGCTCGGAGTAATTGTTGTGGACCTTCATGCTGTTGTTTGCGAGATCGAAGGTCACGTCGGATGTGTGAAGGAAATAGTCTGCAAAGAATTCCTTTACCACATACTGCTTATATCCCAGGCAGATGATAAACTCATTGTATCCGAACTGGGAGTAATATTTCATGATATGCCAGAGGATCGGCTTCTCACCGATCTCGATCATTGGCTTTGGTTTTAAATGGCTCTCCTCGCTGATCCTTGTTCCGAATCCTCCTGCCAGGATAACTACTTTCATAGGTCTACCTCCATATATTCCAACCGTTTTCTTTCAGGATCGTAAGCGCTGACCGGCATCCCGGTTTGTGATATTCCAGCGCATCCTCTAGTGTGTTGTCTGACTCATTTTCAAAATTTAATAAGATCTGTTTTACTTCATCCCGGTTATGTTCTTTCCGGTATTTTCCGAAGCGGAACTCCTCAGTCGTCGTCATCACGTTTCCAATGAGGAACATGGCTGCGAGAGCGATAGATACAGTCTTTACAGGCATGGCCAGTGTGGCTTTTTTCCTGCAAAATCCGCACTTTGCCGCCAGGGCAAACGTCAGGAAGATCCCGATGATACCGATCTGGTACTGCAGTGCGTATCTGGAGCTCATTCCATACTTATCGTTCGGCATAAAGATATATCTGCTCACGAGCACCATCAGATGGTTCATGCCGCCGCCCGCCAAAAGCATCAGCGGCAGGATCGTCTTTTCCTCGATCCGGTAATAAAAATTCATCCACAGTGCGAAGAAGTACGAAACCAGTACGATCACACCGACCGCACACCATACTTTCCCCGGAATTCCCGCAAAGTTCCTGTCAATCAATTCTACTCCAAAAACCATGGAAGAAAAAGACTTAAGCAGAAATTTAATAAAAAATTTCGGATCCTGTCGGAAAGCCGTAAAGAGCGGCACATTCACCGCACCCGAATACTCATACACCGCCTGGGAATTGCTCCAGAGATAGATGAGGAACGGGATAACTGCTGCCGCGATCAGGGCGATCATGCGGGCCGTTCCGATCCCGGAACGTTTCGGAGATATTACAGCGATGATTCCGTTATCTTTTTTCCAACTTGCTTCATTTCCTGTTTCTGCTCTGTTCTTCTGATCTGACTGTTTTCCGGTCTGTCTTAAACACACGACATCCCGCACATAGATAAAAAGATATGCGAGTACGATCGTCACCGTATAGATCGCGCAGTACGGACCTGCTGCCCCGATCGTGATCACGAAAGGCAGCACAAAGAGCAATACCAGCTCCGACCGCTTTGCATTCCTGAAGCCTTTTTCATATACCCGGTCAAGCAGCGCATAATTCCAGAAGAACAATCCAAATGCCAGGAAATGCGCCCATCCGGTTCCGTTGTACAGCATCTCCCATTTATTCAGACTGAACATGACGATCATCATAGCCGCATACCAGACCGGACAGAGTTCTTTTTTCCTGCTGTACCAGCCGATCACCAGTGCGGAAAGCCCGAATCCGAGAACGCCCATCACGCGGTCCACGGTAACGCTGTAGCCGAAGATCATCACATTCAGACCGCGTTCTAAAAAGTTTACCGGAATTCTCGTGAGAAGATCCGCAACAAAGAACTTATCCGGATTCCAGACGTCCGGCAGATAGGAATTGATCAGCCGGATATAGTCGGAATACACCATGTCGATGGCGGAGCGTTTTAAATATGCCAGATAAAAGAGGATCCCAAGGATCGGAAGTCCGATGTAGATATAACTTTTCTTATTCTTCATGATCTCCTCCGCCTGCTGCGGTCTTCGCTGCCGGTCTTCTTCTCGCTCTGCGGCGTCTTGCCGCCTGTTTCGCCGTGTTCTCACTCTGTGTCTTCTGTGTTTCCGTCTGCGGTTGTTTATCCGCTTTTGATACTGCTGATCTTGTACTTTCGTTCCTGATCTGATCAGCTGCTGTACGTCCGCTCACCGGCTGGCTGAGTGTCACGATCCTCATGGATGTCGCCGGTGCGGCCTGACGGGGTCTGCGTTCTGTCCTGTTCCCTTCCTGACGAGCCGGGCGGGATTCTGCCGGTCTGACAGGCTTTGTCTGCGGTGCTGCAGTCTCACGGGACTCACGATTCATTCCAGACGTCCCGGCTGCCTCTCTTGCCGCCTGTGCCCGCTTTCTTCTCTGGCGTCTCTTTGCGGAAGAGCTTAACTTCTCCTGCTGTACATCCTCTGTTTTTTTCTCCAACGGCATCAACGGAAGCGGTTTTCCTGCAGTCTTTTCCGCTGGGGTCACCGGCTGTACCGGCTGCACTGTCACGATGGATCGCGGCTTTCTCTCTTCTGACTTTCCAGCTGTCTGTACTTTGATACTCACAGCAGCCTCAGCTTTCTCATTCTGCTGATGTTTATTTGTTTCCGGTTTCACTTCTTTGCCTGGCTGAGGCTTGTTCGCTTCGGTCTTCACAATCCTGCTCTGCTGAAGTTTGTTCGCTTCGACTTGCGATTCTTTCTTCTGTGGATTTTTTACCTTCCGCTCTTCCGGAACCTTTTTCGACATCGGCTGATCTGCCGCTTTTCTATTTTCCTTCACATCCCGGTCTGCATTTCCACCTGTTCTGATATTCTGTCCATTCTTAGCGGCGGACTGCTTTGTGTTGGACTGCTTTCCGTTTTCGCGTCTCTGAGCCTGTCCCTGACGGTTGCTTTTCGTCTGAACGTGCTCATGTTTTCCTTCGCCGCTCTTCGCCTGATCTCGTTCCGGCCTTCCCTGTCCACCGTTCTTTGACTGGCTTCGTCCAGTCTGATTCTGGCTATGTCCTTTTGACTGTCCGCGTCCCTGTGACTGATTCTGACCGCGTGCTTTCGTCTGCGCTCCGTATGTTTTTCTCACATTTGTCCCATAATGTCCTGTCTGGCTCTTTTTGATCTCCGGCCCCCGTTTTTTATGACGGTTCGCATGGCGGTCCGCAACGATCCGCAGAAGATCTTCCATGTAGTTATACTGATTCCAGGCATCTTCCTTGGAAACATAATTTTCATGTACCGCTTTGTTTCCGATCACGCGGATCTCATTTAATTCCCACTTTCCGACACGGTCCAGATACCCGTTCTCATCGAGCCACCATCCAAATTGCTGGAATGTCATGACTCTCTGGCGCTTTCTTCCGTTCATCCGGTAAGTCTCGCGCTGTCCTCTTCCATCTGAACTGCTCCGGGCATTCGCCATCGCCTGGGCGGAATTATCAAGCTCGATCCCGTTAAACTCTGCCACAAGCTTTAAGAACAATTCCAGATTCTGGCGGCCTTTTACCATTGCCGCATTATACTCCCCGCGCCGCAGCCATTGCTTTTCCTTCTTTAATTCCCGCTTTACGGGAGCAAGATGGGCGATCATGTTCCTCTTTCTCCGGAAAAATCCGATCACGAGGATCAGGACCACTGCAATGGCAAATCCCACGGTCATGGGAGCCAACTGCTGTCCATTCATTTTCTGATTCTCCTTTTTTCTCCGTAACAGCCATGCATCATCATGTCCGGCAGCCGCTGCACTTTTTTCGTGAAACCTTCAGATAAGCGGTTCCCTCGGATATCGCGCAGCTGCTGCCGCGGCTGATTACTGGTCGACTACCTTCACGACCATTGCCAGATTTTCTTCCCCGCGGTGTTCCCGCGCACCTTTCACATAAAAGTTGCACGAAAACTCCAGCGTAAATCTCTGATACGGTGCGGCTGGGATTTCGTAGTACATCGTATTGTCCGTAAATACAAGGTCATCCATCTGCCGTCCGTTCACCTTGATCTTACAGGTCTCGCCGCCTGTAAGTTTGCCGGGGTAATAGCATTTCAAGATCAGCTTGCTGCTCTCCCCGTTTGTCAGAACGATCTTTGCGTTCTCATCGATCCACCCGTCCGCATAGCTTCCGAACGGCGTGTCGAATCGCTGCCGCTTCACGATCTCTGTCACATCGTTGTACGCATTGTGCTCCGGGTCCTCACACAGGATCACCATATTGTCCGTGATCTCCTTGAGGTCCATATCGCTGTCGATAAACTGAAGTTTCGGAACCTTTGTTTTTCCTTTTGCGTATACTTTCAGGAATGTTTCTGCATTAAAATCACTGATCTCGAAATCTTTTCCGATGATATAGATCTCTTTGTCGAAGATATCGTCCCCGTATGTTCCGTATGTCTTTTCCGCCAGAGAATTGTATTGACTCTGCGGTGCCCATAAATACAGGTTATCCCAGTTGTCCCGGTAATATGTCTCAACCGGAAATATCAGACAGCCGTATAAAAGTACCAGGATCCCCGCCTTTCCCATCACACGGGACAGATAAGCAAAGAACAGGAGCGCCGCCGCATAGGCCACATAGACCCAACGCATCTCGACACGGATCGTCACGCTGGAGCTGCCGATGCAGAGCGCGATAAATCCAAGAAACAGGATCGTGTTCTTTAAATGACAGACAATCTCTTCCCGATCTCTCACCATACCGAAAACGGCCGCCAGCACACCGGCTCCGAGAACGGCTTCCGCTGCCAGGATCAGGTTCCGGATCCCGTCCGGGCTGTCCACAAACGGCTCAATGCAGAGATAATCCGGTCCGGAGTTTCTTCCGAACACAAATCCCACCTGGCTGATCGCCTGGTTGATCGCATCCGTGAGCTGGAAGGTATCTGCCACATCCGTTCCGCCGGTTCCTGCCGGTGACAGCGTTCCGATCGTGCGGAGACGGATCATCTGGATCACTCCAAATACCACGATCGGGAGCAAGATGAGCAGGATCCCTGGCAGGCGGAAACTGCTTTCTGTGTCTGCTGCTTCCGCGCGGGCTGCTGCATCTTTCTTACCCTGTGCTCCGCGGCTCTGTCCTCTTCCACGGCTGCGTCCCGGCTCTGCCGCGCGCTCCGGTTCGCTTTTTTTCTCCGGTTCCGCGGCCGCATTTTCCGTTCCCAGACCTTTTCCAAAGCCGAGGAGCACCGTTAAGAGAAGAAGCGGCAGCAGCACCATATACCGCTCGTGAATGAAGCTGACCACAAAGTACAGAACGTTGGCTGCGAGAAACGCCCCCGCCTTTTTCTCATTCACGTACTGGTACAGAAACCACAGCATCCCGAGCGCCGCCCAGAGTGCCAGGCTTTCCATCAGACCGTAGAACTGTCCGATCTGATAATATGCCATTCTCGAAGACAGGTAGAGAATGCCGGCTGCAAAGCTTAAGATCTTTCTCCCATCACTGAATGACACTGCCATCCGATAAATGCTGTACGCGATCCCCGCGTTCAGGATGATGTTGAACGGAACCATCCATTCCACATGTCCCCCGATAAAGAAAAGTTCCAGCCAGGATGCCAGGTAAAACAGGAAGCGGAACCGGCTGCTGCCCATCGGGAATACATACTCTGTAAACGACTGGTCCCCATAACAGGACCAGAGGTACAGATCATCCATATAAAGTCCCTTTAATTCCACTCCACGATTGATCCAAAATCCAAATCCCAGAAGGAGCGCAAAGATCAGAAGCTCCGGGCTCCACCTCTTCCACGCCTCTGAGGTTTTCTCCTGTAAATTCATGTCTTATCCCCTTACTGCTGTTCTCCGGGCCAGTATTTTTCGGTAAACTCCGCCAGAAGCGCCTCGCTCTCCTCCGCGGAGAGTTCTCTCGGTTCTGGTGAGAATACTGCAAGCCCGTTTCCATTTTCATACAGGAGGTCTGAGAGATACCCCTGTTTTAAAAGCCCTGTCACATTTCGGAATCCGTCCGTTCCGGGCTTTAAGTATCCGCTTCCGAGATAGATATGATCCACTCCCGCGAATGTAAAGAACTCTGCCAGTGTCTCCGGGCTGGATGACAGATTGAAGTTTCCGCCGCTTCCCTCGATGTCCGTATAGCTCTGGGTGCTGCACGGGAAGCGCAGCATCTCCGGCTGTTCCCCGAATACGACGACGCGGTTTCTCGGATTTTCCGCCAGCACGTCCCAGATCTTCTCATTTCCGTATGAGACGAGCAGTTCATGGGATTCTTCCATATGATCATAATATCCTTTATGGAAGATTTTCACCGGTGTCAGTCCCAGCGTTCCACCCCAGTTGCTCACGGCTGTGATCGTCACATTAAAAAGAAGGAACGGGACCAGCATCCTGCAGATCGTTCCGCGGAGGAAACCGCTCTTTAATTTTCCTGCTGTGATCACCGCCAGGATCGCTGAAAGTGCATAGAGGAGCAGGAAATAGTTTCCATCCACCTGCCATAAAAGATAAAGCGCCGCGAGACTCACGATCCCATTCGTCACAAAGACCAGCGCCAGGCAGATCAGGGAGCTTTTTTCTTTCCGTCCCGATCTCTTCACATCCGCCAGCACCGGCAGACAGACCATCAGAAGAAAGATCAGGAGCAGCGGCGATCCCCAGGCGATCCGCACATGCGCCATATCTTCGCCCACCGGGGCCATGAGAACGCCGTAAATCCTCTTTAAAATGTGCTTGAGCCCCGCCAGGGAGATCAGTGTCCCGCCGTTTGACGGCAGACTCTCAAACCGGTACGGATACCGCACGGTAAAGCCGAGGGCCGCCCAGATCGAGTTGAACACGGATGTCAGCGGAAGTCCCGTGTGCAGCCATGTCCGGTACCAGATGAGAAGCCACATCGGGATCATAAAGCCAAGGGATGGAAGGACACTTCCGCGGAACTTAAATCTCAGCTGTTTTGTGAGCAGGATGTAAAGTCCGGCGGTTCCTGCCGCCGCTGTGGAAAATACAAGCGCCGTCGGCTTTAACACGAGTGTCATCAGGTAGGCATCCACCGCCAGTACCAGATAAGCGTCCTTCTTTCTCCTGATGTAAAGCAGCAGAAACAAAAGCATGACAAGCTGCATAAATACCGTCATGGAGTCTGTCTTTGCAGTGATGGACATGTTCATGATCCCGGGTATGCAGGAGAGCAGCGTCATACAGCCCACCGCATGCTTTCTTCCGACAAAAAGTTCCACGATCTGGCCCGCGGTGATCAGGGTCCCAAGCGTCATCCAGATCTGGAAACTCAGGAAAAAGCCGTAGGACGGCAGTCCGGAGATCGGTAAAAGCAGTGTCTCCAGGCCCTTCGAGTACGTGTATACCACGTTGACCATTCCGAGATTTTCATAGATCCCGCCGCCGTTATCCAGGACATACTCACTCCGCAGGCCATAATGGAGCGAGTCGTAATCGGCGCAGATGTTCATTCTTCCGGCCTGCAGGAGGACCATCGCAAGAATGATCGCGATGCAGGCGGACATTTCCAGAGAGATCTTCGTCTCCTTCGGGATCTGTCTCCACGGCTTTCCGTCATCTCCTGCCGTCCTTAATTCCATAAACCGGAAACCGATCAGAAATCCGGCAATGATCACCGTAAGTAAACGGAAGCTCCGGATCCCGCACCCGAAAAGCAGGGATCCTATACAGAATAAAAAGATCATACATCCGCTTCCCAGAAGGAAATCCGCAAGTCCGGTGATCACACGATACTCTCTCCAGACATGATTTCTGTCCATCCCTCTGCGAAGGCGCGCACCGAACATCAAAAGGACCAGAACATAGGCGCCGGACAGGAACATCGCCGTGAACGCCTGATGGATCCAGAGGAATCCGGCTGTGATCAGGAGAGCTGCTCCTGCTCTGAGCCGGTTTCGATCGATTTTCCATATCGCGAACAGATATAGGAAAAACAGCACAATGATCTCTGCCAGAAGTTCGATCGTCTCCGGTCTTCTAAGCCGGATCCCATCCACTCCTGTCACATAAACCTGTCCGATCGCAACTAAGAGCGCGGGCACCGCCGCCAGCGCCAGAATAATTAACGAGGCCCATTCCCGTCTCTTCATAATTTCCCCCCGGTTGCGGTTCTTCTCCGGCATGATTCCTGCTGTCTGTCCATTCGCACATCCGGATATCGTCCGCAGGCATTCATAGGATTTTTCAACATCATGCAGACATGTATTATCATATCGGTACTATTCCGCATAAAATCTGTCTTCCAGCATCAGGCAGAGCGCATGGTAGATCGGAAGGTGGAGTTCCTGGATCTTGTAAGTCTCCTGCTCCGGTACGATGATCGCGACATCTGCGATCTTTGCAAGTTTTCCGCCGGTCTTTCCTGTGAGTCCGATCACTTTCATTCCCTTCGCCTTTGCGGTCACTGCGGCATACATCACATTTTCCGCGTTTCCGGAGGTACTGATCCCGAGGAACACATCCCCTGCTTTTCCATAGCCGTTTACCTGCTGGGCATAGGAAAGCATCCCGTCCACATCATTTGCGAATGCAGAGGAAAGCGCTGCATGGTTTGTGAGCGCGATGGCCGGAAGTCCGCCCTGGAGTTTCTTCGCGAGTTCCGCTCCCCGTTCCGGGTCTGTCTGCTTTAAAGCCTCTGCGAGTTCCGCAGATACCGGGCGGCGTTTTACGAAGCCTTTCATCAGCTCACCGACGATATGGTCAGAATCTGCGGCACTTCCGCCGTTTCCTGCGATCAGAAGTTTTCCGCCGTTCTCATAGCATGTCTCTAAGATCTTGTATGCCTCTTCGATCTGGTCCTTTACGGCATCCAGGACCGGATATCTTTTTACTAATTCCTGAATCATTCTTTCTCCTTTTCACCCGCCTGATCCTGTATAATGGGCAGGTATTGCCATTTTCATGCTATCCATTTTAACACATAAGCGCCGGTCTTTCCACCGTCAAATTGCTTACAATACAGAATCTTACAGAGTTTTTACATTCTTGCGACAACCTTCATCTTCGCACGGGTGCGCAGCTTAGATACGCGGTGCCTTTTTGTTTAGCAGGAAGGTGACTTCCTGCTAAACAAAAAAATCCGCAGGAAGTCACCTTCCTGCGGATCTCTTGCTCATGCGGTTAATCCGTCCAATATCTCCGAGTCACAATGTGCAAGCACATTCTGCCTCATAGCTGCTGTCCGGAACTTTTATCGTCAAATTACTTAAGAGTAATCTTAGCGCCTTCAGCCTCAAGTTTTGTCTTGATGTCGTTAGCTTCGTCTTTGGATGCACCCTGCTTAAGAACCTTCGGAGCGCCGTCTACAACGTCCTTAGCTTCCTTGAGGCCAAGACCTGTTACTTCACGAACAACTTTGATAACTTTAACCTTGTTCGGGCCTACTTCTGTAAGCTCAACGTCGAACTCAGTCTTCTCTTCCTCTGCTGCTGCGCCAGCGCCTGCTGCTGCAACTACTACGCCTGCTGCTGCGGATACACCGAACTCTTCCTCACAAGCCTTTACTAATTCGTTTAACTCTAATACGGATAATTCCTTGATAGCTTCGATAAACTCAGCGGTTGTTAACTTTGCCATTATAATTTACCTCCATAATAATTTATATTTCACGTTTTTTTCACAACTTTTATACAGCATCTATGCTGCCTTTGACGGGATCACGCGATACGTGTTTCCGCCTGCAGGACCGGGATGAGGATTAAGCCTCTGCCGGAGCTTCTGCACCCTCGCCGTTCTTCTCTGCGATCTGGTTGAGAACACGAGCGAAGTTTGTGATCGGAGACTGCATGCTTCCAAGAAGTCTTCCAAGAAGAACATCTCTGGACGGGATGCTTGCGATTACACCGATACCTGCTGCATCGTAGTAGGTTCCCTCTACAACGCCGCCTTTTAATTCAAGCTTGTCAGCTTTCTTTGCGAACTCAGCTAATACTCTGGCCGGAGCTGTTGCATCTTCTTTAGAAACAGCAAGTGCTGTCGGTCCTTCAAGATTCGGCTCAAGTGCTTCGAACTCAGTTCCCTTTGCAGCGAAGCGGATCATTGTGTTCTTATATACTTTATAAGAAACACCAGCTTCTCTTAACTGTTTACGAAGAGCAGTATCCTGCTCAACAGTTAATCCACGGTAGTCAACGACTACAGCAGACTTTGCTCCGTTGAGGACTTCAGCGATCTCAGCAACTACCGGCTGCTTTAATTCAACTTTTGCCATGAATGGTTTACCTCCTGTTTTATTTAGTATTGGATTCGCCGTCACAGCATTTTTTCGCTTATCAGAAAAACCTCTCTGTCCGCAGACCGAGAGGTTTACAAAATTCTGTGTGAGTTTTGTACGTCCCTCGGCAGGTGTTTTTACCTTACGCCTTACGGCACCTGCTGTCTTCGGCATTCAATACCCAAATAGTTTATCATAATATATTTGGATTGTCAATCACTTTTTTAGTTTTTTGCATTAAAATACTGCCAGACGGTCAATCCGGCTGTACGCCGCTGGGGCGCAGAACCAGATCAATGTCTGACAGTTAAAATGACACAATCGACTAGTTTGTTAACTTAGCTACGTTTAACTTAACGCCCGGGCCCATTGTGGAAGTAAGAGTAACGCTCTTTAAGTAAGCGCCCTTTACTGTGCTCGGTTTAGCTTTGTTGATTGCATCCATAAGCGTCTGGAAGTTGTCCGCTAACTGTTCTTCTGTGAAAGAAGCCTTACCTACTGGCACGTGGATGATGTTTGTCTTATCGAGTCTGTACTCAATTTTACCAGCTTTGATCTCTTTGATAGCTTTTGTAACGTCCATTGTTACGGTACCAGCCTTCGGGTTCGGCATTAAGCCCTTCGGTCCAAGTACACGACCAAGACGTCCAACAACGCCCATCATATCCGGTGTAGCAACAACTACATCGAAATCTAACCAGCCTTCGTTCTGGATCTTCGGGATTAAATCCTCTGCTCCAACGAAGTCAGCGCCTGCAGCCTGAGCCTCATCAGCCTTCGGTCCTTTAGCGAATACAAGGATACGAACAGTCTTACCTGTTCCGTGCGGCAGAACTACTGCACCACGGATCTGCTGATCAGCATGACGGCCATCACAGCCTGTTCTTAAGTGAGCCTCGATTGTTTCATCAAATTTAGCAACAGCAGACTTTTTAACTAATGCGATTGCATCTGCTGTATCATAAAGAGTAGCGCGGTCGATAGCTTTTGCCGCTTCTACGTATCTTTTTCCTCTTTTCATTATAAAAAACCTCCTGTGGTAGTGTCGGGAGTCCTCCCTCCCACGTGATTGTTGCTGTATATGGAGGTCCGTCCTCCATTCAGTTGCTTACGATCAGTCTGTTACGGTGATACCCATGGAACGAGCAGTACCAGCGATCATGCTTGTAGCAGCCTCGATGCTTGCAGCGTTTAAGTCTGGCATCTTGAGCTCAGCGATCTTCTGTACTTCTGCTCTTGTAAGAGTAGCTACCTTTGTTTTGTTCGGTGTTGCAGAACCGGATTTGATCTTTGCAGCCTTCTTTAATAATACAGCAGCCGGCGGAGTCTTTGTGATGAAGCTGAAGCTTCTGTCAGCGTAAACTGTGATAACAACCGGGATGATCATATCGCCCTGATCAGCAGTTTTAGCGTTGAACTCCTTTGTGAACTGTACGATGTTAACACCGTGCTGTCCAAGAGCCGGTCCAACTGGCGGAGCCGGTGTTGCCTTGCCGGCAGGAATCTGTAATTTAATATAACCTGTAACTTTCTTTGCCATAATTAGGCACCTCCTAAATAATGTGGTAATGTCGGGGATTTCCCTCCCACGCGGGCACAAAGTCCGTTTTCCTAAAAAAGGTACGGACGACCGGTCCGGATCTTAGTCCGTTTACGGTCACATCTTCTTGATTTCAGAAAAGCTCAGTTCCACCGGTGTTTCACGGCCGAACATCTCGACGTTGATTGTAATGGACTGCTTGGACTCATTGACGGTTCTAATGACACCGACGGTATCCTTCCATGCGCCGGCCGTAACAACGACGGTATCTCCGACGGCGAAATCTACAACGACATCCGGTGCCTTAAAGCCAAGGCTCATCATCTCTTCTTCTGAAAGCGGCACCGGCTTGGATCCCGGTCCTACGAATCCGGTCACACCTCTGGTGTTCCGTACAACGTACCATGTGTCATCATTCATGATCATATGAATCAGCACATAGCCCGGGAACATCTTACGCTCGACCTGCTTCTGAGCACCGTTTTTAAGCTCGATGACTTCTTCCAGCGGGACGGAGACCTCTAAGATCTGATCCTGAAGACCTCTGTTTTCGATTGTTTTCTCAATGTCAACCTTTACCTTATTCTCATATCCGGAATAAGTGTGTACAACATACCATTGTGCTTCTGACATATCTTCACCTCATCCTTAACCAAGTACAATATTGAGACCAAATTTGATGATCAGGTCAAGGGCTGCGATAACAATCCCCAGAATTACTGTTGATACGACTACTACAACGGTCTCTTTCGTAAGCGTATCCTTATCCGGCCAGATGATCTTATTGAATTCAGCTTTTAAGCCTTTGATAAAGTCCGTTTTAGGGGCTTTCTCATTACTTGCCGTTTCTCCCATAAATTCACGTCCTTCTTGCAAACCGGATTACTTAGTTTCTTTGTGCATCGTATGTCTCTTGCAGAATCTGCAGTACTTCTTTGTCTCCATGCGGTCCGGATGAGTCTTCTTATCCTTCGTCATGTTGTAGTTGCGCTGCTTGCATTCTGTGCATGCCAGTGTAATCTTAGTGCGCACGACTTCCACCTCCGTTTAATTTCTTTGTAAGGCGGCCTTTTCTCTATTCATTGCTATCGTTTTTTGAGCATAAAAAAAAGACCTATATCTTCCATTCGCCCGAATATCATACCATAAGAATTTCGGCTCGTCAAGTATTTCCTTTAAGAACACGGTCTTTCCACGGATTTTTTTATAAAAAAGATATATCCTGCCACACTCAGGCGTCTCCCACTGGTGCAGACAAAAATATACTCTGGCACATTCTCCCGCCAGGCGCAGCAGCCTGCGGCAATCCGCATCTTCGCGCGAGTGCGCATCATTGGCACGTTAGTGCCTTTTTTTGTGTAATAGGGAATTCCTCAGAATTTCCTATTACACAAAAAAAGACTTCCTGTTTCCACACATTGGAAAGCAGGAAGCCTTCTGAAATCTACAATACCTTTGATAAAAATTCCTTTGTTCTCTCATTCTTCGGATGCGCGAAGAACTCTTCCGGTGGAGCTTCTTCGAGAATTTTTCCCTGATCCATAAACAGTACGCGGTTTGCGACCTCTCTCGCAAAGCCCATCTCGTGGGTTACAACGACCATGGTCATTCCTTCGTTTGCAAGCTCCTTCATGAGATCCAGTACCTCACCTACCATCTCCGGATCGAGAGCACTCGTCGGTTCATCGAAGAGGATCACATCCGGCTTCATCGCCAGAGCGCGGACGATGGCCACACGCTGCTTCTGTCCGCCGGAAAGCGTGGACGGGTAAACGTCTGCTTTATCCTCAAGACCGATGCGGCGTAACAGTTCCAGAGCTTCCGCTCTCGCCTGGGCCTTGATCTCCGTCTTTGTCTTCGGCGCATCAGGTGCCAGCGTTCCTTTTCTCTTTGCCTTCTTTAACTCTTTACAGCGCACATAGACCGGTGCCATCATGATATTCTCGATCACCGTCATGTTGTTGAACAGGTTGAAATGCTGGAATACCATCCCCATATGGCGACGATGGATATTGATGTCCACGCGCATATCGGCGATATCTACGCCGTTAAAAATGATGCTGCCGGAGGTCGGATCCTCCATACAGTTTAAGCATCTTAAAAATGTACTTTTTCCGGAGCCGGACGGACCAATGACTACAACGATGTCACCTTTATTGATGGTCACATTGATTCCCTTCAGGACTTCCAGATCACCAAATGTTTTTTTCAGATCAATGACGTCTATCACTCTTCTTCAGGCTCCTTTCCATCAGTTTAACAAGAATTGAGATCACCAGCACGAGAACGATGTAGATCGCCGCCATGACAAGATACGGGACCATAAACTCGTAGCTGTTGCTTCCGATATAGTTGAAGGCAACATAAAGATCCGCCGCGCCGACAAAGCTGACAACGGAGGTTTCCTTGATCAAGGCAATAAACTCATTGCCCAGAGTCGGAAGAATATTCTTCACTGCCTGCGGGATCACGATCCGGATCATCGCCGGACCAAAGCCAAGACCGACTGCACGTCCCGCCTCAAGCTGTCCCGGATCAACGGACTGGATACCGCTTCGCATGATCTCGGAAATATACGCGCCGCTGTTCAATCCAAAGACCACCATGGCAACACGGACACCCGGCAGCTTGATCCCCATAAGGGGCAGCATAACGTAGTAGAAGATCAGAAGCTGCACGACCATCGGGGTTCCGCGGAAGAGACCTACGTAGAAGCTGCAAACCGCGTTCAGCGCCCGCGGAAGTGTCTTATATTTCGGCAGGACGCGGACCGTCGCGATGATGGTACCGATCAAAACACCGATAATCATGCCGACTACCGCGATCAGAAGCGTATTCTGCAGACCCTGCACAACTTTGACGTAACCGTTTTTCTCAATAAATATCTGTACAAACTTGTTCCATTTGTTCCCGAAGTTTCCCATAATACCTCCAGATAGCAAAAACACAGCGTTTCCTGCCATGTTCCAATACAGTCAAAAAGCGGGAGCGAACCGTATCTTGCCCCCGCTTTTCTGACCGGTGTTTCCAATATTTTTACTGCATTGCGTTGATCGCCTTTGTGATGCTTTCCGCCGGAGCCGCATCAATGATCACGTACTTCACGTTGCCGTTGATCATATCCTGAACTGCAAGAGATGCACTCTTATACGGTACCCACTCTGCCGGAAGTCCTTCAAAGCCCCAGTCATCACTGCCCTCAACAAAGTACTGTGCTGTGGTTCCCTGCTGTCCGCCAATCTTGTCGCTCGCGCTTAAGCCCTTAAGAACCTCTTCTACGGAAGCTGCATCCTTACAGTCATCAAAAGCCGTATCATCTGCCAGTGTAACCAGTCTCTGGGATGCTTTATAATACGGATCGGAGAAAGTTACATATTCTTCTCTCTCCTCGTTGATCGTTAAGCCGGCCATTGCGATGTCGCATTTGTGCTGACCAACAGATAAGCATACTGCATCAAAGTCCATGTTTTCAATTACAAGCTCCTTGCCAAGCTCCTGTGCGAACAAAGCTGCGATTTCCATATCGATTCCCTTGTAGCTGTCGCCGTCAACATACTCAAACGGCTCAAAGGACGCGTTTGTCGCAACAACAAGCTGATCCTTGGAAGCATCATACTCTGCAGATTCTACCGCAGCCGGCTCGCCGTCACTGAAATATTTATCGCAGATCTCATTGAAGGTTCCGTCCTCCTGGATCTTTGCGATGAATGCATTTACCTGCTCAAGCAGCTCCGGCTGGTCTTTATCCACGCCGAATGCATACTGCTCATCTGTAAGATCATATTCGATCACCTTAACAACCCCTGCTGCCTCATCTTTCTTTTCCTCTGCAGCCGCACCTGCTGTTGTCTCTGTCTTGTTCTCTGCTGCTGCCGTTGTCTCTGTAGTCTTGCCGCCGCAGCCTGTAAGAAGTGATGCTGCCATCGCAGCGGTCAAACATAATGCAATCGCCTTTTTCATAATATGTTCCTCCTCTAACCCAATACGGATTTGCAACTTTTTCGATGAGACCCACTATACCACAGGCCTATACAAAAAGCAAGCGTTTATGCATGTATTTTTGCATATTTATGCAGTCCCTCTCATTCTATAACCTGTATGCATATCACTTTTTTCCTGTCCTATCTGCCCCCGGTCATACAGATCACAACGAAATAGACCCGGCTGATCCCCGATGCCCGCAGGGCTCTCGCGCACGCCTCGATGGTACTGCCTGTTGTATAAATATCATCCACAAGGATCACGCTTCTGATCCCCTCCGGGATCTCCCCCGCCGCGAAGGCACCGGAAAGGTTCTTAAGCCGCTCTGCCGCCGAGAGATCCTTCTGCGGCAGCGTTTTCTTATTTCTCACCAGCATTTCCGGCATCACCGGAATCTCAAGCTTCTTTCCGATGACCCGAGCCAGGATCTCTGCCTGATTGAATCCCCGGGTCTTTTTCCTCGTGGCATGGACCGGCACCGGAACCAGGGCATCTGCCTGCATCCGGCGGATCGTCCGTCCGTACCGTGCCGCCAGAGCTGTCCCGTAAAAATCCAGGTACTCTCTCTTATTATTGTACTTGATCTGCGCCATGGAATGCCTCGCCGCCTCATCGTAATTTAATAAGGCGATCCCATACTCAAACGCACGCGGATGGCGCATGCAGTCCGAACAGAACTCCAGACTCCCGTCTTCAATCTCTTTTCCGCATTTTTTACATACCGGCGATCTTACAAACGATAGTTTATGAATGCATTCCGGACAGATCATCCGCCCGGAACTGCCAGTGATATCCCCGCATACCGGACAGCGGCGGGGATATAGAACATCAAGAATTTTATTGAATTTCATGTTATCTCCAGAATCCGATCTTTCAGCCCCGAATACCGTTTCTGCTCCACCTCATTATCCACCATCGCCTGGAACACCTCCGGGATTCCCACGAGGCAGACGCAGGCTTTCGCCCTCGTAACCGCCGTGTAGATCAGATTTCTCGTCATCAGCATCCGCGGTCCCGAATGGACCGGGATCACCACTGCCGGATATTCGCTTCCCTGGGATTTGTGGATCGTGATCGCGTAGGCAAGCTCCAGCTCCTCCAACTGCTTAAAGCTGTACTCCACCATCCGGCGCTCATCAAACTCCACCTCCATCGTCTCCGCGAAGCTGTTGATGGAGCGGATGATCCCCGTATCCCCGTTGAAAACGCCTTCACCCTTATCCACCGGGATTCCGTAGCGGTTGCGTACTTCCCACTCGATCTGGTAATTGTTCTTGATCTGCATGACCTTATCGCCCACGCGGAAGATCGTCCCGCCGGACTCTTTCTCCTGCTTATTCGGCGCAGGCGGGTTAAACTTCTCCTGAAGCTGCTTATTTAATGCCTCCACTCCGAGAGCACCTTTCCGCATCGGCGTCATGATCTGGATATCCGACATCTCCGCATGGACGTAATTCGGCAGCTTATCCTGTACAAGGACCATCATATCCTTCACGATGTCCGCCGGATAGTCACGGCGAATAAAAAGGAAATCACGGCTCTTCTTATTTAAGGGAACCACCTCGCCGTCATTGATCTTATGGGCATTGACAATAATGTCACTCTGGGCCGCCTGGCGGAAGATCTTTGTAAGTTTTACGACAGGGAACGCCTCAGACGCGATCATATCCCGCAGAACATTTCCCGGTCCGACGCTCGGAAGCTGGTTTACATCGCCCACAAGGATCAGCCTCGTTCCTACATTCACCGCCTTTAAGAGCGAGTGGATCAGGCTGATATCCACCATGGACATTTCATCGATGATGATCACATCCGCGTCGAGAGGATTTTCCTCGTTCCGCTCAAAATGCATGCCCTCCAGCCGGTTTTCTCCGGAATTCCCGTTATTTTTCGGATCCGCGACAGGCGCCCCGGTCAGCTCCAGAAGGCGATGGATCGTCTTTGCCTCATATCCGGTCGCCTCCATCATGCGCTTTGCCGCACGCCCCGTCGGGGCCGCCAGAAGGATCTCCATATCTTCCTGGTCAAAATAGTGGATGATCGTGTTGATCGTCGTTGTTTTACCAGTTCCAGGTCCTCCGGTGATAATAAGGAGACCATTGCTCACCGCCTCCATCACCGCCTGCTCCTGGAGCTCATCCAGCTCGATCTTCTCCGCCTCCGTGATCTTTTTGAGCCGTTTTTTCACGTCCTCCTCATCGATCTTCGAGTGGATATTCAGATCATGCAGCATTCTCGCCGTATTGAGTTCCATATAGTAGAACTGTGCCGGATAGATGATCCGCTTTCCGTCCTTCTCCTTCACCACCAGCTTCTTCTCCATCTGGAGATCCACCAGGTGTTTTTCCATGTGCTCCGGTTCCACATTTAAGAGCGCTGATGCGTTGGCAAACAGCTCCTCCTCCGGCAGATATGTATGGCCGTTTCCCGTCGCCTGGAGCAGTGCATAGAAGAGTCCGCTGCGG
The DNA here is from genome assembly GCF_003478035.1 of Clostridium sp. OF03-18AA. Lineage (GTDB taxonomy): Bacteria > Bacillota > Clostridia > Lachnospirales > Lachnospiraceae > Pilosibacter. The sequence continues at coordinate 156,292 of NZ_QUEP01000005.1, forward strand.
ATCCGGTAATCGGAATCCATAAAGATACCGACTTTCGCCGCGATCTCATCCGCGATCTTAAAGCCTACGCCCTGGATATCATCCGCGAGCTGATAAGGATTTTCCTGGATGACCGAGTACATCTTCGGACCGTAATGCTGGTAGATCTTCACCGCAAGGTTCATGGAAATCCCGTACTGCTGGAGGAAGACCATCGCCTGACGCATATCCCGTTTTTCCTCCACGTGGCTGCTGATCTCCATCGCCATGCGCTCGCTGACACCCTTGACCTCAGCGAGACGTTCCGGCTCCTCCTCCATGATCCGGAAGGTGTCCGCCTTGAACTTCTTTACGATCCTTTTAGCTAAAGCAGCTCCGATGCCTTTGATAGCACCGGAGCCGAGATACCGTTCAATTGCCAGTGTGTCCTCGGGAGCCTTTATCTCATAGCTCTCCACCGCAAGCTGTTCACCGTAGATGGAGTGTTCCACCATCCGGCCCGTCGCCTCGATCCGCTCTCCCTCGCTGATGTAGGGAAATGTGCCGACGAGGATATATTCTTCTCCCCCGTCCGCCACGCTTAAGACCGAATAACCGTTATCCTCATTGCGGTATTTGATTCTTTCCACATAGCCTGTTACAGTTGCCATTTTTATTTTTCTGCGCCTTTTCCGCCGTGTGCGAACTCGATAAACTTACCGGTTCCGATCGCAACCGCTGTAAGCGGCTCCTCCGCGATCATTGTCGTGATTCCGGTCTTCTCCTCGATCAGGGCATCAAGTCCGGAGATCAGGGATCCACCGCCGGTAAGAACGATTCCGCGGTCGAAGATATCGGCCGCGAGCTCCGGTGGGGTACGTTCCAATACATTGTGTACAGCGTCTACGATCTGCATCGCCGGCTCTCTTAACGCCTCAAGTGTCTCGTCGGATGTAACAACGATCGTCTTCGGAAGACCTGTCACAAGGTTTCTTCCGCGGACTTCCATCGTCACAAGCTCCGGACGGCGGTAAGCTGCGCCGATATTGATCTTGATCTCCTCGGCGGTTCTCTCACCGATCAGAAGATTGTGTTTCTTTCTCATATAGCGGACAAGGGCTTCATCGAAGTCATCTCCGGCCGTCTTGATCGAGGTGCTGACTACAGTACCGCCGAGAGAGATGACTGCGATATCCGCAGTACCGCCTCCGATATCTACGATCATATTTCCGCATGCCTTGGAGATATCAATTCCGGCACCGATTGCTGCTGCAACCGGCTCTTCGATAATGCAGACCTCACGGGCACCTGCCTGGTAAGTCGCATCCTCTACGGCCTTTCTCTCAACTTCCGTTGCACCGCTCGGGATGCAGACTGCGATACGCGGTTTTCTCAAGGTTCTCTTTCCGACCGCTTTGTTGATGAAATATTTTAACATCTTCTCGGTTACGGTATAATCGGAAATAACACCTTTTCTCAGCGGTCTTACCGCTACGATATTACCCGGAGTACGTCCGATCATCAGACGCGCCTCCTCACCGAAAGTAATTACTTTATTTGTTTCCCTGTCCAGTGCTACTACGGACGGTTCCTTTAAAACAACGCCTTTTCCTTTAATATAAACAAGGATGCTGGCGGTACCCAAGTCAATTCCAATGTCGTTTGACATCATCATTGTCGTCTTCCTCCTGTCTTTCTAACTGAAAATCTCCTGAATCTATTTCCGCGTCCGATACAGGACGCGCCTCGCTTCTCTCTATCAGAAAACCCTGTCCCCGCAAAATATATCCTGCATTGTACTGCATATTTCTGCAGCTTTCATGATCTCGCAGTATTTCCGGTCACGAAAGCGACCGCACATACAGGGCGCGAAATATCAGTTTTTATTATATACGAAAGGCATTTGTTTTTAAAGGGGTTTTTGAAATTTTTTACTGTACCCACATGCCGTTCTTATCAACATAATACTTTCCGTCGATCATCCGGCTCGTAAGCATCGCGCCGTCAGTTCCGCAATAGTACCATGTCCCATTCGTCTGTACCCACTGGTTCTTCACCATCGCGCCGCCGGCTCCGCAGTAATACCACTGGTTATTATTCAGGATCCACTGGTTCTCCACCATATATCCGGACTGGTTAAAATAGTACCAGACATTGTTGATCTGCTTCCAGTTTGCGACCGGATATGTCTTATCCGGATTGCACCACCACCAGCCATTGCTGTCGCGGAGCCATGCGCCATTCGCTGAACCGGTCGTACTTCCGCTTGTCTGGCTCCCCGAACCGGAAGTACCGTTTCCATAGTACGCAGACGCCGCGTTCCGGTTCGCATAGATCGCAGCGGCTCCGCTCCGGTCTACATCCTTCGGCTCAGACTCTTTCCAGCTGCTCTCATCACTTCCGCGGATTGCCTTGACTTTAAATGTATAACTGCCTTCTTTTGTGAATGATCCGCAGAAATTATAATAGTTGTTTGTCGTCGTGTATGCGGAACCTACGCTGTCCCCGTCGCGGTATAAACGGACCTGATATTTCTTTGCATATTCTGTTCCTTCCCAATATGCAACTCCGCCATAGCTGTCGTCCCAGGAGAGATCATAGACATCCAGATCATAATCTTCATCATCATACTCCGAATCAATATCCGAGATCTGCTGAAGTGTCACATATACATACAATTTTGATGTACTTCTTGTCACCGATGTCACCTTCTGTTCATCATTTCCAAGATATACATCTGATTTGCTCAGTCCGGACGAAAACGCGTAGTCACTCTCGGCACCGATCGTAATCTTAACCTTCGGCTTCGTATCATCATTCCAGTCTCCGTTCGGCTCGTTGGTAATGGAGATCTCATCCACATAGCAGCCGTCATCTGACACATCCGCCTCCACTTCCAGGTTGTCCGAATCCGTCAGGACTGCATTGATATCGATCGTGACCTCCTCGATCTTTTCCGATGCCATTGCCGGGAATGCCAGCAGGGCAGTCATAAGAAGTGCTGCCGGTATTGCAACTATTTTTTCTTTCTTCATTGTGAACCTCCCGTTTTCCTGTCATGGATATTCAGTTTTATCAGGTCAGTAGCTTAAAAATCCTCCTGCTGAAAACTGCATCGGATCTTCAACCTTCGTCCCTTATATTATTCTATATTATACCAGAAATTTATGAATGATTTATGTTCAAATTTCCTGTTAAACTTCGGCAAAATTGCGGCACATCTCTGGTAAATCCGCGTCACGGAATCTATCGACTGTTTTCGACATAATTCTTTCTAAATCGTTAAGTAAATTTACTTTCTTTTAATTTTTTACTCACATTTTAGACACATTTTGCCTCTATAATACAATTACGTTATCCGAAAGGATAACCTGCCTTTGTTTCAAGTATTACACTTGAACACACAAAGCTTTTTCATACTCATACCTGTCGGAGGCGACTTCGGCAGGTCCCCCTAAAAAAATTGATACTTTCCATACTCCCCTTAGGAATCACAGAAACGGCTGTGGTTCCTATTCTTTTGTTGCCGAAGCTTCCCATTCCATTGAATTTCATTCCATCTCACGGTATAGTAAATGTAATAGTATGACCCGGATGCAGGACGCTGTTCACCGGTGCTGTCTCTGCACTCTGTTTTTCTATGGCTGTCCCGGCCTATGCCGACCACTATCAGACTCCAAAGTCCATCAAGGGCGTTCTGATCAACGAGCATGCCCAGATCCCGGATGTCCTCGAAGTCGGCGCTTCCCAGGTCGTTTTAAACAACGCCCTCAAAGACACCGATTACGGCATCGCATGGCACGCGTATCCGGAGACCTTTGAGGATCCGGTATTTTCCGATGACCAGTATGTCCAGGAGAAAGCCGATACCTATATTATCAACCTGAAAAGCCTTCACATTCTGACCGATTACATGCAAAAAGCGGATATGCTCTCCCCGGCTGGAAAAGTCCGCCATCTGATCCTTTCTGAGCAGGGACTTCTTTCCGCCCATTATGCATTCGGTCTGATCGATGTGAACGGCAATAAGAAGCCGAGTTTTGAGGTGTATAAGAATCTTCAGTAATTCTGAAAAGAATGTGCCTCGGCACATTCAGGCGCCTCATGTGATCTCTTGCAGCATCTTCACTCACGTAAAGCGCCATCACAGCTGCAGAACTTTTCACTCCGGGACGCAAAGCTCCACCTTGCCATTTCCGATCTCCTGTCGTATGATATGGATAATCTCGGCAGGACATATGCCGTATCTCAATCTTCTGCGATGCCGTTTCAGTTGCTGCCTGACGCTGTTTTCTGAATAAGCAGCTCTGTTTCCGGCAAAAACAGATATTTACAACCGAAAGGAGACTTATGTACACTTACACCTGGTATCAATGGCTTACATTTTTTTATCTGTACTGTTTCTTCGGATGGATCTTCGAATCCACCTATGTTTCCTTAAAGCAAAGACATTTTGTCAACCGCGGCTTTTTGCGGATCCCGATGCTGCCGTTATACGGAAGCGGTGCTGTCATGATGTTGTGGGTATCACTCCCGTTCCGGAGCAGTCTGATCCTCACCTATATCTCCGGCGTTATCGGCGCGACCGCACTCGAATATGTCACAGGGTATGTGATGGAACAGCTTTTCAAGGTCCGCTACTGGGATTACAGCAACCAGCCATTCAATGTTCACGGGTATATCTGCCTCACCTCATCCATCGCCTGGGGCTTTCTGACGATCTTTATGACGCATGTGATCCACAAACCGATCGAGCGTGCCGTCCTTGCGATGCCGCTCATGTGGAACCTGTTTTTCGTGTTCTTCGTGACCGTGATCTTTATCTATGATTCCATCGTCTGCACGAAGGAAGCACTTGCCTTCGGAAAATCACTGGAAGCTATGAAAAAAGTCCGTGCAGAGCTCGATAACCTTCAGGTACAGACTGCTCTCTTAAAGATGAATGCCGAAGACAGGATCCAGGAAGCGAAGGAAGAGTTTCTGGATCAGCTCGAAGCAAAACGTGTCCAGGCCGCTGCCCTCACCGGGATGAACCTGGAAGATCTCAAGGAGAAAGCAGGAAACAAGCTCGAAGCGCTCAAAGAAAAACCGTCTGCCGGGATGTCCGCGATCCGGGAAAAAGCAGGATCCGCCGCAGGTTCTCTCCGCGATCTCTCCAATGTCAGCCTTGATGAGCTGAAAGCAAAGGCCGGCGGAAAACTCGACAGTCTGAAAGATCTTACCGGGATCCATCTGGAAGCTCTCCGCGGAAAATCCCCGGAACAGCTTGCTGAGATGTTAAAGGAGCGCGAATCACGGCTTTCCGCTCTCTTAAAAGAGCGCAGACCATTCCGGAAAGACAGGATCCGCTCCAACCCGACCGCCGTTTCCCCGAAATATGCCCGTGAATTCGAGGAATTAAAGAAGCATTTTGAGGATGAAGGAAGAAACGCGAATCCGCAGTAAAAAAAGAGGTCCATCTCCCACCAACGGGAAATGGACCTCTTTTTTTACTGTTTTTCAGGTCTTACGCCTCCGGTTTTTCAACCTGAACGATCGCCTGTTTCTGCATCGGGATACGGCAGTTCTTATTGTTGCCAAACTCAACGATAACGGTATCGTCTGTCATATCAATGATCACTCCGTAGAATCCGCTGGATGTCAGCACGCTGTCACCGACTGCGATGCTTGCCATCAGTTCCTGCATTTTTTTCTTTTCCTTCTGCTGCGGTCTGATCGCAATGAAGTACATGAAAGCAAAGATTAAAACAATATATCCAATCCAAAATGCCGGGCTGTTAGTCATATCCGTTGCACCTCCTTTTCTTATACCTTGTCTTTATAGTTCCCTGTCACGCCCTCCAACTTTTTCTCTTTGTACTCGGCATAACAGTGGTTCTCGATAGCTTCCCTGATCTCCGTCATCATCGTGTTGTAGAAGTAAAGATTGTGGAGCACGCATAAGCGCATTCCGAGCATCTCTTTTGCCTTCAGGAGATGGCGGATATAGGCCCTGCTGTATGAGCGGCAGGCCGGACACTGGCATCCCTCTTCGATGGGGCGCATATCCTTTGAAAACTGCTCATTAAACAGGTTAATCTTTCCGTGGTTTGTATATACATGACCATGACGGCCATTTCTTGTCGGGTAAACGCAGTCGAAGAAATCAACGCCGCGGTCCACCGCCTCAAGGATGTTCGCCGGGGTTCCGACGCCCATCAGGTAAGTCGGTTTCTCTTCCGGGAGATGCGGAACCACCGCATCGAGGATGCGGTACATCTCCTCGTGGCTCTCACCGACCGCAAGTCCGCCGACCGCGTAGCCGTCGCAGTTCATCTTCGAGATCGTATCTGCATGCGCGATCCGGATATCCTCGAAGGTTCCGCCCTGATTGATGCCGAACAGAAGCTGTTCCTTATTGACGGTATCCGGCAGGGAATTTAATCTCGCCATCTCCGCCTGACATCTCGCCAGCCATCTTGTAGTTCTCGCGACAGAATTCTCCATGTATTCTCTGGTACACGGATGTGGAGCGCACTCATCGAATGCCATCGCGATGGTGGAACCAAGGTTTGACTGGATCTGCATGCTCTCCTCCGGTCCCATGAAGATCTTATGACCATCGATGTGGGAGTTGAAGTAGACGCCCTCTTCCTTGATCTTTCTGAGTCCGGCGAGGGAAAATACCTGAAATCCGCCGGAATCGGTGAGGATCGGACGATCCCAGTTCATAAACCTGTGGAGACCGCCGAGCTCCTTGATCAGCTTGTCGCCGGTCCGGACATGAAGATGGTAGGTGTTGGAAAGCTCCACCTGTGTCCCGATCCCACGAAGGTCATCGGTGGACACAGCGCCCTTGATCGCGGCGACAGTTCCTACATTCATGAATACCGGCGTGTGGATCGTGCCGTGGACTGTCTCTACGTCAGCCCGTTTGGCACGTCCGTCTTTTGCCAGAATCTTATATTTCATATTTTTCTTGCCTTATCGTTATTTTCGAAACGACGTTCTTCCGGTTATTTTCCGGATTTCTTCGCTTCCTTTGCTGCCTTCTCAGCATCCTTCTTTGCCTGTTTTTCAGCTGCGTCCTTCTTCTGCTTCTTTGTAGTCATAACATACCACATAGCGCCTGTCAGGCATACGGAAGAGTAGGTACCACAGATGATACCTGCCATTAACGGGAGTGCGAACTCACGGATGGAGGATACGCCCATGATGAACAGAACAAATACCATGACAAAGGTCGTCAGGGATGTATTGATGCTTCGTGTGAAGGTCTGGGTGATACTTGTATTTACAATATCAACGGTGGATGCCTTCGGTCCCATGAGCTTAATGTTCTCACGGATACGGTCGAAGATAACGATCGTCGCGTTGATAGAGTATCCGACGATAGTAAGCAGGCAGGCGATCGCTGTGGAACCAACGGACCACTTTGCGAGGGCGTAGCATGCAACTACAACCAATACGTCATGGACAAGGGCTAAAACAGCACTTGCAGCGAAACGGATATCCTTGAATCGTACCCAGATATAGAGAAGCATAAATACGGTAGCGATCGCTGTAGCCATAACCGCGTCGCGCTTCATCTCAGCACTTACTGCACCGGAGATGCTCTCTGCAGTGATCTTTGACTCATCAACACCGAAGTTCTCAACAAGTGCCTCGTCTAATGCCTGACGCTCTTCCACGCTTAAGGTTCTTGTCTTGATGATCACCTCGTTTGTTCCGGCAACCTTCTGTGTCTGCGTATCCGCACTGTTTGTGATGGATTCGACTACCGGAACGACCTCGCTTGAGATTCTATCCAGAGACATGTCCTCATTGAAGGTCACGCTTGTGGAGGTACCGCCCTGGAAGTCAAGGGAGTAATTGAACGCGTTTCCGATGGAGGACTTGTTCATTACCATTCCTGCAACACCTGCGAGGATCATGACAGCTGAGATGATAAAGCAGATATTTCTCTTTCCGAGGAAGTTGATCGCCTTCTTCTCTTTTCTGATGCCGTAGAACTTCTGATCCTGGAAGCCAAGGTTATACAGGGTGTTCAGTGTGAACTTTGTAACGAAAAGTGCTGTAAACATGGAAAGAACGATACCAAGGGCAAGTGTTGTAGCGAAGCCCTTAACTGTACCGGAGCCTCTCCAGTAAAGAACAGCTGCTGCGATCAGTGTTGTCACGTTACCGTCAACAATAGCGGATAACGCTTTCGCAAAACCTGTCTTGATCGCGGAATGAACTGTCTTTCCGAGACCGATCTCCTCCTTGATACGGGTGAAGATGATGACGTTCGCATCAACTGCCATACCGATGGAAAGGATGATACCGGCAATACCCGGAAGTGTTAATGTAACCTCAAAGGCCGCGAGCAGGATCAGCATCAGTGCCACATAAAGGCAGAGTGCAAGGGATGCCGCAAGACCCGGGATGAGGTAAACTACGATCATGAATACGCATACGATTCCGAAACCGATCGCGCCGGCCTTTAAGCTTGTCGTGATCGCTTCCTGACCGAGTTTCGCGCCTACCACGTTGGAACGGAGCTCCTCCAGTTCCAGAGAAAGGGAACCGATACGGATCGTGGACGCAAGATTCTCAGCCTCTTCATAGGAAGTCATGCCGGAGATGGAGGCCTGTCCGCCTGTGATCGCCTGCTGTACGGTCGGGTTGGAGTACATCACGTTATCGTAAACGATCGCGATCTTCTTGCCGACGTTCGCTGCTGTCACATCTGCGAATTTCTTAGTACCTTCATCCGTAAATGTAAGCGCTACTTCATAGTTATTGTTTCCTGTCTGCTGGTCTTTATAGATCACAGCTTTCGCAGAAGCTACATCGGTTCCTTCCAGTACAACATTCCAGTTCTCATCATAGAACTGTAAGGATCCCGGCTTACCAAGCTCTTCCAGGATCTTGTTCGCGTCTGTGACACCCGGAATATCAACATTGATACGGTTTCCGCCTTCCTGATAAACCTCTGCCTCAGAGCTGTAGTTCTGTACTCTCTGCTGCAGCTTGTACTGGGTATCGGACATATCCTCGGCGCTCGGATTCTCTTCTTTCGCCTGGTAGGTAATGCTGACGCCGCCTGCCAGATCCAGACCGAGCTTGATTCCGCCATTCTGGGAAGTTACTCCGTTCTCATCGGTGACCAGCTTACTCTTCTGAAGAGTATCATAGCCGAAAAATCCGAAGATACCGAGCACAACGAGCAGTCCCAGGAGGCCGAGCAGTCCCTTTCCTTTGTTGCTCTTCATGATAAAATCTCCTTCTTGATATGATTTCGAGGTTCAAAAGGCTTTTTGTCCCTCTTGATTCCGGAGTCTGCCGTAATCACCGCTCCGTCATCCTTACAATAACAATCCGGGGCTTTCTTCCCCTGACCGCTATGATCGATTTAGTTGTTTTCCTCGTCCTCCGCTAAAGCAGCACGGATCATAATCGCACACTCGATACGTTTTTTCTGCATTTCGCAGCCGATATCGTAGGCATCCGTAATGCTGCCGTGGAAGTTGAAGGAATTTGCCGCGCATCCGCCGCTGCAGTAGAATCTCGCAAAGCAGTTTTTGCATTTTTCTTTCGCGTATACGTTGCAGAGCTTGAATTCATCGCGCACCTTCGTGTTGACCACGCCGGTATCCACGTTTCCAAGCAGGAACTCTTCATTTCCAACGAACTGGTGGCACGGATATAAGTCTCCCCACGGAGTTACCGCAAGATACTCAGTTCCTGAACCGCAGCCGGACAGACGTTTCGCAACACACGGTCCCTGACTTAAATCAAGCATGAAGTGGAAGAATTTGAATCCTCTTCCCTCTTTCTGACGCTTTACAAACTCTTTTGCGAGTCTGTCATACTCATCCATAATCTGCGGAAGATCTTCCTCACGGATGGAGTACGGCTCTTCCGGAGCTGCAACTACCGGCTCCATAGAAAGCTTCTCAAAGCCGAGGTCCGCATAGTGGAGGACATCGTTTCCGAAATCCAGGTTGTTTCTTGTGAAGGTTCCACGGACGAAATAATCCTTCTCGCCGCGTGATTTCGCGAATTTCTGGAATTTCGGAACAATAAGTTCATAGCTTCCCTTACCGTTTCTGAACGGACGCATCCGGTCATTGACCTCCGGACGTCCGTCAAGGCTTAAGACCACGTTGCTCATTTCTTTATTGCAGAACTCCATGATCTCATCGTTTAAGAGTACGCCGTTTGTTGTCAGCGTGAAACGGAATTTCTTATTGTGCTCCTTCTCCTGGGAACGTCCGTATTCCACAAGCTGTTTTACCACGTGCCAGTTCATAAGCGGCTCGCCGCCGAAGAAATCAACCTCAAGGTTGATGCGGTTTCCGGAGTTTGCGATCAGGAAATCCAGTGCCTTCTTTCCGACCTCAAAGCTCATGAGGGCGCGGCGTCCATGGTACTCGCCTTCCTCTGCGAAGCAGTACTTGCAGGCAAGGTTGCAGTCATGGGCAATATGAAGGCAGAGGGCCTTCACGACCGTCTGGCGTTTCTTGAAATCGATCACATAATCTTTGTAAATATCCGCAGCGAACAGCTCCTCCGCGTCGATGAGCTCCTGAATATCGGAGAGGGCATCCTCAATATCTTCTGCAGAGTACTTACAGACCAGTGCTTCTCTCACTGCTTTTTTCTGGTCATCCGTGAGAGGCATCGGTTTTTCCATATCCGGGACGATCTTCGCGAGAATCTCCACGGCATCGTAGAGCAGCGCATCCACAGAATGAACCGATCCGCTATTTACGTCCAAAACAATATGGTATCCATTATTTATATACTGATGTATCAAAGCTAACTTTCTCCTACTGTCTTAATTTTCAGGTGACTGTTCCGTCTCTTACCGGTTACAGTCACGATCTGGTGGTCTCCTGACTTCTTTCTTACCTGCCCTTTACGGTCTGTCAGTGGCGGCTTTCCCGGCATCGCTGTCCGGGAAACCCGTCACCGGCAGATTCTTTGATCAGACAAGAAATAGCCCCTACAATCATACGACCGTAGGGGTCTCTTTAAAAACTTCCGTTTATTCGAAGCCCCGCATTAGCGGTTGCTGTTTTCACAGCTCTGGTTTCCTACTGTGCAGGATGTCTTGCATGCAGACTGGCAGGATGTCTGGCATTCGCCGCAGCCGCCCTTCTTCATGCTGTTCTTTAAAGTGTTGGAACTTAAAGTTTTTACATGCTTCATGGTATCATTTCCTCCTGTTCTCTTATCGTGGGCATAATACCCCGAATTTAAATGAAATTATACCATACGATTTTCTATTATGCAACGGATTTTATTGCCGTGATGCAGGAAAATCCGGTACGGATATCCACTTTTTATCCGCATAACATGCCGCAGGCAGCTTCCTGATCGTGTCCGGCAGCCACAAAGGAAAAATATTCGGGTGCTTTTTTCAGCCAAATCGGCTCATCAGTTACAAGATCAGCCGCGCGATGCATATGCATGGCCTTTCCTCACATATCCTGTATAAAGCAAACGCCCACACCATGATGTCCTCTCAGAATCTTTCTGTTCCCGATTTTATGAGTTCCGGAAAGACTCCCGGAGTACATCCTTCAAGAAAGGAGCTTTCTCATGCAGACAAACCCGGTATGGCGCATGGTACGCGCCCTGATCGTAACTTATATCCTCTCCGGCATTCTTCTGGCGGTGCTTTCCTTCGCCCTCTTTAAGTTCCGTCTCCCGGAAAACCAGGTAAACGTCGCCGTCTGTGCCGTCTACGTCATTTCCTGCTTCTTCGGCGGCATCCTCGCAGGAAAAACAATGAGGACCAGGCGCTTTTTCTGGGGCCTGGTCCTCGGAACTCTCTATTTTCTGTTTTTATATCTCATGTCCCTCGCCCAGAAGGACGGTGTCACGGAAGACACGAAAAGGCTTCTCTCTGTCCTCGCCATGTGCACATTGAGCGGAATGGCGGGCGGGATGGTGAGCTAACGGTCTCCCACCTTCGTGAGGAGATAAACAACGAGCGCCAAAATCCCCATCACAACGAAGATTCCAAGCATTCCCTTCCACATGATTCCTAAAGCAAGCATTGTATTTACATTCATAGTCCAGACCTCCTACATAAAGAATCCAAGGACGATTCCGCCGGCAACCGCCGATGCGACCTGTCCGGAAACATTGGCTCCGATGGCATGCATCAGGAGATGGTTCGTCTTGTCCTCCGCGATTCCCATCTTCTCAATGACACGGGCAGACATCGGGAATGCGGAGATTCCTGCTGCTCCCACCATCGGGTTCACTTTGTTCTTGCTGAACAGATTTAAGAATTTCGCAAACATGACGCCGCCGATGGAGTCAAAAATAAAAGCGAAAAGTCCAAGTCCCATGATCATCAGTGTCTGTAAGCTTACGAACTGATCCGCTTTCATGGAGAAAGAGATCGTGATTCCGAGAACAAGTGTGATCAGGTTCGCGAGTGTCGTCTGCGCTGTTTCGGAAAGGCTGTTTAAGCAGCCGCATTCACGGATCAGATTTCCGAACATCAGGAATCCTACAAGGGCAACAGACGCCGGAGCGACAAGTCCTGCGACAAATGTTACAATGATCGGAAAAGCGATTCTTGTGAACCGGCTTACTTTTCCCGGCTCATACGGCATGCGGATCATGCGTTCTTTCTTTGTCGTAACCGCTTTGATCGCCATCGGCTGGATGATCGGCACAAGTGCCATATAGGAATATGCCGCCACTGCGATCGCTCCGATGTAGTTTGACTTTAACACCTGAGATACCAGAATCGAAGTCGGACCATCTGCCGCGCCGATGATTCCGATGGAGGCAGCGTCCTTGATGTCAAAGCCGAGAAGCGATGCCATAAAGATCGTAAAAAAGATGCCGAACTGGGACGCCGCGCCGAAGAGGAACATCTTCGGGTTCGAAAGCAGCGGTCCAAAGTCGATCATGGCTCCGATACCGATAAAGAGCAGCAGCGGGAAAGCCTCCGATGCCTCAATGCCGGATTCAAAGAGCCACTGGATGATTCCGTGAGTCTCGCCGGCGCCCTCCATAAACTGGTTTAATACACCGCTGGCCGGGAGATTCACAAGGATCGCACCGAAGCCCATCGGCAAAAGAAGGGCCGGCTCATAATTTTTCTCAATTGCCAGGTAGATCAGTAAAAGCCCTACCACATACATGACGACCTGCTGCCAGGTGATCGATAGTAATCCATTCCATAAAAAGTCCATAAAAACTCCTCCTTGAAAATAGTATGCGCAGGTTTTTCTCTTTCCCTGCCAATGGATTCCATGAAATTTTACAGACCGTCTTTTTTTGCCGCCATATCGGATCGCCCTCGGATCCTCAGAGCAACAAAAAAAGACTTTCTGCAGAAATTTCTCTCTGCAAAAAGTCTCGTTACCATTTTACCGGTATGCACCACCAGACGTTTCCGCCGCGATTGTTGACAGTGCATTTCAACTACTCCCCTTTTGGATAGTTTCATATTAATTGGTTTGAAAAAAATTGTCAAGACCGAAAGCTGTACATTTTTCGCTAATTTTGTCGCGGTTCAGTAACTTCACCGTTCGGGTTTGCTCTCCTGCTCACTTTCTTCGCTCTTCTGCGGCGCATCCAGAATATACAGATGCACCTTGTCAATCCGGTTTCTCTCCACCGTATCCACCACAAACCGGAGATTTCCGCTTGTGACTTCCTCCCCCGCCTGCGGGAGATGGTCTAAAAGGCCGATAATATAGCCGCCGACGGAGTCGTAATCTTCTGACTTGAGATCCAGACCAAGCTGGTCGTCGAGATCATCAAGTTTCATGGCACCCTCGATCACATATTCCTTCGGATTGATCTTCCTGATGCTGTCTTCCTCATCCGCATCGTACTCGTCGCGGATCTCTCCGACGATCTCCTCAAGCATATCCTCCAATGTGATAAGCCCGGCCGTCGCGCCATACTCATCAAGAACGATGGCAACGCTGTTCATGGTCTTGCGGAGTTCCACCATAAGCTCCGTCGTCTTTTTAAACTCGTAGGTGTAATACGGCTCACGCAGGTAATCCCGCAGCTTAAATTCCTTGTCTTTCGGGATCAGGAACAGGTCCTTGATATTCACGATGCCAATGACATTGTCCGTCGTCTCCTCATAGACCGGATATCTCGTATACTTCTCCTGTCGGAAAATATCCATGATCTCCTGATAGCTGGCATTCACATCGAGGAATGTCATATCGATACGCGGAACCATAATATCCTTCGCGACAGAATCCCCAAAATCGAACACGTTGTAGATCATCTTCTTCTCGTCTGACTCGATCACACCCTCTTCGTGGCTGACCTCCACGATCGTGCGGAGCTCATCCTCTGTGATCGCGTCCTGTTTCTTGTTCGGATCCACATGAATCATCTTTAAAACGCCCTTGGAGAGGCCATCAACGACCACGATCAGCGGGGTCAGGACCTGCATGATCAAATAGATCGGTTTCGCGAACTTGAGTGACAGGGTTTCGGAATAGATCGTCGCGGAAGTCTTCGGTGTGATCTCACCAAAGATCAGGACTAACAGCGTCAAAACGCCGGTTCCGATACCGACATATTTATTTCCAAGCACGTCTGTGACCAGCACAGTCATCAGAGAAGACGCTGAAATATTGACAATATTGTTTCCTATTAAAATTGCGCTGAGCATTTTGGGCTGATTGCTTAAGATCTTCTCCAGCACAACGGCATGGCTGAGTCCCGCCTCCGCGAGATTCCGCACACGGATCTTATTTACCGTCATCATTGCCGTCTCCGCCGATGAGAAAAACGCGGATAACGCCAGAAGTCCAATTACGATCAGTCCCTGCAGGGCTTGCCCTGAATCCAAAAAAATCAACTCCTAAATCTTTATAAATTTGACGCCGCCCGGTTTCTTCCGGGGCTTCGTCCATGTTTTGTCTCCCCGCACGCTCCGCTCTGTGTCCGGACCGGTCGAAGATTTACGAATGATTGTACAATACTCTATATGCAGTGTCAATGGTTTCGGGGCGTTTCCGCGGCGTTTTTTCCTAATTTTTACCTGCATTATATGAGAATTGCGGGAACACGTAGTGCGGAGCAATTCGGTATCAGAACCGCTTTTCTTTTTTAACGGCAGCGGTTCCGTGCCTTCAGGCCCATGATCTGCCGTGATCAGCGCGGCAGAGCTTAATCATCCTCATTTTTCTCGATCAGACGCATCCCCGCCGTCTCCGTCACCGGCAGAGAAAAGACGATTGCCCCCGCCTTGCTTCCGATCCCGGCTTTCTTCATGATGCTCTGCATGATGCCGTTTTTATCCTTTGTCTTCGTGACCATAAAGATCATCTCTTTCTCCTGAGCAAGAGAAACGCCTAAAAACTTTTCCGCCTTCTCCATTCCCGTTCCCTTCGCATGGATCACGGTTCCGCCGGTAGCGTTGGCCTTTCGCGCCGCATCCATGATCACATCCGTATAGCCCTGATTTGCGATCACTACAAGAAGCTCGTAGTCTGTTCCTTTCAAGCTGCTTTCCTCCTCTTTCTCAAATCCACGGTCCTCGGTCAAAAAGCGAAGCTGCCGCTTTCCGCCGATGCTGCTCAGGGGAGTCACAAAGGCGATCCCCGTTCCCGGAATATCGATCTTGATCTCCTGTTCCAGGCCCTTTTTTACCTTTTTCCATTCCGCCGCCGTCACTACTGCAAACTGGACGGCCTTTTCCGATGCCTCTAACCCGAAGGCGTCCAGCACCTCCGACGCCGCGGTTCCCCGGCCTAACGTCAGGAATGTGACGGAAATCCCATATTTTTTATAGAAGGCGAGGAATCTCCGGCTCTGGTTCCGGTCGCTGATCGTCGCCATCAAGTACAATTCGCTCATAAAACCTCCTACAATTCAATAATCGCGTCATCATCCAGCAGCTCAAACGCCGCGTATGCCCAGGACTGTCCATGAGCTGCGGACATTCCTTCCTGCACTCCGCGCTTCGCTCTTATTCTTGAAGCCAGCCCCATGACCTGGATCGTGATAAGCGGTGTCATGGCAACCATCGCGACCACACCGAAGGCATCTGTGACAATGTTTCCTCCAAGAGCGGAGCAGGCTCCCTGTGCCATCGGAAGCAGAAACGCTGCCGTCATCGGTCCCGATGCCACGCCGCCGGAGTCGAAGGCGATTGCTGTATAGATCTTCGGCACAAAAAACGAGATTCCCAACGCGATCGCGTATCCCGGAATGAGAAACCACAGGATCGAGATCCCTGTGAGTACCCGCACCATCGCAAGTCCGAGAGAAACCGCAACACCCAGGGAAAGTCCCATTCCCATGGCCTTCGAGGAGATCGCTCCGTCCGTGATCTCCTCAACCTGTTTATTGAGAACGTACACGGCCGGCTCTGCCTTTACGATGAAGTATCCCATGATCATTGCGATGGGAACAAGAAACAGCGGGTGGGCAGACTTCGCAAGCACCTGTCCGAGATAATTTCCCGCCGGCATGAAGCCCACGTTCACTCCCGTCAGGAACAGTACCAGCCCCGCATATGTATAGACGAGACCGATCGCGATCTTCTTTAATTTTCTTGTTGTTAATTTTAACATGAAAATCTGGAAAATCATGAAAAATAAGATAATAGGCAGTAAGGAGACCGCGATCTCCTTCATGTAGGCTGGAAGTTCCCTCGCAAAGAGCAGGAACAGTTCTTTTGAATCACCGATCTCCGGGATCACCGGCGGTGTGTAGGCACTGCTGTCCGCCTTGAAGATCATACTTAAGATCATGACTGCGAGGATCGGTCCAATGGAGCAGAGCGCCACAAGGCCGAAGCTGTCGTCCGCCGCGTGGCGGTCGCTTCGCGTTGCAGAGATTCCGACACCGAGAGCCATGATAAACGGCACGGTCATCGGTCCCGTCGTAACGCCGCCGGAGTCAAAGGCCACGCTTAAAAAATCCTTCGGCACGAACATCGCCAGTACAAACACCACGCCGTAAAAGACAAGCAGCAGCGGCGGAAGTGCCACGGAGAACAGCATTCGCAGCAGTGCCACAACAAGAAATGCGCCGACTCCGCATGCTACGGACAAGATCAGCGTCATGTTCGGCACAGCCGGAACCTGATTCGCCAGAACCTGAAGATCCGGCTCCGAGATCGTAATGATGAAGCCTAAGAGAAAGGACAGCCCGATCACCACCGGAAGCTTCCGGCTCTTCGTCAGGCACGTTCCCACTCGCTCGCCCATCGGTGACATTGCAAGCTCTGCGCCAAGTGTAAAAAGCATCATTCCCGCAAGCAAAAGGACTGCTCCCAAAAGGAAACAGAGCAGGATGCTGGAGGAGATGGGCGCGATCACAAAGCAGAGCACCAGCACGATCGCGATGATCGGCAGTACCGCCTGCAGTGCCTCATTCCACTTCTCCCGCAGTTTTTTTGTCATTCCCAATATTCCACTCTCCTGTCTTTTTTAGGCGGACATTCCCATTCTCTCAAAATCCGCCCTGTTACTTGGTTTCTTTCCACATTCGTGTTCTCTCCGCCAGGTATTTCACGAACAGGGGATGCGGTTACAGGATCTGTGGGCTTGCAGCGCCACGATCCTGTAACCGGCGAATTATGTTTAGTATATCATGGAACTGCGAGAAAAGTATGTTTTATAGTGTTAAGTTTTTGTTAAATTTACCAAACATTACGAGCAGCGGATGGCATTCCGCTGCTCGTAACAGTTTCTTCCTTTATTGGAATATTGTTTTAAAAACCGGCTGCATAGACGAGATCCATGTATTCTCTGCCGCATTGTAATACTTTGTATCTGCATTTACCGCAAACGGAATTCCTGCATCACTCAATGCTTTCGTCATAAATTCGGCAAATACTGTCTGTTCTTCTACACTGTATATATTTCCTTTATTATAGTTTCCCGGCATCCAGGCTCCGACCCATGTCGGAATCCCCGTCTGCTGCTGCCATGCAAGCGCCGTCTGGATCTTATCCGTAATCAGCTTTTTCTCAGCATCCGTTCCCGTAGTCCACAGCTTCTTTTCGTTTATCTTATCAGGCCCGGATGCATAAAAATGCCATTCTGCCATAAGGTATCCATTGTGTGCACTTGGAATTTTCAGCTCTGACAAATAATTAGGGTCTGACCGCAGTCTTGGAGAGATCATAATGATCCTGTCCGGGTTTGTTTTTCTGATTTCTGCAACCGTCTGTTCATACATTTCATTCAACGTATCCGGCAATTTATTGATCGCATCCGAAGATTCAATCATCAGATCAAACGCCAACAGATGTGAAGCATCTTTAAAATGTTCTGCGATCCGGCTCCACCATTCCGTCACATGATCCATATTTTCCTTTGTTGGATCTGTTTTAAACTCATGCGCCTGATATGCAATAACAGGAATAATTCCATTTTTCAGACAATCTGTGACCTGCATATCCAACAACGCCAGAAGCTCGGTGCTGATATCATCCTGTACCCGAATTCTGACATGGCTGACCCCGGCTTTCTTAAATTCCTGTACCTGCTTAATGCTGTATGCTCTGGTCTGCTTCTGAAATTCTGACCATGTGACATCCAGACCTTTTCCCAAAAAACTCTGGTACTGCCACGGAAGTACTGCCTGATCTTTGCTCTGCCCGAGTCCTTCGATCCAGGCACCATCTGCGCCCGTGACATATCCATCCGGTGTCATACAGTTTGCGCTCATGTAACCATCCGATTCAAAGTAATACCATTTACCGTCATGGTCCCGAAACCACTGATGCTGAAGAAATGTATGATCATCGCTCTCATATTTCCATCCTGCCGTATCCTGCTTCCACTGTCCAGCATATGAGGGGAAACTGCTGACCACCAGGAACGCAGAAACTGCCAGGCCCAAATAAATCCTTTTCAATCTTGTTTCCTCCACTTATTGTCCGGAAGAAAGAAGATCATCAATCTGTTTCCAAATGCTATTGATCTCTTTCAGCATTTCCAGACGTTTTTCCTTTTCTTTTTCTGCTTCTTTTAATTTTAAGATTGCTGTATCAAAATCTTTGTTCTCGGCAGCCGCCTTCGCTTCTGCGCGAAGATTCTTTACCTGGGAATCCCCGTTTTCCTCACGGATCGTTTTGATTTTCCCACGAAGTGTTTTTGCCTCTTTCCACACACTCTTATCAACCGGAAGCTCTCCTGTCTCCTTTTTGTTCAGATGAATATTTTTGAAATGTTCCATGAAATCTTTATTGGATTCCCTGAGAGCATCCATCTGCTCCTCCATCACTTTCATCTCAGTACGGATCGGCTCCGCTTCCGCCCTATATTCTTTTTTTGTCTCAGCCGCAAACGCAGAGAAGGACATGATTGCAGTAAGCGATAACGCCGCGCATAAAATTTTTAAACCTTTTTTCATCTTGTTACCTCCATCATTAAATTATTTGATGTGTTTATCATACCGTTATCCCTGTGTGCATTACCAGTTCACCTGTGTGGCAAGAATGCGGCAATCATTTACGGTTTTAAACTTTCATGTTAATATGAAAACATAAATACAAACGAGGTAATTTATCATGTCAAAACTGATCTATGTAGTAGATGATGAGTCAAATATCCGTACAATGATGCAGCTATTTCTTGAAAATGAAGGCTTTACAGTAGAGACATTTAAAAATGGTCAGGAAGCCTGTCAGGCCTTTTCCGCAAAAGAACCCGATATGCTTATCCTCGACATCATGATGCCCGGAATCGATGGTCTCAGTCTATGTACCTATTTCCGTCGTCAAAGCCACGTTCCCATTATTTTTGTATCTGCCAAAGATACGCCGCTCGACCGTGTTATGGGAATCACTCTCGGAAGCGATGACTATATTACAAAGCCCTTTCTTCCATTAGAGTTCGTTGCGCGGGTAAAAGCATTATTCCGCCGGTCTGATCCACACTTTTACGATGCCAGCATGACCGATCCTGTCACTCGGTTTATATGTGGAAATCTGGTCCTTTTTCCTGTCAGCCACAGAGTCACAATTCAGGAACGTGATCTCAATGTAACTCCGACAGAATTTGATTTCCTGCTGTATATGATACAACGGGCAGATAATGCTGTTTCTAAAAAAGAATTAGCCGAACAGATCTGGCATTTTCAAGGTCCTAATCCTGAAGCAGATATGCCGGAGGATTTTATTAAACGGCTTCGAAAAAAACTACTATCTTTCGGTTCTACTGCCTTGATCGAGACGGTATGGGGCTTTGGTTATCGGATGAGCGAACGAAAGCCAGAAGGGATCGAATCAATATGATTGGAAAGAGTATCCAAACACGTTTATTTTCTGCAGTTTTTCTCGTGATTTTTATGATGACTTTCGGAGTCGGAATCACCTTTTTCCTTTCTTCTCGTTGGTATGTACAGTACACTGCCAAGAAAGAAACAGAGCATCTGATCAGAATGGTTCAATCGGAGTCGGATCGTTTGAGCACTGACCCGGCTTACACTTCCTCAGATTCTAAGGAAAATACGCGCGAATCTTCAAAAGCTTTGCTTCGTTCTGTCCGGCGGCAGCTCAGAGATCAGCCTTATAATGGTATATTTTTGATTTTTAATTCCAAGCAAAAACTTGTCTTCCCTCAATCCAGTAATGACCAGAATATTTATCCGATATCTGCCTTAGAGGAACAGTGCCGACAGATGATCCAGTCAGGTGAACTGATTTCGGGAAAACCGTCCCGGATTTTACTTTCTGAAGACTTCTGGTACATCAGTATGTATGTGTTTCCGTCCAGTACACCTGTACGGGCAAAGTATTTTGTTTCTGTTGTCCAAATTCCGGATTCATCTGTTTTCTGGAATTATACATGGAAATTGTATATTGCGATTTTAATCGCTTCTGTGTTTTTATCATCTTTTTTAGTATGGGGAATCGCTAGAACCATCTCTGTCCCGATCCAGCATCTTTGTCTTCAGATCCAGAGGATCAATGGAGAAACAGACGCACAGATCCAGGATTCCTATTCTTTAAATGAACTGGAATCTTTAAAACGCTCCTATAACCAGATGGAAGAAACGATCCGGAGATCCGAGGAAGAAAAAAGACAGTTTTTTCAAAACGCTTCCCATGATCTAAAAACGCCGCTTGCGTCTATAACCGGGTATTCCCAGGGGATCGTTTCCAATGTCATAAAGGATCATCAGAAAGCTGCCAGCATCATTCTTTCTGAAAGTCTGCGCATGACTGACCTTGTAGAAAGCATTCTTTCTCTCTCAAAAATGGACTGTCACAC
This sequence comes from Clostridium sp. OF03-18AA, assembly GCF_003478035.1. GTDB lineage: Bacteria > Bacillota > Clostridia > Lachnospirales > Lachnospiraceae > Pilosibacter. The sequence continues at coordinate 177,453 of NZ_QUEP01000005.1, forward strand.
ATTTGACCTGCATCCGACAGATCTGGAAGTAGTGGAGTTTCTTGATGAATGTGTGGATATCATGAGTACGATCCGAAGGGACTGCGTCATACATCTTGAATCTGCACACCCACTAACAATCCACACGGATCCGGAATTGTTGAAGCGGGTGATACAAAATATTCTTTCAAACTGTCTGCGATATGCCGATCACGAGATTCTGATCCGTATGAGTACAGATGGTAACTCGCTGATCCTTCTGATACAGGATGATGGTCCGGGATTCCCGGAGAAAGATCTCCCTCATATTTTTGAACGTTTTTATAAGGGTGATGGTGGAAAAAATGGAATTGGTCTTTCTATTGTATGGACCGGCATCCACTATCTTGGCGGATCCATTACCGCCGGAAACCGCGCTGTGCCGGAACACGGGGCTTATTATCAGCTTTTATTGCCCCTGTCTTTTTAAAACTGCCAATCTCCCGTGTAAACACAGACTTTATCTCGTTACCCGCGTATGTACGCAAAAAGGCCGGTGTATCGAATTCTTCTTAATACACCGGTCTTTATATTGCTATTCGGACTTTTTACCCGTTAATGGATAATTTTTTTTCATTTCTGTTGCTTTTACAGGTTTCTCTCAACCAGATTCTTTAAGGTTCCCTCGAACGGTTTGAACGGGATCTCCTTATCGTAGTTTAAGAAATCCTTCACATATCCAAGTGCTGCTGCAACACCGTAGATCATGCCGCGCTCATCCACATCGAATTCCGGTGTGTGATGGTTTGCGCCGGTGCCGGCCTCCTCGCTCTGGATACCTGTGAAGGTGATGATACCCGGCCAGAGCTTTAAGCATGCCTGCATGCTCTCAGATGCCATCCACGGCTGTGCAACCGTAACAGCATCCTCACCGATATATTTTCTTACTGCGTTCTTCGCAATCTCGCTGCAGACTGCGTTGTTCTGGCACTCGAACAGCGGATCCGGCATATGAAGGATTTCATATGTACACTGACAGAGCTCGCACTCTTTCTCGACTACGTCCATCAACTGTTTTACAAACGGTGCGCCTGCGCCGTCAACATTGAAGGTACGGATCGTACCGCCGAAGGTCAGCTCGTCCGGAATAATGTTGCGGACGGTTCCGCAGTTTACGAAACCAACGGAGCAGGTCAGGATATCCGTCGGAGCCACATATTTCATGCGGATCATATTGATATGGTTATAGATATTGTTGAAGCAGTCTAAAACACTATGGGCAAGATCCGGACGGGATCCGTGACCAGCCTGGCCGTGAAGCTTGATGATAAATCCGTATGCACCGGAGAATACAGCGCCCGGCTCCGCGGAGATTGTTCCTGTCGGAACATCCCATTTTACATGTGTTGCCATACAGGTATCGATCTTTAATTTCATTGTCTCAACAGCATACGGAAGTAGATTTCTGATATTTCCGCCGGCTTCCTCGCCGCGCTCAAAAAGGAGAACGATATTGCCATTTAAGTCTTCCTTATTCTCGTTTAAGATCTTTGCCTCAGCGAGAAGCATCGCTGTGTGGGCGTCATGTCCGCAGGCGTGGGAGATTCCATCGTTCTTGGAGATGCAGACCTTTTCCTTTGTGAGGTTTGTCTTGCTCTCCTTGATCGGAAGTGCGTCCATATCGGCACGGAGAAGAACGGTTTTTCCCGGTTTTCCGCCGTGGATCTGTCCGATAATACCACCTTCCGGAACGACTACATACTCGATTCCCAGCGCATCAAGCTCAGAGGCAATATATTTTACTGTCTCATACTCCACACCGCTGTTTTCCGGATACTCGTGCATATGTCTTCTGATCCTTACCATGTAGTCGAAATTTTTCTTAGCTTCGTTTAAGATATCCATATTTTCTCCATTCCGGCGGAACCGCTTCGTCATTTACCGACAGCGCAGTTTGTCCGTCTCTTCAGTTTTGGATTTTCAATAACTGCTCATATCTTCACAGTCATGATCTGAAAATGTCTGTTTCCAGACGTCTCTATATTAGCATGCGCAGGGAACTAATTCCAGTCCCCTGCGCAGCTTATTTTTTATTTAACGTTACAGTACACGGGCACTCCATGCCCGCGCACTGTAACAGGATTTTGCCGATGCTTCGCATTCCGAATCGGCAAAATCCGCGGTCATAACGGTATCATACGGAATTTTCAGTTCAGAAAATTCCTACCCATGAAAAGTAACTATTTAACTACAACGCGTCTGAAGTTCTTCTTACCACGCTTTACAACGATTCCTTCACCGGAGAGCTGTTCTTTCGTGTATACAGCCTTAATATCCTTCACGATCTCACCGTCTACGGAAACGCCGCCCTGCTCTACGTTTCTTCTCGCCTCAGAACGGGATGCGCAGAGGCCGGATTTCTGTACGATGGAAAGGAGGTCGATCGAACCATCAGAAAGATCTGCGTCGGAAAGCTCTGCTGTCGGCATTTCTGCCGCAGCGCCGCCTGCGAATAATGCACGTGCGCTCTCCTGTGCTTTCTTTGCTTCCTCCTCGCCGTGAACAAGGCTTGTGAGCTCGTATGCGAGGATCTCCTTCGCCTGATTTAACTGGCTGCCTTCCCATTTGTCCATCTCATCGATCTGCTCAAGTGGAAGGAATGTGAGCATGCGCAGGCACTTTAATACGTCTGCGTCGCCAACATTTCTCCAGTACTGGTAGAACTCAAACGGAGTCGTCTTATTCGGATCAAGCCAGACAGCGCCGGACTGGGTCTTGCCCATCTTCTTGCCCTCAGAGTTTAAGAGCAGTGTGATCGTCATTGCGTGCGCGTCCTTGCCGAGTTTTCTTCTGATGAGCTCTGTACCGCCGAGCATGTTGCTCCACTGGTCATCGCCGCCGAACTGCATATTACAGCCGTATCTCTGGAACAGCTCGTAGAAGTCGTAGCTCTGCATCAGCATGTAGTTGAACTCTAAGAAGCTTAAGCCCTTCTCCATTCTCTGCTTATAGCACTCCGCGCGGAGCATGTTGTTGACGGAGAAGTGCGGTCCGATCTCTCTTAAGAAATCGATGTAGTTTAAGTTCATAAGCCACTCAGCGTTGTTTACCATCATGGCTTTTCCTTCGGAGAAGTCGATGAAACGGCTCATCTGCTTTTTAAAGCAGTCGCAGTTGTGCTGGATCGTCTCAACCGTCATCATGGTTCTCATATCGGTACGTCCGGACGGATCCCCGACCATTCCGGTACCGCCGCCGATCAGCGCGATCGGCTTGTTTCCTGCCATCTGTAAACGTTTCATTAAGCAGAGTGCCATGAAATGTCCGACATGAAGGCTGTCCGCGGTCGGGTCAAAGCCGATGTAGAATACGGCCCTTCCCTCGTTTACCATTTTACGGATCTCTTCTTCGTTTGTGACCTGCGCGATCAGTCCGCGGGCCTGTAACTCTTCGTAAACTCCCATTTTGTTTACTCCTTTTCTGTAATTTTCTGCGGATATTCGTTTCTTCCGCCTGTGTTGGTCTTTATATGAAGACCTGCTATCCGGACGAAGCGTTCTTTCTCCTGCTGCCTGACTCTTTCAGTCTCAGTCCAGTCCGGCAACTCCGGCACTGAACATTCTCCTTGCAGGTACAAAAAAGCCCCGTCCCTTGTTTCCCAAAAGGACGAGGCATACGCTCGTGTTACCACCTGATGTTCCCGAAACGCTCGCACGCTCCGGCTCATGGAGTCCTCATCATAAAAGACCCCGGCATTTCTAACGGGTGCCAGTTCCGTCACAGCCTACTCGCGTTCCGCCGGAATATCCGGTTTCCTCTTTCGGTGTGCAGCTCCGAGATGTATTCAGAAAAAGAAGTCCGCGCGCCTCTCATCCACCGGCAGCTTTCTGTGCGGAGCAGGTCATTTCCCTACTTGTTCCCTTCATCGCTTTTCCATTATATACCGCATGCTTTAACGCGGCTATATGGGTCATTATATGGAGATTCCAAAGCTTTGTCAAGAGCGGAAGCCCTGAAATTCGTTAACTTCATATCCTTTCCTGCAATTTCCCCCTGATTTTTCTGGACAAATAACAAGAATGTGATAGAATAGAAAAAATGCCTGAAACCGGGAACGTCCGGCGCAGGCGCAAGTACTAAAAAACCAATTGTTCTCAAGGAGGTCCCGTATGGAAAGCCATAAGATCATTCAGGTGGACGAAAAGGTTCCCTTTAACCTTCTGATCCCCCTGAGCATCCAGCACATGTTCGCCATGTTCGGCGCATCCGTTCTCGTTCCGTTCTTATTCGGAATCAATCCCGCGATCGTTCTTTTCATGAACGGTGTCGGAACTCTCATGTTTATCTTTATCACAAAGGGAAAAGCTCCCGCCTATCTCGGTTCCAGTTTCGCCTTTCTCGCCCCGGCCGGCATCGTGATCGCAAAATTCGGTTATGAATATGCCCTCGGCGGATTCGTTGCCGTCGGTTTCGTCGGATGTATCCTCGCATTCATCATTTATAAGATCGGATATAAATGGATCGACGTCGTTCTCCCTCCTGCTGCCATGGGCCCGGTCGTAGCCCTGATTGGTCTGGAGCTCTCCTCCAGCGCAGCAAGCAATGCGGGACTCTTAGACGAGACCATTGATCCGAAGAATCTGATCGTGTTCCTCGTGACACTTGGCTTTGCCGTTTTCGGTTCTGTCCTGTTCCGGGGATTTTTATCTGTCATCCCGATCCTGATCGCCGTGATCGCGGGATATGTCGCTGCCGTTGCATGCGGAATCGTTGATTTCTCTGCGGTTGCCGCTGCCCCGATCTTTGCGATCCCGAACTTCACCGCTCCAAAATTTAATATGGAAGCGATCATGATCATCATGCCGGTCATCCTGGTCATCACCTCCGAGCATATCGGACATCAAGTTGTAACAAGTAAGATCGTCGGCCGCGACCTCTTAAAGGATCCGGGACTTCACCGCAGCATCTTCGGTGACAACTTCTCCACCATGGTCTCCGGACTCATCGGTTCCGTACCGACGACCACCTACGGTGAGAACATCGGTGTCATGGCTGTCACAAAGGTTTACAGTGTGCAGGTCATCGCCGGAGCGGCTGTGATCTCCATCATCTGTTCCTTCATCGGCAAATTATCGACCCTGATCCAGACGATCCCGGGTCCGGTCATCGGCGGAATCTCCTTCCTGCTCTACGGTATGATCGGAACCTCCGGTCTCCGCATTCTGGTCGACTCAAAAGTCGACTACGGAAAAAACAGGAATCAGGCCCTGACCGCTGTGATCTTCGTAACCGGTCTCTCCGGGATCAAGGTGAATTTCGGCAATGTGCAGCTCACAGGTATGGTCCTTGCATGTGTTGTCGGCATGATTTTAAGCCTGATCTTCTATCTCTTTGATAAGATGAAGCTTACAAATGATCAGTAAAAGTAACAAAGTGTAACCATCTGGAATAAAACGTAAACTTGCAGGTTCTGCTCCGGTATGCGGTTCATCTCCGCTATCGTTTCAGAACCTGCTTTTTATTTTTTCTACAGCCTGTCCCGCACACATTTCCCCGTCCTTTTTATTTTTTACTCCCGGCTCATTCAAACCGATACTTTTTTTCTGCCCTCTTTTCCCTTTTGTTATCTGACGATATTTCCTATATAAACTATACTTACAGAATTATTAGTTTTCTCTGTTTTATTTACAAATTTTCTTTTTCGCGCTATGATATTTCTATCATATACAAATCGAAAGGATGGTTCCCACATGAAAGAAGCGATTCAGACACTTATAACGTCCGACAAGATGGCTCACGCCTTCGAATACCTGAAACAGGATGAAGCGCACACCATCGACCAGCAGATCGAGCTTGTTCAGATCTCCTCCTTCAGCCCATTTGAGGAGAAGCGCGCGATCCGTTTTAAAGAGCTTCTGACCGAGGCAGGTCTCGATCCGGTGATGGACGAGGTCCACAACGTGTACGCCCATATCCATGGAACCGGAAACGGTCCGACTCTCTATGTCTCCGCTCATCTGGACACTGTATTCCCGCCGGAAACTCCGCTCCCGGTGAAACGCGAAGGAACAAAGATCTACGCACCCGGAATCGGCGATGATACCCGCGGACTGGCTGAGATCCTTACGCTGGCAAGAGCCATCAAAGAATCCGGCTTAAAACCGGTCGGAGATATCATTATCGGCGGCAACGTCGGTGAGGAAGGTCTCGGAGACCTCCGCGGCATGCGCCACTTCTTCTCGAAAAACGCTGATAAGGTTGACGGTTTTATCTCCGTTGACGGTGCAGGCTGCCTGATCTGCCACGGCGGCACCGGAAGCCACCGCTACGAGGTAACCTTCCGCGGACCGGGGGGACATTCCTTCGGCGCCTTCGGTCTTGTAAACCCGATCTTTGCCATGGGCCGCGCCATCTCCTATATCTCTGAGCTCCGCACCCCGAGAGAACCGAAGACTACCTTCTCCGTCGGTGTCGTAAACGGCGGAACCTCCATCAATGCCATCGCGTATGAGTGTTCCATGCTTGTCGATATCCGTTCCAACGGCTTAAAGGAGCTTGAAGAGCTTGATGCAAAGCTTCAGGAGTGCATCAAACGTGCAGTTGAGGATGAAAATAACCGTTGGGAAACCGAGCGTTCCTACGAAGAATCTAAGGACAGCTTCGATCACAACGGACGTATCACAGTGGATGTAAAACAGATCGGAAACCGTCCGGCAGGAAGCCAGCCGAAGGACTGTGAGATCGTGAGCGCCACAGCCTCTGCGTTCCAGGCATGCGGCGAAGATGTAGAATTCGAAAGCGCAGGAAGTACCGATGCAAATATCCCGATCAGCCTCGGAATCCCTGCGATCTGCGTCGGCGGAGGCGGAAAAGGCGGTGCCTGCCATTCCGTTGACGAGTGGTACGACAGCAAAGACGCCTATAAGGGATCTCAGAGAGTCCTTGCGGCGATCTTCGCGCTTGTGGGACTCGATGGGGTAAGTGAGCCGCTGCTTTCCAGGCGGAAAAAATAAGCTCCGCGCCAAAATACCTTTTGTCTCCAACATCATAAAATAAAACAGCATGCCGGAAAGTCTCCTGTAAGTCCTTCTTACAAGCGTTCTTCCCGACATGCTGTTTTATTTTCCACTGCGTTTCACAGTTCTATCTTTAGTTTCCATCCACCAGCGACAGTCTCACCAGCGCCCGCTTCAAAGCGGCTTCAGCGCGGTCAATATCGGTCTGTGGATTCTTTTCCGCCAGACGTCTCTCTGCGCGGATCCTGGCTTCATTGGCTCTCTTGCCATCGATGTTTTCCGGCCACTCGCAGGATTCCGCGAGGATCGTTACCTTCTCCGGCAGGATCTGTAAAAATCCGGAAAGCAGCGCCGCTTTTTTCACGCCGTCTGCCCCGTGGATCTTAAGAACGCCCGGTGCAACCGCGACGACCATCGGGATATGCTTCGGATAGATTCCGGCTTCCCCGTCTGCCGTGTTGAGCTCCACCATCGAAACCTCTCCGTCGAAAAACGCCTCATCCGGCGTAACGATCTGAAGTCTCATCATTTCCGCCATGTCCACACCCCCTATTTCACGCGGGCGAGAACATCATCAATATTTCCTGCGTTGAGGAACAGATTCTCCGGAATATCGTCATGTTTGCCTTCGAGGATCTCCTTGAAGCCCTGGATCGTCTCGGAAAGCGGAACATAGCGGCCTTCCAGACCGGTAAACTGTCCGGCTACGAAGAACGGCTGGGATAAGAATCTCTGGATCTTTCTCGCACGGGATACGGTAAGCTTATCTTCCTCGGAAAGCTCATCCATACCGAGCATTGCGATAATATCCTGAAGTTCTTTATATCTCTGCAGCACTTCCTGTACGCCGCGGGCAACCTTATAATGCTCCTCACCAACAATACGCGGATCAAGGATACGGGACGTAGACTCAAGCGGATCTACAGCCGGATAAATACCAAGCTCTACGATGGAACGGCTGAGTACGGTCGTCGCGTCCAGATGGGTAAAGGTATTTGCCGGAGCCGGGTCTGTTAAGTCATCGGCCGGAACGTAAACTGCCTGCACAGACGTGATGGAACCGTTCTTTGTGGAGGTGATCCGCTCCTGGAGGGCACCCATCTCTGTCTGTAAAGTCGGCTGGTAACCTACGGCTGACGGCATACGTCCGAGCAGCGCTGATACCTCGGAACCAGCCTGACTGAAACGGAAGATATTGTCGATGAATAACAGCACATCTTTTCCGCCTTCGTCACGGAAATATTCTGCCATGGTAAGACCGGTAAGGCCCACACGCATACGGGATCCCGGCGGTTCGTTCATCTGGCCGAACACCATGGTCGTCTTATTGATAACGCCCGAATCGGACATCTCATAGTAAAGGTCATTTCCCTCACGGGTACGCTCGCCAACGCCTGTAAATACGGAATATCCGCCGTGCTCTGTCGCAATATTTCGGATCAGCTCCTGGATAAGGACGGTCTTACCTACACCGGCACCGCCGAACAGACCAATCTTTCCACCTTTCTGGTACGGGCAGAGGAGGTCAACGACCTTGATACCTGTCTCAAGGATCTCTGTCTCTGTGGACTGTTCCTCAAAGCTCGGGGCTTTGCGGTGGATCGGGAGCTTTTTCTCCGTCTTCGGAGCTTCTTTATTGTCGATCGGCTGTCCCAGAACATTGAAAATTCTTCCAAGTGTCTGCTCACCGACCGGCACCATGATCGGTCCGCCGGTCGCTACGGCATCCATGCCGCGGACAAGACCGTCGGTGGGACCGAGAGCGATGCATCTTACCGTATCATCACCGAGATGCTGGGCAACCTCAACCGTGAGGACCCCGCCATCCTTTGTGGTGATCTCAATGGCGTCATTGATCTCAGGCAGCCCGCCCTGGGGAAATTTGATATCCAGAACGGCACTGATGACCTGAGTAATTTTACCAATGTTTTTCTCTGCCATCTCACTTCTCCTTGTCTCTATCATAACTATTCAGCCACTCAGGCCAGCGGTAAAAATCTATCCCAGCATATCATGCCGACTGATTTCTGTCTCCTGTATGCTGTCTATTACCTCCAGCACCGCAAGTATGCAAGTCTGCCAAATAATTACTCATATTTCTTTTTAACCATCGATGGCATTCGCGCCCGCGATGATCTCTGTCAACTCCTGAGTGATGGAGCCCTGACGCGCACGGTTGTACTGCAGCGACAGTTTTCCGATCATCTCTTCCGCGTTGTTCGTCGCCGAATCCATTGCAGTCATTCGCGCGCCGTTCTCACTGGCAACGGCCTCCAAGAATGCCCCATAGATCAGGCTGCTCACATACTTCGGAATAATTGCATCCAGAACTTCGTCCTCGTCCGGCTCATAGTTCATAATGAGAAGATCCGGCTTTTCTTCTTTTACTTCGCCCTTTGGCCCTGCTGCCGCAAGATCCACCGGCAGAAGCTTTAAGAACGTCGGGATCTGGCTTACGGTATTTTTGAACGCCGTGTACGCCAGATAGATCTCTCCGATCTCATTCTTCTCAAACATGGCTAAAAGCTCTTTTGAGATTTGCTGCGCGTCGGAGTAGAGCGGCTCATCGATCACATCGGAGTAATCCGCTTTGATCTCATAGCCTTTCCTTGCGAGTCCGTCGCGTCCTTTCCGTCCGATCGCGAAGATGAGGGCGTCCTCTTTCGGGATCCCGCTCTCCGTCACGAGACGGATGATGTTGGAGTTATATCCGCCGGCAAGTCCGCGATTGGAAGAAACGACGATAACTGCCTTTTTCTTCGAATCCCCACTCTTTAAATAGCGGTGCCGGATCCCGGTGGATTTCTTCAGCATCTCCTGGATCGTCTGGTACATCAGATTGAAGTACAATCTCGAATTTTCCGCCTTCGTTCTGGATTTCTGGAGTTTTACAGTGGCAACAAGTTTCATGGCTTTGGTAATCTGCTCGGTACTCTCAATACTGGATTTCCTTCGTTTAATATCTCTCATGGTTGCCATGATACATCACCTGCCTTATCTTGCTGCCTTGCACTCTTCAATAGCTTTTTTCAGCAATTCTTCAGTCTCCGGTGTCATCTGCTTTGCCTCGCGGATGCTTGCCGGGATCTCCGGATACTTTGTATCGATAAACTTAAACAGCTCTTTCTCAAAATCAAGAACCTGATTTGTCGGAATATCGAGGAGATATTTCTTTGTCGCCGCGTAGATAATGATGACCTGATACTCGACCGGCATCGGCTGATACTGCGGCTGCTTTAAAACTTCACGGATGCGTTCGCCCTGGGCAAGCTGTTCCTTTGTGCTGGCGTCAAGCTCGGAACCGAACTGGGCGAAGGAAGCGAGCTCGCGGTACTGGGCAAGCTCCACACGGATCGGGGCAGCGATCTTCTTCATCGCCTTGATCTGTGCCGCGCCGCCAACTCGGGATACAGAAAGACCCGCGTTGATCGCCGGACGGAAACCGGAGTTGAACATCTCGGTCTCTAAGTAGATCTGTCCGTCTGTGATGGAGATGACGTTTGTCGGAATGTAGGCCGATACGTCACCCGCCTGCGTCTCAATGATCGGAAGTGCGGTAAGGGAACCGCCGCCAAGGTCATCGGAAAGTCTGGACGCGCGCTCTAACAGTCTGGAATGCAGATAGAAAACATCGCCCGGATATGCCTCACGTCCCGGCGGTCTCTTAAGAAGCAGGGACAGGGTACGGTACGCCGCCGCATGCTTGCTTAAGTCATCGTAAACGACAAGCACATCCTCGCCGTTCTCCATCCACTCTTCACCGATTGCGCAGCCGGAATACGGGGCAATATACTGTAACGGGGCAAGGTCAGAAGCTGTGGATACGACAAGTGTCGTGTAATCCATCGCGCCAAACTCCTCAAGAGTTTTCACGATTGTCGCAACTGTTGATGCTTTCTGTCCAATTGCAACATAAATGCAGTGAACTCCCTGTCCCTTCTGGTTAATAATCGTATCGATCGCGATCGCCGTCTTACCAGTCTGACGGTCGCCGATAATAAGCTCACGCTGTCCGCGTCCGATCGGAACCATGGCATCGATCGCCTTGATACCTGTCTGAAGCGGGGTATCTACGGATTTTCTCTCGATAACACCGTGGGCAACACGCTCGATCTTTCTGAATTTATCCGTAAGGATCGGACCTTTTCCATCGATAGGCTGTCCTAAGGCATTCACGACACGTCCTGTCAGGGCATCGCCCACAGGAACCTCAACGACACGTCCTGTCGTCTTTACGGTGTCTCCCTCACTGATGCTTGAGGAATCACCGAGCAGAACCGCTCCGACGTTGTCCTCCTCAAGGTTTAACACCATGCCGTAAACCTCTCCCGGAAATTCCAGAAGTTCTCCCTGCATGGCATTCTCAAGACCGTGGATTCGTGTAATGCCGTCCGCTACCTGGATGACAGTACCCACGTCAGAGACTTCCAGCTTCGTCGAATATCTTTCGATCTGCTCTTTGATGACCGAGCTGATCTCTTCTGGTTTTAAATTCATTTGAGGTCTGCACCTTCTTTCTTTTCCATTTCATCACGTAACTGTTCAGTATTATTTCTGCTGCCGGACTGCTGTTTTCGGTCCCGGATCCGCCGGGATCACGCCAGCTGCAGCTTCATTAAGTCTCTCCGGATCTCCCCGAGTCTTGTCCTGATGCTGCTGTCCACCACGCGGTCACCGATCCTGATCACGAGTCCTCCAAGGATCGCAGGATCGACGCTATAGGTAACTTCCAGACTCACAAAAGCTGTGGTCTCCAAAAGCTTCGCCTCCGTATGGGCCTTCTGCTCCGCGGAGAGCTCCACCGCGCTTGTAACAGTTACGATACCGATCTTTTTATATTCCTTTACACGATTCACAAAATAGTCGAGGATCTTCGGGAGCTCCTTCTGCCGTCCCTTTTCGATCACGGTCTCAAGAAATCCCATCAGGTCATCGGAAACTCTTCCTTTAAAGATATTTTCCACGACCTTTAACTTCTCTTCTTTTATGATCTGCGGATGGTTCAAAAATTGTACAAGGTCTGCATTCTCCATGAGGATCGTCTGCAGTGACTGTACTTCCTCATATACGGGCGACAGCATATCCCGCTCCATGGCAGCTTCAAACAGCGCGTCGCCGTAGACCTTTGACACTAACTTTGCCATGTGCTCTCACCCATTTCCTTTAAAGTCTCCTCGATCAGGGAATCCTGGATCTTTACATCCATGGAAGCGGCAACCGCCTTCTCTGCCATCAGGGACGCAATGGAAACGATCTCCGTCTTCATGTCCTCAAGCGCTTTCTTCTTCTCCAGCTCGATCTCCCGGTTTGCCCGGTCAACGATGCGGTTTGCTTCCTCTCTCGCTTCCGCTAAGATATCAGCTTCCTGCTTTTTCGCTTTTTTCCTCGCTGCATCGAGAATTTCCTGCGCATCTTTGTCGATGGACTTTATTTTATCCTCATACTCTGCTTTCAGCGCGAGCGCATCTTCGCGGCTTGTCTTTGCCGTTTCCAGATCACCCGCGATCCGTTTTCTTCTTTTTTCCAGTACTTCACGCGCCGGATTAAAGAGGAAATACGACATTACAAAGAACAGGATAAAAATATTGATTCCCGTGATCACAATGTCGTTGATCCATTGAGGGTCAAAATTTATTAACCGTTCCAAGGTCTCATCTCGCCTCCTTTACAAACTTCCGCGCATACCCGGAAGTTTTTTCCTGTTCCCATATCCGGATCAACCGAACGGCTTAACGAACATAAGGATAATGGCAACAACAAGACCATAAAGACCGGTCGTCTCGGCAACGGCCTGTCCAAGAAGCATGGTCGATGTAATATCAGATTTCGCGCCCGGGTTGCGGCCGACTGCAGATGCGCCGAAACCAGCGGCGATACCCTGTCCAACACCAGGTCCGATACCGGCGATCATCGCGATACCGGCGCCGATTGCTGAGCAAGCATGGATCAAATCCTGTCCTGTAATATTCATAGATAAAACCTCCTGTAAAAAAATTTTATAGCTGTCATTCACAGCTACAGGCAAAATCCTTTCCGATCGACTGCGTCGATGGGGTCCTGCCTTCCCTGTTCCGCCCTGCGTTCCTACAGTTTATCATTTACATAGACCATAGTCAGCATGCAGAATACGTATGTCTGGATACACCCGGAAAACAGGTCGCAATACACATGAAGTGCGGCCGGAATACCGATTTTTAATAAGACCGGCATCATTCCGTACCAGAGACCCATGATAATAACTCCGGACAGCATGTTCGCGAACAGACGAAGGGAGATCGAGATCGGATTCGCAAATTCACCGATCAGATTGATCGGGAACAGCACCGGGAGAGGTTGAAACAATCCCGTAAAGTGTCCGACACCATGATTTTTGATTCCCTGGTACTGTACGATCGCAAACGTGACCAGACCAAGAAGGAACGTAACACCAAAGTCGGCAGTAACCGTTCTCAGGCCGAACAGACCGCTCAGATTGCAGAACAAAATAAACAGAAAAATCGTTCCGATATAGTTCGCAAACCGGTTCGCTGAACTGCCAAGAATCCCTGTGGTCATATTTTCCAGCATTTCCATGCCGAATTCGATGATATTCTGGAATGTTCCAGGTACATCCGTCGCATGTTTTAATGCACGGTTCGCGGCTATCACCAGAATCAGCAGAACGATCGTAACGATCGTCATTCCGACCGTCGTCGTCGTCAGCCAGAGTTCATGACCGAAGAGATGGTATTTCACGATCCCGTGGATCATGAAATCAGCACCACTGCCACCACTCATTCTTTTTCCTCCTTTCCTTAAGACTCCTGAAAGACTGCTGTCTGTTCCACAACAGCAGCGTATAAGACTCTATCCGTCAAGCCTGAAGATCAGGCCATACGGTCGGTTCGTTTCTGAAGTACCGGATACACATAAGCTCCGGTCTTCAAGCCCAGTGCGCCGAGAACGACTGCTAAAAGGTTGATCGTCGTAAATTTCCATAAAAGGCACACCAGTATTACCGCGCACAAGCTGCGGATCAGCGAATGGATCACCATCTTTTTGCTGCTGTACGCCCCATCAGCCGATTCCACACAGAGTTCCGTGGATCTCGCGATACTGATGAGCAGTACCTCCGCCGCCGCGGCTCCGATCAGCACTCCGGCGATCACCGGAACGGTTCGGAAAAAAATAAGGCAGATGAGAAGCAAGATCATATTATGGATCAGAATCCCGATGCTCATTCCCACTACCTGTCTCTTTGTCTTATCACTCACGATTGTTCCACCCTTTCAATCACCCTGCCGAGGCTGTCTTCTGTCGGACAGTTTCCTGCTGCTTCATATTCCGCTTTCGTTTACGGGTACCATCTTCTTTGCCGTCCCTTCGGCTGTCACCGCCATCTTTTGGGACGGTCAGCACCGTCTCCGGTTCCGAAACGGCTCTCCCACTGCTTTACCTGCTCTTTCTTTTCCCTGTCTTCGTCTTCTTTCTCTCTGTCTACGATATGCTTCGCCATCTTATATGCACTCAGACCGCCCGAGAGGACACCCAGGATCAGGAAGATCAGAACGGTATGAAGTCCGGTCTTTTTATCGATCCAGCTTCCGAAAAGCACACAGATAAGGACCGGTGTCACAACATTGAGTCCGAGCTGGGTGATCAGCACCAGGTTTTCGAGTCCGTTTTTTTTCTGACGCATTTTCTCCCACCTCACTTACCGCGTAACGCATACCGCCATTATACTAAATATTTGCGGATTTGTCCATTTCTACGCATCGACTTTACAGATATTTCGTAAATTCTTTTGTCAATAACATGGTATATTTGGACACATATGGATAATTGTCCAAAAATCACCAGGTGTATTTCTGGATAAAAGTCAACAGGATTCATGTTTCTCCTATATTTGTATATAGGAAAAAGGGACACAGATACTTCCATGTCCCTTCATTTTTTCCTATTACTTTATTTTCTTATGTATCAGTTTCACGGACCCGTCAGATGTTTTCCCTTACAGTCCGTCTCTGTTTTAGTAGTTCATTCCGGTGATTGCGAGCTCTCCATCCGCAGTGACACCAAGAATGATGTTCGGAGCACCGTCACCGAGGACGATCCCGGCCATAACCGGCTCCAGGGAATCGACATCCACCTTTTCGATCGCAGCCTCCATCTCATCGGAGAAGATCTCTGCCGGATCCAGTTTCATAAAGTCTTCCTTCGTATCGACCATGCCTCCGTTCGTCTTCACACAGGAGACAAAGGTTGGGAAATCGATGTGGTCCGCAAGCCCCTCCATATCTTTATTCTTTACAATCGCGATGATCTCTTTTGCGTAGGACTTATAGTCTGTCTTCTCGAGCTGGGCAGCCGCCTGGCTCTGAAGCTTCGCCATCTCCTCATCAGAGATCTCTGCAACCTGCACGCCCTCAGAACTCTCGTCCGTCTCAAAAGCTCCCGGTCCTTCCGCCATCTTTGGGTCTACATTGGAGAGATCCGGTTTTGTTGTATCAACGGCGGATGTCTCCGCTGCGGAAGCCTCCACAGCCGCTGTTGTCTCCTGAGTGTTTTTTGAGCCGCATGCTGTCGCCATCACTGCTGTCACGCAGAGTGCCGCTGCTAACAATACATGTTTTTTCATAATACAATATTCCTCCTCTGATCTTATCCGGTCCATCCGGATCCGTGTCCGGCAGATTTTTACCGGGTACCCGGGCTTCCTTCTATTCATAAATGTACCTGTCTCACTGTATCAGAACTATACCACGCCCTCTTTTTCCTGACAATAAACAATTTCTAAAGAAATGGTTATTTTTTCGTTAGAAAATCTCCATTTATTTTATTTTCCTTTTAGAGTTTCTCCATACTTCCGTCACATTCTTCCTGTATACTTTGTATCATAAAAGATACCAATCAGCAAAAGACATCACGAAGCGTTTTACAAAAACGAAAGACGAGGCGTGTAGCGCCTGATCAGGTATACATAAAAAATGGGGCCGGCAGGCAAATGAAATGCGCGCACATTTATGCCGGACTCGACTAAACATAATTCTCGGATCCCTGTGATCCAGGATTGACATATATTCGATACTCATACATCCCCCTTTTTTAGTATTTGTGTGAAAAAACTCCGGTATGCCAGAACCGGAGTTTTTTCATGTCTGCAATTAAATGTCTCTTGACCCGTTCGCTCATCCCGCACGTTCACTTGCAGCATTCTGTATCTTCACACATGCGTATATCATTCAGTATTTCGTGCCTGTTGTGCAGCAGAAAGTTCATTGAGATTTTCTCCTGAGTAACAAGTGAAAAAACGGGACAGCCTTTGAATCCGGCCGCCCCGTTTTTATCATTTCTTCTTAAAATTTAGTGTGTTAAAAGATCCAGTACCAGCTCTGCGCACTTGTTCAGATCATCGATCTTCAATGTTTCTCCAGTCGTATGTACCTTTGTCATACCTGTGGAGAGTACGATCGGCTTGATCCCGTGAAGTGCCATCACATTCGCGTCGCTTCCGCCGCCGCCTTTTGCGGTCACTGCCTGATATCCAAGACGTTTGCAAGACTCAAAGACTCTCTGCACGATCGGATCATCATTTTCCACGTTAAAGCTTACATAATTTGTCTTCAGCTCGATCTCAAGCTTTGCTCCCATCTCGTCGCAGGCATCCTGCAGGCACTTCTGCATATGCGCAGCCTGGGCATTTAATTTATCGAGGTTGCGGCTTCTGACTTCTGCCACAAATTCTGCCTTCTCCGGAACGATATTGGTCGCATATTCCGCCTTCAGGGTTCCGATATTGCAGGTAGTCTCCTCATCGATTCTGAGCAGGTTCATCTTTGCGATTCCCTTCGCTGCGACCTGGATCGCACTGATTCCCTCTTCCGGTGCAAGACCCGCATGGGAAGATTTTCCAATGATCGTCGCGAAGATCTTGATCTGCCCCGGTCCACAGGTTAAGATCTTTCCGATATCACCGCTGGCGTCAAATACCATCGCTTCTTTTCCTTTAATCATGGACAGATCCATATTCTTGACACCGTTCATACCACCTTCTTCGCCGATCGTAAATAAGATCTCTGTATTGCGGCACGGAATATTCTGTTCTTTGATCACCTTGATTGCTTCCATGATCGCTGCGATTCCGGATTTGTCATCGCCCGCAAGAATCGTGGAGCCGTCTGTATGGATGATCCCGTCATCGACAAGCGGTCTGATGCCATTGCCCGGAGTCACCGTATCCATATGTGCACACATGATCGTCGGATCACCCGGGATCGTTCCCGGAAGATATGCGCATACATTAAATCCATTGGAGCCAAAACCTTCCCCGGCTTTGTCGGTCTTTACTTCCAGTCCAAGTACTTTAAGATCCTCAACCAGCTTTTCCCCCATCGCTTTTTCATTCTTTGTCTCACTGTCGATCATAACATAATCAAAGAATGTGTCGAGCAGTCTCTTCTCATTTATCATGGCATTACCCCTCCTGTTTTACATGCAAAATACCGGCATTTCGTTCTTTTGCATCACAATTTTGTGTTTTTATTCTAACATGGATCTGCTGTCTCCGCAAGAATCCACACTGCCCTGATACAGCGCTTTTCCATGCCGGCACGCTTCATATTTTCTCCGCGATTCCCCGAAGATCCATGATTTTTCCTCATCCGCTCCTTCAGCGCGCCGGAACTCACCTCTTTATTATTGTCTGAATTATCTGAATTATTTGTTCTTTATTAACAATATAAACTGTAACAACTTTTTCGCTAAATAAAAAAAGGTGTGGACAGATGTTTACAAAAGATATATAATTAATTCATAAAAAGTTTATATTCTTTATTCTTAACAAAGAATTAACTTTTTCTCAATCGGCGGAATTGCTGGAAATCTCCCTGTTTTTTCAGTTATTTCGTACTTTTACTATTGCAGGAGGTTTCTGTATGAGCGAAAACACCACTAGTACCACTAAGCAAACCTGGCTCGACAAGGCGTTAACAGTCGTTGAAAACGTATGCAACAAACTTCCCGACCCGGTAATCCTGTTCTGCTGGCTCTTCCTTTTCACGGCGATCATCGGTACGATCGCAACGGTAGCTGGCGTGAGCCTGATCAACCCGGCAACAAATGAAGCCGTTGTTTCCCAGAACTTCTTCTCGGTAGACGGACTCCACTGGTTCCTTGACAATATGGTAAAGAACTTTACCGGTTTCGCACCGCTCGGTCTGGTAATCTCCATGACCCTCGGCATCGGTCTCTGCGAGGAGTCCGGTCTCGTAATGTCCCTCTTAAAGAGCTGCTTAAGCGATGTTCCTCCGGCACTCGTTCCGTACCTTATCGCATTTGTCGGCACGATCGGAAATATCGCTTCTGATACTGCGAACATCATCGTTCCTCCGATCGCCGCTCTTCTCTATATCGGTGCCGGAAAGCATCCGGTTGCAGGTATGATCTGCGGATATGCAGGTGCAAATGCAGGCTTCACTGCAAACCTGATGGTTGCAGGTACAGACTCCCTGCTTCAGGGTCTCACAAATGATGCAATCAAAGGTTTCCTTCCGGAGACTACCTTCCAGGTAGATGTTACCTGTAACTGGTTCTTCATGATCGCCTCCACACTCCTCTGTTCTATCGTGATCGGTGCTGTTTGTACAAAGGTTGTAGAGCCGCGTTTCGGAAAATACGAAGGTTCCTCCGATGAAAAGATCGAAAAACTGAGTGCTTCTGAGAGTAAAGGTCTCCGCTGTGCAGGAATTACAGCGATCATCTACATTATCATCCTCGTTGTTGGATTCTTTACTGGTCCGTTAGCAGGTGAGAATGGTGCCTTCGTTGGTTCTCCGCTCTTAAAAGGCCTGATCCCGATCCTGTTCGTATTCTTCTCGATCTGTGCGATCGCATTTGGTTTTGGTTCCGGTTCCTTTAAGAAATCCGGCGACATCAGTAAAGCTATGAACAAACAGATGGCAGCAATGGGCTCCTATATTTCCTTCTGTTTCTTCTGCGGACAGTTCCAGGGCTTATTCAACTGGACAAAACTCGGTACACTCCTCGCAATCGGCGGCGCTGACATTCTTCAGTCCGCAGGATTCACAGGTATCCCGTTATTTGTATGCTTCATCCTCGTTGTAACATGTGTAAACATCTTCATGTCATCCGGTTCCGCAAAATGGGCGATCTTCGCTCCGATCTTCGTTCCGATGTTCATGCTCCTCGGTTATCATCCGGGCTTTACACAGTTACTTTACAGACTCGGTGATTCCCCGACAAACGCGGTTACTCCGATGTCCCCGTATATCTGGATGGTTCTCGCAACTGCTCAGACCAAGTACATGAAGGACTTAAAGATCGGTACCCTGATCTCCAACCTTCTTCCGATCGCAGTGATCCTCGAAGTGATCTGGGTTGTCTTCTTCATCATCTGGTACCTCATCGGTCTTCCGATCGGTCCGGGTGTCGGTTCCGTTCTTCCGGCAGGAATCATGTAAATTATCCGATCCTGCAGAATTACATAACTGAATACGTTTATTTCGCCAGGGCATGTGAAGTGCCCTGGCGTTTTTTGTCTCATCTATGTCGGTCTCCGGCCACCCCGGAACACCGAATGTCCCTATGCATAAAAAGAAGGTGCCTCGGCACATTCGGCATCTCGCGCGGTCGCTTGCGACAACCTTCATCTTCGCGCGAGTTAGGCACGCAGTGCCTTTTTATTTAACCGGAAGTTCCATCGGAGTTTCCTGTTAAATAAAAAACAGGTGATCCGCTTGCCAGACCGCCTGTCTCATACCCTTTATTCTGTTTTCCGGTCCTCTCCTACTTTACAAGTCCTTTTATAATAGAAGAAACCTTATCATAGTCATACTGGACTTCTTTCACGCCGGACTGTTTTTTATACCAGCTTTTCAGTTCCTGATAAGTCGTGGAATAAGAACCATATCCGAGATACAGTTCCGGAGTCTGGTAGTTATCTGCAAAAACGACCATCGGCATAACCTTTAAATTATGGACTCCGTTTTCTTCCATGATCTTTCCGATCTCCTCCGCACCTTTCTTTAAATTAAGAAGCGGATTTTCAAACTCTTCTTTTCTCTTTGCGTCTTCTCGCCGCCACATTGCTCCGTCCGGAGTTCCGTATATCTTAATTCCCCAGCCGTAAGTTCTTACAAGATAAACGCCTCTCTTATCCATAAGAACCGCGTCAAACGTCATTTTTCCTTCCGGCAGATTTAAAGTCGCGTTCTTTAAAACCTCACCGGGCTTTCCGCAGATCTTTTTCAGCCGCGCGGAGACCTTTTCTACAGCCTTTTCGTGGTTCCGCTGTTTGTTCATGTGCTTCGCGATCAGCCAGAACACCAGCACACCGGCCAAAATGTAGGCAAAGAACATAAAGTAGTCCTGCACCGAATGAAGTTTCCATGTCTGAAAGTTTCCACCAAACATATTTTATCCTCCCAGGTATTCAATTAACCGCACATTGGCAGTTGCTGCCACCGACAGTCTCTTTTGAATCCATCAGGCAGGATTCCTTTATTATCTGTCATCACGTTTCATGCACGATACTTTATCTTAACACGAAACCACTATAAACGCAATAATCTTCTCATATTCGCCATTTCCTGATTTGTGCATTTTTGCCAAATATTTATCATTCCATTTAGCGAAATCTCCGGCTTTTTTTCCGGTTTTCTAATTTAAAAATAAAAATTATAAACACTTTATAAAAAATATATAGCTTT
This sequence comes from Clostridium sp. OF03-18AA, assembly GCF_003478035.1. Classification (GTDB taxonomy): domain Bacteria; phylum Bacillota; class Clostridia; order Lachnospirales; family Lachnospiraceae; genus Pilosibacter. The sequence continues at coordinate 198,133 of NZ_QUEP01000005.1, forward strand.
TTCGAACCATTTATAGTATAATATCTATGTAAGCGGGATCTCGGGGGTTTAGATCCCGTAAATTAAGTTTACAGGAGGTTTTTCAAATGAGTGAAAACACTACCGCTAAGAAAACCGGCGTGGACAAACTGATCGATGGTATCGAAAAAGTTTGTAACAAATTGCCGCCGCCAGCGATTCTGTTCTGCTGGCTTTTCCTTATCACAGCCATCATCGGCTGCATCTTCAGTGTAATGGGCGTTGCCCTTACAAACCCGGCTTCCGGAGAGGTCGTAACATCTGCGAACCTGTTCTCCAAAGACGGCGTTGACTGGATCTTAGGCAACATGGTAAAGAACTTTACCGGTTTCGCTCCGTTAGGTCTGGTTATCACAATGACACTCGGTATCGGTCTCTGTGAGGAGTCCGGAATGCTGATCTCCATGCTGAACAGTTCCTTAAAGAACGTTCCGGCATCTATGATCCCGTATGTAATCGCATTCGTCGGTACAGTCGGAAACATCGCTTCCGATACAGCTATGGTCGTTATCCCGCCGATGGCTGCCATCGTTTACATGGGCGTTGGCAAACACCCGGTAGTTGGTATGATGGTTGGTTACGCAGGTGCTCAGGCCGGTTTCACAGCAAACCTGATGGTTGCCGGTACTGATACTCTGTTACAGGGTCTTACAAACGATGCGATCAAGGCATTCATCCCGGATACAACATTCCAGGTTGACCCGACCTGTAACTGGTTCTTCATGATCTTCTCCACCTTCCTCTGCGCAGCAGTTATCGGATTCTGTTCCGTACATATGATCGAGCCGCGTTTCGGAAAATACGAGGGTGCCGGAGAAGCAAAACTTGAAGAAGTTACTCCGCAGCAGAAGAAAGGTCTTAATGCTGCAGCTCTTACCGCGATCATCTACATCATCATCATTGCAATCGGATTCTTCACCGGTCTTCTTTCCGGCGAGAACGGTGCGTTTATTGGATCCCCGCTCTTAAAGGGCCTGATCCCGATCCTGTTCGTTCTGTTCTGTCTCTGCGGTCTTGCATACGGCTTCACTGCAGGTACATTCAAGAACGCTGTTGATGTCAACAAGGCAATGTCTAAGCAGATGGCTGCTATGGGTTCCTACGTTCTGTTCTGCTTCTTCTGCGGACAGTTCCAGGGCTTATTCAACTGGACAAAGCTTGGTACACTCCTTGCGATCGCAGGTGCTGATGGTCTCGAGGCTGCAGGTTTCACAGGCATTCCGCTCTGTGTAGCTTTCATCATCCTCTGCTCCTTCGTCAACATCTTCGTATCCTCCGGTTCCGCGAAGTGGGCTATTTTCGCTCCGATCTTCGTTCCGATGTTCATGCTCCTCGGTTACCATCCGGGCTTCACACAGTTACTTTACAGAATTGGTGATTCCCCGTTCAACTGTTGGACACCGATGTCCGCATATATCTGGATGATCTTAAGTGTTGCTCAGACAAAGTACGTTCCGGATCTCAAAATTGGTACTCTGATCTCCAACATGATTCCGATGTCCATCGTTCTTCAGATCGCATGGATCATCGTAGTTGTTATCTGGATGATGATCGGACTTCCGTTCGGACCGGGCGTAGGCGTTGCTCTTCCGGCTGGAATCCTCTAATTCAGAGTATAGCAGCTTACAAAGCTTACTGCGTAAAATATAAAGGCAGGATGACCCGTCGCTTTTGCGGCGGGTCGTTTTTTGCTTAAAACTCACCTCCATGGCATCTTGATACCTCAGAGATGAGTTCTTTTCTTCTCAAAATCGGAAATTCAATTCTTCGCCCGAACTGCCGCTGCAAGCAGTTCACCGCAGCACGCCGAAGTTGATTTTATTATTTCTGGTTCTCTTTCAGATGTCTCTCCAGAATATCCGCTGCACAAGCTGCGAGCTCTGCACACGGGCGCTTTTTATAGTAGCTCTCCGTTCTCGCCTCCGGCACCGGATTCGTATCCGTATTAATCCCGGCCAGCAGCTCCCGGCAGATGTAGCTTCCGTTCTCGTTCTTGAACGTCGTTACAAGCTCCTGAATTTTCTTATAGTGATCCTGCTTCGCCGCTGCCGCCTTCGGGTCTGTATAGCCTTCCAGAGCCCCACAGACCAGTGCCATTCCGCTGACACAGCCACATACCTCCCGAAGTCTTCCGAGGCCGCCGCCAAACGAGGACGCCAGGCCTGCCGCCATCTCTCTGCTGATCCCCCGTGCTTCCAGCTCCTCAGCAAACGCCAGTGTCACCGCCTGGGAGCAATTGTAACCTTCCCGGAACAGTTCCCGCGCGCGGTCCCCGCGGCTTTTTTCACAGACTGTTTCATTTTTTGTTGGTTTTTCCACAATATCCATCGACTTATTCTCTGCCATTCCTTCTACCCCTTTCGTATCTTTCCCGTTACCATAGCATATACTGTGTAACAATATTTTCCAACGCTTCGCATTCCGAATCGGCAAAATCCTTGATCGCAGCGGTATCATACGGAATTTTCAGTTCGTAAAATCCCTACTCGCGAAAAATAACTCGCTTTTCTCTTTGTCACTGTTCCGAAGAACCTTTGCTTGTATTTTTCCATGTCTTATGGTAGAATAATATCGTTATGGTTGTATCAAAGATTCAGCCACATTCATATGACAGCGAATCATTTCCTGGGCCATCGCCAAGCGGTAAGGCACAGGACTTTGACTCCTGCATTCCACGGGTTCGAATCCCGTTGGCCCAGGAAATGATTCGCAAATCCAGTGCTTGTAATTTTTATTATAAGCACTTTTTTTATCTGTTTGCAACAGGAAATCTAACCTCTGAACGCGGTTAAAGCTCCCGGAAGTTTTTAATAGCTATCACAAACCATTCCAGAACCAACGATGGGGCAGAGTTCTTATGAACTCCGCCCCATCCATTGACATAGGACCTATTAACACAGCAGCTTCCCCAACAAAACAAAAAAAGCCCCGGGAACTGCTTCCCAGGGAAATACGGGTGGATACAGGGATTCGAACCCTGGGCCTCCAGAGCCACAATCTGGCGCGCTAACCAGCTGCGCTATACCCACCATAATATAAAATTCGAAATCGCACTTGATTTCAAATGAGCCTGAAGGGATTCGAACCCCCGACCCACGGCTTAGAAGGCCGTTGCTCTATCCAGCTGAGCTACAGACTCATTATGCTTTTTCGCAAAAGCAAAGCGGGTGATGGGAATCGAACCCACGTATCCAGCTTGGAAGGCTGGTGTTCTACCATTGAACTACACCCGCAGGAAAACTTTGTTTTATTTTCGCTGACTTGAACATTATATCTCATATCCGTTCATCTGTCAACAATTTTTTTATCTTTTTTTCGATAAAAATCGGGGTGACAGGATTCGAACCTGCGACCCCCTGGTCCCAAACCAGGTGCTCTAGCCAAGCTGAGCCACACCCCGGAATTTCTGCGAAGCATTTGAAAAGCAAAAGTTCACTAAATGCGTTTAAAATTATACCGTGAACGCGATAGATTGTCAACCATTTTTTTGAAATCTTCCAATAAAATTGCAGTCCACGTTACCCTCCAAGCCATTAAAACCCGCGACCGTCACTGCAGTCAGCGGGAAGCTTCTGACTAAGGACCTCGATCCAGGCATCTACTTTTTCTTAACTCGCAGATATAACTGTTTCAGCAAAGGGTGACTGTATTCTCGACACTACCAGCGGTGATCTTCCGCCCAGGAGTGCCTTGATCCGGGGATCTGGTTCCTCTTAGCTCGCGGGTGACTGCGTTGGGACGCAGAGACCGCACTGTCTGAGCGAAGCGAGTTTGCGGTATCTGTGTCCCGCCCTTAGCAGTCTCCCGGGAGCTTAACGGAACCATCCCCGCATCCCTGGGCGCTCCTGGGCGGAAGCTCACCGCGTACTCTCGCTAACACTGCGATCCAGTCAAAATCTTTCTTCGCCCTCTCGCCAACACCATATCTCAGTCACACCCCGTCTAATACAACCCAGACGGAATATCCCGATCCTGATCCACATAACAGACCGTATAATGCGCCTCCCCATTCCGGTCGATCTCCATCAGCATATACGATGGTTTTCTCCCGTCCTGTCTCGGATAAGAAAGACTTCCCGGATTCAGCACCACAAGCCCATCCTCACAGTACTCCAGATGCGGCTTGTGGGTATGGCCAAACATGACAATATCCACCTTTCTGGCTCTCGCCTCTTCCTTGATCGTCTCCAGCTCAAACGATACGCCGTACATGTGACCGTGAGTCAGAAATGCCCGGTATTTCCCGATGGAGATCTCCTTCTCCTTGTCTGTCTGGGAAAAGAAATCATTATTTCCGCGCACAACATGGATCACGCAGTTATCATTATTTACCCATTCCTTAAAATAGATCTCGCTGCCCTCAGTATCCCCCAGATGGATCAGCATATCGAACGGGGACTGTTTTTCAATAATTGCCCTGAGATTTCCATCTCTTCTGTGGGTATCGCTCACGATCAGAATTTTCATACCTTACTCTCCGATTTCTTCTGCAAGACATTTTTTCATCGCCCGAAGCGCTTTACCGCGGTGGCTGATGGCATTCTTCTCATCCATAGTGATCTCCGCCGATGTCTTCCCGTATTCCGGAAGCATCAGGATCGGATCATAGCCGAATCCGCCGGCACCAGCCGGTTCATGCGCAATCACGCCTTCCATCGTTCCCTCCGCTGTCAAGGTTCTTCCATCCGGAAGGACCGCTGCGATCACACAGACGAAGCGCGCCGTGCGCTTCTCCTCCGGGACACCGTCCAGACGATGGATCAGATTCCAGTTCTTGATCTCATAGGAAGTCTTCTCCCCCATATACCGCGCGGAGTAGACGCCCGGCTCCCCGTTTAAGGCATCGATCACAAGCCCGGAATCATCCGCGAGAACGATCCCACCGGTCTTCTCCCAAACAGCTTTTGCCTTAATTAACGCATTTGCCGCGAATGTATCTCCATCTTCCACAATATCAACATCCACGCCTGCCTCCTTCATCGACAGGATCTCCGCTCCGAGGTCCTTTAAGATCTCACGGATCTCCCGCATCTTTCCGGCATTTGATGTTGCAAAAACAATCTTATGTTCCATGTTCTTCTCACTTTCCAATGATCCTGCTGTAGGCTTTCAGGCACACGTTGCATCCCTTTGACTCTTCGGTCCGCTCCCATGTGCCGCCATCAAAACTAATATACCCCTCACCGTCACTTATGTCAACATTTCCTGTCCGCCCGCTGCCTGCATACTCCACCGCCACCGGCTGCGTTGTCCCCGGCGTGTGGATCTTAACTGCCACAGCGAACGGCTCTCCTGCATTCACCGTCTGCGGTTTTGCCAGGCGGACCGTATAAAATCCTGCATCCGTGACCATGCCGAATGCCAGGACTTTTCCACTGTCCACCTGAAATTTCACACCGTTTTCCACATGTTCACGGAAACTGTCCCCGTCAAACACATACACTTCGTATTCCGTGTCCGGCGCCGTGGCATAAAATCCCACTGCCTCCAGCGTCTCCTCCGACTCTGCTGTATACACGTTCGCCATCCATGCGTCCGGCTCTCCATAGCCCATCTGACCGGTCCATCCGCAGAGATCACTCTGGTAATTCCTGTCATAATTATCCGACGGCTCGATCCCGCGATAGGAGATACTGCTCTCCGCGATCCGGCTGTCCTCGTAGGAGACATGAAAAAATCCACCATCCCCAAAGGTTTCTCCCCAGCTGTTGATGCAGAGAAACGCCCCGTCCGACTCCGGAGCTGATGCGAACTTTTCCTTCGGATAATCGTCATCCCAGCCGATGATCACGGTGTCATGGTTCGGCTCCTCGCTGCCTTTATAACAGACATTTCCGTCGCCCCCACGGTTTTCCGCCGGAAGATAGAGCGATGTCTGGACGCCTCCGTATAAAAATACCGCCCGTTTTACCGCGCCATAATCCTTCGCTTGCAGGATCCTGATCTCCTGGACATGACAGACCGGTGCAAGACCGTCCGGTGAGGTGCTGTCCCCATATGGATCGTCCGCCTCCGAGACAGGTCCCTGCCAGGCGAGGAGGTAGGCCATCGCCATACTGTAATCCCCGCCGGAATTCTGACTGATTCCGAAGCTGTTGTGGATCGACATATGGTCCGCCGAGAGCGGCACTGCCATGGATTCCGGCATGGACGTCTCCACCGCCTTTAATGCCGCGAATGCCCAGCACGTACCGAGATCTCCCTGGTCGGAAACACGGATCGCCCGGTGTTCCCTCAGATCGTAGGATGACGGGAGTTCTATAAACTCCTGCTCCCCGGATCCATCTGTGGAAATTTCACTGTCCGCATCCATGTATTTCCGGTCAGCTCCCGTTTCATCTGTACTGTTCGCTCCGGCATCCGTCAGTGTTTCTTCCCCATCAGCTGCAGCGTCAGAATTCTCCGTGACGCTCAGATCAGGCTTCTCTGCGCTGTTTTCCTGATGGTCATCGTCCACTACGAGGTCGATCCCTGTCTTTGCCAGATCCAGGATTTCTGTCCTCGCAGCAAAAACCATGCCTGCTGCCAGCACTGCGACCGCTCCGGGCCACAGACCGCTCCCACGTCTTTTCCTTCTTCGGCTTCTCATCTTCTCCGTCTTACCCACATTCCGCCTGCAATCGGCATTTTCCCTGTCCTGCATGGCAGGTTACGATCAAAAATCCATTCCTGGTCGGCTGCGCCGATGGGATTTTCAACTTCAAGCCTGTGCTTTATTACGGTCAGCGCAACAAGTGCGCAGACCTGCTGAGCAGTTATCACTGCTCTTCTTTTCTCTCCTCACGTTTCCTTGCCGGTGGCTTCGGTCCCAGGAACTGGTAGAAATACGTCTTCATCATACCATTATAGATCTTCCGGTTCTTATCCGCCTTGCGTCCGAAATAGCGCTCGGTATCTTCATACGCCGTGATGATATAAGCTGACCAGGAATCAAGCGCCGCGAAACGCTCTCCGATCGTCTTATATAACTCCGGCAGGTTCTTCTTCTCCTCGATTCGCTCCCCATACGGCGGGTTTGTGATCAGGAATCCGTATTTTTTCGGATGGCTGAGCCCACTCACCGGACGCTGCTGGAAATGGATCAGTTCGTCCACGCCTGCTGCCTTCGCGTTCGCTCTCGCTGCACGGATGATGTCCCCGTCAATGTCGTAGCCCTGGATATCCGTCTGGACAGAAAGATCCACAAGATCGTTCGCCTCGTCCATCGCATCATACCAGCATTTTCTCGGGATCAGATGTTTCCAGTCCTCGGAGAGGAATTCCCGGTTCATGCCCGGCGCCATATTCGCTGCGATCATCGCCGCCTCGATCGGGAAGGTTCCGCTTCCGCAGAACGGATCCACGAGGATCCGGTCGCTCTTCCACGGAGTCAGCATGATGAGTGCCGCCGCCAGCGTCTCCGTGATCGGCGCCTTACTTGTCAGGGTCCTGTAACCGCGCTTATGCAGGGATTCTCCGGTCGTGTCAAGCGCTACCGTCACCGTGTCCTTGTGAAGGAATACGCGCAGCGGGAAGCTTGCACCGCTCTCCGGGAACCATTCGATCCCATATGCCTTTTTCATCCTCTCGACCATGGCTTTTTTCATGATGGACTGGATATCGGACGGGCTGAAAAGCTTGCTCTTAATGGAGGAAGCTTTCGCGACCCAGAATTTCGCATCCTTCGGGAGATATTCCTCCCACGGGATCGCGCGGGTCCCCTGGAACAGTTCCTCGAAAGTCTCTGCATGGAAACTGCCGACCTTTAAAAGTACGCGCTCCGTTGTTCTGAGGAAAATATTGGCACGGCAGATCGCCTCCGCGTCGCCGATAAATGTCACACGCCCGTCTTCCACCTGGCTGACCTCATATCCAAGGTCCAGGATTTCTTTTTTCATCACTGCCTCCAGGCCGAAATGGCATGGGACGATCAATTCAAATGTATTCAATCTGATTTTCTCCGTTCTGATGTATCGCGCAGCTGCTCACGTAACTGTTCAGTACCCTCACACCTACAGGAACAACCTCCCCCGGAGCTTCCCTTCGGATGCATGGCAACTTACAAGCAAAAATCCATTTTAAATTCGCAGCCACTTTATTTTCATAGTTTCATTCCATCCGTATCGTTCGCCGGATGGCTGTATTCCATTTAATTTTAAGGGTTCGCAGTCACCCTGTCAATCCCTGTAAAACTACAATCCAGGCTTCCTGTCCACGGTACAGGAGTTTTCTGACCATGCAAAGCACCCGTGACCGTGACCATATCATGCCAAGCATTCCATCCGGAATTTTTTTCGATAATCGACAGTCCTGCCCTGCCAAATCATCACTTTCTTTTCTTCCGGAACTTTTACTCCCGGCATCCCACATAATATTTTCCCCTGTAATAATGCAGTCCTCCCAGTGCATTCACCGCATCATACCCGCGTCCCGCGAGTTCTCTCGCCGCGAGCAGACTCTGACCTCCGTAGGCGCAGTAGATGACCACAGGACGGTCTTTTGTGATCTCTGCCTCCACTTCATCCAGCTGTTCATAAGGCAGGTTCACAGCCCCCAGGAGATGCCCTGCCTCATATTCCTTCTGTTCCCGCACATCCAGCAACGTGAATGTCCGCTCCCCGTCCAGAAGTTGTTCCAGCTGCTGCATCGAGATCGTCCGAAACATATTCCTTCTCCTGAAACATATCCTTAATTTAAAATATGCCGGGCGGCCCGGACATGGTTCCTTTCTGCACAGTCAATTCCAGCACATTTCAATGCTTTATGCAGCTGCCGTGAACCGTTCTGTGTCCGCATAACGTCTGAAATCATATACCTTTCGTCTGCAATAACCGCAAAAATGGCGGCAGGATCACCCCACCGCCATTCTTATCAGATCTGACTGTTCGACCACGCAATCTTTCCACACAGCTTCCTGCACAGTCAGACCGCCGCATCTTTTTTATCTTTTGCAGTTTCTCCCATTGTCCGTAGAGTCCTTAGAACTGTTCTTCGAACGGTTCTGACTGTTATTCTCCGAACGGTTCTGGCTGTTTCTGCTCTGGTTCTTTGTCTTGTCGTAAGTCTCAGACCCACTGTTTTTCATGTTGTCGTCCATATCATAGCTGTTTCTTGCCATTTTTTTCGTACCTCCTGGAGTTGTTGTTCCACGGCCGCCTGTAAGACGCACCGGCGGAAATATTTTGCTGCGGCATCCTCTGCCGCACCTGCATTCTCTAGTATGGTCCGAACCTGAACTTTTATGCACCGCTGTCCATGATCTTTTCAGGCAACATCTTTTATGCCGTTTTCCCAAAAAGCACTTTTAATTTTTTCATACAATGAAAGAAAGCCGGGATCAGGAACGCATCCGCAAAGATCCATGCAAGCGGACTCGCAAAACATGCCGGAAGGAATCCGAACACCGGAACAAGGCAGAAGCCAACGAGAGACCGTGCAGCCATCTCGCAGACACCGGCCAGGATCGCAAACGTCGAAAATCCCATTCCCTGGATCGTAAAGCGGACCACATTCACAAACGTCAGTGGAATGTAGAACATACTGTTTCCGATCAGGAACATCGCCACACGACCGATGATCTCCGTCTGATCCGCGTCCATAAAGAGAAGCGCGATATACTTTCCGCCAAAGAACAGGATCACAAACGCGATCAGGGAGTAGACGATACCGATCAGGCTTGCCGCCTTCAGTCCCTCTTTCACACGGTCAAGCTTCTTCGCACCCACGTTCTGTCCCGCGTAAGTCGCCATGGTTCCACCCAGAGCATCAAACGGACAGCAGAAGAACATACTGACCTTGCTTCCCGTAGAAACGGCCGCAACCGCCATAGAACCCAGAGAATTTACCGCAGTCTGGAGCACAACGCTGCCGATGGCCGTGATGGAATACTGAAGTCCCATAGGAATCCCCATGCTGCAGAGTGTGCCGAGCATGCGTCCGTCCGGCTTCCACTCTTCGTCTTTCATATGAAGGATCGGATAGTGCCGGATCATGTAGATCAGACAGAGCACTGCCGAAATTCCCTGCGAGATTACCGTAGCCAGAGCCGGTCCGCCCACACCCATGCCGAGTCCCAGGATCGTAAAGAAATCAAGACCGATGTTCAGGAGGGACGATAACAGCAAAAAGTAGACCGGGGTCTTGCTGTCGCCAAGGCTTCGGATAATTCCCGCCAGCATATTATAAAGGTAGGTGACCGGGATTCCAAGGAAGATCACAAAAATATAATCATATGCACCCTGTATAATATCCTCCGGCGTATTCATCCACTGTAAAATATTCATGCAGAATGCGCCCACGACCGTCGTCATGACCACCGCGAACACCGCCGAAAGCCATCCGGCGTTCGCCACGAACTTTCTCATTCCCTTGTAATCTCCCGCACCGAACTTCTGCGCCACCGGGATTGCAAATCCGCTGCAGGCACCGGTACAGAAACCGATGATCATAAAGTTGATCGACCCCGTCGATCCAACCGCCGCCAGAGACGATACTCCCAGACATTTTCCGACAATGATCGTGTCTACCATGTTATAAAATTGCTGAAAAAGAAATCCCAGCAGCATCGGAACCGCGAAACTTAAGATCAGCTTCATTGGCGATCCGACTGTCAGATCCTTTACCTCACTTTTCTGCATATGTAATTCTCCTGTGTCTGTTTATTTGATTTCATATCTTTTATGACTCACGGGTTTCTAATGAACTTGATGTATTATAAATCAGGGTTTCCGAAAAATATAGACATCAAAACACCGAAATTGTGGAAATTTTTTTCGCTTTCTTTCGTCAAAAATGCCTTTTCTTCGTTTGGCGCTTTACATTCTGCATCATTCATGATACTGTAATGGCATCAGAGCGCCAACCGCCCTGAAAATCAAACAAACATGCAGAGTAGACGTGTGCGCGTCAAGTGCCCGCCAGACAGGGAGTTGCTGGCAGGACGAAGGGAATTTCCCGCGGTGCACATATCGCATCCCGCTGCATCAGAAGATAGTTTGCAGATACCTTTTGTGTCTGTGACCGTTCGATTATCTCCTGTTGTGGTCCGAAAATCTGCAAAGGAGGTATTTTTTTATGCAAAACAGCTCGAACGACCTCTTTTCCAGGATCTATGAATCATCCCGCGAATTTAAAAAGGTCACAACCATCACCACCTGCGCCATGTTCGGTGCCCTCGCCGTTGTTCTCGGCTACTATTCCTTAAAGATCACACCCAACTTAAAGATCGGCTTCGGCTCGATCCCGAACATGCTCGTGGACTACCTCTTCGGCCCGGTCGTCGGCTGTCTCTTCGGAGGCGCGATGGACGTGATCAAATTCATGCTGAAACCGGACGGCGGCTTCATGCCCGGTTTTACCTTTGATGCCATGCTGGCCGCATTCCTCTACGGATTGTTCTTCTATAAAAAGAAGCTCTCGCTTCCGAGGATCCTCACAGCCAAACTCGTTGTGATCATCATCTGCAACATCATCCTCGCGACCTACTGGCTGACGCTTCTAAATGGAAAAGGTTTTCTCGCACTTCTGCCTGCCCGCGCGATCAAAAATCTGATCCAATGGCCGGTGGATTCCCTGATCTTCTTCCTTGTGGCGAAAACGCTGGAACGGGCCGGAGTATTTCGTCTGATCCTGCACGCGGGGTACCGAAAAAAATAGCTTTCTTTCACCGTTTTACCGCCATAGATGCAAAAACCTCCCTGACGTTTTCTATTCGTCAGGGAGGTTTTTTTATCCTTTTATCCTTTATCCAATTTTCAGGTTAGTCACCAAGTACATTCACGATCCTCACTGGTGTACGGTAGTTCCATCTGGAAACCTTGATTCCGGTCTTCTCTGTGGAGGCATGTACGATCTGTCCATTTCCGATATAGAGGGCAACGTGGTTGATCCTCTTTCCGGAACCATAGCTGATAATATCACCCGGGCGCATCTCGGAGCTGCTTACCACACGACCCATGCGGGACTGTCCGCCGGAAGAATGCGGGAGCTCTACGCCTGCTGCGTGACGCATTACGTAGGATGTAAATCCGGAACAGTCAACACCGGTATTCGGATTTGTTCCACCGTATTTGTAACGGTTTCCTACAAACTGAAGTGCATATGTAACAATCTCGGAGCGGAGGTCATCCTCAACATCGACCTCTGCCTCTAATACTTCCTCGTCATCCGCATTTTCCTCATCTGCGTCTGCCTCTTCTGCCTCCGCACTGTCAGCTGCAGTATCGTCTGTGTTTTTCTCTTCGGAAGCTGTATCGGTATTCTCTTCAGAACTCTCTGTCGTTGTCTCTGTCTGCTTGTCCTTTTCTAACGGATTTCCGTTTTCATCGAGGTGGATGATCGTTACTACTTTTTTATTTTCATTCACTGCAGTCTGCTCATCCGCGAAGGAAACGATCGGAAGCGCTGCGGTTAAAGCCATACATAAACAGGTGATCTTTAAAGTTCTGAAAAGTTTATTTGTCATTGAAATCCTCTTATTTTAAAGCTTTCATAGTTTGTAAGGTTTGTTACAAATATGTTACGTTTTGTTACAAACAAATTATATTTCCTATGGCCTCTTTTGTCAATAAAAACAAAGGAATTCATAAACTCTTAATAATTTAGGCGAAAATCACCAGTTTTGTGGCAAAAATGCGGCGCTCCCAACAGAGAACGCCGCACCTGTTTACATAACTTATTTCAATTGTAACATCCTGTAATCTGTTGATTCTTTCAGTAAAATCAAGGCTTTTCAGACATTTCCGGCTTTAAATTCATGAATCGGTCCACCGTTTTCCGTGCCTGCATCTGCAGCTCACAGCTCCGACTGCCTGTTCATTATATTTACTTTGCTATCTTCCCCGGAAATTCTTAACGATCCAGTAAATGATCAGGCACATCAGGATCGGTCCTGAAAACCGGATCAGGAGATAGAACACGCCGCCCATAATGCTGAACACCACGGAGATCACAAGAAACAGGATCACAACAAGGGCCAATTTCCAGTACCACTTATTCAGATCGAAATAATGGATATTCGGCGCGGAGCCGTTCTGATAACTTCCCTGGCTGTAAGTGCTTCTTCTGTCATCGTCCCGCGGGGACGCATCCTCAAAGCTTCCATGACCATCTCCGATCTCTCCCGCAGCCTCCGCGGAATTGATGATCGTGCGCGCCACGATATTCGGCTCGCCGATCTCCTCTATGATCTCGTCCATGGTACGTCCTTTCCCGAGTTCCTGGGAAAGATAATCCGCGTAATAATTTAGGTTCTCGCGGATCACGGACGCCGGGACTTCACCCGAAAGCGCGTCCTCTAAGCGTCTTAAAAATTCGTCCTTGTTCATGCAATTCTACTCCAGTTTTTCTTTAATGATGCCGCCTCTGTATGCTGCCACAAGTTCCTTCAGGTCCGCGATCTTTGCCGCAAGTTCTTTTCCGGTATCGGTATCCGCGACCATCACACGTTTTTTCATTTTCTCTACGATCGTGACCTTCGGTGTATTTTCATGATCCCTGTCAAACGGTTTGTGCTCCGCAAGCGCCAGATGATGGGAATTGAAGATCAGGGTATAACCTGCGATCCCCGTCTTTGGCTGGTAGGACTTGGAAAGTCCGCCGTCGATGACGAAGAGTTTTCCGTTTCCCTTGATCGGGCTCTCACCATCCTTTAATTTTACCGGTACATGTCCATTGATAATGTGGGAACCTTCCACCGGAAGTCCGAACTCCTTGAGAATCTTATTACAGAATTCCTCTTTTTCACTCAGTTTATAATACGGGTTCATATTTTCCTTCGCAGCTGCCTTGTCAGCGACAAAGTAGTTCTCAAAGGTTGCCATATTGTCCTTTCCGTATACCGGGGACTTCGGACCGCACCATAAATACCACATAAAGTCACGGTACCAGTCTTTCGTCGGGTCATCCTCTGGCAGGAAATATGCCATCTTCACCGCGTCCTCGATATAGTCGAGCAGACGTTTTCCGGAATAGATGATCCCTTTCAGCTTCAGCTCCTCGAAGGTACCGTCCTCTTTCATCGGGATGCAGCCATGGTACAGCAGGTTTCCGTTGCACCTCTTGTACATTGCGCCGTGGGAATATACGAAACGGATATGACGGTGAAGTGTCTCACTGTGGTGGAACGAGAGCGCCAGATTGTAGATCAGCTCCTGCTCTTCCTTTGTGAATTTTAACGGATCCTTCGGATCGATCGTCGGGAAGTTCATATCCAGCATCTTGTAATCTTTTCCGTGGATATTTACTGTTCCTTTTTCAAAGTTGATATGTTCCAGATGGATCCGGTCATTGATCTGATAGTCCGGATGGCGTTTCGTGATCTGACCTTCCACCTTGAACTGGATCACTGTGATCGCTTTGTGCATCTTCGCAGCAAGACCCGGATCTACTGCGTCGTAGATATTTTCATCCAGGATCTTCGGCATGAACCGCTCACACGGATCATCCTTATAAACTTTCGCCGCAAACATGGATAAGGGGCGAAGGTTGATCCCATATCCATCCTCCAGGACATCGAATCCATTGTAACGGATCGCAATCCGGAGCACGTTGCAGATGCACGCCAGGTTGCCGGTCGCCGCACCCATCCAGGAGATATCATGGTTGCCCCACTGGATATCCACGTCGTGGAAGTGCATGAGCTCATTCATGATAATGTCCGCGCGCGGTCCACGGTCAAAGATATCACCGATAATGTGAAGGCTGTCCACTGTCAGGTTCTGGATCAGGTTGCAGAGTGCCATGATGAACTGGTCACCCATCTCGATGTCGATGATGGAGTGGATGATCTCGTCATAGTAAACTTTCTTATTATCATCATTGTAGTCCACATGAAGGAGCTCATCGATGATATAAGCGAATGCCGGCGGCATTTTTTTACGAACTTTCGATCTCGTAAATTTCGAGGAAACCTCTTTACAGATGCGCACCAGACGGTAGATCGTAATTCTCTGCCAGTCTTCTGTAAATTTTCCCGCTTTCTGGATCTTCCGGATATTCCGCTCCGGATAGTAGATCAGGTTTGCAAGAGCGATCTCCTCTTCGTCCGAGATCACATACCCGAAGGTCTCCGAGATCTTCTCGCGGATAATACCGGACGCACTGCGGAGCAGGTGAATAAACGCTTCGTATTCCCCGTGCAGGTCGCTGAAGAAATACTCGGTTCCTTTCGGAAGTCCGCGGATCGCCATCAGGTTGATGATCTCACTGGAGGCCGCTTTCACGGTCGGATACTCTTTTGCAAGCAGCTTCAGATAGTCCAAATCTCTCATTGTCTCTGTTTTCCTCCCTGCGATTTCCCGGATATTTAAATCCTGTTACAGTACACAGCACCTCCGTCTGTGCTCCGCAGCGGAATTTTGCCGATGATTCGCATTCCAAATCGGCCAACTCTGCACTAATTACTGTATGGTAGAGAATTTTCATTTTAGAAACTTTCGGCCATGAAAAACAACAGCTTTTTTCTGGTTTTTGCGGAGCTTTTCATACTCTTCTTCCACCTTACAGGTTAAAAATTTAACCGCCCGGGAATTGCTTTTCCATTTATTTTATAGTAACATATTCATATTCAAAACTCAACCAAAGAATCTGGTGTCCGGCCGATGCAGACAGTGATGATCGCCGATCTGGACGGCACGGCACTTATGAGCAGGAAGAAAAGGAGATTTTCATGGACAGCGAGCTTCTCTACGTTTTTGGTACCGGAAATGCCACGGTTACCAACCTTTATAATACATGCTTTGCGCTCCGCGACGGGGACGAATATTTTATGGTGGATGCCGGCGGCGGAAACGGGATCTTAAAGATCCTGGACAACATGCAGGTTCCCTTAGAGCGGATCCACCACATTTTCGTGACCCACGCCCACACAGACCATGTACTCGGCATCGTCTGGATGATCCGCATGATCGCAACAAAGATGAAAAAGGACCAGTATATCGGGGACGCCCACATTTACTGCCACGCAGAGTTGATCGAGACGATCAAAACACTCTGCCGCCTGACGATCCAGGATAAGTTTTACAACATGATCGGTGACCGGATCCATCTGGAGGAAGTGAAGGACGGGGAGACGCGCCATATTTTAAGCTATGATGTGACGTTCTTCGATATCCACTCCACGAAATTAAAACAGTTCGGCTTTACGCTGACATTAAATAATGGAAGAAAACTCACCTGTGTCGGAGATGAGCCGTACAATCCGGACTGTGAACAGTATGTGCGCGGCAGTGACTGGCTGCTCCACGAGGCGTTCTGCCTCTATGCGGAGCACGATATCTGGAAGCCGTATGAAAAGCATCACAGCACCGTGAAGGACGCCTGTGAACTTGCGGAGTCTCTCGGGATCCCGAACCTCGTTCTCTGGCACACGGAGGACAGCAATGTTGCCGGAAGGGAACGTCTTTATAAGAGTGAGGGAAAACGCTATTACAGCGGAAATATCTATGTCCCGGATGATGAGAGCCTGATCGCATTATAATGGAGGAAAAAGCTATGTCTATCAAACCATGGATCTGCAACGGATCACGGACGATCGTAAAAGACCGCTGGATCGATCTTCATGCCGATGACTGTGCACTGCCGGACGGTACAAAGATCTCTCCGTTTTATGTAAATACTGTGCCGGATTTTGTCGTTGTGGTCGCTGTCACTGTGGACGGGGATTTCGTTTTCGTGCGCCAGTACCGCCATGGAACAAGACAGATCCTTCTGGAACTTCCGGCAGGCTGTATGGAGCCGACGGACGCCGATCCGGGCGCCGGAGCCGTGAGAGAACTCTTCGAGGAGACAGGCTACGCCGGGAGCAAACCGGTATTTCTATGCAAGGTCGCACCAAATGCGGCATGCATCAGCAATTTCGCCCACTGCTATCTGATCACGGACTGCAAAAAAGTCAGCAGCCAGCATCTGGACGCCACCGAGGATCTCGAGATCGTTGTCATGTCCGCTGAGGAAACGAAAAAGCTGATGGCGGAAGGCGGACTCGTGCAGGCGGTGCATGTGGCGGCGATGTATTATGCGGAAAAGCTCCTGAATAAGTAAGCGCAGGGATTGCCACAGAACAGAAAATTTTAATACCAAAAGGGATACTGCCCTTTTGGCTCATGTTTCTCCCCGGTTTACACTTTAACCGGGGATTTATGTCGGATACAATTTCCACTGATTGAGAGCGATGAGCATCCGGTATTTTTCTCAGTTCGGAGCAGTTTCTGCACAAATTCAATTTGAATTAAAAAGGGTATACATTATGAATAAACGTGAAATTTCAGAAATTAAAAAACAATTTAAAAAAGATAACAACGCAATCACCCGCATCTGCGGATGCTATGTTGATGCTGAAAAACAGATCAAGACAACCTTGAAAGAGGCATTCTTTGCACTCTCCGAGGAAGAGATCTTCAAATATTATGAGATCTTCAAGAAGGCACTCTCCGGCGGGATCGGCAAGAATCTCCACAACCTGGAATACTCGATCCACGATGAAGGCCCGGACAGCGCCCACGCGCTTCTCATGAAGCTTCGCGACGAAAAGATCGCTGATGATGAGACTGTAGATGCTTTCTATAACAAAGTGATCGAGAATTACGAGTACGGAGAGAATTATTACATCATCCTGATCCACAGTGCCTACGATGTTCCGGGAAAAGCTTCCGACAATGAGGAAATGTTCGATGCATCCGAGGAAGTCTACAACCACATTCTCTGCTGCATCTGCCCGGTAAAGCTCTCAGAACCGGGACTTTCCTACAATGAGGCGACAAATGCGATCGAGGAGCGCCCACGTGACTGGTGGGTCCAGGCTCCGATGACCGGATTCCTGTTCCCGGCTTTCAATGACCGCAGCAGCGATATCCATGGAGTTCTGTATTTCTCCAAAAATCCGGAAGAACTCCACTCCGAGTTCATTGACGCCTGCCTCGGCGCTCCGACTCCGATCTCCTTCAAATCACAGAAAGAGGCATTCCAGGAGATCTTAACTGATACGCTCGGCGAGGAATGTGACTACGAGACTGTCCGACAGATCCATGAAAATCTCACGGAGCTTGCGGAGGAACATAAGGAGGACGAGGTCCCGCTGACTCTCACAAAGCCGGAGGTCAAAGATCTCCTCGAAAAGAGCGGCGTGGAGCCGGAACGTCTGGAACATTTCGATAAGGTCTATGAGGATGCCGCCGGGGAAAACACCGCGATCCTCGTTCCTGCGATCACAGGAACCGGAAAATTTGCCGTAAAGACACCGGACGTTGACATCAAAGTCAACCCGGACCGCCTTGATCTTGTCGAGACAAAATTCATCGGCGGACGCCGCTGTCTCGTGATTGCCGTGGAGGACAATGTGGAAGTCAACGGCATGCCTGTGAAGATGTGGGAGGAGCAGAAGGAGGCGCCGGAAGCATAGCCTTCGGAATATCTTCGCTGCTTGAGAAACCGACTCCGATAATGTTTTGCCATCTGGAGGTTCTTATGCTATCATCGACTCGTTTTACCGAAGATTTTGCATATGAAGTTCTGTCCGTTGTGGAAGAAATCCCCGAGGGAAATGTCGCTACTTACGGACAGATTGCCCGCCTGATCGGCCGGGACAAAAATTCGCGGCTTGTGGCGAGAGTTCTCTCTCACGCGTCAAACTATGGTGATTTTCCCTGCCACCGTGTTGTCAACCATGCCGGCCGCCTTGTCCCCGGCTGGCTGGAACAGGGATTTCTCCTGCAACAGGAGGGCGTGGAACTTAAAGATCCCATGCATGTAGATCTGAAAAAATATCAATGGAACTGCTGAGGCATCTCGCCCCGGCAGTTTTTTATTATACGTTTTTTCGGACCGGCAGACTTTCACCCTGTGAAACATAATTTTTTATATTACTTTTCATGGATAGGAATTTCCGTATAATACCATTGTGATCGCGGATCTTACCCGGATTTCTCGAAAACTTGACATTTTTCTTCATTTTTGCTATATTATTTCTGTAATATTTTTGTAATATTTGAAACATATTTCGCAATTACTGCGATGCATCTGACAACTATGAGGAAACCGGCATGAAAAAATTACAGCAATTGATTCCATCTATTTCAAAAGCAGTCTTTATCAAAGCGGCCATTGCCGCGTCCGTTTTATTGTTTTCCGTCTCCCACTCTGCTTTTCCATCCCACGCCGCATCCGCCTATGACAATATGGCTGTCGCAAATGTAAACAGCGACCCGTTAAATATGCGCACAAAACCGTCCACAGAAGGGGACATTATCGGAAAGTGCTACCGCGGAGCTGGCGGAACTGTTCTCGAGCGAAAAAACGGCTGGACAAAAGTACGTTCCGGAAAGCTTGAGGGCTGGATGAAAGATGACTATCTTCTCTATGGAAATGATATTGAACCACTTGCAAAAGAGCTCGGTCTCATAAACGCAAAGATCACCGCAACGACCTTAAATATCCGGGAAACCCCATCCACGACGTCCGATATTCTCAAACAGGCCGCTACCGGAGATACCTTTCCGGTTTTAAGCGAAGATAATGGCTGGGTGCAGATCCAGCTGTCCGCTGACACGACCGGCTATCTTTCCGGAAAATATGTATCGATCATTCCGATCCCGGGAGCTGCTGTTGATGCGAAGGAGGAATCTGCTGCATTAAATTCCTCCGGCCAGTCCGCCGCAGCGCCATCTTATGTGATCCCTGCAACAGATGATGAGGTCTATCTGCTGGCAGCCTGTACCGCAATGGAAACGGGAGATGGTTCCTACGACGCACAGCTCGCTGTTGCAAGCTGTATCGTCAACCGTGTCAAGACAAAAGAATGGGGCAAAACGATCTCCAGTGTGATCTACGCTGATGGTCAGTTTCCGGGAGCAACGTCCGGACTTCTGGACCGTTACCTCTCAAAAAGTCCGTCAAAAACGGCTCTGAAAGCCGCAAAAGACGCTCTGTCCGGCTCCAACAATATTGGAGATTATCTCTATTTTAAATCGGCGAAGCGGGCCTCCGTCAGCAGCTATTCGTCCTATAAGATCGTTGGTGGGAACTGTTTCTACAAAAAATAGGCCGATTCATCCGATAAAAACAGGGAAAATACTCTTTTTTTCAAGAGACTTTCCCTGTTTTTCGAATGATTCTTCTATTTCTCCTTACATCTCACCGCCGCCCGCGCCTTTCCTCCTGTCGTACACGTAAACAGCGTCAGGTCCCAGTCGCCGGATTCCATTTTTTCGATGTCGGTTCCGCCGACTGTCTCGATCGTATCCACTTCATAAGAAAATACATTGCCGTCCGCATCTGTAAGGATCACCTCATCGCCCGGATCCAGGCACTTGATGCCGGAAAAATGCGTGCGGTAATTATGTCCGGCAATAATCAGGTTATTCTGGTACGCGGATCCACTGTAGCGGCACGGCGCTTTTTTCAGCTTCGCATAACTCCACTCACTGATCACCGGCAGTTTCAGGTCAAGCAGCGGGATCTCGATCGTCCCGATGCATTCCTGGCCGTTTACCTCCACGACCGGCATCTCCATCTCCGGATGCTTTTTATACTCCGGAACAAGTTCCTCGCTCTCCGGTTCCAGCCGCTCCGGAAGGCCGGCCTCCAGCGATTCCATCTGAACCACCATCTCCTCTGCTGCCTTTCCGGCCTGGTCCGATTCTCTTATGTTGTAAATTGTGAGAAGAAGAGCCGCTGCAACTAACAGCAGCCCTCCGCCCATCAGGATCTTACTTTTCATTGTCCTTCTCAGCTCCTTTTTTACCATTGTATAGCCGTCTGAGATTTTGTCAATCTTGTTAATACCCACAACCCGGATCATTTTTGTCTTTTTTTTAACAATCTTTCACTTTTTTTCTCATATTCATTGTCTGAAATGTACAATTTTGGTATAGTATACCCATAAAAAATTACAAATGGTGACGATTTCGGACTTTTCTCTCTGTGCGATCCTTCAGCGGCAACGCCTTACCGGCGAATCGCAGCTTATTTTCATGGATCCGCGGACTTGTCAGATGATCGCCGCTGCAATGTTCTCAGGCGAGAATCTACTCCGCAGAGAACGGAAAACAGGAGGATATCATGAAAAGAACAATGAAAGCTACCGCATTATTCTTGGCAGCCGGACTGCTGCTCACCGCGTGCGGAGGAAAAACTGATACTGCAGCTACAACTGCTGCCGCTGAAAGCGCAAAAGCTGATGCCGAGACAACTGCTGCCGCTGCTGAGACAGACGCAAAGAAGCCGTCCTTTGTATTCGTATGTACAGGACAGTTAGGTGATAAATCCTTCAACGATTCTGCAAACGCAGGTATGGAAAAGATTGCTTCCGATCTTGGCTGCGAGATAAAGGTTATCGAGATCGGCCGTGACCAGACAAAGTGGGAGCCGACATTCCAGGATCTCGCTGAGGAAGGAAAATACGATGTTATCATTTCCAACGGATCTTCCTCCGCTGAGGTCATCGAGCAGGTTGCGGAAGAATTCCCGGATCAGAAATTCGTTATGTTCGACTCTGATATGGAAGAGGGCAAGTGGCCGAACCTTTACGCGATCAGCTACAAACAGAACGAGGGCAGCTACCTTGCCGGCGTTCTCGCAGCACTTGTAACAGAATCCAAAGACATGCCAAACGCAAATGAAGACAAGAAGATCGGTTTCGTCGGCGGTTCCGAGCACCCGATCATTACTGACTTCCTTGTTGGATACATCGCAGGCGCAAAATCTGTTGACCCGGATATCAAGGTATACGTTTCCTACATCGGTTCCTGGGATGATACCGCAAAGGGTAAAGAGACAGCTATCGCCCAGTACAATCAGGGCGTTGATATTATCTTCCCGGCTGCTGAGCAGGCCGGACTTGGCTGCGTAGAGGCTGCTGCTGAGATGGGCAAATACATCATCGGCGTTGACTCTGATCAGGCAATGCTGTTCTCCGGTTCCGATGAGGCAAAGGCAAACGTGATCCTTTCTTCCGTATTAAAAAATGTCGGCGATTCCCTCGTGAGAATGGCTGAAATGGAAGAAGAGGGAACGGTTCCTTACGGCAAATGTGAATTCCTTGGTTTAAAGGAAAACGGTGCAGGTCTTGCTGACAACGAGTACTTCCAGAAGAACGTTCCGGACGAGATCAAAAAGACAATCGAGGAGAAGAAACAGGAAGTTCTCGACGGAAAGATCGAGATCCCGACTGCTCTCGGCGATGCTGACCAGAACGAAGTTCAGGCTCTCATCGACTCTGTAGCTCCGTAATTTTATCCGGCAGATCCACTCAAAACCTGCTGCGATATTTTATGTAAACCATCTGGGGAATCTTTCCAAGGCCATTGATTTTCCCAGAATATCGAGTACATCAGGGGACTTGTCAACAAGTCCCCTTGGCTTTTATAAGAAAGGAGGATCCGTATGGGCAAAGAGATCCTGAAAATGGAACATATCACAAAGATCTACCCCAACGGTGTCATGGCCAACAGGGATGTCAGCTTTTCTGTCCGGGAAGGTGAGATCCATGCCCTGATGGGTGAGAACGGTGCCGGAAAAAGTACCCTGATGAAGATCCTGTTCGGCGACGAGGACGCCACTGAGGGCGATATCATCTTCGAGGGAAACAAGATCCAGCCAAAAAGTGCCGCTGACACGATCCGTCTCGGAATCGGAATGGTGCATCAGCACTTCATGCTCGTGGATTCTCTGCGGGTATATGAGAACGTGATCCTCGGCATGGAACCGAAAAACGGGATCATGATCGACAAGGAAAAAGCGATCCGGGCGGTGGAGGAAACCGCCAAAAAGTACAACTTAAAGATCGATCCGATGGCTGTCGTCGGAGAGCTCTCCGTCAGCCAGAAACAGAAGGTCGAGATCTTAAAAGTCCTGCTCCGCGGGGCGAAGCTCCTGATCTTAGATGAGCCGACCGCGGTTTTGACGCCACAGGAGACAGACGAACTCTTTGAACAGCTTCTTTTACTAAAGAAAAATGATCACACGATCATCTTCATCTCCCACAAGATCCGCGAAGTCATGCAGATCTGCGACAATATCACAGTCCTCCGTGCCGGACGGACAGTGGGATCGATCCCGGTCGCCAACGCGACAGAAGAAGATATCTCCCGCTTCATGGTGGGCCGCGATGTCATCCTGAAAATGAATAAAAAGCCGGCAGAATTCGGTGACACGCTCTTAAAAGTCACTGATCTGACCTATGAAAATAAAGAAGGACGAAAGCTCCTGGACCATGTCTCCTTTTCACTGAAAAAGGGCCAGATCTTAGGTATCGCAGGAGTTGAGGGAAACGGACAGAATGAACTCGCCGAGGCGATCTTCGGTTTCTACTCCGGTGTCAAAGGCAGTATCCTCTTTGACGGGAAAGAAATCCTTGGAAAATCCATCCGCGCGATCCGCGATGACGGAATTTCCTATATCCCCGAGGACCGTATCAAAACCGGAGCGGCCGGAAACATCAGCCTCTGGGGCAACATGATCGCAGACATCATCGACAGCCCGCTGTTAAAAAAACACGGACTTCTCAATTATAAAAATATCCATGAACGGGCAGATAAACTTATCAGCGACTTCGGCGTCCTCTGCCAGAATGACGATCAGCCGATCGGTATGCTGTCCGGCGGAAATATGCAGAAGGTCGTAGTCGCAAGGGAATTTTCCTCTGACCCGAAGCTTCTGATCGCCAACCAGCCGACCCGGGGCATCGATGTGGGTGCCAACGAGTTTATCTGGAAAAAGATCATTGAACAGCGCGATGCCGGAAAGGGCGTTATCCTGATCTCCGCGGACTTAAACGAGATCATGGAGCTCTCCGACAGCATTCTCGTCATGTGCGGCGGACAGGCTGCCGCCTACTT
The DNA here is from genome assembly GCF_003478035.1 of Clostridium sp. OF03-18AA. Classification (GTDB taxonomy): domain Bacteria; phylum Bacillota; class Clostridia; order Lachnospirales; family Lachnospiraceae; genus Pilosibacter. The sequence goes on from NZ_QUEP01000005.1 coordinate 221,961, forward strand.
CGAGGACGCGAAAAAAGTAGATGAGTTCGAGCTCGGAAACTACATGCTCGGGCTGAAACATCAGGAGGTATCGGAATCATGAAACAGAAAAAACCTCTATCATCTTATGTAGAAATGCTGCGGACCATGATCGCCATCCTGATCTCCCTGATCATCGTCTTCGCGATCATTCTCCTGATCAGCAGCCAGCCCCTCTCCGCTCTCGGAGACTTTATTTTCGGACCGCTGACCTCCGTCCGCCGTTTCGGAAACGTCATCGAAGGTATGACACCGTTAATGTTTACAGGCCTTGCGGTCATCATCCTCTTTAAACCGGGGCTTTTCAATCTGTCCATGGAAGGCGCGTTCTTTATCGGCGCCGTTGCTGCCTGTGCGGCTTCCCTGGGACTCGGACTTTCCGGAAAAATGGCACTGATCGTGGCCATGGCGGCTGCGGCGGTCGCAGGTGGATTTATCTGCTTTATCCCGGGCATCATGAAAGTAAAGACCGGCTCCAATGAGCTTGTAACTTCCCTGATGCTCAATTACACCTGCCTGTACGTCGGGCTATGGATCATCACCACCTTCTTCTATGATCCGACCCAGAACTCCAACTATTCCTACAAATTTCCGGAAGGATGCGCTTTAAGCAGGATCATCACCGGCACGCGTATCAACTCCGGTACGATCATCGCCCTTGTGACTGTCCTTGTGATCTGGGTCATCGTAAACCGGACACCCTTCGGCTTTAAGGCAAACCTTGTGGGCGAAAACTTCAATATGGCAAACTACGCGGGCATCAACTCCGGCCTCATAATCATCCTGACCCAGATTCTGGGTGGTATGCTGGCGGGACTCGGCGGCGCTGCGGAGCTTTTCGGCATGTACCAGCGCTTCCAGTATTCCGCACTCCCGGGCTATGGCTGGGACGGTGTTCTGATCGCCATCGTCGCCAGACGGAAGGTACAGTATGTCCCGTTCGCAGCACTGTTTTTATCTTACCTGCGGATCGGCGCGGATATCATGTCCAGAAATTCCGATATCCCGTTTGAGATCGTAAACATCATTCAGGCAGTCATGGTCCTTCTGATCTCCGCCACCGCGATCCTCAGCGGATATAAGAAGAAACTCATCATCAAAGAGACAAAAGAATTCGAAGCTGCAGCGAAAAAGGAGGTACAGGCATGAATATCTGGAGTGTGATTCTTTCCCCTGACTTCCTCTTTACCTCGATCCGTGTGATGACTCCGATCCTGTTCGCGGCCATGGCCTGCATGGTCTTCGTGAAAGGCGGCATCGATCCCATCGGAACTGAGGGAATCATGTTAAGCTGTGCCCTTGCGGGACCTGTCGGCGGTTACTTTACCCACAGCGCTCTGGGCGGCGTGATATTCGCAATGGCAGTCGGCGTGGTGCTGGCTTTCGTGTTTGGTTACTTTACGCTGATCCTGAATACAAACCCGGTGCTCGCCGGAATCGCCCTGAATACCTTATCCGGCGGTCTCACGGTCTTTACGACCTACTATCTGACCGGAAATAAAGGTTCCACCCAGAGTTTAAAGAGTCCGGTGATGCCGGAGATCAGGATTCCGCTTATCAAGGATATCCCGGTTCTCGGCGCTATTATCTCCGGACATAATGTCCTGACTTATCTCGGGCTGATCCTCGTGGTCGTTCTCACAGTCTTCTTCTGGAAGACTACCATCGGTCTGCGGATCCGCGCCGTCGGTGAGAATGAGAGTGCCGCAAAATCCGTAGGCTTAAACGTCATGAAATATAAGTACATCGCCCTTCTCATCGCCGGCTGTCTCGCCGGGATCGGCGGAGCATACATGTCCATGGGTTATGTTTCCTTCTTCTCAAGAGACATGATCGCCGGACGCGGATGGATCGGAATGGCGGCGGAATCCATGGGTCTCGGTATTCCATGGAAGATCGCCTGCTCGGTACTGATCTTCGGTATGGCAGATTCACTGGCCGTACGGCTTCAGATGTTAAATCTGCCATCCCAGCTTATTCAGACGATTCCTTACGTGGTTACGATGATCGCGATTGGAATTTATTCGAAGAGAAGTATGTCGGGAAAGAAGAAGAATTGATGGAATTATTTCGAAATTCCGAGCTGTTATAAATATAGGCAAAGCTTCTGTATGATCCATTTTGACAATGTGTTTTCTTCCGATCTCTGCCCTGTTTCTTATCCTGAGCAGAGACAGGAAGTGGTATTTACAGCTGAAATGAGGGAGATTCTTTATGAAAGCATGGGAATTTGAACATAAGCTGACGGCGGACGCGGTTCCGCCGGAGCTTCACGACGACAATGAGGCGGACTGGATGGCCTACACGGAAGCCGGCCGCGCCTCCGACAAACAGCTTTTCCACGACTGGGACAATAAGGTTCCGGGATCCAAAGCGCCCTGCGACGTGGTGATCGCCGCGGTGCAGAGCATGCACAACCGGGGATATGATGTGACGGAAGCTGAGAAATTCATGGAGGAAGGCCTGAAGGCGTCCGAGGAAAAGGACGGAGCCGCGATTCAGGTGGCTACCGCGAAGATCTTCCACGCACTGAATGAAGCGCCGAAGGATCCCGCCTCCCCTTACTGGAGCTACAACACCTACCGCACCTTCGCGGATGTAGAAAAAGAGGCTGATTTCGGCCCTGCAGCGCCCTATGACGTCTTTTCCGATGACTTTTCAAAGAAAGTCACCGCAGGATGGATGGGACAGCTCATCGGCGGCTGCCTTGGAACCCAGATCGAAGGTTATACCACGGAACAGATCCGCAAACGCTTCGGCGAGGTCTACGGATATCTCCGCCGTCCGGAGACATACAATGATGATATCACCTACGAGATCGCCTATCTCGACGGATTCATCGAAAAAGGCTATGACATCACGCCTGCCGACGTTGCCTACAAATGGCTGGAGCTGATCTCCGACGGATATTCCGCCGAGAAGACGGCCATCGAAAATCTCCGCCGCGGGCTTCTTCCGCCGGAGAGCGGCACAATAAACAACTACTTCTACGACTGGATCGGAGCGCAGATGCGCACCCCGCTTCACGGAATGTTAGCACCCGGAAACCCGAAGCTCGCTGCGAGACTTGCCGCGGACGATTCGATCGTCTCCCACTCCAACAATGGCATGCTGGGCGGGATCTTCAACGCCCTGCTCACCTCCCTCGCTTTCACGGAGGACCATATCCGGACCGTTGTTGAGAAAGCGGTGGACATGATCCCGCATAAGAGCGAATACTACGCAGTCGTAAAACATGCGCTGGATCTCTGCAAGGAAAATTCTTCCTGGGAGCCGGTATGGACGGCCTGCGAGGAGCGTTACAAAGAGTACAACTGGATCCACGCCTATCCGAACGCAGCCGCCGAAGTTATTGCCCTCTGGTTCGGAAATATGGACTTTAAGGAGACCTGCCACATCATCGCTATGGAAGGTCAGGATGCGGACTGTACCGCAGCCCCGGTACTGAACGCACTGGCGATCATGATCGGTCTGGATGTCATTGATGACAGCTATATCAAGCCCATCGGGGATAGGATCCTCACGACTATGAGACGGTATCAGGATTTCAAGATCGCTGAGCTTTGTCAGTGGACAACGGATGCGGTGAGGAATGCGGTGAAGAAACAGAAGTAATACGGTTGAGTTTTTGAAACATCTTCTATCGCTCGGATATTGGTAAGTCAAGCGGATATTCGCAATCCGCTTCGCTACTTGCTCATAACCGAATAACTGCTCCGCAGTTTATCAGAAGGAGCTTGCACTCCTCCTGATACAAGCAATTCCCCACCCACTGCTTATTGCTTTTCGCAATTGAAGCAGGGGACTTACTTGATTCGGTTAAAAAACAGGCTCATTTGATTTCTGGATTTGTATCAAATGGGTCTGTTTTTTTAATTATTTCTTCAACTTTTCTCAGTCCTTAAATATCTCCTTCAGCCTCTTCAGCAGCCCTTCCTCATCATTCTTCCCGATCACCATTGGTGCCCGTCTCCGCACATTCTCCGGCGCATTTCCCATCGCCGCGCCAAATCCTGCCGCACGCATCATGGAAAGATCACTCTCGCCGTCACCGAAGGCCGCTGCCTCTTCCGGGGAAATTCCGAGTTTTCCACAGAGCGTCTTCAAACCTTCCGACTTTTCCACGCCCGCTGCCGTGATCTCCAGATATTCCGGGTTGGAGGCCGCAGACTGGAGGTCGGAGAAATCTCTCGCCAGAACCGCCGCCAGCTTTGTCATCACGTCCGGATCTCCCATGAGAAGAAATTTATGAATTCCGCCTTCTTTTTCAAATATATCTTTAATAGCTCCAATTTCAGCCGGAAATCCCACGATTTTCTCTTCCCGCTGCTCTCTCCAATCGTCCCGGTCATCCACGATCCACTTCTCGCCGCCGAAGGTATTGCAGGCAACAGCCGGAAAATCCTTATCCAGCATCGCCTTCAGTTCTAGTGCCCGTTTTAACGGAATCATCTTACTGTAGATCTCATTTCCGTCGTTATCGAGGATCAGTCCACCGCAGAACGCAATGATCGGTGCATGATTCCCCAGCATTCTCTTAATGACCCGCACGCCTTCCGGTGACCGCGCGGAAGTCAGGATAAACGGGATTCCCTTCTTCTCAAGATTCAGGATCATCTCCTTCGTCCCCTCCGTGATCTGTCCGTCCGACGTCAGCAGCGTGCCGTCGATGTCACTGAATACGATTTTGCAAGTTTTATCTTTTTCCATCTTTATCTCCATATTTTGATGTTTATCCGTTGTATTTCCACACCAGTACGACCGCCTGACGCAGTCCGCAGCTTCTCGCGAATGCGCCTTCTCCTATCCCCGCTGCAAAATACTCCTCTCGTTCTCCCGCACTTTCCGTGCCAGCAGCGTATACTGTCTGATCTCTTCCTCTGTAAAATTTCCAAACTTCGCCTGATAGTAATCGTTCTCCGCCGCCTCAAGATCCGGGATCACAACTTCTGATGCCGGAAGAAGTTCCAGTCGGATCTTTCGTTCTGTTCCCCGCCTTCTCGGAAGCTCCGTTACCTCCACCATCTTTTTCGCGGACAACCGCTGGACCGCCACCGCGAGGTCTCCGCGGCTAAGATCCATAAGATCCGCAAGATTCTTTCTGCTCAGTTCATGGCTTGCATCCTTCAGATATAAAAGCAGGGAAAGTTCCTCCATTGTCATATCATGCTTCAATGCCGCCGACTCCAGATATCTCTCCAGAAGTTTCCGGTCCCGGTATTTATCCACAATGATCCCATCATCGGAGATCACCTCCTGCAGCGCACTGCTCCGCTCCTCTCCGAGCTTCCGGTTTCCGGGGATCGATGCCGGAAAAACAAAGCCGTCCTTCGCTGCGTCCACCAGAAAATGGTACACCTGAAGCCGGTTTTTCTCATAATCCTCTTCGTCCAGCACATGCTTATAAAAGTTGTTGTAGTACTCAAACATCATAAGCTTCATCTTCACAGTCTTCGTGATGCTGATCTTCTGGTTCACCAGCGAACCTTTTGTCTTTACATAATAATACACCGGTGTCCTCAGCGCATAGAATGTCTCTGCATAGCGGACATATTCCAGATTGAACATGAAATCCTCACACCAGCTGATCTCCGCATCCATCCGGATCCCGAAGCGGTTTACGAGATCGCGCCGGTACAGCTTATTCCACAGCACTCCATAGTAATAATCCGCCGGATTCTCCATCATAAACGACGCGAATTCCTCCCGGTCGATCACGCAGTCTGACTCGATGTCCCCTTTTCTGGATACCATATCCCCAACGACACGGTAAAAATCGGAGATCACCATATCACAGCCATGTTCCTCTGCCGCCCGGACCATAAGCTTTGTCGCATCCGGCGTCAGCCAGTCATCACTGTCCACAAACTGGAGATATGTTCCCTTTGCCCTTTCAATTCCCTGATTTCTCGTGTCTGAAACCCCGGAATTTTCTTTGTGGATCACCACCACACGCTCATCCGTCTTCGCATACGCATCACAGATCGAGCCTGACATATCTCTGCTCCCATCATCTACGAGGATCAGTTCAAAATCTCTATATTCCTGTCCGAGAATACTGTCCACACAGCGGTTCAGGAATTTTTCCGCATTGTAGACAGGAACAATTATACTGACGGTCGGTTTCATTCTCCTCCTCCATTCTCTATAATAACCTGTTGGAATATCTCCTATGAAATAAATTTACTATACGATCTATCATATCATATTTTTCTCACAATACGCGATTTATTTTTTTTAATTCTCTTGACTTTTGAAAATCTGTGACTATAATAAAGGTCAGTTTCAAATATTTCCTGCGATGATGGGAACGCTCTTAACGAAGGCCTTTCAGAGAGCAGCTGGCTGGTGAAAAGCTGCAGACACCGCGTTACAGACAATCCTCCCGGAGCTAACCACTGAAAGTGTTCCAAGTAGGCTGGTTCGGTTTACACCCGTTAACGTGTTGCCTGTTTACTTTTCCGCACTAAATGAGCCGGAAAACGACGGGATCGAGAGGCTGTTTTTACAGCAAAAAGAGTGGTACCGCAGAAGTTTCGCTTCTGTCTCTTTAACAGAGACAGGAGCTTTTTTATTCTTCAGATTCTTACTGCGAGGGGCAGTTAAGATATATTGTAAACAACATATTTTTAAATGATTCAGGAGGTCATTATGAAAAAAAGTGCAAAATTATTATCTGCTGTAATGGCAGGCGCTATGGTACTTTCCATGGCTGGATGCGGTTCTTCCAGCAATTCTGCAGAGACAACTGCTGCTGCCGCTGAGACAACAGCCGCTGCTGCTGATTCTTCCGCTGCTGAAAGCAAGGAAGCGACTTCAAACACAGACGCAACCGTAATAAAGCTTGGTACGACCGTAAACGAGCAGGACAGTTTCCAGGTATGTGCTGAGAAATTCGCTGAGCTCGTAAAAGAGCGCACAAACGGCGCCTACGAGATCGAGATCCATCCGAACGGAGCTCTCGGCGATGAGCGTACCATGCTTGAGAGCATGCAGATGGGTACTCTTGATATGGGTATCATCACAAGCGGTCCGTTCGTAAACTTCTCCAGCGCTATGGGCGTTCTTGATATGCCGTTCCTGTTCGCAAACAACGAAGAAGCTTACAAGATCCTGGACGGCGAGATCGGTAAAGAGCTCCTTGCAACTCTTGAAGATGCAGACTTAAAGGGACTTGCTTACGCAGAGCGTGGTTTCCGTAACATCACAAACAGCAAGAAACCGATCACAAACGCAGCAGACGTTGCAGGCTTAAAGCTCCGTGTCATGGAGAACGATGTTTACACAGCAACATTCAAAGCTCTTGGTGTAAACGCAGTTCCGATGGCATGGTCCGACGCTTTAACAGCTCTTCAGCAGGGCACCATCGACGGCGAGGAGAACCCGATCAACGTTATCTACTCCTACAAACTCTGGGAGTCCCAGAAATATGTAACACTTGACCGTCATTCCTACTCCACAGCGATCATCACAATGAGCAATGACCTCTTCAAATCCTTACCGGAAGATGTTCAGACGATCTTCGAGGAATCCGCTCAGGAAGCTGCTGAGTACGAGCGTCAGTGGGTTGCTGATCAGGAAGCTGACCAGCTCCAGGAGATCAAGGATCATGGTATGGAAGTCGTAGAAAACCCGGATGTTGACAGCTTCCGTGCTGCTGTTCAGAGCGTATACGATGCATATCCGGATTACGCTGACTACATCACAAGAATCCAGGATGCTTTAAAGTAATCCCGGTTTCTGGATCGTAACTTTTTGTGCTGATATCCGCTGGCACTGCTTTCGCAGTCGGAATTTCAGCATGTGATCTGACCCGGCTGCCCAGGATCTCCTGTGCAGCCGGTCCCATCTTAAACACATTTCATGGTTACTGTTCACGATAAGCATTTTCCACACCTGCAGGACCTGCCGCCGGCGTCCCCTTACAGACGCATGGCTGCGGAAAACGCCTGTCGTGAGCAGTAACCGCTCAGGATTTAAAAAGGAGGAAACACCGTTGGCTTTCGTTAAAGGTTTTCATAAACTCAGCGATCTCCTGGACACCTTATGTTCCTACATCATCGTTGTCATGCTCGGCGCCATGGTCATCATCACCGGCGCCCAGATCGTCTGCCGTATGGCATTTACCGCTCTCTCCTGGAGTGAGGAAGCGACCCGTTATCTTTTAGTCTGGTCCTCATTCTTAGGTGCAAGCTGTGTATACAAACACAGCGGCCATATCTCCATCACCTTCATCCAGGATATGGTTCCGGCCGCATTCAGTAAGATCTTAAAACTTCTCGTCCATGTGATCTGCTGCATCCTCTTCGTTGTTGTGATCATCTATGGAATGAAATACTTCGGAAAACAGGGAAATCAACTGTCCGCAGCGATGCGTCTTCCCATGAAATACATTTACCTCTGCATCCCGGTCGGATGCGGCCTCATGTTCGTCCATGCAGTAGATGCAGTTCTCGGACTCTTATTCGGAAAGGAGGAGGCATAAAATGGCAGCATTATTATTTATTTCCTTTATCGTTCTGCTCCTGATCGGTGTTCCGGTCGCATTCGCGATCGCAGCCGCAGCTCTCCTCGTTCTCTTAAAAGGCGATGTAAAGCTCCTGATCCTCGTGCAGCGTATGTTCGCCAGCACCGATTCCTTCTCCCTGATCGCGGTTCCGTTCTTCATCTTTGCCGGTGATCTTCTCGCAAAAGGTAAGGTTTCCAAGGTGCTCGTTGAGTTTGCTGAGTCTCTGCTCGGTATGTTAAAGGGCGGTCTTTCCATCGTATCCGTCCTTGCAGGTATGTTCTTCGCAGCGATCTCCGGTTCCGGTGCCGCTACAACAGCAGCTGTCGGCGCGACTCTGATCCCGGAGTTAAAGAAACGCGGTTATCGTGAAGACTCCGCGGCTGCCCTGATCGCAGCTGCCGGAACGATTGGTGTCGTTATCCCGCCGTCCGTTCCGATGGTCCTTTACGCCGTTATCTCTGAGGACAGTGTCAACACCTTGTTCCGCAACGGTTTCATCCCGGGTGCTTTGATGGGTGTGATCCTCGTTGCGATCTCCCTCTACCAGGCACGCAAGTTTAACTACCCGAAGGGAAAGCCTTTCTCCGTAGGAAATGTGCTCCGCACCTTCAAGGAAGCGATCTGGGGAATCCTGATGCCGCTCATCATTCTCGGCGGAATCTTCTCCGGTTACTTCACACCGTCCGAGGCTGCTGCCGTAGCTGTTATCTACGCGATCTTCGTTTCCTTCTTTATCTACCGCGACCTCGACTTCAAAGGTCTCGTTGAGATCATGAAGGGAAGTGCAAAAACATCCGCAGTCATCATGATCATCATCGCATGCAGCGGTCCGTTCGGCTGGGTTCTCGCAAACTACAAGATCCCGGAGGCGATCGCAAGCGGAGTATTGGGAATCTCCACAAACAAGTATGTGATCATGTTCCTGATCTCCCTGATCATCCTGCTCGCCGGAGTCTTCATGGAGACCTCCTCCGCGATCATTATTCTTTCCCCGGTGTTCCTGCCGCTTGTCAAGGCCATGGGCATCAGCACCGTACATTTCGGAATCCTCTTCGTAGTTGGTATCGCCATCGGCATGATCACACCGCCGGTTGCCATCAACCTGTTCGTTGCTTCCGGTATCACGGGACTTCCGATCGAACGGATCTCCAAATCTGTTATCCCGTACCTGATCGGACTGATCATCGTATTCTTCATGATCGTATATGTTCCGCTTCTGATCCCGGGACTTATGTAATCATATAAGAAATCATAAAAATCTACGACCTCCAGTTCCGGAATCATACCGGTTTCTGGAGGTCTTTTTTATCATTCTGCTCAACTCAAATGCAGCTCGACACCGGTTCCTGCATACACTTTGTCGATTCTAATTCGCAAAAAAAGTCCGCCAAACCTTTCGATTCGGCGGACTTTCTATTTCCCCATTCACAAGCCGCTCTCTGCGGCTATATTTTTTTGCAGGACCTGCGTCAGGAAATCACTCCGGACAAGTTTCCCGGAGAACTAAACTGCCTGCGCTTCCTCCAGTGTGGTCGTCTCGTACTTGTCGAGGATCACTCTCTGGATCATGTCCCGTGTTCCGGAATTGATCGGATGGGCGATATCGCGGTATTCGCCATCAGCAGCTTTTCTGCTCGGCATCGCGATAAACAGGCCTTTCTCCCCTTCAATGACCTTAATATCGTGGATCACGAACTCATTGTCCAGTGTGATGGACACAATTGCCTTCATCTTTCCCTCTTTCTCAATTCTTCTCACACGTACATCTGTTACCTGCATAATAACCTCCCCCATCTGCGCTCTCCGCAGATTTTATGTAATCACCGGCCAGTCAATATTTGAATGCCTGTTTTTCTGCCTTTTGCCGCGCCATCCGGAATATCCCGCTTCCGGCCTGCGGCTCCCTTTTTACAGGGTGTATCTCTCGTTCTTCTCGATGACGATCTTCACATCGTCCGGTTTGCCGATATACGTTGTGTTGGCACGGATCGTGTCGCGGCTCTCAACGATGCAGTTCTCAATAACGGTATTATCCCCAATATACACGTCATTTAAGATCACCGAGTTCTTGATGATACAGTTGTTTCCGATATAGACTTTCTTGAAGAGAACAGAGTTCTCAACGGTTCCGTTTAAGATACAGCCGCTGGATACCAGGCTGTTCTTCACGGACGCGCCCGGATTGTATTTTGCCGGCGGAAGATCATCCACCTTGGAGTAGATATCCGGATACTCCTTGAAGAAGTAATTGCGGACTTCCGGTTTTAAGAAATCCATATTTGTCTGGTAGTAAGCATCGACGGATGCGATATTGCTCCAGTATGTATTTAACTTGTACGCGTAGATCCGCTTGAGACCTTTATAGCGCACCAGAATGTCCTGTACGAAGTCGTATCTGTCCTCGTTCGCGCAGCGCTCAATAAGCTCGATCAGCTGGCGGCGGCGGACAACATAGATACCGCAAGAGATCGTGTGGGAATCAGCCACCATCGGCTTCTCCTCAAACTCAACGATCCGTCCGTCTGCGTTCGTCTTTATCATACCGAAACGGGTCACATCCACATCGCCCGGCATGTCCTTGCAGACAACCGTGATATCTGCTTTCTTTTCGATATGATATTCCAGGACTTTGTTATAGTCCAGCTTATAAACACCGTCTCCGGAAGCGATCACAACGTAAGGCTCATGGCTCTTCTTTAAAAAGTCCAGATTCTGGTACAACGCATCTGCGGTACCGCGGTACCAGTCACTGTGCTCCGCCGTGATCGTCGGGGTAAATACATACATTCCGCCCTGTTTTCTTCCGAAATCCCACCATTTGGAAGAGCTTAAATGTTCATTTAAGGAGCGGGAGTTATACTGTGTCAGTACGGCAACGCTCTGGATATGAGAGTTGCTCATATTGCTTAACGCAAAATCCACGCTTCGGAAACTGCCCGCGATCGGCATCGCCGCGATCGCTCTCTTATTGGAAAGTTCGCGCATCCGCTTGCTGTTTCCGCCTGCTAAAACAATACCGATTGCTCTCATACGATTCCACCTGCCTTTATAATGTAGCCGCCACTCTCAAGCTCGCCATTCGGATAATCTTCCGCAGCCGTCGCGCCTGAAATTGCTGTATTCTTGCCGATCTTTACGTTTTCCGGAATTACGGAATGTTCGCCGACCGTAACAAGATCAAACTGGTAAACCTTCTGGTCGTATTTGCTCGGTGCGTATTCTCCGACGCCAAGGTGTGCCCCAGCTCCGACCTTTACGTCCTCGGCAATGATGGACTTTTCGACCATAGCACCTTTTCCGATCACGCTGTCCTGCATGATGATCGAATCCTTGACCACGGCGCCCTCCTCAATCACAACTCCGGAACCGATAACGGAATTCGTCACCTCTCCGTAGATCTCAGAACCCTCTCCGATGATACATTTTGTGATCTTTGCGTCAGAAGAGATATACTGCGGCGGGATACGGTCGCTCTTTGTGTAGATCTTCCAGTATTCCTCATACAGGTTGAACTCCGGAATAATATCGATGAGCTCCATATTTGCTTCCCAGTAGGAACCGAGGGTTCCGACATCTTTCCAGTAGCCATTGTACTCATATGCAAAGATCCGTTTACCCTGCTCGAAGCAGTACGGAATCACATGTTTTCCAAAGTCACAGCCCGGCTCTTCAGAAAGCTTGATAAGAGCTTCCTTTAATGCCTTCCAGCTGAAGATATAAATACCCATGGAAGCAAGGTTGCTTCTCGGATTCTTCGGTTTTTCCTCAAATTCCGTGATCCGGTTGTTGTCATCCGTGATCAGGATTCCGAAACGGCTTGCTTCCTCGATCGGTACCGGCATAGCGGCAATCGTGACATCCGCATTATTCGCTTTGTGATATTCCAGCATGACCTCATAATCCATTTTATAGATGTGGTCGCCGGAAAGGATCAGAACGTATTCCGGATTGTAGGACTCCATGTACTCCAGATTCTGGTAGATCGCGTTTGCGGTTCCAGTATACCAGTCGCTGCCTTTGCTTCTCTCGTAAGGCGGAAGAACCGTAACGCCGCCGACGTTGCGGTCTAAATCCCACGGAATACCAATTCCAATGTGCGCGTTTAAACGTAAGGGCTGGTACTGGGTCAATACTCCCACAGTATCAACACCAGAGTTGATGCAGTTGCTGAGCGGGAAATCAATAATTCTGTACTTTCCGCCGAAGGAGACGGCCGGTTTTGCCACTTTCTGTGTTAACACACCGAGACGGCTTCCCTGTCCTCCTGCCAACAGCATCGCTATCATCTCTTTTTTTACCATGATATCACCTCTTGCTGCTCTTTTTGTCCCATACACTAGTTTCTTAGATGGTGACTCTATTATAGCATACTTTTTAGAAGATGTGAACAAACTTTTCATCCTTTCAATCCCAATTTTGTGTATATTCTGACATTTTTTTCTTTTTGTACAATAAGCAATACAATACCTATGTTTCTGCTTGGTTACATAAGTACCAAAAATGCCGATTCAAAATTGTATAAACCTATTAATATGCAGGATTAAAGGAAAAGAGTGATGACGTATCACAGAATCTATGTTAATATAGTAGATACACTACCTGTGCGGGGGATTTCACAGGTAGAGAATACAATTATGGGGGGATAAGCCATGGAGAAAAAAAAGGGCTTCCAGATGCCGCACACTTACATCATCATTTTTGGTGTCATTCTGTTCGCGGCTCTGCTCACCGTATTTATCCCGTTGGGTAAATACGACACAAAAGAAATCACGTATATGCAGAACGGCGTGGAAAAAACAAGAACCGTTCTGGATCCAGAAAGCTTCCAGTATATTCTGGATGAAAACGGAAATAAGGTGACCAAAGCAGCTCCGATCTTCGGAACCGAAGACTTTGGCGGTCAGGGAATTTTAAACTATGTATTCGAGGGTATGACCGTCGGCGATAAGAATGGTACCGCTGTCGGGATCATCGCCTTCATTCTGGTCGTAGGCGGTGCCTTCGGTATCGTTCTCCGGACAGGAGCGATAGAAAGCGGCATTATGCGGGTCATCGCTTTGACAAACGGACGAGAGATCCTTCTGATCCCGATCCTCGTAGTCCTGTTCTCCCTCGGAGGCGCAGTCTTCGGTATGGGTGAGGAGGCAATCCCGTTCGTTATGATCCTCGTACCGATGTTTATCGCAATGGGATATGACGCAGTTGTCGGAATTATGTGCTCCTACGTATCTACACAGATCGGCTTCGGTTCTTCCTGGCAGAATCCGTTCGGACTGGCTGTTGCCCAGGGTGTTGCCGGTATTCCGGTCATGTCCGGTGCATGGTTCCGTATCCCGTTATGGATCTTCTTCACAGGACTTACGATCGTCTTCACAATGCGCTACGCAGTAAAGATCAAGAAAGATCCGCAGCTCTCCGTTGCGTATGAATCTGACGAAGAATACAGAAAAGAATTCGCAAAGAACGGCAAAGAGATGCCGCCGTTCACTCTCGGCCACAAGCTTGTTCTCCTCACGGTCGCTGCCTGCATGGTATGGACGATCTGGGGCGTTGTAAGCGAGGGCTACTATATCCCGGAGATCGCTTCCCAGTTCTTCGTGATGGGTCTTGTTTCCGGCATCATCGGCGTTGTCTTCAAGCTGAATGATATGAAAGTAAATGATATCGCAAAATCCTTCGACCACGGTGCGGCTGACCTTTTAGGCGCTGCGATGTGCGTTGGTATGGCACAGGGTATCATTATTATCCTCGGCGGAACAAGCGCTACCGACGGAACCGTCCTCAACACGCTCCTTCACAGCATCAGCGAGGGCATGCAGAATTTCCCGCCGGTGATCTCCGCATGGTTTATGTATATCTTCCAGTCCGTATTCAACTTCTTCGTTGTATCCGGTTCCGGACAGGCTGCCCTTACCATGCCGATCATGGCTCCTCTCGCCGATCTTGTCGGTGTCGAGAGACAGGTTGCTGTTGTTGCGTACCAGCTTGGTGACGCCTTCACAAACTTCATCGTTCCGACCTCCGGCTGCCTCTTAGGCGCGCTGGCCGCAGCAAAGCTCGACTGGGGCAAATGGGCAAAATTCCAGATCAAATTCCAGGCTGTCCTGTTTACTTTCGGATCCATCGCTGTGATCCTTGCCGTTTTGATCGGTCTCTCATAAAAATCGGTCTGCCTTCGGTATCAGCCATCTGAAGCTCATTCAGACGTAACACAAACTCCGTATCATCCGCGTGACTCGATCGCGGATAATACGGAGTTTTTTTGAACGCTTCCCGATGAGATCAGATGAAGGACCTAACCGCCTCAAAAAGACTTTCTTCATTGGAAAAATTATGATAAAATTTACTGAATAAAAAAAGAATGTGCCTTTTTATGTAACGGGGAATTTCCTGTTACATAAGAACCGGCCGCGATACCGGAGAAAGGAGCTTTTAATGATCGAATCCAGTACGCCTGCCATGAAGGGGGAAAAAACAAAATACCGTCTCGCCGCAGCCATGAAGGAATGCATGAAGACAACTCCGGTCGATGCGATCACTGTCCGCCAGATCACAGAGCGCTGCGGCGTCACCCGCCAGACCTTTTACCGGAATTTTCTTGATAAATCTGACCTGATCAACTGGTATTTCGACAAGCTCCTCGCCCGCTCCTTTGAACATATGGGGCGCGGGACCACGGTCCTTGACAGTCTGGAGAAAAAATTTACATATATTCAGGAGGAAAAGACGTTTTTTGCCGCCGCCTTCCGCTATGACAGGCAGAATTCCCTGCGGGAGCATGATTTTAAGCTGATCCTCGCCTTTTATGAAAATCTGATCCGGGAAAAAAGCGGTAGACCGGCCACCCCTGAGATCCATTTTCTTCTGGAAATGTACTGTCAGGGCTCGATCACCATGACCGTAAAGTGGGTTCTCGGCGGCATGGACCTGACCCCGTCCCAGTTTGCCGGGCTTCTCGTCCGCGCGATGCCGGCAGCGCTGCGGGATCTGTTTCTTGAGCTTCATCTGCTATCCTGATCTATTGTTATTTTGCACAATTTTTCCATATCTTTCTTTTGCAATATGTCGATTTTCCTTAAAGTGTTACACTTGACCTTTTCTGTAACTTTCTTTTTGCCCTTCAAATTTGTTAATATAATAACAAAGGCACAGAAAGCTTTTGAGAGCAAGTATTCATGGAAGGAGTTTTTTATCATGGCAAATCGTATTATGGTGACATACTCCCACCACTTAGCTCACGCTTGAAGTGGG
>NZ_QUEP01000006.1 GCF_003478035.1 Clostridium sp. OF03-18AA
AACAAAGAAATCAAGGATTGGGAGTTTGTCAGAGATGAAAATGGAAATATTGTGGTGGATGAATCCCATCCGGACTGGTGGCAGGATAAAAAGAACCCTGACCGTCATGGAATCCGAATCCCCGTACTTGATGAAAATGGAGTCCAGAAAGTCGGGACAAGGAACCGCAAACAGTGGAAACGTGTATTAACCGATGCTACCGGGTGGAACAATCCGAAAAATTGTGAGCTATGGCGGAGCGAATGGGCAAACGTCTGTAATGCACATTTGAAAACGGAAAATCACATTGACCATCGTTCTTATGCAAGGCAGGGAAAATTAGAGATACCGACGATCCATGAGGGCGCAGATGCCAGAAAAATTGACGAGAAATTTCAAAACGGACAGACATCCTCTACTTCATGGAAAGTAGAGGAAAACCAGATCATAAAAAGACAAAATGCACTGCTGGATAAAATACAGATTTCTTTTGGAAAAGTATCCAGTGCATTAACACAATGGAAGGAGCGATTGCGTGACATTAGAAGAAAGCCGGGAAGTCATTCCCATGATGGAGACAATGATAAACCAGATCGAGGAACAGCAGAATCTTATGGCAGAGATGGTACAGGAATTGCAGGAACGGGACAGGCAGCTCCTGTCTTTTCAGGAGCAGAACCAGAGTTTAAAAAGCTTAAACAGCGAATTATCCAGGCTGCTAAATCTTTTGCCAGATACAGAAGAACTGCTCTCACAGATCGAGCAACAGAAAACCAGAATCGAACAGTTGGAAAACGAGAATCAGCAATGGCAGGAATTAACGCAGAAGCTGAACAACGAGAACAGCTTATTGCAGAAACAGAACAGCGAATTGCTGACCTTAAACAGCAGATAGAGAAAGCGAGGGAGATCGATGAGCGAATGCAGAAACTTAGAGAACGTCGGGCAGGTGGAAGAACTTCTGCTGATGACCGAACAGATGCAGGACGAACTGGATCAGAAAGACCAGACAATCCAGGAACTAAACAGGCAGCTAAGCGAATCGCTGACCTTGAACGAGAAATTGAACAGCGAAAACAGAGCCGAGAATATCGAAGCATTGCGGACAAGATTAAGGCAAACAGAGGAACGATTGACCAGCGAGACAGACAGCAGGAAAAGAGCCGACGCAGAAGCCGTGGCATGGAAATTTAAGTATGAAAAAGCAGAGCAGGAAAAACTTTATGCACAGACACACCAAAAGACGGTAGAGGTAGCTGTTGAGAAAAAAGTGCCTTATGAGAAATGTGAAAAATGTGACCGTACTGCTTACCGGAAAGCAAAAGAAAAATGCGATAGCCGTAAAAGCCAGTTAGAAAAGAAATATAAAAATATGACGATTGGTTATGAAAGTATCTTGTTTCTACTGGCATGGTACAGCATAACAACAACACTGTTTACTGCGATTCTTTCGCCGGTTTTCCTTAACGACTGTATCGTCTTTTTCGGTGCGTTAGGAAAAGGAATGGGAAGTTTATTTCGGGAGTTTGTGACAGGTGCAGACTCTTTCGGACAGTTAAGCAGTGGAATACCTAACAGTATTCTTTCCGGGATTGTGTACTGGCTGATTGCCGGTACTGTCATGGCAATTTTATTCGTAATAACCGGGTGGCTGATAATCGGGATTGGTTATCAGGTAGGAAAAATCTACCGGAAATATTGTTGGGATATCATCAGTATCGTGGTAGCGATAACGAGTACAGCTGTTGTAATTTACTTTGGAGAATGGATTAAAAACGCTAATCCGATAAATCTTATTGTATTGCTATTACTGTCGCATATTATTTATATTGGAATCAGATGTTATGTGAAAGACTGGATGGAAGAACGAGGATATTATTAAAAGAGGACAGGGAAATTTCATAATCTTCCTGTCCTTAGTAAGGGACTATTGATTGTTTATATAAAGAAAAAGTATATAAATAAATCTTGACAATTAGTACGAACTCGGACTATAATACAAAAGTCCGGATTCGTACTAATTTAAGGAGGAAAAAGATGAGAAAAGATAATAATATGATAATACAGTTGCAACGATATTATGCTTTATGGGAAGAATGTACAGCAATGTATGAGGAATGGTCAAAGGATCAGGGACTGTCTTCAAATGGAGTTTTTGCTTTGTATTCATTTTATGAAAGTAATGGAAGATGCACGCAGAAAATGATAAGTGAAAAATGGAATATACCTAAGCAAACGGTAAATACGATACTAAAAGATTTTCAGAAAAAAGGATACATCAATATGGTATCTGATGATTCAGACAAGAGAAATAAGCTGATATGCCTCACAGAATCAGGAATGGAATATACGAAAGATATCATAGAAAAACTGCACTCAAAAGAAATATATGTAATCGAAAAAATGGGATTAGAGAATATAGAAAGTCTTAATGATAATACAGAGCTGTTTATCAGACTTTTCAAGGAAGGAGATTGTAAGAAAAATGAATCATAAATCATTATTTTTTAAATATGTTATTCCATCTATTATAGCATTTGCATTATCAGGAATATATGCGATAGTGGATGGATATTTTGTAGGCAATACCATAGGAGATGCTGGACTTTCGGCTATTAATATTGCATATCCGATTGATGCTTTGATTCAGGCTCTTGGAACAGGAATTGGTATGGGAGGAGCTGTTTATTACTCAATTAATGCAGCAGAAAAGAAAGGAAAACGGGCAGAAGAATTTATTGCTACAAGCTGGTGGCTTCTTGTAATAGTAAGTGTTATCAGTACCATAATTATTTACTCCTTTTCGTCTAAAATTTTAGGATTGCTTGGAGCAGATGGAATTATATTAACAAATGCGACAGATTATATCAAAATTATAGCACTTGGAGCAATATTGCAGATTCTTGGAACTGGAATGATGCCATTCATTAGAAATTATGGAAACTCTTTCTGGTCAATGTTTGCGATGGTTGGTGGATTCATAACCAATATTGTTCTGGATTTTATCTTTGTATGGATATATGAAATGGGCATGAAAGGTGCAGCCACAGCTACAATAGCCGGACAGGGTGTGACTGCAGCAATTGCAATCATATACGCATTATATAATAAAAAGTTTTATGTGTATGTATCCTTAAAAAATGTAAAAGAAATGTGTGGCGCTATATTCAGAGTAGGTCTTGCACCATTTGGGCTAGCATTGACTCCTAATATTTCATTGGTGTTTATAAACCGATTCTCCGCTTCTTATGGGGGAGAAAAAGCTATTGCAACTTATGCATGTGTATCCTATATTATCTGTATCATATATCTCATATTGCAGGGCGTAGGTGATGGAAGTCAACCTTTAATGAGCCGTTTTTATGGTGAGAAGGATCAAGAAAGCCTGAGAGGAGTTCAGAGAATGGCATACATTTTTGCAATAATTCTTGCTGTTTGTGGTGGAATTATCATGTATGTAAACAGAGCAAATATTGGAGGGGTTTTCGGAGCTTCTTATGAAGTAAGTATTGAGATTTCTAAAATTGTACCTATATTTTTAGTGTCATTACCATTTGTTGCGATTACCAGAATAGCGACAGCTGGATTTTATGCTACTGAAAAAAGTGGATTGTCATACATTCTTACATTCATTGAACCAGTATTGATGCTGATATTTATGCTTGTTTTACCACCTTTATTTGGTGGACAGATTATGATATGGTGGAGTATGGTATTGGCACGTGTTTTTTCAGCGATTCTGGCATTCATACTAATAAAATATTGCGAAAAGGGAGATTTGCAATATGGAATACAGAAAATTTAACAATCAGATAGTAGCAAGAATAATCTAGGTTTATCTATTGTATTTTTAAGGACAGCCTCATAGCAATAGGGCTGTCCTTTTAAAATTATGAAGCTAATTTTTAATAAATTCTAGTAGATTTTGATTGGAATAATCATAACTCTAATGAATCTTCAGCATCTACCCACATCTGTAAATTCCCATCAAGATATAACCTTGCATATTCTAATGGCTCATCGATTGCAAGCGATGTCAAAGCACAATCAGATCCAGGTGTGGTTCTTAAATTTTTTTCTGCTTCCCAACAATCAATACGGAGTATATAGCCCGTATTAGTATATACATCAATGCTGTTGCACTGTGGATTGTATTCTGCAAATATTGTTCTCATCGTATCCCATCTCCTTATCATTTAATCAATCAGTAGTAGCAAAAATTAAGAAGCATTTCAATCAGTTCACCATGTCACTTTTATTTTGTGTTATACTGTCTTATAGATTTTTCTTGCCCTTGTATTTGCCCTTATCAGAGTGCATAAACACTGATGGGACGATATAACACAAGGGAAATAATAAGGGAAAGCTCACCTGCGACAAATCCAGTGTTTTCAAGGGGTTGCGAAGAATTTAATAATAAAATATAACAGTTATTAAATTTCTTAAAACAGGTGAAATCTCAATCGGAATTTGATGAGGTGATAATATGAGCAAAAGTAAGAAGTTGACAAATAGGATTATTGCTGTCCTATTGATTGTTTTGGGTCTTATATTGGGTGGCACATGGAATAGCGCGAAGTATTGCATTGGAGATAAAATTTTTATCGCCTTAGGTATATCTCCTTGGTCAAATGGTTCAAGTGGAACACATTATCCTGCTATTATTGGTAGTTTTGTTATTTTGGCTGGAATAAGTATCTTGAATTTAACTTTGCAAAAGAAAACTCGTCTGTGGATTTGGACTGCTGTTATTCTATGCTTTATTTTGTTTAATTTGTTTTTTACCTATATGTAGTAGATGATAACTTCAAGTTTACAGAACTGAATCAAAAGAGCTCGAAGGAGCTCTTTTTCCTTTTTTATAATAGTATCATTATGGTATAATAGAGACATTAAAATCGGAATTTATAAAGGAGAATATTGATGAAACTATTTTTATGTTCGCATTTTTCAAGTGTAGGAAGTCTGATAAAGGAAGAAATTGAAAATAAGAAAGTCGCATTTATTCCAACAGCTTCGCTGCGTGAAGGCTACACCGGTTATGTCGGCTCGGCTCGAAAATTATTCAAAAAGTTGGGAGCAATCGTAACTGAAATTGATATTTCAACGGAGGCTTATTCAACGATACAGTCTGTTTTTGAAGATGCAGATGTGATATATTTTACCGGCGGAAATTCTTTTTTTCTTATGGACCGGCTCCGTAAAACGGGAACGGATGAGCTATTGAAGAAGGAATTGGCAAAGGGAAAACTGATGATCGGTGAATCGGCGGGTGCGATTATATGCGCTCCAACTATCCAATATATTGAACAAATGGATGAAAAGCCGGAGGACTACTCACAAGAAGATGATGCAGGGCTTGATTTGATTGATTTCTATGTTCTTCCGCATTATCTTACAGCACCATTTAAGAAAGTTACTGAGAAAATAATGATTGAATTTTCGGATTTGAATCTATGCCCAATTCACAACCGTCAGGGAATTGTAATCGATGGTGAAGGTTCAAAGGTTATTTGCAAAGACTAATTTGAAAATTCCAGTTTACAGAACTGAATCAAAAGAGCTCGAAAGAGCTCTTTTTCCTTTTTTATAATAGTATCATTATGGTATAATAGAGACATTAAAATCGGAAGTTGGAGGATACACGCATGAAAATTGTAATCATTAATGGAAGTGCCAGAAAAGGAAATACGCTGGCAGCAATCAATGCATTTATAAAAGGAGCGTCAGAAAAGAATAAAATTGAAATCATTGAACCCGACAAACTCAACATTGCACCATGCAAGGGATGTGGTGTCTGTCAATGCTCTAAGGGATGCGTCGATAAGGATGATACAAATTCTACCATTGATAAAATTGCTGCCGCAGATATGATTCTTTTTGCTACACCAGTTTATTGGTGGGGAATGTCAGCACAATTGAAACTTATCATTGATAAGTGCTACTGCCGTGGATTGCAGTTAAAAAACAAAAAAGTTGGCACAATTGTTGTAGGTGGTTCTCCCGTAGGCAGCATCCAGTATGAGCTGATTGATAAGCAGTTTGACTGTATGGCAAAATATCTTTCATGGGATATGCTTTTCAAAAAATCATATTACGCAACAGCCAGAGATGAACTTGAAAAAAATAAGGATTCCATGAACGAACTTGAGTGGATTGGAAAAAATTTATAAAGCACACACCAAATTCCTGTAGATAAGGAGACGGGAGTTAATTACCTTTGTTGGAAGTCCGGATATGGAGCTGGTGTTACACCTCTCCTGGACGCTGAAGGAAAAGTTATAGTTACAAATTAAAATCCAGTTTGCCACTGCATTTGCAAATGCTGGACGGAGATAAGAGAATAACAAAGACTCAAGTGAGTAGGAGAAAATCAATGAGAAAAGATATTTATAAATCCAAGAGAACAAAAAGAACAGAAATCACTTCGTGGGCACTTATAGTGGTGGTGGTGTTGGCATTGCTGTCGCCTTTTATTTATCGCAAGGTTTTGGTACGGGATTCCGTAACAGAATACAAAGAACTGCTGGTCATAACGAAAGGTAAGGCTAAAAAAGTTGACAGGGGGTACAATTGGAAGAAAAGACATTACAGTGGTGCGAGCAAAACTACAACAATGTACTATGTAAGAGTCAATGCTTCTGACCTGGATTGTGGTGAAGAAACTATGGATGTGGAAGTATCATCAAGTATTTATGATAATGTCGTGGAAGGTGAGTACCATGAGTTTACAGTTGTTACGGACACACTGATCACGGGAAAGAAACGGGTGCGGATTTATTATTAAGTGCTTTTGAGATATTGATAAAATATGTGAAGAAAAATAAGCAGATAAATGGATTTAATATAAAAATTGAGATTTAAGGCGGCAAAAATAAATGGATAAAGAAAAGAAGAGAAAACGCAATTTGGTGTTAAATGGAATAGCTATTCCCATTGGGAATATGGTATTTCAGACATATTTAGTTGGTGCCGGAGCATCATCCTTGCGTGAAGCCATCAAACTATTCTGGACCTTCCGTGTTCCATGGGGATGGACATACACTGCAAGAACAGTAGCTGATTTGAAAAAGGCATATGTCAAAAAGAGTTATTGACATATGCCTTTTATAGAACTAATATATAAGAAAAGCGAAAAAGGAGCAGTTTATGCCGAGACCAGTAAAATGCAGGAAAGTCTGCCATTTCCCGAATGTTTTAGAATTCTTTCCGGCAGATGATACTGAGAAAAAAGTACCCATTGTTCTGACGGTAGATGAATACGAGACAATTCGTCTTTTGGACAAGAAAGGTTATAGTCAGGAGCAGTGTGCAGAATCTATGCAGATCGCAAGAACAACAGTTCAACGAATTTACGAGATTGCCAGGAAGAAAATAGCAGATGCTCTAATTGATGGACATCCGCTCAGAATAGAAGGTGGGGATTTTAGAATCTGTGATGGTCAGAGCAGTAACTGCAACCTTGGAGGATGTTATAAGCAGGAGATATATCAAAAATATGCAGTAGAAAAAGGAGAAGATATCATGAGAATAGCAGTAACATATGAAAATGGACAGATTTTTCAGCACTTTGGACACACAGAGACATTTAAGATCTACGATGTAGAGGAAGGAAAAGTGGTACATTCAGAAGTAGTAGATACGAATGGAAGCGGACATGGTGCATTGGCAGGAGTTCTTAATGCATTAAATGCAGATGTTTTGATCTGCGGCGGAATCGGAGGAGGTGCTCAGACCGCGTTAGCGGCAGCAGGCATTAAGCTTTTCGGAGGAGTTTCAGGAGATGCGGATAAAGCGGTAGAAGCTTTTATCAATGATACACTTGATTATAATCCGGATGTGAAGTGTTCTCATCATGAGCACAACCATGGGGAAGAACATACATGTGGTGAGCATGGATGTGGAAGTTACAGCTGTCATTAGGAAGGATATAATTATGCTAGCACGAAAGGATGCGTCAAGGTAATGGAAGAATTATCGTGATACATTCTTTTGTATTATTTGATAAAATGGCAGATTACATTTTCAATATGGCAGTTAAAGCCCGTGAATGCTGTATCAATCGCTACAGTGATTAAGTATTTTGCATGCAGCTCTCTTATATGTATGATTATGTCTATGTATACGGGACATAAAATGATTTCAGGTAATAAAAAACAAGAAAACAGGTGGAAAATACAGAAGCAGAGGAATAGTAAATGTTAGAGTCAGGAATCAAAGCACCGGATTTTGAACTGCCGGATCAGAATGGGAAAATGCATAAATTAAGTGATTATGCAGGAAAAAAAGTAATTTTATATTTTTACCCAAAGGATAACACGGCAGGCTGTACAAAGCAGGCATGTGGTTTTTCCGAGCGTTATCCTCAATTCACTGAGAAAGGAGCAGTTGTTCTTGGGGTAAGTAAGGATTCTGTAGCTTCACATAAGAAATTTGAGGAAAAATATGGATTGGCATTTACACTTTTGGCAGATCCAGAGCGCAAGGTGATCGAAGCATATGATGTATGGAAAGAAAAGAAAAATTATGGAAAGGTTTCTATGGGTGTGGTAAGAACTACATATCTTATCGATGAACAAGGGATTATCATCAAAGCCAATGATAAAGTCAAGGCGGCAGATGATCCTGAAAATATGCTTAAGGAATTGGTATAATGAAGATCATATTGTCACCTGCAAAAAAGATGATTGTAGATACTGATAACATAGCACCGGTTGAACTGCCTGTCTTTATTGATAAGACAGCAGAAGTATTGAGCTGGATGAAAAGCAAATCAAAAGAGGAACTGAAAACTATCTGGAAATGTAATGACAAGATTGCAGAGCAGAACTTTAACAGATTGGAAAAAATGGATCTTTACAGTAGACTTACTCCGGCTGTTTTAGCATATGAAGGGATTGCATTTCAATATATGGCACCATCTGTGTTTGAAATCCAGCAGTTTGAGTATTTGCAAAATCATTTAAGAATCCTGTCTGCGTTTTATGGCATTTTAAAGCCGATGGATGGTGTGACTCCTTATCGTCTTGAAATGCAGGCAAAAGCTGAGATTGAAGAAAAAACAAATCTATATGATTACTGGGGGGACCGGTTATATCATTCAGTAATTGATGACAGCAGGACTATCATAAATCTGGCATCCAAAGAATATTCAAAATGCATAGAAAGGTATCTATCGGATAAAGATAACTACATCACGATTACATTCTGTGAATTGTCAGGTGATAAGCTGGTTACAAAAGGTACCTATGCGAAGATGGCCCGCGGTGAAATGGTTAGATTCATGGCAGAGAATAATATTGAAAATCCTGTAGATATACAAAAGTTTGATAGACTTGGATATACTTTCAGAGGAAATCTGTCATCGGAGACGGAGTATGTTTTTGAGCGAAAAACCATAAAGTAGAATCTGCGGACAAAATATAAAACGTCTGCTCATTGCCGGAATGGTGATGAGTATGGCGTTTTTTTGATGCCGAAAACCGGGTGACGACCTGAAAAAATGAAACCTCGGAACAGAAAAAGAAGTATTTACAAAGTATCTCTTAAAGAATCTGAGCATATCCGATATAGCAGAGAAGCAGGGAATTACCTGTGAATCAGTTAAAGTGCAGCTGCATAGAATCAAGAAAAGAGTGAAGATACAGGTTTTAAATTTTGAGTGAACTGTTTTTGAGAGGTCGTTTTTTGTTATGTCTGATTGCCGGTACAGGAAATTTACATGGATAAAATTAATATATTTGGAATTCGAATACCCGTGGCAGGAGGGAATGAACCGTCTGTTTGTTTACCAGAGCTAAAGGTGCCAGAAGATTCGCAGCAAGAAGCCGGATACTGAAAGAGATTGTCCGGCTTCTTTTACGAGGTGCGCCAGACGGCGCACTTTGCATATAGACGTAAGCTTCTGGGAGAACGTTTTATTTCTCACGGCAATATTCCCGGATCATTTCCAAAAAATCCCTCGCATGCTGCGGCAGATACCGGTTTTTCCGATAGGCGGCGATGGTAGTTGTGAGAGCCGGTTTATGGCCGACGGAAAAGCAGAGGGCGCGGTTTCCGGTGTACTGGTTTTCATGGTGGAAATAGCTCTCCGGGGCGAAGGCAGCGCCGACGCCGTCCATAGCCAGATGGATCGACATAGAGGAGTTTCTCGTGTGGAGAGAGACCGGTGGGTTGATGTTGTACTCTTGAAAGAGATCCAGGGCGATGCCGCCGGTGTTCTGGTCCGGGTAGAGGAGAATGAAGTTTTCATCTCTTAATAGGGAAAGGTCCAGCCACGGGTAGCGGAAGCCGGGGCGGGTGATGGCTTTTGCGGCGAGAGGATGGTTTTCATGCAGGACCAGAACGATCTCCTCGGAGCGCAGGATCTGGTAGTCCATGGTCTCGGGAAATTCATGGATATTGTAAAGGGTCAGGTCGATGGATGAGGTCTCCAGACTGTTCTCCGCAATGAAATTTACTGCTTCCATGATATTTAAGGTCACATAGGGGTATCGTTTATGAAACGGCGCCAACATCGGTTCGATCAGCGTGCTGCCCATCATGATCGGCACGGCGATGTTTAAACGGCCGCGCTGGCGGTGAGCGATATCGTCGTATTCCTGCATCCACTCATCGCCGCAGGCAACGATCTGTTCGGCGTAGTGGAGGTAGCGTTCACCCATGTAGGTTGGGTAGTAGCGGTTTTCGTGGCGGCTGAACAGCGGAGCGCCGAGACGTTCTTCCAGGTTCTTTAAGTACTTGCTCAGGGACGGCTGGGAGATATAAAGGGATTCGGCGGCTTTGCCGATGCTCTGGTGGCGGGCGATCGCCAGGATATAGCGGGCTTCTTTTAATTCCATACAGGGGCCTCCTCATAGCTTTACTGCATAAAAATTATAGATAATATGTATTTGACGTATAGTATATCACTTTTTATAATGAATGTAAAATATAAGTGTAATTGATGAAAAAACAAATATTTATAAGAAACACTAATTAAAATTTATTACGCACAGTTAAGAAAGGGGCAAACCAATGAAAAAGAGCAGTGCATGGTGCATGCTGGTTCCGGGACTGGTGATCTTATTTCTGTTCCTGATGATCCCGCTGCTTCGCGTTCTGGTTCCAAGCGTGTTTACGGGAGATTACCCGTTCAGCGCGTACGTGGACTTTTTTAAGGACGAGTATTACAGAAAGATCTTTTTGAGAACCGTGAAGATCGCGGTCATCACCACCTTTGTCTGTATGGTGGGCGGTATCCCGACGGCGTATTTCATCAGCCGCTGTGATAAGAAGTGGAGAGGACTTCTCCTCTCTGCGTCGATCTTCCCGATGATGACGAACTCCGTTATCCGAAGCTTTGCATGGATCAATATTCTCGGCAGCAACGGGATCATCAACAAGGCAATGATCGCTATGGGACTGATCGAGAAGCCGATGAAGCTTTTATACACCGACTTTTCTATCATCATTGGTTCTGTCTACCTGTTTCTTCCGCTGATGATCGTGACAGTTGCCGGTGTTATGGAAAATATCGATGATGACATGATGGAGGCGGCACAGAGCCTCGGAGCTTCAAGAAGCGAAGCATTCATGAAGGTCATTTTCCCGATGAGTCTTCCGGGAATCATCGTCGGCGGTATTCTGGTATTTACCGGAACCCTGACAGCTTACACGACGCCGCAGTTATTAGGCGGCAACTCCAACATGGTCATGGCGACCCTGATCTACCAGAGAGCGATGTCCGTCAGTGACTGGACCGGCGCGTCCGTGATCGCCCTCATCATGATCGTTGTAACCCTGGTTGTGATCAAAGGATTTAACGCTCTGGCCGCACGGCTGGACCGCAGAGGTGAAGATTATGCGTAAAAATAAAGTGCTGACCATATGGGCAGCGATCGTATTTGCATTTTTGATGATCCCGTTACTGATCATCACTGTAACAGCATTCGGCGGCGGAAGCGCCATCACATTCCCGATCGAGTCCTTCTCGACGAAATGGTTCGCGAACGTGCTCGCGCTAAAGTCTTTCCGCAGATCATTCCTGACCAGCCTTGAGGTCGCGCTCCTCGCGACATGCATCTCTCTTCTGGTCGGAATCCCGGCGGCTTATGCGCTGGCGAGATCCGGTTTAAAAGGAAAGCAGTTATTAAAGTCCATCTTCCTTTCCCCGACCATCGTTCCGGGAATTGTAATCGGCTTTATTATGTACCAGTGCCTGATCCTGACACTCAGGATCCCGGTGTTCGCGGGACTTCTCGCAGGACACTTTATGGTGACACTTCCGTATGTGATCCGCGTAGTCGGTTCTTCGATGGAGCAGTTCGACTTTTCCATCGAGGAGGCGGCGTGGAGCCTCGGATGCCCGAAGGGAGCGGCGTTCTTCAAGGTCGTTCTTCCAAATGTGACTTCCGGAATTTCCTCAGCATTCATGCTGGCGTTCATCAATTCCTTCAACAACATTCCGGTGTCCATGTTCTTATCCGGACCGGGAGTTTCCACATTCCCGTCAACACTGATGAACTATATTGAATACAACTATGATCCGACCGTATCGGCGGTTTCCGTACTTTTAATGGCAGCTACCGTAGTCATCATGGTGATCGTAGACCGCACACTGGGTATCGCAGCCCTGGCGAAATAAGGAGAATATGACCATGGCTTTTATGAGTTTAAATGGAATCGACGTAAGTTACGATAAAAAGAAACAGATCTTAAAGGGGCTGAATCTGGAAGTCGAGGAGGGCGAGCTCGTATCCCTCTTAGGACCCAGCGGATGCGGTAAGTCCACGACACTCCGCGTCGTTGCAGGCTTTATCGACCCGCAGGGCGGAACCTTCACATTAGATGGTGAGGACATGACAAAGGTCCCGGTCCACAAGCGTCAGTTCGGTCTGGTATTCCAGAGCTACGCCCTGTTCCCGCACTTAAGCGTTTATGACAATGTAGCGTTCGGACTCAGAACAAGAAAGATGGACAAGGATGTGATCGACAAGAAGGTCAGGGAGATCCTTGAGGTCTGCGGTCTGACAGAGCTTGCCGATCGTTTCCCGAAGCAGATGTCCGGCGGACAGCGCCAGAGAGTTGCCCTCGCGAGAGCACTTGTCATCGAGCCAAAGTTACTGCTCTTGGATGAGCCGTTATCCAACCTTGATGCGAAATTAAGACTTTCCATGCGTGTGGAGATCAAGAGACTCCAGAAGCGCCTTGGAATCACCACATTGTTCGTTACACATGATCAGGAAGAATGCTTCTCCATCTCCGATAAGGTGGCCGTTATGAACGGCGGTGTCATCGAGCAGTTTGACACACCGGAGAACATTTACAGGAGACCGGCGACAGAGTTCGTCGCGAGATTCATCGGTTTTGAGAACTTCCTTGAGCTTGCGAAAAAGCAGGACGGCGTCTACACAGCACCGGATGGAAGCGAGTTCTTAACTTCCATGGATCTCGATTGCGAGAAATTCGCGGGAACGATCCGTCCGGACGATATCTGTCTGGCAGATGATGTTCAGACAGAGAATGTCTTAAGCGGTAAGATCGGTGTCCGCACATTCCTCGGGAAGAGCTACCAGTACGAGGTTGAGACTTCCGCCGGTGTCCTGAAGGTAAATATGGGAACTGACCATGTTTATAAAGAGGGCGAGGAGATCCGGCTGTATCTGCCGAAGGATAAACTGATCCTGGTGAGAAGATAAAAATTAACTTAGTGATCCATCGCAGGGGCAGAGATTCTGTCAACGCGAAGAAATATTATCTCAAAAGAGAGAAAGAGGAGAAAAACCATGAAAAAAACAGCAGCAGTTGTACTTTGCACAGCAATGATGCTTACCGCTTGCGGCGGCGCATCCACAACAGAGACCACAGCAGCAGGAAGCCAGGCAGCAGGTTCTGAGGCAGCTTCTTCCGCAGAAGAGACAAAGGCAGCTTCCGGAGACGCACAGAAGCTCGTATTATCCACATACGGCCTCAGCGAAGATATCTCCGAAGAAGAGGTTTACACACCGTTTGAGAACGAGTTCAGCTGTGAGATCGTAACTGAGACAGGCGGCACAAACGACCGTTATACAAAGTTAGCGGCAGACCCGAACTCCACCATCGATGTGATTGAGCTCTCCCAGGCTATGACAGCGAAGGGCACTGACGAGGGACTTTTCGATACGATCGACTTAAGCAAGATCCCGAATGCTGAGAAGCTGATCCCGGCTGCAAAGGAGATTGCAGAGGCAGGACAGGGTGTTCCGTACACTATCAACAGCATCGGTATCATCTACAACCCGGAGCTTACAGGATTTGAGATCACAAGCTTTGATGACCTTTGGGACGAGCGCCTTGCAGGCATGGTTTCCATCCCGGAGATCACAACAACATTCGGACCGGCTATGGTTTACGTTGCAAGCGACCACGCAGGCGTTGACGTAACAACAGACAACGGCGAGGCTGCTTTCAAGGCACTTGCTGACTTAAAGCCGAACCTTGTTAAGACTTACACAAAATCTTCCGACCTGATCAACATGTTCACATCCGGTGAGGTTGCAGCAGCAGTTGTCGGTGACTTCGGCGTTCCGACGATCGTAGCCGCTAACCCGACACTTGTTTACGTTACACCGGACGGAGCTTACGCTAACTTCAACACCATCAACGTAACAAAGAACTGTGCGAACAAGGAGCTTGCTTACGAGTACATCAACTACCGTATCAGCGAGGAGCTTCAGACAAAGACAGGTAAGGCATTAAACGAGGCACCGACAAACAAGGACGTTACATTCACTGAGGAAGAGTCCAAGGATATGACCTACGGCGATAAGGCTGCAAAAGTTAAGGTTGTTGACTATGCTTTTGTAAACCCGATCTTAAATAACTGGATCGACCAGTGGAACAGAACGATCAACAACTAATAACGAGGAATTTTATATGAGACCCGATTTCATTCTGAAAAATGTCATGGTCTATCAGACCTTCAGACAGTGTTTTGAAAAGCGGGATGTGGCAGTTGCAGGGGAAAAGTTTTATTGCGTTTCCCCTGCAATTTCATATCCGGGAGTGCGGGAGATCGACGGAAAAGGCAGATACATGCTGCCTGGTCTCGTGGATATCCATATGCACATCGAGAGCTCGATGACATATCCGGGCGAGTTTTCAAGGATCACGCTTCCATATGGAGTAACAACGGTGGTTGCCGATGCCCACGAGATGGCGAACGTGTTCGGCATGGACGGCATCCGGGCTTTTATGGCACAGAAGACGAAGCAGGATATCTTCTGGGCGATCCCGTCCAGTGTACCAGCGACAAATGAAAAGTTAGAGACAGCCGGGGCGGCACTTGGTGTAAAGGAAATTTCTGAGATGGCATCCTTAGATGGAGTTCTCTGTCTTGGAGAGATCATGAACTATAAGGATCTCTCAGCAGAAGGCGAGAGCCGGACGAGGGATCTCATCAATGTGTGCCGGAACGCGGGAAAGAATCTCCGAATCGAGGGGCACTGCCCGGGACTTACGGGGGCGGATCTTAACCGCTTTATCTATGAAGGTGTTGATGCGGACCACACCCAGCAGACACCACAGTCAGTGATGGAGAAGACGGAGCTTGGGATGTTTCTGGAGCTGCAGTTCAAATCCCTGACGCCGGAGGTCGTGAAGACTGTCTGCGACAATGAACTCTATGAGAATGTGGCACTGGTGACGGATGACACGATGGCAGATAAGCTTCTGACCGGACATCTCAATAAGATTATCGAGACGGCTGTGAGGGCGGGGATGCCGATGGAGAAGGCGATCTACTGCGCGACCTGGACACCGTCGCGGCGGATGCATCTGGATGACAGAGGGATGATCGCGCCGGGAAAGATCGCAGACTTTATGCTGCTGGATAGTCTGGATGGGATCGATCCGGTTATGGTTTATAAGAAGGGCGAGTGCGTGTACTGCAAGGACGAGGAGGCGTGCGGTGCGGCAGAAGCTGCGGCGTGCAGTTTCCCGGCTTCTTTCTACCACACGATCAACTGCCGTCCGGCGGAGATCTCCGACTTTGTGTTAAAGGCGGAAGATCCGGACGCGAAATGGGCGGAAGTCAATGTCATGAAGATCGGTACCTTCGGAACGGCGACGACGCCGGTGAAGCGCAGAGTCGAGGTGAAGGACGGTGTGCTTGACTGGAAGTCGGCGGGACTTTCCCTTGCAGTCGTTTTCGAGCGGTACGGCAAGAATGGAAATGTCGGATATGGTCTTGTGGAAGGAGCGCTGACGAAACCGGGCTCTGTGGCCACCACGTGGTCCCACGACAGCCATAACCTGTTTGTCCTGGGAACAGATGAGAACGATATGAAACTGGCCCAGAGGCGCGTCCTGGAGCTCCAGGGGGCATATGTGGTGTTCGCCGGAGGTAAGTCTTTGGCGGAGGCGAGACTTACAATCGGCGGCATCGTTTCGGATCAGCCGATCGAGGTCCTCGGACAGGAACTGAAAGAAGTGCGGGCGGCGATGGAAGGTCTCGGATATGTGAACAACAACGTGATCATGTCCATGTCCACGCTTTGTCTTCCGGTGTCTCCGAAGTTGAAGCTCACAGATCACGGGCTTTTGACGGTGCCGGGGCAGGAACATGTGCCGTTGGTTGAGAAGTACGGGAAGTAGTTTTACGGCCCGCCGCCGGTTTTCTCCCCGGATAGTGGAAGAGCCGGATCAGATCGAAATTATGAAGGATGAAATTAGAACGATGAAGAAGATTATCAAAAACGGCATTGTTGTGACGATGAACGCGGCAGGTGATGTCTGGGATCATGGTTATGTAATGTTTGAGGATACGAAGATCCTGGCAGCAGGTCCGGAAGATGAGCTTGAGAAAACGCTTCAGGAGCTTACTGCGCAGGAGATCTTAAAAGCTGGCGAGACCTTCGAGGAGATCGACGCGAAGCGCGCTATCGTGATTCCGGGTCTTGTGAACACCCATTGCCACCTCGGAATGATCCCGTTCCGCGGTCTCGGGGACGACTGCAAGGACCGCCTGCGGGTGTTCCTGCTTCCGATGGAGAATCAGGCCATGGACGCGGAGATGGCAAAGCTTTCCACGAGATACGCCATCGGCGAGCTGCTGCTCTCCGGCGTGACGACAGTGCTTGATATGTACTATTTCGAGGAAGTCGTGGCGAAGGTCATGGACGAGATGGGGATCCGCGGAATCGCCGGTGAGACGGTGATGGAAAAGGATTCCTGTGACAGTAAGAACGCGGATGAGGCAATCCGGCGTGGAATTGCACTGATCGAGGCGTACAAAGATCACCCGCGTGTTTCCGGAGCGATCACGCCCCACGGAACGACGACCTGCAGCCCTGAGACCTTAAAGAGGGCCTATGAGGAAGATGTAAAGGCGGGAACCGTATTTACGCTCCATGTGGCGGAGATGGACTACGAGATGACCCAGTTAAGGGAACAGTATAACATGACGCCCATCGAGTTTATGGAGCATATCGGAGTCCTCGGACCGAATACGCTGGCGGCCCACAGCATCCGCACGACGGAACATGATGTGGAGATCCTCGCGAAGCATGGCGCGTCCGTGGCCCACTGCATCGCCTCCAACACGAAGGCCGCAAAGGGCGTAGCCCCGGTGTCACTGATGCATAAGCACGGCATGTCCGTCGGCTTCGGCACCGACGGTCCGGCGAGCGGAAATACGTTAGACCTGTTCATCCAGATGCGGATGTGTGAGAACTTCCACAAAAATGAGCTCCACGACCGCAGCGCGTTCCCGGCAAAAGAGGTCGTCTCCATGGCGACCATCGAGGGAGCAAGAGCGTTAGGACTCGGTGATATCACCGGTTCCATCGAGCCCGGAAAACAGGTGGATCTCGTCCTCGTAGAGACCGACTCCCCGAATATGTTCCCGGTATACGATCCGTATTCGGCGCTTGTGTACAGCGCGATTGCATCGAATGTGAGAGATGTTTATGTTGCGGGTGAGTGCCTCGTAAAAGAAAAGAAGCTTGTCCGTGAGGACTTCGCGAAGATCAGGAATGACCTTCGGGAGAAGATGGAGCAGACAGCGTTTAAGGATATGAAGAATCTGGTGTAAAATATAGAAAAACGGCTGATTTTATGGTGAATGTAAAAGCAGTCGTTTTTTTATTACAATGAAAAGTCTGTTCCGGGTATTTTAAGAACAAACTTATTTAAGTAATATGTTATAAGCAAGAAAGCAATATAGGGGAAAAGGCAGATATATTGATGAGATTTTGGTGTAAAGAGGCGAGTGACAGTGAAAAAGATAGATAAAGATGGCTTACTTCTATGTGAACTTCAGGCAGCAGCATTTGAAAATTCAATCGATAAAATGGATTCAAGTTCAGAGATCTTTAGCAGGCAGTTTATGAGAAGTAAGATTGCAAAAAGTCTGGATAATGAATCGGTTCTTGAAAGAAATATTCAGGCAAGTGATATTTTGCAGTTGGTGGATGAAGAATACGGAGCTACAGATTATGGGTCTATAAAATTGTAAAACCGAAAGAATTAAGAGGATTGTTTTTGCCGTATCATACGATGGATCCTGCCCAGGCGGTTGAGAGAATATTGGAAGCAAAGGGAATGATATTGGATGAGAATAGGGAATTAGAACGGCAATATGCAATATTTAAAAAGGTAAGGAGACAGACTACAAAAAGAGGGAGAGCACACTAACTGATATGTTAATGTGTCTCTTCCATATCACGCTTGTTTCGAACGGACTTTTTACTGTGACTGCATGGCTGGCATGGAATTACGCGTACAGATTATGCGACAGTTTTCTCCAGAAAACGATGGATAAAAGCACCGTAATGCAGTCAGTCAGAGCTTGACCGTAGATGACGCCGTTTAAGCCGAAGAGAGCGTTTAGGAGGTACAGCACCGGGATCAGGAGGACACCCTGGCGGAGGACAGAGATGATCGTTGCGGGAAGTGCTTTTCCGGCGGACTGCATGCAGTTCATGTTCGTGAAGAGGATACCGATGAACGGACCGGAGATCATATAGGCGATGAGCATTTTTATACCGTACCGGATGACTTCCTCGTCGTTGATGAACATCCGGATGATCGGGCGGCGGAAGATAAAGTACAGGGCTGTCGCAAGAACGCCGACGATCAGGCAGCATTTCTTCGTGTAGGATTCGACACTGCGGAAGCGCTTTGTGTCACCGGAACCGAAATTGTAGCCTAAGAGGGGCTGTACGCCGTTTGCAAGGCCCATCTGCAGGAAGGTGATAAACATGTTGGCCTTAAATACGATGCCGATAGCGGCCACAGGGGCGTTCCCGTAGGCCACCAGGATCTGGTTTAAAATGATCGTGGACAGGCTCATCAGCACCGAGAAGATCGCTGTCGGAAATCCGCAGGAGCAGATCATGAAGGCGAGGCGGTTTTCCGGGCTGAAATATTTTGGCAGGATGGAGAAATTCGGACTCTTTTTCATGAAGTACCAGAGATAGTAGACGCTTGCCATGATGTTTCCGAGCGTTGTCGCAATGGCGGCACCGGCGGCACCCATATGGAGAACACTGATCATGAACGGATCCAGAATGATATTTACGATGGTTCCGATCATGCTGCCGATCATGGCCTCACGGCTGGAGCCTTCGGAGCGGACAACAAAGCTCGCGGCAGCGGACCAGATGATGAACGGGGCGCCGTAGGAGATATGGAAAACATATCCTTTCGCAAGATCATAAGTCTCCGTGTTTGCGCCGAAGATGTTGAGGATCGGCTGCATGAAGAGGACTAACAGGGCGGCGAAGAGGATGCCGACACCGAGGGATGCGTAGGTGATAAAGGAGGAGACCTGCTTCATGCGCGTTTTGTTGTTCTCGCCCATGGCGATGGACGCCGCGGCGCTTCCGCCCATGCCAAACATGTTGGCAAAGGCCATAAATAAGATAAAGATCGGATTTGTCAGGCTGACTGCCGCAACCTGTAAGGGATCACCGGTCTGACCGACGAAGAACGTGTCCG
Source organism: Clostridium sp. OF03-18AA (assembly GCF_003478035.1). GTDB lineage: Bacteria > Bacillota > Clostridia > Lachnospirales > Lachnospiraceae > Pilosibacter. The sequence continues at coordinate 19,939 of NZ_QUEP01000006.1, forward strand.
CCATGTTGTAGACGACGGTGACCAGACTGCTGATGATGCTGGGGATCGCCATTTTGGCGACGGCCCGGGGGATGGGCATGGATTTCATTAATTCGTTGTCGTTCATGATGTTTAACCTCGTTCGCTGCATTCCAGGTTCTGCAGCATTTTTTCTGTTATTCGTATAAATTCCTTCAATTCTTCTTCTGAGATTCCACGCAGAAGCAGTTCTTCCGTCTCGTGGATCTCTTTGTTCAGCGCGTCCTTCACGGCAGCAGCTTTCTCGGTAAAAACGATCCGCTTAAAGCGTCCGTCCTGCTCATCCGGGATCCGGAGGATGAGTTCTCTGGCTTCCAGGGACTTTAACATCTCCGTCACGGTCGGCGGACGGAGAGAAAATTCTTTTTCAATATCTTTCTGATAGACCGGATGAAGCGCCGATTCCACCAGAATAAAGTTTAAGATCTTTCCCTGTGCGTTTCCGATTCCGAGCTTTGTATGTACTTCCTGTGATCGGGAACGGAGACGGCTGGAGAGATGGTTGATGATTTTTCCGATGTCCATGTAAGAAATCCTTTCCTATAATGGGATTTTAGCTTTAAGATCCCCTGGATCATGTAGCATAAGCAGTTCCTCTACGAGAAAAAGCAAATGTAAATATTACTTCGGAACCTAAATATATGGCAGAACCAGAGGAATGTCAAGGATAGTTCAGAAAGTGAAATACCGGATATAGAAATAAAAAACCTGTCCGAAAAGGGCAGGTTTAGAAAATGCATAAATTTAAGATGTTAAATAGGATCTGAGACAGGAACTTTTTCCATCAAATCTTCCACACTGCAGTTTAATACCCGAGAAAGCCGAAGAAGAGTTTCAGCCTGAGCCTTATTAATATTTTTCTGGCGCTGTTCGTATTGTTGAATCGTTCGTAATGGAATATTTGTCTGTTCGGCCAGTTCAGCCTGAGTGAATCCCGAAAGAGTACGTAATGCTTTTAAGTTCGTATCAGGGCTGGAATCATGATAAAGTTCATTCATTTTATCTACAAACTGGCGGATATCCATTTCATGATAAGGTGTATACAAGAGACGAATATCGCTGATATGAACTGCGCGTTCGATTTCATCGAAATGCAGCCCTGTGTCCCATTGATAGTAGGCGATAGCCCAGCCCGTCCAGTATTCCGGGCTACGGTCACAGGCGTAGGATGGACGAATATCAGGAATAGACTGACCTGATTCCTGCAAAACCATGCGTGCAAGTTCCACGCCGGACATTCCGGACAGAACAGAGCAGTCGCCCCGTTCAAAGCGATGAGAGGTCTTGCTCATTAAAAACCACTGCCATACAGTTTCCAGAGAGTGTTTAAGATCGTTGACCATATAATCCAACATTCGGGCAAGATTTTTTTGTGCGGAAGAGAGATAACTTTTATCGTAAGCGTGGATCATCAGGTTTCATCTCCTCATCCAAAATAGTGGTGATATATAAATCCCCCCGTTGTCGGTGGTTTCGTTCGGTATCAAAATATTGACGGCGTGCAGATTGATCACGAAACGCTTTTTTCTTGTACCATTCTTTTGCGTCTGCAATTTCATAGCCAATAAATTCAAGACGATTAAAAGCTGCCTTGCTTTTGAGTACAAACTGTTGTCCAAGTTTTCCTAAACGCATAGCGTTACAAAGCTGGCGGTAGGAGATTGCGCCATTAATAAAGTCAGATGCAAAAGAGAAGTAACTGTCATCAGCCCGGTAACCGACAATGATATCTGCAGCTTTATAATCTGTATGAAAGGTGGTAAGCAAATATTCTTTTGATTCAGCAGCAAGTGGTGTGGAAGTATCAAATTCCCGGTTTTCCAGCAGAATCGTAAGCCAGTGCAGCATGGTGTATTTAGATGCGTTTAAATCAAAAATTGAAAGACCATCACATGTAATTTTATATTGGTTGGCATAACCGTTGTGATCAATGCCAACACCCCATTCTTTTGCCATATTTGGATTTTCAGTGCAGTAGAATCCTGTTCCATAATCATTGTATGTTTTGCCATATCCGAATTCAGGGTGTTCGATAATATGATCAGAACCATGATAGATCATTTTTTCCATGAGATCCACCTCCTGATTTGATTATACTCCCACAGGAGTATAAAAAGCAACTTAAATTGCGGCAACTCTAATCCACCAGCGCATTCTGATGTCTCGACAAATGCTCATAGGGCAGGATCAGGCGTCCGCGGTAGAGGCCGCAGCCATCGTTTACGAGGTCATTATTGATGGCGGAGAACATGTTTACGTCGAGGTCGGCAAGGTTTAAGGTGACGAGGCGGCGGCAGCGCTCGTAGGCTTCGTCAAAGTAGACGCATTCGCCCACAGGGATCTCGTCGCGGCGGGCACGCTCGCCCTCCTGGCGCTTCTCGTAGCTTAAGTGGTTGGCAACACCGATCTCTGCGATGTCATCCATGTGCTTGGTGCGGAGTTGGACTTCCATGTAGCTGCGGGAGCTGTTGTCGTAGAAGGTGATGTGGAGTGACTGGTAGTCCTCAGAAGTATTTCCACAGATATAGTCGCGATAGTAAGGCTTCACATCATCGTTTAATAACGGCGAGGTGCTTTTCTTCACACCGTAGGCCGGTTCCGCGGTAAATCCCCGCTCTTCGAGAAAGCCCGGAAGTTCGTTGGCGATCTGGTAGAGGTATCGGAGGTCAGCTTCTTCCTGAGATTCGTCAGCTTTCAGATAGCATTTCGGCAGGGAAGTCACGATCCGGTACGCGATCAGGTCCCGAAAACAGCTGAGGCGCTGCTTGAGCTCGGAAATCGACGGGTAGGCCTTATTTTCCATATAGTAATCGTAGATATATTCAACAATGTAGCCGTTGAACTTTGCCTCCGCGCGGATCAGGGATTTGATGCGCCCTTTGAAGTTAAAGGCCAAAAGTGGATATTCCTTCGCCATATGGATATAAAATTCCCGGATCTTCTGGGACTGGGCAGTAAGGAAATCATTGTGCTCGAGCAGCTCCCGGATCTGGAGCAGAAAGTTCGCATGCATCAGGTCGATCTCATTGCCGGTGCATTTTGCCTCTTTCTTCAGGTCCTGGCTGTAGTTTTTTAAAATTTTGAACATGGTATCGCCGGAATAAAGATAATCATTTAATGTAACCATGGATGTCACTCCTCTGTCGTAGATAATTACATTTTACCAGAATTACCGTCATTGGCAAGAAAAATTGCTTGCCTTAAAAGTTAGTCTATACTAACAAATCACGAACAACTGTACGACAGCGCATGTTTATGAACGGGAAGGAATTAAAAATGGAGATCAAACAGCTGGAATATTTTGCGGCGGCGGTGGAGTATGGGAGCCTGAACCGCGCGGCAGAAAATATGCTCAGGAGGTGGCAGAAATATGCTGGAGATCGGAACGATCTGTGCAGAAGCAGGAGAAAAGATCGCCAGGGTGTCTGTGAACATGGCAATGGCAGCGGATATGGAAGTGCGTGCCAGCTCCACAGCGACCACCGGCGCGATTTACGGACAGCGAAGTTCAGGCATATAAGCAGGATGTGAAGAATATTATGATCCGCATGGGACTTCTTTCCGGTGAAGAGGTTCATACAGTGCAGCAGAAAAATGTGACCAGAGCAGAGTATCTGGAGGCAGAGACAGATGGATTGTGGTATCCGGTATTTTCCGCAGGAGATACGTTCGCGGGAGGTGCGGTTCTGGGAATGGTGAGAGATATCTGGGGAAACCTTTTACAGGAGTATCGGGCAGACTATCCGGGAATCATTCTGTACCAGACGGTGGGTCTTGGCGTGAAGACAGGGGATCCGCTGATCGCCTATGGGGAATATGTGGATAGATAAATGATAGATGTGAAATAAAAAGGTCAATAAAAAGCCATTTTATGGGAAAGTCCTGGAATTCAGGAGATATCCATAAAATGGCTTTTTATGCTGCCATGTATACGAAAGAAGCTGCCGGCGGCAGGTTTCGCAGGCGCGCATTGGAGCAAACAGGATATTAAATCTTAAAGCATTTCTGCAGCTCTCGATACTGTCCGAGAACCAGGATCGTATTGCCGTCTTCAAAGACGGTTTCCGGCTTGACGGAGAAATCCAGAGTGCCGTTTCGCCGGACGGCAATGATGTTGATGCCGTATTTTTTCCGGATATCGATCTCACCTACGCTCATACCGACCCAGCGTTCCGGAAGATCTACCTCATAGATATCGTAGTCGCCTTCCAGATTGACAAAATCAAGAATGTGGTTGGAGCTGAAGCGGATCGCAGTCCATTTCGCAAGCTGCTGTTCCGGGTAGACGACCTGATCGGCACCGTTCCGCAGAAGAAATTTCTGGTGAACATCACTGGAAGCGCGGGAGACAACGAGCTTTGCGCCGAGCTCCTTTAAGAGTGACGTTGTTTCAAGGGAACTCTGGAAATTATCGCCGATCGCGACGATGCAGGCATCAAAATTGCGGATTCCCAGAGAGGAAAGGAAGGACTCGTTTGTACTGTCACCGATCTGTGCTTCTGTCACATAGGGAAGGACTGCGTTGACGCGTTCCTCCGTACTGTCAACGGCCATGACCTGATGTCCGAGGTTGTGAAGATGCATGGCAACATGTTTTCCAAAACGGCCGAGGCCGATCAAAAGAATTGATTTCATAATTTTCTCCTTAAATATATTATCCGACGGAAATTTTTTCCTGCGGGAATTTTCCGCACTGAATCTTGTACCCGGACATGGTCGCGTAGATGATCGTGAGTCCGCCAACGCGTCCGATGAACATAAATGCGATCAGGATCAGCTTCGATGGAACGGAAAGTGTCGGGGTGATCCCGAAGCTCAAGCCTACCGTAGCAAGCGCAGAAATCGCCTCAAACAGACACGGTATAAGAGGCAGGCTTTCCAGAATGCTGAGCGTCATGGCACACAGGATACCGAGGCTTGTATACATGAAAAGGATCGCGATCGCTGTGGCGACAATATCGGGGATAATGCGCCGTTTAAACATTTCCGGGCTGTCCTTTCTGGCAAAGACAGCAGTCGCGCAGGAGATCAGAACGGCCAGAGTTGTCGTCTTGATTCCGCCGGCAGTGGATCCCGGACTTCCTCCGACCAGCATGAGAAGGATCATAAGGAACTGGCCGGATTCCCGCATGGAGGAAAGATCCGCTGTATTAAAACCGGCAGTTCGCGTTGTCACCGACTGGAATAAGGATACAAGGATCCGTTTCCCGGCCGGGATATCCTGAAATTCCAGAAAAAAGAAGAGGATAGCCGGGATGAAGATCAGTGCCAGCGAGTAGGAGAGGATGACCTTACTCTGCATCCGGTATCGGGAAATATGGTGCCGGTTTCTGTAAATATCATCCCAGGTCAGAAAACCGATTCCGCCGATCACGATAAGCAGGATGATCACGAGATTGATCAGCGGGTCATATGCGTAGGATGTCAGGGAGGAATATGCTCCCCGGACACCAAGCAGATCGATTCCGGCGTTGCAGAATGCGGATACAGAGTGAAATAAAGACATCCAAAGTCCCCGGAAGAGACCAAAATCGCGGCAGAATACAGGTGCCATCAGGAGAGCGCCGATCAGTTCGACACCGAGAGTGACTCTTACAATAAAACCGGTCAGGCGGACAATTCCGCTGAGCTGAGGGGCAGCGACCGATTCCGCCATGATACTCCGCTGGGAAAGACCGATCTTCTTTCCGGAGAGGATCGTAAAGGAAGCGGAGATCGTCACAACGCCGAGACCGCCGGTCTGGATCAGAAGCAGAATTACGGCATGTCCAAAGGAAGACCAGTAGGTTCCGGTGTCACAGACCACAAGACCGGTCACGCAGACGGAGGTGACGGAGGTAAACAGGGCGTTTACAAATGGAGTCCAGCTTCCGTCCGCGGAGGATACCGGCAGCATCAGGATGCCGGCGCCGAGCAAGATCACGAAGGCAAAGCCTAAAACAATGATCTGAAATGAATTTAACCGCCTGAAAGCGGAAAGAATACGAAACATAATCTGAATCCTTTCATAAAGCATTTGTTCCATTATAAACGTTTATGGATGTAAAGAAAAGCGAAATTTATGAATTTTAAAGTTCTGAAAATTCCTGATTCGCACAGGAAATTATAAAGAGCGGCTGGCTCCGTTCTGGTCTGCGAAAAGTGTGAGAGGTGGACGTGTGGAAATTATTTCCAGGTGGTCTGTTTAAAAATGTTGTAATTACAACATACGAAAGCTGATTTCGCGGATATAATGCGTACATGGTTCGGCGGTGCCGGACAGGGAAACATGATGACTTATCGGTTATGGCTGCCGCAGGGACGGCAGGCGTGTCAGGATAATTTGAGATCGGCAAAACTGCGAAGACAGTGTTGGCTGCTTGTATGGGCTGCCTGGAGACACGCGGGAAGAGTCGGGGAAATATATGGAGGTATATGAAATGGATCAGAAAATGTTCTGTTATCAGTGTGAGCAGACCGCAGGCTGCGCGGGATGTACCGGGAGCACGGGTGTCTGCGGAAAGACGGCGGAGACAGCAAGGCTGCAGGACCAGCTTGTAGGTGCGATGATCGGGCTTGCGAGAGCGGCAGAAGGCGTAGAATGTCCGGGAGATCGAGTGTACCGCACGGTGATCGAGGGGCTTTTTACGACACTTACGAATGTAAGCTTTGATGATGACGCGATCCGGGCGCAGATTGAGAAGACGCACAGGGAGAAGGAGCGGCTGCTCGCAGCGCCGGTGAAGAAAAGTGCAGGACCGCGCGAAAAGGCAGCGGGAGAGTCAGGTGCGGCAGCAAGTGTGCAAGATACGGATGATTATAATCTCGGTCTGCTGTGGGACATGGACCCTGATATCCGCTCCCTGAAATCCCTGATCCTGTTCGGATTAAAGGGTATGGCGGCGTACGCGTACCATGCGCTGATGCTGGGGGCATCTGATGAGACGGTAAACCAGTTCTTCTTAACGGGACTCCGAGAGATCGCAAAAGACGGCACCGTCGAAAGCCTGCTCCCGACGGTCCTGAAGGTCGGCGAGGTGAACCTCACCTGCATGGCGATGCTGGACGCAGCAAACACGGGAACTTACGGGACTCCGATCCCGGTCAGCGTACCGCTTGTAGTAGAAAGAGGACCGTTTATCGTTGTGACGGGACATGACCTCAAGGACCTGGAGCTTCTCTTAAAGCAGACAGAGGGAAAAGGCGTTAACATCTACACCCACGGCGAGATGTTGCCGGCCCACGCTTACCCGGAGCTCAGAAAGTATCCGCAGTTAAAGGGCAATTTCGGAACTGCATGGCAGAATCAGCAGAAGGAATTTGCGGATATCCCGGCTCCGATTCTCTTTACCACAAACTGCCTGATGCCGCCGAAGAAATCCTACGCGGACCGCGTGTTCACGACGGAGGTCGTAGCATATCCGGGAATGGTTCATATCGATGATGAGAAAGACTTTACCCCGGTGATCGAGAAGGCGCTGGAACTCGGCGGATATCAGGAAGACCGCCAGTTTACGGGAATCAACGGCGGAACTCAGGTCATGACAGGATTCGGACATGGAACGATCCTTTCCATGGCTGATCAGGTCATCGACGCGGTAAAATCCGGCGCGATCAGACATTTCTTCCTCGTTGCGGGCTGCGATGGCGCGAAGCCGGGAAGAAACTACTATACGGATTTTGTAAAGCAGACTCCGGCGGACAGCATTGTCCTGACGTTAGCATGCGGAAAGTTCCGCTTTAACGATCTGGACCTTGGAAATATCGGCGGTCTCCCGCGGATCATGGACATGGGCCAGTGCAACGATGCCTACGGTGCCATCAAGGTGGCTATGGCGCTGGCGGAGGCGTTTGGGTGCGAGGTGAACGAGCTTCCGCTGTCCTTCGTGCTCTCCTGGTATGAGCAGAAGGCAGTGTGTATTCTCCTGACACTCCTGCATCTTGGGATCAGGAATATCCGCCTCGGCCCGTCCTTACCGGCGTTCCTCTCCCCGAATATCCTGAATTTCCTTGTGGAGAACTACGGAATCGGTCCAGTGACGACACCGGAGGAGGATTTGAAGGCGTTATTGGGATAAGATAAAAAGCCCCCGGATAGGGAATGTGCCATCGGTCAGTTGACCAGCTGCGGTAGTTCCTTATCCGGGGACTTTAATTATGTACTTAAATTACAGTGATCCGCATGATCTGCGGTCAACCAAATTTTACAGATGCTGTAAAAGCTCCAGCTGCTCTCCGTTCGGTCCGATAAAAAACGCGTTGCGGATGCCGCCGAAGATCGGGAGGTCAGCTGCCTTGTCGACACCGCCCCGGAAGTTTGTGATCCCGGCTGCCTTTAAGTCTGCGATGGCAGCGTCGATGTCATTGACTTCGATTGCGATGTGCGGGAAGAGACCGCCCTGGGCGGTCACATCAGTGCCGTCATGTGGCTCGATGATCTCGAGGTCAAAGCCCGGCATGCTGACGATCTTGATGTGGTTTGTTCCGAGTGGCTTCTGGACATCAGCCTGTCCGGTTACTTTTCCACCAAGACATTCGTAGAATTTTACGGATGCTTCAAGATCCTTTGTGAAAAGCGCGATATGCGCAAGTCCTGTGATGTGTTTCATGATAAGAATCCTTTCCGCGTTCCAGCGCAGCAAATCTCCAGATAAAAGCACCAGATCAGAAGCAGATGGTCTTACCTGAGTGATCCTACAGAGGCGGAAACGCTGTTGCTGTAGTTTTTCTATCTCAAACTATGCTTATTATAGGATTATTTGAAACAGAGTGCAAGAAAAAAGTAAGCGACTGATCCCTGCCCGTGTACAGCAACAATTTTCTCAGTGACGGGCAGAAAAAACTGTGCTATACTCTTGTATTATGAAAAATTTTATTGTATTTGATTTGGAATGGAACCAGAACCCGGGCGGTAAAGAAGCGTCTGTGGAGCGGCTTCCTTTTGAGATCTTTGAGATCGGAGCAGTAAAACTGAATGAAAAGCGTGAGAAGGTTGCGGAGTTTCACCGGATCATCCGTCCCTGCGTGTACCGCCAGATGCACCGGATCATCTCTGAGGTGACCCATGTTTCCATCGAAGAGTTAGAGCGGGATGGAGAGCCGTTTGCGGCGGTGATGGAGGATTTCCTTAAATGGTGCGGAGAGGACTGCATGTTCTGCACCTGGGGAAGTATGGACCTTACGGAACTGCAGAGGAACATGATCTATCATGGGATGACGATTCCGTTCCCGAAACCGTTCCTTTTTTATGATGTCCAGAAACTGTACAGCCTGTGCTATCAGGACGGAAAGGCGAGAATTTCGCTTGATGAAGCGGTGGAGTCCTTTGCGCTTGATGTGGACGCGCCGTTCCACCGGGCACTGGGGGACGCGGAATATACGGGGCGCGTGCTGCAGGCCATGGATTTTGATTCCGTGAAAGATTATGTGTCCGTGGATTATTATCTGCCGCCGGAGAGCGAGGATGAGGAGTTCACGCTACGTTTCCCGGAGTACACGAAGTTCGTGTCACAGATGTTTGACACGAAGGAAGAGGCGATGGAGGAAAAGCGGGTGACGGATATCATCTGCACGAAATGCCGTCGGATGCTGCGGAAGAAGATCCGCTGGTTTTCCTCAGGACAGCGCTATTATCTGTGTCTTGCAACATGTCCGGAACACGGTATGATGAAAGGAAAAATCCGGATGAAAAAGTCGGAGGACGGCAGAGTTTTTGCCGTAAAGACGGTAAAACCGGTGGATGAGGAAGGTGCAGAAGCTGTTTTCCTGAAAAAAGAGGAGGCCCGGATCCGCCGTGCGGAGAAAAGCAGGCAGAAGAAACTCCATGGAGTGGAATAAAGGCGGCAGCCCGGAAGATACGGCAGCAATTGAGCACTTTGCTCCTGAAAAAACGGATGTGAAAAGATAGAAAAAGAGCAGAGGTATTGCTTCAAAAAGCATACATCTGCTCTTTTAGTTTACGTAAAATAAAACTTATCGTCTCCGAAAACGATCTCTGAGCCGCTCCCGGAATCCCGGCTGCTTAATCCCGGACTTGGATCTTAAGTGCTCTTCCATGATCATATCAAATTCTGTGGAAGAATATCCCCATTCCTTTAAACGTTTTTCGCGCCGCTGATGACGGAGAAAACGCTCGTTCCGGGCTTTATTTTCCTGATAGATCATGATTCCGAAGACGGCGCCGCCAATGGCTCCGATGACAGCGGCAGCGATCAGGACTTTCTTAACAATGCCGAAAGCAGGAGAGGAGGTCCAGGATGTCTTATTGCTGCCCGTTTTTTTAGAGGAAGGTTCGGTTTTCTTGTCAGGTGCCTTAGAAGGAACGGTTTCAGCCACAGTCTCAGTCTCCGCGGTATCCGTGCTCTGTTTCACCGCTCCGGGCACATATCCCTGTGTCACAGTCGCCTCCAGATAAGCCTGTCCGACAAGCTTATCCCCATAGCGGTAATCGATCCGTGCGATCGCCCCATCCGGTGCATCGTCAGTCAGGTCGTAGTCCAGTGTGGAAGTCACATCGGAGAAGTTCCCATCCGCAGGTAAAGTCACTGCACTGTTTTTATTTACCGTGAGTCTTGTAGCACTCCCGGAAAAGATCCCGGAGATCGTCAGGTCATCAGCCACCTTGCTGTAAGTGCTGTCCTGATCCGCAACCGGAACGGACTTGAAATTTTTAAATCCATAGTCAAACAGTGCTTTTGTGTCGGAATAATGGGTCTGGTGACCATTGAGAACGACAGCTATGAGCTTCATTCCATCGCGCTCCGCGCATGTCACCAATGTATTTCCCGCGAGCAGGGTGTAACCGGTCTTTCCGCCGATGGCACCGTCGTAATAAAGGGAATCATTCCGCCGCAGCATTCTGTGGTGGGCATAGTAGCGCCAGCCATCCGGGTACTGCTTTAATTTCCCCGCAGGAACGTCATAGTACGTCGTGGAATCAACCTCTACAAATGTCGGATTATTAAACGCCGCCTTCGCGATCAGTGCCATGTCATAAGCGGACACATAGTGATTCGGATCATTCAGACCGCTCGGGTTTGCGAAATGGGAGTCCGTACATCCAAGCTCCTCCGCCTTCTCATTCATCTTCTCCGCAAAAGCATCAATACTGCCTGCGCAGTGTTCGGCCAGAGCGTTTGCAACCTCATTCGCGGACTGTAAAAGCAGGGCATAAAGACAGTCCCGGACACTTAACGTATCTCCGGCGCGGGCTCCCAGAATGGAGGAGTTCGGCTCAAGAGAGTTCACCGCTGTGTTGGAGAACGTCACGGTCTCATCAAGCCCACAGTTTTCAATCACGATCAGTGCCGTCAGGATCTTTGTGATACTTGCCGGATAATACGGTTCATGGCTGTTCTTCTCGAACAAAACCGCTCCCGAATTGATGTCCATTAGGATCCCGCCGTCCGCTGAGATCGAGATCTCCGACGGCCACTCAGCCGCCGCATATGCCGTCTGTCCCGGACAAAAGCCGAGGATCAGCGTCAGACAGAGAAAAATACTTAAAATTCGTTTCATGGAACTCCTTGAAAAAATTGCCGCCATGTTTACCCGACGTGGCGGCTGTTTTGATGTCTCAAATCCCATCGGCACAGCCGATCAGGAATGGATTTTTGCCTGTAATTGTGAAGGATTGAATGATCACAGTACTCGTACTATGGATTATAGCAGTTTGAAGACAGGGCTGCAACCGATAAATGATATAAAAAAACCGGCAGATCTACCTGCCGGCTCTTTTATATAATACCAGATTCCCAACAAAAAACATCCCAACGATCACCGCAAACACCAGCGCGATCCGCGCGGCGGTATCGAAGAAGAAACCTTCCGGAACGATGTTGATGAGCATGTCGGTGCGTGGATCGAGGACCCACAGATCATTGTTGAAAAAGATTTTGTGGAAAACAATAAAATATTTCGTGAAGTCTGTGGATATAATGCCGATCAAAACTAAAGCCACGGCAAAGACTGCGCCGGTGCCGATGCAGAGGGACTTCGGGATCAGGCGTTTTAACGCCTCTGTCCGCTCTGAGCTCTTATGCCCCCAGAAATAAGCCAGGGACGCGAAGCATAGGGTGATCAGGATCCCGATCCGGCGAAGCCATAATCCGCCGATAAAGAGTCCCTGCACATCCTCCATATGGGCGATCTCCCGGTCATTGAAGAATTCCCGGTATTCCCCGCCCATGGTGGTGTATACGTGAAGGTTTTCACGCTTTCCGCGAAGAAATGCCATCATTTCATCGGTAACGTCTAAAAGATCATCCATGGTCATCTCAGGAAGATCATTCAGAACCTGATATTTCGTGTATTCCTTCTCGTAATATCCTGGTGTCCAGTAGGTGACTGCCTCCACGGATGTGATAAGAAACGCGATGATCAGCCAGAACGCGGTGAAGATCCCGGCGGCGTAGGTAATGGTCTTTGCTGTTTTTGTCATTTCGTGGTACTCCGTTTGATTACTTTTAGTCTTGTGAACTCCTCGCGGTCCTTTTCCTCCAGGGCGTTGGTGATGTCCTTCACAAGTGCCTGGTATGACGGGATCGTGATGTTCTTTAGTGCATTGGCCCGCTTCTGGGTCTTCTTAATGCTCTCGGCAAGACGGTAGGCGGATGTCTCCACGGTTGCGAGGTCTGCGGTCAGTTCCTTCACGCGCTCGAAGGCGATCCGCGCCTCGTCCAGCGAATCGCTGGTGCTGTAAAACGAATAAGGCGGTTTTTCATCTTTTGACGGTGTATACTCGACAAGCGGGATCTCCGTTCCCATGATGCTGCGCGCCTTGATCCGGATATCATTCGTGACGGGAAGTGAATCTGCGATCTCCTCCACATAGTGGATTCCCATCTCGATATTGGCCTTCTGGAGTGCCCGGTAGGCGGCGGTAAAAGTGGAATCGATCTCGGACTGGATCGCTTTTGCCTGATCGATCAGGCCCATAAGCTCCCGCAGCAAGATGTTCCTCTTTTTATCCATCAGTCCGTACCCCTGAGTCGCAAGGGCGAGGGAGTTTTTCGCAAGGATCAGATTTCCCTTGGTGGGGAATGTGTTCGGATTCATGAGATCCCCTCCTTATGAAGCGTCTGAAGCGGCGTCTGCAGGTTTATAATACTTGTCTAAGATCTTCGTGTCAATACGGTCGAGCTCTTCTCTCGGAAGAAGTCCTAAAAGCTCCCAGCCGATGTTTAAGGTGTCGATGATGGTACGATTGTCATGGATATCCTGTCCGATGAACCGTTTTTCAAATTCCCGGCCGAATTCCAGATATTTTTTATCGATCGGGGAGAGCTCATCTTCACCGATAACAGATGCGAGGGCTCTCGCGTCGCCCACCTTTGCGTAGCAGGAAAACAGCTGGTTTGCCACATCCTGATGATCTTCACGGGTAAATCCCTCACCGATGCCGTCCTTCATAAGACGGGACAGGGACGGAAGCACGCTGATCGGCGGGTAGATGGACTGACCGTTTAGGTTGCGGTCCAGAACGATCTGACCTTCTGTGATGTAACCGGTAAGGTCCGGGATCGGGTGGGTGATATCATCGTTCGGCATGGTAAGGATCGGGATCTGTGTGACAGATCCGTTGACTCCGGCGACGATTCCGGCGCGCTCATAGAGAGATGCCAGATCACTGTATAAGTATCCCGGATATCCCTTACGGGACGGGATCTCGCCCTTTGAGGAGGAGACCTCACGCAGCGCCTCAGCGTAGGAGGTCATATCCGTCAGGATGACCAGGATATGCATGCCTTTTTCAAATGCGAGGTATTCGGCAACTGTGAGGGCAACCTTCGGTGTGATCAGACGCTCGACGACCGGGTCATTTGCAAGATTGATAAACATGGCAACATGGTCCAGAACGCCGCTCTCGCGGAAGGTACGTTCAAAGTATTCGGCAACATCGTACTTGACGCCCATAGCTGCGAATACGACGGCGAACTTTTCATCGGAATTGTCTCCCAGAGAGGACTGCATGACGATCTGCGCTGCCAGCTGGTCGTGGGGAAGTCCGTTTCCGGAGAAGATCGGGAGCTTCTGTCCGCGGATCAGGGTCATCAAACCGTCAATGGCGGAGATACCGGTACGGATGTAGTTACGCGGATATTCACGGGCCACCGGGTTTAACGGCTTTCCGTTTACATCCAGTTTTTTATCAGCTAAGATCGGTCCCAGACCGTCGATGGGATTTCCAAGACCGTCAAAGGTACGGCCTAACATATCGGCGGAGACGCCGATCTCCATTGGATGTCCGGTGAGACGGGTATGAGTGTTTTTCAATGCCATGTTTCCGGTGCTCTCAAACACCTGGATCACGGCTTTATCCTCGTACGCCTCGATAATGCGTCCGAGCTTCTTTTCTTTTCCGTCGACGGTCATTTCCACGATTTCATCATAAGATGCCCCGGAAACGCCTTCGAGGACGGCAAGAGGGCCGTTTAAGGAACTAAGGCCAAGATATTCGACTGCCATTGTGATCTGCCTCCTTATGCGTTGCGCTCGATGACGGAATTGTAGAAGTCATCGATCTGCTTCTTATAGTCGTCAAACATGTCGAGACGGTCATTCGGGACGTCATATTTGATGGCAATGATCTTCTCAAAGATCTTTTCTTCTTTGAGGACGGATACCGGCATGCCCATGGCAACGAGGGCACGGGATTTTTTATAGAGATAAAGGATGATCTCCATCATCTTAAACTGCTTTTTCAGCGGAACGCAGGTATCTTCCTTATGGAAAGCGTTCTGCTGAAGGAAACCGAGACGGATAACCTTGGCGATCTCGAGAACGAGCTTCTGGTCATCAGGGAGAACATCGGATCCGATCAGTTTTACGATCTCCATCAGGCTGCTTTCCTGATTCAGGATCGTGACGAGCTGGTTACGGTAATTGACAAAGTTTTTATCCACATGCTCAGAGTACCAGGAAGAAAGATCCGTGAGGTATTCCGAGTAGCTGGTCAGCCATTGGATCGCCGGGAAGTGTCTCGCGTAGGCGAGGTTCTTATCAAGTCCCCAGAAGCAGCGGACGAAACGCTTGGTGTTCTGTGTGACCGGCTCGGAGAAATCGCCGCCCTGCGGGGATACGGCTCCGATGATGGATACGGAACCTTCCGTTCCGTTTAAGTTCTGGACCATTCCGGCACGCTCATAGAACTGGGACAGCCGGGATGCCAGATAAGCCGGGAAACCTTCCTCGGCCGGCATTTCCTCCAGACGGCCGGAGAGCTCACGGAGAGCCTCTGCCCAACGGGAGGTGGAGTCTGCCATGATCGCTACGTTGTATCCCATGTCGCGGTAGTATTCTGCAAGTGTCAGGCCGGAGTAAAGACTCGCCTCACGGGCGGCAACCGGCATGTTGGAGGTATTGGCGATCAACGTAGTCCGCTCCATCAGTGGGTTTCCACTCTTCGGGTCGATCAGCTCGCTGAATTCCTCCAGAACCTGTGTCATTTCATTTCCACGCTCGCCGCAGCCGATGTAGATGATGATATCGGCATCGGACCACTTGGCGATCTGGTGCTGGGTCATGGTCTTTCCGGTACCGAATCCGCCCGGGATCGCCGCCGTGCCGCCCTTTGCGAGTGGGAACAGGGTGTCAAGGATACGCTGTCCTGTGATCAGCGGTTTGGATGCCGGATAGCGCTTTACGGTCGGACGCGGGATGCGGATCGGCCATTTCTGTGTCATAGTGATCGCTTTTTCCGTTCCGTCCTTTGTCATGATCGTGAGCAGTGTATCATTGATCGTATATTCACCGTCGGAGACAACGGAGAGAACATCGCCCTCCAGATCCGGCGGGATCATGACTTTATGGGTAATGGCTCTCGTCTCCGGGACCTCCGCGATGATGGTGCCGCCGTAGACATGATCACCGCGCTTTACGGTCATGTGGGTCTGCCATTTCTTTTCTGTATCAAGGGATGTTACATGAACACCGCGGTCAATATAATAGCCGCTTGATTTTTTGATAGCGGCTAACGGACGTTCGATTCCATCAAAAATATTTGTGATAATGCCGGGGGCAAGTGTGACGGAGACAGGAGCTCCTGTTCCTGTGACCGGCTCTCCGGGCTTCAGACCTGTGGTCTCCTCATAGACCTCGATCGTTGTGCGTTCGGAGGTCAGTCCGATGACCTCGCCGACGAGGTTTGCCTCTCCGACGTAGACCATCTCATTCATCTGAAAACCGGAATCACCGGCAATATAGACGATCGGGCCGTTGATTCCGTAAATTGTGCCTTTTGCAGCCATGTTGATTTCCTCCAAAAATGTTATAAAAAGTAACTGTCCGGCAGGTCTGCGCGTGTACCGCGTTGCCCGCGGAAACGTATCGCACAGTTACAGTGAGAACTGGAAGTCCTGTTCAGCTTCTTTGATCTTCGTCTCAAAGGAGTTATCGATCAGGATATTTTTCGAGGCGATGACGGCCCGCGTGCCGCCGAGAAACGGGTACTGGCTGACGCGGATGTCGCAGTCGGTCCTTAAGGATAAAAGATTCTGCTTTTCCTTGTCGGACGGGTCGATATAGATGTGGATCTCACTGGGTCCTGCAAATGCTTTTTCTTTTTTGATCTGCGCCTCTAAGAGTGCGTCATATTTCGGGGTCTCCATGAACCGCGCCAGTTTGTCGCGAAGCTCAGAGAAGACTTTTCCGCGGAGTTCCTCATCTTTTCTGCTGTAGGAACGGCGGATCTCGATCTGGCCTAAGGACAGGTTCTTGTTGGTCTCCCGTGCGATCCGCTCTTTTTCGGCAGCGATCTGCAATGCTGCCTGCTTTCTGGCGTTTTCTTTATGCTCATTCAGGATCTTTTCCTCATAAGCAGTATAATCAGAGACTGCCTGCTCGTATTTCTTTAATGCGTCGCCTGTGCAGATGTCTTCAAAATGCTGTAATTTTTCTTCGGTTGTCAAAGCAGCCACCTCCTTGATTCCAATATCGATCTGCAGCGGTTCCGGATCGCTGTCGCCTGCGGACGGAACCGCTGTGTGCATACTATAACTTTAGTCCGATCGCGTCATTTACATATGCCGTGATGAAATCGGGCCGCCGTCCTGTTCCGTGGCGGTCCGGGATTTCGATGAGAAGCGGCTTTTTATGTTCTGTGCGTACCGTCTTAACCAGCTCAGGATACTTCTTTCCGAGCGTTTCGGTGAGCAGGATGATCCCGATATTTTTGTCTTTTAACACTTCGTTCAACGCCTTTTCCAGCGTTCCTTTTTCGTTTGCGATCACACCGTCCACGCCCGCCAGCCGCATGCCGGTCAGCGTGTCAGTGTTATCGCTGATCAAATACATTCTCATAGCCGGTCTCCATTCCTGGTAATAGTTCAGCCATGTTGTCAGGCATTAAAGTTTACCGATGATCATGAAGGAAATGATAAGTCCGTACAGGCAGACACCTTCGGCAAGACCTACGAAGATAAGAGATTTACCAAGAATGGAGGAATCCTCACTGATAGCGCCAAGTGCTGCGGATGCTGCCGCGGAAACGGCAACGCCGCCGCCGATACAGGAAAGTCCGGTGGAAAGAGCAGCTGCGATGTAGCCCATACCGGTTGAGATGCCGCCGGCTGCAGCTGTGGACTCGGCTGCGAATGCGGTACCGCCAAAGAGTACACAAACGGCGAAGAGCATGGTTCCGAAGAACATTACGGTGTTGGCTGCGAGGGCTGTTTTATAGCGTCCTTTTGTCTTTTCACCTGCGGCGAAAGCTCCGAAGGGGACAGCAATGCTGAAGATAAGTGCAACGGTTAAAAGAAGTTTTACTGCGATTGTCATGACGATGACCTCCTAAAATCTGTATTTTACCATTTATTTTTATTTCTCGTAGAACGGTTTAAATTCCCGGCCGCTTCCCTTATAGAACCGGCTGAACAGCTCGTAGTACTCGAGACGGAGTACCTGGATCCCGACGATCAGGCCCTCCATGCCGCACACGAACAGGTTTCCGAGAACAATGACCGGTATGGACGGTGCTCCGGTTTCTGCGCCTGCGAGCATTAAAACAACCTGCATCATGGCTGCATGGCTGACGGCGAATGCACCCACACGGACGAAGGAAAGCGTGTTGGAGAAGTAGCTTAAGAGTACCTCAAACAGCTCGAAAAATCCCTGTGTGATGAACATTCCCACGCCACCGGAGATCTTCTCAGATTTCTTTTCCAGAACTGCTGTGAGCGGTTCCTTAAAGAACATCACGAGAAGCGGCAGGACGAACATGATGATCAGGATCGCTGCCGCCGGAAGTGTATGTCCGCTCATGAACATCACGATGGTGGCTGCAAGACTGAAATAAAAGACAAAGCCTGCGAGACCGTTTGTATCGAACCAGGTCTTTTCGGTGTCATGGTTCTTAAAGCTCGTAGTCATGTTTAAGATCATCGTAAAGAGGATGACTCCCATGCCGAGAGCAATGGCAACGACGAACACGGTGTTCAGACGACCCACAAACGGAAGATCCGTCATGGCTTCGGTAGGCTTTAACCACAGCGCCGGGATCACATCTTCAAATCCGAAGACGCTTCCGAAGAGGCATCCGAAGATCGTTGAGAAGAATCCGCAGCAGGAGATGATGGCTGCCAGATCGATTTTTTTGAACTTATAGAGCAGGAAACCTCCGATCAGAAGGACAAGTCCCTGTCCCGCATCTCCGAACATGAAGCCGAAGAAGATGGAGTAGGTGATGGCGATCAGAAGCGTCGGATCAAACTCGTCGTAGGACGGAAGTCCGTACATCTTTACGAACATCTCAAACGGCCGCAGCAGCGGAATGTTTTTTAACTTGGTGGGCGGAATGCTGGTCACGTGCTCTTTGCTGTCTTCTAAGACGAAGAATGTGTCCGCGTCCTTTGCGAGGTCCCTGTGGAGAGCTTCCGCGTCCTCTTTTGTCATCCAGCCGCAGAGAATGTAGAACGGATGATCCTTATCATGGGTGCATGCCGCATACTTTCTCACATTGAAGTTTGCTTCATAGGATTTCAGCACCTGGCTGGCATCCCGGAGACTGGTCTGTCTCGTCAGCAGGTACCCGGAATCTTTTGCGTCCAGAGCCTGTTCCTTTGCTTTCAGATTTGCAAGCTCGTTTTCCAGACGTTCGACCTCGGTCTTCGGGGTTCCGGCGTACTCATCCGGGAGATAGATCCTCTCGAACTGCAGGGACGAGAAGACGGTGTCGATCCGGTCGGAGGTGATATCCGGTGTGAAGTAGAGCAAAGAAATATAGTGGTCTGATTCGTGGCATTTGAACAGGATCGTCTCATCCGAGCGGTCGGCGAATGCCTGAAGCTGCGGGAAGCTTTCCTTTCTGATGCGTCCGAACCGGTATTTGATGTGCTTCAGCTTCAGAATTGCCGGAATATCGAAGTCCAGTTCCACATACAGGCGTACCTGCTCCAACAGGGAAGAGACTTCTTTTTCTTTTGCCTTTAAGGACTCCCGCTCCCCATCGGAGGCGGCGAGCTCCGTATCCATGTCATTTACAAGTGTGATGGCGTTCTCCACGGGCATTGTTCCGGTGGAAATCTCCTGCTGTTTTGCGCCGGGACAGGAAGCGAGAAGTTTCTGCGCTTTCTGAAGCGGTTCCCGGTATGGATTGGTTCCGGGATATGGTTCTAATTTTGATGCGGATCTTAATTCGGTCAGCGCGTTTTCCAGCTGGATCTCATAGTGGGAGAGATACTGGTTGACCATTCGGTCCAGATCGTTCTTTGGCCCGGAGATGCTGACGAATTTCATTTTTTCGATCACAGAGCATACCCCCTTTTCTAACTTTCTGCCAGGCAGGTGAGAATTTCTGAACTGCCAAGGCTGTAACGGATCCCCTCAACGGTGGTGATGATTTTTCTGATCTCTTCTTCCTTAAAATAGAAGTAGCTGTTTAACGCAGCCGCGGAATATGGATCATTCCGTCCGGATTTGCTGTACACAGCATCCAGAAGCGCCCGGAACAGGGAATGCAGTTCCGGATTCTCCTGCTGTTCGACGGATGCCAGAAAGATCCGGTTTCCGTAGCGGGTCCCCTTTAGGATCCGGTCAAATTCCTCTATAGACGGCGCTTCGGCAAGCTCCCTTGCCTGAGACTTTTTTAAACGGTGCCATACGGGGATCAGAAGCTCCATAATGGCATCGGCAGATAATTTGTAGTGGCGTTTCGCTCTTGCGAGCCATTCAATATTTAAAAGATCGATCTTTTCACCGGCACAGTCGGCGATGGCCTCCCGGTCGTCTTTTGAAAGCTGGTCTTTTAAACTTTTCCAGAAACGGATGAAGTACAGGATGTCCAGAGCAGATTCGAACTCAGACAGGGAAGTGATGCCCTGATCCTTTAAGTCCTTTAACGGACCATAATAAGGGGTGTTCTGAATGCTGTCCAGATATTCGTCCAGATCTTTTGAATCAGTCAGAGCGGTGAAATCCAGGTGGGAGTGCTTTCGGAAGAAGGGCTCAAAGCTCTTAAAGTTCAAATCTGAGCGTTTTCCGGAAACCGCGTCCCTCAGACACCGTTTCATGACATCGATCTCGAAATGGAGAAAGTAGAGATCCAGAAATTTTCTCTGGGTTCCGTTTGCGAATCGGAACAGCCTTGAGAAATCACCGTAGAGGGAGTGCCACAAAAGCTCTTCGATCTTACTTCTGTGGAGTTCCTCATTTTCGACACCGGAAAAAACATCCCTATAGGCGGGAGAACTTTTCAGGTATTCGACGGCAGCCGGTACATTCTCCATTCCCGCGAGGACCGAGAACTCATCATCCGTGAGGAAATGCCCGCGCATCGCGGCAAGCTTGGCAGCGATCGCACTGTAAGTGATGAGACTTCCCATAGATCACACCTCGGTCATAGAACGGAAGAGGGAGTCCACATACCAGGAATGCTTTTCTTCGTAATGCTGTTCCAGGCGGGCGATCTGGTCACCGGCGGCGGTTTTCTGCCTGTCAAGCTCCGCGGCGGCTTCTGCCTCCATTTTCTGGCGCATGGACTGGATCTCCAGTTCGGTTTCATGATTCAGCTCCTCGTCAAACTGTTTCGTCTTTGCCTCATATTCTGCTGCAAGAGTTTTTTTCTTGTCGGCAGCGCCGTCTAAGATCGCGACAGTCTTTTCTTCGATCTGGGAGAGCTGATTGATGATATTGTTCATTGATTTGTCTCCTTTCTGAGAAGGATTTTCCCTCATCCAGGGGGATGGGGCCAGATACCCGGGAATTTTATGCGGTAAAATTCAAGTCAGGTTTTCCTGGGTGTCTGACCCCGATAACATCATAATATAACTTGAAAATCAGGAATTTCAAATATATAATAATTATGCTGTTATAACATGAATGTTATAATAATCGAAAAATGCTATAAATGAACAAAAAATTAGCACAAAATTAACAAGATCGTTAAGGCGCGAAAGAAAAAGGGGGAATGATATGGAAATCCAGCAGTTTCGGTATTTTTTGGCGGCAGCGCGGTATGAAAATCTGACAAAAGCGGCAGAAGATCTGCATATTGCCCAGCCGGCATTGTCCCAGTCCATCAAGCGTCTGGAGACGGAGCTCGGCGTAAGCCTTTTTGACCGGAAAAATCACCGGATCGAGCTCAACGAACAGGGGAAACTCCTGAAAAAACGCCTGATCCCGATTCTGGAATCCATCGATAATCTAAAGGATGAGCTCTGGGAGTCGGTTTATTCATCAGAGCGCACGATCTATTTAAATTTCCTGTCTGCGTCGAACCTCATTACGAACAGTATTATTTCCTATCGGGCCCTGAAACCGGATGTCCAGTTTCAGGTATCCCAGCTTGAGATGACGGAGAACTGTGATATCCATATCGAATCAAGGATCGCTATATCTGTGACGCCTCCGCATCCGCAGGAACTTCCGGATGGTGTGGTAAGACGGGAATATCTGCGGGAGGAGATTTTTCTGGCAGTGCCGCCGGATTCAAAGTTTGCGAAGCATAAGACCGTCGATCTGCGGGAAGTGAAGGAAGAAAATTTCATCCGTCTCGGAAACGGCTGGCAGCTCCGCGGGATCTGCGATGATTTCTGCAGGAGAGCCGGGATCCGTCCTCAGGCGGTGTTCGAGAGCAATAGTCCCGAGTCGGTGCGAAACCTGATCGCGGCAGGGCTTGGAATCGGCTTCTGGCCGGAGAAGGCCTGGGGCGGAAAGCCGGGGCACGGTGTTGTCCTGATTCCGATCCGCTACCCGAATTGCAGGCGTGATCTTGTGGTCACAGTGTTTGAGCAGGCAGGAAATAAGCCGGTGGTGGATGAGTTTGTGAATTATTTCTGTAAGTATTTTGAGAAAGACCCGTCGGGGATGGGAGATGTGACGGTGTAAGAATGTAGTATAAATGAAAAAAGAACTCTGAAGTCAGCAATAGGGCGGGATCCATCGGAATCCCGCCCTAAATATTGGCTTTAGAGCTTTTTGAATTTGATATTCCAATAAGTTATTACTCCGCTGTCAGAAATTCCTTCGCGACATAGGCTTCCTGTCCGTTGTACTTGATGACGGCCCAGGTATCGTCGTGGTCGCGGAGATATTCAACGGATGCGCCCGGGTCCAGTTTTCCGATGCGGTCCGCGTCGGTGGACGGTTCTTTGCGGACGTTTAAGGTCGTTGTCGTCTTGTAGGAGGAGCCGGAAGCTGTGCTCTCCGGTTCGGTCTCCGAGACTGTGGTCTCTGCTGCTTCCGTTGTGATCACTGGTGCGGAGGTCTCCTCTGTAGCCGGTTTCTTCGGCGTGAGGACACGGATCAGGACGATCAGGATGATCACGAGGACGATCGGGACGACAAACTTTAAGAGGTCTGTGGGCTGGATGCCACTTCCGGAGCGCCCGAAACCGGAAGCTCGTCTTGACTGCTGGGAACGGGTCCCGGACGGGCGTCTGCCGCGAGCCGCTTTTCCGTTGTCTGCAAAGGAGTAGATCTCCTGGGACAGCACGTGGTAGGCCTGGTTTGCATTGTAGGCACCGTTATCGCCGTTTTTGGCGGCTTTTGTGCCGATGTCGTAGATCTGTAAGTAGTGCTCGGCGGTGGACTTTGAGATCCAGCCGTTGTTGTAGAGCTCGCGGATCATAGAGTCCATGGAGCCTTCCATGATCCCCGACTGTTCACATTGGAGCTTAACCATGTATTCTACGGTCTGTTTTGCCTTGATCATGGACTGGTTGTATTTTTTCTGTCCTATGAGACGCTCGGTCTCCTGAACATTCTGACGGATCTTATCCCATCCGTTAGGAATGTCGTTTCTTGCCATATAAATCCCTCCGTTTTATGTATTTTAACGGCGCGTGAAGGTGAAAATCCGGTGCCGGTGAAGGTGCCGGATACTCACAGATGCCGTTTTCTTCTATGTAATGCTGTGCGCCTGATGAAACGATCGCAGACACGAAAAGAGCGATTTTGTCAGCCATTATCTTTATTATACTGGAACAGTAGGAAAATTGCACGAAAAATTTTTGAACAATTTAAGAATTCTCTGTTTCCAAAAGATATATTGAAAGAAAAATTCTGCGCGTCACTGTTACCTTGCAAAATAAGGCTTTCAATGATAAAATGATACACAAGCAATATCAGGAGGAAATACATTATGAGATTACGCCATATCAAAGGCGCTGAAGAAGAGATTGCTGAGAGCCCATATGTGGTCCAGGATCCGCAGTCACTGAAAGGAAGGTGGCATGAATTTTTTGGAAACGATAATCCGATCCGCATTGAGGTCGGAATGGGAAAAGGAAAATTCATCATGGAGCTTGCCCAGATGAATCCGGATATCAATTACGTGGGAATCGAGCGTTACTCCAGCGTTCTGCTTCGCGGACTTCAGAAGCGCGCGGAGCTGGAGCTTTCTAATATTTATTTTATGAGGATCGATGCCTTAGAGCTTACGGAGGTGTTCGCGGAGAATGAGGTGGAGCGGATCTACTTAAACTTCTCGGATCCGTGGCCGAAGGACCGCCACGCGAAGCGCCGTCTGACATCGGACCGTTTCCTTGCCGTGTATGATAAGATCTTACAGCCGGACGGAATCATCGAGTTCAAGACGGACAATCAGGATCTGTTCCGCTACTCCTTAGAATCCATCCCGGAAGCTGGATGGCAGGTCACATCCCATACGTTTGATCTTCACCACAGTGACATGGCGGAGGGAAATGTTATGACAGAGTACGAGACGAAGTTCTCCGCGGAGGGCAAGCCGATCTGTAAGCTGACGGCCTGTCGCGACAAGAAGGTTACCGCAAAACAGGCTGAATAAGCCGGGAATGTCTGCATATATTAAATGAGAAATGGCAAAAAGGCTGTGTGACGGATGAGTATGTGGACATGTCTGAAGCGGTGGCTCGCGCAGACAACCTGCGACAAGACAGAACTGAACCGGAAGATTATCCGGGTCAAGAAGTGTTTTGACGAGGCGAACGCTGTGGTCTGCGGCAAAAAGAAAAAATAAAAAAGGAGAAAATAACATGGAAGCAGTATTTACAAGCGCAAATTTTGATGTTGATGTTCTGGGATCCGATATCCCGGTAGTTGTGGATTTCTTTGCGACATGGTGCGGCCCGTGCCGTATGATGGCTCCGGTGATCGAAGAGCTCGCTGAGGAGTACGACGGAAAAGTAAAGATCGGCAAACTCGATGTAGACGAGAACAGTGATATTGCTGCCCGCTACGGAGTTATGTCTATCCCGACGATCATCCTTTTTAAGAACGGAGAAGTTTTTTCCAAGAGCGTTGGACTTCAGGATAAAGAAATTCTGGAAAATGCGATCAAAGAGATGTTGTAGGAAATATAATGGAGAAGCCGGCAAACCCGCATGTTTGCTGGCTTTTTTAATCGTTTTATTTGTACCTGTTTTTTGAAAAACAAAAAAATTAAAAAAATTTCAAAAAAGGTGTTGACTTTTTTCTTGGTTTATCCTATAATACAAAACGTGCCACGGATGAGGCAAACAAAACAAAGAAAAACAACAAACCAAGCACCTTTAGCTCAGCTGGTAGAGCAGTAGACTCTTAATCTATTTGTCCAGGGTTCGAATCCCTGAAGGTGCACGAAGAAAAGCACTGTTTTAGCGGATGATAAGCCGCCGGGACGGTGTTTTTTGTTACACTGATATCGAATCATTCAATAATCATATCATTCGTTCAAATACCTGCTACCCGTTATATATTCCCGATTTTATGATTTTAATTTAATTTAAAAATGTGATATACTATATAAATAGGAGAAGTGTATGAAAATTTTACCAACAGGATTCTCATTTAGGGGATCCTGTTTTAGAATCACAGGTAATAAAAGGGAGATTAAAAGGATGAAAGAAATCAAGATCACAGAGATCGAAAACATCAGGATCGGCAGCGCAGAGAATAAAGAAGCGGGGACCGGGTGTACGGTTATTATCTGCGAGCGTGGAGCGGCAGCTGGGCTGGATGTCCGCGGGGGCGGTCCGGCATCCAGGGAATCGGAGCTCTTAAAGCCCATGGCGGCGGCTGACATGATCCAGGCAGTTTTACTCAGCGGTGGAAGTGCGTTCGGTCTGGACGCGGCTGGGGGCGTTATGGAGTATCTGGAAGAACGTGGGATCGGCTTTGATGTGGGAATCACGAAGGTACCACTTGTCTGCGAGTCATGTCTGTTTGATCTTATGGTCGGGGATTTTAAGACGAGACCGGATAAGGCCATGGGATACGCGGCGTGTGAGGGCGCGGAGAAGAATAATTATCAGGATGGAAACTTCGGCGCGGGGACAGGAGCTTCCGTCGGAAAGCTGGGGGACAAGTCTCTCTGCATGAAGGGCGGAATCGGAAGCTATGCGGTGCAGATTGGGGATCTGAAGGTCGGCGCAATCGTTGCGGTGAATGCGAGAGGCGATATCTATGACTGGAAGGACGGAAAGAAGGTCGCCGGTCTTTTAAATGCGGACAGGAAGACATTTGCGGACACAGAAGAAGCTGTTTATAAGAGCTATGAAGTGGTCAAGAACAAGTTCACCGGCGCGACAGAGAATACGACCATCGGTGCGGTGATCACGAACGCGGCATTCCCGAAGAGCAGCCTCTGCAAGATCGCCGGGATGGCCCACGACGGTTATGCGCGGGCGATCCGTCCTGTTCATACCTCTTCCGACGGAGACAGCATCTACGCGCTGTCTGTGGGCGATGTGAAGGCAGATCAGGATATGGTCGGAACCCTCGGTGCCCAGGTTATGGCGGAGGCGATCCTGAGGGCTGTGAGGAGCGCGGAGTCGGCCTACGGACTTGTTGGAGCAAAGGATTTGTAAAAAAGAGCGAAAAAGAGCGGCTGCCCGGCAAAACTTTGCCGATATGACAGCCGCTTTTTCTATAGGGTTACATCTGCCCTGTCACGCGCAGGTACAGCCCAAGTTCCATCTCAAGCGCCTCTGAAATTCCGCGCTCATCTAATTGGAAATGGCAGTTATGGTGCGGGGAAGAGGTAATCGGGCGTTCGGGATCAGCCATTCCGATCTGGAAGTAGGCACCCGGCTTCTCAAGAAGATAGTAGGCAAAATCCTCGCCGCCAAGGGCATCCGGGCGCTCGTAGACGGTATATCCGAGGTCTCTTGTGACGCTGCGGACCGTTTCGATCTCCTCCGGCACGTTGATGGCTGCCGGATAGCCCAGAGTTGTGGTCACATCGCAGGTGAGGCCGAATCCGGCGCAGATCCCCTTGCTGATGGAGTGGATGGAGTCAAAGATTTTGTCGATCAGGTCATTGTTTAAAGTGCGGACATTGCCGCCGAGAGTCACGGTATCCGTGATGATATTCGGATACTGGCCGCCATTGATATAGGAAACCGTAAGAACGCCGCCTTCCAGCGGATTCTTTTTCTCAGCCAGGATCTGGTTTAAAACAGATCCGACCATGCAGGCCACGGGGACCGGATTCAGGGCATTCTGCGGATAACCGCCATGACCGCCCTTTCCATGGATCTTCACTTCATAAATACCGATCGCTGCGGAATACGCCCGGGGAGTCACGGCGATGGTGCCGAGCGGAAACGCGGAAGCGCAGTGGAAACCATAGACGAGATCGACATCCTTCATGACACCTTCCTCACAGAGCGCTTTAGCGCCTCCCGGGAGCTTTTCCTCGGCTGCCTGAAAGATCAGCTTCACAGTTCCACGGACAAGCTCCGGATGGGCTGTGAGAACCTTTGCGAAGGTTAAAAGGACTGCGGTATGGATATCGTGTCCACAGGCATGCATAACACCGGGAACCTCGGACTTAAACGGGAGATCATTTTCTTCCTCCACCGGGAGCGCGTCGATGTCCGCGCGGAACGCGATGCATGGACCGTTTTTTTCGCCTTTTATGACAGCGACCGTGCTGGTTCCGGAGATCCCTTCCATCAGCGGGACGCCCAGGGCATTCAGGGTGCTGCGGATGTAATCGGCAGTGTCTGTCTCCTGAAAGGAAAGCTCCGGGTGTCGGTGCAGGTAACGGCGTGTTTCAATCAGTTCTTTTTCATAAGGGCTTGTGATGGACTTGACAAATTCTTTCATATAAGACCTCCGTTTTTTCGTTTATACTATTTATGGGAACAACTTATCGGAATAACAGCTTATTAGTCTGTGGCTGGATCAAACGACACATTTGCGATCACGACTTCATTGTCAGTACCGACCCGCATCGCCGGTCCCCAGACACCGGCACCGGAGGTGACAATAGATGTCATAGACCCCTTTTTCAGGACTCCGCAGGCATTTTCCCAGAGAAAATGAACCACAAGGTTTGCCGGAAACATCTGACCGTCATGGGTGTGGCCGGAGAGGTCCAGATCGACACCGGCATCGGAGGCTTCTGACAATTCTCCCGGCTGGTGATCCATGACGATGATGGGAAGTGAGGGATCGAGAGGTTCAGTGATCTCAGCAAAGGTTTTCCGCGGGAGCTGTTCTTTTTTTGCCATATCCTTATCCCGGCGGCCGACAAGATAGAATGCATTATTGATGCAGACGGTCTCATCCTCCAGCATCGTGATACCGGCGTGGTGCAGAAATTCCGTAAACCGCCCGTCCCGGACGATCGTTTCCTTCTGTGGAAATGTGAATCCGGCGAGGATCTTCTCGCTTACGTCATGGTTGCCCCAGCAGGCGTATGTTCCGTACCGGCTCTTGATACCGGATAGAATGTCAGCCATCTTATCCGGGTCTTTGATCGCGTCGTAATCATTGTCGAAGAGATCTCCGGCAATGCAGACGAGATCGACATTTTGGGAGTTAATGGTGTCTACGATCTTTCTTACATGGGACTTCGTGGAGTTGTATCCAAGGTGAAGATCCGCGATCAGGGCGATCTTAAGTCCCGGAAGAGAGGAACTCTTTTCGATGACGATAGGATCCTGCCGCACATAGACCCGTCTTGCATGCAGGACACCGTAAATGCTGACCATAAGGATCAGGCCAATGGCAAAGCCGCCAAAGATCACGAGATTTTTCGGCATGGTATGCAGCATGGCCGGGTACCGGTATTTCATAAAGAAGGAATGGCCGGTGACACGGCGGATCACGTCGAAGGTGATGATAAAAAGCAGGATATATTCCAGAGTGCCGAGCCAGTAGTTGCTGATCACCCGGAGAAAATGGTGAAGTGGTTCTTTTGTGATCAGAAATCCGGTCAGCGGGCTGACGGCAAAAAATAGATAGAGGACTGTGACAGGGATCCTGAAAAACAGTGAATGAAGCGCCGGGGAGCAGGAATCCGCCCAGGCGTAGAGCCATAAAAGAATGTATGCCTGAAATAACAGGTAGATCGGAGATAAAAATACAGCTAACATGAGATACTCCTGATGCTTCGTGGACAGGAATGGTGTATAATGATTCCTGTATGGTGGTTTATGGTGTAAGTATAGCGAACACTTTAGCAATTTGCAATGGAAAAGAAGAAAAGAGGTTGTTATGATCGATCTGACAGGAATGATCTCCATTCCATATTTAAAGAAGACAACATTTACCGGAAGTGAAAAGGGAACGAATTTTATGATCCGGAAGATCAGCAGAGAGGAAGGCGAGCCGGATAAGATCCAGGCGGTCATCTGGCCGGGGCCGTTTATTTTTTCTGTGACGGAAGATGAAAAAAAGACGTATCAGGAATTTGAATTCAGCGAGGACGGGATCAAAGCCGCAGTAGCGTGGCTGAATGAGGTGACATAGAGAGGAATCCTGTATACAAAAAGGCCCGGAAGTTTCCGGGGTGAAAAATATTTTAAGAGCGAGTATGACCGGTGAAGTTAAGCCGGTTATACTCGTTCCTTGTTTTATAGACTTTAGCTGATCTGCGTATACAGAGCATTAGATCTGATGTACAGATGTGGGAGACGTTCCCTACATCGACGGTGTTCTCGCCACAAGATCCAGTGTCACATCCGTAAATCTCTGCTTTAAGAGCGCGCAGATCTCCTTCCGCTGCTCCATAAGCTTCGGGATCATGTCCTCGGTGAGCTGGAGCTTCGCACACCACGGCGCGTCGGGTTTTGTATCACCGGCAGCAGGATCCGGGTACACGCGGACGCGGAAGTCACGGAATCCAAGATCAGAGAGGGATTTTTCTGCCCACTCAACATCCTTTAATACAGAAGCTTTGATGGAAATTCCCGACGGAACTCTCGTCGCAAGACAGGCGTAGGCGGGCTTGTTCCATGTAAATAATCCGGCATTTCGGGAATATTCCCGGAGTGCTGTTTTTGTTATTCCGGAAAGGCGCAGCGGGGACAGTACCTTCATTTCTTTTAAAGCGCGCATGCCCGGGCGGTCACCGGCGTCATCGGAGGCGTTCGTTCCGTCCATGATCTCGGTAAAGCCGTCCTCCTTTGCGGCTTTCAGGATTCCGCCGAATACCTGATTCTTGCAGTAGTAGCATCGGTCTTTCGGGTTGCTCTTTACGACTTTATCCGTCAGCACATCAAAGGGCAGGACCGTCATGTCCGCGTGTAACGATTCAGCGAGAAGCTTCGCGTCATCTAACTCAAATTGCGGCTGGAACGGCGTGGAGACATAGTAGGCATGTACATTTGCTCCGCAGGCCTTTGCGGCATAGAGAAGATAAGAGGAATCCGTTCCGCCGGAAAAAGCAAGAGCGATGGTAGAATGCTCCGCAAAAAATTCCCGGAGTGCGGCCGGAACGCAGTCTATGGAAACGTTGATCGTGTTGTTCATAAGGAATTCTCCGTCCTTTCATATTCTCAAGGTGAACGTCCGTGAGACTTGCCGCGTGATTCTGGTCAGAGAAGCTGACATATTTCTATCAAAATCACTGCGCATCCTCGCGGAGCGTTTATTTTAGCAGCCTCGTACGGGTAGTCATATCTTCATAGCAAATTGGTAGGTTTAATTCACTCATTATAATTCGCAGAGACGTAGAAGTCAAGCTTGTAACCGGGAAGGCGTTACCGTCAGGCGGAATTCCCGATTTTTATAGATTTTCAGTATTTTCATTTCAGTATGTTTGTTATATCATAGATGAATAAAATGACAAGGAGGATGCAGGCTATGGAAGACAGAGAACTAATCGTGAAGACATCCGCGTATATAGACCGTCACAGGGACGAGATGCTGTCGCTATGGGAAAAGATCGTTTCTATCGAAAGCGGAACCCCGGATAAAGAGGGCGTTGACCGGGTAGGTGCGGTCTTAAAGGATGAACTGGAGAGTGCCGGAGTGGAGACAGCTGTGATTCCGATGGAACGTTTCGGAAACCTCCTGACAGGTGTATGGAATAAAGAGGCAGCAGGCCAGCCCATCGTCCTGATCGGACACATGGACACGGTATTTGCGAAAGGCACGCTGGAGAAAAATCCGTTCCGCATCGATGAGAACGGAAATGCCCACGGACCGGGAGTTCTGGATATGAAGGCGGGACTTGTGATCGCTGTCTATATTTTAAAAGCGCTCCATGAATATGGATATGGGAAACGCCCGATCCGCGTTGTCTTTGCGGGAGATGAGGAGAACGGACACCGTCAGACAAATGCGGAGGCAGAGATCCGGAAACTCTGCGCGGGATGCGCGGCGGCATTCAACTTTGAAACGGGATTTATCGATGACGGACTCGTTGTTGGAAGAAAAGGTTCCTGCCGCGTGACACTCACCGTTCACGGAGTCGCGGCCCACGCTGGAAATGATCCGCAGCGCGGAAGAAACGCGATTTTGGAGATGGCGCATAAGATCATCGAGATCCAGAAGCTTCATGACTTTGAACATGGACTTTTTGTGAATGTAGGTGTGATTCAGGGCGGAACGGTTGCAAACGCAGTGGCTGCGTCCTGTGAGGTTGGAATCGACATCCGCTACGACAGCTTTGAGCGCCTTGAGGAAACACTTCAGGCGATCACAAAGATTGCGGAGACGAGAACTGTCCCAGACACGACAGCAGATGTGACCTGGACGAAGCCGAGCACGGTAATGCCGGTATCGGAGAAAAATCTGGAGCTTTTCCGCCATGTCCAGAAGGCGGCAGACATGATCGGTTACGGAAAGCTGCAGACAAAGAAAGTCGGCGGATGGTCCGATTCCTGCCTGGCTGCGGCGGAAGGCGTTCCGGTAGTTTGCGCCATGGGCGTCAAGGGAGCGAACAATCATTCAATGGAGGAGTATGCGGTAGCTGAGACGCTGTTTTCCAGAGCGAAACTGGCATTGGCTTCCATCATTACGTTTTGACAGACATGAAAGAGACAAGAAAAAAATATGACATGCTGACGGACAATCCGGGAAAATCCCTGCTTTTCTTCGTGCTTCCGATGATACTCGGAAATCTTTTTCAGCAGTTTTACAACATCACGGACTCAGTAGTGGTAGGAAAATTCGTCGGGGAACAGGCGTTAGCGGCGGTTGGCGCATCCTATGCGATCACGAACGTCTTTATCGCCATCGCCATCGGCGGCGGAATCGGAAGCTCCGTGGTGATCTCCCAGTTCCTGGGGGCGGGAAAACTCGCGAAGATGAAGACGGCAGTCTACACGACGATGTTCAATTTCCTTGGGATTGCGGCGTTTCTGGCAGCAGTGGGGATCCTGTTCAACAACCGGATCCTGAATCTCGTCAACGTACCGGAGGATATCTTCTCCGACGCGGCGCTGTATCTGGCGATCTACTTTATCGGACTGCCGTTCCTGTTCATGTATAACGTTCAGGCATCGATCTTCAACGCGTTGGGAGATTCAAAGAAGCCGCTGTACCTTCTGATCTTTTCTTCCCTGTTAAACATCGCGTTGGACATGATCCTTGTGATCGTTTTCAAGCAGGGTGTCCGGGGCGTTGCGCTGGCGACACTGATCGCACAGGGAATCTCGGCGGTGATCTCCTTCCTTCTTTTGATGCGGAAGCTAAAGGGGTATCCTGCCGAGGAGCCGGTGCGTCTCTACAGCGGAGAGATGGCGGTCTCCATGGTGAAGATCGCCGTTCCGTCCACGCTGCAGCAGTCCATCGTACAGATCGGAATTTTGCTGGTCCAGTCTGTGATCAACAGCTTCGGCTCCACGGCAATCGCCGGATACTCCGCAGGCATGCGGA
Organism: Clostridium sp. OF03-18AA; assembly: GCF_003478035.1. Lineage (GTDB taxonomy): Bacteria > Bacillota > Clostridia > Lachnospirales > Lachnospiraceae > Pilosibacter. The sequence continues at coordinate 52,444 of NZ_QUEP01000006.1, forward strand.
TCGAGTCCTTGAGTATCGTGCCGATGCTGGCCATGGGAAATGCTATGTCAACCTTCACAGCCCAGAATATGGGGGCTGGAAAGATCGACCGGGTGAAGGAAGGTTACCGGATGTGCTATGTGATCGTCCTGACGGCGGGTGCTGTGCTCTGCGTGATGTACCAGCTGGCAGGAGGCGCGTTCGTATCCCTGTTCCTTGACAGCGGCAGCAGTGAGGCGTATTCGGTGGGACTCAGTTATGTGAAGTTCTTATCGTTTTTCTACTCGTTTATCGGCCTCAAGGCGTCCACGGATGGTCTGCTGCGCGGCGCAGGTGATGTGACGGCATTTACGGTGGCAAACCTCGTGAATCTCGCGATCCGTGTCAGCGTGACGAACCTGTTTGCGCCGATTTATGGAATCCAGGTAGCATGGATGGCGGTTCCCCTTGGCTGGGCCGCGAATTATGTGATCTCGTTTGGATGGTATCTGACAGGAAAATGGAAGAAGGTCCGCGTGATAAAGAAGTAATATACGGATAGGAAATCTCCGGACTGAGAAATGCTGTACAAAAGTGCAGGCAGATTTTATGAAATATGAAAAAATAGTTCCGATGGTTCAGATTTGATGTAAAATGGAAACGGATCGATCTGGTTGGCCGGAAGGGCATACAGTATCAATTACAGAAGAAAGGACAGAAATCATGGAACAGAAAATACTTGCTTACTTAAAAGAACATGAGACGGAGATCTTTGAGGACTTAAAATCTCTAGTCCTGACAGAGGCCAGCACTTCAGATATTGAGGCTCTGGCAAAGGTGCGGGAAAAGCTGATCATGCTGATCAAGGAGCGCACAGGAGAGGACAGCTTTGTCTACGAAGCGGAGAACGGACACTGTCCGGTGCGGTTCCAGTATGGAAAGGGTACGGAGAAGATCCTGTTTATCGGTCATTATGACACCGTACATCTCATCGGTGCGCTGAAGTATTATACAGAAGGAAATGAGCTCCACGGACCGGGTGTTTATGACATGAAAGGCGGACTTATTTCCGCGATCTGGACTGTAAAGGCATATAAGGATCTTGGGATCGATCCGGGAAAGAGGCTGGAATTCATCTTTAATGGTGACGAGGAGACCGGAAGTGCTGAGTCCACCGATATCATTTGTGAGCTTGCGAAGGACGCGAAGGCGGCGCTTGTCTGCGAGCCGTGTACAGCGAACGGAGATTTAAAGACAGGAAGAAAAGGCCTTGTCCGTTTTACCGTAAGGATTCATGGAAAGGCATCCCATGCAGGAAATGCCCATAAAGAGGGGATTAACGCCATCGAGGAACTGGCGCATGAGATCCTCGCAATCCAGAAACTGACAGATTACGAGGCTGGAACTACCGTCAATGTGGGCGTTTGCAGCGGCGGTACAAAACCGAACGTTGTCCCGGCAGAGGCAGAGATCGAGATCGACTGCCGTGTAAAGACAGCCGCCGAGGGCGACAGGATCCGCAAGGCGATCAACGAGATCAGGACGACGGTTCCGGGAACCACAAGGGAAGTCATCGAACGGGACAGCAAGATGCCGATGGAGGAGACGGAGGCGAACATGGCGCTCTTTGAGAAGGCGAAGATCTGCGGCGAGAAGGTCGGGCTTAAGTTTTCCCATCAGTTTGTGGGCGGCGGCAGCGATGGAAACGAGGTGTCTGCTCTGGGTATCCCGACCCTTGACGGTCTCGGCGCAGCCGGTGACGGGGCCCACTCCGCAAACGAGTACATCCTGATCGACCAGTATATTCCGAGGATCGCGATGCTGGCTTCGTTTGTGCTGACGATCTGAGAGATTTCAATACATAAGATATAAACAGAGAGCGTATTGCCTAAAAAAGGTGGTACGCTCTCTGTTTATAAGAAGATATTTAGTTTTTGATTGGAAACGTGATCTGCGCCTTAAACAGGTCGCCATCGATGATCAGCTCGAACTTTCCGCCCTGAAGAGTTGTCAGGTCTTTCGCAATGGAAAGTCCAAGTCCGCTTCCCTCCGTGGTTCGGGAAACGTCACCGCGGACGAATCGCTCGGTGAGCTCATCCGGGCTGATGTTTAACGGGTTTGCGGACACATTCTTGATCGTGAACACAACGTCGGCGCCATGGTCCTCGATCGTGACGTAGACGCGGGTTCCCTCTAACGCGTACTTGAATGCGTTATTATAGAGGTTTTCAAGGACACGCCATAGCCTTCGTCCGTCTGCCTCGATCATGATGACCTCGTTCGGAAGTGTGTTGACGATCTCCAGATGGCGGATCGCGTATTTTTCCTCAAATTCTCCGGTCGTCTGCTGGACAAGTTCTACGAAATCGATATTTGTGATCTCCAGCTTGATATTTCCGGAGCTTGCGCGGGATGCCTCGACAAGATCCTCGGTCAGCGTCTTTAAACGCTGGGATTTCTGATCCAGAACCTCCAGATATTTCTGAACGGTCGGATCTTCGATATGCTGGCGCTTGATGAGGTCCACATAGTTGATGATGGAAGTCAGCGGCGTCTTGATATCGTGGGAGACGTTCGTGATCAGATCGGCTTTCAGGCGTTCGCTCTTTACCTGCTCGGCAAGCGCAGTCTCGAGACCGTCGCTGATGCGGTTTAAACCTTCGGCAAGCTCTGCCTCCAGGCTCGAGAAATCGTTTACGTCCACCTTGTAGCTCGTCTCGCCGGATGCCAGCTTCTCGATCGCAGCGTGGATCTTATCCGTCTGGTCTGCGTTCCGGTAGATGAAGTAGAATACCAAGAGGTTTCCGGCGATCCAGGCGATCATCACGATGATAAACGGAATGAACTGGAACACGCTGTTCTCATGACGGAAGATCATGAATGCGCCCAGTGTGATCATGAACACGTTGTATGCAAGATACAGAATAAAACCGACCGTGATCCGATAGCGGAAGGTGCTTTCCGACAACGTTTCCGTCAGATCATGGAAGAAGCTGTTTTTCCAGAGTGTTTCTGCCTTGTACCGGCGGAGCAGGCTGAAAAATGTCAGGATCACACAAAAATACAGGTATCCGAACGCAACGAGCAGATTTGCGCGGTCCCAGTAATCGGAAGTGACGAAAAGATGTAAAATCTTTGCTGTCAACGGTGCAAGAAACTGTACGCAGAGATAGGATACAAGCGCCATCAGAAGCAGCATAAAGTCGGTTTTTGTCCGGTCGAACGGATAGAGCGTGATCGTTCTGTCGGAGAGCGATGCATGACCGGAAAGGAACAGCAGGAATGCGAAGGTTACGATGGAACCGGCAAGACCAGCGATCACGATGTAGAGACCGTTTGCAAAATTTGCGCGTGATCTGGTATAGGCGGTGTATGCCTGGGCATAGTCATCGTTTGCCTTGTAGGAAGTATCAAGACCGATCACAACATAATAATTATTGCTGTTATACGGATTATTCTTTGACATCAGGGCCGGGATACTTGGAAAGTTAGATTCAAAATTCGTCCGGACTGCGAGATCGTTGGAATCACCGGAGTAATAAATATATCTTCCCATCGCCATCATATCATCGTTTGACATTTCTGGTGCGTTTGTATGGATCTCATAGATCGCGTCATTTTTTGAGTAGTACGCTACACGGAAATAGAGGTTTGTGAAGTCGCTCATGAGTCTTGAGTAGATCGAATAGTAGGCGGAAAACCGCTTTAAGATCTCATAAGTCAGATCCGGCATCGTTGAAAAGGACTGATCCGGACTAGTCAGGTCGGCTTCATCCTGGTAGCAGCGGTAGCGGACATAGACCTGTTCCTGGTCTTCCTCGGACAGAGTCTCCGGACCGCCCTTTAACGCGTAGTTGTCGGACTCGTCCATGTAGTAGCCCAGGGATTTTCCGTACTGGATAATATCGTCCAGAGTGTAGGATTTCTCACCGCCAGGTCCCGTGGTGACTTCCAGGACGACCTGGGAGTAGTCGACCTCACCGTTTACCTCGAAAATATCCTGATACTGGACATAATCGAAGATATTTGTGATATCTGCCTGGACTTTTTTGCTGAAATCCGGGGACTGTTCAAAGGTCTCCGTCTTGATCCAGTCGAGACCCCGGCCGTAGTTGCTGTTTAAATACATGAACCCGATTCCGACGAGTGTCACGCAGGCAAAGAGAAAGTGAAGGAAGCCGACGAGACGCTTGAAAAATGAGTTTGTCTTTTTTTCTGCCATCTGGACTCTCCTTACTGCTTCTCGATCTTATAGCCGACGCCCCAGACTACCTTTAAGTAGCGGGGTTCTTTCGGGTTGATCTCGATTTTCTCGCGGATATGGCGGATGTGGACGGCAACAGTGTTATCTGCACCAATTGCGTCTTCATTCCAGATTTTTTCGTAAATTTGGTCAATAGAGAAAACCTTCCCCGCGTTCTTCACGAGAAGAAGCAGGATGTTGTACTCGATGGGTGTCAGCTTGATCGGCTCTCCGTCGACGGTAACTTCCTTGTTCTCATCGTTGATCATCAGTCCGCCGCACTTGTAGACCTGGGAGCTGCCCTGCTGGTTCAAATTGCCGAGCTGGGTGTAGCGGCGGAGCTGGGATTTCACGCGGGCTACGAGCTCTAACGGGTTAAACGGCTTTGTAATGTAGTCGTCAGCGCCGATGTTTAACCCTAAGATCTTGTCGGTGTCCTCAGATTTCGCGGAGAGGATGATGATCGGGATACTGCTGGTCTCGCGGACCTTTAACGTGGTGCGGATCCCGTCGAGACCCGGCATCATGACATCCACGATCATTAAGTTTACTTCATTCTTCTCCAGAAGCTCCAGTGCTTCGTAGCCGTCGTAGGCCTTAATTACATTGAAACCTTCGCCGGTCAGATAAATATTGATCGCCTCTACGATCTGTTTGTCGTCATCGCAGACGAGAATGGTTGGCATAATCGATTCCTCCTCATATCAGACATAATAAAAGATGAAAAATCGTAACTGACCATATTTCCAGTTACGAAAAAATCAAATCAAAGAAAAAATACATCATAATCCAGTATAGCATAAAAATGACGCAAAAACATAAGGAACGTTCTTAAATTTTTATGTAGAGATGTAAAGGGGTGTTACAGTACACGGGTACTCTATGCCCGCGCACTGTAACAGGATTTTGCCGATGCTTCGCATTCCGAATCAGCAAAATCCGCGGCCATAACGGTATCATACGGAATTTTCAGTTCAGAAAATTCCTACCCATGAAAAGTAACAAAGGAGTTACTGTATTGTACAGAATTTTCAGTTCAGAAAAGCTTTTGGTACGACGCGGCGATTTGATGCAGTGACATAGGTAAAAAAATATGAACGCAAAAATTTGTGTATAATGTTGTGAAAGCGAGGGACAAATAATCACGCAAGAGGTTAAAACAATAAAAAAATATAGAAAATTTTGTGAGGTTTGTATAAAATATATATTTTGCTGTGAAATGGTTGATAATAATTGTGCAATATGCTATGATTGAGTTAACTTAAAAAAGAAGCCGTGATAGGAGAGCAAAATGTAATCAGCTAACGATTAGCTGTTGCTTGGTGCGCTCCTTTTCTTTTTGAGAAATGGAGAAAAGTTTAGTGAAACATTATTTTTATCAGGCATTGGAAGAAAACCCGATCATCGCAGCGATCAAAAACATGGATGATCTGGAACTTTGCTGTTCTCTGGAAGAGATCCGAGTGGTATTCGTCCTGTTCGGCGATATCTGTACGATCCGGGCGATCGTAAAACGCCTAAAGGACGCTGGGAAGATCGCAATCGTGCATATAGACCTGATCGTGGGCTTAAGCAGCAAGGAGATCGTGGTGGACTTCATTAAAATGTCGACAGAGGCAGACGGGATCATTAGTACAAAGGTCCCACTGATCAGAAGGGGAAATGAACTGAATTTCATAACGGTCCAGAGGTGCTTTTTACTGGATTCCATGGCGTATGAAAATTTAAGACAGCAGCAGCATCAGGTGAAGCCGGATTATATCGAGGTTCTTCCGGGAATCATGCCGCAGGTCATCTCAAAGATGTGTAAGGTGTCGAAAGCGCCGATCATCGCGGGTGGACTGATCTCCGAGAAAGAATCCGTTATGAGCGCCCTCTCAGCAGGAGCGATGGCAGTTTCATCTACGAATCATGAAGTCTGGAAGTTGTGAATAGACTGATAACACAAGCTGTTTCAACGCCGGGAAAAGGGCAGTTGAGATAAAGCATGGGAAAAACTATATTGAAGGAGGAATTGGTATGGCAAAGTATGTAATGGCACTCGACGCGGGGACAACCAGCAACAGGTGTATCCTGTTCAACGAAAAAGGTGAGATGTGCAGTGTAGCGCAGAGAGAGTTTACCCAGTACTTCCCGAAGCCGGGCTGGGTAGAGCACGATGCAGACGAGATCTGGGCAAGTATGCTGGGGGTTGCCGTAGAGGCGATGAACATGATCGGTGCCACCGCAGAGGACATCGCGGCCATCGGTATCACAAACCAGCGTGAGACAACGATCGTCTGGGATAAGAATACTGGAGAGCCGATCCATCACGCGATCGTCTGGCAGTGCCGCAGAACATCGGAATACTGCGACACCTTAAAAGAAAAAGGCCTGACTGACAAGTTCAGAGAGAAAACAGGCCTCGTGATCGATGCATACTTCTCAGGAACAAAGGTAAAATGGCTGCTTGACAATGTACCGGGCGCGAGAGAAAGAGCGGAGAAGGGCGAGCTGTTATTCGGTACGGTTGAGACATGGCTGATCTGGAAACTTACAAAGGGCGCGGTTCATGTTACAGACTATTCCAACGCGTCCCGTACAATGCTCTTCAATATCAATACTTTGCAGTGGGATGATGAGATCTTAGCGGAACTCGATATCCCGAAGTGTATTCTCCCGGAGCCGAAGCCGTCAAGCTGCATTTACGGCGAGACAGATCCGTCTTACCTCGGCGGACCGATCCCGATCGGAGGAGCTGCTGGTGACCAGCAGTCCGCACTGTTCGGACAGACCTGCTTCAATCCTGGCGAGGCAAAGAATACATACGGAACCGGCTGCTTCATGTTAATGAACACCGGTGAGAAGCCGATCTTCTCAAAGAATGGTCTTGTTACAACAATTGCATGGGGCTTAGACGGAAAAGTCAACTACGCTCTTGAGGGCTCTATCTTCGTTGCAGGCGCTGCGATCCAGTGGCTCCGCGATGAGTTAAGAATTATCGATTCCGCACCGGATTCCGAGTACATGGCAAAGAAAGTAAAGGATACGAACGGCTGCTATGTTGTACCGGCATTCACAGGTCTCGGAGCTCCGCACTGGGATCAGTACGCGCGCGGAACGATCGTAGGAATCACCCGCGGTGTCAATAAGTACCACATTATCCGTGCGACTCTGGAATCCCTCGCATACCAGGTAAACGACGTTCTGGAAGCGATGAAGGCAGATTCCGGTATCGAGCTTGCGGCTCTTAAGGTTGACGGCGGCGCAAGTGCCAACGACTTCTTAATGCAGACACAGGCCGATATTATCAACGCGCCGGTGAACCGTCCACAGTGCGTAGAGACGACAGCTATGGGTGCTGCTTATCTTGCAGGTCTCGCAGTTGGTTACTGGAGCAGCAAGGAAGACGTCATCAAGAACTGGGCAATCGATAAGACCTTCGAGCCGAAGATCGAAGCCGCTGAGAGAGAAAAACGGATCAAAGGCTGGAATAAGGCTGTGAAATACGCTTACGGATGGGCGAAGGAAGACTAAACGAGATATAAAATGAGGAAAAGGTTTCGGGTAAGAATTGCGGCTTGCAGAGAACGGACTTGAATGGAATCATTACTCGAAGTTGTGGGAACAAAACAGAAAGTTTTGAAAAAACAGAAAACTGTCTCCGGCTTTTGAGGGGAACGAAAGCCGGAGATGCCTAAAACAACAAAAAGGGGGATTTTCTATGCTGCCTTATATTGCAGAGTTTCTTGGAACCATGATGCTTATCATCCTCGGTGATGGTGTTGTTGCAAACGTAAACCTCAACAAGTCCGGAATGAAAGGTGCAGGAGCTGTCCAGATCACACTGGCATGGGGCCTTGCGGTTCTGGTACCGGCATTTATCTTCGGAGAAGCTTCCGGCGCATCCTTTAATCCGGCACTCACAATCGCTCTTGCGGTTGACGGAAGTTTCGCATGGTCTATGGTGCCCGGATATGTGATCGCACAGATGGCAGGTGCATTTGTCGGCGCATCGATCGTTTACCTGCTCTTCAAGGGACAGTTTGACGCTACAGAAGATCCGGGAACAAAGCTTGGCGTATTCTGTACAGGTCCGTCGATCCCGAACACTGGATTAAACATTTTAAGCGAAGCAGTCGGTACATTTATCCTCGTTTTCGCGATCAAAGGTATCGGCAATGTAACAGGACTTTCCACAGGTGTTGATAAACTCTTCGTATTCGGAATTATCGTTTCCGTAGGTATGTCCCTCGGCGGACTTACCGGTTACGCGATCAACCCGGCAAGAGACTTAGGACCTCGTCTTGCACATGCAGTCCTTCCGATCAAGGGCAAAGGCGATTCCAACTTCTCTTACGGTCTTGTAGTTCCGATCGTTGGACCGATCATCGGTGCGATCGTGGCGGTTCTCCTTTATGGAGCGATCCCGTGGTAGGATAAAAAACAGAGGGCTGTGCCCGGTGCAGTACAGCTTAATAATCAGATAATTATGGCATGAGATGAGAGAGCCTGACAGGATAACCGCATAAGGGTATGCGTTTACTTGGTGGGCTCTTTTTTCTCAAGGACGGACGCCGCCGGCTCCCCAAGGTTGTGGGATATGGCGGAAAACTTCTAAAAGAGACAGGATGTAAAGGAGTGAACGGTAAATGTATGATGTGATCATAATCGGAGCAGGAGTAGCCGGGGCGGCATCTGCGAGAGAATTGTCGCACTATCAGGCAAAAATCTGCGTGCTGGAGAAAGAGGAGGATGTCTGCTGCGGTACTTCCAAGGCAAACAGCGCCATTGTCCACGCGGGCTATGACGCGGCAGAAGGCTCCCTGATGGCAAAACTCAATGTACACGGAAATGAAATGATGGAACAACTGTCGAAGGACCTGGATTTTCCGTTTAAGAGAAATGGTTCACTGGTAGTCTGCCTGCATGAAGACGAGATGCCGGGGCTTGAAGCTCTTTATAAAAGAGGAATCACAAACGGAGTTCCGGGTCTCAGGATCTTAAACCGGGAAGAACTCCGGGCAATGGAGCCGAATATTTCCGATGAGGCATGCGCAGCTCTTTATGCGCCCACGGGCGGAATCGTATGCCCGTTTAACTTAAATATCGCGATGGCGGAGAATGCCAACGCGAATGGAGTAGAATTCCATTTTGATACGGAGGTCACCGACTTAAGACCGGTGGAAGACGGCTGGGAGATCCGGACAAGCAAGGGCACGTATAAGACGCGGTATGTCGTGAACGCGGCGGGTGTCTACGCAGACAAATTCCACAATATGGTAAGCAACAAGAAGATCCATATCACCCCAAGACGTGGAGATTACTGTCTGCTCGATAAAACTGCCGGAAATCATGTGAGCCATACGGTGTTTGCTCTTCCCGGAAAATACGGAAAAGGCGTTCTCGTGACTCCGACGGTCCACGGAAATCTGTTGGTGGGACCGACAGCGATCGATATTGAGAATAAAGAGGGAACCAATACGACGAGAGAGGGCTTAAATGAGGTTATCACAAAGGCAGAGATGAATGTGAAGAACATCCCGATGCGTCAGGTGATCACTTCCTTCGCAGGACTCCGTGCCCATGAGGATGGACACGAATTCTTGATCGGTGAGCTGGAGGACGCGAAAGGCTTTATTGATTGTGCGGGAATCGAGTCTCCGGGTCTGACAAGCTCCCCGGCGATCGGTGAGATGGTGGCGGGTATCCTGAAAGAGAAGATGGATCTCAGGGAAAAAGAGAACTTCATCGCGACGAGAAAAGGCGTTCTGAACCCGAATACTTTAAGCAAGGAAGAACGGATCCAGTTAATCAAGGAAAAACCGGAGTACGGAAATATTATCTGCCGATGCGAGATGATCACGGAAGGTGAGATCATTGATGCGATCCGAAGACCTTTAGGCGCAAAATCCTTAGATGGAGTAAAACGCAGAACAAGAGCCGGAATGGGGCGCTGCCAGGCAGGCTTCTGTTCCCCGAGAACTATGGAGATCCTTGCAAGAGAATGCCATAAGAGCATGTTTGAGATCACAAAATCCGGCGGAAACTCGCAGATCGTCAAGGGAATCAATAAGGATTCGTTATAAAAGGGAGGTGTCAGAGCATGAAATCGTATGATATTGTGATCATCGGAGGCGGACCGGCGGGTCTTGCCGCTGCAGTTTCCGCGAAGAAAAACGGAATCGAGAGTATTCTGATCCTGGAACGTGACAGGGAGTTAGGCGGAATCTTAAACCAGTGCATTCATAACGGCTTTGGACTCCACACCTTCAAGGAAGAACTCACGGGTCCGGAGTACGCGGGACGGTTTATTAAACAGGCAGAAGAATTAAATATCGAGTATAAACTGAATACCATGGTCATGGATATCAGTGAGCAGAAGATCGTGACGGCCATGAACCGGGAGGAAGGTCTCTTTGAGATCCGGGCGAAGGCAGTGGTCCTCGCAATGGGATGCAGAGAGCGTTCAAGAGGCGCTTTAAACATTCCCGGATACCGCCCGGCGGGAATCTTCTCCGCAGGTACGGCCCAGAGACTTGTAAACATTGAGGGATATATGCCGGGACGCGAAGTTGTGATCTTAGGTTCCGGAGATATCGGACTCATCATGGCGAGACGAATGACGCTTGAGGGCGCGAAGGTTAAAGTCGTTGCGGAGCTGATGCCGTATTCCGGCGGATTAAAGAGAAATATCGTCCAGTGTCTCGATGATTATGGAATCCCGTTAAAGTTGAGCCATACGGTGGTGGACATCAAGGGAAAAGAGAGACTGGAAGGAATTACACTGGCCCAGGTAGACGGAAAAGGAAAGCCGATTCCCGGAACGGAAGAGGAATACAGCTGTGATACGCTGCTTCTCTCCGTCGGACTGATCCCGGAGAATGAGATATCCAGAGGAATGGGTGTGGACATGAACCCGGTGACATCCGGACCGAAGGTCAATGAGAGTCTTGAAACAAATATTGAGGGTGTTTTCGCCTGCGGAAATGTGCTTCATGTCCATGATCTCGTGGATTTTGTATCTGAGGAGGCGGCGATTGCCGGAAAGAATGCGGCGGCCTATGTGAAACAGGGCGAGAACCGTCCGTCCGGCGGACATGAGATCGTCTTAAAGCCGATCGAAGGTGTGCGCTACACAGTTCCTGGAACCATCGATCCAGCGAGAATGGACGAGGAGCTGACCGTCCGCTTCCGCGTGGGTGGTGTTTATAAGAACTGCTATGTGAGTGCGTATTTCGGTGACGAGCGTGTGATCCACAGAAAACGTCCGGTAGTGGCACCGGGGGAGATGGAGGAACTGAAATTCAAAAAGGCAGATCTTTTGAAATATCCGGATCTTGAGACGATCACGGTCAAAATCGAGGAGGCATAGACGATGGAGGAAAGAAGATTAACATGTATCGGCTGTCCGATGGGCTGTCCTCTTGTCGTAACGATGGACGGCGGTGAGGTCGTAAGCGTGACGGGAAATACCTGTAAGCGCGGCGAGATCTATGGACGGAAAGAAGTGACAAATCCGACGAGGATCGTGACTTCCACAGTCCGGGTATCCGGCGGAAGTATCGAAATGGTGTCGGTGAAGACGAAAGAAGATATCCCGAAGGGAAAGATCTTTGACTGTGTGAAAGCGTTAAAGACAGTCGAGGTTGCTGCTCCGGTGCATATCGGGGATGTGATCATGAAGGACGTTGCCGGAACGGGAGTTGATGTTGTGGCGACGAAGAACGTGGAGTAAGAGTAAGTAAGGTCAATAAATGCAAGAAATATAGGTGATGATTGAGGTGCTGTCCGCTTACCGTTTTCTGAGGAGAATGGGAGGCGGGCAGTGCCTATTTATGTGGAAAATTAGAACATCCGTCCTGAATCTGTTTTAGTGGATTCAGGACGGATGTGTTACTTGCAAAACATATATTTTTAGTTGAACTTAAAGATTGCAGTCCCGTATGCCGGCAGCGGATACGCGAAGGAGTATGGCTGGCCATCGCACTCGCTCTTCTTGGAGCGGGCGGAGAATGCGTGCTCGCCGCGCTTATAGAGTCCGTGTCCGGAATCCAGTATCAAGGAGTAGGTTCCGGATTTCGGAACGCCTACCCGGTAATCGTCACGGGCGACAGGTGTGAAGTTGATGACAAATAAGAGGTTCTTTTTGCCCGTCTCGTCTCGGCGGATAAAGCTGAAGATGCTGCGGTCACCATCGTTGGCGTTGATCCACTGGAAACCGTTCCAGTCGGAATCCAGCTGCCATAATGCCGGATATTTCTGGTATACATGCAGCAGGTCGCTGTAATATTTCTGCAGGTCTTTGTGAAGCGGCTCGTCGGCGAGATACCAGTCGAGGGAAACTTTTTCATCCCACTCATGATACTGACCGAAATCCTGTCCCATAAAGAGCAGTTTCTTACCCGGATGTCCCATCATGAAGGTGTATCCGGCTTTCAGGTTCGCGAATTTGTCATCGTTTAAGCCCGGCATCTTGTTGATCATGGAACATTTTAAGTGAACGACCTCATCGTGTGACAGAGTCAGGATGTAATTCTCGCTGGTTGCGTATGTGATGCCGAACGTCATCTTATTGTGGTTGAATTTCCGGAAATACGGGTCCAGCTTCATATATTCGAGGAAATCATGCATCCATCCCATGTTCCATTTGAAGGTGAATCCGAGACCGCCCTCTTCCGGCAGTTTTGTAACTCCCGGCCAGGCGGTGGACTCTTCGGCGATCATCATAGCACCGGTGAGATGTCCGGTAAGGACGCTGTTTAAGTGGCGGAAGAACTCGATAGCCTCGAGGTTTTTGTTTTCACCGTATTTATTCGGAACCCAGTTTCCGTCGCTGCGGCCGTAATCCAGGTACAGCATCGATGCAACGGCATCCACGCGAAGCCCGTCGACGTGGAAGTTTTCCACCCAGTAGAGGGCATTCGCGATCAGGAAGTTTTTAACCTCATTTTTACTGTAGTCAAAGACCTTTGTGCCCCAGTCCGGATGTTCTCCCTTTCGCGGGTCCGCGTACTCGTAGAGCGGCTGTCCGTCAAAGTCGGCAAGTCCATGGGCGTCTTTCGGGAAGTGAGCCGGAACCCAGTCCAGGATCACGCCGATGCCCTTTTTATGAAGGTAGTTTACGAAGTACATGAACTCCTTCGGAGTGCCGTAACGGGAGGTCGGTGCGTAGTATCCGGTGACCTGGTAGCCCCAGGAACCGTCATAAGGATGTTCTGCAATTCCCATGAGCTCTACATGGGTGTAGCCCATCTTCTTCACATAGTCGGCCAGCTCGTGGGCTGCCTCCATATATGTATAATAACCTTCCTTCTGCGGGCGGTCTTTCTTTCTCCAGGAGCCGAGATGAACTTCGTAGATCGCCATCGGGGATTTTACAGGATCAGCTTTTTTTCTCGCGTCCATCCAGCCTGCATCTTCCCATTTAAAACCGCTGATGTCTTCCGTGATGGAAGCGGTTCCCGGACGGAATTCTGCGTGGACTGCATACGGGTCAGCTTTGAACAGGATCTTTCCATCCTGTGTGGTGATCGCAAATTTGTAGAGTTCTCCAAGGCCGACGCCCGGAATAAATGTCTCATAGATCCCCGAGTCGGCTAACGGTGACATTGGTGCGGCATCCGGATCCCAGCCGTTAAAATCGCCTACAACGCCGACCGCTTTTGCGTGCGGAGCCCAGACGGCAAAATACATGCCGCTTTTTCCTTTATATGTTTTCTGATGAGCACCGAGTTTTTCAAAGATTTTATAATGAGTCCCCTGACCGAAGAGGTAACGGTCCAGTTCGGTGATGAAACCGAGACCGATTTCTTTTGTTTTGGCAGGAGCCTTGGTTTTCTTTGTTCTTGTCATCACTTAAACCTCCTGAAGTTTAAAGATCGCGCCGCCGTTTGCCGGGAGCGTGACGGAAAGTCTGCCGTTTTCAAGGGAGAATGGGATTTCCCCGGGCAGCAGGGATACGGCATCTGAAGCCGCGCATGGCAGCGGGATCGAGATGGATGCCGGCTGCTCATCATTATTGACGGCGGAGATGAGAGTGCCGTGTTCTCCGGACCGGCTGAATGCATACTGCCGGTTGGTGAGGAGAAGTTCTTTATAAGAGCCACTGTGGAACGCGTCATGTTCCGCATGGATCTTTCCGAGCGCCGCGATGTGGGAAATAAGTTCCGGAGCTTTTCCGTCCATGCCGGATAAAGTGAGCGCCGGGCGCAGGACTTCATCGGATGTTCTGGAGCGCTTTCCCTCGATCCCCCACTCGCTTCCATAGTAGATGGAAGGGATTCCCGGAAGTGTAAAGAGAAGCTGGTACACCGGAAAGAGGTTCGCCGGATGATTTAACTTGCTTGCGATCCGGTCCTCATCGTGGTTGTCCACGAAGGTGTAAAGCGATTTCCCGACTGCCTCCAGGCGCCTCACATTGTGGGCAATCTCAAAGTAGTTGTGGTCGTTGTGACCAGAGTAGAGAGCTTTGTGGAGCTCGTAATTTGTGACGGAATGCAGCATTTCCGGATTGACCCAGCGGCTGTATTCGCCGTGGATCACCTCGCCCATGAGCCAGAAGTCCGGTTTCATGGCGGAAGTTTTTTCACGAAGCTCTTTCATGAACCCGAAATCCAGGACATTCGCGCAGTCCAGACGGATCCCGTCGATATCAAAATTGTCGACCCAGAAGCGGATCGAGTCAAACAGATACTGGCGGACATCCGGATTCCATAAATTTAAACACGGAAGTTCGAAATGCCCCTGCCAGGCTTCGTAGCCGAACGGATCGCCAAGAGGACTTCCCCAACCGAAATTGACGCCGCGATACCAGTCTTTATAAGGGGAAGCTTCGCGTTTTTCACGGATATCCTGAAAGGCGAAAAATTCGCGTCCGGTATGGTTGAAGACACCGTCCACCACAACGCGGATCCCGTTTTCGTGGCAGAGCTGCACAAAATGGGCGAAATCCTCGTTTGTGCCCAGGCGCCTGTCGACAAGGCGGAAATCTCTTGTGTCGTAGCCGTGTGTGGATGACTCGAAGAGCGGACCGATATAGATCGCGGAGCCGTTTAAGGCGCGGATATGCGGGATCCAGGCCTCAAGATCACGGAGTCGGTGGGCGGTTTTTGTAAGTGTATTCGTTTTCTCAGCCCCCAGAAGTCCGAGGGGATAAATATGGTAAAAGACAGCCTGTTCGTACCAGGTATGCATGGTTATCAGACCTCCTGAAGCTCCCGTTTTTTCAGGCGTCGGAGAAGAAACTGATACCGGAGCTGCGCAGCGTTTAGCTCATAGATGTAACAGTCGACCAGAGTCGGGTCAACGACCTGTTCGAACTGGTTCTGGGCGGATAGGATCGCCGTTTTGCTGAGTTCGATCTGGCGCTTCAGTTCATTTGTCTCCCGGCTGAATGCCTGTTGGGAAGCTGATTTTTTAGAGAAAAACATCGTATCATACTCCAATTCCTTTATTTCCGGCGCGTATCGCTGCCAGATCCGGGCAGCTGCGCCCCTGTTTTGTCAGATCCTGTCTGCAGACCGGTTTGCCGCACGGCGTGCCTGTCCGCGGAAAGATCTGTGGTTCCTGTAATTGGTAGTATAAGATCCATTCATCCGGAATATTCAGGATTCAGGATATTTTTCAAGCTCTTTCTTTAAGCGGCCGAGCTTATCGATGGCGCTTTTGTTTGTAAGATAGTAGTAATTGCAGACGCCTTTTTTTAAAACATCGATCAGGCCGGTATCTTTTAAGATCTTTAAATGATGAGAGACAGCCGGACGGGAGAGACTTGTCCGGTCTGTGATCTCATTGACGTTCAAACCGGGGATCCGGCTTTCGCCGGTGGTCTGCGTCTCAAAGAGACACTGCAGGATCGTGAGTCTTGTCCGGTCTCCGAGCGCGATGAATAAAGGAATGCACTCTTCGAAGATATCGCCCAGAAGATTGTCTGAGGTCATGAATTCTCTCCTTTCCTGAAGGTTTTGGTTTAAAAATTTAAACTTAATTGCATTTTACCATTTTTCATGAATCACGTCAATGAATTGTTCAACATTTCTGGAAAATGAAAGGTGACATAATAATTTTTGGTGAAAATTGACGAAAAACGTCACCTTGATTTTACGAAAACGAAATTGACTTTCGCTCAAAATTCAGAGATAATAGTGGCACATTCAGAGATGAGTTCTTCATTTCTAAATAGCAGATGTATGACCGGTAGCTTCGCCGGATGTCCGTTTTCAGGGCATGAAATCCTTTTTATGTTACGAAGACCAGTACCGCCAGTCTGGCATCAGTGAAGATATTTTCACAAAGGATCTATATGGAAAAAGTACTGGGAATTCTTCACCTTTTTGAGAAAGGAGATGATCCTGTCATGATATTATTTACGATTTTACTGTCTGCGGCCGTGACGGACTGAAGGTATGGAAAGATCTTTCACGTCCAGATCTTTTTGGGGATCGCAGCCGGGATCGTGTCGGCCTGCATGGGCAACAGAGTGGACGGACAGACACAGATAAACTCTGTGCTCATTCCCGCGGGAGTCTTCGTTCTGCGGTTTGCCGGGACATGCGCTGTGTTTTATCTCTTTTTTCTCTGCCGGATGATCGGCGCGGGAGATATCAAGCTTATGGGGCTGATTGTCGGATTTTCAGGACTCTGGGACGGGATCTTTATCTTAGGTCTTGGATTTGTGACCGCGGCTGTATCTGCAGCCTGCAGGATGACAAGACAGGGAACCGTCTGGCTGCGGTTAGAGAGGATCGCGCGGTTTGCGGTGGAGTCCGGGATCAATGGAAAGATCACGGAATATCCGGGATATTTTGAAAAGGAAAGTCTTATGCGGCTGGGGCCGTATCTGTTCGCGGGCTACTGTCTGTTTCTGCTGATCCGATAGCAGGCAGGACCGCGAGTCTTGAAGGCTGGGAAACCAGTCCTGTCGATCATATGCCGGGTCTGCTCCGGCAGGGGAAAGGAAAAAGTATGAAAAAGATGATGGCGGTTTATGACGCGGATACGAGATACGCGGAACGATTGTCGGATTATGTTAACAGAAAAGAGCGGGGAGTATTCACTGCACAGGCGTTTACCTCGAAAGAAAAGCTGGCGGAATATGCCGCGAAACATGAGATCGATGTCCTGCTTTCCGGGGAGCGGACGGATTCCGGGGATATCTCCGAAATTCCGTCCGGACAGAAGATCTATATGTCGGAGGAAACAGAACGGCAGATGGAATCAGGGAAAGAAATCTATAAGTTCCAGTCCGGGGACGATATTATCCGGGAGGTGATGGCGGTCTACAGTGAGATCCCGGGGATCCGCCCGAATACCGCAGGAAGCGTGGATCAGTCCAGACGGATCATAGGCGTCTATTCGCCGGTCGGAAGATGCGGAAAGACCTGTCTGGCGCTGGCGATCGGTCAGATCCTGGCAAAAGAGGAAAAGGTGCTGTTTGTGACGCTGGATACTTTTACCGGTTTTACCGGTCTGTTAAATGAGCGCTGGAAGCGGGATCTCTCGGACCTTATCTACTACTATAAGCAGGAACGGTTTCATATAGTACGGCTGAACTCACTTGTCTACTATCTGGGAGATATGGCATGGATCCCGCCGATCCGGATCCCTCAGGATTATGCACAGCTTACCGCGCAGGAGATGGCGGATCTCATGGAACGGATCCTTCGGGAAGGAAATTATACGACACTTGTCCTCGATATCGGGGATTACGGGCGGGATGCCCTGCCGCTGCTGGAAAAATGTCAGGTCGTTTACGCACCGATCAGAGAAGATCCGTTTTCTGCGGAAAAAATGCGTGAATTTGAGGAGTATCTGGAGACAACGGGAAATAACGCTGTCGCAGAAAAGATCCAGAAGATCCATGTGCCGATGGTGACCGGAGGGAGAAGGATGGAACATTTTCCACAGGAGCTTCTGTGGGGAG
Source organism: Clostridium sp. OF03-18AA (assembly GCF_003478035.1). GTDB lineage: Bacteria > Bacillota > Clostridia > Lachnospirales > Lachnospiraceae > Pilosibacter. Next base: position 70,548 of record NZ_QUEP01000006.1, read on the forward strand.
ATATGGGAGATTTTGTCAGGAGTCTGCTGAAAGGACAGAGAAACTTATGGGACAATTAAAGAAGATCCTGCGGGAACAGATCCTGGCGGAGATGACATATGAGCGGCAGATGTCGGATGAAGAGATCGCGGACCTCATCGACCGGAAGATGGATGCCTGTCTGGAGGAGCAGCTGGGAGAATTCCCGCTGACTCTGGGGGAACGGCTGAAACTCCACAGGGAGTTATTTGACTCTTTCCGGCGTCTTGATATCCTGCAGGAGCTGGTGGATGATCCGCGGGTGACAGAGATCATGGTAAATGGTCCGGACCAGGTATTCGTAGAGACAGGGGGAAAGATCGGGCGGTGGGAAAAGTCTTTCGAATCCAGGGAGCAGCTGGAAGATCTGATCCAGCAGATCGTCAGCAGTGTGAACAGGATCGTCAATACATCAACGCCGCTTGCAAATGCCAGATTGTCAGACGGATCGAGAGTCCATGTGGTCCTCGAACCGATCGCATTAAACGGACCGATCTTGACGATCCGGAAATTTCCGGAGCCGGTGACGATGGAACGGCTCATGGAATACGGAAGCATCTCAAAAGAGGCAGCGGATCTCTTGAAGACGCTTGTTGCGGCGCGCTATAACATCTTTGTCAGCGGCGGCACTGGAGCGGGAAAAACGACACTCTTAAATGCACTCTCAGAGTTTATCCCATCCGGTGAGCGGGTGATCACGATCGAGGACGCGGCGGAACTGCAGTTAAGCCATATCGAGAACCTGGTAAGGTTAGAGACGAGGGACGCGAATGCGGAAGGAGCCGGGGCCATCGGGATCGGGGAGCTGATCCGGGCGGCGCTCCGCATGCGGCCGGAACCCCACCATTATGAAATAGTGAGGTTTAGAGCGTAATAAGAAGCCGCTCCCCGTTCCAAGTACACTCCTGAATCACAGCGCGAGCAATCGCGTTTTTTTCTTTGTCGTCGAATCCATCCAGGCCATGAATCAGTTTCGCGATTTCGGCCGCCGTGGCCTTGGCATCCTTCGCACTGGCAGCAGCCCGGTGGCTTTCCATCTCTGCCAGCGAGGCTTCACGCTTCAGAGCACCCAGCTCAACGTCCAGGCGTTCCATTTCCGCAATTATATACTTTGATGCAGCGGAATCCTCGGCCAGAGCTAACGATGCGGCCAGGCGGCCGATCTTACGCTCACAGGCAGCCACACGGGCCTGCGCAGCCTTCAGATCAGGAACATCGGCCGGAGCTTCCGCTTTGACGAATTTCTGAATCAAGGCAGGATCCGCAGCGATGCCACGGAACAGCTCCAGGACTTCCTCATCAAGCAGATCGCATTTGATCTGTCCCATGTCGCAGGCGTCCACACCCTGTCTCATTCGCTTCCTGCAGTAGTACCAGGAAGAACAGGTACCGTCAACCTTTTTCCTTCTGGAGACCTGCATCAAGTTTCCGCACTTGCACCGGAGCACGCCCTTCAGGAGAGGCACCGGCCACTTTGCGTCCTTGATGCATTTGTTCTGAGTAAACCGGGACTGCACCGCGAGCCATTTTTCGGCAGACATGAAGGGCTTGTGCTTTCCAAGACACACGGTCCACTTCTCCGGCGGCTGCAGCTGGTGCTTTTTGTTTTTCTCGGTCGACCGGCCGTAGATGATCACACCGGCAGATCCGTCCCACATTTCACGAGGGGAGCCAGGGTCCATGATGCAGCCCTTCGCGGCATAGAAGTCGTAGACCTCTGGAGTCGCTTCGACACAATATGGCATGGTCAGCATTTTATGCAGCTGCGTGGTCGAAAAGAACTTCCCGCCCTGCGTCCGGATGCCCTGGTTTTTGAATCGCGTCTCCATTCCCTGCAGGCTGCAGTTATAAGCTAGGAAGGTATCGAAGATCTGCGTCACGTAGCGAGCCCCGTCCGGATCCACCTCAATGGAGCAGTGCTTCTTCCCATTCACAACAATATGCTTCCTGACGTAACCAACCGGAGGATTGCCGCCGGTCCAGTATCCCTTTTTAGCAAGGCCCAGCATATTATCCGTAACGCGGGCCGCGATGGTTTCACGTTCCATTTGAGCAAAGACCACCGTGACATACATCATGGCGCGCCCGATCGGCGTCGTGGTGTCGATATTTTCCTTGATAGAAATGAACATCACGCCACGCTCCTCCAGGAGCGCGTAGATATTCGCAAAGTCCTGGACGTTCCTAGAAAGACGATCCAGCTGATAGACCACCAGGACATCGCAGAAGCCACCCTTTATAAAAGACAACATGCGCTGCAGATCCGGCCGGGACGTATTCGCACCAGTGAAGTCTTCATCAGAGAACTGCTGCCAGGAATCCACCTGACCGGAGAACTTCGACTCGCAGTATTCCCGGTTCATCCGGAACTGATTATCGATTGAATCTGATTTATCAGAAAATACGGATTTTCTTCCGTACGAAAAGAACCTCATCGTCCTCACCTCCAAAAAAGAGTATAAAAAATAAACCCTTGCGGATTTACGGAAACGGCTGTAAAATATATATGCAAAACATATCTTATATTTTACAGCTTCCGCAAGGAAGAGCAAGTCGCCTGGTGTTGGTAGCACCGGGCGGTTTTTTATTTCTTCAATTTCGCAAGCGCGCTGCAGACTTTCACATATGCATCCGCACTGATCTGACCACTTTCATACAGAGAACGATATCTCTTCAATTCAGAATCAGGATCATAGGAAGCCGATCTTTTATCATAGACCGGAAGTCCATCCAGGAGACCAAGCTCCATAGCCAGACAATACATATGTTTACAAGGAGCCTGTCTGATTGCAAAGTCAGCGCAGGTGCACTCCTGCAGTGTAGCTTGATAAGGTTCGGCAGCAGAGCCCTGAATCACAATCCGTTGTCCCTCTTTATCCAGGGCGACGATTTTCTTTTTTAATTTTTTCCCGGATTCAATTCTCTTGACCTGCTCAAAATCTGAATGGATACCAGACGGCCATCCTCCAAAATTTACGCTCATTTCTACACTCTTCCTCTTCCATTATTTACCGGTATTTTATCAGAGCAAAATTGATTATAATTAACGGCATGTGCCCAGCCCTCCGTCCTTTATTCAAAGGGGGAGTTCGGATGAGCAGAAAGTACATTTTTCTAAAACGAAAAGACATCTACGCGATCTACTACCGGTGCACGTGCACCATTTATTATAATTTAGATTTTTCTAATAAAACACAGATCATATTGATACGATAAGGGCCAGGAGGACTGGGTACATACTACCCAAGCCCGCCTTCTTTTTCTTCCCGATTTTCCAGCGGCGGGAACTTTCGCTCCAGCTCCCCTGGTGTATCAGGAATCCCTGCGTAGATATCTCCAACAGGGAATGCCTTGTCGTTCTGATCAGCTGCGCCATCAAGGGCAGCAACCACATCAATCATAAAATTGATGATTGTCTCACGTGAGCCTGCTTTCAGGTTCACGTATTTTTCTATAAGAACCTGATCTGCATTAGACAGATTGTATTTTTTCGCCAGGGCTTCCAGCTCATCGTTGGATTCAGGGGCGAACATTTCACCGGTTCCGTTTCGGAGCCACTCTTCATTCACATCAAATTCTCTACAAATAAGAGAAATGACTGGAGCTGAAGGATTGCGCCTCCCGCTTTCATATCCAGTGATTGTATTCTGAACAGAACCAATTCTGGAAGCAAAGGCCTCTTGCGTAAGATCGAGCTCTTTTCTTAATCGTTTCAAGCGATCTCCTATATTCAATTTTCTCACCTCCTATGTTTTGAATTATAAAGCATCAACACGGCGTTGTCAACAAAATATCGCATAGACAACAAAAATATATTGACAAACACGCTAATGGCAATATATAATAACGGCAGAGACAACAAAACAACGCACCAAACGAAAGGAGGAAACGGTATGACAAAGGAAAGAAGATACACAGCCGAGCAGCTCAGCGACGCTGAGAAGATGGCAGCAGCCCTCGCGAACGTTCCGGATGACAAAAAAACCCTCGTCATAATGATGACAAACTCATTCATGGCCGGAATGGAAGCACAGAAAGCCATTGACGATACAGCCAAAGCAGCAGCGCTGGCATAAACACACAACTGAATAAGAAGCAAGAGGAAGCATGACACCTCAATAAAAACTGTCTGGTCTGGCGGAGCCGATGCAATAAATCCGCTCGGCGGATAACCGGAGCCTGCGGCCAACCGTCGTAATTGGGAGAGATAGCGTGAGCCCAAGTAAAACAATGGCGGCTAGGAGGCAGATGAGAACACCAGGAGAGAGAACATCCGGAGCATGGACTGGTGGGTGCGCAATACACCCGGATGGCGGCGATGAAACAGACCGCACTGCAGGCAACAGCTATACGGCTACCCCACACAAAACTCAGGGAGCAAACAGCGACAGGTTCTTCTTCAACCTTATGGAGAACCTGTCACAGACTGCCGGGCCCAGCCAAGCCTAGAGAGCAATATAAACAGCTCCGGAAGTCAAGTACTAAATAAAAGAATTTGTAAGAAGGAAGTGAGTAAGATGCAGAGGTATCAGACAGAGGATGAACACCGGAAAGCAATGAGAGCTAAGATCAACAGAACGATAAAGAGAGGAAGACGCCGGAAACGAATCATCCGAAGATTGAAGAAGGCAGTGCCAGGCATCTGCATCGGAACATTGATGGTTATCGGAGCAGGATGGGTGATAGCAGCCCCGCTCCCCGATCCAACCACCTATGAGTACAGATTCCAGGCAGAGAACGGTCAGTGGTACACACCAGATGAGTACGACCAGATGTGCAGAGAAAGAGATGCATACCATAAGCGGGAGCAGGAGGAAGCACAGAAGCTGCATGACCAGGTCGTAGCATACCAGGAACAGTACCAGAAAGATCAGGAGGCAGAGTGGGAGCTTTATCAGAGCCAGACCAGACAGGGACTGATTCAGAGTATGGACTTTGATGCAAACGACGCCTACCTGCTAGAGAAGATCGCAATGGCCGAAGCTGAATCAGAGGACACCGAAGGCAAGGCGCTGGTCATGCTGGTGGTTCTGAACCGGGTATGGGATGCAAGATTCCCGGACACGATCGAAGAAGTGATCATGCAGGACGGAGCATTTACACCGATGAGCAATGGCAGATATGACAAGGTGGAGCCGGATGCCGACTGCATGAAGGCAATGGAGCTGATCACAGTAGAGCACTGGGATGAAAGCCAAGGAGCCCTCTACTTTGAAAAGGCCAGCGACGAAAGCACCTGGCATAGCAGGAGCCTGCAGAAGTTATTCGCACACGGAGCACACGCCTTCTACACAGAGAAAGAGTGAGGACAATGGGAATCAGAATGGAAGTCAAGCTGACGGATGGGTACCAGCAGCGCTTCACAAGTGCGTGCCTGGCTCAGATCGGAAGCAGAAAAGAGGTAACGAAGATTGAAGATGGCAATGAAGGATGGAAAGATCATGCTGATCGAAGTGGACAACACACAGATGGCGATCATAAAATCCTGGAACTCAATGAAGTACGACCGGCGCAAAAACATGATGATCGGAGACTGCAGCAAGGAACTGCTGGACAAGCTCTCCAAGATCGTGAGACTGCCACCGGCCATAGAAAGCTACAGGCAGCGATTGGATGAAACACAGCGAGCCGTAGATAAGATGCGAATCGAGAAGGAACCGGAGGCCCTGGTCAAATACCCGGTGCAGGGCAGCCTTTACGAGCATCAGGTAAGAGCAGCCAACATGGCGCTCCTGACGTTCGGCCTCGCGGATCCGAAGGAGGTACTGAAATGAAAGACGCAAGCATGTCGCTCGGAATTTACTTCGAGATAAAGGATTCAGGGTTATACGGAGGAGAAGGAACCACCGGATACGCGGCCACGATCGTGGAGATCTCGATCGAAGGACTGCAGAATGCTAACTTTGAAAAATACGCAAACAGCCAGCTAGAGGCGATGGCCAGCATGGCCAAGGTTCCGAAGGAAAAGGTGCGAATCATATCAAAAGACGAATATGAGGAAAACACCGAGGAAGAATAGGAGGCAACTATGACATACGATGAAATCATCGAACAGCTGGAGATCACCAAGAGCAAAATCAAAGAGATCGCCAGGAACGAATATGGTGGAGAGTCATGGAACGACGATCTGGATGCGTTGACAGAAGCAGCGGACATCGTCGTAGACTACAGCAAAGTAACAGCTCAGGCATCAGAGATGAGCCAGAAGTACGAACAGCCAGCAATGGCGGTCAGACGTGCAGCAGGGCTTTATACTTGCCCGCTTTGCGGCAAGAGAACACAGGTCGGCCACACGCACTGTCACTGGTGTGGAAAGAAGCTCTCCTGGGACAGAGAAGCATACGCAGACCGCGACTACCCACACATGAGCACGAAGGGAGGCAGGAGACGATGATCATACAGTTAGAGATTCCAAAGGAATTCGCAAAAGACTATGCAAACAATAGATTTGATGACTTCTTCAGGAGAGTCTATGCGGATATTGACAACGAAGGAATGTGCGGCAACTACGAAGGTGAAACAGCTCAGATGATGGCGCGCGCGTTCAAAGAATCGAGGTGCCTGGACTATGAGAAAACTCGTTGATGCACCCAGGAAAAAGAAGCAGTGGACCGAGAAAGAGGAAGCCTACCTGCAGGATAAATGGGGCACGGTCTCCATCAAAGGACTGTCCAAGGCTCTCGGACGATCGGAGAATGCAATCATCGTCAGAGCGCAGCGGCTCGGATGCGGCGCACACCTGGCCGGAGACACAAGGATATCCCTGAACCAGCTCATGCTTGCAATCTACGGAAAGAACATGCTCGGCTACACCAGCGACAGGCTGATCCGGTACGGACTGCCGGTCAAATGGCACGTAGTGAAGAAGAACCGGTTCAGGGTGATCGACATCGATGCATTCTGGAAATGGGCCGAGGATAACAAGAGCATCCTGGACTTCTCCCGGTTTGAAAAATACGGTCTCGGAGCAGAACCGGACTGGGTGGATGTGAAGCGCAAGGCAGATTATAAAAAGCTGCAGCTTCACGGCCAGCACAACGCAGCATGGACGAAGACGGAAGACGACAAGCTCCGGTACCTGCTCAGCAAAGGGACATATACATACAGCGACTTGGCAGCAGAGCTGAGACATTCGGAAGGAGCCATCAAGCGCAGAATCCTAGACCTTGGAATCAATAAGAAGCCTGTGCGGTGCCCCCCCGAAAATGGACGGAGGACGAGGTGGAAACCTTGTGCCGCATGGTAGACGAAGGCTACGATTTCACACTGATCGCAGAGAAGCTGAACCGGACAGCGCTGGCCACGCGCGGAAAATACGAGCGGCTGCAGAATCCGGAATATAACAAACGATACAACCGCGGGCAGAATGAGGACTACGAATACCAGGGAATCAGAAGCATAAGCGGAAAAGACATCCTGAAAGACAGAGAGCTGATGGATGGCGCCGAGTTCCAGGAGCTGGAGCCGGTAGCAAATAAGTGAAGGAGGAAAGTAAATGGCAGCCAACACAAATAAGGGCTTCGGTCTTTTATTTGAAATGGGATGCGGCAAGACCAGAACTGCGATCGCCATCGCAGGAGCCGCATATGAAAAAGGCGCGATCCAGAGAGTCCTGGTAATCGCACCAACGTCCGTCGTGTCGGTCTGGCCAAAAGAGATCGCAGAGGTCGCAGACTTCAAAGTGACCTGCAAGGCGCTCCTGGGAACGAAGCAGCAGAGAATCCGAATGATTGAAGACCTGCGGGCGTTCCCGTTCAAAGCGCTCAAGGTCGCCGTGATCAACTACGAATCAACCTGGAGAGATGGACTATTTGAAAAGCTCCAGGAATACGACGCTGACCTGATTATATGCGATGAGAGCCAGCGAATCAAGACACACGATGCAGAGCAGAGCAAAGCAATACATAAGCTAGGAGACCAGGCAAGGTACAAGCTCATCCTCTCCGGAACACCGGTGCAGAATGATGCAATTGACATTTGGAGCCAGTACCGGTTTCTGGACGCTTCGATCTTCGGCCGGAACTTCTACAAATTCAGAAACCGGTACGCGATCATGGGAGGTTTCAACCGAAAACAGATCGTCGGATACAAGGACCTGGACGGTCTGATCCGAAAAGAGCACTCGATCGCATTCAGAATCACGAAGGAAGAAGCAATCGACCTGCCGGAGCAGACGTTCATCAAGAGGAAGGTCCAGCTCGGCAAAAAAGAAAAAGATCTATACAACCGGATCAAGCGAAGCAGCTATGCGGAACTATCCAATGGAGACAAGATCACGGCCACGACCGTACTGACAAGGCTCCTGAGACTGCAGCAGTTGGCCGGAGGATTCCTGGTCACAGACGACAGCGACAAACCGGAGCTCGTCAACACAGCGAAGCTGGATGCGCTCCAGGATATCATCGAGGACTACGTACTAGGCGCAGGAAAGAAGTTGGTAATTTTCGCAAGGTTTATCCCGGAAGTAACCGCCATCATGAAAATGATAGATAAGACCTTCCAGAAGACAGGAAAGAAGCAGGTGGCCATCTACGGAGCGATTAAGAAGGAAGACCGTGGACCGATCATCAAACAGTTTCAGGAAGATCCGGACACCGTGATCATCGTCGGCCAGATCGACACCCTCGGCGTCGGAGTTACACTGACAGCTGCAGATACATGCGTCTACTATTCAAAGAACTTCAACTACGCCACGTATGAGCAGAGCCTCTCCAGGATCCACCGAATCGGCCAGAGAAACACATGCACATACATCGACCTGGAGACCGAAGGAACCGTGGATGAGATGATCGGCAAGGCGCTGGCCAGAAAAGAAGACATGGCCAAGACGGTCGTGGATGACTGGCGTGCTTATTTTGAGTAGAGTAGGAGGATGACATCATGAAATTGTTTGAAAGAATAAAGCGCTTCGTCAGAGGCGCAGACAAAGCGGTGACTAATGCGATCTGTGAACGCCTAGACAATACAGCAGAGAAGCTCGAAAATTTCGCAAGGATCCTGGATCCTGAAGCATTCCAGGAATCAAAGATGCGCGAGTCGTGGGAAGGAAGACCGAAGACGGATCCAGAAACTGCAGCACGACTGGCGCAGATGCCGGTCACATCGCTGGAAGATGCAATCGTTCAGATAGTAGAAGGAATGGTGAAGGTCGTAGTCAAGGCAGATGAAGCAGCGGACGCCATCAAATCAGCGATCAGTGCAGGCGTGAAACCAGAGCCGCTAAGCCACCTGGCAAACAACTGGCGCAAGATGCACGGTCTGCCGATGCATCGAAAACCTGCATCGTTCAGGAGAAGGAGGAAAGGCAATGGAACAGGAAAGCAGAGTAAATAATCCAAAGCCGTGGATCGCGCAGCTATTCTGCAGACACCATGGCGAGTGGTTCAGAAGACAAGAGCCGTACTACAACCTGAACGGCGAGACGCAGTATAAAGTCTGCACAAAGTGCGGAAAAAAATTGGATGAGAGATTTATTCCGAACTTTGACGGAAGCTAAGGAGGTGCCTAGATGGGCGGAATAGCATGGAGCCAGGAGGAACTGATCCGGCTCGAAGAATTAACAGAAAAATATCCGCTCGCCACAGTAGCAAGAATTCTGAACCGCTCAGAAAATGCGGTCTTTCTTAAAAGGCAGCGGACCGGTATCGGAGGATTCATGGCGAACACAGACATGCTGACCAGGAACACCCTCTCGCGAATCCTGGGAGTTGAGAACCGGACAATCCAATACTGGGAGCGCAAAGGACTGAAAAGCGTCCGGAAGAAGCCATACGTGATGTACCGGCAGCAGGACATCATCAGATACATGGAAGAACATCCGGAAGATTGGAATGCGGCCAGAGTAACCGATGACACACTGTTCATGCAGTACCCCTGGTTTAAAGAAAAAAGGAAGAATGACATATCACACAAATACAACTGGACGCAGACCGAAGTGAGCCGGATGAAGATGCTCCGGAAGCAGGGCTTCGCAATCAGAGAGATCGCAGAGAAGATGGACCGGTCAGAATCAAGTATCAAATATAAACTCTACGGAAGGGAGAAAAGCGATGGCAGAAGTTAAGATCTGGCCGCGAGGTCAAAACGAAACCGGAGGTATCCTGCTGATGCCGATGAAGAAAAACATCCCAAAAGGGCATCCGGAATGGAGTCTGGTAAAATGTCCGATCTGCGGACAGGAATGCTGGAGACCAATGTCAAGACAGGAACTCCGGCAGAAGAAAATGCAAGCAGCCTGCACAGAGTGTGGACTCGAAATAGAAAGTAGGAGGAACCAACCATGAAACTCACTGAAATGCTCGGCCAGTACAAGGAACTTCTCGACAAGAAGGATCAGCTGGCCAAAGACACCAAGGACAACAATAAAGCCATCGATAAGCTGAAGGCAGAGATCGCAGAAATGATGATCGACGAAGACATCCCGTCACAGGGATACGGAGACTACGTCTACAGCCTCCAGAGTAATGTGAAGTACAGCAAGCGCGGAGATGCGCAGCTTCAGGAAAAAGGCCTGGACTTCTTCAAGGTACTCAGAGAACAGGGACTCGGCGAGCTCATCAAAGAAACCGTCAATGCAGGATCCCTGCAGAGCGCGATGAAAGAAATCGCCGAAGAAAACGACGGAGAGCTGCCGCCGGAGCTGGATGAGGTCGTGAGCAGCTACGAGATGACCGACATCACCAGACGCAAGTCAACCAACAAAGCACTCAAAAGAGCGAAAGGAGAATAAACCATGGAACAGTTAGAATTTGATTGTCGCCTCGAATCAGAGCGCGAGCTTGAGGAAAACGTAAACATCGCCCTGGAATTTGCCTGCAAGCAGGTCAAGGAAACAAGCAAGTCGAAGGTATCGAACCGCCACGACGGATACGGTATCGCTTCAGAATTTTATGCAGGCATGAAGCTCGACCAGAAGAAGGTAGATGAGAGCATGAAAGATTTCCTGCGCATCCTCCCAACAGAGAATGATGCCAAGGCGGTCGAAGCAGCCAGCAGCCTGAAGAATGCAGCAACCGGCCTAGTACTCCAGGCGACAAAGCTCGCAGCGCAGGCAGACAGAATCATGTACGACTTATACGAAAAAGTCAGCAACTACACCACCCCAGTGGAAGATTACCTGGAGGGACAGTTCGAGGACGCAGAAGCGGATCCGGAAGCTGAAGCAGAGGAAGAACAGGAGGACGCTGAATAATGGCAGGGCTCACAGTTAACGAGGTAACATGCATCGAGGTATCCGATTCAGAAGGGAAAGCAATGTGCCAGGGTGACACAATCGTTCTGAGAATCGATACAGAGGACATCCTCTGCGTCTTTGAAGGCATCAAGAGTGGATACTTCATCACTAAGACATGCGACGACGGAATCGAAAACCGATACCGTGTAAAGAGCATCAAAAAATCCAAAGTAGTAAAAGCGGCAGCATCCCAGGATGCAGAGAATGAGGAGGAATAAGACATGGCAGTAGCAAAGAACGAACTCGCAACGATGGAGAGCTTCAAGATCGTAACCGGCATGGAGGCGATGGATGAGGAGCTCAAAGCAGAGCTGGAAGATGAGCTCGACGACCTGGACGATGATGGCGGCATCGATGCAAAGCACATCAAGATCCCATCTGGCGGAGGAAAAGCCTTCGAGGTCGAGACAGACGATCCGGACGATCCGGAGGTCATGAAGGAAGTAACCGGCGTGATCATATTCACGCATCGCATGAACGCCTACTGGGCGCAGAAATTCGGAGAAGCAGGAGAGGATGGCAATATCAATAAGAGCCCAGACTGCAGCTCAATGGATGGAAAGCAGGGCGTCAACAGAGAAACCGGAGAAATCCGCACCTGCGACACCTGCCCTTATAACCAGTTCGGATCCGATGGAAAAGGCAAAGCCTGCAAGAACATGCGCCGCCTTTACATCATGATGGACAACCGCCCGGACATTTATCTTCTGACAGTGCCGCCGACATCTATCAAGGACGTGAACAAAGCACTGAAGAAAATCATGGGACAACAGCATATCCCATACAGCCGCATGATCGTGACATTCAAGCTGAATGTGGTAGAGAACGCGGACAAAATCAAATACTCCAAGGTAACACTGGAAAAGACAGGACTGCTGCCGGAAGCTCTTTGTAAGACAACCGCAGAGCTCCGCAAAGCAATGAAGCAGAGTTATGAGAGCGTAGCAATCACAACAGATGACTACAAGGAAGCAGCACCAATGGAAGCAACTCCGGAAGTCGGCCCTGACGGATTCATGCAGGCAGGCGACATCCAGGACGGAGAGCTGCCATTTGACTAAGCCACAGCGCAGGGCGGTCACCACGGCCGTCTTGCAGAATTGGAGGTAAACGATGGCTAAGAACTTAAAGGAATTTATACAGTGCGGAAGGGATCCCGCATACCTGAAGAACGGAGACATCATCACAGAGGAACTCGCCTGGGAGATCGTCGGCCAGGAAGGATATGCTGACGGATGCCTGGATCAGGAGTTTGAGATTACACAAAACCGCATCGCGGAAGACATCATCGGAGGCGAGGTCGTCTACGAAACTATCTACAGAGAGAGCCCGGACCACCCATGGCAATACATCGGACTGTGCGCAGCAGGAAAAGATAAGAACCTCGCGCCGATCCACGCCAAGACAACCTACGTCTGCAGCAAATACAGAGCAAAAAACGAAGTGGAACTGCAGCAGCACATCGGGGACGCCGTGGAAGCATGCCGGAAAGTGCACGAAAGAGGAAACATACCGATCGCGCCGCATCTTTACTGGCCAAGGTTCCTGGATGACAACGATCCACAGGATCGCGACTACGGAATAGCAGCAGGCCTGGAAGCACTGAAGCGATGCGATGAGATGATCGTTATCATCAGACAGGAAGGTCCGGAAGAAGAATGGATCAGTCAGGGAATGCAGGCTGAAATCGCTACTGCGGCAAAGATGGGAATCGAGCCGCAGTTCATATACATAGGCAAAGAAAAGAGGTAACTCCATGAACACGGCAGAAGTCGATCTCGACCGCTTGGTCGATTATGAAAGAGAATACAGAAGCGTCGTCAAAAGGGCGCAGGTTACCGGAGATCATATGATAGGACTCTGCCCGTTCCATGACGATTCAAAAAACAGCTTCTCAGTAGATCTGAAGACAGGAAGATGGCACTGCTTTAGCGAGGACATCGGCGGCAACTACGTGGACTTTGTGGCCAAGATGAATGGCATCAGCACGAAGGACGCATACAAGCGAATCATGGAAGACTACCATGTGGAGATGCCGGAAAAAGAAAAACCTGCAGCATCCCGCCGGAGCTATTCAATGGAGCAGTACGCCTTCGAAAAAAGGCTCCCGGTGGAATTCCTCCGGGACACATGCCACATCAGCAACGACAAAGAAAGAAAAGACCAGACCACATACATGAAGATCCCGTACCTGAAGGAGGACGGAACCGAGGCAACCTACAGAAAGAGGTTTGCAGGTAAGGAATTCAGATGGAGATACGGAAGCAGCGGAAAGATATGCCTTTATGGCGAATGGAGGCTCCCACAGATGAGACAGAGCGGATACGCCTGTCTGGTCGAAGGAGAGTCCGACACGCAGAGCATGTGGTACATGGGAATCAGCACCCTCGGAGTACCGGGAGCCTCCATGTTCAAGTCGAACATGAGCGACCAGCTCCAGGACTTAAAGTTATACATCCACCAGGAACCGGACCAGGGCGGCGAAACGTTTATGCGGAAAGTCATCCAGGGACTCCGGGACGGTGGATTCATTGGCAAGGTTTACAAATTCAGCTGCAGCACACTGGGCGGAATCAAGGATCCGAGTGACGTCTTCATCAAATTCGGAAAAGAAGAAGGTGCAGCCAAGATCCAGAAACTCCTGGAGCGGGCAGAAGAAATAGACCTGACGGAACCAGACGTGATACCGGAATCCATCAAGGGAGCACCGGTGAATCTTCGCCAGCCGGAAGGCTGGATCTATTCAGACAAAGGAATCAGCCACATCGATGAGAAGACATACGGACCGGTCATGGTCTGCAGAACACCGATCATCCTGACGCAGCGACTCCGAAGCCTGGAAACCGGAGAAGAAAAAATAGAGATCGCATTCAAGAGAGACGATGAGTGGCACAGAGCAATCTACCCACGATCAACGATCTTCACAGCCAGAGGTATCACAGTCCTGGCAGACCTTGGATGCACGGTAACAAGCGAAAACGCAAAGCAAGTCGTCCGGTTTTTGTCTGCCCTGGAGGCAGAGAACATCGACATCATCACGAAAGCAGATGCAACGTCCAGCTTCGGATGGCAGCCAGGGAAGCGATTCATCCCAGGACACGACAAAGACATCGTTCTGGACATCGATCCATCACAGAAGGGAATGGCCGCGGCATACTGCCAGACCGGATCCTTTGATAAATGGAAAGACACCATGCAGCCGCACCGAGAACGCGACAAGTTCCGGTTCATACTGGCCGCAGCGTTCGCAGCTCCCCTGCTGCGGATCATTAAGCAAAGAATATTCTTTGTATACAACTGGGGATCCAGTAAAGGAGGAAAGACCGCCGGATTAAAAGCAGCACTGTCAGCTTGGGGAGATCCGGAACGACTCATGGTAAACTTTAACGCCACCCAGGTCGGCCTGGAGCGAACCGCTGCGTTTTACTGCGACCTGCCACTCGGCATCGATGAGAGACAGCTGGCCGGAAAGAATCAGGAAGGACTGGAGAAGACAATCTACATGATCGCATCCGGTACCGGAAAGATCAGAGGCGCAAAGGGCGGCGGTCTGCAGACAATGAGACAATGGAGAACCGTAGCCATGGCAACCGGCGAGGAACCACTCTCCACAGATACATCACAGACAGGCGTCAGCACCCGTGTGCTGGAAATCTACGGCGGACCATTTGAGACAGAAGAACAGGCCAGCCTCATGCACCAGGAATCAACGCAGAACTTCGGATGGGCGGGCCCGGAATTCATCGAACACGTCCTGAAGATTTCAGAGAAAAGCATCTGCGATAAATACGATGAGATGCTGCGATACGTGATGAGCATAGCAAAGGGAAAGAGCGGAAGCCATGTGGCCGGAATCAGCGCGGTCGCCCTGGCCGATGCCATGATAGATACCTGGTTTTTTGATAGCCAGGATGCACCGGAGCCAGAAGCGAATCCAAAAAAGGAAGAAGGGAAAGACGATGAAAAACAGATAACAATCAACCAGGAGTCCTGGGATAGAGCCAAGAGGATGGCAGCGTCCATCCTTCAGGAACAGATCGCAGCAGCATCCGGAGACGTAAACGAAAACGCCGTGCAGTTTATCACTGACTGGGTAATCTCCAACAAGGCATACTTCGGAGAGAAGGCCATCGGAACATGCCTCGGCACCATGAGCGAATCCGGAAACGTGGCGTATATCTTCCCATCAACACTGAACCAGGCGCTGACCAAGGCAGGATACAGTCCAAGGAAGACGCTCAAATACATGGCAGACAATGGACTGATTACGGTCAAGGATGGCGGCGAAAACTCCACCAAGAGATACTCCATCATGAAACGATTTGATGGAAGGGTATGCAGGTTTATAGAATTCAATATCGGGAAAGAGAGCCAGTCCGATGGAGATGACATCGAGGCCATGGCAGATGAAGCAGAAGAAAAATACCACCAGGAATCGATGACCGATAAAGACGGATTCATGAGCATACCGGAAGGCATGGAAGATGAGCTGCCATTTAAGTAGATCGCGCAAAATTTATCCCCAAAGTGTAACCACTCAAATTAGTGGTTACGCGAGTGGTTACGCGAGTGGTTACACCGAAATGCAGAGCTGGCGCGGGTTTTAGAGCTTTGTAACCACTGTAACCACTAAAAACCACTTATTTATTGTTTCGTGGGAAATTTTGCACACGATGCACAAAAAACGCGCAACACATGCAAAATTCTATAAAAACACGGTATGTATTTAAAAAAAGTGGTTACAGTGGTTACACCCAGCACAACCCACGTAAAATCAGGGCTCGCAGCGTAACCACTTCAAAAAACGCTTAGTGGTTACAGAAAGGAGTGGTTACAACGGAATTAGACCTAAAAAAACTGAACCAGGACATCGCAACCCTGCGTAAAAACAGGGAAAACGTGCCGCTGGAACTCCTGAAAACCAAATATAAAAAGCCTTATGCAAAATTGAAAGAGGAAATCCGTGCACAATTTGAGATTTACATGAAACACATCATCGTGCTCGGAATTTTGAAAACCGGTCCGGATCTAACCGGAGCGAAAGCCAAAAGCATGGTCGATCAGATTCAGAAAATCATCGATGAGGAAAAGGCAGCAGGGCACCAGAAGGAAATCACGCGTGCAGTATTTGAAGAATTCAATCTGGCAAAAGCAGAGAACCTGGCCTGCGGATATTACACAGACCGAGTCAAGTATGAAACATACGCACCATACTGGCTGGAGCACATCCACCAGGAACCGGACGGAAAAGTGACAAGCGACCTGCTGCCAGGCATGACATGGCACCCGGAAGCGGGCGTGTGGGTTTCCTTTTCAGAGCCATCGTTCACTTTGATGATGCCGCCCACCCAGGCAGGAATCGATGCGCAGCATAAGGAAGACACGGAGAGATTCAAAAAATATTTGAAAGAGGTGATGCAGGAATGAACTACCAGGGAAACAACCCGGAAGGATATCCGGATCCGACAGCCAACCAGGCAGTAGGAATCGTATCCAGGGAAGAAAAGGAAGCTGCGAAAGCAAAGAAGCGGGCAACCAGGGAGTATGACATCAGAGCAGCCATGAAAGCAATCAGAGCAATCGCCGGAGCATACGGACTGACGATCGAGAACAGAATCACATTCAAAGACAAAGAAACGGAGGAAATATTCAGATGACCAACAAGGAAAGATTTATTGAATTATTAAGAAGCACCAAGAGAGAAGGAATCGAGAAGCTCATCGACTTCCTGGAGAAGACCGACTTCTTCACAGCACCGGCATCAACCAGATTCCACTCCAGCTACGAAGGAGGACTGCTGCAGCATTCGCTCAATGTTTACGACTGCCTGGCTGGCCTTGGAACCACGACCGGAGATGTTCAGGAATTCCAGACTGCAGGCATGAGATTAGACTCCATCCCGCAGGAATCCATCATCATCGTGGCGCTGCTCCATGACCTCTGCAAGGTGAACTTTTACGCCACAGAGATGCGCTGGCGCAAGGATGCCAATAACAAGTGGGAGCAGTACCCGGTATACGCGGTCAACGACAGAAACCCATACGGCCACGGAGAAAAATCAGTCATGATGGCATCAGAGTTTATCCACCTGACCATGGAGGAACGATACGCAATCAGATGGCACATGGGAATGAGTGAAGCCAATATCATCCAGACATACTGCCAGGCCGCAGAGAAATACCCGCTGGTATTATTCACACACATGGCAGACCAGATGGCCACAAGCTACCTGGAGACCAACACCGGAAACAAGAAACCGGAAGACATCTACCTCGGAACGGAACCGGCAGCACAGGATCCGGAAGAATTCGCAGAGGCAGAGCCTATCTAACAGGAGGGCAGCCATGAACACAGAAAGAGACGACAGAGAGCAGATCGAGGCCATCAGAAAGATGACGGCCGAAAAGGAGGAAAAGAAGCGTGCTAGAGAAATACGAAAAGAACTTCGACGAAAACGAATTCATGCGCTCCTTCATGGAAAGAAAGCAGATAAGCACTAAGAAGCAGGCGCTGGCTGAGCTTCGGAAGCTGATCAAGAAGGAAGGATACTATCAGACGAAAATCAAAGAAGCCCTGAAGAAACGATATCCGGACGCCTTCGTGGCTAAGATCTCCCAGGGAGCATACAGCCAGGCAGGCATCCCGGACGTCATGTTCATAAAGGACGGTCACTACTTCGGATTTGAGGTCAAGCGTCCAGTCGTCGGAATCAGATCCAAGCTGCAGGAGCAGACAGCCAGGATGATCCAGGCCGCAGGCGGAACCGCAGCGTTCGTCTGCTGGCCAGAGGAAGCAATCAGAGAGGTGGAAGAATATGAAAAGAGCCAAAGATAAATACATGATCAACCGCACCAAATACAAAGACATCAAGAGATATGACCACAAGCAGATGGAGGACTTTCTGACAGACGTCTACAAGAACGGATACGCGGACGGAAAAGAATCCGTGCCCGGAGTGGAGCTTCAGGACGTGGAAAAAGCGCTGCAGGATGTCAAGGGCATCGGTCCGGTCGTGTGGAACAGAATCAAGGAGCGCCTGGCTGAGCTTTTCAGGAAGGAGCAGCCATGAAAGAGCTAACAATCGAAGAATTGAAACAGATGCCAGGACAGCCAGTGTGGTGCCCGGAGGAAGAAGCATACGGAATCGTGATGTGCGATAAAATCGGACAATGGGCTGGAATCCCATTCTTGCACGGAGTCTGGTACAGCGACGACGACGGAGTAGGCGTGGAATTCAATCACAACATCATCGGAAGAAAGCTGAAATGCTTCAGAGTAGAGGACAAGAAAGAGATCGCCATGCCGCCGCAGAACAAAGAGATCGGCTTCGGAGACCAGACGCTGGCATGCCCGAACTGCGGTCAGAGCGCCATAGTGAATCCGTTCAGAAAAGACAGAGAGATCTATCCATACTGCCCGTGGTGCGGTCAGAAGCTAAAGGAGGCAGGAAATGAGCAGACAGAGTAGAGAACTGAAGAAACAGCAGGAAAGAGCCAAGAAGTACGGATGCGACGGAAGATGCTACTGGAGCACTGGAATGTGCCCAAGCGTCGAGATCTGCGACGAAACCAGGGTCGGAGAAGCCATCGCAACGGCGATCGGGCTGATCACAGTCTTAGCAATGATAGCCATGGTTCCAATCATCGTGATCGGCGGAGCGATCATGCTGATCTGGTCAATATTTGCAGTTTAAGAAGGAGGAAAGTAGATGGACGTCACAAGAATTCACGAATACACAGACATATACATGGAAGCGTACATGAGAGCGCTTAACAAGACGCACAACGCAGACCTGGCAGTCCAGGTAGCCATGGGCGTAACATTCGCAGTCACCAATACACTGGAAGCACAGAAGCCAAAGACAGAAGCGCAGCCGCAGGCACAAGGAATCAATCCTGCCGCACTCCTGGCGGCGATGTTTGCAAATGCAGTCAACCAGCAGCCCCGCGACGACACCGGAAACGAGAGCGACGACGATGAATAAGTCGGAAAAATACAGTGAAATCATTCTCCTGGGGCAGATGCTCCAGGAGAGAAAGATCGAGCATGAGCAGCACGACCTATACGACGGATATCAGATCATAGTCCCGCTGCCGGAACCAACGAAGGAAATATCCGTCATAGAGCACCAGTGCAGCTACGGAAGCATCATGAACTTATTGGAGATATGGGCCGATGGATCGATTCAAGGATACCTGTCGGCAAAGCAGACGCTAAAAATCATCGAGCGCATAAAAACCAGGGAATCTCCCCGGTAACAAGCTCGGAAATCAAAGAAAAGGAGAGAAATGCGATGCAGGAAATCAATGAAGAATTGGAGAACGATAGATCAGTATTAGAATGGATGCTCGGCCAGTATGTCCGAGCGAAGCGCCGAAAAAAGCAGCTAGAGGTCCGGCTTCTTGAGATCAACGCTGAACGTGACTCTCCGATCGGAGGGCAGGGATACGATCCACTGCCACGAAGTGGAGGCAACAACGAAGGCGCAGCCGGAATCCTTATGAAGCTGGCCGATATCGAAGACAGAATCTACGAGCAGAAAGCAAAGGCCGATAAGTCCATGGTCAACGTGGCGACGATCCTGAACTTTTTACCGGAGGAATCAATGGAGCGCGAGATCTGCGAGCTCCGCCATCTTGATGGCCATGAATGGGGAGAGATCGCAGAGGGAATCCCGATGTCAAAAAGTCAGTGCCACAGAATCCACAAGGCTGCCATGTACGAGCTCCTGGAATTTAACTACGTGAAAGAGCTCGTCACGGAAAACCGGGAATCTTACGAATATTACATCGAGAAAAAAGAGGAAGCCAGATATCGACGCGAAAATCAGGCCAGGAAAAATGCCGGGAAATTTTCTCCGGAAAAATCTACGCGAAAAAATCCGGAGAAAAAAATCCAGCCTTTGAGGCCCGGAAAATCTGGCCGGAAATTTTAAGGCGAAAACAAAGCCCGAAAAAAGCCTGGAAATACATAGCCGAAAAACCAGGCGAAAATAAAGCACTTTTTCAGAGGCCCATATAAGGCCCGAAATACAAGGCCGCAAAATAGGCCCATATAGCAGGGGCTTATAAGAGGCCTATACACAAGGCCCACGCACAAGCCCAGTCCACAGGGCAGGCATAGCAGGCCCACACACCAGGGAGCAGGGCAGAGCACAGCCCCACAGTACCAGGCCACAGGGACACAGGCAGGCCAGGAGAGCAGGGCACACAGCAAGGCCAGGCTCACGCACACACCCAGCAGCCACGCTCGCAGCACGCACAGCACGGGGCAGCCAGGGCACCAAGGCAAGCAGCACACCTGCATCAGATGAAAGATGCGACACCATGCACCACTTGCATGTGGTATAGTAGTAGCATCGAGGCAGGCGGATGAGAGAGGCAGACGCACCAAGGCGCAGAGCGAACATTCTGCAATCTAAACAAACAGAAGCAGCATCACATCGAAAGAGATCAGCACAAGAGCTGGTCTCTTTTGTTTTGTCAGTAATGCACAAATCGTAGGTACTACTTTTGTTTATTTTTTCCAGCGGGGCGAGGAAGGCCCGATGCTTTCCCGGATATGACCTTAATTTTTTTTCACATTTCGTTACGCCTAGCCCGGTACATCAAGGAATTTATAACAGATTGGAGGCAGACCGGATGACAACAGAAATGAAAATGGAGACACGAAACCTGGCCAGCTTGCGCCCGGCGGAATACAACCCAAGAGTCCAGCTGCAGCCAGCCGATCCAGAATATCAGAACATCAAACGCAGCATTGAAACCTTCGGATACGTGGATCCGATCATCATAAACCAGGACGGAACCATCATCGGAGGCCACCAGCGCTACAACGTTATGAAGGACCTCGGATACACCGAGGCGCAGGTCGTCGTGGTCGATCTGGACAAGAATAATGAGAAGGCGCTCAATATTGCGCTGAACAAAATCACAGGAGAATGGGATGAGATCAAGCTGAAAGACCTGCTGCTCGACCTCGATCTCAATGATTACGATCTGACAGCGACCGGTTTCAGTTACAAAGAGGTCGAAGACCTCGTGATCCGACTCGACAAGGACGTGGAAGCCGAAGATGACGACTTCGATGCCGACGCAGACTATGAATCCATCGAGGAACCGGTCACCCAGCGCGGAGACATCTGGATCCTGGGAGACCACAGGCTCATGTGTGGAGATTCCACCGACCTCGGCGACGTCAACACCCTGATGGGCGGCGAGGAAGCAGACCTCGTGATCACGGATCCGCCGTACAACGTCAACTACAAGGACGGATCCATCAAAAACGACAACATGGACGAGGGATCCTTTGAGGATTTCCTTCAGAATGCATTCCTGGCCATGTTCGAGAACATGAGACTAGGAGCCGCAGCGTACATATTCCACGCAGACAGCGAAGGCCTGGCGTTCAGGCGTGCATTCAGAGATGCCGGATTCAAGCTGGCAGAGTGTCTGATATGGGAAAAGAACTCCTTCGTGCTCGGCCGCCAGGATTACCAATGGCGCCACGAACCAATCCTCTACGGATGGAAAGAAGGCGCTGCGCATTACTTCATCGACGACCGAAGCCAGGACACAATCCTCCTGGAAGATGAACTCGACCTGGAATCCATGAAGAAAGAAGACCTGATCACATACATCAATCAGATCATCGCCCAGTACAAAGACCAGACGACCGTCCTCTTTGAGAAGAAGCCGACAAAGAACGACGTGCATCCAACAATGAAGCCGGTAAACCTGGTCGGAAGACTGATGCGGAACTCCAGCAAGCCAGGATGGAACGTCCTCGATTTATTCGGAGGCAGCGGATCCACACTCATGGCAGCAGAGCAGATCGGCCGCCGGGCGTTTCTGATGGAGCTTGATGAGAAGTTCTGCGACGTAATCGTCCACCGATGGGAAGAATTCACAGGAAAGAAGGCTGTAAGAGCCGGGAAGTTGGAGGTGAGCCTATGATGAACCAATACGAAATCATGGCCGAAATTTTGCGGGGGGGGGACGCTCAGATGAGTGATGGAGAAGTAAAAGGCAGCTTTTATCGGACAGAGATCATCGCGCAGCTTTTCGGAGTGACCGTCCGCCGCGTGCAGCAGCTCACCCAGGAAGGCATCATATCCACCACCAAGATCCTGGAAGATGGAAAGAGCGTCCGAAGATACGACCTCGTGCCTACGATCCAGGCATACGTCAAATACCTATCGGACAAGGCCTACGGAAAGCAGCACCGTACCGATAAGGAGATCGAGCTCAGGGAACAGAAGATGCAGGCCGACATCGCCCTGAAGGAGAGCCAAGGAGAACTGCATAGATTGAAGACCGAGATAGCAGCCGGTCAGTACATCAGCGTAGAAGAAGTAAAACTCGACTACGCTAAATTTTTTGTTGTATTTAAAAAATTCGCTATGAGCATACCGGCCAGGGTAACCGGGATGCTTTCAGGACAGATGGAACCGTCTGAACTGAGGCGATGCGAAAAGGAGATAGCCGCGGAAGTAAACAGACTGCTCGGAGCGTTTGTCATTGCCGGAATAGTGGGACCAGAGGATGTGAAGAAAGATGGCACCCTTAAAGAAGAAAAGAATACAGATTCGTAAATTTCCAGTCACACAATACCAGGCAGACGCACTCAAGCAGCTCTGCCCGCCTGAGAACATAACCGTTTCAGAGTGGGCAGAAAACTACAGAGTCCTAGACTCCAAGACATCCGCTCTCCCAGGACCATGGCGAAATGACAAGACGCCGTACCTGAAGGAGATCATGGATGAGCTCATCAATTACGACACGGAAAGAATTATCTTCGTAAAACCGACACAGGTCGGAGGAACCGAAGCCCTTCAGAACATGCTCGGATACGTTATCCAACAGGATCCATCCCCGACCATGATCGTCTACCCAACAGACATCCTGGCCAAGAGTATCAGCGAGAACCGACTGGAACCAATGATCATGGCAACCAGGACGCTGAAATCGCTTTACAACAAAAACGAATCATCGCAGCTGGAGCTGCAATTTGATGGAATGTACCTGTCGCTGGCCGGATCCAACTCGCCATCGTCCCTGGCATCGAAGGCGATCAAGTACCTGTTCTTAGATGAGGTGGACAAATACCCAGGATCATCCAAGAAAGAGTCGGATCCAATCTCACTGGCGATGGAGAGAACCAAGACCTTCCGAAACAGGAAGATCTACATGACGTCAACACCAACTCTGGCCACCGGCCATATTTGGAAAGCACTCATGGATGCGGACATTGAAAAGCATTACTTCATACCGTGCCCGCACTGCGGATCCATGATAGAGCTCACGTTTCAGAATTTGAAGTTCCCGTCCGGGGACGACCTGAGCAACCAGGACAGAGCCGACATGGCGGTCTACCGGTGCCAGGAATGTGGTGGAGACATCACGGATCAGGACAAGGAACAGATGCTCCGGTACGGAGAGTGGAAGACCGTGCGCGAGAATTCAAAGTACAACCGCAAGGTAGGATTCTGGATCAACACGCTTTATAGTCCGTTCGTCCGATTTTCAGAAATCGTGAAAGAATTCCTTGATAGCAAGGACGATCCGGACAAGCTGCAGAACTTCACGAACTCATGGCTCGCAGAACCATGGGAGGATGCCAAGCTGAAGACATCGGCCGACACCGTACTGGAACGCCAGACAGAGCGGCCGGAATTCACGGCACCAAGCTGGACGAAGTTTCTGACTGCAGGAGTGGACGTTCAGGAGACGTCACTCTACTGGACCATCCGAGCATGGGGCAGCTACATCACGAGCCAGAACATCGCACACGGCCAGGCGCTATCCTTCCAGGACATCGAGCAGATCATGAATACGCCGTACTTCACAGAAGACGGAGACCAACTGATCGTGGCATTGTGCCTGATCGACTCCGGATACGACGCAGACAGTACGTATGACTTCTGCGCCCTGAATTCAGAATGGGCGCTGCCGGTCAAGGGTTCCAACAACCCGATGCTGTCACACTTCAAGCTATCGAAGATCAACAAGCAAGGAAGCCAGGCATACGGAATGAACCTGGTGCTGGTTGATGGCGACAAGTACAAAGACATGATCGCCGGTCGAATGAAGAAGCCGAACGGCCGCGGAAGCTGGATGGTCTTTGAAGGATGCGACAGAGAATACGCCGAGCAGGTAACTGCAGAGCACAAGGTCAATGTCAAATCCGGAAATCGAACCGTTCAGAGATGGGTACCAAAGCGCAGTCACATCGACAACCACTACCTGGATGCAGAGGTATATGCGCTGGCAGCAGCTGATATCTCCGGAGTCAGAACGCTACACCTGCAAGACGAAGCTGAGGCCAAAGCCAAGGCGGAGCGTCCGGAGGAAGCATACGCTCCGGAAGAAACATGGATCAAGCAAAACGAGAACTGGATATAGGAGGAACGACATGAGTGAAGAAAGCAAAGAGCTCGACGGTAACGTCAGCACCGTCGAGCTGCTCGGAGAAGTCAAAACAGCAATCCGAAAAATTCTGATCGGCGGCCAGTCTTATCAGATCGGTAGCCGTAAGCTGACAAGAGCCGACCTCTACCAGCTCAGGAAGCTGAAAGAGGAACTGGAGGCAGAGATAGCCGCAGAGGGCGACACCAGTCTCCTGGACAACACATACGTCGCCTTTTTTGATGGGAGGTGATGGACCAAATGAGCTGGCTAGATAACGTCGTCGCATGGATCAGCCCGGAAGCGGGAGCAAAGCGTGCGGCATGGCGCGCAACGTACAACGAACTGCGTAACTATGACGCAGGCAACAACTCCAGACTGAATGCAGGATGGAGAGCGGCAAACTACTCCGCAGAAATGACGGACAGAACGTCCAGAGACACCATCAGAGCCAGAGCGCGAGACCTGGAGAGAAACTCCGACATCGCGAATTCACTGATATCGGCATACAAGCGAAACGTCATCGGCGCAGGATATAACCTGCAGGCCAAGACGAAGAACGCAAAGCTGAATGCAGACATCGAGAAGCTCTGGAAAAAATGGTGCAAGGCAAGGAACTGCGACGTGACCGGAACGCAGACCTTGAACCAGATACTCCGAATGGCAGTGACCAGGAAGAAGGTGGATGGAGGAATTCTATTCGTGAAGGTTTACACCAACGACGGAATGATCCCGTTCAAACTTCAGATGATCGAGGTTGATGAGCTCGACACTCTCCAGGTTGGAGAGACAGCCGGAGGAAACCGAATCGTCGGAGGTATTGAGTACAACAAGTACAACAGACCGGTCGCATATTGGATCAGGCAGTACGGCATCGACGGATTCTCACTGGAGAAGCCAAGAAGAATCGATGCAAACGATGTGATTTTTTATTACACAAAACGCCGCCCTTCTCAGATCAGAGAGATGTCCGATATGAGCCAGACAGCAACCAGAATCCGTGACACGAACGAATTCATGACTGCGGTATCCGTCAAAGAGCGAATCGCAGCCTGCCTGTCTGTTTTCATAAAGAAGCAGCTGCCGACAGTCGGCATCGGAAGAAATGCAGCGACGGAAAACGTCGGAAAGCATGAGTACGATGGAAAGACGCTGACACCTGGAATGATCAAAGAGCTCAATGCCGGAGATGAAGTCCAGGTCGTAAATCCGACCGGCCAAGGAAGTGACGCTACATCGTTCACGAAGCTGCAGCAGCGCATGATCGGAGCCGGTCAGGGACTCTCATATGAGGCGACATCCCGCGACATGAGCGAGACTAACTACGCATCCGCAAGACAGGGAGCGATCGAGGATGAGATGACCTACCAGGAGGAAGTCGAAGCAATTCTGGCCATTCTCGATGAGATTTATGAGACATTCGTGATCAGCTGCTATCTGGCAGGACTGATCAAGGTAAACGGAGACTTCTGGACAAAGAAGGATGACTACCTGGAGCACGGATGGATCAAGAGCCCTAAGAAGTGGATCGATCCACTGAAGGAATCCAGCGCAAACAAGACCGCGCTGAATACCGGCCAGAAGACGTACAAAGAGATCGCTGCCGAGAACGGCCGCGACTGGAAGCAGCAGATCGATGACAACCTGGAAGTAATCGAGTATGCGAAAAAGAAAGGCTATGACTTAGGAGGTGTGATATTCGATGGCAAACTCGGATCAGAAAAAGAAGAACCGAAGCCAGAGCCGCCAAAACCGGATGATCAAACCGGAGACGGCCAGGAAGAAGAAACCAACGATGATGACAAGGGCACACAGTCCGGAGACGGAAAAGAAGGCCAGTCAGCATCAGACGAAGGACAGGAATAGAGGCCTGAGAGAACTGAGAGGTTCAATCAGAGCACTCGAAGGAGATGGCAACGAGCGAACATTCGAGCTGAGCTTCTCATCTGAAGAACCATATACAAGATGGTTCGGACAGGAGATCCTCGACCATTCAGAAGGCTGCGTCGATCTGACCAGACTGAATGAGATCGGATGCGTGCTTTTCAACCATGACCGCGACGAAGTGATCGGCAAGATCACCAAAGCGTGGATAGATAACGGACGCGGAATGGCTACAATCGAATTTGATTCAGACGAAGCGTCCGAAGTGATCTACCAGAAAGTAAAAGGCGGAACCCTCAAAGGCGTATCCGTAGGATACCTGGTAGGCGACTGGGAGGAAGTAATGCCAAACAAGACCTCGACGGATGGCAGATTCATGGGACCATGCTCGATCGCTAAGAAGTGGGCGCCTTACGAGATAAGCATCGTTAGTGTTCCAGCAGATCCAACCGTAGGTGTGGGAAGGGAAATGGAAGAAAAATCCGAACCCGGAACACAGGACATCCCACTCGATATCTATGAGCGGCAACTTCAAATAAACAAAAACCGAATGGAGGTAAAAGAAAATGACGATTGAACAGATGATCGCACGTCAGCAGGAATTATTAAACGCTGCCAGATCCGCAGGTCGCAACATGACACGCGAGGAAGCCGCAGAATTTGACTCCCTGCAGAGAAGCATCGACGCAGCTAGAGCAGCTGGTGCTGGCATCGCCCATGGCGGCCAGAGTTCCACTCCTGCTGCACCAGCAAACAACACACCGGAAGGCCAGAGACAGCAGACACCTGCTGCGGGCGAAGGTGGAAACGGTGGACAGGATCCACAGAACGCACAGAGAGCCATCGAGGCAGAAAGACAGAGAATCCGCAGCATTGAGGACCTCTGTACAGAGTTCGGTCTTGAGGCCAGATCTTACATCGACAATGGATCTACCGAGGAACAGGTAAGAGCCGCAGTCCTTGAGCACTTGAGAAGCCAGCACTCACCAGTAGCGACCGGCATCCAGGTAACAGATACACAGGAGGATAAGTTCAGACGTGCCGCTGCTGATTCCCTCCTCATGAGAAGCGGCATGACATTAGAGCGTCCAGAAGATGGCGCCAGAAGCCTCATGGGAATGTCAATCAGAGACCTCGCCATCGAGTGTCTGCAGAGAGACGGATCCAGCGAGAGCAATCTGAACCGTAGAAGCTCTGATGAGCTTTACACAATGATGGCCAGAGGTTTCTACAATCCAGAGGCATCCTTCCCAGCAATCCTCGATCAGACAATCGAGAAGGCATACAAGGAAGGATACCGCAAGGTAGCCGTGACCTTTGATAAGTTCACAAAGAAGGGATCCCTGAAGGACTTCAAGAAGCATGACAACTACTACGTAGCTGGACCAGTCGGCGAGTTCTACGAGGTACCGGAGAACGGAGAGCTCAAGCATGACATCTTCAAAGATAACAAGCTCCCTCAGAGACAGCTGAAGACTTACGGCCGCCAGTTCACTCTTTCCAGAAAGGCATTCATCGATGACGACATCGGTCTCGTGACAAGCCTCCCGGCGAGATATGCAGCCGCAGCCAGAAAGACCATCAACAAGCAGGTATACCAGATCCTGATCAACAACTCCAATATTTACGACGGAGCTGCACTCTTTGGCAAGGAGCACAAGAACCTCCTCGCATCCGGTACCGGAGTAACACAGGAAGCAATGCAGACCATGATCATGGCACTGGCAAACCAGAAGGATCAGTTTGGAGAGAGCATCATCATCAATCCGGCAACCATCGTCGTACCTTCAGGAATGAAGTTCGACATGTACACGCTCTTCTTCAGTCCGACAATTAACACAAGCGACAACACCCAGGCAGTGAACCCACTCTACCAGTACAGAGACAGCATCGAGGTAGTCGAGGATCCGACAATCAACGCATTGTGCGGCGGCCTTGGAAACGTGATGCCATGGTTCCTGATTGGCGATCCTGGAGA
Source organism: Clostridium sp. OF03-18AA (assembly GCF_003478035.1). Taxonomy (GTDB): domain Bacteria; phylum Bacillota; class Clostridia; order Lachnospirales; family Lachnospiraceae; genus Pilosibacter. Next base: position 99,067 of record NZ_QUEP01000006.1, read on the forward strand.
CACAGACTTCATCGAGGTCGACTACCTTAACGGTCAGGAGATCCCGAACATCAGAAGAATGGAAGCTCCTGGACAGCTTGGATTTATCTGGGATATTTACCTCGACTGGGGTATCTCCGTAATGGACTACCGTGGAGCCGTAAAGAACCCAGGAATCAAGGTCGACACGAAGCTGAAGCTCGTCTAAGAGGAAGGAGGAATAAATCATGGCAACAGCAACATTCTGGCAGAGAGGCGAGACTATCGATCGCATCAATGACACAGCAAAAACCATCCCGGCCAATACCATCCAGGCTATCGGTAAGAGAATCGGAGTCGTAGCGATGGAAGCAGCACCGGGACAGAAATACAGCGTCAATGTGGTAGGCGTTTACAGCTTCCCAAAGAAGGCAAGCGAGGCAATCACTGCAGGCGCCGATGTTTACTGGGACAACACAAACGGAGTGATCACCGCAACAGCCGAGTCCAACATCCTCGCAGGCTACGCTATCGCAGACGCAGCCGCAGCGGACGCGGTCGTATCAATTAAGATCAACGCCTAAATGAAGCTCGTGGCAGTTTATCCGATCTTATACGGAGCACGTCAGTATGAGGTCGGAGATGAGCTTCCTGATTCAGAGATGAAGCAGACCTGGCTGGATGCCGGAACCGCCACCCTGGTAGAGGATGAGCCAGAGGCACCGGCTCCAAGAGCGCAGATGCTGACAGCTCAGCCAGGACAGATCGGAATCAGCAATAGTGGCAACGAAGATGACCTCGCTGGAAGAATCCCAAAGAGCATCGAAAGAGCCACTGATCCGGTAAAGAAACCAACCCGGAGCCGAAAAAAATGAGTTTCAAAGACGTAATCGCGTCGGACGTGCACGACACATTCATGAACGCGGATGAGTTCTCGGACATGCATGATCTCAATGGAAAGATGATGCCGGTTCAGGTAGACTCCAACGAACAGATCGAGCGTGAAAAGAGATTCAACCAGCACATGGATGGAATTTATAAAAACCAAAAACTGATCTACGTAGCAGCCACCGACTATGGTCCAATGCCGAAGCAGGGATCCCTGATTCAATTCGACAAGAGGCCATACAAGGTGGCTGATGCTATTTCAGAGGACGGTATCTATTCAATCACACTGGAGGCGAACAGAGCATGATCGAATACCAGGTAGACGAACAGATGCTGGAGGAAGTGCAGGCGAAGCTCGGAGAAATGAGCCGAAAAGCGCCAACGGTAATATCGCGGGCCCTGAATAAAGTAGCAGTCACAGCGAGAGTAGATCTCGCAAATAAAGCGCAGGCGACCTACACGGTAAAATCCGGAGGCTTTAAGAAGGACATGACGATCCGGAAAGCGTCCGCAGGAAGACTGGAAGCGGTGATCCATTCACAAGGCAAGCCGCTCTCAATCACTAAGTTTCACACGACTGCACCGAAGAAAACCGGAGCGAAAGCAAACATCATCAAAGGCAGCGGCCTGAAGCAGCTTATATATGGCAATATTAAAGCCTTCAAAGGACCAAACGGCCAGATCTATCAAAGACGAAGCACCGCCAGGCTGCCAATTAAGAAGCTGAGCTCCAACTCAATCCCGAAGATGATCGGCAACGAGGAAAAGGTATACGGAGTCGTGAAACCATCCATCGACCGGAACCTGCAGCATTACGTGGAGCAGCAAATAGAATTACTCACAAAGTAGGAGGAAGACAATGACACCATGGGACCTTCAGAAATCGCTAATCGCTGAAATCGAGGAACTCCTGGCGCAGATGCAGCTGAAAAATGCTGCAGGAGAGGACGTGTTCGGAGTAAAAGGCTACGAACAGAGACTGCCGGAGATTACAGACGATGAGGAAGACCAGTCGCAGTTCTTCCCTTACTTCATCGTGAGAATCGAAGAAGGCAACACACCGACGGACGATGAGCCATGGCTCGTCGGAACCACGGTATTATTCGGAATTTGTGACTACGACAAAGAAACGAACGGACACAGAACCATCCTGGAGATGATCACAAAGATTACAAACCGGTTCCTGGAAAGACCGCTCCTGGATAGCAAATTCAGAGCAAACCAGAACGTGAGCTTTGCACTTCAGGATGAGGACACGTATCCGTTTTACTTCGGAGCCATAGATATCAAATTCTACGTACCAAAAATAGGAAGGAGCGATGACTGGTCATGAGCGAATCAGTAAAGGCGCCGGAGACAAAAGCACCGGCAAAAAAGACACAGGCAGTGACGGAGGCAAAGACTGAAGCAGTCCTCTACGTAGGACCAACAATCAGTGGAATCGCCATCACCGGCACAGTCTACACGACAATCCCGGAGGCAGCAAAAGCAGCCAAAGCGGATGCACCAATGATCCTGAACCTTTTCATTCCAATCAGAGAATACGGCGAGGCCGAGAGAATGATCAGAGAAAAGAGAGGATACGTATACAGCGCTTACGCAGAAGCGCAGAAATTCAAACTTGAAAGAGGAGGTAAGAACTAATGAGCATCAGACATGGAGTTTATATCCAGGAAGAAGCTACAGCCGTTCAGGTACCAAAGACCGGCAACAGCTCCGTCCAGGTAGTCGTCGGAACAGCTCCGGTCAATATGGCCGAGAATCCAAGCGAAGCCGTGAACGTTCCAATTCTTGCGAATTCAGGAACTGAAGCCATGGCAGCACTCGGATATTCCGTAGACTTTAAGAATTTCACGCTTTGCCAGACGATGTTCGCAACATCAAACCTGTTCCAGGTTAGTCCGGTCGTTTACATCAACGTCCTGGATCCGGCAAAGCACAACAAGGAACTCGCAGAGGCAGAGTACCAGGTAAACCAGAAGCAGGCAGTGATCGAGAAAGAAGGCATCATCCTCGAAGGGCTCACCGTCAAGAATTCAACTGGCGATACAGAGCTCAAGGCCGGTGAGGATTACAGTGCTGCATTTGACAGCACAACTGGATTCCTCACAATCACAATGCTCGCAGGCGGAAAAGGCGCAGCAGCAACAGCCATCAAGGTAAGCGGAAAAGTCATCGATCCGTCCAAGGTTACGAAAGAGGACGTCATCGGAGCCGTGGATCCATCCACAGGAGCTGAGACAGGAGCGCAGGTCATTAGACAGGTATACCCAAGACTCGGCATCGTTCCGGGACTCATTCTCGCACCAGGATGGTCGCAGATTCCGGAGGTCGGTCTTGCACTTGCAGCCAAGGCGGCCAAGATCAATGGCGTATACAGCGCAATGGCACTTCTTGACCTTGATACAGCCAAGGCAAAGAAATACACAGACACCAAGAGCGTGAAAGAGGAATCCGGATACACAAGCCCATTCTGCTATCCGCTCTGGCCATGCGACAGAGTCGGCGAGTACATTCTCGCAAAATCTGCAGTGGCTGGAGCCATGATCCAGTACATGGCATCAGATAACGAGGACGTACCAAACCAGTCACCGTCCAACCATTTACTCGGAGTCGGAGGCCAGTGCCTCGAAGATGGAACGGAAGTATATCTCGACCAGGACCAGGCAAACACGGTCAACGGCTACGGCGTAACCACAGCGATCAACCAGAACGGCTATCGCTTATGGGGTAACTACACCGGAGCGTATCCAGCGAGCTCAGACGCGAAAGACATCTGGTTCGCAGTTCGCCGCATGTTCAGCTGGCAGGGAAATAACTTCATTCAGACATACTTCGATGAAGTCGACGATCCGATGAACAACGTCCTGGTTCAGAGCGTAGTAGACAGCGAGAACATCCGCTGCAGCGCATACGCACCTAAATACTGGGCCGGAGCTTCCATCGAATACAAGTCAGATGACAATCCAAAGACCGCCATCCTGGCCGGAACGATGAAGTTCAGACAGCACATTGCACCGTACACACCAGCGCAGGAAATCGTGGACATCATCGACTACGACACAGACACACTGGCAGCAGCAGTAGGAGGTAACTAATTATGGCAAGCATTATTCCTGAAGTATTAAACCACTTCAACATTTATAACGGCGCCAATGCCCTCGTCGGAGTATCCGGCGAGGTGGAGCTTCCGGAGCTTGAAGCCATCACGGATACCGTGGAAGGCACCGGAGTGCTCGGCGAGATCGAGGATCCGGTAACTGGACAGTTCTCCAGCGCCACAATCAAGATCCCATTCGCAGTTTTATACAGCGATATGTTCTACATCGTAAACACCACAGAGCCGCCGCTCCTGACACTCAGAGGATCTATGCAGTGCACGGATCCAAAGACCGGAGCAACCGGATACTACCCGATCAGAGTCGTGGTACGAGGCAAAGCCAAGACAACCACACTCGGCAAGGTAGCCAAAGGAAAGAAGATGGAATCAGAGGTCGAGCTTGAGATTTTATACATCAAAGTAGAGATCAACAACGCCGTCGTTTTGGAGCTCGACAAACTGAACTTCGTATTCGTATTAAACGGAAAAGACATGCTGGCGCAGATCAGAAGCCAGTGCTAGATAACAGGAGGAACGCAAAATGAGTGAAAAAGTCACAGAAATCAACAAGCCAGAAGACAACGAGATGAAGCTCAAGCTCAGTAGAGAGTATGACTTCGAAGGACAGAAGATCTGCGAGATCGACCTCAGCGGGCTCGACAATTTGACTGCTGCAGATATGATCCAGGCCAACAAGGTCCTCACAAACAACGGAACCGTGTCGGTTCTTCCAGAGACAACCCTGGAATACGACATCATCATCGCAGCCGGAGCTTTGAAGATGCCGATCGAGTTCTTTAAGCAGCTGAAGCCAAAGGACGCCCTGGCGCTCAAGAACAGAGTGACATCTTTTTTATTCGGCGAGGAATAAATCCTGCGGACTTCTCAGAGTTGCGGAAATGCTGTCTAACCCTGTCGCTGAACCTCAGCACAGGGTTAGATTATTTTTTGCAAATGAACATCTTTGACCTTATTGATTTATGCGCCGATTTGAAGGAGGTGACACCTAAGAAATGAGCGAATTCGAAGTAGCGATTAAGATCGCCGGAAAATTAGATAAATCGCTGCAGACGTCAGTCAGCAGCGCACAGAAGATGCTCGGCAGCCTTGGAAAAGGCGGCCTGTCTTCCGCATTAACCGGTATCGGAAATGTAATGGAAAGTACCGGAAAAGCGCTCACCACAGGAGTCACGATGCCGGTAATCGCGCTCGGTGCCACATCCGTGAAGGAGTTCGGATCCGTAGATAAGTCCATGAAGCTCGTCCAGGCAACCATGGGATCAACAGACGCCCAGGCCAAACAGCTCGAATCGACAATGAAAAAAGCAGCGGCAAATTCCGTATTCGGAATGCAGGACGCAGCAGACGCAACGCTGAACTTCGCACGCCAGGGTTTCAATGCAAAGCAGGCAGGAGACATGCTGACGCCCGCGCTGAACCTGGCAGCAGGAACGGCGACGGATTTATCAGTCGTAACCGGCGGCCTCGGAAACGCCCTGAAGATGTTCGGCAAGGACTCAAACTACGCAGCGACAGCAGCAGATATCCTATCGACAGCCCAGGCGCAGGCCAACACGACTGTCACGGATTTATTCGACGCCATGGCAACAGCAGGACCGATCTGCAGCTCAGTCGGATGGTCAATGTCCGATCTGGCCGCAATTACTGATATCTTCGGCGATGCCGGAATCAGTGGTGCTGAAGGAGCCACGGCACTGAAAACAGGTCTGGCCAGATTAGCAAGTCCGGCCAAAGACGGAGCTACCTGGATTAAAAAACTAGGCTTGGAGATATTCAATTCAGATGGATCCATGAAAAGCATGGTCGACGTGCAGAAGCAGCTGCATGATAGCTTTCAGGGCTTAACCAGCCAGGAACAGATGAGTGCGGCGGCCGCAATCTTCGGAAAGAACCAGATGGCCAAGTGGATGACACTGATCAATGCATCACCGGATCAGGTACAGAAATACGCAAGCTCGCTGGAAGGAGCGGCCGGAAGCTCGCAGAAGATGGCAGACGCACTCCTATCCGGAATGGGTGGATCCCTGGAAAAACTGAATTCATCCTTTGACGTTATGAAATATACGGTCGGAGGAATCGCCAGCGAAGTCCTGAAGCCTTTCGTGGATAATTTGACCGGGCTGATTGACAAATTCAACAACCTGGATCCGTCGATGCAGAAGAACATCGTGAAGTGGGTAGGCATTGCAGCCGCAGCGGGACCAGTTCTGCTGATCGGCGGTCGACTGTTCAAAATGGCCGGATCCCTGGTGGGAACATTCGGCAAGGTTGGAAAAGCGATCGGAAGCATCGGAAAGAAAACTAAAGGCATGAGCGCACCGCTCAAAGAGGGAAGCAGTGTAATGTCCGCAGCAGCCAAGAATGCGCTCGGATTCGGAATCGGATTCGCAGCCGCAGCCGCAGGCGTGTGGATATTAGTAAAAGCAGCCAAGGAACTCGCTGCAGCGGGGCCAGGAGCGCAGATAGCAACCGTCCTGATGGCCGGAGGCATTATCGCATTGATGGCAGTAGCAGCACAGCTCGCACCGAAGCTGCAGGCAGGCACACAAGGTCTCCTGGCATTCGGAGGTGCAATCTTAATGGCCGGAGCCGGTATGAGTTTGATGGCAATGGCAGCAACACAGGTGGCAGCCGCAGGACCGATGGCATTTGCAAGCCTGGCACTCATGGAAGGCGGCATCATTGCACTATTGGCAGTAGCCGGAGCAATGGGACCACAGCTCGCCGGAGCATCTGCGGGACTTCTCGCATTTGGCGGAGCAGTTCTGATGGCAGCGGCCGGAATGAGCCTCATGGCGATGGCAGCAACACAGGTAGCGGCAGCCGGACCGATGGCAATCGCAGCACTCACAATCATGGAAGTAGGAATGATCGCAATGATGGCAGTAGCCGGAGCGCTCGGACCTGCACTCACAGCAGCATCAGTCGGACTGATTGCATTCGGAGCTTCTATCGTTCTGGCGGCAACAGGATGCCTGATCATGGTCCAGGCGGCGACGCAGATCGCAAGCGCAGGACCGGCAGCGCAGATCGCCCTTGCACTCTTAGCGGCGGGACTGATCGCATTCGGAGCAATAGCCGGAGCCTTGGCGCCAATACTCCTGGCAGGAGCTGCAGCGATCGCAGCACTGGGAGCAGCGCTCACATTAGTGGCAACAGCGGCCATGCTGGGAGCAGCAGCGCTGGCCATTATATCGGTATCGCTTCCGCTTTTATCAACATACGGAGCGACCGGAGCATCGGCAATCCTGACACTTAGCGGAGCACTAACAGCATTCGCAGCATCTGCAGCAGTATGCGGAGCCGGAGCATTAGTGGCAGCCGCAGGACTTCTCGCAATGGCAGCCGGAGCCTTGGCGGCCGGAGCGGGCGTTTTAATGGTTGGAGCTGGAGCCGTGGTACTTGCTGCAGCAATCGCAATGATCGCAGCAGGAGCAACAGCCAGCATGGCCTCATTCATGCTTTTAGCAGCGATGGTCCGTTTATTCGGAACCGCAGCACTATCAGCAACAGCGCCAATCCTAGCACTCACAGCGGCAATGCTGCCATTCGCGGCGGCCGCACTTGCAATGGCAGCCGGAGCAACGGCAGGAGGCGCAGCCCTTCTGATACTGGCAGCCGGAGCACTAGCCGCATCAGTCGGCATGGTACCACTCGCAGCAGCCCTGGCACTTGCAGCAGCATCGGTGGAAATCATCGGAGCCAGTGCAAAGGCAGCTGGATCGGCGCTTAAATCAATGGCCAAAGGTGCAACAGGAACCGCGGCCAAGATGGCAATCATAGCTGCAGGAGCCGCACCACTCGCGGCAGCCCTGGCACCACTCGCGGTCGCAGCGGCAGCAGCGGCAGCGGCAGTCCTGGCCTTAGCGGCAGGAAGTACAGCGGCAGCAGCTGCAATCATGCTCCTGGCAGCAGGAATCACAATGACAGCCGGAGCGCTGACGCTTTGCAGCGCATCGATAACAGCATTCAAGGCAAGCGCGGCAGGAATCAACGCAGTGGCAACGCCAACAGCTGCAGCATTCACAAGGATGGCAGCGGCAGTGGCACCGTTCACCGCAGCGATCACAGCGCTGGCCGGACCGATGATGGCAACATCAGCATCCATGGTCGTATTTGCAGGAGGCATCACAGTAGCGGCAGCTTCAGCAACCGCGCTGGCCGTATCACTGCGGTCGACAATGGCAACACTTGGAACGCTCGGAGCTTTAACCACAGTAGCCATGAATATGGTCACAGTGGCCATCAGAAACTCCATGACACAGTCGAACCAGGCCGTGGTAACCGGAATCACCGTGATGCGGACAACAACGCAGACCGGAATGACAACCATCGTGGCCGTGACCAGAAACGGCATGACCATGTTCGTGGTGGCGGTCAGAACAGGCGGAAGCCAGGCAGTGGCAGCATGCAGAAGCGCAAGCAGCCAGATGGTCGGAGCTTTCTCCGGACTTTCAGGAAGCATGTACAGCGCCGGATCATTCGCGATGGCCGGACTTAGGAACGGTATCGCAGCCGGTGGAGCTGCAGCGATCGCCCAGGCGAGAAGCATAGCCAACCAGGTAGCAGCAACCGTCAACAGCGCTTTGAAGATTCACTCTCCATCAAGAGTCCTGGATCAATCAGGACAGTACGCAGGCCAAGGTCTCGCAGGAGGTATCCAGAAGACTGGAGCACTCGTTCAGAAGGCAGCCAACGAATCACTCGCGCAGCCGGTAATGAACGCGGGCTCCAAGACGCTGGAGGCTCCACAGTTCGAGAACCGGTCGAGCGTGATCGGAGACACCGTGAGCGCATTTACTGGACAGAAGCAGTCCGGGAATGGTAACAGCAATGAATCTGCAAGCCAGCAGTTCGTATTCAGTCCAACGTACCGATTCGAGGCGGGCACACCGTCCAAGGAGGACATGGTAGAGGCGAACAGAATGAGCCAGGCAGAATTTAAGAAAATGATGAAAGAATACCTGCGGACGGAAGGCCGCCGGGCATTCGCATAGAAAGGAGGATATAAGTGGCGAACGTTTACTACACAGAAGCAGGAGACACATGGGACAAGATCGCATACGACCAGTATGGATCCGAAAAATTCATGCAACAGCTAATCCTGGCAAACTGGGACAAACTGGACGTGCTTGTATTCTCCGACGGGGAGGAAATCATCCTCCCCGATATCCCCGAAGATGAACTCAACGACACACCGGTATGGAGATCTGATTCAGACAGAGACGATGGAATACCGGCGGCAGATGAAGACGAATCGGAGGTGGAGTAATGGCAGAAGCAAGACGCGTGATCCCGGATATAGACTTCAATGGGAAAAGCGCAAAGAAGTCGCTGGACGGTCTCACGGAGCAGATCGAATACGACGACGTGGCATCCGGAGCCAGCGACACGCTCTCCATTCAGGTCTTCAATAAAGACATGAAATTCTTAAAAGGCTGGCTGCCGAAGAAGGGAGACCGGATCACGGCCAGCCTCACCTTTAAGAATTGGACCAAAGAGGGAGCAGACAAAAAGCTATCATGCGGAGACTTTCTCCTGGATGAGATGAAGATGACCGGAGGTCCGCTCGTGGCCACGCTTGGAGGAATATCAATCCCGACAAACTCGGCCATCAAATCAACTAACAGGACAAAGGCCTGGAAGAAAGTCAGCATTAAACAGATCGCCCAGGAGATCGCAAAGAGATACGGCCTGAAGCTCATCTTTGATGGACCGAACTACACCATCAAATCCATAGAACAGACAGACAAAAGCGACAGCTCATTTTTATATGATTTGTGCAAGGATTACGGTCTCGGAATGAAAGTCTATAAGAACAAAATCGTGATATGGGGAAAAAGCAAATACGAAGGCAAAAAAGCCACGGCAACCATAAAGCGTGCAGACTTCATCGGGGATGATTGGGACTACACAGACACACTGGAAGGCACGTACACCGGAGCCCGGACGTCATATAAAAAGGGCAATGACAGCAAGGAAATCAGCATCTATGTCGGACTGGTTGGAGAAAAAGCAAAAGGAGCCCGGACGCTGAAAATCAGCGAGCAGAGCGACAGCGAGAACGACGCCAGATACAAAGCCGCTGCCAAGGTCAACCTGGAGAACGAAAAAGCAACCGTGCTCACAGGAACGATATTCGCAAGGCCAGAAATCGTGGCCGGAATCTGCGTAACAGTGAAAGACCTCGGCAAAGCGGATGGAAAATACTTCGTGGACGAAGTGAAGACCAAAGTATCAGACAGCGGAACCACACAAGAGATTCAGCTGCATAAGTGTCAGAAGCAGCTCAAAGGAGATCCGCCACCAGCGCCACCAGCACCACCAGCGCCAGCAAAGAAGACGTACAAGGTCGGCGACATTGTAAACTTCCATGGCGGAACACACTACTACAGTTCATATCCAGGAGCGCGAGGCTACAGCGCAAGAGCAGGCAGGGCAAAGATAACGCTCGGACCTAACTGCAGAGGAAACGGCCATGCGCATCCATGGCACCTGATACACGTAGACAGCTCGTCGAACGTTTACGGATGGGTAGACGAGGGAACATTTGACTAGGAGGTAAATCATGGCAGACAGAACCATCAGAATCGGGAAGGTCTCGTCCGTTGATTACGGAAGCGGAATGATCAAGGTCACATATCCGGATCTCGACAATTCCGTGACCGACGACCTCCCTTATTTAACATTCAACGATGAATACAAGATGCCGAAGGTCGGAGCCAGCGTGCTGGTCGTTCATCTTTCCAACGGATCCGCGATGGGAATCGTGGCCGGAACGTACTGGAACAGCAGCCACAGACCACCGGTCAGCGGCAAAGGCGTATACAGAAAAGACCTGGCGCAGGCAATCGGTGAAGCCTTCCTGCAGTATTCAGGAAGCTCGCTGCAGATTCACGCACCGGCAATCACTCTCGACGCTTCAAGGATCACGCTGGCCACAAAGAGCGGAAGCATCACCGTGGCCGAAATCATCAACCACATCAAAGGATAGGAGGTATTCAGATGGCGACATACAAAGTCACAGCGAGGTCAGGGCTCCGCGTGAGAAGCAAGCCGAACGGAACCATCTTGACAGCAATGCCATACGGAACCACGGTATCCGGAGATGGAAAAAAGCAAGGCGGATGGTACCACGTAAAATACAAAGGAAGATGGGGCTGGTCTTATGGCCAATACCTGAAAACGGTCGCAGAGAAAAAGAAGACCGTGGCCAGCATCGCAGCCAAGAAGAAACCGGCCAAAAAGCCCAAGACGAAAAGAGCTAACAGCAAAAAGAAAACAGACACCAAGAAGAAGACCGATGAATCAAAGAACCGTGCAAAAGCGAAAGGAACACTCGGCTGCTGGGGCACAGATCTGATATTCGAGGTCAATAGCAAGAAGATCCTGACAGCTAAAGATATCAAGGTATCGCAGGACTCCAGATGGACGAAGCACAACATCCTTCAGAACGTGCCGCGCGGGGAATTTAGCGGTCCGGATACAATGGGCGTCACTCTTACCATCACGCTATCTGCAGAGCATGGCGTGAAGCCAAGAAGCACGGTCGAGAAGATCCGGAAAGCCAACCGGAGCGGACAGGTGGAATACCTGGTTATTGGAGGCAAAATCATGGGCTCCAATAAAATGGCAATCACAGCAACATCAGAGGCATGGGACGCGATCTATAACAAAGGAGAACTTGTGAAAGCTAAGATCGACGTCACATTCATGGAATATTCATAAGGGAGGGAATCTAAGTGGCTTTTATAAGGATTAACCAGATCAAAGACGCGGACGGTTCCATCGAACCGGATGAATTGGAACTGGCCAACGACATCATCGAAGCGATGATGATCACAAGAAAAGGATCTATCCCTGGAAGCCGGGGATACGGTCTGACACAGATCTTCATTGACATGCCAGGGCCGGACGCAATCAACATGATCACAGTGGAGCTCGCAGAGGCGATGGATGAATACATACCAAGCCTGGAGCTTCAGGACATAAAAGGAACCCAGGACGAAGAAGGCGTGCTGGAGCTAGATATTTACTTAGGAAGGAGGTAAAAAGAGCATGGCAATCGAACAGATCGAGAGACTCCCGGACGTCAGCTTCATCGATGACGACATCAACCTGGATGGAATCCAGAAGCAGATGCTCCAGGACTACCAGGATAAATACATGGAGGAAACCGGAGAAGAAACCGTGCTGGACAGAGGCGAACCAATCGCCCTGATCTTATACGCCTGCAGCGTGCAGATTTACCAGATGTACATGTACGTTGATAGAGCCGGAAAGCAGAACCTTCTCAAGTACGCATTCGGAGCCTTCCTGGACAACCTGGCAGCGCTTAAGGGCATCGAGAGAACTGCTGCCAAGCCAGCGACCGTGACGATGCGCTTCACACTTTCAGAGGCGCAGACCGGAGCAATAGCAATCCCGGCCGGAACCAGAGTCACGGATGGCGAGGCATACTTCACGACCGATAAGTATGCGGAGATTAAAGCAGGAGAGACCACGGTCGACGTGGCCTGCACTTCCATCGAGACCGGCGTAGATCTGAATGGAATCCATGAGGGAGCCATCCAGACACTCGTGGATCCGATCCCGTACATAGAGAGTGTGACCAACATCACGGAAACAGATGGCGGCGCGGATCCGGAGAGCGACGAATCCCTGAAGGACAGAATTTACATCGCGCCGTCCCGCTATTCAACAGCAGGAACCGAGGAAGCATATATCTACTGGGTAAAGACTTACAACAGCACTATCGCAGACGTCAAGGTTTCAAGTGACAACCCAGGCGAGGTAGATATCGTATTCCTGATGGATGACGGAATCCCAAGCCAGGAGATGATCACAGGGCTGACGAAGTACATCACTGATCCGAACATCCGGCCGCTGACTGACAAGGTCGTCGTGAAGGCACCAACAGCGGTGAATTACAGCATCAGCCTGACCTATTATATCAATTCTTCAGATTCAGGATCCGTGGAAACAATCCAGAGCGAGGTCGCCAAGGCAGTGGATGACTTCGTAACCTGGCAGCAGTCCAAGATCGGCCGAGACATCAACAGCTCGGAGCTGATCAAGAGAGTGACTGTAGCAGGAGCCAAGAGGGTAGAGCTTAAGAGTCCGGTCTTTCAGAAGATCGGCGGCACTTCCATCGCGTACTGTACAAGTAAGAACGTGACATACGGAGGTGTTGAGGATGATTGATATTAGAAACGGAGAGCTCGCAGACCTCTGGCCGGATGAGACAAGTCCGGAATTTAAGAGCATAAGCTACGCGCTGCACATGGCAATTATTAGAATGCTGGAGAAAGCTGCAGGCGTAGGCAGCTCCTGCGATATTAACCACCTGGCAGAATCCACGCTGGACTACCTGGCCGTGGAAACGCGAGCCATGTACTACGACCAGGGCGCGGACATCGAGACAAAGCGCTCAATCATAAAGAACACGCTCAAGTGGTACACACAAGCCGGAACAGTCAAAGCAACAGAGGAACTGATCGCCTCGGTGTTCGGAGGCGATGCGAGACTGATCGAGTGGTTCGACTTTACCGAGCCGCCGATCGAAGCTAATACATTCGATGTGGAAACAGAGGCGCTGATGACAAAAGACATCATCAACGAGCTGACCTCGGTCATTAAAAAGGTCAAGAATTCAAAGTCCCACATCCGAAGGGTGACCGTGCTGCGAGAACTCCACTCAGCAGCAACCATGGCCACCTGCATCACAGCAATAAATGAATGCACCGTGAGCAATCACGAGATATCAGATACAGACGCAACCGAAGGAATGAACGTGGCAGCAGTCGCCGCACCGGTTACAGAGACCTACGCTCTGAATACCACAGCAGGAGACGTCCAGGCTACGGCCGGAGCATTTATCGCAAGCGCAACCGGCACCGAAGGAAGCACATACGTCCTGAATGATAATCAGGGAGCCACGGAGGCATCCGGCACCATCGATGTCGGGCCAGCCAATGCATCAGAGGAAAGCACCCACGCACTGAATGCGGAAACCGGCAAAGCAGACCTCTCACAAAGCGAAAGAGCAGCTATGAGAGCAAACATCGACTACCAGACAACAACAGTCATAAAGGAGGAATAAATCAATGCTTATTTGGAATCCAAGTAAACTGACCACAAAAGGAAAAGCGCTCCTGGCAAAAGCCCAGGCGGGCAGATGCACAATCAAGATCACGAAGGCACAGACCGGATCCGGCCAGTACAGCTCCGGAGAGGCAACAGACACCAGAACGTCACTCAAGACACCGGTGCAGACGCTGCCGATCCACAGCAAAGAGATCCAGAACGGAAGTACGCTCGTTCTGAAGGTAGCGATCACGAATAAGACCAGCGACACGGACGTCCTGAAATCAGGATATGAAATCCGCGAGTTCGGTATTTTTGCACAGGATCCGGACGATGGCGAAATCTTATACAGCGTCGCAACCGCAAGCACCAGCGACTACATGCCCGCATACAATGGCGTGATCCCGTCTGTCATTTCCATGAGTTACTACCTGGAGGTAGCCAACGCAGCAAGCGTCACAATCGTGACCGCAGGAGGCCTGGCACTGCAGAGCGACCTGGAAGCGCTGGCAGACAGAGTAACCATCATCGAGCAGGCAGCCGTGAAAAAATACGGAGCCAGAAAGAAAGTCGGCCAGCAGAGCTGCGGCGCAGAGAGCTGGGAAAGACTCGGTGGAGCTGTCGGCCTTACAGCCAAGGCAGCAGTCGGAACCGGAGATGTCCAGAACGACTTCATGAAGTCGGTATATCCATACAACGCCTGCAGACCGTGCAACCTTTCAGAAGACAGAAAAGTCACTGCATACCTGGGAGACGCCAACTTCTCCTGGACCGGAGATAACGGAGACGTCATGCTGGAAATGCCGCTCTGCTACACATCCCGCTACTTTGAAACAGACAGCGACGGAGTAGAGTGGGAATACCGCTGGGTATCATCCGCACCGGTAGATGGCCTGCACGTCAACCCTGCATTCACAGACGGAAGCAGCATCAGCGACAAGATCTACATCCCGATCTTCAACGGATCCGCAGGAAAAGATGCAGCCACAGGAGCCAAGGACGTCATCCGTTCGATTGCCGGAGCGACACCGCTCACAGAGGTAACCAGGGCAACCTTCAGAACCCGCAGCCGCAACAAAGGCGAGGGCTGGCAGCTTGACGACGTATGGAACATGTTCCTGCTCGACCATTTATTTATAATCATGTTCGCAGGAACCCAGGCGCAGAGAATCCTCGGATCCGGACGTACTGAATTCAGAGAGAGTGGAGACGACAAGGCTCTGAAAGCAAAGAAGGCAACCAACTGCATTACGATCGCGAGCGACAGAGCTGCGCAGTTCTTCGTAGGCCAGCAGATCGCCATCGGAACAGCACTCTGGAATTATTCAGTATTATGGGGAAGAACGATCACAGCATTCAAGGCGTCAACAGAGGTGGAAGCAGCGACAGAAATCTACTTCGACGGAGATCCGGTGGATATCGCAGTCGGAAATGTAATCTGGTCATGCGTTCAGAAGACCGGCGAGACAACCGCAATGAAATGTCCGAACGGATGCCTGGAAAATCCCGAAGGGCCTACCGGAGCCAAACTCTCCGGAAGACGTGCGGTCCGTTTCTTATGGATCGAGGACTGGTTCGGTAACATGTGGCAGTTCCGTGACGGAGTCAACATCAAGAACCGCCAGCACTACTGCTGCAATAAGCGTGCGAGCTACGCAGACGACACATACACCGGAGACTACCAGAAGCTCGGCTACGCATGCCCGACAAGCGACGGATACATCAAAAAGATGGGATTCGACAGTCTGCATCCGGAATACGAGCTGCCGGTCGAGGTAGGTGGTGGAGCCGACGCATACATCGGCGATTACTACTACCAGAGCGAAGGCGGAACGCTGGTGATCTCTGGCGGTAGCGTGGACTACGGTACGTATGCCGGGCCTTTCTGCCGGCACTGTTACAACGGTACGGGTGATACGAACTGGGACATCGGCGGTCGCCCTCATTGCCGCAAGGCTGCCATTTAAGGGGGACCGGGGGACCTTATCCCCCGGAACTACCGGAGCCAACAATAAAAACTTAGGCAGGCGCAAAGACGAAGGCGCCTGCTGCCAATAAAGAAAACTAAACACAGGGAGCGTAACTGCGCGCGGCTGGTGATCTCTGGCGGTAACGTGAACAACGGTACGAATGCCGGGCCTTTCTACCGGAACTGTAACAACGGTACGGGTAATACGAACTGGAACATCGGCGGTCGCCCACTTTGTTAGATTCTCGATTTTTACGACATTATCCTAAATATTTGAATAGATAATGCCGCAGGTGCGCTTCCTTACCCCTTGGTAAAAATAGGCCGCGAATGGCGCTGGTTAGTACGCCAGGAATGGAGCTGGAAAGTCAGCGAGGCTAACAAAGAGAGTCTGAAAGGAGATAGCCATTCATGGAAGATACACAAAAGCAAGACAAGCTACCACCAATCAAATACACGAAGCGAGTCGGCCACTTATTCGAACACGTCCGAGACCTCGACAACCTGAAGGAAGCGATCAAGGACGCGGCGAGACATAAGCGGAAGCGCAAAGAAGTCCAGAAGGTCCTGGAGGACATCGATGGACACGCGCTGGAGCTGCAGAGGATGCTGGATGAGGAAACCTTCATACCGGCCAAGTACACAATGCGACGAATCAACGATGGCATTCAGAAGAAGACCAGAGACATCGCAATCCCGCGATTCTGGCCAGATCAGTGCGTACATCACGCATTCGTTCGCATTTTCAAACAGATCGTTCTGCATAGTGCCTATCTGTTCAGCTGCGGATGCGTACCGGGAAAAGGAACGCACGGGGCAAAGACCGCGATCGAGAAGTGGATCAGGAAGGATCCGAAGCATACCAAGTACGTCCTGAAGCTGGACGTCCGAAAATGCTATCCAACCATGAACCACGAAGAACTCCGGAAGAAGCTGCAACGCAGGATAAAAGATAAGAAGTTCCTGCGCCTGGCAGACCGGATCATCGCGAGCTTTCAACAACCGATGGCCACGCACGAAAGACTGCTGCCGGAGACCGATGCGGTAGGCATCCCGGTCGGGCTCTTTACCTCGCCATGGTTCTGCAACTTTTTCTTTCAGGACATCGACCACAAGGTCGCCGAGAAAACCGGAACCGCGCACAACGTGAGATACGTGGATGACATGGTCTTGTTTGATTCAAGCAAACGACGACTGCACAAAGCTCTCGAATTCATCGAAGCCGAAGTAAAAGCCACGAAGCAGACCGTCAAGGACAACTGGCAGGTCTTTATATTGAGCAAGCGCCCGCTTGACTTCTTAGGTTTCAAATTTCACACGAATAAGACAACCATCCGGAAGTCAATCATGCTGAGAATCAGCCGGAAAGCCAGGACGATCGCAAGAGCTGCATACGCGTCCATCCGGAACGCGCACGCCATGGTCTCATACGTCGGATACATCGTGAATTCAGACAGCCAGCGCTTCTACGAGAAGTGGGTGCGGCCGTTTGTTAATATAGCACAACTGAAAGGAGTTATCGCTGATGAAGACAGAAAGCAACATCAGGCCTGCGTCGCAGTTTGAAATTGAGGCGCTCCCGCCAATCGAAGGAAGATCCTGCACCGTCATTTTATATGACAATATCCAGGGACCATTCACACGCCAGGCTTCAGGAGAAGACCAGGAGCCACAGGAATACTTCACATTTGACCGCTACACAGTAGACACGATCTACAGAGAAGGCCTCGCTGCAGCAGTCGCAGCAGACACAGAGACCTGGATCCAGAATGCCAAAGAGGCGGAAGCATCCGGAGAACAGCCGTCAGAGCTGGAAATCCTGACAAAGACCGTCACAAAGCAGCAGGCACAGATCGAGTCAATCAACCAGAGCGTCGACGACATCACGCTCGCGATTCTTGGAGGTGAGTAAAATGTATGAAAGACTGAAAAGATTATACCAGGAAGGACGCGCGTCCGAAGCAATGCTGAAGAACGCAGTCAAGAGAGGATGGATCACAGATGAAGAAATGCAGGAGATCATCGCCTCAAAGAAAGAGCCAGAGATTCCAGTGTCTACACCGGAATCCAGATAACACCTGCAGAAGGACATACGAGCCATGCACGGAAAGCTGTCGGTACTTCGGTACCTGCGGCGAGTGCGTGGCTTATTTTATCCCGGCAGTCCAGCAGCCATGCAGAAGCTGCAGCAAATTAAATGCAGGAGGGAGGTAGGAACCAATGGACATGACAGCAATCGTCGTGGCCGCCAGCATTCCGTCCGCGTTCACAGGCTTCTGTTTCTGGCTCATTGAGCAGAATCTCAAGAAGCGTGCGGACAATGAAAAAGAGGAACGCGAGGAACGCCAGCGCCAGCTGGACGAACGCGAACAGATCAGAGAGAAAAATGAGCTCTGCATCATCAACAGCGTGAACGCAGCCATAGCGCTCGGAGAGGCCACAGCCAGAGCCGTGCAGAGAATCCCGGATGCACACTGCAACGGAGACATGCACGCAGCCCTGGACTACGCTCAGAAGGTCAAGCATGAGCAAAAGAACTTTCTGAACGAGCAAGCACTGAAACATATCATCGAGGAAGGAGAACAAGTATCATGAAGAACATCGATTGGAAAAGAAAACTGACAAGCAGAAAGCTCTGGACAGCAGTGGCATCATTCGTATCAATGATGATCGTAGCCACAGGAGGCGCAGAGAACACAGCCACACAGGTAACGGCACTCATCATGGCCGGAGCATCCGTCGTGGCATACATCATCGGAGAAGGACTCACCGACTCCGCCAACATCGGTGCTTCAGATGATACCGAGGAACAGTAACAGGAAACATACGCAATAGGGCGGCCAGTAGGCTGCCCTATATTATTACAGAAAGTGAGGAAACAGATATGGCAATCAAAGGTATGGACATTTCATGTTGGCAGGGCAATGTAGACTTTGCCAGAGTAGCAGCAGGCGGCATCAAGTTCGCAATCCTCCGTGAAGGATACGCACAGACGGTAGACGCAAAGTTCCGCCAGTATGTGGATGGCTGCAGAAAGAATGGCATCGAGATCAAGGGAGTATATCATTTCAGTTATGCACTCAACGCAGAACAGGCAGCGCAGGAGGCGGCATTCTGCATCAAGCAGATGGAGCAGGCAGGTCTTGGAAAAGATGTAATCGTATTCTACGATTTTGAGTATGACACCGTAAAGAAAGCCAAGGCAAAGGGAGTGACCCTCGGAAAGAATGAGTGTATCGCATTCACAAAGGCATTCTGCGAGTACGTGGAAAGCCACGGATACAAAGCAGGTGTTTATTCTAATATCGACTACCACAGAAATATGTATTCGGACGAAGTGCTCTCCAAGTATGTGTACTGGCTCCCAGATTACACAGGATCTCCGGACTATGACTGCGCATTCCACCAGTACACCAGTTCCGGAACAGTAAGCGGCATCGATGGCAAGGTAGATATGGATTACTACTATGGAGAGAAAATCAAAGAGAACCAGGGCGAGAAGAAATCCGTTACTGAGGTAGCTAAGGAAGTCATCGCGGGCAAATGGGGAAACGGAGATGACCGCAAGAACAGACTGGCTGCTGCCGGATATGACTACGCAACGGTGCAGGCAGAAGTGAACCGCCTTGCAGGAGTAACCTCCGCACCGAAAAAGAGCGTGGCAGAAATCGCCAAGGAAGTCATCGCGGGCAAATGGGGAAACGGCGATGCCAGAAAGAACCGCATCAAGGCAGCGGGATATGACTACGATGCAGTCCAGAAAGAGGTCAACGCACGGCTTGGAGTAAAACCGCAAAAAAGCGTTACTGAGGTAGCTAAGGAAGTGATCGCAGGCAAATGGGGAAACGGCGATGATCGCAAGAAGAAGCTCAAGGCAGCAGGATATGACTATGCAGCAGTGCAGGCAGAGGTCAATCGCCTCGCCCAGGGAGGGAGCTCCGCAAAGACAAGCGTGACTGCTGTGGCCAAGGAAGTCATTGCAGGCAAATGGGGAAATGGCGATGCCAGAAAGAAGAAACTGCGGGCGGCCGGTTACGACTACAATGCAGTCCAGAAGGAAGTCAACAGACTCATGAGATAAGATGATCCCGACATTAATGTCGGAAACATAGACAAAAGCCAGGGAGGTCAAGCCTCTCTGGCTTCTTTTTTGATGGCCTCAGCATCGGCCAGGAAGAATATATCCCACACGTCCTGCGGGGAGAGTTGATACCGGACTGCGATCCGGACTATGTGCTTGCGCTGGAATGGCTGCCGCCCGTTCCAAATCGTCGAGAAATTGGATGCAGTCATGCAAAGAAAGACCGCAAGCGCTTTATTCGTATCGCCATGATTATCCATGGATTGTTTCAATTTTTCTTTGTCAAACATTTTGATTCATTCCTTTCTAAAAGGATTACCGTGGAGCGCTTCGATTAAGTTGCGCGGGGAAGCTGCAGAAAACCCAGGATAAAATTTATACAATCATAGGCGACGCCTTTCTGGCCGGTGGCCGGGTGCAAGGTTTACGAGGACGTCCAGCGGGGCTGCCAGACCTTCAGGCTTTCACATTAAAAACCAGGGAAACTTGTCGAACATCAATCCACGGCATCCGTCGCGCTTCTTCCTGCAGGACTTCGGACCTGCCATCGGTGGTTTAATACCTGGGAGATTAGCTCTCCCATAGCTCTATGTCATGAATCTCGATATCGGATCCGAAGTGGTCCTTTGCGGCCTTTCTGGCCTGCGCCTTTGTATCAACATAAGCTCTGACCACGTCCCAGGCGCCTCCAGGATAGCTCCATGTTACCAGATATACTCTATTTGTTTTTCTCATAGCTTATGACTCCTATCCGAAATACTTCTTTGAAAACTGCTCTTTGCTAAGCACATGTCCGTCATACACATATTCAATCGCTGAATTCGCATCCATGCCGAGACCGGAAACAAGTTCGCGGACTAAATGAGTAAGATTATTATTTTTAAGATATTCTTTCATGATTTCAATATTTTTCATTTTCAAGACCTCCGATTTGTTTATTTGCTTTCCTTTAGGTTGTCTGTATATTAGCTCTAGTGCCGCTACTATTCAAGTTATTTATAACCGTAATTTGCACAAAGATCTCGGCCAGTTTTTGGTGGTAATTAGTATAATTTATAACTACCTGGAAGCCATGGATCCGTCCGGAAAGAACCGGCGCATCTGGTACCGGCCAGCTCAGGTAAAAGATACCAGAGCTGGCCGGATGCCGCAGCTTCCTGCCGGGCAGCTCGGAAAGCCTGGTCCTGGCTCTGCGTTTCCATATAGAATCCACCAGCCCCGTGCACACGATAGATCACATTCATAAAGACACCTCCGTAAATTTACTTTCACTTTTTTATATTGCGGCCGGACAGGATTATCGTTGGCGAGGTGCGCGGAAAAGAGGCGCTGGACCTTTTGCAGAGTCTCAACACGGGCCATGACGGCGGCTTTTCCAGCGGTCATGCGAACAGTGTAAAAGACATGCTCGCACGCCTGGAAACGATGGTGCTGATGGCGGCAGATCTGCCGCTTCCGGCGATCCGGAGTCAGATCGCGTCGGCGGTGGATGTCATGGTGCATGTGGCGAGAATGCGGGATAAGACGAGAAAGATAACAGCGATCGAGGAGGTGGACCGGTTTGAAAACGGCGAGATCATCCTCAATCCCCTTTTCGCTTTCAGGGAGACAAAGTGCCCGGAGAGCCGGATCGGGGACAGGAGGAAAGTGGAAGGAAGCCTTGAACGGGTCGGAGCACTCAAACACAGGGAAAAGCTCCGACTTGCAGGGTATGATGTATGAGACGTATGAGTTGAGCAGAAAAGAATGGGGGATCTACGGGGCAGAAGGGATTCTTGGCATTGCGGTGATGGACTATGTTTTTTACCGGAATGCAGGGCTTTTTCTGATGTTGCTGCCGGTTGGAATGCTGTTTCCTCTTATGTTGAGAAAGCAGTTGAAGAAAAGGCGGCTAGAGACCCTGCGGGGGCAGTTTAAGGATGCGATCCTGGCAGTGGCCTCGGGACTGAATGCCGGATATTCGGTGGAAAATGCGTTTGCGGTGAGCTTAAAGGAGATGGAGGAGATCCATGGGAGTGATTCCATGATCGCGCAGGAAATCCGTCTGATCCTGCGGAAAGTGCGCCTGAATCTGACGTTCGAGGAGGCATTGGGGGATTTTGCGAAGCGGAGCGGCCTGGACGATGTGAAAAATTTTTCAGATGTTTTTCTTGCAGCGAGAAAAAGCGGCGGGGAACTGATGAAGATCATCGCCAGGACCGCGGAGATCATCGGAGAAAAAATTCGGATCCAGGAGGAGATCCTGACGGCAACCGCATCGAGGCGGATGGAGCAGAAGATCATGAGCGCGATCCCGATCCTGATCGTGGTCTACATTGAACTTACGTCACCGGGATTTTTTGAGATTTTGTATTCGACCATGGGAGGACGGATCCTGATGACGATCTGTCTCGGGATATATCTGGTATCCTGTCAGCTGGCAAAAAGTTTCCTGGAGATCGAGATATGAGTGAGAAGGTGGAAAAAGGCAGGTTAAAAAAGTACGGGAAAGAGTATGGAAAGTATGCGGCATGTGTCGTGACCGGATTTGCGCTCTATGGAGCGGCGGAAGTGAACAGAAAGCTGGGGGATCCGGCGCGAAATGCGATTCTGGAGCGAAAACGATACGGCGAAGGAGATCGTCAGTATGATCTTCTGGTGGATGGACTGGGAGAAAGGGAGGAGGAAATCTCAGTCACGATCCCGGAGCGAAAAATGTCGGCAGATGAAATGCAGGAAAAGTTTCCGGAGATCATGGAATGCCTGATCGGAGAGATATTGGGGGAGAATGAGTCTCTCTCCGAGGTGCGCCATGATCTGGAGCTGACAGGCAGGCTGGAACCGTATGGATTGTCGGTACAGTGGGAATCCGGAAAACCGGAGCTTTTGAGCGATATGGGGCTGATCGGCTCTGAAGTGCCGGAATCGGGGGAGGAGGTGGTCCTTGATGCCGGGATATCCAATGGAACCACAGTCCTGCGGGCAGAGATAAAGGCTACAGTTTTTCCTGAAGAAAAGACGGTGGGGGAGAAATTTGAAGCGTTTCTGGAGAAACTCGCGGGGGAGAACCTGGAGAAGACTACGGTCAGTCTTCCTGAAAGCTTTGAGGGACAGCCACTCCATTACCGTCTGGCATCCGGCGGCGGAAATGGAGGTCTGATCTTTCTTGGGATCGCGGCAGCTTTATGTTTATTCTTAAAGGAAAAAAGTGATGAAAAAGAAAAGCGGAAACAGTGGGAAGAGCACATGATCCTGGACTATCCGGAACTGCTGTCCGGTTTCCTTGTATTAACGGGAGCCGGATATCCGGTGAGACAGGCCTGGAAGAAACAGGTCATGGATGGAATGAAGAAAAAACAGCAGGAGCGTCATCCTGTGTACCGGGAAATGCAGACGACATTAAACCAGATGGAGACGGGAACGCCGGAGATCCGGGCCTATGCGGAATTCGGGCGTCGGATCGGGATCGGCAGTTATATGAAATTTGCGTCTCTGCTCGGAAACGGTGTGAGCACAGGGGGAAAGGATCTGAGGAGGCTTCTTGAGGAGGAGATGGAGGCGGCATTCCGTCAGAGAAAAGATCTTGCGCTCAGAAAAGGCGAAGAAGCGTCCACAAAACTTCTGATCCCGATGTTTCTCATGCTGGGAGTTGTGATAGTCATGGTAGTCGCACCGGCGTTTTTGTCACTGTAAAAAATGTTTGGAGGTAAGTGTATGCAGTTGAAAAGATTTCTTATGGAAGAAGATGGCGTCGGAGTCATAGAAGTTGTGCTGATCCTTGTCGTGCTGATCGGTCTGGTCATTGTATTTAAGACCCAGATCAACAAACTTCTGACCGGAATTTTCACGGAGATCAATAAACAGGCGAAAGAGGTATATTAAATGCGGTACCGGGGAGAGATCACAGTGTTTCTGAGTCTGACGATCCTGTGTGTGATGTCGCTGATGCTTGGACTTTTAGAATCAGCCAGGACGGCCGGGGCAAGACTGTATCTGAGGATGGCGTCTGACTCGGCAGTCTCATCGGTGATGAGCTATTATAACCGAAATTTATGGGATCGCTATCAGCTCCTGTTTCTGGAATATGACTCGGAGGCGGCGATCCAGGAGACATTCGGGCGTTATCTTGATTTTTATCTGGAACAGACCAATATGTATCCGGCAAGACGGGAAAAGGTTTCTCTCTCCGGGGTACTCCGCATGACTGATGAGAATGGACGGTGGCTGGAGGAAGAGATCGCGGATTACATGAAGTACCGGGTCCCGGAACTTTTTGCATCCGGCAGCGGGCTCTTAAAAGAGGCGGAACAGGTAAAGAAAGCGGGAGATTTCCGAAATCTGTATGATTCCTGCCGAAAGTCCGGACGGGCAGTACGGAGACTGGAGAAGGCGGCCCGGGAGGTTGAAAATTCTTTGCTGGAAATGGAAACTTGTAAGAACCTATTCAGCAATGCAGCATCTGATGAGAGTGCGTCTGCGCTGAAAAGGAGTGCCAGGAAATTAAAGAAGGAATTCCAGGATTTCCCAAAGCTTGTGGAACAGTTTGAACAGGAGATCAGACGGCTGGAGAAAGAGAATGAAGAATCAGGGTTCAAGACTGTGGAGGATGAAACAGCAGCGGAGACTCTCGGGCAGGAAATTTCCGCATGCGGAGAGGTCGTAAAAAGCGCGAAGGAGCATCTGCAAAGGTATCGGGAAGCAGAAACACAGGTGGAACGAAATCTGAAACTTTTAGAGGAAGCCTGTGGGTATCTCGAGATGAAGCCGGACCCGGATGAAGAGGACGACGTGGACTGGGATGCGATCAGCCAGTGTGCTGATGAAATGGAGATCCCGGAGTCAGAGAACTCCGAACTGAAAGACGCGAAAAAAGTGGCTGCCCTGGAGAGACTGGAGGAGCTTTTTGACAAAGAGCTTTTTGAACAGCTGCTCCCGGCGGGAACGGAAGTTTCCGGGCGGGCAGTATCCTTAAACGGGATCCCATCTGTGGGGAAACATGAGACAGGATCTGAAAATACCGGATCAGGAGCGATGGGAATCCTGGAGACGGCAGAAAAGGAACTGCTTGTCAGCAAATATATTCCGCTTTATTTTGGATCATTTACGGACGGAACAGGGGAGGCGGATGTTGCTCTTGATTATGAGATGGAATATCTTCTCTCAGGGAAAAAATCAGACCGTGAAAACTTAAAAGAAGCGGTAAACAAGGTGCTTATGCTGCGCGGATCGATGAACCTTCTGTATCTGCTCAATTCTCCTGATAAAAAGGCGGAAGCAGAAGCGCTGGCAGCAGCAGTGACAGCGGGGATCATCCCGGCTCAGATGGCAGTCTCATTCCTGATCCTGACGCTATGGGCATTTGGGGAAGCAGTGCTGGATGTAAAGACACTTCTGGCCGGAGGCAGGGTCTCGTTCTGGAAAACGGATGCGACATGGAAAACAGGACTTTCCGGTCTGCTGGATCAGTCGTTTTTGGGAGAAACGGCAGAGAGCGGACAGGACGGGAGAAATTATACGGAATATTTGAGCTGCATGATGTTCTTTATGGACCGCGGGGTACGAAATTTCCGCATGATGGATCTCATCCAGTGGAATATCCGGATGGGACAGGCTGATTTTTCCGTAGCGAGCTGTGCGTATCAGATCGAGATCGAGGCGGAGGTCATGCAAAAGCATATGTTTTTTCAAAAAGAGGAATACAGAGGAACAGTACATGCGGCGGGATCATATTGATGGCTGGAACAGAATGCCGGGATCATGCTGCCGGAGCAGATCTGGAGTGAGGTTTGCGGGTTGCTGTAAAAATGCTGAGAAATTAAAGAAAGGAGGTGTGTGGACGTGCTCTTCTTTGCCGGTTTCTTTATGAAAATCAATATACGAAAACTCTTCTTTCATCAAAAAGTGTCTCTCCAGGTACACGAATATACGTTTTTAACCCCGCCGGCAAGGAGAGTACATCCATGCGCCTCCGGATTTCAGGCATCTATGACGGCAGAGGCAGCCATTGCGCTTCCGCTCGCGATATTTTTCTTCCTGGCACTTCTGCAGCCGGTATCCTGGCTTGACCGGCAGAGAAAAGTGCAGACCTGCACCGAGCGGATAGGGGAGGAGATCAGCCAGTATGGTCTTCTGATGGATACGGATCCTGAAGAAGAAAATAGCGGACTTCCCGCATTCTGTACAGACGCGGCAGCAGCACTCTGGATCAGGGGAAGAGTCGGGCAGTATGCGGATCATGTACTGGTAAAACAGGCAGAGGTGTATGGAGAAAATGGGGATATCACATTTGAGGTGGAGTACCGGGAAGATGTTCCTTTTTATGGGAGAATTCTTGGAAAACAACAGAGAAATGCAGCTGTAAAAAGGCGGACATGGATCGGATTGAGGGGAAAACTGAGAGGAAATGGGACCGGATTGGAGACGGACCGCGATTCGGACGAAGAGATCGTCTATGTGGGGGCCGGGATGGGGCGTTATCATCTTTTTCGTGACTGCCATTATATTTCCAATGAGTACCAGAGCGTGACGCAGATGGAAGCGGAAAAAGGCGGGAGCTATGGGAAAAAGCGAACGCCCTGCGCAGTGTGTGCGGGAAAGGAAAACGGATCCGGGATCGTCTATGTCACAGCAGCGGGGGAACATTACCATTTCGATAAAAACTGTGCATCTATGATCTCTTATGTCCGTGAAATGCCGCGCGGGGAAGCGGAACATATGGGACTGTGTTCCTATTGTGCGAGAAAAAAGGGGGAATTGGAATGAGTCTGTTTTTTCTGTTTTTGGGGATCGCTGCGTGGCAGGATCTCAGAACAAGAAGTATCAGCCTGGAGGTATTGACTGCGGGTGCGGCAGCAGGGATGGCTGTTTGTGTGCTGGAAGGCCGTGGACTTGAAGAAATTGTTCCGGCGATGATCCCGGGGATTGCACTTTTGCTCATAAACCGGGTTGCGGATGGAATTATCGGGGAGGGAGATGGATTATTTTTTCTTGTGGCCGGTTTTTTCCTTGAATGGAAGGAGATAGTCTTGCTGTTGATCTCCGGACAGTTCTTTTGCGGTATTTTCGGACTTGCGATGGCGGTAAGTGTAATGACGATAGGAGGCGGAAACGGGAATCTGCGGAAAATGCGGCTTCCATTTTTGCCATTTCTGCTTCCGACTGCGTTGTGGATGGCGGTGATGAGAGTTTTATGAGGGAAAAAAGGCAAAAGAATCAAAAATACGATGGAAGTATGACTGTTGAGGCATCCATAGTCATGTCGGTGGTCATCCTGTCGCTGGCCTCATTGATCCGGTATGCTTATACCGTTCATGATACTGTGACAGGGG
This sequence comes from Clostridium sp. OF03-18AA, assembly GCF_003478035.1. Classification (GTDB taxonomy): domain Bacteria; phylum Bacillota; class Clostridia; order Lachnospirales; family Lachnospiraceae; genus Pilosibacter. The sequence goes on from NZ_QUEP01000006.1 coordinate 126,477, forward strand.
GGATGATCCTGGAAGAGACGATCGAGAGGGTGAGAAATAATGTTGATAAGAAAAAAACGCCAGATATGTTCGAAGCGGAAGGAACCCGGATGGGAAATCCGAGACTTTTTCTTGGAGAGTACACGATCGGCCTGAAAACGGGGATAACCGGGATTACAGGAGACGCATCGGCAGGAGACTGGCATCTGAGTATGGAGCGGACCGATTTTCAGCCGGCAACTTTCCTTAGAAAACAGGATGCCGCAAAGAAGATCATGGACAGGCTGGAGGACTGATGAGGACGGAATTTAAGAGAGAAATGAACCGGAATTATATGGTCCTGCATCCGGAAACGGAAATGAATGAAACATATTCGCTGCGCATGCTGTCAGAAAACCGGATCACAGGACTGCTTCCTTTCCGGGAAAAACGGGTCGATGGGGAAAGCTATCTTTATTTTAACATTACTTCAAAACAGGCACTTTCCAGGATGATGGAGTACCGCTTTTTTACAGCGAAAGAGATCCGGCAGATCATGGAAGATCTGCTCATGGCAATGGCAGCTTTAGAAAAGTTTTTGATGGATGGAGACCAGCTTGCCCTGGATCCCGATCTGATCTATGTGGATCCGGATGATCTCAAGGCAAATTTTTGTTTTATTCCGGGAACGGAAGGATCGTTTGAAATAAATTTCCGCAAACTCTCCAGATATATTCTGGACCATGTGGATCATACGGACGGTGATGCGGTGATCCTTGCGTTTGCGTTGTTCAAAGCAGGAGAAAAGGAGAACTTTGGGATCGCGGATCTGGAATCATGTCTGAGGGCGGGTGGAAAAAACGACAGGGAAGCAGGAAAAATGGAAACATATGAGAGAAAAATTCAGGGAGGATGTATAGATGATAAGAGAGAATTACGGGCAGATCAGGAAGAAAAGCAACCAGATCCGGGAGAATTTTATGTGGGAAAGCAGGAACGCAGAGAAGGAAAGAAACCGGGAAAATATATGGAACAGGTCCGGAAATCAGAGCAGGAAAAACAGGAGGACGCCGATGACACGGAAGAGCCGGACATAAAATGGAGAATTTTGCAGGTTTTGCTGGGAATATTGCTGCCTGCAGTTCCGGCGGCTGTATTTCTTGCCGGTGGAATGGAACTGGTGATCCGTTTAAAATGGGGCATCTTAGCTGCATGGGGAATTCTTCTTGCCGGGATCTTTGCTGTGGGAAAAGAAACGGGCGGGAAGAAAGGAGAAGATGAGGAGGAGAACGGAGAGGACTGGGAGATCATGTTCCGGGAGGAAGAGGAGCTGGAGCGGGGAGGAATCCCGGAAGCGGGATATTCAGGCGCAGCAAAACACTTTTTTCAGGAAGAACGGGATCAGAATGATCGCGGGTCACAAACCGAGGAAAAGACCGGGCGGGAAAAAGACGCGGATGAGATGCATACGGTCCTTCTTACCGGGCGGCAGATCTATCCGGTGACAAGGCGGCTCGTACCGGAGAACGGAGGCGAAGATGTTCAGGTCGGATATTTTCCCTTTTTGATCGGGAAGAACTGGGAAATCTCGGACCTCTGCCTGAATCTTCCCCAGATCAGCAGGATCCATGCGAAGATCGAGGAAAGCGGGGACGGATATATCATCACGGATCTCAACTCCACGAATGGAACGAGTGTGAACGGTCATTTTCTGGAAACAAATGAAAGCATGACGATCTCTCCGGGGGATCAGTTATCTTTTGCGGATCAGAGATATCGTTTCTTATAGAAAACGGACAAGCATATATTGAGCCATCGTGGATTTTGCCGGTTCGGAATGGGAAGTATCGGAAGAATCCTGTTATAGTGAGGAGATATGGAGTGCCCGTGTATTGTAACAGTGGAAAAATAAAAACAGGGGTGGTGTTTTTCTGATATTTGGTCTATGATAAATCCATCAATAATGAAAGGAGGGGGTATCATGGCATTTCAGATACCGGAATATCATCATCCCGATTTTTCACAGGAACAATTTTTGAAGGCTCCTGACGCAAGATGGGAAGTTGTGGAGATGGATGGGGTAGCTCCTGAATATTTTCACAGCACATCCATGTTCCCGGAATATTTTAAGATCCAGGGGAAATGGGTTTTGGCGGAAGAAAGCCGCATGGATTCCAGCGTAGTGATCTGTCCGGATGGACATCTGGAAGTGGTTGAAAACCGGAATCTCAAAAAAGGAGATAAGGTGATCCTGGGACGGAGTGAAGGGTGTGAAGAGGGTATTTATGTCCACAGCACCGGATTTCAGACAGAGGAAGAGGCAGCACTTGCGGATAAGTTTGTGTTTCGCCAGGGCCGGAGCAGAGAGACCTCCTATGCGAGAGACTATGACCGCCTGATGGATCTCTTGCGGTATGAGAAAGAACATGGAAAGATCGTCTGGGTCATGGGACCGGCGTTCTCCTTCGACTATGACGCGAGAAACGCGATGCAGTCGCTGATCGAGAATGGATACGCACATGGTCTGATGGCCGGAAATGCGCTTGCGACTCATGATCTGGAAGGTGCATTGTTACATACTGCGCTGGGACAGGATATTTATACACAGGTTTCCCAGCCAAACGGACATTATAACCATCTGGATGTGCTGAACAAGGTGCGGAGAAGCGGATCGATCCCAAAGTTTATCGAGGAAAATCATATTGACAATGGGATTATCTACGGATGCGTAAAAAATCATATTCCATTTGTTCTGACCGGTTCGATCCGTGATGATGGTCCGATGCCGGAGGTGATCGGAGACGCGTACCAGGGGCAGAGTGCAATGCGGGATATGGTCAGGGACGCAACCTGCGTGATCTGCCTGGCAACTATGCTCCATACGATCGCGACGGGAAATATGACACCGTCATTCCGCGTGATGAAGGACGGAACGATCCGACCGGTCTATCTGTACACGGTCGATGCAGATGAATTTGTTGTGAACAAGCTCATGGATCGGGGAAGTCTTTCGGCGACGACCATCGTGACGAATGTACAGGACTTCATCACGATTATCGCAAAAGGACTTGGCGTCATGAAATAACAGCATGGAAAGGATGGAACCCATGGGAAGCCAATATGGAAAAAAGGCTTATGTAAATGGACTCCTGATCGCTCTGAATGTGCTGTTTTTCCTGTATCTTGAGATCACAGGTTCGTCGGAGGACGCGTATTTCATGTATACAAAAGGCGCAATGTACGCGCCGGCGGTCCTGGAGGACGGTGAGTATTACCGGCTTTTGACGGCAATGTTCATGCATTTCGGGATCCGGCACATCATGAATAATATGCTGGTCCTGTTTGTTCTTGGAGATAATCTGGAACGGGCACTTGGGCATGTGAAGTATCTGATCTTTTACCTGCTCTGTGGGATTGGCTCGAACTGGGTGTCGATGATGGCGCATACAGCTGATACAATGACAGTATCAGCAGGAGCGTCCGGTGCAATTTTTGGAGTGGTCGGTGGGCTGCTTTACGTGGTCACGATCAATAAAGGAAGATTGGAGGATCTGAATACAAGACAGCTTGTGGTCATGATCTTCTTTTCCCTGTATCTGGGCTATACAAGTACCGGTGTGGACAACATTGCACACCTGTCTGGCCTTGTAATCGGCATTATTCTTGCTATAATTTTATATCATAGGCCTAAGGGAGACCGATGGCCGAACGGAGGTATCATATAATGAAAGACTGTAATTGTATTTTCTGTAAGATCGCAAATGGTGAGATCCCATCTTCAACGGTATATGAGGATGAGGATTTTCGTGTAATCCTGGACCTTGGTCCGGCTTCAAAAGGTCACGCCCTGATCCTTCCGAAAGAACATTTTAAGGACGTTACCGAACTGGATCCGAAGATTGCCGCAAAAGTACTTCCTCTCGGGGCAAAGCTTGGAACAGCAATGAAGAAATCTCTCGGCTGTGCCGGTTTTAACCTGGTTCAGAATAACGGTGAGGCAGCCGGCCAGACGGTATTTCATTTCCATGTACATGTAATTCCGCGTTATGAGTGTGGTCCGGTCATTGCCGGTTGGACACCGGGAGAGGAAAAACCGGAAGTGCTCGCTGAAACTGCAGAAAAGATCAAGAGTGCACTGTAAACGGTAATCAGAAAAGAGTTGAAGGAGATCATATGCCGCAGGACAAAGATGAACTGCTGCAAGTACTGATTACGCAATATGCTCAAATGTATATGAAGCTGGCGTATGCGATCGGAGTGCCGTTTGACGATGTAGAAGATATCGTCATGGAGGCATTCTGGTCGTTCTACCGGGCGGATTATGGTGGGAAGCTGGAGAATGAAAAAGTCGTAAAGGCAATGTTGGCCCGTATTGTTGAAAATAAATGCATCGATTATTTCAGAAAAGAGAAACGAAGTATCAGGCCGAATGAGGATGAAGATCTGAGCGAGCTGGAGATCATCGCGGACTTTTCTGCACATGACCCGCTTCAGGCTGTGATCAGCAGAGAAAGCTGTGGTCAGATTTATGAGATCCTGGATGGATTACGAGAATCGTGGAAAGACGTTACGATCATGTATTTCATTCAGGGGCTGACGACTGAAGAAATTTGTGAGCGTCTTGAAATCACGAACGACATGTGTCGTTCGCGAATTTCAAGAGCGAGAAAATACTTAAGAGAAGAACTGCAAAGTCATATTGACAAAGGTCATCTGTGATCCGCACAGTCGTTGATCAGTTTCATGATCGTATCGATCGCGTTATTTAAATGACTCTTTTCCATATTTTCAATAAATGTCCGGCGATTTTCATAAGTATCATGGATCGCATCAAAAAGAGTATCATCCGTTACTTTCTCTTCTTCCAGGACTGTGGAATACCCCTGTTTTGCAAAAGAATTTGCATTCAGGATCTGATCTCCACGGCTGGCAGCGGCGGAGAGCGGGATCAGGACGTTTGGCTTTCTGAGCGCAAGAATTTCACAGATGGAATTTGCGCCCGCCCTGGAGACGATCAGATCAGCTGCTGCGAATAAGTGCTTCAGCGGACTGTCAACATATTCATACTGAACATAACCGGAAGTCCCGATCAGGGATTCATCCAGGTTTCCCTTTCCGCAGATGTGGATGACCTGGAACTGCTCTAAGAGCTTTGGAAGAATGCTGCGGACTGCGCCATTTACCTTGACGGAGCCGAGACTTCCACCGATAACCAGGATGATCGGTTTTGCAGCGGAGAGGTTGGTGTATTGGAGACCGGCAAGTCTGTCTCCCTGAAGAAGCTCCGCACGGATCGGGGATCCTGTGAGAACTGCCTTTCCCGCCGGAAGATATTTTAGAGTTTCCGGGAAGTTGCAGCATACCCATTTGGCGGATGGGATACAGAGTTTGTTTGCCAGACCCGGGGTCATATCTGATTCATGAATGATCGTCGGGATATGGTAGTGTTTAGCGGCGAGAACAACCGGAACCGCTACAAAGCCGCCTTTTGAAAAGAGAACATCTGGTTTGTATTTTCTTAAGAGTTTTAACGCCTCCGCGTAACCTTTTAAGACGCGGAATGGGTCGGAAAAATTTTTAAGATCGAAATATCTGCGCAGTTTTCCAGAAGAAATTCCGTCATAAGGAATCCCTGCGTTTTCAATCAGTTTGCGTTCCATACCATTGTAGGAACCAATGTATCGAATATCGTAACCGGCTGCCTTGAGGGACGGGATCAGGGCGAGGTTCGGTGTAACGTGGCCGGCTGTGCCGCCGCCGGTGAGAATAATTGTTTTCATAAATGCCTCCATGGAATTTCCGGACAATTGTCCGGAGTTTCGGCTCCGGCAGGTTATGCGGGAACCCATGTGCGGTGATCAAGATACACGAGATTACCGATATTTTAATAGTAACGGCTGAAAAAGAAATGTCAACCCCTAAAAGAAACGAAGGAAGAAAAGAAGTGAGGTGCTGAATCATGGCAGACATGGAAAATCAGGAAGATCAGAAAATAAGTGAATGCCTTCAGGAAGCATTTGGATACTCCGATGAGCAGCTGTTAAAAAAGCTGGATCATGTGAATGAAAATTTTAAGGATGTTTCTTTTGCCGGAGCCGAGGAGCGCCTTATGAAGCGGTTCATGGAGCGGAAAGCTGAAATGGAGAAGAAAGCCGCTGAAGCAGCACCGGAAACGATGAAGCCGGACGCACAGGCTGGAGCAATCCCGGAAATAACGGCAGAGGCTGAAGACTGTGCACCGGGAGAAGAAAGTAAAACGGAACCGCTGGAACCTGAGAAAAAGCAGGATGAAAAGCAGAATAAAAAGAAGATTGTCCGGTTTGGGAAAAAGAAGGCTCTGGCTACGGCGGCGCTGGTGGCAGTGATCGCGGGGATGCTTGGGGGGACGGCGATTGGGAAGAAGAGTTATTTTTTTAGGAATGGTAGAGGGGATAGAGCTGTTATTCTTTTAAATAATGATAAAAACAAGTCCGAAGACTCAGAAATTCAAGAAATCTATAAAGAAATCAATGAAACAGTCAAAATTCCGGTGATAAAATTAGGATATTATCCAGCGGGAATGACAGTGTGCAATTATGAACTTTATGAAGATGAGGCGGTCATTCAATTTCTATATAAAGATAACTACATTAGAATGATACAAGCAAAATGTAAAAAAAATAATTCTATAAATCTTGAATCGGATAGAATACAGAAAGAAATAGTATTTAACACTTGGATACAGAAAGATATAGAGTATTCTGTGAATGAAATTGCAAATGGAAAAAAGGAATACGAGGTGCTTATTCCCTATCAAAATAATTTTTACTATTTATCTGGGATAATAGAAGAGGAGGTATTTATAAAGATCATAAAAAATTTAAATTTTTATTAAAAAACGGTCACATTTCTTATATTCATACGTTTATATTGATAAAAAGAAAAGGAGAAATGTGGTTATGAAAAAATTTAAAGGTATGTTAATGGGAATCATGTTTTTGACTATCGCGACACCCCAAATGGTGTATGCTGATGTGCCAGCTTGGCAAGAAGTTGTAGCTGAATCGAGAGAAAGTACTCTTTTGGAAAAAGATGAGGTAACATCAAAAAATATTTTGAATGATACAGCAAGAGGAATTCGATTATCAACAGCAATGCTGAGTATTACAAACGAACAGGACGGAACATTACATATTGTTGTTGACACTTTTACACATAAAGATGTCGATAGAATTTACGAAGTGGTCTTTTTAGACATGTGGGATGAAAAGAAAGAAGATTGGGTCCAAATTGAAGATTGGAGCTTTGAAAAATCTAAGGAAGAAACAGATGATGGAAAATTATCATCATATAGAGTATCGTTCCTTGTGACGGGATGTGAGCTTAACCATTATTATCGCGCACGTGCAATGCATCTTGTTGAATGGGATGGAGATCAGATGGAAGGTAAAGCGACCGAGACTGATGGCGTCCTTCTCACCGACCACGAGGTATAACTCGTAAACTTCGTATATTATTTCGGCCGAATAATATAAATACATGTTTGATAAAGGGAGATGGTTGATGGAGGAGACTGAGGATAAGGCCGACCGAGGTCAGTAAGAACAACGATTCAAAATTTATAAACTGAATGAAAAGAAGTAGCCCCGCTCAATACAACCTCTTGCGGGGCTATTTTTGGCTCTATATCAACCGATGGGGGAATTGCTTAGAATCCTGTTTCGTTGTTGACATAGAGCCTTTTGATATTTCTGTGTATAAAAGCGATTAGATAAATAGTATACGGTCTGATCAATGGGTTCGAAGATGGATTACGCCTGCTGCTCTTTATACTGCTTTAAAGCTTTTGCAAGCTGGTCTGGACATGAAGTTGGGCGGCCGTTGCAGCTTACGCCTTCGACTCTTTTGATCACTTCGTCGATATCCATGCCCTCAACAAGAAGGCCAATACCCTTTAAGTTGCCGTTGCATCCGCCAACGAAGCTTACGTTTTTGAGTTTGTTGTTCTCTACGTCAAAATGGATTTCTCTGGAGCAGGTGCCCTGTGTCTTGTATACCATATAAAAACCTCCGTTTGTAAAAGTCTGGCCGTATGGCCGAATTGAAAGTATCCTTATTATACTCACAGCAGAGAATCATTGTCAAGAGAAGCACTGAAGTCCATTTTGTTGGAGACTCTGCCCGTACTATTCGCGGGACGGAAATTCGTTAAATGAACAATCCGCATTATACAGTTGCGGATGCGGATTTTGCCGATCCCTGATTCGGTGTATCGGAAAATTCCCGTTGCAGTGTGAAGGCAGGGTGTATCAGCGACTTATATTAGTTCGCCAAAGATAACGATGAAAAGGAACTTTATTTGACCTGCGCCCCATTATCCCGTATAATGAAAACGATAAAGATGGTGAGAATCTGTCTGAAACTCAAACAGGATCGATATTTTGGTAAAATAATGTTATAACACGGAGGAATTCAAATGCTTGGTATTATCGGAGCAATGGAAGTAGAAGTTGAGAAACTTCGCGCAAAAATGACAGAGACAGAAATGAAGACAGTGGCCGGAATGAACTTTTGCAAGGGAAAACTGGAAGGAAAAGACGTTGTCATTGTTCGTTCCGGTATCGGTAAGGTAAACGCTGGTATCTGCAGTCAGATCCTTGTGGATCTCTATCAGGTTGATGGGATCGTGAATACAGGAATCGCGGGATCCCTGAGAAATGAGATCAACATCGGGGATCTCGTTCTCTCCACAGTGGCAGTACAGCATGATGTGGACGCAGGCGGATTCGGATATCCGGTCGGAGAGATCCCACAGCTCGGTGTAAAGGAATTTCCGGCGGATGAGAGATTGTTAACTCTTGCGGAAGAGGCGTGCAGAGAGGCAAACCCGGACATCAGCACCTTCAAAGGACGCGTTGCCAGCGGTGACCAGTTTATTGACAGTAAGGAAAAGAAAAAATGGATCTGTGACACATTTGACGCGTACTGCGCAGAGATGGAAGGCGCAGCTGTTGCACAGGCGGCATACTTAAATAAGATTCCGTACCTGATCGTCCGCGCGATCTCTGATAAAGCAGATGACAGTGCCCATATGGATTACGGTGAGTTCGAGGCAAAGGCGGTTGAACATTCTGTAAATCTCATGCTTGCTTTAGTAAAAAGACTTTGATCTTGTCATTACCTTAAGAACTCGTTTCCTGTCCACATTTGACGAACGATTCTTCCGTTCTCAATCTTCTCAAAATCATTCTAGCCCGCTATAATTAGTGGCATCATCTGGAATGATCCGGACGGAGAAAGGGGAACTGATTATGCTGGAATTTTTACAGACAGGGAGAATGCTCTATGTTCTGGCGGCAATCTGTGCGCTCGGGACACTCAGCAAGCTCGCAACAGGAAGCCTCTACAAAAGATTGATCAAAGAAACCGGAAATATGGCGCTGACGAAAGATAAGAACTTAAAGACGCTGAAACAGCGCATGGAAAATGTGTTCCTTATCAACCACGGGATCCGAAATGTAAACGCATACATAGAAAAACAGCTCTACGGATTCCGATTCCTCCATGTAAGTCTCGATGGCTGGGACAAACTGTCCGTGCAGGCGATGATCCTCTGCTTCATGGTCGGAGGAGTAACGGCATTTGGCGCATACTGGTATCGATGTGACAATTCCTACATCGTATTATATGGTGCGGCAGGCGTCTTTAGCGGATTGTTTCTTGCATTTGTGGACAATTGGATCGGGACGGGAATGAAACGGAAACAGCTTGCGGATCATTTGGTGGATTATGTGGAAAACTCACCGCATTTCTATAAAAGTGTGGATAACATCGTTTATGCCGGACAGGAGCGGAAAAAGGCGGTGGGAGCTTCTCCGGCTGGAGATTTTTCCGACAATGGTACAGGCTATGGGAGAACTCAGGAAAGTGTGAGAAATGGCAGAGGAAATGGACGTTTTTCTGTTCTCAGAAGGAAAAAAGACGCACAGATTTCTGATGAAAGCGATGAAACAGAGAATCTGGAAAATGAAAACCTTACAAGAACCGGGGATGCCGTGAAGCTGTCGCGGCTGGACGGAAAAACATCTATGTCTGAAGGGAATGGAACCGGTCCGGCCGTAAATGGAAATAGTATCGGCAGTTCATCAAAAAAGCCAACAGGAAAAACCGACTATAATAGAAGCACGGGCCAGAATGCCCGGGATGCCGGCTCAAAAAGCATGGGGACGGGTGGAAAAGCATTGACGAGTGAGACAGAACTTGCCCAGAGCATCAACCACCTGAGCGAAAGCCTGAGGCAGATCGCCGCAAGCCGGGAACAGCCGGGCGAAAGTCAGAAAATGCCGGATGATCTTGAGCTGATACGGAACTCGATCCCGGCGGAAGAAATGGCGCTGCTGAAAACATTATTTAACACACTGATTTAGAATGCGAAGCATTGTCAAGGGTTTCACGAAGTGGTATAATAACGGACAGAGACTGTGAATCTCACACAAGAAAAGGAGACAGGGTTATGGGTAAAGAAATCGTATTTGATTATTCCAAGACAGCCGGATTTATCAGTGAAGAGGAAATGAAAAACATGAAGAGCATCGTTATGGGTGCAAAAGATGTCCTGACAGCAAAATCCGGTGCAGGCAATGATTATCTTGGATGGATCGACCTCCCGGTTGATTATGATAAAGAGGAGTTTGCAAGGATCAAGAAAGCGGCAGAGAAGATTCAGGGCGATTCAGATGTACTTCTTGTGATCGGTATCGGCGGATCTTATCTCGGTGCCCGCGCTGCGATCGAATTCTTATCCCACAGCTTCTACAATGTGCTGCCGAAGGGAAAGAGAAAAACTCCGGAGATCTATTTCGTAGGAAACAGCATCAGCAGCAAATACATTCATGATCTTCAGGATGTACTGGAAGGAAAAGATTTCTCCATTAATATTATATCCAAGTCCGGTACGACAACAGAACCGGCGATCGCATTCCGCGTATTCAAGGAAATGCTGATCAGCAAGTATGGTAAGGAAGAGGCCAACAAGAGGATCTATGCGACCACAGACAAGGCAAAGGGAGCTTTAAAGAATCTGGCAAACGAAGAGGGATACGAGAGCTTCGTTGTTCCGGATGACGTTGGAGGACGTTTCTCCGTGCTCACAGCCGTAGGTCTTTTACCGATCGCAGTCAGCGGTGCGGATATCGATGCCCTGATGACGGGGGCAGCAGATGCGAGAAAGGTTGCTCTTGAGACAGAATATGAGAAGAACCCGGCTCTTTTATATGCCGCAGTCCGCAATATCCTGTTAAGAAAAGGAAAACAGGTGGAGATCGTAGCAAACTACGAACCGAGCCTTCATTATGTATCTGAGTGGTGGAAACAGCTCTTCGGTGAGAGCGAAGGAAAAGACCAGAGAGGTATCTTCCCGGCAGCCGTAGATCTGACAACAGACCTTCACTCTATGGGGCAGTTCATCCAGGATGGTGCCCGCATCATGTTTGAGACAGTTCTGAACGTGGAAGAATCCCCGGCGGAGATTGTTCTCCAGAAAGAGGACGTCGATACAGACGGCATGAACTATCTGGCAGGAAAGACCGTTGATTTTGTAAATAAGAGTGCCATGAACGGAACAATCCTTGCGCATACAGACGGCAGTGTGCCGAACCTTATGGTAAAGATCCCGGCGCAGGATGCTTACAGCCTTGGTCAGCTGTTTTACTTCTTCGAGTTCGCATGCGGCGTCAGCGGCTACATTCTCGGAGTCAACCCGTTCAACCAGCCGGGTGTTGAGAGCTATAAGAAGAACATGTTCGCGCTGCTCGGAAAACCGGGTTATGAGGAGGCAAGAGAGGCGCTTCTCAAGAGATTATAATAAAGAAATATAATATTAGACGTATTCGGCAAAATGTTGCCGGATAGGATGAGAAACGATAAAATAAAAACGGCTGATCTCCATGTGTCAGGGCAGAAATGACACAACGGGCAGATTAGTCGTTTTTTGATCACTCCTCGATCACCTGAAACTCCAGATAATCAAAGTCGATGGATTCGATAAAACTGTCTTTCGTAAACCGCGTCTTATCATGCAGCTGAAAATCGCGGATATTGGAATCGAGCCAGATCGGCTGGCTTAAGTCGAATTCGTGACAGATCTCATCCAGAGCCTGAAATACCATGGCGGTTCTCGACATGGAATAGTCGTTGTTGCAGGACACCATATCTTTGATCAGATGATTATCTTTCCATATTTTTCCCCAGATTCGGAACATAAAACAGTCCTCCATTCTTTTTCGTTCACGGTCATGATTTGAAAAACAGTATAACGGATTTTTTTAAGAAAGTAAAGCCACGTGAACAGCGGCAGCGCATTTTTGAAATTACAAAAGCACGTTTTGGCATCACACGGGACGGACATGCGAATTTTACTGAAAATGCCTTGTATCGCCTGAAAAATTGTAGTAATCTATACCTATATGGACATTTGATGACATACTTGAACCAAAGCCAGGAGGACAAAAGATGGGACAGCCAATTACAGATCATGCTGCCTTTTTTGCCAGCGCAGGACAGGCAGTTGAGGAACTGGAAGCTCTGAATACAGAGGTGGAGCAGCTCGAAGCGGATGAGAAGAAGTTAGAGAGTTCCCTCAAGGGAAAACAGCGTTCTGTTACAGAAACCATCAGCCAGACGGTGAAGCAGCGGAAAGAGGAGATCACAAAAAGCTACGATGCGGAGCTCGGGAAGGTGCAGGATCGCCTGAAAAAAGTAAGAGCGAAGCGTGAAAAAGCGAAAAACCAGGGTGTCAAAGAGCGGATCGAGGAAGATACCAGGGGGCTTGTGCGGGAGAATAAAGAACTTGCGGACCAGATGAAAACTTTGTTTAAAGCAAACCATGTTCCGGGATTCTGCCGTGGAAGTTACTATTACGCGCTCTATTTTACGAGAACATTTAAGGATTTTCTGGCACTTCTCATGACGATCATGATCTGCTTTCTCGCGATCCCGTGCGGAGCATATTTCCTGATCCCGGAGAGACGGACTATGTATCTCGTGGGAATCTATGTGGCGGCGATCCTGATCTTTGGCGGAATCTATGTAACGATCGGAAACATGACCAAGGTGCGCTATATGGAAGTGCTGAAAGAAGGACTTGGGATCCGGGCGAAGATCCGCGCGAATAAAAAAGAGATGAAGGTCATCGCGAAGACGATCCGACGGGATAAGAACGAGACGGTCTACAATCTCCAGAAATTTGACGATGAGATCGCCCAGCTCGACCAGGATGCGGCGGAGATCAACCGGAAAAAGAAGGAAGCACTTACGACCTTCGATACCGTGACACGGACGATCATCTCTGATGAGATCACGGCAAACAACAAAGAGGAGATCAACCGGATGGAGGACGAGCTTTCTTCTCTGGCAGAAAAGCTCCGCGGTACGCGGACGGCTGCGAAGGAAAAAGCATTGTTCATTACGGATCACTACGAGGTTTATATAGGAAAAGAATATATGACGCCGGAGAAACTCGCGGCGCTTGCGGATATCGTGAGAAGCGGTGCGGCATCCAATATCAGTGATGCGATCTCGGTCTATAAGAGTCAGGGAGATACGGCGAAATAACAGCTGATGCACTGGCCGCAATAAAATATGGTCAGGAAATACTGAGCAGTTACAAAAAGGACAGAATTACAGGAAAAGGGACAAAAGATGAAAAAGTATGGAATAAAACTTGCGCTTGCTGCCGCTGTATTTTGCATGGCGATGCCGTTCGCATCGTTTGCCGGGACATGGAAATCGGATGCAAACGGAATGTGGTATCAGTTTGACGATGGAACATATCCCAAGGGAAGATGGGCATGGATCGATACCGATAATGATGGAATGGCGGAGAGCTTTTACTTTGACTCCAACGGATATGTTCTTAGAAATACCACCACACCGGATGGTTACCAGGTAAACAGGATCGGTGCCTGGGTCGTTGGAGGCGAGGTAAAGCAGAAAGCCGGCGGCGAGACAAAGAACGGCGGATCCGGAAACAACAGTAGCTCTAACAGTTCAAATTCCAACAGCAGCTATTCTTATGATACAGATTGGTATTTCAAAGTAGATGGAATAAGTGAATTAGATATAGCATACTATCATTACTATGCAAAATATTATAGCTGGGATGGCCGCAGCGCAGAGCGTGATGCAAAGGTAAATGAACAGGTTGACCGAATTTTAGCCAATCAGAATGATGCGACGGCATCTGCGGAAGTGGTCAGCGTAGAGATTCCTGTCTGGAGATTGAAAAACGGTCAAAAAGTTGCTGGAACAGCTCATGTACAGGTCTTAAGTTCTGTCGCAGATCAGGTAAAAGAGATTTTTACAGAAATCTATAATGGACCGGAACAGTTCCCGATCGAAAGTGTTGGCGGATATAACTGGAGAAGCAACGGAGTGGGAAGCAATCACAGCCTGGGTCTGGCCATTGATATTAACCCGGACGCAAACCCACAGATAGATACAGATGGCAAAACGGTTCTTGTTGGAAATAAATGGGAGCCAAGCGTAAATCCGTATTCTATCAGTCGTGACAGTGATGTCGTAAAGGCATTCGGAAAACATGGCTGGAGATGGGGAGTTGGATTCAGCAGAGCGGATCTGATGCATTTTGAGTATTAAGAGATCAATGATGCAATACAGAAAAACAGGATAAAAAGAGGGGATCGGGGATATATCATACCCGGTCCTCTTTCAATTTTATAAAAATTTCATCAGGATTTTCTACACAAAATCAAAGGTATTGTGCACCAAGGCACATTCGCTGTTATTGCACATGTATAATCTTCCTGAATCCCGCCTATAATGTCTCATAGAAACCAACCAGGAAACGGAGTGTTCACGATGAGATTCGGGAGGCGGAAGATCACTTATTATGATACGGAAGCGGGATTTGAGGCGGAGAAATTTGCGGCGAGACTTCTGCTTCTTCTGATGAATGAGATGCGGGCATCCGGGCGCCGCAGGATCGTATTTTTATGCATCGGGACAGACCGGTCCACGGGGGACAGTCTGGGACCGCTCATCGGCTCAAAGCTGGCGGCGGAGGTGACCGACGATGTGACGGTGATCGGGACACTGGAACATCCGGTCCATGCGGTGAACCTTGACCGGACGATCGAGGAGATGGAAGAACATTACCCGGATGCGATCATTGTAGCTGTGGACGCCGCCGTGGGCCGTTGGGATCATGTGGGGCTTGTGACGCTGGAAAAAGGGCCGCTGCGTCCGGGACTCGGCGTGCGAAAGGAACTTACCGCCGTTGGCGACATTTCCATCACCGGGATCGTCGGCGGGGCGGAGAGCGGAGACCCATTATTTTTACAGAGCATACGCCTGTCCCAGGTCATGCGGCTTGCGGACTGCATCAGCCGCAGCATCTGCCTTGGATTGCGGATCATCGGGAGACGTGTCGAAAACTTTTCCGGTCAGACTGTGCCGTTTTGACATGTTTTGCAGATCTCCCATGCTATACTTCGGAAAGAATTCGACGAAGCGCGTTTACGTGGTTCGCGTAAATAAAGAGGCGGCCGGCCGCTGTCTGGACATGCCGGCTGCCTGAAGATAGAACGAGGTGGCAGCATGGGAGAATTATACAATCCGTTTCCGAAACTTCCGAAAAATATCCGCCAGATCGGTGATACGGACCAGGTGGTCCGGCTGTATGTGGAGGACTATGTAAATACATATTTGAAACGCCTGTATCCGGCAGGAAATCAGACGCTGCGTGTGGGACTTTTGCTGGGAAATACGGAAAACTATGACGGGACTCCGTATATCTTTATCGATGGCGCCATCGAGATGGAGGACGTGGAAGTATCCGGGGAGAAGGTGGAATTTTCCGAAAATGCCTGGAAAAAGGCGTATCGTGGGATCGAGGAGTCGTTTCCGAAGCGGACCGTTCAGGGATGGTTTATCTGCGGCACTCCGTCGAGCCAGCTGAGTCCCCTGAATTACTGGAAACTACACAACCAGTACTTTAACGGGAAAAACAAGCTGATGTATTTAAATCATGGTCTGGAAGGTGAGGAAGCAGTCTATATCACTTCGGAGGACGGCTTTTACCGGCTGAAAGGACATTGCATCTATTACGAGAGAAATCAGATGATGCAGGATTACATGGTGACCAGGAAAGACGTGCGCCGGGTGGAATCCGGCTCGCATGAGAAGGTCATCAAAGATTTCCGGCAGCGGATGACGGTCAGGAAAGAACAGGCGGACGCAGGGCGGCATATGTCCGGGATCCTGGGGACGGCGTGCGGAGTCCTCACGGTGGCGGTCCTGGCAGGAGGTGTTGTGCTCGTCAATAATTATCACAAGATGCGGCAGATGGAGACGGTGCTGACTTCCGTGGTGCCTGCCGGGACGGCAAACTGGAGCGATTATCTGGACAAGCTGAATCAGGAACCGGATTTTGTCATTGAAGAGCGGCCGGGAAATGTATTTCCGACGGATGAGAGCAGGGAGACCGGGGAAAGTTACGCGGCGGAGACGATGGAAGCGACAGAGGCAGGCACGAACAGCAAATCTTCAGAAGTATCAGAGAGTACAGGAAATCCGGAGACAACCGGCGTGTTGGGGCAATCCGCTGCTTCAAGCCAGCCAGACAATCCAGATACAGCTGCTTCAACAGGAAAGCCCGGTACTGACGGGACCGAGACCGCTGCAGCGTCCGGAGCCGTGGAGGAAGCAGTTCCACCCACCAGTGCTGAAGCTCCGACCTCGCCACGTGTCGGTATGGGAAAAGAGGAAGGACAGGGCGACACATCCGGTCAGGGAAAAGAGCCGGTGGACTACGCCGCCGCGGCCGCGAACGGCTATCGGATCTATGAAATCGGTGACGGTGAGACGTTATATGGGATCTGCTGGAAAGAGTACGGAAATTTAAAGCGGTTGTCCGAAATCTGCGCGCTCAATCACTTGGACGATGTGAACCATATCGTAGCGGGGCAGAAGCTGGTCCTGCCATAGAAATCGGGTATTTCCGCCTGCTGGAATGAACTGGAATAAAAACAAAGAATTTAATGCGCATCTCCTGAAAATGGTGTATACTAATCTATATATGTCCATTTTTCAGGAGATTTTTTATGAGTGATATGCAATCTATGGACAGAGAGAACAAAAAGAGGCAGCTCAGACAAAATATCGTACAGATGCCGGACGCCGGATCGGATGAACCGATGGATGACGAACGGCTTGCCAGATATAAAAAGAAAAAGCGGATCATCGCAGTTGCAGCCGCATGTTTCCTTGCAGCATTGGGATTTACCGGATACAGATATATGAATGAGTATGAATATACCAGCTACAGTGTTCAGTGGGAGCGCTCCATGCGGTATACTGATACGTCCAACGCGGATAAAGAAACACAGGCGCCGGAAACAAGTGCGGCGGCCGATGAGGGAACTGATGGGACCGATGAGACCGCTGCGGCAGAAAGCGCTGCCGGTACGGACACCGGAAACTCCGACTCTGCGGCAACTTCCGCGGCCGAAGTCTCAAAGACAGTCAGCGACAGCAGTTTTATCCGATTTGCCGTGTTCGGCGACAATATGATCAAGTACACAAAAGACGGTGCTTCCTACATTGATGCCTCCGGCAAGACGATCTGGACACAGAGCTATGAGATGAAGACCCCGATCATCAATATCAACGGGGATTATGCCGTGATCGCGGATCAGCAGGGAAATGAGATGTACATCTGCAACAAAGAGGGATGTACCGGAACCGCGAAGACACAGCTTCCGATCACGAAAGCGGCGGTATCGGCCCGCGGCGTTGCGGCGGCCGTAGTCGAGGACAGCACGGCGAGCTACATATTCTACTTCAAGAAGGACGGCGAGTCGCTCGGGATCAACATCAAGATGCTCCTTTCCGGTGACGGTTATCCGGTGGACATCGCACTTTCCCCCGACGGAAAACAGATCGTCATGTCCATCATGTACATGAAAAACGGCGCGTTAAAGAACAAGGTCGCGTTCTACGATTTCTCTGAGATCGGAAAGAATGTCAACAACCGTTTCATCGCCGCGTTTGAGGAAGAATTTGATGATAAGATGGTGGGGCGCGTCCGATACTTAAATGACCAGACCGTCTGCGCCTTTTCCGATAAAGGACTGACCTTTATCTCTGTAAAAAATGTGATACCGGACACAAATGTGATCTATGTTCCGGTAGAAGAAGAGATCCGAAGTATCTGCTACTCGGATAAATACGCGGCTGTCATTGTTGACAGCACATCCGGAAGTCCGTACCGGCTTGATGTATACAACACGGATGGAAAGAAAGTTACAAGCATTGATTTCGACTACGCCTACACGGGCGCTCTCATTGACGGGGACAGGCTTATCCTGTATAATGAGGAATCATGCAGGGTCTACAACCTGGACGGGCACGAAAAGTTTAACGGACAGTTCGATTATTCTGTATCGCTCGTCAGGGCTGGAAAAAATCGTACCAATTCTCTGATCACCGCAGGCAGCGAGGTGATGAAAGAGATTAATTTAAGGTAAATGGAACTGTGAAACTTCAACAGTTCCCAACACTTATGGATTATCAGGAGGAATGAAACAATGAACACAATCGACAATCTGGCGATCAATTCCATCAGAATTTTATCCGCAGATGCGATCCAGAAGGCAAATTCCGGACATCCGGGACTTCCGCTTGGCAGCGCACCGGCTGCTTATGAGCTCTGGGCACACCATATGAACCACAATCCGGCAAATCCGGAGTGGGCGAACCGTGACCGTTTTATCTTATCCGGCGGCCATGGCTCCATGCTGTTATATTCCCTGCTTCATCTGTTCGGCTATGGTCTGACAAAGGAAGATTTAATGAACTTCCGTCAGGTTGGTTCCCTGACTCCGGGACATCCGGAATACGGTCACACCGTAGGCGTTGAGGCGACAACAGGACCGCTCGGCGCAGGTATGGGAATGGCAGTTGGTATGGCGATGGCTGAGAAACATCTGGCAGCTGTATTCAACAAGGAAAACTATCCGGTTGTCGATCACTTCACATATGTACTCGGCGGAGACGGATGCATGATGGAGGGAATCTCCTCTGAAGCATTCTCCCTTGCAGGTACACTTGGACTTGGAAAACTCATCGTTCTCTACGACTCCAACCGTATTTCCATCGAAGGAAGCACGGACATCGCATTCCGCGAGAACGTGGAAGAGCGCATGAAAGCATTCGGCTTCCAGACGATTACAGTCGAAGACGGAACAGATATCGATGCGATCGGCGCTGCGATCGAAGTTGCAAAGGCTGATACGGAGCATCCGTCCTTCATCACGATCAAGACAGAGATCGGCTTCGGCTGCCCGGCAAAACAGGGAAAAGCCAGCGCGCACGGCGAGCCGTTAGGTGTTGACAATATCAAGGCAATGAGAGAGAACCTCGGCTGGAAGTATGAGGAGCCGTTCTTCGTACCGGAAGAGGTTTATGAGCATTATTCCCGTCTTGCAGAGGAAAAAGCAGACACAGAGGCAGAGTGGAACGCAATGTTCGCTGCATACTGTGATGAGTACCCGGAGATGGAGAAGCTCTGGGAGCAGTACCATACAGCTCCGGACGCAAAGGCACTGATCGAGAACGAGGCACTCTGGCTCACAAAAGACAAGGCAGAGGCAACACGTTCCCTGTCCGGCAAGATGATCAACATCTTAAAGGATGTTATGCCGAACATGATCGGCGGTTCTGCTGACCTCGCACCGTCGAACAAGACAGCAATGAAGGATGCAGGAGATTTCTCCGCAGAGAATCCGGCAGGCAGAAACCTTCACTTCGGCGTAAGAGAGCTTGCGATGACAGCGATCGGAAACGGCATCATGCTTCACGGTGGTCTCCGCGCTTACGTTGCGACATTCTTCGTATTCAGTGATTATGTAAAACCGATGGCAAGACTTTCCGCTCTGATGGGAGTTCCGCTGACCTTCGTTCTGACTCACGACAGCATCGGAGTTGGTGAGGACGGACCGACCCACGAGCCGATCGAGCAGCTTGCAATGTTCCGCGCAATGCCGAACTTCCATGTATTCCGTCCGTGTGACGCGACAGAGACATCTGCAGCATGGCTCTCCGCAGCAACATCCAAAAAGACACCGACAGCGCTTGTTCTTTCCAGACAGAATCTCAATCCGATCCCGGGAAGCAGCAAGGAAGCGTTAAAGGGCGGCTATGTCATCGACGACTGCGAAGGAACACCGGATGCGATCCTCATCGCAAGCGGTTCTGAGGTTGATCTTGCGGTCAAGGCAAAAGCAGAGCTTGCAAACGAAGGAAAGAAGATCCGTGTCGTATCCATGCCGTGTATGGATATCTTTGAGGAGCAGAGTGCGGAGTATAAAGAGTCCGTACTTCCGAAAGAGGTCAGAAAGAGAGTTGTCGTTGAGGCACTTTCCGACTTCGGCTGGGGCAAGTATGTCGGCCTCGACGGCGCTTATGTGACAATGAAGTCCTTTGGCGCAAGCGGCCCGGCAGCGAAGCTGTTCGAGAAATTCGGATTTACAGTTGAGAACGTTGTAAATACAGTAAAGACACTGTTCTAAATAACCCGAACGTGACGGTTCAGTCATGCAGCGATCCACATCGGAAGGCAGCATGGCTGAACTGACACGGTTTTAAGGGCACGCGGGATCTGAAAACGTGTTTGAAATGGATCCGGCAGATTCAGGAAAAAGGGGAACACACATGAGCTTAAAGTGTATTGGGATCGATATCGGCGGAACAAGCGTGAAGCTTGGTATCTTTGAGGAAGATGGGACTCTTGTAAAAAAATGGGAGGTCCCGACAAGAAAAGAAGAGGACGGAAAGTACATCCTGGGCGATATTGCGGCTTCGATCCGCAGAACAGTGAAGGAGAGCAGACTTGAACTCTCTGATTTTTCCGGCGCGGGAATGGGATTCCCGGGACCGGTTCTTCCGGACGGACACTGCGAAGTGTGTGTAAACCTTGGCTGGAAAGCCGGAAATCCGCAGCAGGAATTAAGCAGACTGCTGGACGGAATGCCTGTAAAGAGCGGTAACGACGCAAACGTGGCGGCTCTCGGTGAGATGTGGCAGGGCGGCGGAAAAGGATATAAGAACCTCGTCATGGTGACACTCGGAACAGGTGTCGGCGGCGGCATTATCCTGAACGAAAAGATCTGGACCGGCGAGCAGGGTGTTAGCGGCGAGATCGGTCATATCCATGTGATGGAAGGCGAGAAAGAGGCCTGCAACTGTGGCGGCCATGGCTGCCTGGAGCAGGTTGCTTCCGCGACAGGGATCGCGAGAACTGCAAGAAGAATGCTGGCGGCGGACAGCCGTCCATCCAGCCTCAGAAGCTTAAAGAATATCAGCGCGAAGAATGTGCTGGATGCAGCAAAAGCAGGGGATGAGCTTGCGCTCGATTCCCTCAACAAGTCCTGCTATTATCTTGGCTGGGTCCTTGCAACACTGTCCATGGTCCTGGATCCGCAGGCTTATATTATTGGAGGCGGCGTTTCCAAAGCCGGGACATTTCTGACTGACATGATCAAGAAATATCACGATGAATTATCTCCGATGGCGACAAAGAAAGCGGACATCGTCCTTGCAAAGCTTGGAAACGATGCCGGGATCTACGGAGCTGCGAAGCTGATCCTCGGATAAAAGAAGAGAGAGTCCGGTAAAACGGGCTCCCTTTTTACTGCCGGAAAAGGATACGAAGCGTGCCTGATGTGCATAGGCCTTGAGTGTATGGGAGATAAAGAAAAATGTCCGCCATAAACGGACATATAAGATCCCTAAACATGAGGAGACCCCGGTCGCGACAACCGGGGCAATTATGAAAAATCTATGTGCAATTTGTCTAGTTAGCGAAGTCGAATGACTTTTTGTTTATGCAATAAGTATAAAAAACAAATATGAATAAATTATGAACGCACTATGAAGTTATTGTAACACATTCTCATTTGTGCGTCTGAGAAAAACGCATAAAGCTCCAGAAAAGGATATAAAGGGAAAACCTGCGAAGGAATGCGACAGAGAAACTTTCTGGGGATATGCGCATGGAATGGAGAGGAGAAGATCAATGGCAGTTGAGGGACTGAAAAAAACACTTGTCCTTGGACACAGAAATCCGGATACGGATTCCATCTGCTCAGCCATCTGCTATGCAGGTTTCAAGCATCAGCTTACCGGCGAGAACTATGAGCCGTGCCGTGCCGGAAATGTAAACCCGGAGACACAGTATGTACTGGATTATTTTAATTTAAAGGCGCCGCGCCTTGTCGAGAACGTAAAGACGCAGGTCAAGGATATCGAGATCCGCAAGACAAAAGGCGTATCCCGCGGAATTTCATTAAAGAATGCATGGGGACTCATGCAGGAGAACAACGTCGTAACACTTCCGTGTGTGACGGAGGAAGGTCTCCTGGAGGGCGTTATCACTATCGGCGATATCACCAAGTCCTACATGAACTTATATGACAGCAGCATCATTTCCAAAGCATGCACAAAATATGCGAACATCCTGGATACGCTGGAAGGCAGCATGGTAGTCGGCGACTCCGAAACATATTTTGATCAGGGAAAAGTCCTGATCGCGGCTGCAAACCCGGATCTGATGGAAAACTACATCGAGAAACATGACCTTGTCATCCTCGGAAACCGTTATGAGTCCCAGCTCTGCGCGATCGAGATGGAGGCAGGCTGTATCATCGTTTGTGAGGGTGCGGGCGTTTCCTTAACGATCCGCAAACTGGCACAGGAGCGCGGCTGCGCGGTCATCACGACACCGTATGACACATACACGACCGCCCGTCTGATCAACCAGTCCATGCCGATCAGCTATTTCATGACGAAAGAGAATATCATCGAGTTCTCCGAGGAAGATTATCTCGACGATATCCGCGAGATCATGGCGAGCAAGAGACACCGTGATTTCCCGGTCCTGGATTCTGATGGAAAGTATATCGGTATGATTTCCAGACGTAACCTCTTAGGTGCAAAGGGAAAGAGCATCATCCTTGTGGACCACAATGAGAAGAGTCAGGCGGTAGAAGGTATGGAGAGCGCCGATATCCGTGAGATCATCGACCATCATCGTCTCGGAACAGTTGAGACCATGTCCCCGGTATTCTTCAGAAACCAGCCGTTAGGCTGTACCGCGACCATCATCTATCAGATGTATCAGGAAAATCATATGGAGATCGATAAGACAACTGCAGGTCTGTTATGCAGTGCGATCATTTCCGATACATTGTTATTCCGTTCCCCGACCTGTACAGCAGTCGATAAGGCAGCCGGCCTTGCACTTGCACAGATCGCCGGACTTGACATTGAAAAGTATGCGATCGACATGTTCTCTGCGGGAAGCAACCTGAAAGGAAAGTCTGACGGCGATATCTTCTATCAGGATTTCAAGCGCTTTACGGTAGGAAATTCCGTATTCGGAATTGGACAGATCACATCCTTAAACGCAGTGGAGCTGAAGGATCTGAGATCAAGAATGTCCGTATACACGGAAAAAGAACGAGAGCAGCATGAGATCGACATGATGTTCTTCATGCTCACCAACATCCTGACCGAGTCCACAGATCTGATCTGCACCGGACAGGGCGCGGAGCAGCTGATCACCACAGCGTTCCATGTGGCAGATGAGGATGTGGAAAATGTGAGTGCGCAGACCGGAATCGTGAAGCTGCCGGGCGTTGTTTCCAGAAAGAAACAGCTTGCACCGCAGATCATGATGGCATTGCAGCAGTAAAAGTTGAATAAAGGCGGGATCTGCAAATGGAAAAACGACAGTTTAAACCAGGAAATATGCTCTATCCGGTTCCGGCGGTCCTTGTGACAGCGGCCGACCGGGAAGGAAATTCGAATATTTTTACGGTGGCATGGGCGGGAACCATCTGCACAAACCCGCCGATGCTGTCGATCAGCGTTCGGCCGGAACGCCACTCTTACCATATGATCAGAGAGACCGGAGAGTTCGTGGTCAATTTGACGACCGAGTCCATGGCGTGGGCGACCGATTACTGCGGCGTGCGCTCCGGGCGCGATACAGATAAGTGGAAAGACACGGGACTGACGCCGGAGAAGGCAAATGTTGTCAATGTGCCGGTGATCAAAGAAAGCCCGGTGAACATTGAGTGCCGTGTTGTGAAAGTCGAGGAGCTCGGAAGCCATCACATGTTTATCGCTGATGTCGTGGCGGTGGATGTGGACGAAGCGTACATGGATGAGAAAGATACGTTCCATCTCTCTATGGCAAAGCCGCTTGCCTATTCCCATGGAAGATATTACGGGATGGGCGAGGAGCTGGGAAGCTTCGGCTACAGCGTGAGAAAGGCGGAGAAAAAGAAGATTCTGATCGGAAAGACCGCAGGAAAACAGGCTGGAAGAAAAGCGCCGGAAACCGGAAAGAAGACTGCGGAAAAAGAACTGCAGCCGCGCAGGAAAGCCGGAAATAAGGCCGGAGGAAAGACACCGGAAACCGGAAAAAAGACCTCGTCCGAAAGGAAAAACATCGGAAATCCAGGACGGAAGGCCGGATCAGGAGCCGGAAAACCGCGCAGACAGTAAAGATCTGGTGATCGGATCATGATGCGTGAACCGGAAAAATGACAGGATGTGTGACAGCAGAAAGGACTTTAGTGATGAAGAAGAAAAATATTCTGATGATCGGAATGCCGGCATCCGGAAAGAGCACCATCGGCGTGCTGCTTGCAAAGCGCCTTGGCTATTCCTTCGTGGATGTGGATCTTGTGATCCAGGAGAAGACCGGAAAACTTTTGAAGGAGATCATCGCGGAAGAAGGAGATGACGGTTTCCTTCGCGTTGAGGAGCAGGCGAACCTTGATCTGGATGTCGAAAAGTCTGTCATCGCGCCGGGCGGCAGTGTGATCTATGAGGCGAAAGCCATGGAGCACTATAAAGAGACCGCAACGATCGTGTATCTGAAATTAAATTACGAAGATCTGGAATCACGTCTCGGAAATCTTGTGGATCGCGGGGTTGTCTTAAAAGACGGAATGACACTCAGGGATCTCTACAATGAGCGCCTTCCGTACTATGAGAAATATGCGGATATCACGCTTGATGAGACCGGAAAAGAGTTCGGTGAGCTTGTAGACGAGCTGAGAGCCTATTTTGAAGGTCTGGAAAAATAAAAGGCGGATTTTTATGCACAGGCGGGGTCTGTATGATCCAATAGAAAAAGAGCCTGTATTGAGATTTGGCGAATAAATGGAGAAGCTCCGGTAAAATGGCAGAAAGTGTTGATGCCTTTCTTTACCGGAGCTTTTACTTACGCGAACAACGAGCCAAAGTCCGCGCTTGCGCGAGACCTTGGCGACTGTCGCGATGTTTTGGCTCATTCGCACAGAAATCATGCAGAGCAGTCATAAAAACAGAAGAGCATGGAGACTGCGCTCAGAGTCCGAGACACTCGACACTTCTCTCCAAAATCCCTTTCATATATGCGATCGCGATCCCGTAATTTGTCATCGGGATCTCCTGGTCGGCGGCATTCCTTAAGCGGCTTCGCATTTCCCGTTCATTTAACATACAGCCGCCGCAGTGGATAATGAGCTTATAATCGGAGACATCTTCCGGAAATTCGGTGCCGGAGGTGAAATGAAATTCCGGCTGTTTTCCGGTGTATTCCCGGATCCATTTTGGAAGTTTTTCGGTTCCGATGTCCCCGCACTGGCGATGGTGGGTGCAGCCCTCAGAGATCAGGATCTTATCACCATCCTGGATCGTATTCAGAGCCCGCGCGCCGTGGACGGCCTGGGTGAGATTTCCTTTATATCTCGCAAACAGGATCGAAAAAGAGGTCAGGCGGATCTCTTTCGGAGTCATGCGGTCCACGAGAGGAAAGACTTGGCTGTCCGTGATGACGAGAGACGGCTTTTTCTTTAAGGAATCAAGCGCTGCAGCAAGTTCCGACTCCCGACAGACGATCGGCATGGCGCCGGAGTCAAGGAGATCCCGGATCACCTGCTGCTGCGGCAGGATCAGGCGGCCTTTCGGGGCAGCTTTGTCGATCGGGACGACCAGGATAACAACGTCCAACGGATGTACGAGATCGGCGACAAGGCGTTTCCCGCTTCCATCCGGGGCAACGAGGCGTGCCATGCGCTCCTTTAAGTCGTGGATGCCAAAACCGGTTTTCGCACTGACATAGACCATATTGCTGTGACCGGATCCTGAAACTGCCGGATCTGATGCCGGAGAGTCCCCGGTCGCAATTCCGGTGGGAACGCCAGCCTGTGAAGCATTCCGGCTGGTTTTCCTGTCTGACGGGGCGGGATCCGGGAGCAGATCTGCCTTATTGTATACAACAAGATATGGAATCTCTTTTTTCTCAAACAACCGGATCATCTCAGTTTCCCAGCTGCCGGTTCCGGTCGTTGCATCCACGACCAGGATCGCGAGATCGGTCTTGTTCAGTACCTGGCGGCTTTTTCCGACACGTTTGATCCCAAGCTCCCCCTCATCATCGATTCCGGGCGTATCAATGATCACGACCGGCCCTAACGGAAGAAGTTCCATGGACTTTGAGACCGGGTCGGTGGTCGTTCCCCGGACTTCAGAGACGATGGAGAGGTCCTGACCGGTCACTGCGTTTACAAGACTTGACTTTCCGGCGTTTCTTCTGCCAAAGAATCCGATGTGGATCCTCTCGCCGGACGGCGTCTCATTCATTCCCATATATACACCTTCTGAATCTGTTGTCACAAACAAATCCATCCCTTTCTTTTTTCTGGATTATCCTTTGTGATCCCCGCGGTCCACAACGACATGATATCCGACGCTTTCCATCCGCCGTTTCATGCAGTTCACACATTCTGCTGCCTCATCGCCGGTGCAGATCTTATTGTCATAGAGAAGATATTTTGCACGGACCTGTACCGGGGAAAGATTCGGCATGACAACGTTTCCGCCAGCAAGGATCCCGAGCTCGCGCCCGAACGGATGGATCGTGCCGAGCGCCGTCGTTGCGGGAAGCAGGACACTCGGATCCTGAAGACGGAGAAGTCCCATCATAAACAGGGTGAGTTCCATGGTCCCTGCAGTCTGGTCTCCAAACGGTGTGTCATGCTGCGGGATAAACGGCCCGATCCCAACCATTTCCGGTTTGAGATCGCGGATAAAGATCATGTCCCCGGCGAGACATTCCGATGTCTGGTATGGGGAGCCGACCATAAAACCGCAGCCGGTCTGGTAGCCGATCTCCTTTAATGTTCTCAGACAGTTCATACGGTGCTCAAAGGACATTTCCGTCGGATGAAGTTTCTGATAGTGTTCTGCGTTTGCCGTTTCATGGCGGAGCAGATACCGGTCTGCACCAGCGTCAAAGAAGCGCTTGTAGCTCTCGTATTCCATCTCACCCAGGGAAAGCGTGATCGCACAGTCCGGAAATTCCCTCCGGATCATGGAGACGAGATTTGTGATCCGATCCTCAGTCATAAAAGGATCTTCCCCGCCCTGAAGGACGAAAGTGCGAAATCCCAGCGCGTAGCCGCTCCGGCAGCAGGATAAAATATCTTCTGTGGAAAGGCGGTAGCGGCTTGCGTTCTTATTTCCGGCCCGGATCCCGCAGTAGAGGCAGTTATTCTTACAGTAATTGCTGTACTCGATGAGTCCGCGGACATAGACGTCCGTGCCGTACACGCGCTCCCGGACGGCCCGCGCCTTTGGAAAGAGGTAGGCTGCAAGCTCCGGGGAACGGCCGTCGATGAGACGGACCCATTCGTCTTTCGTGAGCGCTTCGCCTGCTTCCAGACGGTCGATCAGCGCTTTTAATTCATTGAGACAGACCGGATCAGTCACGCCGTTCCGGACCGGCTCTTTCCACCAGCATTTCGGGTTTAACTTGTTTTCCAGCAATGCGGTGTTCATAAAATCAGTATCCATGAGGTCCTCCTGTGGGAAATATGACCAGAAGAAATGACAGAGAAAAGAAATAAGCCCGTACAAGTGTATGATACAGACCGAGTGTTAAATATGAAAGACTCCATGCAGTTCAAGAAGCTGCAGCGAGGGGATCAGACTTTCTTTTGCAGGGCATATATGTATGCCGGATAACAATTTCTTCCCTGTCAGAACATTCTTAAGGTCAGTAATAGCGAATTCGACTCTTTCCCGAAAGAATAGGAAACTTCTCGCAGGTCAGAGAACATAGAACTATCGTAACATATCAGAAAATAAAAATCAATTCCAGCCGAGCGAACAGGAAAAGATGTGGGAGTGATACTTTTTAAGGACAGAAATTTCCTGAATAAAAATCCCCGCCGCAAGAGAGAGGAAGTGCGGCGGGGCTGGGGCTGGTCCGGAGCAGGATTGGAGCCCCGGATCCAGTATTACAAAATAAAGGGAAAAATCATAACGATCAAGCAGGCGTGAACAGATATTAAATATCTTTGCCGATACTCTTCATATATTCCACGAAATCATCCCCGAATTTCAGCTTCATGCAGTCGAGTGTGAGCTTCACGCAGCGCTCATCCCCGAGTCTCGCATTGTTGAACGTCAGGTCGTAGTTGACCGGGTTAGTCCAGTAGTTGCCGCCGGTGTAATACTTGTAGTAATCCGCGCGGTACTTGTCTGTCTTCGTGATCAGGTGATGCGCCTCCTCGACCGTGATATCATCCATCCGTTCCATGACGCGCCGCAGTGTATAGCTTCTCGGCGCCTCCACGTAGATGCTGACGACATTGTCATAATCCTTCAGGATATAATCGGCACATTTTCCGACGATGACGCAGGACTCGGAGGCGGCAAGTTTTTCGATGATGATCTTCTGATAGTCGAAAAGCCGGTCATCGGAAGTAAACTTTGAGAGCTCTCCGGTCGGTGCATGATGTTTCGGCAGTGCCTGAAGCTGTTTGGTGATCAGACTGCCGTTTAAAGTCTCGTCAGCTTCCCGGAAAAAGTGTTCCGGATAGCCGCTGTACTGGGACGCAAGTGTCAGGATCCGTTTATCATAGCTGTGGACGCCCAGCTCGTCAGCAAGCATAGCGGCGATGTCACGCCCGCCGGATCCAAATCCCCTGGCAACCGTGATAACAAAGTTTTTCATACAAGATCTCCCGTCCTTTCTGAATGGTGCATTAGTGAGACACATTATTTTGTGAATTTCAGAGTGATCGTTCCATCATCATTATATACAACAGCATCCTGATCCATCGTGATCGCGTCGATGGCAGCCAGATACTCTTCTTTTGACTTGAAATACGGTTTTGCTTCCGTGATTACTTTCTTTCCGAGAGCAGCATCATCGGAGAGCAGGTTTGCAGCAGTCAGAACAAGGCATTCTGCCGGGTAGAGGCAGCCGAGCTTCTTATCCTGCACATAGTAATCCTTTCCATGACCGGTTCCGACAGACCCACCTGCGTGCGGGTGAACGACCGGCATGATCGCGGACACATCGCCCATATCGGTGCTGCCGGTTCCCCAGCCGCCCTCAACGACGCTGTCAGGGCCTGCAACGGTCTCCATCGCCTCTTTCATGACAGCGGCCATATTTTTATCGTTGTTTAACGGGAAATAGCCCGGATGGTCATCCAGCTCCACGTTGCAGCCGATCGCGGCAGCGGAAGCGGCAAGTGCCTGGTTGACCTTGATATTGTATTTGCGGATCGCGTCGAAGGAAGCGCCGCGCACATAGGACTCCACTTTTGCAGTCTCCGGGATCGCGTTGACGGCGAGACCGGCTTCCGTGATGATCGGATGGAAACGGATGTGGTCATTGTCGGTAAAGGTCTCGCGGAGTGCATTGACGGCGTTTAAGGCGCAGGTTGCCGCGTAGAGTGCATTCCGGCCATTTTCCGGAGATCCGCCCGCATGTGAGGAAACGCCTTTGAATGTAATGTTCTTTGTGACGCAGCCATTGCAGCCGTCGCTGATGGAAAGTGCTTTTCCTTCCGCAAGCTTTCCGGAGTGGATCATCATCGCCATGTCCACACCGTCGAAATATCCGCGGTGAATGAACTCGACCTTGCCGCCGAAATATTTGATGATGCCCTGTTTCCTTAAACCTTCACGGAATCCGAGTTCGATCAGCTCCTCCGCCGGAACGGAGATAAAGCGGATCGATCCGCAGAGACCATCGAGAGCGCCCGGCTCCTTCAAGGCAGCGGCTGTTCCGAGAAGAACCGCACACTGGGCATGATGGCCGCAGGCATGGACATAATGGGTTTCCGGATCGCAGCACGGGTGGTTTGCGACGATCAGGGAGTCGAGCTCTCCGAGGATCGCGATCTTCGGACCCGGCTTTCCGGTGTCGAGATCTGCGTAGAATCCCGGGATATTTCCGGCCTTTGTCAGGGTGTATCCGAGCTCTTCAAAGTGTTTTTCCATGTAAGCGGAAGTGTTCCACTCGCGGAATCCCGTCTCCGGGTGTGCCCAGATATAGTCTGCCGTGTCATAGATCAGTTTTTCATATTTTTCGACCATTGCGATCAGTTTTTTATAATCGATCATCTTACATTACTCCTTTATGAAAGTATTCAGCCGTAAAGCTGTTTGGCAGTTGTTTTTCACGGGTAGGAATTTTCTGAACTGAAAATTCCGTATGATACCGTTGCGGTTGCGGATTTTGCCGATTCGGAATGCGAAGCATCGGCAAAATCCTGTTACAGTACGCGGGCATGGAGTGCCCGTGTACTGTAACGTCCGCAGAAAACCCGCAGCAGGATTCTCAGACCGGACATGCACGGCATAAAATTGCGCATGAGATGGCAGCAGGCAGGTTATTCGTATAAGAAACATGCCACCATATGTCCGTCTCCGGTGTCGACGAGTTTCGGGATCTCCTTTTTGCAGCGCTCCGTGCAGTGCGGGCAGCGGCCTGCGAGCGGGCAGCCGACCTGATCCCCGATCGGGCTCGGGATATCGCCGGTGAGCGGCAGGCGCTCTTTTTTCTCAAACGGGCTTTCCGGCGGGATCGCGGAGAGCAGAGCCTGCGTGTACGGGTGCTTCGGATCTGCGTAGATGCCTTCGGAGGTGTAGAACTCCATGACGCGCCCGAGGTACATGATCATGATCCGGTCACTGATATATTTGATGATGCCGAGGTCATGGGAGATGAACACATAGGTCAGGTTGAACTGCTTCTGCAGACGGCGGAAGAGGTTGATGACCTGTGCCTGGATCGAAACGTCCAGGGCGGATACCGGCTCGTCACAGACGATGATCTTCGGCTCCATCGAGAGGGCGCGCGCGATGTTCACACGCTGCCTCTGGCCGCCGGAGAACTCGTGCGGGTAGCGTTCCATGTGCTGGATGTCGAGTCCGACTTCCTGGAGATATTCTAACGCTTTCTGGCGGCGTTCCCTTGCAGTGTCACCGATGTGGTGGACCTTCATCGCCTCCTCGATCGAGTAGGAAGCCGTTTTTCTGGGATCCAGGGAGGAATACGGATCCTGGAAGATCATCTGGATATCCCTGCGGGCCGCTTCCCGGTCGTAGACAGGCATGTTCCAGAGATCCTTTCCGTTATAGGTGATCGTTCCGCCGGACGGCTTGTGGAGCTTTACAAGGCAGCGGCCCAGTGTGGACTTTCCGCATCCGGACTCACCGATGATCCCTAATGTTTCCCCTTCATAGATATCAAAAGACACATCGCTCAACGCGTGGAGAAGTTTATTCTTTTCCCCTAACTTTTTTCCGCGGATCACGAAATCCTTACTGAGATGATCGACGCTCATGATTACATTTTTCTGCATGTCTCATTCACTTCCCCTCGTGTTAATCTGTGCTCTCCGTCCTGTCTGTGGCACGCCACGAAATGTCCGGGAGCGACCTCCTTCAGCGGCGGTACCTGATTTTTACAGATCTCCGTGGCATAAGGACAGCGGTTATAAAAGTTGCAGCAGTAACCGGTAAGACGGAGATCTGGCGGTGTTCCGGGGATCGTCTTCAAATCCTCTTTCGCGGAGCTGCTGAGTTTCGGCATGGAGTCCAAAAGACCCCAGGTGTACGGGTGAAGCGGCTCTTGATAAAGAGTCTTTGTGTCCGCATATTCTACGGTATTTCCTGCATACATGACCATGACGGTGTCACACATCTCCCAGACAACGCCGAGGTTGTGGGTGATGAGCAGGATCGCGGTATTGAGCTTCTTCTGGAGGTCCTTTAAGAGCTCAAGAACCTGTGCCTGTACGGTCACATCCAGAGCGGTCGTCGGCTCGTCGGCGATGATGAGCTTCGGATGTCCGCAGACGGCCATCGCGATGATGACACGCTGGCACATGCCGCCGGAGAGCTCATGCGGATACGCGTCCATTCGTTTCTCAGCCTCCGGGATGCCGACAAGCTTTAATGCCTCAACGGCTTTGTTCCAGGCGTCCTTTTTGCTGATCTTTTCGTGTTCTCGGATCATCTCGACCATCTGGTGGCCGATCTTGAATACCGGATCTAAGGAGGTCATCGGGTTCTGGAAGATCATGCAGCACTCATCGCCTCGGAATTTTTCCATCTGGGATTCAGAAAGACTCCGGATATCAACTCCGTCGAAGATGATGGAGCCGTCCACGATCTTTCCTGTTTTTGCCGGCATGAGCCGCATGACGGAGGCACTGGTGACGCTTTTTCCGGAACCTGATTCGCCGACGATCCCCATGGTCGTTCCTTCTTTCAGTGTAAAGCTGACGCCATCGACCGCTTTGGAAACGCCGCTCGCCTGGTAGAAATATGTTTTTAATCCATTTACTTTTAAGATTGCATCGTTTTCACTCATAGCCTGCACCTCCTACTGTTTCATTTTCGGATCCATGACATCGCGGATCCCGTCGCCCAACAGGTTGAAACCGATGACGGTCACAAGAATGAAGGCGCCTGCAGTTCCGGCTACATGGGGAGCTGTTGTCAGACAGTCACGGCCGACACGGAGAATGCTGCCCCAGGATGCGGTCGGAAGCGCGATGCCGAGTCCGAGGAAGCTTAAAGAAGCTTCGGAAATGATAGCACTTGCGATACGGAGTGTTGCGTACACGATGATTTGGGATACGCAGTTCGGTAAAATATGTAAGAATAAGAGTCTCACCGGGGAGACGCCGACAACGCGGCAGGCGTTGCAGTATTCCTCTTCCTTTACGATCAGGACCTGACCTCTCGTGACACGGGCAAATCCCGGAACACTCGCGATACCGATGGCCAGAATGACGTTCATGACGCCGTTTCCGAGAACGGTGATCAGGATCATGGCTAACAGGATAAATGGGAAAGAGAACATGCCGTCCATGACTCTCATGAGAACGGAATCGATCCATCCACCGAAATATCCGGCAGTGAGTCCGATGAGCACGCCGATGATGGCGCCGACGATCGTGGCACCGACTGCGACGATCATGGATACGCGGGAGCCGTAGATGATACGGGATAAGATGTCACGCCCGAGATCGTCCGTTCCGAAGAGATGTCCCGGCGTTCCGATCCCCTTAAACGGCAGAACAGGATTGATCGCATTCGGGTCATACGGCGCGATGAGAGGAGCAAACACGGCGAGGATGACCATGAAGGTAACGATGAAGAAGCCTACGAGAGCGGTCTTATTTCTGGCTAACTTATGCCATGCATTGTTGGCATTTCGTTCTTTTAAGAGCATTGCGATGTTGGCGTCTTTTCCAAGAGCATCGCCGGATGTGGAAGAAGCTGCGGCAGCAGCAGGTTTTTTCTTGAAGAATGTCATGGCATATCACCCCTTTTCCAGTTTTACTTTCGGATTCAGGATCGCATAAGCGATATCGACTAACATGTTGCAGAAGACGAACATGATCGCGGAGAAGAGAACGGTTCCCTGGATCAGGGAATAATCGCGGTTGTTGATCGCGGTGTTGATCATGGTTCCCATGCCCGGCCAGGAGAAGATTCCCTCTGTGATGATCGCACCGGTAAAGGTTCCGGCGATCTGAAGTCCGAGAACGGTGATCAGCGGCGGGAGTGCGTTCTTTAATCCGTGGATCAGGATGACTTTCATTTTCCGGATGCCGCGGGCTCTGAGACATCGGATGTAGTCACTGCTCATGATGTCGATCATGCTGGAACGCATGGTTCTCGCGAAAGTCGCCATCGGGATCGTCGCGAGACAGAAACCTGGCAGGATCATGTGGCTCACCACATCCCCGATGCCTTTGGAGATGTCGCCCATGCCCATGACAGGCAGGAGATTCATTTTAACGGAAAACTGGAGGACCAGCATAAGAGCCAGCCAGAAGATTGGCATGGACACGCCGACGAGCGTGATGACCATGACAATGTAATCGAAGATCGTATTCTGCTTTAAAGCAGCGATGATGCCGACGCTGGTTCCGATGATGAAAGCGAAGAAAAGTGCTGTCAGCGTCAGAGTCAGTGTATTCGGGATCCTGGAAGTGATGAGCGGAAGAACGTCCTGGCGGTAACTGTAGGAGTAACCGAAATCACCGTGGACGAGTCCGTTTAAATAGAGTGCGTACTGTTCCGGGAGCGGTTTATCGAGGTTCATCTCGGCTCTCATGGCTTCGATGTCCTCCGCATTTGCCTCAATGCCCAGGATCGCCACAGCCGGATCGCCGGGCAGCATTCTTGTCAGGCAGAAGGTCAGTGTAACGACGACCAGAAGTGTGGGGATCGTCTGCAATAATCGTTTGATGATGATCTTTCCCATAAAAATCCAATCCTTTCATGACTGTCCGGATCCATCACCGGGACTGTGAATGGGGGAACAGTCGATTTTTGCGAACATTTCTACAGAAAAAGGGAAACAAATCAGATTTGCTTCCCCTTTCTGCAGATTTTGTAATAGTTTTATTCTTCGATCCAGATATTGTTGAACGGTGTTGCGACTAACATCTGGTTATCAGCACGGAGAACCGCGTTATGTACTTTCGGGGATACTGCCCAGTTCCGGCACTCGTATGCGTAGTAGATACCGGTGTATTCGTTCATAACTTTCTCAATTGCTTCCTTGTAGTATTTGGCACGCTCAGCAGTGTCAGTGGAGCCAAAGCCTTTGTTGAGGAGGTCATCCATCTCCGGATCATTGTAGCCGCCTGCGTTGGAGGAAGCGTGGATGGTCTGGGAACTGAAGAACTTTCCAAGGAAACCGTAAGGATCCGGGTTGCTGTTCCAGCTTACGCCGTAGCTGTTTACGGTATCAGCCTGCCAGGAATCGACAACGGTTGCGGACCAGTCGGCCATCGTGGAGGACTTGATATCAAGTGTGACTCCGATCTGGCTCCAGTAGTACTGTAACATCTGCGCCATCTTCTCACGGTATGTAGTGGATCCGATGTAAAGGCTCATGGTGAAGCCATCCGGATAACCGGCCTCCGCGAGGAGTTTCTTTGCACCTTCCGGATCGTAGGAAGGTACGAGGTCATTGTAGGCAGTGTCATATGCGAAGGAGTATACCGGTAACGGCTGGTAAGCTCTCGTGCCCTCACCGTACTGATAAATGCCGGCTACCATGGAATCGATGTCGACTGCCATTGTGAGAGCTTTTCTGACATCTGCATTTGCAGTCGGACCATTCTGCATATTAAAGCGGACGTAGGTGACAGCGGAGCTTGCGGTCTGGAGTAAGAGACCTGCATCCTGGGCACGCTTGATCGCTTCGCCCTGGAGATACATCGCGATATCGACCTCACCGGTCTGTACTGCGTTGATCGCCTGATTGGAGTCGGAGATGATGCGGAATTCAATTCCATCGACGTTCGGCTCGGTCCCCCAGTAATTGTCATTCTTCTTTAAAACAACCTTTTCATCGGTTACCATCTCTTCGAGGGTGAATGGACCGGTACCAACGATATGGGAACCAAACTCATCTCCCCAGCCTTCGACTTCCTCTTTCGGAAGAATGACGTTTCCGATCTCAGCTAACTGGTTGATGAACGGTCCTGCAACGGACTTCATATGGATCACGACCTGAGTCGGACTTGTCACTTCGCAGTAATCGAAGAAGTCACGGCAGATACGGTCTGTGGTACTTTCATTTTTGCTTCGTTCGAGAGAGTACTTGACGTCCTCTGCAGTCATCTTTCTTCCGTCCTGGAACTTTCCTTTCTGGAAATAGACATCGTCTCTTAAGTTGATGGTGTAGGTGAGACCATCATCGCTGGCGGTGTAATCCGTCGCAAGACATGGAAGAAGTTCTTTGTAATCCTGATCCCAGATAAATAAAGTCTCCATGACGTTGTACATGATGTGGTTTTCATACATCGTGGAGTAGGATTTCGGATCGAGAGTCAGCGGGGAAGATGGCATGGACACTACCAGTGTTCCGCCCTTTACGGCTTCTCCGTCGGAAGAACCAACTGCGATACCGGAAGCAAGTGTCTGATCTGTGGATTTGGCATCCGGAGACACTGCGTTGGATGAGGCAGCAGCCGTCTCAGCGGTGGAACCGGCTGTTGTCTGGGAGGTCGTCTGGGAACCGCCGCATCCTGCCAGGGAAGATGCTGCCATAACGGCTGCGGCTGCAAGTGCGATCAATCGTCTTTTCTTCATAAGAATCTCTCCTCTCTCTTTTTTTACGAACGATCCGCCGGATCCTGGTACCGGTGAAATAAAACCGGTAGTCGCTTTGGAAGATCCGGGTAAAAAAGAAAGGCGCACTTCTGACAGAAGTTATCGCCTTTGATAAATGGGGGGATCGTTAATAAAATTATGTGCCTAAGAATAAAACCAGAACTTAAAAAAGTCAAGTATTTTTTACTTTTACTTTACTTAATTCGGCGAAATGTTCAAAAAATAATAATTTTGTAACTTATGTATGTACATAATTGGAAAAGTCAGAATATTTTTTAGCATATAGTGCGATATGGTTACTTTTTACGGGGAGGAATTTTCTGAACTGAAAACTCCGTATGACACATATATTCCTACCAACGAAATGGGGAATAATATTATAAAGACAGTGACTGAAAATGTCCAATTAAAAATAATAGGGACTGGATATAAGAAATTCTAATGTAAATATTCTGAAAATGAAATTGACAGATGCAGAGAAGTGTGCTAATCTTGGAACCATAAAAATTAAAAACAAAAAGTCGATGAGCAAAGAGAGTACATTCGGAATGAAATCACAGAGAGCTGTCGGTGGTGGAAGACAGTATGGAGTTCCTTATGGAATGGGTTTGTGAGACGCCAGGTGAAAGAGGTTCGAGTAGCTGAGGCCGTGATTCCTGCGTTAAGGGATAAGAGTATCGAAAGAGATTTCCGTACTCTGAAACGAGACAGATTGGTGGCAGATATTCCGATGTGGGATAGCTGCTTTTTTGTTCTAAAGGATCGGATCGTCAAGGCAGGTGCAGATTAAGAATCGCTGTGGGCAATGACAGCCGGCTTTCAGAATGATCCAGGATCTGTAAAATCGGGTGGCACCACGAAAAATTTCGTCCCGGCATAGTGAGAACTATGTCCGGGATTTTTTGTTTCAAAAAAAGCCCCACCTTACTTATCCCTGCAGGAAGCAGTCGACAAAAACGAGGAGGAAATGATTATGAGAAAAATGACAGCGATCATGAACCTTGCTGCAGCCGCAGCTCTTGCAGGGATCCTGCTTACCGGGTGTTCCACAGAGGCGGACGAGACGACGATAGCCGCGGCAACGACAGCTGCCGAAGCAGAAACAACGACAGCTGCAGGAGGAGCTGCAGAAACGACAGAGGGCGGTGCTCTTGCCGGAAAGAAGATTTCTGTTATGACCCCGTATCTCACTTCCGTCACAACAAACCAGATGGCGGGCTATATTAAAGAAGATCTCGAGGCGGAAGGTGCAGAGGTGTTCGTGATCGACACGGCGAATGACTTTGCAGAGCTTGCGAGCCGCATTGAGGATGTCGTTTCCTCCGGAACAGACGGGATCGTCCTTGTGAGCGCCGATCCGAACCAGGTTGCGAACCAGCTTCAGGATGCGTTTGATGCGGGAATTCCGGTCTTCGGCTGCGACAGCGGATTCATCGACGGCATGCAGGTCAACGCGACGAGTGATAACTACCAGATGGGCGAGCTTATTGTGAGATATTTATTTGACGATCTGATGGGCGGAAAGGGAACCGTGATCGCCCTGACCCACAGACCGCATCCGGGTGTTGTAAAGCGCTGTGAGGCATTTGATGACATTATCAAAGAGTATCCGGACATCAAGCTCATCACAGAGCAGCATGTACCGGCGGAACAGCCGATCAATGATGCACAGGACATCGTCGCAAACCTTTTAACCGCGAATCCGGAGAAAGATTCCATCACAGCCGTATTCGCGGCATGGGATGAACCGGCGATCGGTGCAACAAAGGCACTCCAGGAGGCAGGACGTGACGAAGTCATTGTCACAGGCGTTGACGGAAATGAGCAGGCGATCGAGATGATCAAGGACGGCACAAACTTAAAGGCGACCGTAAAACAGAACTTTGAAGGCATGGCTGATATCGTTTGTGAGCAGATGGATCAGTATTTTAACGGTGAGGAGATCGAAAAAGGCGAGATGTACGCGCCGGCGGAGCTGATTACACAGGAGAATGCACAGTAGGCCCGGGCGAATACACATGAGACTTACGCGTGAAAAGCAAGTGATCCCGGTCAGTAAAAGCAAAGAGGGAAAGGCAGTTGCTGAAAGCTTTTGCAGGTACTCAGAAAAATATGATCGAGGCAGGTGATACAGGATGTTGCTGGATGTAAGAAATACAGACAAGAAATTTAACGGCGTATATGCGCTGAAAGATCTCAACTTTTCTCTGGATGCCGGGGAGATCCACGGACTTGTCGGTGAGAACGGTGCCGGAAAGTCCACGTTTATCAAGATCCTCGGCGGAGTCTACAAAAGAGACGGCGGCAGCATCCTGTGGGACGGAAAGGAACTTCCGGAGGAGATCCGGCCGGAGGAGAGCAGGAATCTCGGGATCAATATCATCTTCCAGGATAATGTCCTGATCCCGGCATTCACGGGAGCGGAAAATATCTGTCTCGGAAGACCATATCCGGTAAAAGGCGGGCTGATCCGGTGGAAGGAAATGGAGCGGGAAGCGGAGGAAAAAGCCGCGGAACTCGGGATCCGGCTGGATCTGAAGAAACCGGTCTCTGCGATGACTCCGGCACAGAAAAAATGCGTGGAGATCGTCCGGGCGATGATGAGCGACTGTAAGCTCCTGATCCTGGATGAGCCGACGGCATCGCTTTCCGATAAGGAGACGAAGCTTCTGTTTTCCATTGTGAGAAACTTAAAGGCGAAAGGAACCTCGGTCCTTTACGTGACGCACCGGCTGGAGGAGATCATGGAGCTGACTGACCGGGTGACAGTCCTGAGGAACGGGATGCTGGTATCTACTGTGAAGACGGAGGAGACGAGCCGGAAAGAACTGGTGCGGCTGATGAGCGGAAATGAGGCCGCGGACGGTGTTGACGGATCGGAAGAGCATGGGATTACAGAAAGAGAGGATCCGGCAGAAAAGAACGCAGGGCAGTCTGTGAGAGCGGGAGAAGCTTATCGCGGAGAAGGTAGAAACGCAGATGGGTGTGATGCGCAGGACATTGGAAAAACGGAAAAACAAGTTGGAAATGGGACTGTGACTGCACCGGGAAAAACTGCGTTGGAAGTCCACGGAATCCGCTCCGGGGACGGGATCGTCCGGGGCGTTGACCTGGAAGTAAAAACAGGACGGATCACCGGAATGTTCGGACTCTGTGGAAGCGGGCGGACGGAATTCCTCGAATGCATCTACGGAACGAGAAAGCTGGCGGGCGGCACGATCGCGGTAAATGGAAAGACGACCGCGCATCCGACCCCATCGGGATCCATTCGGCAGGGAATGGCGTTCATCTGCGAGGACCGGAGAGGAAAAGCAATGATCCCGTCCTTTTCGATCAAGGAAAATATGATGCTCTCTTCGATCGACCGTTATACGAAAAACGGGTGGTTCCGGAAGCAGGACGCAGGAAGAAAAGCGGCGGAGATGATCGGGGCGCTAAAGATCAAATGCACGGGTGCCGGGCAGCCGGCAAAAGAGCTCTCGGGCGGAAACCAGCAGAAAGTCGTCTTTGCGAAGGCACTCCTCACGGAACCGTCGATCTGGATCTGTGATGAGCCGACCCAGGCGGTGGATGTGGCGACGAGACAGGAGATCCACAGACTGCTGAGAAAAGAAGCAGAAAAAGGGAAAGCTGTTCTCTACGTCTCATCGGATCTCACGGAGCTTCTGGAGATCGCCGACGAGGTTGACGTCATGGCATATGGGAAAGTCCGGAAGACATTTGAAAATAAAGACCTGAAGCCGGCGGATGTGCTGGCTTGCTGTTATGAGGCGGAGAGAGAGGAAAACGACAGATGAGAGGAAAAGCATTAAAGAATTACGGAACGGTTGCTGCGCTGGTGGTGATCATCGGGATTTTTGGACTTTTAAGACCTGCGTCGTTTTTTACACTGAAAAACTTCCTTAATATAACGCGCCAGGTAGCGCCGCTCGCGATCGTCGCACTCGGAGCGACGTTTGTCATGACTGTCAATGAGTTTGATCTTTCTATCGGAAACATCGTGAGTCTTGGCGGCGTGGTTGCGGCACTTTTATCGATCCGGGGCGTTCCGGTCCCGATCTGTTTCCTGGCGGCGGTCGCTGTGGGGATCGTGGTCGGAGGCGTGAACGGAGTGATCGTCGCGAAGTTCGGGATCCTTTCTTTTATCACAACACTTGGGATGGGAACGGTCCTGGACGGCGTGATTTACGGACTTACCGGTGGAACGACCGTATTTAACGGGATCCCGAAGAGCTTCACGATCCCAGGGATCTTAAAGATCGCAGACATCCCGTTCATCACGATCGTGGCGGTCGTGCTCTATCTGGTATTTCATATTTTTATGAACCACATGGCGGCAGGAAGAAAGCTCTATGCGATCGGCGGAAGTGAGGAGGCGGCGAAAGTTGCCGGGATCCGGATCTTCCGATACCGTGTCGTCGCGTTTACGCTGTGCGCTGCGCTTGCAGGACTTGCGGGATCCCTCGTGGCGTCCCGCGTCGGATCCGCGAATACGACAGCCGGGCAGGGATATTTCCTGCAGGCGTATGCAGCCGTATTTATCGGCTGTACGGTCTCAAAGAGCGGTGTCCCGTGCGTCGTCGGAACGTTAGTCGGAACGATCATCCTGGCAGTTCTGGCAAACGGACTTACGATCTTGCAGATGCCGAGTTTCATGCAGAACATCATCACCGGCGGGATCATCATTCTCGCGGTTGTGGTCCAGAAGCTTGGAGCGGGGAGGTAGATCATGTTAGCAGCAACCTTTGATATCGGAACGACGGCAGTCAAGGCTGTCGTTGTAAATGAAAACGGGGAAGCGGTTTTTACCGGAAGCTCCGTGATCCATACGATCGAGACAGAAAATTTTAAAGAGCAGGACCCGGATGAGTGGTATGAGGCATTCTGCGGACTCTCAAAAGAATTGTTTGAGATCATCCCCGCCGCGGAGATCGGTGCCGTCATCTTTTCCGGTCAGATGCAGGATGTGATCCCGGTCGGTGCGGACGGAAAGGCACTTGGAAACGCGATCCTCTATTCGGACGGACGTGCGGATGAACAGGCGCGGGCGATCATAAGGGAGGCGGCAAAGCGGAATGTGGTGCCGCTAGGAGATGCGTATATCGCGGAGATCACGGGAAACCACTTCGACGGATCGATGCCGCTCGCAAAAATCCTGTGGCTAAAGGAAAACAAACCGGAGATCTATGAAAAAACCGCATGTTTCCTCATCAGTTCGAAGGATTATGTGATCACAAGACTGACCGGAGTGTTTGCCGGGGACATGACAGCGTGTTCCACGGCCGGGGCCATGGACCTCGATCGGAAGGAATGGTCGGAAGAGCTGATCGAAGCCGCCGGACTCGACAGGGACCGGTTCCCGAAGCTTTTTTGCGCACACGAATGTGTCGGGACTGTCACGGAGGCGGGCGCTCTTGAAAGTGGGTACGCCGTGGGGACAAAAGTTTACGCGGGAACCGGAGATGCGGGCGCGACGACACTCGCGAGCGGGATCCTGTCTCCGGGAGAGTATAATATCAACCTCGGAACATCCGGCTGGGTGGCAGCCGTCTCGGACCGGCGGATGGAGAGTGAAGGCGGCGGATTCAACCTGGCAGCGATGCAGAAAGATCTTCTGATCAACGTGGTTCCGTTCTTAAACGGCGGAAATGTCCACCGGCTGATCGCGAAGATCCTGTCCAGAGATCCGGACGGGACGCCGGATTTCGAATATATCTCAGAACTCCTGGAACAAGCGGAGCCGGGAAGTCACGGACTTTTCTTTCTCCCGTATGTGACGGGCGAGCGGTTCCCGATCATGGACAGCAGCGTCCGGGGAAGTTTCTTAGGACTTTCGCAGGAGACAACGGCGGCGGATCTGGCGCAGAGCGTCCTGGAAGGTGTGGCATTTTCCATCCGCCAGGGATTGGAGCTCTTTGACCAGCCCGCGAAAAAGATCACACTGATCGGCGGCGGAGCG
This sequence comes from Clostridium sp. OF03-18AA, assembly GCF_003478035.1. GTDB lineage: Bacteria > Bacillota > Clostridia > Lachnospirales > Lachnospiraceae > Pilosibacter. The sequence goes on from NZ_QUEP01000006.1 coordinate 168,895, forward strand.
AGAGAGCGGCGATGGTGCCGGATCCTGAGCAATGTCATGGGACAAAAGATTTTTGTATACAAAGATCCGGACCTTCTTCCGGCGCTGGCGATCGCTTCGGCGGTATTCGTTGCGGAGGGCGTGATCCCGGACTATCAGGCATTTATCAGCACGCTGGAGAGCCGCGGACATTGCGATGCCGTGGAACCGGATCCGGAGATCTCGGCGAGGTATCATGGGATCTACCAGAGATATAAGAGGATCTACCCGCTGGTGCGAGAGTTTTACTCGGAGAAATACTAATCAGAACGCAAAAAATGATCGACAAAGTCGATCTGAAACAATATCAGGCTACAAGAGGAGGAAACATCTATGTCAAAAGGCAGATTTGGCGCACATGGCGGTCAGTATATTCCTGAGACGCTTATGAATGCGGTATTGGAACTCGAAGAGGCATACAACCATTACAAAAATGACCCGGAATTCCAGAAAGAACTTACAATACTTTTAAATGAGTACGCAGGCAGACCGTCAAGACTCTACTATGCGGAGCACATGACAAAGGATCTCGGCGGAGCAAAGATCTATTTAAAGAGAGAAGATCTGAATCACACCGGCGCCCACAAGATCAACAACGTACTCGGTCAGGTCCTTCTCGCGAAGAAGATGGGAAAGACCCGTGTCATCGCAGAGACCGGAGCCGGTCAGCACGGCGTGGCGACAGCGACGGCGGCGGCGCTCTTTGGCATGGAGTGCGAGATCTACATGGGCGTGGAGGATACGAAGCGACAGGCGCTCAATGTATACAAGATGCGCCTTCTCGGAGCAAAAGTCCATGCGGTGACGACAGGAACCGGCACATTAAAGGATGCTGTTTCCGAGGCGATGAGAGAGTGGACGAACCGGATCGAGGACACCCATTACGTTCTCGGCTCCTGCATGGGACCGCACCCGTTCCCGACGATCGTCCGTGATTTCCAGGCAGTTATCTCCAAGGAGATCAAGGAGCAGATGTTAGAGAAAGAGGGACGTCTTCCGGACGCAGTTCTCGCCTGTGTCGGCGGCGGATCCAACGCTATCGGCGCATTCTACAACTTCATCGAGGATAAGGACGTTCAGCTTATCGGCTGCGAGGCAGCAGGACGCGGCGTGAACACAGCAGAGACAGCGGCGACCATCGCTACAGGACGTCTCGGAATCTTCCACGGAATGAAGTCCTACTTCTGCCAGGATGAATATGGCCAGATCGCCCCGGTATATTCCATCTCCGCAGGTCTTGACTATCCGGGAATCGGACCGGAACACGCAAATCTTTACGATACAGGACGGGCCCAATATGTGGCAGTTACCGATGATGAGGCGGTCGATGCATTCGAGTATCTCTCCAGAATCGAGGGAATCATCCCGGCGATCGAGAGCGCTCATGCCATCGCATACGCAATGAAGCTTGCACCGACGATGGGAAAGGATAAGATCATTGTCGTCAATGTTTCCGGAAGAGGAGACAAGGACTGTGCAGCAATCGCAAGATACAGAGGGGAGGATATTCATGAGTAAGATCGCAAACGCCTTCAAAGGCGGAAATGGAAAGGCATTTATCCCGTTTATCACCTGCGGTGACCCGTCCTTAGAGGTCACGGAGCAGCTTGTATATGCAATGGAGGAGGCAGGCGCAAACCTCATCGAGCTTGGAATTCCGTTCTCCGATCCGACGGCAGAGGGACCGGTGATTCAGGCGGCCAATACCCGCGCTCTGTCCGGCGGCGTGACCACCGACAAAATTTTTGCAATGGTTGAAAGAATTCGGAAAAACACACAAATTCCGATGGTTTTCATGACGTACGCGAATGTTGTATTCTCCTACGGAACCGAGCGTTTCATCAAGAAGGCGTCCGAGCTTGGCATGGATGGATTGATCCTGCCGGATGTGCCGTATGAGGAGAAAGAAGAGTTTGATTCGGTATGCAAAAAGTACGATATGGATCTGATCTCCCTCATCGCACCGACCTCCCACGAGCGCATCAGCATGATCGCGAAAGAGGCATCCGGCTTTGTATACTGCGTATCTTCGCTCGGCGTTACCGGAACGAGAAGCGAGATCACAACGGATATCGGCGCGATGGTGAAGCTCGTGAAAAAGGCGAAAGATATCCCGTGTGCGGTCGGCTTCGGAATCTCCACACCGGAGCAGGCAAAGAAGATGGCAGGTCTCTCCGACGGAGCTATCGTTGGTTCCGCGATCGTGAAGCTCTGCGGAACGTATGGAAAAGACGCGGTTCCGTATGTGAAGGAATATGTGAAGTCGATGTGTGACGCGGTGCATGGGATCTAAGAATCGTCCGGGAAACGCTCCGCGAGGATGCGCAGTGATTTTGATAGGAATAAGCCAGTTTCGCTGACCAGAATCACACGCCAAGTCTCACGGTCGTTCGACTTAAATGCAGAAGAATGTTGTCGAAATGGTAATTGGAAACATACACTTTTGCAAGGTAAAGTGTTTGCATTGTACCGTGCTTTGTGCTAAAATCAAATAACGAACTGTCAATTCTGCGGTGCAGGGCTTCCCTTGCACCGCAGTTGTTTGTGCTGATCGCGCAAAGATGTAGGTTGTCGCAAGCAACCGCGCGAGACGCACGAATGTGCCAAGGCACATTCCTTTTTGCAAAGGAGAAGGATGTATGCCAGTAGGAATTATCATCAATGCCCTGTCCGTCGCCATCGGCGGTGTGGTCGGGGCTTTACTTGGGCATAAGCTGCCCACAAGGATCAATTCGGAGCTCACGAAGATCTTCGGCGTCTGCTCTATGGGAATGGGCGTGAGTTCCATCGGCCTTATGAAAAATATGCCCGCCGTTATCTTTGCGGTGATCATTGGAACCGCGTTTGGACTGGCGGTGAATCTCGGCGGGATCATCAACAGCGGCGCGGCGTGCATGGAGAAGCCGGTGGGGAAGATCTTCCCGAATAAGAATGCGTCCATGTCCAGAGAAGAGTATATGACGATGCTCGTGACGATCATCGTGCTGTTCTGTGCCAGCGGAACGGGAATCTATGGTTCCCTGGACTCCGGAATGAGCGGTGACCACACGATCCTCATCTCCAAGTCCATCCTGGATTTCTTTACTGCGATGATCTTTGGAGGAACACTCGGAATGGTGGTTGCGGCTGTTGCGATCCCACAGTGCGTGATCTTTCTCGCGATCTTCGCTGCGGCGAAGTTCATCTTTCCGCTTACCACACCGGATATGATCGCGGACTTCAAGGCCTGCGGCGGTTTCCTTCTTCTGGCCACAGGTTTCCGCATCGCAAAGATCCACAACTTCCCGGTTGCTGATATGATCCCCGCCATGGTGCTCGTCATGCCGGTGAGCTGGTTCTGGGGGAATGTGGTGGTGCCGATGCTGTAAATAAAAAAGCTTTTTCAGTACATGTTTTAGAGGAATAAAACTGATGCTGAAAAAGCTTTTTTGTTTGCGTGGAAGTTCAAATAGAACTTCCTATGTATGAGAAAATGATATAAAAATGGGAGGACTCAATCGACCGGAAGAAATTCTGCTGGGAGTATGATTCTTTGAATCGGCATATCAGGATGGGAAAGGCGTTCCAGAAGCTGCTTTCCTGTTGCGCGCCCCATTTCGGCAACTGGCTGCTTGATCAGGCTCATATGCTGAAGACCATACTGTGCCTGTTCACTGTCTTTGTAACCGATCAGATCAATATCATGGTGGGGGCGGATTCCACGCTGATTTAAGATCATCATAGTCTCAATCGCCATAATATTATTGGAAATAACCAGAGCAGTACAGCCAAGCGCCAGAAGCGCATCGAGATTCTCAACTACCAGAGAAGTCATAGACGTTCCAGTACGGATCAGGGCTTCAGAAAAGATTCCATGTTTTTCCATCGTATCGCGATAGGCATCAAGACGTTCTTTTGTTGTGGAAATGCGGGGAATCCCGGTGATGAATCCGATTTTAGAATGTCCTTTCTTTATAAGGTATTCCACTCCATCGGACATGGCCTGATAGTTTGCGGAGATCACGGAATCATAGGGAGCGCCTAAAGGGGAGCGGTCAACTAAGACAACAGGAATACTGGGAGGAACGATTCCTGAAATATCAGAGTAGTTTTCAACCGTAGAGGCCAGAACAAAACCATCGACAATACCGCTGGATAAAATTCTCAGGTTGTCGATCTCGCGCTCTTTCGTTTCCTTTGTATTAATAACGAGCAGCTTGAAGCCTTCTTTGGAGATAACGTTTTCAACTTCCTCGATCATTGTCGCAAAGAAGGGATTTGAAATATCAGGTACAATAAATGCAATTAAATTTCTCTTTCCCGTCTTAAAACTTCGTGCAGTCGCATCAGGACTGTAGTGAAGTTCTTCGATACTTTTTAGAACGAGCCGTTTCGTTTCTTCTTTTACATAACGGGTATTATTGATGACATGGCTGACGGTGGCAGTAGATACGCCGGCAAGGGCAGCGACATCACGAATACTAACTTTTGACATATGCATTTATTCCCCCTTCACAACACTGTAAAACGTTTAACATAAGTATATCACCCAAAAATATTGATGTCAATTAAATAAAACAAGACAAATTAACCATAACGCAAAACTGAAGAATATGTAAAAAGTACACAAAAAAGCGAAAAAGTATTTGTAAATTAGTAATAATTGACAATACATATATGGCGGGGGTATAATGAAGCCACAGAACAAGTTAAACGTTTACGCAAACGTTTGACAGAACGAGTAATGGTCCATCGGGGACTATATAACAAAAAAGGAGAGGACGATATGAAGAAGAGTGCGAAACGAATTTTTGCAGGCGCTATGGCAGCGGCAATGATGCTTTCGTTGACAGCATGCGGCGGAGGCAGTTCAACGGAAACAACGGCGGCGGCAACAACGGCAGCAGCTGGAACTGAGACAGCAGCACCGGCAGGTGATCAGGAGAAGGTTGTTAAAATTGCATATACTTCAGACCCGGGTTCCCTTGGAACATTCGATGAGGGATCTTCCAGCGGACGTTGGACAGTTCTGGCGTATACATATGAGAACCTGATCTATATGGGTGGTGATGGTGAGTACTACGGAATACTTGCGAAAAACTGGGCAAAGAACGAAGCGGAATCTACTCCGACAAACGTGGTATGGGATATCGAACTTTACGATTATATTAAAGATACAGCGGGAAACAATATTACCGCAGACGATGTAGTATTCAGCTTTAACGAGTGTCTTGAAAATGGTAAGGGAAACCAGCATACAGCATTGACCGGTTCCCTTGTATCAATTGAAAAGACCGGCGATTATACAGTAAAACTTGTGTGCAATAGTGAGGCAGCAGGAGAAGTTGAGAATATGCTGACTCAGGTTATGATCGTTTCAGAGAAAGCATACAAGGACAGCGGAGACTGCATGAGAACCATGCCGGTTGCAACCGGTCCATACAAGGTTGAGTCCTGGGTAACAGGTTCTTCCCTCACTCTTGTAAAGAATGAAGACTATTGGCAGAAGGAAGATCTTCGTGCTGAGTGTCAGGAGCAGAATGTCGATAAGATCGAATATTATTTCGTTACAGAGTCCTCTCAGATCGCAATCGGACTTGAGACCGGTATTTATGATGTTGCGACCTCTCTGAACTATTCAAATGCAAGCCGCTTTATGGAGGGCGGAGAGAGTGCTGCGAACTTTAATGTAGAAGAAGCCCGCGATAACTATATTCAGCAGATGTGGATCAACCGTTCTACAGAAAGTCCGTTAAACGATCTTAAAATTGCGCAGGCTGTTCTTTACGCGATTGACCAGCAGGGACTGATCAATGTGGTTATGGAAGGCCATGGTGAGCCGGTTTACTGCTATGGCAGTGATTTAAACATTGGATTCCAGGAAAAATGGAAAACAGAGGATTATTATAACTATAATCCGGAAAAAGCAAAAGAACTCTTAAAGGAAGCCGGAGTTGCTGATGGAAGTCTGAAACTTACAATTCTTTGCGATACAGATGAGGTTCGTGTAAAGACTGCACAGATCATTCAGGCATACTTAAAAGAAGTTGGAATTGACAGTGAGGTTACATCCTTTGAACAGGCTCTCTGGAATACATACCAGACAGACCCGGCTAAGTTCGATCTTAATATTTCCTATAACGGGGCAACCGGTTATATTACCCGTATCTGGAACCAGTTAAACAGCACACGTTACGCAGAGCATAACATGGCAATGGTAAGAGATGACAAACTGGACAATCTCCTGATGACAGCGGCTGTTTCTCAGGACGATGCGGACATTGATGCTGCAAAGCAGTACATGGTTGAAGAAGCTTATCATTATGGTCTCTTCCATAAAGACAACTACTATATTACAAACAAGAATAAGATTACAAGTGCAAAATACAGCATCCGTTCCAACTTCCTTCCGGGCGCATCTACTTACGTTTGGAACTAAGCTTATGGAATAAAAATGAATGAAAATTGCAATGCAGTTTTTATAGTTACATGACAACAATCATCGGCGTGCAGGAACCATATAGTTGGATTCGGCACGCCGATTCCTAAAAACAGAGGTATTTGGGAGGAAGAAGAATGATCAGATTTATTGGCAAACGAATTCTGCAGATGATACCTGTAGTACTGCTCGTTGCGACATTGATCTTCGGTATTCTGTACCTGGTTCCCGGTGATCCGGCGCAGATCATGCTGGGGAGTACAGCGTCGGAATATGAACTTGCGGAGATGAGAGAACAGCTTGGTTTAAACAGACCATTTATTGTGCAGCTTGGAGAGTTCTTATCAGACGTATTTCTTCATTTTGATCTGGGTGAATCTTATCTGACAGGTGCTCCGGTTGCGGGAGAAATTATGCAGAGACTTCCAAGAACACTGATTCTGGGAATTGCCTCAATGGTATTAGCGTTTGGTATCGGAATCCCGCTTGGCGTAACGGCAGCGGTTCACCAGAATGGCTGGGGAGACAGAATCAGCATGATCATTGCGCTTCTCGGCGTTTCGATTCCGACATTCTGGCTTGCAATGCTGTTTGTACTCTTATTTTCATTAAAACTTGGCTGGTTCCCGGCAAGCGGAATCGGCGGTTGGGAGTATTATGTACTTCCGACAGTTTCACTTTGTTTCGGTGGTCTTGCCACTCAGGCACGACAGGCGAGATCAAGTATGCTTGAGGTCATCCGTGCGGATTATGTTGTCACAGCGCGTTCAAAGGGACTGACCCAGCGAGAAGTTATCTTAAAACATGCACTTCCGAATGCATTGAACCCGATCATTACACTGGCAGGAACAAACCTTGCGGTTATTTTCGGCGGTTCCATTGTTATCGAAAACGTATTCTCATTTCCGGGAATCGGCCAGTATATGATTACGGCGATCAATCAGCGTGACTATCCGATCGTTCGTGGCTGCGTTGTCATGCTTGCAGTAGTATTTGCGGTAATTATGCTGTTAGTTGACCTCTGTTACGCGTTTAATGATCCGCGAATCAAGGCGCGTTACGAGAATCAGGGCAAAAAGAAGAAACCGAGCAAGGAGGGAAAATGATGGCGAAGGACAATACATATAAAAAAGAAAATGCGTTTCTGGTCCTCGCAAAACGGATGTCCAGAAACAAAAACGCAATGTTTGGTCTGACATTATTTGTGATCCTGGTTCTGGCGATTATCATTGTCCCGATCGTTTCTCCGTATCAGTATGATAAGATGGACGTCATGGCAATCAAGCAGGGACCGTCATCTGCGCACCTGTTTGGCACAGATGATCTCGGAAGAGATATTTTTACCAGAGTCTTTTACGGCGGAAGATATTCCTTAAGTATCAGTATTGCGGCAGTATTATTTTCAACTGCTATCGGTACAGTCGTTGGAGCAATCGCAGGATATTTCGGTGGTGCAGCCGATACGGTCATTATGAGACTTCTGGATGTTATTCAGGCAATTCCTTCGATGCTTTTAACGATCATTATTTCCGCGGCTCTCGGTGTTGGAATTGATAAAACAATTATTGCGATTGCAGTCGGAACGATTCCTGGCAATGTCCGCCTCTTAAGAGGAACGGTTATGCAGACACGTGAAAACCAGTATCTGGAAGCTGCAGAAGCAATCGGATGTAGTACTGCAAGAAGAATTATGAAGTATGTTATTCCCAACAGCTGGTCTCCGTTGATTGTCGCTGCGACAATGGGCGTTGCAAAAGCGATTTTGGAACTGGCGGCTTTGAGTTACATAGGTCTTGGCGTACAGCCGCCGACTCCTGAATGGGGAGCAATGCTGGCAGGCGCAAGAGGATTCCTTCGTGATTATCCGTACATGCTGATTTTCCCTGGATTATTTATCGCAATTTCAGTTCTCTGCCTGAACATGTTTGGTGATGGACTGCGCGATGCACTTGATCCGAAGTTAAAGGACTAAAGAGGGGGACATGTTATGAGCGAAAAATTTTTAAAGGTGGAGGATCTCGTTGTTGAGTATCGTACAGGTGGAAAAGTTGTACATGCGGTCAACAATGTTTCCTTTGAATTGGAAAGAGGAAAAACTTTAGGACTTGTAGGCGAGACCGGCGCAGGAAAGACAACCATTGCGAAAACGATTCTTCGTGTTCTTCCGGACGCTCAGGCGAAGGTCAAGAGTGGAAAGGTCATTCTGGATGGTGTGGATCTTTTATCTCTCAGCGAGGCAGCAATGAGAAAGGTCCGCGGCGGACAGGTCACGATGGTATTTCAGGATCCGATGACAGCGTTAAACCCAATCATGAAGGTTGGAGAGCAGATTGCGGAAGTAATTCGAAAACATCAGACAAGAGAAGATAAAACCGCAAGAGAGATGGCCGAAGATATGCTTGCTATGGTTGGTATTCCGAGAGAACGTTATGGAGAATACCCGCATCAGTTTTCAGGTGGAATGAAGCAGCGAGTTGTTATCGCAATGGCACTGGCCTGCAATCCACATCTTCTTCTGGCTGATGAACCGACGACCGCGTTGGATGTAACGATTCAGGCTCAGGTTCTCGATATGATGGATGACCTGAAGAAGAAATACAATACAGCCATGATCCTGATCACCCATGATCTCGGTGTTGTTGGAAGAATGTGCGACAATGTGGCAGTGATCTATGCCGGTGAAGTTTTGGAATATGGTTCAAAAGAGGAGATATTCCTTCACCCGCAGCATCCATACACCATCGGCCTTTTCGGAGCAATTCCGGATCTTTCTGTAGATACGCGGAGACTTGCCAATATTGAAGGACTCCCACCGGATCCGACAGATCTTCCGACAGGATGCTGTTTTAATCCGAGATGTCCGCATGCGACGGATAAATGCAGAACGATAAAATTCCCGTTGACAGAAGTAAGACCGGGGCATTTCTGCAGCTGCCCATATTGTGAAGCAGCAGAAAAGGAGGATTAGTATGGCACTTGTAGAGGTAAAAAACTTAAAAAAATATTTCTATGGTCCCAAAGGTGCTGTTCATGCGGTAGATGACGTAACGATGAATATTGATGCCGGAGAGACAATGGGTGTTGTAGGAGAATCCGGCTGTGGAAAGTCAACGCTTGGAAGAACGATCATCCATCTTCAGAAGAGTACGGGGGGATCTGTTCATTTTAATGGAAAAGATATTACAAATCCGACACCGCAGGAACTGAAAAAATTGAGAAGTGATGTTCAGATCATTTTCCAGGATCCGTATTCATCCCTGAATCCTCGAATGACAGTCGAGGATACGATTAAGGAACCGCTCTTAATTAGTGGAAAATGCGACAGGCAGAATGTAGATGCAGAGACAGAACGTCTGATGGATATGGTGGGTATTGCGAGACGAATCAAGATGAGCTACCCACACGAACTGGATGGCGGAAGAAGACAGAGAGTAGGAATTGCGAGAGCGCTGGCTCTGGATCCAAAGTTCATCGTATGTGATGAGCCGGTATCTGCACTGGATGTTTCCATTCAGGCACAAATTTTGAATCTTTTGATGGATCTGCAGGAAGAACATGGACTTGCGTATATGTTTATTACGCATAATATGTCTGTAGTACGCCATATTTCACATAATATTTCTGTTATGTATCTGGGGCAGCTGGTAGAGACAAGTCCGACGAAAGAATTGTTTGCGGAGCCGCTTCACCCGTATACAAAAGCTCTTTTGTCCGCAATTCCGACAACAGATATTCTGCATCCAAAGGAAAGAATCGTATTAAAGGGAGAGATCACATCACCGATCGATCCGCCGCCGGGCTGCCGGTTTGCAGATCGCTGCGTTTATGCGACAGAAAACTGCAGAAAGCCACAGAAACTTGAGGAGATCAAACCGGGACATTTTGTATCCTGCTGCAGAGTACGTGAGATCAATTCTCTTTAAAAGTTGTGAGTTGGATAAACAGGGAGGTCATCATGGAAAAATATCAGAGCTTTCATTTCAGTCCGCTTAATAACCGTTCGATGCTGATGCCCAGAATTCCAAAAGGAACAGAGTATCATGTGGACAGCAGCAGGCTTGTAAACCCGTTTGAACCGATTCCGGAGGAAGTACTGAAGGGAAGAGCTCCATATAGCCTGTTGAATTCCGGATTTTTCAAGAAGGAGATAGAACTGGAAGGCGCAAAACGGCCGTATGGACTTTATGCACCGCAGAATCTTTGGTCAAAAGGTGCCTGCGCAGTGATTTTTGCGGAAAGTGGTGTCACAGCAGAAGAATTTATAAAGACAGGAAACTGGAAACAACTAGCAGATAAATATCTTGTCTCGCTGCTGATCCTGGAGAGCCCGAAGTGGGAAAAAGAACAGATTGAAAGAGAATTTGACTATGCATGGACGACTGTTTATCACGAATTCAGTAAGAGACCAACGGTCGATATCTGTGAGTCATTTTTCTATCCGATCGGTTTGGGGGACGCCGCTGGCATAGCTGCCGCGTTTGCGCTTACATATAGTGCGACATTTCCGGCATTTGCGGTATGCGGAGACTGCAGCGTGGATCCAGAACTTCTTAATGTGTTGAGAAAATTACCGTCCGATGGAATTGATACATGGAAGAAAACAGAAATTGCAATGCCGGGATTTCTCATTGATAAGAAGGGAAATGCTGAAGCTGTATTCGAGTATATAAAAGAGATCAACCGCGTGAAAGAAGAAAATCTGATCAATCAGTATGGAAGCGTATATCTGGAGCAGCCGAGACGCGGAGCTTATTATGTAAACGAGCAGCCGATTTCGCAGGTATGGCTTGCGGATGAAAATAGTACAAAGAAATTTGACCAGAATGAAATAAATGAAGCAATGATTCGGTTTGTCCTTCGTTTTTCCCTGTGGGGCGGATCTGGAAATAACCATCTGCGGCCGAAGAGAAGCTGGGAGGAAATCGGAGTAATAAGAGTAGAGAAAGAAATCGCAGGACTGCCAAGGTACTGGGATATCTATGTACCTTCCTGCTATAGGCCGGATGACAAAAAGGAATATCCGCTTGTTGTAGCAATTCATGGATTTTCCTGCAGCCCGGAATATTTTGAACAGACAAGTGACTGGCACCGGCTTGCCGAGGAACGTGGATTTTTTGTAGTTTATCCAGCCGCGTATCCGAGAAATGTAGGGAGAAGCAGATTTCCACTTCCAGGCTGGTGTGTTTGGCCGATCGATCAGGAAGGTGTGGACGAATCCGAATATTTCAAGGTAATGCTGGATGATATGGAAGAAAAGTATCCGATCGATAAGAAACGGATTTATGCGGTCGGACATTCTAATGGCGGACGGATGACACAGAGGCTTTCAAGGACAATGCCGGAACGATTTGCGGCATTTGGGCCGACGGGTGCACTGGGCGGCAAGTCGGCGGACGCAATCGAACCGATCGATGATCATATGAAATGCCCAATTGCGTTTATGATGGGCGAGTATGATATGGCTTCTCCGTCAGTGGAGGAAGGAAGTATTGCCCGAGAGACTTTGAAAGCATACTGCCGTGCAAACCATATGACGCCGCAATTTGAAAACTGGTATGATAATGGAATTTATCATACGTTGGTGATGTATGATAAGGATCATGTTCCTATGATCCGATATACGATCATGAAAGGCTGCCCGCATACCTATACCGGAGAGATGGCACAGCTTACTTGGGATACATTCTTATGCCATTTTACAAGAGAGGCTGACGGAAGTATTCAATATCATGGATAATGACTGCTGCAATGCAGGAAGAGGTAAAGATTATGGGAAAATATAAGAGCTTTCATTTTAGCCCGGAAAATAACCGATCGATCTTAATGCCACGGGCACCAAGAGGAACAGAATATCACCCGCCGAAACGGAACAGACACAGAGAATTGTTTCCGCCGATCCCGGAAGATAAATTAAATCATAGCAGCCCGTATTATCAGTGTAATCTTGGAATTACAGAAAAAACGATCGTGATAAATGGCCAGGAGCGGAAATATGCAATCTATGTGCCGGATGGAATGATCTCAAAGGGAGCAGGGATTTTTGTATTCCCGGAAAATGGGACGAACGCGGAAGCATTTATTCATTCTGAAAACTGGATCGCACTGGCGGAAAAATATCATACAGCTTTGGTAGTATTTGAAAGCAGCCAATGGGACAGAGAACAGATTGATAAAGAATTTGATTATGCGTGGGAGATCATCACATTAGAGTTTGTGCAGCGGCTGACAGTCGATATCTGTGAATCCTATATGTATGTTATGGGATTCGGTGCCGGTGCGGAAATTGCCGCGGCATTTGCACTGACGTACAGTGCGACGTTTGCAGCTTTTGCGGCTGATGGAAACTGTGCGGTAGATCCTGAATTGCTGGAGATACTCGGAAAAATTCCATCGGATGGAGATTTGACATTAAAGAAAACAGATATTGCGATTCCCGGATTCCTGATTGACCGAAGTGGAAAAGCAAAGGAAACATTCGAATATATGAAGACGATTCTTCGGGCTAAAGAAGAAGGTCTGGCAAATGCATATGGAGAAGTTTATCTGGAGCAGCCGGAGCGCGGACAGTATTATGTTAATGCACAGCCTGTTGCACAGGCATGGCTTGGAAATTCCGAGAGTGTGAGTGAGGTATCACGGGAAACACTTAATGAAGAAATGATAAAATTCGTCCTGCGGTTTTCACGCTGGGGCAGTTTTGGAAATAACTGTTTAAGGCCTATGAGAACGCAGGAGGAGATTGGGGTTGTACGAGTAGAACAAATTGTAGAAGGTCTGCCAAGATATTGGGATATCTATGTTCCGTCCGGATATCGATCTGGAGATGGAAAAAAGTATCCTCTCGTTGTGGCGATTCATGGCATGTCCTGCAATGCAGAATATTTTGAACGTACCAGTGACTGGTATCGCCTTGCAGAAGAGAGAGGTTTCTTTGTATGCTTTGCGTCAGCATATCCTTATAATGACGGACTGGCAAAATTTCCGGTTCCGCACTGGGCGTTGGAATCAATGGGAGTTCCGCTTCATGATGAGGTGCCTTATTTTGAGAAAATGCTGGATTACATGGAAAAGACATATTCGATTGATCCATCCAGGATCTATGTGACAGGACATTCTAACGGTTCACATATGACGCAGGAACTGGCGCGGAGGATCCCGGAACGGTTTGCAGCTTTTGCTCCAACCGGGGCAATGGACGGGTGGGATCCACAGGTACGGCCATTGGAAGGCTGCGCACAGAGACCGGTATGGTTTATGCTTGGAGAATATGACATCGCTTCCGTATCGCTGGATCCGGGTACAATTGCGAGAGCAACACTTGAAAATTACTGCCACAGCAACGGAGTAGAACCGGGGTTTGAGAATTGGTACGATAATGGAAAATATCATACATTGGTAATGTATGATCAAAATCATGCTCCGATGGTGTGCTTTACAGTCATTCGAAGCTGCCCGCATACATACACAGCAGAAATGGCGCAGCTTACGTGGGATCACTTTATGTGCCATTTCCGCAGAAATGAAGACGGAAGTATCCGCTATGACGGCTGAAACAGAAAAACAACAGAGAAGGCAGGCTGACAGAGAATATAGAGGTGAAAGTGGATGGGCGACAGGTACATTTGGGGAGTGCAGCTTCTGGTAGAAGATGTGCCCGGTGCGAAAAGATGGCTTTGTGAAAATTTGTTTTTTGTGGAAGAAGAACATAAAGGGATGATTTGTCTGCGTAATGGAAATTTCCGGTTGGTTTTAAGAGAAGACAAAGAACATCTTGCAGACAAATACGGGCCGGATGATATGTGTCTGGGATTCCGACATATTGCGTTGGAGACACATGATATCGAGGCGGCGATTGCATATTGCGAAAGCCGGGGATTAAATCTGCAGCTCGGAGAAAACGGAGGACCGCGGTATAGTGGAAAAGTATATGGAACAGGAATGAATTATTTCAACATTATATCGGGATATGGATTTACGATAGAGGTCAGCCAGAAGCTGCACAAAAAGATTCCGCCGAACAGGACGCCGATCTGTGGTCTTGAACATGTGGGACTACAGGTTTCAGACCTGTCTGCTGCAATTCAATTTTATGAGAATCTGGGATTCACCGCGTGCTTTGATCCGGTTGTAAATCATGTGGACGGACATACGATTCTCTGCTGTATGGTTGCTGCCGGTGAGACGGTAATTGAGATTTATAAATTTCATGATTTACCGGAACTTTCTGTCCAGAGACATCCGGTAATTGAGAGGCTTATTCTCGGAGGAAATGACTACTTGTCCGGGACAGCTCTGGAGAGAGTAAAATTTATGGAGGAGAAGGCATGTACGATATAACAGCACTGGGTGAAATCCTGATTGATTTTACGTATCAGGGAATCGGCAGAAACGGACAAAAACTATTTGCACAGAATCCAGGTGGAGCGCCGGCGAATGCGTTGACATCAGCGGCTCGTTTTGGGGCAAAAACCGCATTTCTGGGAAAAGCCGGAACGGATATGCATGGACGGTTTTTAAAGGAGATTTTAGAGAAGGAACAGATCGATACGAGAGGCTTTATTCTGGATGAAAGATATTTTACAACGCTCGCGTTCGTGGATCTGTCACCGGAAGGAGAACGTACCTTCTCATTTGCGAGAAAGCCAGGGGCAGATACGCAGATCACAGAGAAAGAACTGGATATGGAAATTCTTGGGAACACGAAGATATTCCATGTTGGTTCTCTGTCTTTGACGTCGGAACCGGCACGCAGCACTACGTTTGCAGCAATAAAGGCAGCCAAGTCAGCAGGCGCAGTCATCTCTTATGATCCGAACTACAGAGCAACGTTGTGGGAGAATGTGGAAACAGCAAAACGCGAGATGAAAAGTTTGATTCCATTTGTGGATATAATGAAAATTTCAGATGAGGAAACAGAACTTCTAACAGATGAGAAGGAACCGGAACAGGCTGCAAAAGTGCTGATGGGGAAGGGAGTAAAACTTGTAGCAGTTACCCTTGGAAAAGATGGCGCATATATAGCAAATGCAGAAGGCGGAAAGAGAGTTCCCGGATTTGAAAGTAATGTGGTAGATACGACCGGAGCTGGAGATGCATTTTGGGGAACATTTCTTTATAAACTCAGTCAGTCAAATGAATCCATCGAAAAAATTACATTAGATATGGCGGTAGAATATGCCGGATTTGCAAATGCAGCGGCATCACTATGTGTAGAAAATTTCGGTGGAATTCCATCGATGCCGTTGCTTGCAGATGTAGAGAAGCGAATGAAAATAAAATAAGATTGTTTGGTGCGGGAGTCTCTGAAATGTGGGACTCCCATTTTGATGCGATAAGAAAATAATGAAATAAAAACAGATGACCATTTTGCTGATGTCAGCAAAATGGTCATCGCTGGGAAGAAGACTTTTTTATTGTACAAATAAGCGTTACGACTGCGCACCCAAAGCAGTCGATCAGCACGTCCGTAAACCGTCCTGCGCGGCCCGGGACGAAGAGCTGATGGAATTCGTCGGTGCAGGCGTAGAGGAAGACGATGGCGAGAGCGGTGAGAAGACGGCGTTTCATATTTAATGGCTGGTATGTAAAATGAAGTCCGAAACGGACGGTGCAGTAAAATACAAGATATTCCGTTATGTGGGCGGTTTTCCGGACGGGGAAACTCATGAGTTCGATGAGTTCGGCATACTGTGCCGGATTCCCGCGGAAGAAACCGAGTTTCGCCCCGATCAGCAGGATCAGTCGGCTCACGGAATCGCTCATTTCCGTGGATTCGACGGCCGGCTTTGAGGAGAACCAGAAGATCGCGGCGGCGACAAAGAGTGCCGGAATCCAGGCGAGCAGGCGAAGATAGATTGATCGGTTGTTGTTGAAAGCATTTTCTGATGAAAATGCAGGAGTCGTTTTTGGTTGCTTGTTATTCATTATCATTTCTATATAAAATCTTATTTACAGTCTGTATCGTTCACAGCAATGGTCTTGAGGGCAGGAAATTCGAAGCAATACAATGGTTACGTTGTTTCATGGCAGATGCCAGCCGAGGTTTTTGCCCCAATTTCTTACAGGGAAACATCCTCCTTCGCCCGCGCCCGTCGATCCATGATCGAGTGGATCACTGGGACCATGAAAATTGCAACAATTCCACCTGCAAATCCATTATTATATAAATTCATGCCTCCATACACAATTCCGACATTTAAGGCGACGGAGGAGTGAAGGAATCCGGCGAGAAGTCCGACAAACACACCGAATTCTCCGGCGATGGGTGCCAATGTGGTCGAGAATAAAAGCGCCAGGATCGGTGACGGGGCATTGATGGTCCAGTGTTTCGTAAAACTTGCGAGGAGAACGCCGAACATGATCGGAGCGATGTTTCGGATATGTTTTCCGGTTGCGGAGAAGCCGATGATCGTGAAGATCCCGCCGATCGTCGGTCCGTTTAACTCGCCGCCGACTCCGAGAACAAAGATTGTTGCGAACAGCCCGTTGAGCGCCATGTTGAGGACGGTTGCAGCGCCGCCGTTGTCACGGAGATAGTCGGTTCCGCCGATCCCGGAACAGGATAAGATCTTCCAGTAAGAGTCTCCAACGTTCTTTCCGCCAAAGAGGAACGCGGCTGCGATCATGGCAATAAAGAGACCGCAGAGGATCGCAAACAGAAGCTGGTTGTTGCCCTCAGACCAGATCAGGCGGGATTCGGTGGTGATCCCGAAAGATTTCAGCACGGATACGATAACAGTGGCGATGATACCGGAGGAGAATCCGACGTTATAGAGCGAGTAGCCCTTATGCGCATAGTGGACATGGGTGGATAACGGCGGCAGCACGAAACCGATGATGAGCCCGACCGCGAGACTTGCAATGAGCCGGACTGCATAGGGCAGATCCGAGATATACATGATCTGCGTGATGATCGGGGACAGGCTGGTGCCGTAAAAACCGATGTAAATGTAGCTGGACATGTGTTTTTTGTGATAGTGGGAATAGAGGTATACGCCGAGAAGAATTGCCCAGATATTTAAAAGGTTCTTTCCAAAAAGGGAAAACCCGAACATCAGGCAGCTCGACGTGATCGTGTGTCCGTCCATCTCCATTCCGAGAAAATAGATCGTCCAGATGCAAAGAAGAGTCAGCAGACCGGCGTTGATAAAGGAAGTCCCGATCCCGCCGATCAGAAAGTAGTCTGTGATTAGGAAATCCGGTTCTTTGATGATCGTGATGAGACCGGGGATGATCTCAGTGACAGGCTGCAAAAACAGGCCGACGATCATGAAATAAATAGGGATCAGAGACAGAAGCCGGAACTTCTGAAGTCTTGTGAGTGGGTGGGAAATTGTCATGTACGTGTCCTTTCGAGAAAATAATATATGTGGGAGTATGTGAATGCACCATGTGTATCTTGAGATCATGAAGAAAATCTGGAAAACAGTGAATGCACGTTTTTTAGTATACCGTAATAATGGGAAAATAGGAAGAGTTTCCGCAGGGGACGGATGGAAAATGTGGATATTTTGCTCCGGGTTTCAAAAAACAAAAATAACCGCCCCTGTCCTTAGAAAACAGGAGCGGTTATTTTCGATAAACGTGTGAAATAAAATAAGATGCCAACAGAACATCAAACAGAGAACATCTTACTGGATAAACAGCGTATTCACATCCAGCTCGTTCTCGATCATGCCGGACTCATACATGAAGTCAGCAGTCTTCTGGAAACCTTCTTTGTCGGCGTCGGTGATCTCTGTGGAGAAATCGTAGTAGCCGTACATCTCTTTTACAGCGTCCACGTCGAGGTCAAGAGCTGCGGCAACAGTCTCCATGGTCTCGTCCTGGCTGTCAGCCATGTAGGATGCGATCTCGTCCTGTGCAGCATTTAATTTCTCGATGACATCCGGATGCTCATCGTAGAACTTCTGGGTTGTTGCAACAGCGATCAGGGCGCTGATCAGGCCTTCACCGTCTGCAACGAGGTGGTAGCCCTGCTGTTCTGCATTGTAAGCAGTTGCGCCGGCGATCAGGGCAACATCAACGCTGCCGCCGTCAAGACCTGCCTTTGCGTCCGGGATGGTCATGTTTACATAATTTACATCGTCAAGAGTCATGTCTGCCTGAGCAAGGTAGGAGACAAGGAGCTCATGAAGGTTGGTACCTGTCGGTCCTGCGATCGTCTTGCCCTTTAAGCTCTCCGGAGTTGTCAGAGTCTCATCTTTGGAGTACATGCAGAATGCCTTCGGGGAACGGCTATACATGTTTAACACCTTGATGTCAGCGCCGTTTGCAGCAGAAAGGATCACGGAAGTTGCGCCTACTGCGTAAAGAACCTGAACATCGCCGGAAGCAAGAGCCTGTGTCTGGTCAGCACCGGAAGTAAGCTCTGCATACTCAACCGGAACGCCGAGCTCTTTCTCGAAGATTCCCTGGTCTTTTTCGATGATGGTCGGTACGTTTAACGGGGATGTCACATAAGTAACGGTGAGTTTGTCGATGGAAGTCGCTGTGTCAGATGCTGCAGCGGAAGTTTCCGCTTCTGTGGAAGCAGCTGCGGTTGTCTCTGCTGCAGAAGCAGCCTCTGTCTCTTTGCTTGTGGATCCAGAGCAGCCCGCAAGGGAAAATGTCATGCACGCCGCAAGTCCTAATGCGATCAGTTTTTTCATTTTGTGTTGTCCTCCTCATAATAAGTAGAAAATTAAATGTATGTGATATGCCTGAGTTGCAGGCGGATATCCATAAGAAGTCAAGAGATATTCGCAATCTGCTTTTGTTGCTTGTTCATAATCAAATAGCTGTTGCGCAACTTGTCAGAGATGGCTTGCTCCATCCCGATATAAGTAAGTCCCCGCCCATTGCTTATGCAATGCAGAGGTGTCCCTGACTTTGTTAAATTGAATTTTATATAAAATATATCTAATTAAGAAAATTCAACTGCTCTATAATCTCTCTCTTGAGCGCAATAAACTCCTCATCCAGCAGATTCCGCGCTCCGGCCGCTGCCTTCACCGGATAGACATGTTTCACGAGACCTTTTTCGATCACAACGATCTGGTCACCCAGGATCAGCGCCTCATCGATGCTGTGGGTTACGAACATGATGCTGGAATGTTCCTTCTGCTGGACGCGGAGAAGCTCTTTCTGCATCTGCTCTCTCGTAAAATAATCGAGAGCGGCGAACGGCTCGTCCATCAGGATGAAAGTCGGCTCATAGGCAAGCGCCCTGGCGATCGCCGCGCGCTGCTGCATGCCGCCGGAGAGCTGGGACGGGTATGCTTTCTCGAAGCCGGAAAGATTTACCGTCGTGATGATGTCCTGAATTTTGGCCCGATCGACCTGATTCTCTTTCAGCCCGAAAATAATGTTGTCCCAGACGTTTAACCATGGCATGAGCCGCGGTTCCTGGAACACAAAGGCGGTTTTGTGATCGCCGTCCCAGAGGATCTCGCCGTCGTCGGCGGATTCCAGACCGCCGGTGAGCCGCAGGAGTGTTGTTTTTCCGCAGCCGCTCTGACCGAGGATCACGGTGATCTTTCCAGCAGGGATTTCAAGATCGATGCCGTTCAGGACAGGAAATGCCCGGCCATCGACCTGATATGTCTTATGAATGTTTTTTAACTTAATTCCAGCCATTTTCACCGGCTCCTTTCAGAAAGATGCTGATGAGAAGACCGAAGAGCCGGTCTGTCACATAGCCTGCGATGCCGATCGCGAAGATGCCGACGATGACTTTGTCAGTCCGGGACATCTGCTGGGCGAACAGGATCATGTGTCCGAGTCCGGTGGACGCCGCGACCATCTCCGCGCCGATGATGGCCCGCCAGCTGTATCCCAGTCCGATCCGCATGCCCACGAGAATATCCGCCATGGCATAGGGAAGCATGATCCGGAAAAATTTCTGGCGATCCGTGTAGCCGAACATGGTCCCGACTTCCAGAAGCTTCCGGTCGCAGCCGGTAAAGCCTTTGACGATGTTTAAGTACATCGGGAAGAAGGACGCCAGCACGATAATGACCGTCTTTGTAGTCTCACCGATCCCGCACCATAAAATAAGAAGCGGGATCATGCTGAGCGGCGGCACGTTCCTGAAGAACTGCACCAGATACTCATAATAGCCTGCGGAAGCAGGAACCATCGCCCGCAGCATGCCGAAGGCAAATGCCAGGATAAAGGCGATCACAAAGCCTTTTCCGACACGCAGGAAGCTGATCCTTAAGTCGCGGAA
Source organism: Clostridium sp. OF03-18AA (assembly GCF_003478035.1). Lineage (GTDB taxonomy): Bacteria > Bacillota > Clostridia > Lachnospirales > Lachnospiraceae > Pilosibacter. The sequence goes on from NZ_QUEP01000006.1 coordinate 189,540, forward strand.
AAGCTCGCCGCTCTGCAGCATTTTGCAGAAGCTCTGGAAGACCCGCCCCGGGGACGGGAGCACATAGGAACTTAAGATGCCTGCGCGGCAGACGATATACCAGACGGCAAAGACCGCAAGGATGCCGATCAGCGGCGGGAAATATTTTTTAAATTTTTGATTCATCGCACTCCATCTCCTCTGTGGCAGCCCTGAACACAGTACAAAAGCTCGATCAGCTTTGCGCTTTTCCAGTCATTTCCGGTCACATAGGACTCAATAGCCGGACGGCCGGATCGGCTGACAACGGAAAATGGCAGATTCTTAAAGAATCCCGGTGGGATCGGGCTTGCGTCCGGCGCGGGTTCCATCGGTTCGCCGATCGATGCGAGAAAGCGGTTCCATGGTACAAAATGAGTGTCTTTTAATTCCAACTTATTTCCCATGTCGGCTAAGATCCGGCATGGCGTTGTGATGATCTTTTCACCGTTCGCAAGATCCGGACGTTCTGCCAGTTCTCTCGCACAGTGGATCAGGATCGGCTCAATATCCGCGATCCGGATTTCAGGCTGCAGGGAATGTACCAGAGATACCGCTGCCGGACATCTCGCGTCCGCAAAAGTTCCATCTGCATGTTCCAAAAGCTCCCGGTACTTCCGGAGCACGATCTCGCCCCAGCTTTCCTGACAGACCACTCGCGTCAGGTCATGCTTCTTAAGCAGCTTTTCAAGTGCCGCCGCCGAGATCATCCTCTCCGATACCGGATTGATCCATAGATATGTCAAAGTAAAATCCCTCCTAATTAGCCACAACTAACCAACATTGTTCAGCATAGCAGATTAGTAGGGAAATGTCAATTGGGAATATAGGAGACACCCTCTGCTGAATGATGTATAATTGAAGTGCGACCAACACCCTCCAAATTGCAGAAAAAGGTCTTGAAGGAAATATAAAAAGCGAAATATAAAAAAGGACGATTGATTTCTCAGACATTTCATGCTATACTCATTCCCGTTGCAAAGCCCACAAAAACCAAGGTCCTAAAGGGCTTTTCGCCGATTCCCGGCGTAAGGTCATATACTTGCAGTATATGCCTTCCGCAGCATTCGTCAGATATACATACTTGCATGTCTGCCTGACTCATTGCTGCGCGAAAATGAATCGAGTGTTCGTGACCTTCCACTCGTAAAACAAAACTAAAGGAGAAACTGAATATGAAAAACAACGCAACAAACAGCCCGGTACTGACACTTGTATACGGGGCGGCTATCGCGGCAATCTATGTGGTGCTGACGATGGTGTTCCTGCCGATCAGCTTTGGACCGATCCAGTTTCGGATCTCTGAGCTTCTCTGCGTACTTCCGTACTTTACCCCGGCGGCAATTCCGGGACTCTTTATCGGATGCCTGCTGGCCAACTTCCTTGGCGGCGCGGCGGCTCTCGATGTGATTTTTGGAAGTATTGCGACCCTGATCGGTGCGGTAGGTTCCTATCTGCTTCGGAAAAACCGCTATCTGGTATCTGTTCCGCCGATCCTCGCGAACATGATCATTGTTCCGTGGGTGCTCCGTTTCGCATACGGTTCTGAGGACATGATCTGGTTTTCCACGATCACAGTCGGAATCGGAGAGATTCTGGCTATCGGTATTCTTGGACAGATCCTGTTATCCGTTCTGATCCGGTATCAGCATGTGATTTTTGGAAAAGCTGCAGCGTAAAATCAGTGATCCCGTATCTATTGGATGAGAAATTCAGTAGATGCGGGATTTTTGTGTAACAGGAAATTCCGAGGAATGCCCTGTTACATAAAAAGACACTAACGTGCCAAAGATGTGCACTCGCGCGAAGATGTAGATTATCGCAAGCGACCGCGCGAGGCGCGAGAATGTGCCAAGGCACATTCTTTTATAGAAAGTGCTGCATGGAAAAGAAAAGATTTGCGTAAATTTCGCCGCATGTTAATTTTTCCACGAGGATAGATTTTCTTTTGCTTTTGTGATATCATGTGTAAAAGACCGTGCATATTTAAGCACATATTTTTTATGTGCTTAAATGTACACAGTATAAAAATATCTAAAATAGAGATCAAATATCCGAAAGGAGACTGCGATGTATCAAATCGATTTTAATAAACCAGAACATATTCACTTTATTGGCATTGGCGGAATCAGCATGAGCGGACTGGCTGAGATCCTGCTGGAGAGAGGATTCACAGTAAGCGGCTCTGATGCCCATGAGTCCGAGCTCACCGACAAGCTCACCGCCCACGGCGCAAAGATCGTCTACGGGCAGCGGGCGGAGAACATTACTGACGATATCGACGCTGTTGTATACACAGCGGCGGTTCACCCGGATAACCCGGAGTACGCGGCGGCAGCGGCAAAGAATCTCCCGATCCTCTCCAGAGCGGAGCTTCTCGGACAGCTCATGAAAAACTATGAGAAATCCATCGCTGTGTCCGGAACCCACGGAAAGACGACGACAACTTCCATGCTGACTGAGATCCTGATGGATGAAAAGAAGAACCCGACGATCTCCGTCGGCGGAATGCTGGACTCCATCGGCGGAAATATCCGTGTCGGCGGACCGGAACTTTTCGTGACAGAGGCCTGCGAGTATACAAACAGCTTCCTGTCCTTTTTCCCGAATATGGAGATCATATTAAATATAGAAGCAGACCATCTCGATTTCTTTAAAGATATCGAAGATATCCGCCATTCATTCCGCAGATTTGCGGAACTTCTCCCGGAAAACGGAATCCTCATCATCAACAGCGATATCCGTGACTACAGAGAGATCTGCGACGGACTTCCGATCAAGGTGATCACCGTCGGAAGCGACCCGGAAAAGAGCCATTACAGCGCCGCAGACGTGACATTCAACGAGAATGCCTGCGCAACCTATACTCTTTTAGAGGACGGAAAAGCCATTGACACGATTACTCTCGGTGTACCGGGGATCCACAATGTATACAATTCCCTGGCGGCCATCGCAGCGGCTCACGAGCTGGGAATCCGCGGCGATGGGATCAGGAACGGACTCTTAAGATTTACGGGTACACACCGCAGATTTGAGAAAAAAGGCATGATCGGCGGCGTGACCGTCATTGATGACTACGCGCATCATCCGCAGGAGATCGCGGCGACTCTGGCAGCGGCGAAAAATTACCCGCACCGTGAGATCTGGTGCGTCTTCCAGCCGCATACATATACGAGAACCAAGGCGCTGATGGATGACTTCGCGAAGTCCTTATCCGCAGCGGACCATGTGGTTCTCGCGGACATCTATGCAGCCCGGGAGACGGACAATCTGGGAATCAGCTCTGGGACATTGGCGGAAAAGATTGCCGCGCTGGGGACGGATACCCACTATTTCCCGAGTTTCGACGCGATCGAGACATTCCTTCTTGAAAATTGTGTCAACGGCGACCTGTTGATAACTATGGGGGCCGGAGATATTGTAAAAGTGGGCGAAAAGCTCCTTGGACAGTAAGTTATCCACATTATCCACAGAGTTTTCAACAGAAATCTGTTGAAGACCCTGTGGATTTTTTGATTTACATAACTGAAAATCGGGAAATGCCGGAAAGCCGGGAAAAATAAGGAATTATGGGGATTTTAAGAGCTTTTTTGACAGTTATGTAATGCGTTTATCCCCGTTATCCACATTATCCACAATTAGAGTAGTGGATAATTCCGGCTATTTCATTTTTTTAGGGCGTATGGTATGATATTTGCAGATAGGACGTGAATATGTTACTTTGCACGGGTAGGAATTTTCTGAACTGAAAATTCCGTATGATACCGTTGTGGTCGCGGATTTTGCCGATTTGGAATGCGAAGCATCGGCAAAATCCTGTTACAGTGCGCGGGCACTGAAGTGCCCGCGTACTGTAACGTGAATATAAAGGGTGAAAAGAATGAGCTTGGGCTATAAAAACAACATCAATGCGGCGGTGACCGCCGTTTCCAATACTTTTATCGACGAATATATGGGGACAGCCAGCGGAGAATATGTAAAAGTGTATCTGTATCTTCTGCGCCATGAAGGTGAGAACATAGAGATCCCGGATATCGCGGATGCGCTGAACCACACAGAGGCGGATGTCCGCCGCGCTCTGGCATACTGGGAGCGGACCGGTGTCCTTGCACCGGAAAGAGAATCCGTGGAAGAGCAGGAGACTGCGGTGACGCGGGAGATGGCGGAAGAGACAGAAAATTCAGGCGCGAGGTTCGCAGAAAACCGTCAGAATGCGGGATCTGCGCCCGGACGGGGAGAAATGAACGGACAGAAATCAGGGGCGGAGGTTCCGATGGACGAAGGGGCATCCCAGGATGTGCCGTCCATGGAAAAACCTGCGATCCCGGATGCAGGAAACAGTTACGACCGTATGAAACGCCTTTCCTCCGATGAGGAATTCTCCGCGCTTCTCTACGCGGTTCAGCAGTATCTCGGAAAGACATTCAGCGCGATCGAATGTGAGAAATTTGCCTACTTTTACGATGTACTGCACATGTCATGCGAGCTTCTCGAATATCTCGCGGAATACTGTGCTGAAGGCGGCCACACGAGCATTCGCTACATAGAGAAAGTAGCTTTAAAATGGTATGAGGAAGGAATTCATACTAAGGATGAGGCGCGAGAATACTCTATAAGATACTCAAAAGATATGTCTGCGGTTAAGAAAGCATTCGGCATCATGGGAAGGATTCCCGGAACTGCGGAGCAGGAATTTATGCGCCGCTGGTTTAAGGAATTTGGCTTCGATTCCGCGATCGTCACGGAGGCATGCAACAGGACGCTCACGGCCACAGGATCGGCGAGTTTCCCGTATGCGGATAAAATCCTCACGGGCTGGAAAGAAAACGGCGTGAGGACCTTACAGGACGTCGCAGCCCTGGATAAACGCCGTCAGGAAAAGCAGGCGAAGAAATCCACGGCAGCACCGAAGCAGAACCGGAACACGTCCTCAAACCGCTTCAATAATTTTGAGCAGCGGTCCTATAATTATGATGATTATGTCTGGGCGGATATAAAAAGCAGAAAGTAACTTTCCGGCAGATGAGCGCACTTGCTGCGCGGCACATGGAAAAGACAGGCAGGAAGGAAAAATCCCGGGGACGGGATCGACCCGGAAAAGAAGGAGGAAGTGCGGATGGCACTCAGTAATTCCCAGTATGATGCGATCATGCGGGTCTACAACCAGAGACAGTTTCAGGATAAGCGGGACCAGGATCAGCGGGTTGCTGAAGTTTTTGAAAAGATTCCGCAGGTAGAGGCGCTGTCCGACGAGCTTGCGGCGACGATGGCCCAGGCGGCGAGAAAGCTCCTTGCCGGTGACCGGGCGGCAGCGGACCAGCTGAAAAAGGACGCGGAATTCTTAAAGGAGCAGAAAGCGCTCTATTTAAAACAGAACGGATATCCGGCAGATTATCTGGAACTCCAGTATGTCTGCCCGGATTGTAAGGATACGGGCTATGCAGATGGAAAGAAATGCCACTGTTTCCGGCATATGGAAATTGAGATCCTTTACGATCAGTCCAATATCCGCGAAGTCCTGGAGCGCGAGAATTTTGATACCCTGTCCATGGAATACTATGACAGGACCCATGTGGATGAGAAGACGGGAATGACCGTCTACGACTATATGTCCATGATGATCAGGGAATGCAAAGAGTATGTGGAAAACTTCAAAAATGAAAAGGAAAGTATCCTGTTTACCGGAAATACCGGCTGTGGTAAGACGTTTTTGAGCAACTGCATCGCGAGAGAACTGATCCGCAGGTACTATTCCGTTGTCTATCTGACAGCGACGGATATGTTCGATATTCTGGCGGGCAGCCGGTTTAATGGAAATGATGACGATGAGGCGAAGGACCGGGCCGCTTATATCCTGGACTGTGACCTTCTGATCATCGATGATCTGGGAACGGAGCTGATCAATACCTTTACGGCGTCGCAGATGTTCTACTGTGTGAATGAGCGCCTGAACCGGAACAAGGGAACGATCATCTCCACAAACCTGACACTGGGGGAACTCCAGGATGCATTCACGGAGCGCGTGACTTCGAGGATCATGAGCAAGTATAAGATCATACCGCTGATCGGTGACGATCTCCGCCTGGTGAGAAGAGGATTTGTGCGGAGAGGCTGATAAAGCTTCAGGAAAAGCGGAGCTGGCGCTGTGAGAAAACAGCATTGTGAGGTGCCGGATCCAGATGCCGGATAAAATTAATCGGAAAATGGGAAATCCTGTCAGAACGGGTCGGAAATCCGGTTGACGGTATGGATGGTTGGTGCTATAAATGAGATGTATCGCGAATGCCCGGTTGGATTCTGCAGAGAAAGCGGGCGGAAGTGATCCAGATGCCGCAAAAATGAAGGGGAAATCCGGAAACGCAGGATCCGGATGCGGCGGAAAATATCAAAAAATGAAAATTATCAGGGAGGAACAGGAATGCTGTACGAAGAAAAGCAGATTGAGACAATACCGGTTGGACCTTTAGGTCTGATTCCGCTGAAAAGCTGTGAGGATCTGGGTAAAAAGGTAGATGCCTGGCTGGTCGAGTGGAGAAAAGAAAGAGAGAGCGAGCATAAGACCACGATCGCTTTTGCTGGATACCAGAAAGATTCCTATATTATCGGCGCAAAGACTCCGCGTTTCGGCTCTGGTGAGGCAAAGGGAGAGCTGACAGAGTCTGTCCGCGGTGATGACCTCTATATTATGGTAGATGTCTGCAATTATAATATGACATACACGATGAACGGCTTAAAGAACCACATGTCTCCGGATGACCACTATCAGGATTTAAAGCGTGTGATCGCAGCCGTAGGCGGAAAGGGCAGAAGGATCAATGTGATCATGCCGTTCCTCTATGAGAGCCGCCAGCACAAGAGAACCGGCCGTGAGTCTTTAGACTGCGCAATGGCACTCCGCGAGCTCGTTGACATGGGTGTTGAGAATATCATCACCTTTGATGCCCATGATCCGCGTGTCCAGAACGCGATCCCGTTAAAAGGATTCGAGACCGTACAGCCGACATACCAGTTTATCAAGCACCTGTTAAAGAATGAGAAGGATCTTCAGATCGACAGTGACCACATGATGGTCATCAGCCCGGATGAAGGCGGTATGGGACGTGCAGTCTTCTTCGCAAACGTTCTCGGACTGGATCTCGGTATGTTCTACAAGAGACGTGACTACACAAAGATCATCAACGGCCGTAACCCGATCGTTGCCCATGAGTTCCTCGGCGCAAGCGTGGAGGGCAAGGACGTGATCATCGTTGACGATATGATCTCCTCCGGCGAGAGCATGCTCGACACCGCAAAAGAGTTAAAGAGAATGAAGGCAAGAAAGGTCTTCATCTGCACGACATTCGGTCTCTTTACAGGCGGATTAAAGAAATTTGATGAGTACTACGAGAATGGCATCATCGACCGCGTCCTGACGACGAACCTTGTTTACCAGACACCGGAGCTGCTCTCAAAACCGTACTACATCAATGTTGACATGAGTAAGTACATTGCTCTTATCATCGACAACTTGAACCACGACGCATCCTTGAGCGATCTCTTAAACCCGACAGGAAGAATCAACCGCCTGTTGGCGAAGTACCGCGCCGGGGAGAGATAAGAATATTGGCAGTGAACGAACCGCAGTGAATTAGAAATTATGTGACCATATAAGAATGCCTGTCCTTTACCGGAAATTTTTCGGCGAAGGACAGGCACTTCTTTATTTCTGGAACTCTTGCGAAAGATTCAGCTTTCATCATAGTGAGATTGCGATGAGATATGGTACTCTTTGATCCTATATTGCAGGCAGCGCCTTGAGATGCCAGGATATTCGGCTGTTTTGGCCCGATAACCGGAACAGTATTGGAAATAGGAGATACTGAAAATCCCTTGGAAAATGAAGTGGGAAAAAACATTAGACTAATTCACGAATCACCCGGGCTACGAGAGTACGGGAAAGAAGGACTGGCTTCTGGGTCAGAGCCTGGATACGCTCCTTCATTTCGATGGTGTATCCGATGCAGTCTAAAAGGATCAGATCCGTATCAGCGGGGATCTCCTTTGCAGCTGCAAAAACAGCGAGAGGATCACCGTATGGGGATACAGAGGTCACGTGGAGAGAGTCACAGCAGTCTTTCCACTTTCCGGGCATCTGTTCCTCCTGCGCCTTTGTAGGAATGATGACCGACAGATTTTTTACGCTGATGGCCGGGATCAGTCCCTTTAAGATATGGTCAGGGAAGATAAGAGGGACATTGGAGTGAAATTCAGCCGGAAATTCTCCGGTGCAGAGGAAAAGGATAAGAGAAACGCCCTGCTGTTCGAGATCGTCAATGCAAAGCTGCAGGCGGGGAAGAATGTAGGATTCTCCGAATGTTGCTGAGGTTCCGTCCGTGAGTCTGGACACAAGGACGTTTTCACCGGGACGCGGAACAAACTTTGCGATCTCTCCCTTTGAAAGTCCGTCCAGTGCTCCGGCCTGAATGATCTCAACCGAGTCTCCGAGGATGGGCTGGATCTCAGGAATCAGGTCAACTCTGGGAGACTGGCCGACAGTAATCGCGCCGATTTTTTTCATAGTGATACCCCTTTCAGAATCATTGGTTTGAGGGCTGCCTGTGGCAGTCCACAGGTACATGATACCTTTGCTCAGATATCATCAATATATCACATTTGCAGCCTCAAAACCAGATAAACATTGGGCTTTCCATCTATCAATCCGCACCTTTCGTATATTTCTGTCTCTTCCGAACGAACGTTGAGGGTGTTATTCCGAGGCTCTCTGCGGCCTCACGGACGTTTCCGTACTTTTCGTAGGCATGGTTGATATATTCCAGTTCCAGCTCTTCCATAGCAGTCTTTAAGTCCTTCACGGGATCCAGGACTCTCGACTTTGTCTCCGGGCGTTCCTTTACCGGAAATAAGTGGAGTGCATCCGGACCGATCTCATCCTCATTGCTGATAATGACGGCACGCTCGATGATGTTTCTGAGTTCACGGATATTTCCCGGCCAGTTGTAATCCTGCATCATTTTTGCGGAGAGAGGAGAGAGATATTTTTTGAAATCATACTTCCGGTTCAGAGCCTGCAGGAACGACTGGGCCAGAGGCAGGATGTCGAACGTAAAGAATCCGCAGGTACAGTATCTGTTAAAACGCATGGAGCTCGTGGGAAGTGATGAATTTACCCCGTCCAGAGGCGGAAGAGCAACGATCTACTTTAAAGACGGAACGCATGCAACCAACACGACCTATCTTCTTGGTCATGAGATCGATATCGATGAGGCATTCGGGGACGTAACAGGAAAATATAAGGAGATCATGATCCCGAGAGTCGGAGAGGAACATGCAGATGCGATCTATGCAAGTCTGATGGAACTGGATATGGTTCCGGATGTCAGAAAGATGACTGGAAAATTCTAAGAGACGGAAAGAAGGTTACATTTATGGAACTGGAAGAAAAGAAGAAGATCATAGAGGAAATTCTGAAATACCCGACCGGAAATATTTCTGACGCGATGGATAATCTGGGAATCCGGAGGGGTGCAGTGATCGGACTTCATGCGATCGATCCGAAACAGGAGAAAGCAGCAGGTTTTGCGCTTACGATCCGCCAGGCACGCCGCAGTACGGCGTATGACGGAAAAAATCAGGCACGTCAGGGCGGAATTATCGATACAGAGACAAAGCCGTATGATATGCTCGTGATCGATATGGCAGGAATTCAGAATGTCAGCACAGGCGGTGCGCTCCTTGCTCTGCGGGCAAAAACGCGCGGAGTTTCCGGAGAACTGACGAACGGCTGCCTGAGAGATGCGGACGAGATCGCAGAACTTGGATTTCCGGCATACTGCGCGGGAACATGCCCGGTAAAGAGTGCGCGGGATATCGAGACAGTCGGCGTTAATGTTCCGGTCATGATCGGAGGCGTCCAGATCCTTCCGGAAGATTTGATCCTTATGGACAGCACAGGCGCTGTCGTGGTTCCCGGCGGCCGGATCCAGGAAGTCCTCGCAGAGGCAGCAAAGATCAATGCCCGTGAAGCCAAAATGGAAGATCTGATCCGGCAGGGAATGTCGATCGTAGAGGCGCGGAAAGTAAAATAAAAGAAAAAAGAATAAGAAATAAGAAAGAGCGGCAGGACCAGGTGTGGTGGGACTGCCGCTTGTTTTGATAGAATAGAAACCCAACCGGATTGATATGACTCTCAAAACATGGTATAATAATGTGCAGCTTGCAGAGAGGAGACCAAGATGAAAAAAACATATTTGTACATGAGCATATTGGGAATGAGCGTTGCTCTGGCGGCTGGCTGTCAGAAGGCAGATACGGCAGAGACCACGGTAACTGTGGAAACAACAGCAGAACAGAGTACGGAGACAGAAAGTACGTCTCCTGCTGAGAGTGAGACATCGGATGACGCGGAGATACTGAAGAATTATCATCTCCTTCAGGGTGTCATCGTAAAGACGGATTCTGAAAAGGGCACTTTCACCGTAAAGACTGATGACGGTGCGGAATATACGCTCGCAACGGAAAATATCCATGATGTGGAGACGGAGATCGCGGATGACAGTGTTGTAGCGATCGGATATATCGGAGAGGAACTTCATGACAGCGATCAGCTGAAAGATGTTGAGCTGGTGATCGCGGCTCCGGGCGATGATGACTGGACGATCGCATATGCGGAAGGAACAACGACCGCCAACGCGATGAGCACATTTACCATGGTGACAGCGGATGGAACCGAGATGGGATTTATGAAAGATGGCTGCCCGATGGATGAAGATGCTTTAGGCGGAGACAGCGGTGCGAAGGTTGGAGTTGTCTATATGGATTCCGAAGATGTGAGCTTTCCGCTGGAGATCAAGAAATTAGAGGAATAAGGCTGAGGCGATCAGCGACAGGTAAAGTAGGATCGATAAAATCCGGAAATAAAAAAGGCGGATATTTGCTGCTTTTCATGGCGGGAGTCTTCAGATTCCCAAAGTCTGAATGATACTGTCATGGCAGCGAATCATGCCGATGATATAACAGGAAAGGAATGAGGTCTTAAGATGGCAGATTTATTTCACCGTGTAAGTATTCGAAAATTCAAAGACGAAGCAGTTTCCAGTGAGGATATCGGATATATCCTGGAAGCGGCGATGGCAGCCCCGTCGGCAAAGAACCAGCAGCCGTGGGAGTTCTATGTGATCCAGAACCGTGAGGTATTAAAGAAGCTTGGAGAATCCAGCCCGTTCTCGGGTCCGGCAGGAAACGCACCGGTTGCGATCGTGAGTGCATATCGCGAGGACTGCGAATTGCCGGAGTTTGCACACATCGACATGAGCATTGCGATGGAGAACCTGTGGCTTGCGGCTGATGAGATCGGACTCGGCGGCGTATGGCTCGGTGTTGCACCGCGTGAGGACCGCATGAAAGAGGTCGAAGAGATCGTCGGGATCCCGGAAGGACAGCGCGCATTCGGAATCTTCGCAATGGGCTATCCGGCTGAGGAACGCACCCAGCAGGATCGGTTTGATCAGAGCAGGATCCATTATGTGAGATAATTAAGAAGAAACGAAAAGGGGACAGCCTGAAGAGGATATTGCCTTAGAAGTCAGATTTTAAAACCTGACGCATGAAGCACAGTATACTCTTTGGACTGTCCCTTTTTTATATACGGGCTAATCTGAAAACCGGAGTAACAACGTTTTGGAAATCAGACCATCGTCGGGCAGACGGGAATGGAATCGAGTTCTTCCTGTTCAGACAGTTTGAGATTTCTGATATCGATATCGGTCTGGATATCCAGAAAATATTTGTCAGACACACCGAAATACTTGGCGAGGCGGAGAGAAGTATCTGCGGTGATCTTACGGCGGTCATGCAGAATGTCCTGGATCCTGGAGACAGGGACATGGATATCCTGCGCGAGGCGGTAGGCGGAAATGCCGTAGGGTTTCATAAACTCTTCGATTAAAATTTCGCTGATGGTTGGAGTTGTGATATAGTTTGGCATAAAAAGATCTCCTTTCATTTTAAACTATGTGATGATCATGAATGGTAATTAACTATTTCGAGGTCAAAAAAATCATTTCCTATAATTCTAAAACAGATGCGGTATTGTGCATTAATTTGAATGCTGTATTGCCCTTCGCGATTTCCATGAAGCAATTCCAGATGATTGGCAGGAGGAATTCTTAAATCTTCTAGGGAAGTAGCATTGTCGATCATGATTAGTTTTCTCAGAGCAATTCTCTGAATGGACTGTGGTAGTTTCTTTGAAAATTCCTGATTATAGATTTTTTCAGTTTCTTTATCTGCGAAGTTTTTTATCATATTTATGTACCTCAATTATACCTGTTTTGCATGTACATGTCAAACAGAAAACAAATGTTATAAAGTGACTTTGATAAATAAAGTGAAATAGATAATACGGATGTCATGTTTAGAAGTAATGATTGTATAAAAAAGAAATTAAAAGGAATGTAGAAAATTTATGCGATACAAGATTATAGGACCAGAGGATTCAGAAGATGGTGAGCAATAGTGTAAGCTACCCTGATAAGAATTGCAATAGAAAACGAAAATGTTTAAGAAACATTTTATATGTGTTATATGTAAAACTGAAATGCAGGAGACTCCTGCATTTCAGCCTTGCACATTTTACAGATTCTTCTCGAAAAACTCCTCCGCATTCCGGAACAGGATCCCTTCAGCCAGTTCTGTTGACATCCCCTGATCAAGGAAATATTCGTACAGTGCAGCTGCTTTTTCAGGACTGTCCAGGTATGTAGGGAGAGTCGCGCCATCGAAATCGGAGCCGAGGGCGAGATTTTTGTATGCACCGAGCTTGAAAAAGTGCTCGATGTGGCGATAGAGGTCCTCCGGGGAATCGCCGGTGCCGCCGTCGGTGATGAAGCTTTTACAGTAATTGAGACCGATCAGGCAGCCGCGGCGGACCATTTCGCGGATCATGTCGTCCGTGAGATTTCTCTTGTGGGAGCAGACAGCTCTGGCGTTGGAGTGGGTCGCGACGAACGGACGGCGGGCGGTCTCAAAGAGATCGGCATATCCGGCATCATTTAAGTGGGAGACATCGACGAGAATTCCGCAGTCTTCCATCTCATGGACAGCCTGTCTGCCAAAATCTGTCATGCCGTGTGTGGTCGTATGACCGGAACCGAGTTCGTTTTCGCCGTTCCAGGTGAGCGTCATGCAGCGGACGCCATCATCCGCAAGCTTTTTTACGCGGGTGATGTCACCGGCAAGCGCGGAGCCGTTTTCGATGGTCAAAAAGGCTGCGGTTTTGCCGGAATTCCACGCAGCCTTCATATCGGAAGCGGTGTGGCAGGGAGTGACGCGGTCACAGAATTTCTTCATCTGCCGATTGAAGTTATCCCGGTTCGTCTCATAGTAATCGATCGCGGCCTGCCCGCGGTATTCGTCAGGAATGAATACCGCGTAGAACTGTGCCCAGTGGACATCGGCCGGGATCGCGGATAAAGAGAGAACACGCCCCGGGTCATCCAGAGTGTCCGGGTCGGAGTTCTTGTGGATGCAGTCGGTGAGAGTGTCACAGTGCAGGTCGATCAGTGCGTAAGAATTCATGGAAGATTCCTCCTGAAAATGGATTATTTTAAGCTAAAGTCGGTAATTTTGCGGAGCCTAACATAGCAGCGCTGGATGATCGTGGCTTGTAGTTGATGATTTTGTAAAATTGCTTCAGTCAGGTGCTGTTGCATTGATATTTTGGCAATGGCCGCCTAAAATCACGCTGAGAGCTGAGAGCTGAGAGCTGAGAGCTGAGAGCTGAGAGCTCTAATTCTGTCTTCGAATTTCGCCCTTTAAAATGATCGGGTAGCGGATCAGTTTCCCGGAATCAAGATTTTCCTTGTTCATATCCACCGCCGTGATCTGATGATTTTCATAAGTTGTATAGTAATAAGTTCCGGTCTCCGCGCTGCAGCAGGAGGTGTAGATCGTGATCTCATACTTTCCTTCCGCGACCTCACAGCATCCGCGCTGCTGGTCCACAGCCCCTAAAATATGGAAAAACTGGCTGACGCTTTCTTCCTCGCTGTCACCGGAGACAGAGTGTGCACGGGTAAACGCCACACGCGCAAAGCGGGACTGGGAAGAGAGATCCCCCGGAAGACCGAGAGCGCCCATGCCGCGGCTGTAGGTGGAAAGCGGTGCATCCGGCGCGAAGTGGTTCTCCGGCTGGCGCGGGGAGAGACTGAGGTAATTATTTAAATGGAACATCTGCATATCAAACGGCGGATTGTTTGTCAGAACTCCGACCGGATCGTCATGAACATGGAGTCCGTCTTTCATGGACTCGACAACGATCGCCTCGTCTTTGTCTGCGATGATCCAGTGAAGGCTGGCCGCCGGCAGCTGGGGATTAAACGGGGTCCCGACAAGGTTCATAACGGCGAGTTTTTCTTTCGCCTCGCTGACGGTCGCGCACTGGCTTAAGATCCACGGAATAAATTCGAACTGGGCGACATTTTCAACCCCGTCTTTCATATCCGCATATGCCGCATTGCCGACAAAGTTGAGTCCGGCCATGCCGAGCCCTTTTTCGTTCATGGCATCGTAATATAACGGATAATCCCCGGCGATATGTGCCATGCCGATGATCGCATAGTGGGAGTCGTGCGTGCCCATATGGCGGAACGGGATCGGGTAATTGCGCGGGGTGATCGTGATCTCTTCTCCATAGGAAAATTCATAGTCTAAGGTTCGTCCGAAGTAAAATCCTTTTGTTTTGTAAGTTGCTGCTGTACACATAAGAGAAAACCTCCATTCCTGTTGTGAACAAAGAACTGTCGTAACTGTGAGGGTACTGAGCAGTTACGAACTGCCAATAGAAGACTGCGCAGATGCCCGGACAGATACCGAACTGTCTGCCAAAAGTGCAGAATGGACTGCATGTCTTCTGAAATGAGTTTCGAATCAGTAAGAAATCGTCTGCAGCTGCTGATCCGCCTGGACTCGAATGCGAAATGACGGCAAAAGCGGCTGCACGTGTGGACAAAGAATGCCCGTACTGTAACAGTATACCGCATTTCCTGAAAAAATTCATTAAAAAGAGCTTTACAAAAGCACTTTAGTATGGTAACATGATAACACGATGAAAACAGAGAAACAAAATCGAATACAAAAACGCGACATTCGGTTTTAGGATAGGAAAAAAGTCAACGGAAACCGCCTGATCAAGGGCAGGCAGATATGAGGAGGACAATTATTATGAAGAAAAGATTATTAAGCGCAGTTATGGCATCCGCAATGGTACTTTCTCTCGCAGCATGCGGAGGAGCAAAGACAGAGACAACCGCAGCAGAGACATCTGCTGAGTCCAAAGAGGAGACAACCGCAGCTGATACATCCGCAGCAGAGGAGACAAAGACAGCAGGCGGCACACTGATCGTTGGTTTTGACCAGGATTTCCCGCCGATGGGATTCGTTGGTGATGATGGAGAGTACACAGGATTCGACCTTGACCTTGCAAAGGAAGTTGCAAAACGTCTTGGCTTAGAGTACAAGGCACAGCCGATCGCCTGGGACTCCAAGGATATGGAGCTTGAGTCCGGAAATATCGACTGCATCTGGAACGGATTTACGATCACAGGCCGTGAGGATGATTACACATGGACTGAGCCGTATATGGCAAACAAGCAGGTATTCATTGTAGCAAACGATTCTGATATCAAGAGCCAGGCTGATCTCGCCGGAAAGAATGTGGAGGTACAGGCAGATTCTTCCGCTGAGACAGCATTAAAGGAAAATCCGGACCTCACAAACACCTTCGGACAGCTTTTAACAACTGCTGATTACAACACAGCGTTCATGGATCTGGAACAGGGCGCTGTTGATGCCGTAGCGATGGACGTTATCGTTGCAGGATATCAGATCAAACAGAGAAACGCAGATTTCAAGATCCTTGACGATTCCCTTTCCGAGGAAGAGTACGGTGTTGGCTTCAAGAAAGGCAACACAGAGTTAAGAGACAAGGTTCAGGCAACTTTAGAGGAGATGGCAGCAGACGGAACACTTGCAAAGATCTCTGATGAGTGGTTCGGTGAGGACGTTACAACGATCGGAAACAAGTAAAAACGCGCTTTGCGAGTTTCCCCTTGTTATCGCGACAGTCGCCAAGGTCCCGCGTAAGCGCGGACTTTGGCTCGTTGTTCGCATAAATAAATGATATTTGACACATATGTCAATATCATATAAAATGAATGCAGGACTCAGATTACGGGAACCGGTTGACAGTTCCCGTAATTTGTCTTGTTTAAAAAGAAACTTTACAAAAGCACGGTCAGATGATATGGACCGTGAAACCATGAAGGAAAGCAGGTAAGATCGTATGGGTAAAATGACAATCGGGCAGATGATCGCTCAGCTCGGAAGCGGTATGCTGATCAGTACGCAGATCTTTGTGATCACGCTGCTGTTCTCCCTGCCGCTCGGACTTGTTGTAGCGTTCGGGCGCATGTCGAAAAACCGCGTGATCAGCATGATCGTAAAATTTTATATCTCGATCATGCGTGGAACTCCGTTAATGCTGCAGCTGATGGTCGTTTATTTCGGACCATACTATCTGTTCCATATCAAAGTCGGGAGCAGCTATCGTCTGACAGCGACATTCATCGGCTTTGTGATCAACTACGCCGCGTATTTTGCGGAAATCTACCGCAGCGGCATCCAGTCCATGCCGGTGGGACAGTATGAGGCAGCACAGATCCTGGGCTACAATAAAGCACAGACATTTTTCAAGATCATTCTGCCGCAGGTCATCAAGCGGATCCTGCCGTCGATCACGAATGAGGTTATCACACTTGTGAAGGATACTTCTCTGGCGTTCACGCTGAGCGTTGCCGAGATGTTCTCGATCGCGAAGGCGCTGGCGGCTTCCCAGACAAACATGATCCCGTTTGTGGCAGCCGGAATCTTCTATTATGTGTTCAACCTGATCGTGGCGGTCGTTATGGAGTGGATCGAGAAGAAACTGGATTATTACCGGTAGGATGGAGGTGTTCGGATCATGAATCTGTTAGAATTAAATCATGTGGAAAAATCATTTGAAAATTTATCCGTGCTGAAAGATATCTCCATCAGCATCGGTGAGGGCGAGATCGTATCCATCATCGGACCATCCGGATCCGGAAAATCAACGCTGCTTCGCTGTGCGACGATGTTAGAAAAAATGGATGGCGGCGAGATCGTCTATCTTGGGAAAAAGGCTGCATGGACAGACAAGGACGGACGTGTCGTTTATGCGGACAAAAAGGAAATGAAGGAGATCCGAAGCCAGTATGGCCTC
Organism: Clostridium sp. OF03-18AA; assembly: GCF_003478035.1. Taxonomy (GTDB): domain Bacteria; phylum Bacillota; class Clostridia; order Lachnospirales; family Lachnospiraceae; genus Pilosibacter. The sequence continues at coordinate 206,854 of NZ_QUEP01000006.1, forward strand.
GTATTCCAGAACTTTAACCTGTTCCCGCATTATTCGGTCTTAAAGAACATCACGGACGCACCGATCCATGTTCAGAAGCGCGATAAGGAGACTGTATATAAGGAAGCGAGAGAGCTTTTAAAGAAGATGGGTCTGTCGGACAAAGAAGATTATTATCCGTGCCAGCTGTCCGGCGGACAGTGCCAGCGTGTGGCGATCGCAAGAGCCCTGGCGCTGAACCCGAAGATCCTGTTCTTCGATGAGCCGACCTCTGCGCTCGATCCGGAGCTGACGGCGGAGGTGCTGAAGGTGATCCGTTCCCTGGCAGATTTAAATATCGCCATGGTGATCGTCACCCACGAGATGGCGTTTGCGAGAGATATCTCCCACCGCGTGATCTTCATGGAAGGCGGAGTGATCGTGGAAGAAGGAACGCCGGAGAAGGTATTCTCCTCTGACAATGAGAGAATGAAGAGTTTCCTCGGAAGATATGGGGAGATCCTGTAGGACCTTGCGATCGGGAATGTGAAACATCGGGAAAACCCACCTATAGGAAAAACTGAAAAATATGATTTACAACCGGAGATAGGTATTGTATAATTTTCGACGGGAATGAAGTTCTCCCATGGGAAACCAGAACCGCTTATGATGAGCTGATGACTTCTGTGATGACGGGCTGTCCGGGACGGCGCTTTTTAGCGTGTGCTGCGGGGCTTAAGTCACAGGAGAGTCAGCTCTTTTTTTTGTGCAGCAGGAAATTCCGATGGAACTTCCTGCCGCGCAAAAAGGCACATTTTTTCGGGAAAATATTTTCTCATTAATAAAATTGGGAGCAATCGTTTCGTATGGAATAGGAACTTTAAAAATGGAATTTTGAGTAACAGTTTCCCAAATAAAAGCAGAATTTTGGAAGGCACGTTTTTGCAGAAAAAAGGAGAAAAATTATGTTGACATCACTTGCACTGATCTTTCTGGTGGGACTTTCCGCGGCGGCGATCTGCGGATATCTTCACCTGCCGCGCATTATCGGAATGCTGTTTACCGGCATCATCCTGGGACCGCATGTCCTGGGACTTCTCGATGATAAGATCTTATCGATCTCCTCGGAACTTCGCCAGATCGCGCTGATCATCATCCTGTTAAAGGCGGGACTTTCCCTGAACCTTGCGGATCTGAAGAAAGTCGGGCGTCCGGCCGTCATGATGGCTTTTGTACCGGCGAGTTTTGAAATCTGTGGATATCTTCTCTGCGCTCCGATGATCCTGGGGATAACGAGAATTGAGTCTGCTGTCATGGGTGCGGTCCTCGCGGCTGTTTCCCCGGCGGTCGTTGTGCCGCGGATGGTACAGCTGATGGAAAATAGATATGGAACGGAAAAGAGTATCCCGCAGATGATCCTGGCCGGGGCATCGTGCGACGATATCTTCGTGATCGTCCTGTTTTCCACATTTGCCGGCATGGCACAGGGAGGAACGGCAGATTTTACGCAGTTTTTGAATATTCCGGTGTCCATTGTGCTCGGAATCCTGCTGGGCGCTGCTGTCGGGTATCTTCTCAGCCTTTTCTTTGAGACTGCTTATGCGAAGGAACATTATGTGAGAAACAGCATGAAAGTCATTGTGGTCCTCGGGCTTTCGTTTCTCCTGATGGCGGTGGAAACATGGGCAAAACCGTATGTCTCCGTCTCCGGACTTCTTGCGGTTGTCAGCATGGCATGCGTCCTCAAAATGAAATGTCCGAAATCAGTTTCCGGAAGACTCTCAGAGAAGTTTGGAAAACTCTGGATCGCAGCGGAGGTAGTCCTGTTTGTGATGGTCGGCGCTGCAGTGGATATCCGGTATACGGCGACTGCAGGAGGCGCGGCTGTGGTGATGATCCTGCTTGCACTTATTTTCCGGGCAGCCGGAGTCTGCGTGTGCATGGCGGGAACCGCGCTGAACAAGAAAGAGCGCCTGTTTACCGTGATCGCGTATCTGCCGAAGGCAACAGTCCAGGCGGCGATCGGTTCTGTTCCGATGGCGATGGGGCTTTCCTGCGGACAGATTGTTCTCTCAGTGGCGGTTCTCGCGATCCTGATCACGGCGCCGCTCGGGGCGATCGGGATGGATGTGACGTATCGGAGACTGTTAAAAAGACAGGAATAGTAAAAACATCTAGAGAACATTTCAGGGTTCACAAAACGGGAATGATGAGATATAATGAATGGCACAAAGATAGTAGGAAAATAGATGTTCAGAAACTGAAAGGAGGAGAACAATGGATTTCGAAAAATTATGTGCAGAGAGATATTCGCTTAGAAAGTTCAGCGACCGTCCGGTCGAAGCAGAAAAGCTGGAGAAGGTTCTAGAGGCAGGCCACAATGCACCGACGGCTCATAACCTTCAGCCGCAGCGAATTCTCGTGATGCAGAGCAAAGAGGCACTGGAAAAAGCGGAAGAGTGCACCGCGTGCAAGTTCCACCCGCCGGTGATCCTGGTTGTCGCTTATGATCCGGCGAAGGCATGGAACCGTGAGGGCGATATGAAGAATCATGGCGAGATCGACGCAACGATCGCAGCGACCCAGATGATGCTGCAGGCTGCGGATCTCGGTCTTGGAACCTGCTATGTCGGCATGTTCAGCCAGGAAAAGCTTCATGAGACATTCTCGGAGATGAAGGGACTCGTTGCGACAGCGATGCTCCCGCTCGGTTATCCGGCGGAGACGGCACATCCGTCAAGACTTCACGCAGATAGAATGCCGATCGATGAGATGGTGGTTCGCCTGTAGTTCTGATGTCCGGGATTCGCAGAATTGCAGAATGGCATTAGAATAAGAATACGAAGGAAAACAGGTCTGTCAGGGTGAAAAGTGACAGACCTGCCTGTTCACCTGCGTGTGCGCGTGAAGAAAACTTTTGTACGTATAAAAAATACGCAGGAGGAGCTTTTTGTGGTACACTGGCAGACAGCATAGAACGACTGCCCGTGTGTGCACACGGCAGGACATTCAAAAAATGGAGGAACACAGATATGGAATACAAAGTTTCCGAAAAGGTTCAGAAGAAATTTGATACCCTGACAAAGGATGCAAAGGTCCAGAAAGCGTTACAGTTCATGGAAGAGGACCAGGATACCGTGATCGACAAACAGATCGAGCTGACACTGATCCCGGCTCCGACAAACCATGAGCAGAAGAAAGCTGCGAGACTTCTTGAGATGTTTAAGGAAGAAGGACTCACCGACTGCCATATCGACGAGTACGGCAACTGCGTTGGTATCCGGAAAGGTACCGGCGGCGGAAAGACAGTCCTTGTGGAAGGCCACATGGATACGGTATTCCCGCTTGACACGAAGCTTGAGATCGTCCGTGAAGACGGTTTTATCAAGTGCCCGGGCATCGTGGATGACACAAGAGGATGTGCGACGGTCCTCTCAACAATCCGTGCGCTGAACGCAGCCGGAATCCAGACAAAGGGAGATATCCAGTTCGTCGGAACTGTCCAGGAGGAAGGAACCGGCGCTTTAAAGGGAATGCAATATTATGTAAACCATCATCCGGAGCTGGATGCCAGCATCTCCGTTGACGGACCGGGATTTGAGGAGATCACCTACGAGGCAACCGGAATCCAGACATATGAGATCAATTTCCATGGCGTCGGCGGACATGCATGCGGAGCTTTTGCAAAGGTTGCGAACCCGATCCATGCGGCAGGACGCGCGATCGCAAAGATTGCTGAGATCCAGGTTCCGAAGGAGCCGATGACCACGTTTGCGGTTACAACGATGCAGGCAGGCAGCTTTGAGGCTGTCCATGCGATCGTTCCGGTCGCACAGATCCGCTTCAACTTCCGCTCCAACTCCCAGGAAGAACTCGAGAAACTTCGCAAGAAGATCTTTGATGCAATCGATGAGGCATGCAAAGAGGAGACCGAGCGCTGGGGTATGGACACCATCACATATGACGTAAAACATATCTGTGATGTCAATGCCGGCCACCAGGATCCGCATGCACCGATCGTAGAGGGCGCGATGGCGGCAGCAGAGTACCTTGGATGTGCGGAGCCGAAGCTCGGAAACGGCGGTTCTACAAACTGCAACCGTGCACTGGAAGCAGGACTTCCGGCCGTCTGCCTCGGAATGGGCGCAGATTACGATATCCATGCGCATATGCTGTCTGAGCAGTTTAAAGTCGAGGGAGCTTATAAGGGCTGCCAGCAGACACTGCTCCTGGCACTTCTCTGCGCAGGAACGGATGTAGTGGAAAGTATCATCGAGAAATAAGATCGTAACTGTTCAGTACTCTCGCAGTTACATAAGAATGTCAGAAAAAGGTACGGAATTGTTATATTCTGATCGAAACAGCGCAGGTTTGTCCTATATGGACGGACCTGCGTTTCGTTTTTGCGGAACAGGAAATTCAGGGATTTGTTCTGCAATACGGAATGAACTTTAGAGCCGCACTTTTGCCGTAGAAAAGCAAGGAAAAAGCAAGAAATAATCACCTTGACACCCTCTTATTGGTTAGCTACAATAGATGGTAACAGTTGGGATTGCGCAGATTTTTACCCGGAATTGTGTTGCAAGCTTGCTTGCATAAGCAATTCTGGGTGAAAAGCTGCATAAGGGCGACGCCCGGAGCTTCTTGAAGGCCGCAGGCATTCAAGAAGAGAGCAATCCGCCCCGTTGCAGGATGCTCAAGCAAGCTTGCTTGCATAAGCGCTTTTATCCGAAAAGATGCATAAGGGCGATGCCCGGAGCTTCTTGAAGGCCGCAGGCATTCAAGAAGAGAGCAATCCACCACGTTGTGGGATGCCAAAGCAAGCTTGCTTGCATAAGCCCAATTGTAAAAATAATAAAGGCAGGACAGAAACATGAAAAAATTAAGAATGCTTCTTCCGATCGGCGCTGTGATCGGTATGCTGGCGGTGGGAACAGCGTTTCCTGCAATGGCGGCTGTTGTTGATACGGACACGGCCAAGTTTGTGCGCGGCACAACGATCAATGCGGTAGATGTGTCAAAGCAGACAGCGACACAGGCGAAAGGCTATCTTGAAGGCTACTTCAACGAGCATTACGAGATTAAAATACAGGACGCGGACGGAAATCTGGAGACCTTAAAGGGAACAGATGTTGGATATCATCTGGATGTCACCGGCAGCGTTGATGATATTTTAAAGGAGCAGAATGACGCAGGAAGAAAGACAGGACCGGGCTCTGACCAGAGTTATACCGTGACTGTGAAGGCGACGGTCGACGATGAGAAGCTTGCCGCAGCGCTTGCAAATCTGCACTGTGTAACGGCGGCAACACCGACCTCGAATGCGTATATCTCTGCTTATGAGGAAGGAAAACCGTTTACGATCGTTCCGGAAGTTCAGGGAAATGAGCTTGATATGGACAAGCTGAAAGCAGCTGTCAAGGATGCGCTTTTAAACCAGAAAAAGCAGATCAAACTGACAGATCATGACTGCTACAAAAAAGTCACGGTGAAGTCAGATGACGCAGCCCTGGTACAGCTCTGTGCGACCTTAAATGCGTATAAGGACATCAAGATCACTTATGATTTCGGTTCAAAGAAAGAGACTCTGGATGGTATGGAGCTGGCAAAATGGGTGACCGGGACAAATGGAAATGAGATTCAGGTGGACCGTGAGAAAGCCGCTGCATATGTGAAATCTTTAGCGGATAAGTATGACACTTACGGAAACCATAAATATAAGACGACATCCGGCCGCGATGTTGTCGTATATGGAAAATACGGCTGGAAGATCAATCAGGCTGCAGAGACGGATGCGCTGGTAGCGGCTGTGAAAGCATGCCAGACGACCGAGCGGGAACCGATCTACGAGAGCCGCGGTGCGACCCACGACGGATATGACTTCGGACAGACCTATATCGAGGTGGATCTTGCGACCCAGCATCTCTATTTCTATAAGGACGGAAAAGTGATCATCGACAGCCCGTTCGTATCCGGAAACGTGTCAAAGAATTATACGACGCCTCCGGGACTGTTTGAGCTGTATTATAAGCAGACAGACCGCGTATTAAAGGGAGAAGATTACGCGACTCCTGTAAAATACTGGATGCCGTTCAACGGCGGGATCGGACTTCATGATGCGAACTGGAGAAGCAAGTTCGGCGGTACGATCTACCAGACAAATGGTTCTCATGGCTGCATCAATCTGCCGCCGAAAGTAGCAGCGCAGGTCTATGAGAATGCGTATAAGGGAATTCCGATCATCTGCTGTAACTAGGGAAATTTGCAGAGTATGAGAGAGTGAGTGGGGTTTGAACTGAGAAAGCGGATCCTGCGCATCTGGAATTCGAAAAAATAATAGAAAACTGTTGGGATAAACAGCAGGAATGAAAACACCGGAAGGGAAAACAAAAATGGATAAACAGCAGGTTTTAAATCAGTTAAGAAACGCGAAGGAGATCTATGTGATCATGTCTCTGTGCACAAGAATGCCGTATGTGGTATGCGACAAGGAGACATTTGATGATGAAGTCCTGATCTACTTCACGGAGGAAGATGTTAAGCGCGAAGGTAAGCGCCTGGTTGAAGAAAAGATCCCGGTACAGATCGCAAAAGTGGATGCGAACCAGATGCTCCACTTCTACGGAAACCTTTACACGATGGGCGTGAACTGCCTGATGGTGGACCAGTACATGGATAGCGAATGCCGGATCCAGCTTCCGGAACTTGTAAGCCGTCCTGGCCAGAATAAGCCGGATACTCCGGAAGACGAGAAGAAGACATGGATCGAGAATCCGAGCCTTCATCTGACAGCCCTGTACTTCATGCAGGAGCTCCGCAGACAGAAATTTGAGACGATGCCGGAAGAATTAAAGGAAATGCAGGAGGAGATCCTTGCGGACTTCACCAAGGGAACCTACATTACCGCATTCCAGGAAGGCAGCGGCGTTCCGTTATTAAAACAGAAAAACGGCGATGCGTACCAGCCGATCTTTACAGATATCATCGAGTTCGGCAAATTCAATGCGAAAAACCAGTTTAAGGCGATCGCGGTTACAGCGAACAAGATCCCGAGCATCCTCGTAAAAGAGGCAAAGGGCGTTGTTGTAAACCCGTTCGGCGTAAACCTTCAGATGCCGATCACAAAGCGTACCGTGCCGAATCCGGAAGCGGCTGCACAGGCAGGCACACCGGAAGAGGTCCAGGCAACTCAGGTGGAAGTGAAGGCGGACAGCGAGAGAGCCGGAGCACAGGAAGAAGCCGAAGCTGAGAACAAGACTGAAAACTAAATAAAAGTAACGGTTCTGTTACGGGATCAGACTCCGGCGTGTTCGCGTCACTGGGAATAGTGCGCAGGATGCGGCGGAGTTTGTGATTGCGCGGGATGAGGAGGATGACAGCTGTGGAGAGCGACAGAAGGAAGATCGAAGAAGCATATTTAAAAGCGGTGGATATCGGTTATTCCTACCATCTGGCGAAAAAGATGGAGGAGTTTAAGAGTAATCCGGTCCTTGGTTACCGTACAGCGGGATCGAAAGCGGAATTTGATACCGGGGAATTTCTGAAAGAGGAAATGGAGCGGATCGGGCTTTCAGATATCCATAAAGATGAACTCTGCCTGGATTCCTGGGAGTTCGAGAAGGCAGTCCTGCGTTTTGCGGATCGGGATGGAAAGGAACATGAATTCCAGCTCGGTGCCTATCAGACGGAGTTTGTGACGGATGGATGGAAGGAATATCCACTGGTCTACGCAGGCCGCGGAAAGGAAGCGGACTACGACGGCGTGGATGTGACGGGATGTCTTGTGATGGTGGACATCAACCAGAGAGATGAGTGGTGGATCAACTATCCGGTCTATCAGGCTCATTTAAAGGGTGCAGCGGCGGTGATCGCAGTTCAGGATAACGGTTATGCGGAGATCGACAGCGAGGCGCTCAATGCCCAGGATATCGCGGGCCCAAAGGATGCCCCGGCATTTTCCATGTCAAAGAAAGATGCGGAGATCCTGAAGACTGCGTTAAAAGAGACTCCGCGGATTACAGTGCAGTTTGATGCAAAGTCTGTCGTGAAGGAAGATATGCCTGCCTACAATGTATGGGGAACGATCCCGGGAAAGTCGGAGGATATGATCCTGCTCAGCGGCCACTATGATTCCTATTTTGACGGATTCCAGGATGACAACTGTGCGATCGCGCTGATGTTCGGGATCGCAAGGACGCTGTTAAGGATCGGCTATCAGCCGGAAAAGACCATCGTATTCTGCTGTATGGCGGCGGAAGAGTGGGGAATTGAAAACTCCAAGTACGACTGGTCGACGGGGGCATGGCAGCAGGTCTTTAAGATCCGGCCGGAATGGCAGGGAAAGGTGATCGCGGACCTGAATTTTGAGCTTCCGGCCTATGCGCATAATCCGTGGGATGCGATCCGGTCTACCTATGAATATGAGGATTTTCTGAAGGAATTTGTAAAAGAGTTTCCGGTGGACGCAAAAAAGGTCTACCCGGAAGGTCTCGGCGTCCAGTGCCCGATCGAGACCTGGTCGGATGATTTTTCCGTCGCGATCTCAGGAATCCCGTCGATGGTGAATGAATTCAGCAGTGCGGAGTTCATGGAGACACATTACCACTCCCAGTTTGATAATGACGAGTATTATAATGCGGATGTATTTCAGTTTCACCATGAGCTCTACGGACTTCTCGTCATGGCGTTTGACCGGGTAAAAGTAGCTCCGGTGAATGTCGGACGGACGCTTCAGGCGCTCCAGGAGAGCGTCAGACCGGTTACTGGCCGGGAAGATGAAAAGGGCATCAGGATCCTGCTGGAGCGGACGGCAGAGGCGAAGAAGATCGCGGATGCGGTATATAAAAGAGTGAAAGAGATTAATGAGATCTCCCGGGACGATGAATGCAATTTGCGGAATGTGGAAACCGGAGAAAAGAGTGTCGGATGGAGCGGCAAAGCTGCTTTCGGCAGCATGCCGGAAGCGGAGAAAAGAGAGCTGTCCGGTCCGGAAAATACAAAATATGCTGCGCTTCAGAGGCAGCTCCTGTATTTGTTCCGCAAATGCCAGGACTATTTTGTCCGTCTCAACTGGCACGATGAGGTCCTGTTCCCCCACGAGGCCGCCCAGAGCAATCTGCGCCATATCGGCGATGCAGTGCGCAGTCTGGAAAATAAGGACGTCAGAGGGGCTCTTGACGCCTTGTACCTGGTGGACAACAATCAGTATGCGTTTCAGTTTGACGATGAAGTATATCACTATTTTACGGAATATGTCCTGAACCAGGGAAAAGACCGGCTGCAGTGGGGAGCCGGACGGATCGTCCATCATGTGGATCTCTCGAAGGAGGTCAAGAGCCTTAAAAAGAAGATCGCCGAGGGCGGACATGACGTGTCGGAAGAGCTTTATGCACTGAAAAAAATGGAGGAAGAGCAGCTTGCCTGCTTTGACGATGACATAAGATATATGACCCAGGCCGTGGATACCCTGACGGACGGGTTAAAAAAAGCGAAAGAGGTGTTGGATTTTTAGTTATGGACAGCCAGATATTGTACCGGGTACAGAGAGAAGATCTGCCCCGGCTCCAGAAAATGCTGGTAGAATGTTTTGCCAGAGACCCGCTTTATGAGACTCTGATCCCGGATGCCGAGACGAGAAAGCGGCTGATGCCGGAACTTTTTGAGTGTGATCTGAACGAGTTTTATGAGACATGTGAAATTTTTGCGGACAGCCCGGAGTTAAACGGACTCCTGGTCGTCTCCGATGAGGCGGAGGAATATGATCCGGTCCGCTTTTACCTTACAGAAGCGTGGGCGTCCTTAAAGACAGATGAGTATCTGATCAAGGAGGACAAGAGCTTAAAGACGCTCTGGAACTTTATCAAGGGCCGCGACTACTTAAACTCCCATTGGACGGCCCAGCTTCACCAGGAAAACCGCTTACATATCATCTACCTTGCGGTGAGTCCGAGTGTACAGCATCACGGGGTTGCGGAAAAACTGATGGATGATGCGATCCGGTATGCCGGAGAGCACCGGATGATGATCTCGTTGGAGACGCACAATGAGAAGAATGTGGCGTTCTACGCGCATTTCGGATTTAAGGTGTTCGGGATCGTGGAGAAAGGCATGGGACTGAAGCAGTATTGCCTGGTGAGAGAAATTCAGTAACCTAAAGAGGACTTATCCGGCCATGGCGGCTCTGCGGTGCACCGGAAACGGTCAGGAAATTTCATAACAGATAAAAAATAAGGACCTCAGCGATTGGCAGCCGCTGAGGTCCTTATTTTTATGGTATATATTGAGGAATAAACTTGCCCTTATTGGCAAATTGGGCAACTATTTCATGATCGCATCACCCGATATACAGGTGATGCAGGATCAAAGATTTTGATTATCTCTGTACACGTCCGGATCCGTCGCCGCCAGCTAATTTCTTAACTTCGTCTACGGAAACCATGTTCATGTCGCCTTCGATGGAGTGCTTTAAGCAGGATGCAGCTACTGCGAACTCGATGATGCTCTGAGCATCCATGTCGCTTAAGCAAGCGTAGATCAGTCCGCCGCCGAAGCTGTCGCCGCCGCCTACACGGTCAACGATGTGCATAGCGTACTTCTTGCTGAAGTAGTAGTCCTTGCCATCGTATAACATAGCGGACCAGTTGTTGTCGTTAGCGGAGATGGACTCACGAAGCGTAATAGCAACCTTCTGGAAACCGAAACGGTCAGCAAGCTGTTTTGCAACGTCCTTGTAGCCCTCGTGGTTTACAGCGCCCTTTGTAACGTCTGTGTTGGAAGCTTTGATACCGAATACATCGGAAGCATCCTCTTCGTTTGCGATGCAGACATCAACATATTTGCAGAGCTCGCCCATAACCTCGCCTGCTTTTGCCTTTGTCCAGAGTTTGTTTCTGTAGTTTAAGTCGCAGGAAACAGTGATGCCGAGTTCTTTTGCTTTCTTACATGCTTCAAGGCAGATAGCAGCAACAGTGTCGCTTAATGCCGGTGTGATACCTGTGAAGTGGAACCAGTCAGCGCCCTCGAAGATCTTAGCCCAGTCGAAATCTTCCGGAGTTGCCTCGGAGATTGCGGAATGTGCACGGTCGTAGATAACCTTGGACGGTCTCTGGGAAGCACCCTTCTCAAGGAAGTAGATACCTACACGGTCGCCGCCGCGGGTGATAGTGGAAGTATCAACGCCGTATCTTCTTAACTCGTTTACAGCTGCCTGGCCGATCTCGTGCTTCGGAAGCTTTGTAACGAATGCTGCATCAAAACCGTAGTTTGCAAGGGAAACAGCTACGTTAGCCTCGCCGCCGCCGTATGTTGCGCCGAAGTTGTTAGCCTGAACGAAACGATAGTATCCCTCCGGAGCGAGACGGAGCATGATTTCACCAAATGTAATAACTCTCTTGGACATGAGGATTCTCCTTAAAATTAATATGATTTATAGTCATGGACCGCGCGGAGCAGGGAAAGCGGTTAGCAGAGTCCCTGGTTACGCGGTATAAATTACGATTTTTATAACGGAAGATGAAGCTTATTTCTGTACCAGATGTACTGCGAAGCCGCCGATCTCGTCTGCGAGATAGATTGCTGTCATCTTGTCGCCTTTGAACTTAGCGGACTCTTCGTTGAACTTGTAGCCCATCATCTCAAGGTAGTTCTTTGCTCTTACCACAGAGTTTGTAGCAACAGCGATGTGGCCCTTTGCGCCAAGTCCTTTGGACTTCATAGCCTCAACAGCTTTTCCTGCGAATACAGAGCTGTTGCCAACTTTCTTTGTGAATCCGAACAGACCGTCAAATGCATCAGCAGTCTTTTCAGCTTCAGCTTCGTTGTCGCAGTTGATTCCGATGTGAGCAAGCTCAAAGCCGAGCATTGTCTGAACAGCTTCCTTTGTGAGGTCGCGGATCTTATCGAACTCACCGGCAGCTACGAGGTCTTTCTTAACCATCCAGCTTCCGCCGCAAGCAAGGATCTTGTCAAATGCAAGGTAGGAGTTGATATTCTTAGCGTTGATTCCGCCTGTCGGCATGAATTTCATCTGTGTGTACGGAGCAGCCATAGCTTTGATCATGTTGATTCCGCCAGCAGCCTCAGCCGGGAAGAATTTAACAACATCAAGACCAAGGGAGATAGCCATCTCAACGTCGCTCGGGTTGGAAGTACCCGGAGTTACCGGAATTCCTTTATTTACACAGTATTTAACAACTTCCGGATTTAAGCCCGGGCTTACGATGAATTTTGCGCCTGCGTTTACTGCACGGTCAACCTGCTCTGTTGTAAGAACAGTACCAGCTCCGACTAACATCTCCGGGAACTCTTTTGCCATAATACGGATGGACTCTTCAGCAGCTGCTGTACGGAATGTAACCTCAGCGCACGGAAGACCGCCCTCGCAAAGTGCCTTTGCAAGCGGTGCTGCGTCCTTTGCATCGTCCAGAACTACAACCGGAACGATACCAATTTTCTGGATCTTCTCTAAAACTTCGTTCATGATTCCTGTCTCCTTTTGTTTTTATAAATTTAGGAAATTCAGTTTTAGTCAATAATCAAGTCATATTGAGTTTTAATACCGAGTTTCATAATGCGGAACCATGTTTCGCATTGCGGTATCATCTAAATTAGATTATACTCACGCGATTCAAATTGTCAATAGCGAAAAAGCCTAATTTTACTGGATTTTCTGAGTAAAACTGCCGAAAAACAAATCGCTTCATTTTATAATGGAAGTGTGGTAAACTATAAAAAGTAAAAAAGGCAGCTGCCTGATGGGTTTGTGTATTTAACACGCCGGCAAAAACAGCTGCGAGAGATGATGAGCAGGTTAGAAAGGAAAAAATAATAATATATGGATATACAGTTTCATAAGCTGAGCGCTGAGAATTTTGAGAAGCTCAGCAAGTATTACGGAAGACGCCACGACAATACATGCGACAGCGTGATGCTCGACAACTTCCTCTGGGCGGACTATTATCATGTCCACTTCTGCGAGAGAGACGACAGAGCAGTTCTCTGGACGATGAAGATCATGGGCAAGATGTATGCGTCTCTTCCGGTATGCGCGATCGAGGATATGTCCCACTATTTCAATGAGATCGAACGGTATTTCAATGAAAATCTTCATCTGCCGCTGGAGATCTATCTTGCGGATCAGGAAGCTGTGGACGATTTAAATCTCCCGGCTGAGCGATATTCCGTGACGGAACTCCCGGACGCGAAGGACTATCTTTACAGCGCTGAGGCGTTAAAGACACTGTCAGGAAAGGCACTCCACAAGAAGAAAAATAACCTGAACGCCTTTAAGAAGGCATATGACGGACGGTATGAATACAGGACTCTCTGCTGTTCCGACGGCTGTGAAGTATGGAAATTCCTGGACAAATGGAGAGAAGGAAAAGGACAGGAAGTCGAGGGACATCTGGATTATGAAGTGGAAGGGATCCATGAGATCCTGAGAAACTGTTCGATGTTATCGGTCCGCATGGGCGGGATCTATGTGGATGACCAGTTAGAGGCGTTCTCGATCGGAAGCTATAACAGTAAGGAAAAGATGGCGATCATTCATATTGAAAAGGCAAATCCGGAGATGCGGGGTCTTTACCAGATGATCAACCAGCAGTTCCTGATCCATGAATTCCCGGACGCGGAGATCGTAAACCGTGAGGACGATATGGGTCTTCCGGGGCTCAGACAGGCAAAGATGTCCTATGCGCCGATGGGATTTGCGAGAAAGTATCGGATTAAGCAGCTCGATTATCAGGCAGGAAGCGCGGAGTAAACTATGATACGGTATTTGGAGACAGAAGAAAAGGGAAGATGCCTGGATCTCTGGAGAGAGGCATTCCCGGAAGATTCCACGGAATTTTGTGATTATTATTTTAAGGAAAAGATGAAGGACAACCGGGTCCTTGTACGGGAGGAAAACGGTGAGATCGTGTCTATGATCCACCGGAATCCGTACCGGATCTATATGCGGGGAAATGAGGCGGTCTGTGATTACATTGTCGGTGTCTCAACGCTGGTTTCTGAGCGCCACAAGGGATATATGAGAAGTCTCATGCTGGCGATGCTGCGGGATATGCAGGAAGAGCGCATGCCGTTTACCTTTCTGATGCCTGCAAGGGAATCCCTGTACCGCCCGTATGATTTCCGGTATATTTATGATCAGCCGCGCTGGGTCCTCAAATATAATCCCCATATCCACAGGGAGCCATGTGATCTGAAGACACTTGGAGCAGATCTTGCGGAATGGCAGACAGCGTGGTTAAAGAGACAATATGAGGTCTTTGCGATCCGTGATGAGGCATATTTACAGCGGATGGAGAAAGAACTTGCCAGCGAGAACGGAACCTGCACACTGCTCTACGACGACGACTGGTTTATCGGAATGCAGAGTGAGTGGGGCTTAAAGGAGCGGGAGATGCGTTATCTCTATACCGGAGAGCACTACCGGAGTGAGGCGGGGCAGAAACCGGCGATCATGGCGAGGATCGTCTGCATGCCGGAGTTTGTGACAAATATCCACCTCTCAGAAGACTGCCCTCAGGACGAGGTGACAGTGGAGATCGGGATCAACGACCTTTTCGTTCCTCAGAATCAGGGGGCGTGGCTATGGCATCTGACGAAGTATGGTTCCAGGATGACGCAGGAATCCAGGTTTATCGCGAAAGGCAAGATGGAGGTCCTGACGATCTCGGAACTCACGGAGTGGTTGTTCGGATACCGGACGCCGGCTCAGGTAAAGAAGATCCCATATGGGGAATTTATCGAGCCGTTCCATGGAGTGTTCCTGGACGAAGTCGTGTGATACCGGACTCACGGGGGACAGGTGCGGAGTGATATCGGGCGGATATGTGAAATTGTGAACGGTTGATTGAGAATACTTTTATAATAGGAAGGAGAAGATCTGTCATGACAGAGCGGGAAACATTAAAAAAGTGGCTGGATGAGAGCAGCAACATTGTATTTTTCGGTGGGGCAGGTGTGTCCACGGAGAGCCATATTCCGGATTTCAGGAGTACAGACGGACTGTACAACCAGGAATACGATTATCCGCCGGAGACGATCCTCAGCCATTCCTTCTATATGAGAAAGCCGGAAGAATTTTACCGGTTCTACCGGAATAAGATGCTGTTCCCGAATGCGGAGCCGAACCGGGCGCACAAAGCGTTGGCAAAGCTCGAGGAGATGGGAAAGCTGAAGGCAGTCGTAACGCAGAATATCGACGGACTCCATCAGAAGGCGGGAAGCAAAGAAGTTCTGGAACTTCACGGTTCTGTCCTCAGAAATCACTGCACCCGCTGCGGAAAATTTTACGGTCTGGATGCGATCTTAAATTCCACAGGTGTGCCGAAATGTACCTGCGGAGGAACAATCAAGCCGGATGTTGTGCTCTATGAAGAGGGACTGGGTTCGGAGACGATCGAAAAGTCTGTAAATTATATCGCAAATGCGGATGTTCTGATCATCGGAGGAACTTCCCTGACTGTATATCCGGCGGCAGGACTGATCGATTATTACAGAGGACATAAGCTGATCCTGATCAACAAGTCGGTGACGCCGATGGACAGCCGCGCTGACCTTGTGATCAGCGGACCGATCGGGGAAGTGCTCGGGGATGCAGTCGGAGTCTGAGTACGGAAATCGGGGATACAAAAAATAAAGGACCTGAAAACAGGGACTGCAGGTGTTTATGATGGAATAGAAAAAGCCGGAAACATACATAAGGGATTCATACGATGAAAGGAAAAGATATGGTCCGGCAGGAGACGGGGAGGAGACAGAATGTATCAGGCAGCAGAAAATCGTTATGATTCGATGGAATATAAGTGCTGTGGAAGAAGCGGGTTAAAACTCCCGCGGATCGCGCTGGGACTGTGGCAGAATTTTGGACTGGAAAAGACGATCGCAGACCAGGAAGAGATCCTGTGCCATGCGTTTGACTGCGGGATCACACACTTTGACCTCGCGAATAACTACGGTCATCCGGCGAATGGACTTGCGGAGAAAAACTTTGGCCAGGCGTTGAAGGACTGCCTCGGTACATACCGCGATGAGCTTGTGATCTCCACAAAAGCCGGCTATGATATGTGGCCGGGCCCGTATGGCAACTGGGGATCCAGAAAGTATCTGATGGCGAGTCTTGACCAGAGCCTGAAACGCATGGGACTCGATTATGTGGATATTTTTTACCACCACAGACCGGACCTGGAGACGCCTCTTGAGGAGACAATGGGTGCGCTCAGTGATATCGTCCGCAGCGGAAAAGCACTTTATGTCGGACTTTCCAACTATAAAGAGGAAGAGACGAGAAGAGCGGTGAAGATCCTAAAGGAGAACGGAACTCCGTGTCTGATCCACCAACCACGCTACAACCTGTTGGAGCGCTGGGTGGAGGACGGACTGCTCTCCGCGCTTGATGAGAACGGCGTCGGCTGTATCTGCTTTTCCCCGCTGGCGCAGGGTGCGCTGACGGATAAATATCTGAAGGGGATCCCGGCGGACTCCCGCGCTTCGCGTGCAGGAACGACCGTCGCACAGAGATACCTTTCGGATGAACAATTAGAAAAAATCAGACAATTAAATCAATTTGCTGCAGAGCGTGGTCAGACGCTGGCGCAGATGGCAATCGCATGGATCTTACGCCGGCCGGAGGTGACGACGGTCCTGGTCGGAGCGAGCCGGGTTTCCCAGTTGGACAATAGTCTTGCGGCGTTAAAAAATATAGCTTTCTCCGAGGATGAGCTGAAGAGGATTGACGAAATTCTGGCATAGGCTGCTGGTCGTTACTTTTTCCAGTTACAGTGCGCGGACATGGAGTGCCCGTGTACTGTAACTGCTGGTCCGGGACGGAAAAAAGACAGGAGACAGAATGATGGTATATGAGGTAGGAGATATTGTAAAATTAAAGAAACCGCATCCGTGCGGCAGTCAGGAGTGGGAGATCCTGCGCGTGGGCGCGGACTTCCGCCTGAAATGCATGGGCTGCGGCCACATGGTGATGGTTACGAGACGATTGGTGGAGAAAAACACCAGAGGACTCCGGAAACCGGACGGGACGGAAGTGAAGTAAATGGAGACTGGAAGAGAAACACTAAAACAGCAGGCATACCGGATCATAAAAAATAAGATCTTATATTGCGAATATGCCCCAAATGAGGTCCTGAATGAAGAATTACTGCTTCAGGATACGGGATATAGCCGGGCGCCGATTCGAGACGCTCTGGGCCGGCTGGAACAGGAACATCTTCTGGTGATTATGCCTAAAAAGGGAATTCGCATCTCGGATGTGAATATGAATGATATCAGTTCTGTGTTTGAAATGCGATGCATGGTAGAACCATATGTGATCCGGATGTATGGAAACCGTCTGGATAAGGAAAAACTGAGGGAATATAAGAAAAAGTTCGAAACTGATATTACGCCGGAGAAAGTTATGGATGCGGCGAAAGAAAAACGATTGATCGAAATGTTTACTCTGGATGATGAATTCCATCAATATATTGTTCGGAACAGTCCTAATCCATATATGTGGATGTCGATGGAGCTGATCTATAATCAGAATACCCGTCTTCGCGTTCTTACAAGTCTTGACCTGAATCGATTGATGCAGTCAAAACCGGAACATGCGGAGATTATTGATGCTCTTCTTGAAGATCGATATGAAGATGCTGCAGATAAGATGAAAAATCATTTAAGAAAAGCAAAACAAGGATCTCTTGACACGTTTGCGTCATATGGAGACTGGCTCCGGAAGAAAGAGCAGGATCCTATCGGATTCAGACCATAAGAAATATTTTTTGAGACAAATCAGAAATAAAAGCGACTGCTGATCGGAATATACGATCGTGGTCGCTTTTTGCTTGACTGCATTTGTTTTGTGCATATCGCCAAATATGTAGACAAAAAATATGTAAATATATCAAATTGACAAATACAAAATGTGAGAGTATGATGAAATTATCTGATACATGTAACAGAAAGACGACCTGAAGGAGTTCTGACGATGAGCAAAATGGAAGATGAAATGACAGCGTTTCAGATTGATGAGCGGGATAATGTGGCAACGGCTCTGAAAGTGCTGGAACCGGGGACCGTAAGACTTCTTGGCGACAGCCGGGAAAAAAAGCTTTCAGTCAGAGAAGAGATCCCTGCGGGGCATAAGGTGGCATTGACAGATATTGCGGCTGGAGAAAATATCGTAAAATATGGGGTTGTGATCGGTCGTGCAACGAAAGATATCCGTCAGGGGACGTGGGTTCATCTGCATGTCATGTGCAGCATTTATGACCAGCGGTCCAGCCACCTTGATGTGCATACAGGAGCGCCGAAAGATACACGCTATGAATAATGGAGAACGGACATGAATCACACAGAAAATTCCTGGATGGGCTATAAGAGAAAAGACGGCAGAAAAGGGATCAGAAATTGTGTACTTGTGATCTATACAGTAAAATGTGCAGAGCATGTTGCAAGGAAAATCGTGGATGAAGTCCATCATCCGGAAGTGGAACTTTTAGGATTTGATGGTTGCACGGATAATCAGTATGCTGTAAATATGCTGATCAGTCTGATCCGTCATCCAAATGTAGGTGCGGTGCTTACGGTTGGACTCGGATGCGAATATGTTCAGCCGGAATGGCTGGAAAAGATCGCACTTCAGGAAGAGAAAATTTCATCCTGGATCCGGATCCAGGATGAAGGAGGAACGGTTCCGTCGATCAAAAAAGGAGTCGCCTGGGTTCGTGAGGCGCTGAAAGAGCTGGAGAATACTCCGAGAGTTCAGATGGCGCTGCAGGATCTGGTAATCGGAGCAGAATGCGGCGGAAGTGATTATACGAGCGGACTTGCCGGAAATGTTGTAGTCGGCCGCCTTTTTGATCAACTTGTAAAAGCCGGAGGTACCGCGATCTTTGAGGAGATCGTTGAGGCAGTCGGCCTTGACTGGCTGCTGACATCCCGTGCGGCATCTGAGACCGCGAAAGAGGAGATCCAGTATACATACGACAAGGCACTGGAGTATTGTAAATCCGTGCGCCAGTATTCGGTGAGCCCCGGAAACTTTGCCGGCGGTCTTTCGACGATCGAAGAAAAGAGTATGGGAGCGGTGATCAAAAGCGGTTCCAGTCCGATCGAGGGAGTGATCAAAGTCTCGTGCCCGCCGAAAAGACATGGCCTTTGGCTTTTGGATTCGACACCGGATCCCTATTGGATGCAGTTCGGGATCACAAATCCGAATGACTCGGAAGGTCTGATGGATCTGATCAGCTGCGGCGCTCACATTGTCTTTTTAGTTACAGGAAGAGGAAATGTTGTCGGAAGCGCAGTAAGCCCATGCATCAAGATCACGGGAAACCGGGAGACATTCCGACGAATGAATGGGGATATGGACTTTGACGCCAGTCCTGTTCTGTACGGAGAATGTACACAGGATGAACAGGCGGACCGGCTGATGGATTATGTGGTACAGGTAGCAAAGGGAAATCTATCTAAAGGTGAAGAATTGGGACATCGGGAATACTTTGTGCCATATAAGTATCAGGAAAAAGAAGTTGCATTTCGAAAATGTGAAAAGACAGAAATATAGGGGATCTGGAGGAAATCATGGCAGCTTTTACAGAACAGCAGAAATGGTATGATCTTTCCGGAAAAACAGCAGTTGTGACGGGAGGAATCACCGGTCTGGGACTTGCGATCACAAGATGTCTGGTCAGTGCCGGCGCAAAAGTGATCGCATTGAGCCGGACAGATGAGAAGAAGGGAAATGAGATCCTGAAGGAATTTGGCGGAAAAGCAGTTTTCTACCAGTTTGATATCACAGATACGGATCATGCACAGGTAATCGCAGACAGAATTCAGAAAGAACAGGGACCGGTTGATATTCTGGTGAATAATGCCGGAAATCACTGCAAGAAATATATTTGGGATATGAGCGTGGAGGACTATAAAAATGTCCTGGATGTTCATCTTGTCGGTGCATTTGCATTGACAAAGGCCTTTATCCCGCAGATGAAGGAACGGGGATGGGGAAGAATTATTTTCCAGGCCAGCATGACAAGCTATATTGGACAGCCGCAGGTATGTGGCTATTCTACTGCAAAAGCAGGATATCTTGGTCTGATCCATACCTTGACAGCGGAGGTGGCGGAATACGGGATCACAGTGAATGCGATCGCACCTGGCTGGATCGATACTCCGATGTTCCACAAAGCCGTGGACAATGATCCGCCGCGTCTCGCGAAGATCCTGGGGCGTATTCCAGCAAAAAGTGTTGGAGATCCGATGGATGTCGGTATGTGCGCAGCATTCCTTTGCAGTGATGCGGCGAGATATATTTCAGGTACATGTATTCCGGTTGACGGCGGGGCACTGATCGGATTCTAAGATGGAGGAAAAAGTACGATGAAGACAGTAAAAATGCTTGAACCCAGAAAGGTTGAGGTGCTTCAGAACGATGTTCCGGTACGTGAAAAAGGCACAGCATTACTTGAACGCAGATAAGCATTCCCCCGCTTCAAGTGCGCGGAGCACTAAGCGGTGGGTGAGTGGGATGCTTATGTCAGTGGGAGTTGAAAGCTCCCACTGACAGATCGCGAAGCGACTGCGTTCATGAGCAAGTAGCGAAGCGGATTGCGAATGTCCGCTTTACATTTTATATGGTGGAATATGTGGAAGTGATCTTGGTACTTACCGTGGAAATCTTCCGTATGTTTCCTATCCCAGAATTCCTGGACATGAATTTTCAGCCCGCGTTGTTGAGGCGGATGAAAATGAATATGGAATCAAATAGGGAATGATCGTAACAGCAAATCCTTATTTTAATAAATCGCAGATTTTTTCAGCCGCTTCGCCTGCCGTACCCGTGTTTTTAATATCAAACTTCGCATATTTGCGGTAAAGATCACGGCGAATGAGGTACATATCCTGAACTTCTTTTTTTGTATGATTCTTAAACAACGGCCGCTCCGGATGCTGTGCAAGATTGGCATAGCAGTCCTCAAATGGGCGGTCAATGTAGAAGATCATTCCGTTTTTGGCGAGAATCTCGCCATTCCGGTCAAAGGTCAGCATGCCGCCGCCGGTGGAGACGACGGATTGACCAAGTGTGCATACCCGGCGGGCGATCTCGTGTTCATAATCGCGGAAAAGTGTTTCGCCGCCTTTGGCAAAGATTTCCGGGATCGTCATCTGATAATGTTCGATCAGCATCTGGTCAGTATCGTAAAATGGAAGTGCAAGACGTTCGGAGAGCAGCTTTCCGATGGTGGTCTTTCCGCTGCTTGTAAAGCCGCATAAAATAATAGGACAGTTTCTTGCCATATCGAATCCTTTCTATAATAAGAGCATATCACTTCAGCAGATCTCATAATTTCCAAACCGCTCATGTGAAAATGCAGATTGACCGTAAAATCAGTAAAAACACATATAAAATACCATAAAAACAGAGGAAACGCAACTTATGAGTCAGCACTGCAGCAGCTATTCCGCCTTCAGAAGTGGATGATGTCCCAGAAACTGCTGAAGAGCCAGATTCCCGGACGCTTTCTTCCAGGCGGCGATGATCTCGACGACTTCCTCCTCGCCGATCAACGGAATAAAGACAAGGTTATCGGCGTTCGTCAGTTTCTGAGTGACGTAAGCCGGGATGATCGAGATCCCCTCTTCGGCGGACACCATCATGAGGATACTCTCGACGTCGTTGGACCGGAAAAAGATATCCGGGTGGTAGCCGGCTCGCTCGTACATCTCGTAAAAACGCAGATCACTGACGGAATCGCCGGTGCTGGATGGGGTCATAAACAGGAGACGTTCCCCGTGAAGCTCCGTGCGGCGCAGAGATGACCGCCCGGCAAACGGATGGCTGCCGTAGACCGCAACCATGAGCGGACTCCGCTCGATCAGCCGGTATTCGATGGAATCATTCTTTACAAGCTCGGTACTGTCCCATGTAAAAATAATATCGTATTCATCCTTCAGGAGCCCTGCGGCGAGAAGATCTGTGTTCCGCCGGTAGCAGGAGACGAGGATATTCGGATATTTATTATGGAAGAAACGCAGCGAGCTGGAAAAATTGCTCCGCTCAAACCCTTTCGTGTATCCGATGCGGAGTGTACCGACCATACCGGTAGAAACCTCCTGGATCCTGTTTACCGCCTGGTCGATCCGGTCGAGGATGGATCTGGCATCGTTCAAAAAGGCGCTTCCTGCGGGAGTCAGTGTGATCGGACGGCTTGTCCTGTCGAAGAGCGGGACGCCGAGACTGTCCTCCAGGGCATGGATCTGCTGGGTGATCGCGGTCTGCGTAATATAAAACTGATCGGCTGCTTTCGTGAAGCTGCGGCACTCGGCGGCAGCCACGAAATATCGGAGCTGGTTTGTATTCATAACGGAAACTTCCTCTCAAAAAATTCTGTATCGCCTGAAGAATATACATAAATTCCACATGTTTGATGAAAATGATCGATGATTCCTGCATAACATAAGTTTTCCTTATGATACCATACAAAAAGCGCGGTTGCAAATCCTTTTATCGGGCAGTATCATAAGGTTACTGACGTCGGGGCTGCGGATTTTGCCGATCTGGGCTGCGAAGCATCATCGGCGTCAAGAACCCCTGACGGCATAAAAGCCGACAGGAGATGGAAAAGGGGAGTTATATCATGAAACGAGAAAATTTTGGTTCGCGCCTGGGATTTTTACTGGTGAGCGCGGGCTGCGCGATCGGAATCGGAAACGTATGGCGGTTCCCGTATGTGGCGGGACAGAACGGCGGCGGAGTATTCGTCCTGTTCTATCTGCTGTTTTTGCTCTGTATGGGCGTTCCGGTCCTTACAATGGAACTTGCGGTCGGTCGTGCGGGACGAAAGAGTGCTGTCGGTGCTTACAAGGCACTTGAAAAGCCGGGAAGCCGGTGGCATGTACACGGATGGTTCTGTATGATCGGCTGTTATCTTCTGATGATGTATTACACGACGGTTTCCGGCTGGATGCTCAGCTACTTTGTAAAGTTTGCGACAGGAACTTTCACCGGAATGGATGCAGACCAGGTGGCAGGAGTATTTGGGGAAATGCTCGGCAATCCCGGCGAGATGGGTCTCTGGATGGCAGTAACGGTCATTGCCGGATTCTTTATCTGCAGCAGGGGACTTCAGAACGGACTTGAAAAGATCACAAAATGGATGATGGCAGCTCTGCTCGTCCTGATCCTTGTGCTGGCCGGACACAGCCTGATCCTTCCGGGAGCGAAAGAAGGACTCAGCTTCTACCTTCTTCCGGATATTAAGCGTGCGGCGGACGTCGGACTCGGCTCCGTGATCATGGGCGCCATGAACCAGTCATTCTTTACATTGAGTCTTGGCATCGCGGCGATGGAGATCTTTGGAAGTTATATGTCCGAGGACCACACACTTGCGGGCGAAGCGGTCCGGATCTGCGGTCTCGACACGCTGGTAGCACTTTCCGCCGGACTCATTATCTTCCCGGCCTGCTTTTCATTCGGGGTACAGCCGGATGCCGGTCCGCAGCTGATCTTCATCACTCTGCCGAATGTGTTTGCCAACATGGCAGGCGGACGGATATGGGGAATGCTGTTCTTCTTATTCATGTCGGCGGCGAGCTTTTCCACAGTCATTGCTGTGTTTGAGAACCTGCTCTCCAGCTGCATGGACAACTTTGGATGGAGCAGAAAGAAAGCTTCTATATTAAATTGTATTTTTGTATTGATCGCAAGCCTGCCTTGCGTACTCGGATATAATGTGTGGAGCAGTCTGCACATTATCGGTGCGAGAGATGTCCTGGACTCTGAGGATTTCCTGGTCAGCAACCTGCTCCTTCCGCTGGGATCTCTGGTCTATCTCCTGTTCTGCGTGAGCAAGTGGGGCTGGGGATACGATAAGTATCTTGCGGAAGCAAACCATGGAACGGGACTTAAGATGCCGGAAGCGAAGTGGGTAAAGATCTATTTCCGCTATATTCTCCCGGTCCTGATCCTGGTGATCCTGATCCAGGGACTGGCGTAAGACTTAACAATTTAATGTGATATACGCATAAAAACTTTAAAGTGGAAAAGTTTTTATATTGATTCTGAAAAAACAGTGTGTTATAATGAGCGCAAAAGAAAAATAAGCAGCTGCTTGGCAGAGCTTCATTTTTCTTTTGCCATTAACAAACAAAAAGCCTGTAAATTCAGGCAGTGAGTGCGTCAGCACGGGGTTATGAGTTTGATGGCGGAAGCAAAAACTAAAAAAGAGGAGAGTACCACAATGAAAAAAATGATCGCACTGGGCATGGCAGCAGCTATGATGTGCATGTCCCTGACTGCATGCAGCGTCTCAACATCTTCCAAGACTGAGACAACCGCAGCAGCAGAAACAACAGCAGCAGACACAACCACAGAGGCAGCGAAAAACGCAGAGAGCACCGCAGAGGCAGCCGGCGATCTCGTTGCAACTGCTGATTATCCGACAAAGCCGATCACAATGATCATCCCTTACGGCGCAGGCGGAACAACCGATACATGGGGCAGAAAGCTGGCAGTTCTGCTTGAGAAGTATTTAGGACAGCCGATCACGGTTACCAACCAGGGCGGTGCATCCGGATCCATCGGCAGCCAGTTCGTAAAAGAGCAGCCGTCCGACGGTTACACACTTCTTGTTTGTGCAGAGACAATGGGAACCTACAGAACCATGAACATCTGCGACCTTGGATATGATGACTTCACCGTTATCTCCCCGTTAGTCGGCGATCCGAAGGTTCTCGTAGTTGGCAAAGATTCCAAGTACAACACACTGGAAGAGCTTCTTGACGATATCAAGGCAAACCCGGGCAAGATCACAATGTCCCACTCCGGTCCTGGAGGAAGCGGACACAACCAGGGTCTCGTATTAAAGGAGCTCGGCTATGAAGTAGCAATGACAAGCTTTGATTCCGGTAATGACGCACTTCTCGGAGTTATCGGCGGACAGGTTGACTTTACAAACCCGAACATCTCCACACTTGGCGGCTATATCGAGAGCGGCGACGTAAAACCGTTAGCAGTATTCTCTGACAAGAGAATGGACGCTTACCCGGATATCCCGGCATTCACAGAGACAGTTCCGGAAGCTGAGAAGTACTTAAATATCCCGTACACACTTCTTTCCTTCGTTGTAAACAACGATACTCCGCAGGAGGTTGTCGACGTATTAAAGGCAGCATCCCAGAAAGTATTTGCTGATCCGGAGTGGACAGAGTTCGTAGAGCAGAATGCAGCTGATCCGGTATATAAAGAGTATACAGATGACGCTTCCATCCAGGCATTCTACGACAACTGGAAATCTGTTATCTGCTGGTTACAGTATGACAACGGTGTTGCTGAAAAGAGTCCGGAAGAGTTCGGCATCAAGAGAATTGGAGAATAATCAATGAAGAATAAAATTCATTCGCTGATCGTCGAAGGAATTGTATTTTGCGGGAGCGGCCTTGTGCTGCTCTCGTATTCTCTTTCATCCTACGCAAAGGGATTTAACAAGAGCTGGGCGCAGTCCCCGTATCTGTTTCCGCTCATCGTGGCGCTTGCCATGATCGGTCTGTCCTTATGGATCGTCGGAGAGGGAGTTACGGCAATGAAAAAAGAAGCCGCGGTTCCGAATGACAAGAAGGTGTCAAAAGAAGAAAAAACAGAAAAGCGGCGCTGGGTCGTGATCGCGCTGATCCTCTGTGTGCTCTACTATGCAGCACTTGCTTTTATAAAAGTTCCGTATGTGACCATCGGAATTTTATCTTTTGCGTACACATTTTCAACATTTGAAGTTGTGACCATCGTGTTCCTGATCGCCATGATGATCTTCATGGGCGTCAGAAAGATCCCGGTCCTCGTATTTGTACCGATCGGAACTACATTATTTTTAAGCCTTGCATTCCGCACATTCTTACATGTGCTTCTGCCATAGAAAGGAGAAAGGGAAAATGTTACAGATGTTATCCGTGGTCGATCCGCGGTTTATCCTCATGGTTCTCCTTGGTTCTGTGGCTGGTCTGTTTGTAGGCGCGATCCCGGGACTTTCCGTGTCCATGGCGACAGCGCTTCTTGTATCCATTACTTATACCTGGGAACATTCAGACGCCCTTGCGATGATCATGGGCGTATATGTAGTCGGAGTATTCTCCGGCGCGGTATCGGCGATCCTGATCAACATTCCGGGCGCTCCGTCCTCCGTTGTAACAACGCTTGACGGATATCCGATGTCGAAAAAAGGGCAGTCCTACAAAGCACTGTTTACCGCAACGATCTATTCCTTCATCGGAAGCTTATTTGGACTTCTGGCACTCGGACTTCTCGCAGAGCCGGTCTCCAGAGTTGCGATCAAATTTACAAAAATGGACTATTTCCTGTTAGCTCTGTTCGGACTTGCGACGGTCGGATCCGTCAGCACGAAGAACTACGCGAAGGGCCTGATCAGTGTTATGATCGGTCTCGTGATCAGCATGATCGGACTTGACCCGTTAATGGGAACAAAACGTCTGACCTTCGGGATCCAGAACCTTACCGGCGGCGTCAGCACGGTACCGGCACTCGTCGGCTTCTTTGGATTCGCGGAAGTTCTCTCTGTTGTATACAACATGAAGCAGGAGCAGAACGTCCTTGCAATGGAAAAGACGAAAGTCAGCTTGAAAGAGATCTTAAAGAGCTGGAAACTTTCCTTATATACATCGACGATCGGTCTTTTAGTCGGAGCTCTTCCGGGAGCCGGCGGACCGGTGGCATCCTTTATCGCCTATAATGAGGCAAAACGCCTCGTGAAAGATCCGGAGGTTCCGTTCGGAGAAGGCGCGGTCGAAGGAATCGTGGCGAGTGAGTCCTCCAACAACGCCTGCATCGGCGGTGCGCTGATCCCGATGCTGACACTTGCGGTTCCGGGCGATGCGGTCACGGCGATCATTCTTTCTGTATTCTATGTCCATGGTTTACAGCCGGGTCCGTTATTTATCACCCAGAACAAAGAATCCTTCTACTCGATCGTAGTAGCGGGAATCATCGCGTGCTTTGCGCTTTTACTGTTAGGACTGATTGTTGCCCCGAGGATCTGTAAGGTCATTACGATCCCGAAGAATATCATGATCCCGGTGGTAACGAGCCTCTGTGTGATCGGTTCCTTCGCGTGCAACAACCGTCTGTTTGATGTGGGACTCATGTTCTTCTTCGGACTGATGGGATTCGTGATGCGCCGGTTCGATTATCCGGTTGCCCCGCTGATCCTTGCGATGGTACTCGGAAAGATGATGGATTCCAATTTCCGTCAGGCCGTGTCCCTGGCATCGTCCTCCGACAACCCGTTTATGGCGATGTTCGGACATCCGATCACGATCGTGCTTTCGATCTGTACATTATTCGTCCTGCTTGGAAATATTCCGTGGACGAAGCCGTATATCGATAAAGTAAAAGGCATCTTTTCAAGAAAAACGGCGTAATTTCAGATAAAACTTCTGAAAAACAGGCCGGATCACCAAATTTCGACCGGCGCAGGATCTCTCACCGGTGTGAAAGATGGTAAGGAATGAAAAAAGTATAAAAAGAGCAGGAAATCAGGCAAAAAGTGCTTGCATTTCCTGCTTTTTTTTGCTAAGATTATTACCTGTGACATGTAAAAAATCCTTGCTCCTGATACTGAAAATCGGGGGCCGGAAGACCAGAAGGAGGTTTATGAAACTATGAACAAATACGAGTTAGCAGTTGTTCTTAGCGCAAAACTTGAAGATGACGAAAGAGCAGCCGCACTTGAAAAGGTGAAAGGCTATATCACACGTTTCGGCGGCAATGTCGTTGATGTGGACGAATGGGGCAAGAAGAGACTTGCATATGAGATCCAGAAGAGCAAAGAGGGATTCTACTACTTCATCCACTTTGAGGGCGAGGCAAACTGCCCGAACGAGGTAGAGGCTCATATCCGTATTATGGAGCCGGTTGTCCGTTATCTTTGCGTAAGACAGGACGCTTAATAAAGAAAGAGTGAGAATATGAACAGAGTTATCCTTATGGGTAGATTAACCAGAGACCCGGAAGTACGCTATTCCCAGGGCGAGCGCTCTATGGCGATCGCAAGATATACACTTGCAGTTGACAGAAGAGGCAGAAGAAACCAGGACGGCGATCAGGGCCAGACGGCCGATTTTATCAACATCGTAGCTTTTGACCGCGCAGGTGAGTTCGCGGAGAAATATTTCCGCCAGGGCATGCGTGTACTGGTTTCCGGAAGAATCCAGACCGGAAGCTATGTAAATAAGGATGGCCAGAAGGTCTATACAACGGATATCATTGTAGATGACCAGGAATTCGCTGACAGTAAGGGTCAGGGCGGCGACAACAGCAGCTTTGGCGGCGGAAACAGCTATGGCGGCGGTAATCGCGGCGGCTACCAGCAGGCAACAAGACCTGCTCCGTCCAGTGCGATCGGCGATGGATTTATGAATATTCCGGATGGAGTCGAGGACGAAGGACTTCCATTCAACTAAACGAATCAGTCTTCGGAAAAGCGGTGCCTTACTCCTAAGGTGTTGTGAGTGGACTGGTATAACGAAACTAACAGGAGGTAATTTAAAATGGCATTCAATAAAGGTGACAAGTCCGATTCTTCCAGAGTAAGAAGAGGCGGCATGCATAGAAGAAAAAAAGTTTGCGTATTCTGCGGCGATAAGAACGGCGAGATCGATTACAAGGACGTAAACAAGTTAAAGAGATACGTATCTGAGAGAGGAAAAATCCTTCCGAGAAGAATCACTGGCAACTGCGCAAAGCACCAGAGAGCTTTAACAGTAGCTATCAAGAGAGCACGTCATATCGCTCTTATGCCGTACACATGTGAATAATTCCTTAGAATAAGGATTTTCACTGATAAAGTAAGGTTTTATCTAATTAATTTGAAGCATCATTCGAGGATTCCATATGAGAGATCATGTGGGATCCTTTTTTGCGCAGCAGGGAATTTTCTGTTACACAAAAAGGCGCTAAATGCCAATGATGCACGTTCGCGTGAAGATCAGGTTCACCAGATGGAGCTATGATTGATATTGACATTAAATCGAAACAAGAAAAAGAAATTTGTTTTTTCTGAAAGCAGGGAAAATATAAGGAACTGCATGAAACTTGCTTTTAAGGATAATTAAGGATATTTATGTCTGAAAATTGACTTTTTTGCTGAC
The DNA here is from genome assembly GCF_003478035.1 of Clostridium sp. OF03-18AA. Classification (GTDB taxonomy): domain Bacteria; phylum Bacillota; class Clostridia; order Lachnospirales; family Lachnospiraceae; genus Pilosibacter. The sequence goes on from NZ_QUEP01000006.1 coordinate 235,972, forward strand.
GCCATTTATACTACGTAGAGGAAAAGTCAAAAAAAGAAACAGCAATGTGGAAGGGCAGTACACTATTCGAGAAGTCATTGAAAGGTCCAGGACATTATTCTGGACCTTTTTTTAGCCTTCTGAGGAAGTCTTATGGAGAAACAGTACACGGCTATGCTGTTCCCACATTGGTTTGCGGTTCGTGAAAAGGTGTCGAAAGGGGTGACTATAAACTCTCTTGACTTAAGCCACAATTTGAAGCTGAAGAACTTATCAATTACTTCAACACCGAATTTAAAGCATCTTGATGTGAGTATGCTTACTGAATTGAACGCGGGTGGGATGTCGATTAATCTTTTTGAGTATTTAACAAGAATCAGCAAGAATTCTCCCACCTCTATAGGTGGTGAGATGAATTGCCATCTCTTGCATAGTGCCATAGTTGGCATGTAAATATCAGATTATTGCACATAGCTGTGCTGTGTATTGTAAACTTCTCATATATTGATTTTTGCAGTCGTGCTATATCATCAATTCTGCATACAATGAATAAGCCTGAAGCCTGAAGGGAAAATA
>NZ_QUEP01000007.1 GCF_003478035.1 Clostridium sp. OF03-18AA
ACCTACGAGGAATGGGGGTATTCTGCCGATTTTATGATAAAAAACTGTTTCACATTATATTCCCGGCACATACACGCCGCTCTCATTCACGTAAAGCCCGTCCGGCGTCCTTTCGCTCCTGTACATCGCTCCGCTTGACGGATCCAGATAATAGGACTTATTATACAGGGTGATCCAGCCGGTCGCCATATATCCGTCCTCCTGAAAATAATACCATTTTCCATTGATGTAAAGCCATTCTGCTGCTGCCCAGGTGCCATCGCCATAGTCCCACCACCATCGGCCGTCGGCACTCTGTTTCCAGGAACCTGCGGCGTAGGAGCCGATCTCCCCGGAGCGGACCCAGGCGCTCTTTGCATTGTTGGAGGACTTTACAGAGCGGACTTCAAAGCTGTAGGAACCCGTAGTTCCCATGAGTCTTGAGAAATCATATCCGGTTCCGTAGATCGTAAACTCATCCCCCGTGAGACTGCCGTCCTTTAAGAGACGGAGCTGGTAATATTTCGCCCCGTTGACGGCTGACCATATTCCCGTTCCGTAAGCATCCGGAGACCAGGACACACCCACAGGAGACTTTATGGTACTTGTTGTGGATGCGGTTGTCTTCTTATTGAACGTCAGGCGGAATGTCAGCTCGATGGTGCTTCTGTCATCTTTCTTTACCGCCTTCACGTACTCCGCTTTTCCGTAGCCATCCTTTGCGGAATCTGCAAGCGTCAGGCGGAAATCCTTTGAGGCTGTTCCCGAAAAACAGTAATTCTCCTCATCCGCAACTTCCAGCGTCACCGTGATCTTCGGAGGATTCGATTCCGTATAGCCGTTTCCGTCGTTGTTTTCGATATAAATGCTGCTCACATAGTAGAAATCCGTGTTATCCCCGTATGGCGTCACTGTGACGTCCTCAGAGTCGTTCTTAAGGCCTACCGTGCTGTCGATCGTCAGATAGATTTTTCCGACCGCTGACCTGCTTGCCGCAAAAGCCGGAACCGCCGCAGTCACTGCCAGAGCTGCTGCCAGCAGAAATCCTGCCAGCTTCTTTCCAAATCTCTTCATATATCGCTCTTCTCCTTCCCGGAAGAAGTTCTTCCACGCGCTTCTCTTTCTTTCCTCATATGCCAGTTTGTGCAGAAAAACGTCCCCGCAGAACCATCCTGCCGCACGTCCTCCTGCACAGATCTGTCACATATCCTTTATTTACCTGTTCTTAAAAATCTCAACGATCGCCTTCCACATCTGGACAAGCATGTTCCACATTCTCTGAAGCGGATTGACTGCTGCCTTCTCTGTCTCTGCATCGAGAAGCTCTGCATCATCATCCACGCTGATCTCCTCCGTGCGCATGATGATCTGCAGGGTATTCGGCTCCGCATTCTCATCGGAAGTAAAGGAAACCTTCTCCGCACTCGGATCCATATTTAAGAAGTTGGTGTCATCCTCAAGATCACTCCACTCATTGTCCATCGTATCCTTCATGGTGCGTCCGGCTTTTCTCATGGAGCTGGTGCTGTCGAGAACATTCAGGCTCTTGTTCAGGACATTCAGACTTCCCTTGATGGAATCCTTCGCCGCCGCATCAAGGCTGTCAGAGCTCGCACGGACCGTATTCTGTACAAGTGTCAGAGAGTTCGTGCTATTATTCAGCGCATCCGTTGTACGGTTCACAAGCTCTTTGGAATCATCCAGCGCAGACTGAAGATCCGGATAATAGACGTCCAGGGAATCCTTCAGAGCCTTCGTATCCTCGATCAGATAATCCATCTGATCCGTCGTCTGCGCAAGATATCTCGCGACATTCGACACATCATCCAGCATATTCGATGTGTCGGAAACCAGCGCATTGCTGGAGGAAGCAACCTGGCGGAGCGCTTTCTCCTTCTGTTTTAAGATCCCGATCAGCTCCTGGGCATTCAGCAGACCGGCGTGACCGGCGGAAGTATCTGCTCCCGCAGCCGCCTCGGCAAGTGCCTGTTCATCCGCATCCCCTGCCTCAACATCGTAGTAATCCGCAATCGCATCCTCCATGGATGCCTGGGATGATGCAAGATTTTTGATAAAGTCCACGATACTCTTCTGGAGCTGTGTGTCCAGCTTTTTGATCTGCTGGACTGCTGATACCACGTCATCAACGCTCACAGACGCACTTCCGGAGCTGCTCTTTAAACCGCGAAGACTTGTATCAAGCTTCCGGAGCGGTTCCTGCATATTTCCGAGCGTATTGACAACATCCGTCAGACTGCTGTGGGCAACCTCGGAGGCATCCTTCGCCGTCTGGATATACGGGATGATCGTTCCGAGCTGCTCGGAAAGGGCATTTAAGGATGCAAGTGCCTGGTCATTGCTGTCCAGGATCTCATCTTTGGAACCGCTGATGATGCCTCTCGCATTCTCCGCCTCGTTTAATCCCTGTTTCAGCTCGTTGACGCCGCTTCTCATGCTCTCCAAAGAAGCTGCCAGCTGGTCCATGCTGTCATATAACTGGTCTCCGGCACCTTTCCAGGTGTCCTTCGCATCCTTTAAGTCCACGATATGCTCAAGGTCTTTCATGGTTCCCGGGACCATCGCCATGATGACGCCGGATGTCTCGAATTTGTCAGAGCCGATCCGGATTGTATAGTCGCCGTCCTCGCCCGGAAGCGCCGTATACATGATCGCGGTCTGGGAACCGAGACTCTGCGTCTGCGCGCCTTCCGCCTCGACACTGTAGCATTTGCTCATATCGACGAGCATCGCGACAACGAGCAGCATATTGTTCTTATAATAATCTCTCGCCGCATCGTTCGGTTTCGCGGTCACATGGACCTCCACGAGTCCGGAAGCTCCGGCGAGCTTCTCTGCATCCGTCGGGACTCCGTTTAATTTGTAGGAGACATCCATCGTCCACGGAAGTGTCACCGTGTCCTTGTCGATCGCTCCTTTATAGTAAAAATATCCCTTTGTGTCGGCCGGGAGATTCCAGATAACTTTTCCGTCTCCGATCTCCGGGGTCGTATTGTTGGTCATATTTGTGACATCGAGATAATTTCCATAGTCCGTGAAGCTCGTGAGTCCGTTTAAGCTCACTCCTTTCACAACATTCACCTTATCTACAGAACCATAGTAATCCAGGTTCACGTACATCGATTCATCGACGCTCACAGACGCCTCCGCCGCATAGACCGGCGTGGAAACAAGGCTGGTGCAGAGCGTGACAGCTGCCATTCCCGCTGCCATGATCTTTCTATTTTTCTGTCTCATCACCGTTCTCCTCCATTCCTTCTCTATCTGTCATCTCCGGCTCCCTGCCTGCCGCCGCTTCGTTTTCATCGTCCTCGTAGGGATCCGCGCCTTCCTCTGTATCTTCTTCCGTCTCACCTTTTTTCGCGTTCCGTTTTTCTCTCCGGTTCTTCACCCGGCGGTGAAGACGTTTCGCAAGCGCCGCTGCCGGCTTCTCCCCGACGATAAAGTTGTCAAACAAAGTCAGGAGCAGCGGAAGCACTGTCAGTACCAATACAAGGCTGAACAGTCCGCCTCGTCCGATCAGGTGGCCAAGGTCGGCGATCGCCGTTGTGGACGAGATCATGTATACAATATATCCGGCCAGCGTGATGATGGAACCGGATGTAAAGATCGAGGAACAGGACGCCGCGATCGCTTCCACGCAGGCTTTTTTCTTCGAGAGCGTCTTTCTCTTCGCCAGATAGTTGTTTGCTAAGAGGATCGAGTAATCGACCGTCGCACCCAGCTGGATACTGCTGACGATGATGTAGCCCATGTACACCATCTCAACGCCCTGGAAATACGGCATCGCCATGTTGATGAAGATCGCCACCTCGATCGGGATGATGACGAGGATCGGCATGACTGCCGACTTGAAGCTCATCATAACGACGAGGAATACGCCCGCAAGGGACAGCACATTTACATTCTCATAGTCCTTGACGATGAAGGACTTGATATCCTGGGTCGACGGCGTCTCACCGACGAGATAGCTGCCATCCGGATAATATTTCTTTACGATCTCCTGGATCGCATCGGAATCCTTGAACGCCTCCGTACTCTCCGTCTTTGTTCTTGTGTAGATCAGCATCCGGCAGTAGCCGCCTTTATGTAAGAGTTCCACCGTGGACTTCGGAAGGAACTCTTCCGGAATCCCCTCCGGCAGCGTGTCTGCCAGGGCCGTCACGCTCTTTACATAGGAGAGATCCTTGATCTCCTTCGCCATCGCCCGCTCATTGACCTCCGAAGTGTTCGGATACAGGGCGAGCAGCATGTTGCTTCGTCCGAAGATCTTCGTGATCTCCTGGTCATCCTCATAGACCTGGGTTCCTTCCGATGCACCCATGGAATCATTTCCGTAGAGGAAGTCGTTTAATCCCTGCGCTGTGTAGGCAAGCGGCGTCACAAGGACGATCACCGCGAACACGATCGGGCGGATCCGGTAGATCACCTTTCCAAGGCCGTGGAAATCCGGCATGAAGGAACGGTGTTTCGTCTTCTCATTGAGCTTCGCAAACTTCAGGATCATTGCAGGCATGAAGAATACGACGGTCAGAAGGCTGAACACGATACCTTTCGCAAGGACGAGACCTAAGTCAAAGCCGATCGAGAACTTCATCGTTACAAGGGCGAGGAAGCCGACGACTGTCGTCAGGCTGCTGGCGAAGATCGAGTTGATCGCCTCCTGAACGGCGTTGATGATCGCGTCCTCCTCATTCATTCCCTGTTTGCGGTAATTCATGAACGCATCGAGCAGGAAGATCGAGTAGTCCATGGACGTCGCCAGCTGCAATATGATCGAGACGTTTTCCGTCAGGAACGAGACCGTTCCGATAAAAATGTTCGTTCCTTTGTTTAAGAGGACCGCAACACCCATAACCAACAGGAATAATATCGGTTCCGTCCATGCCGTCGTCGTCACGGAAAGCACTGCAAAGATCATGACAACGGCCACCACGAGGATCTTGCTCATCTCGCTCTCCATGGACTCGGTCATGGATTTGTTCTGGACCGCCATTCCGACATAACAGCCTTTGTCGCCGAGAAGATTTTTCATCTCATTGATCGCGTTGGAAGTCCGGCTGGAATCGCTCTCCTCGACAAACGTGATATCGAAGACTGCGTTTCTGTCCTTATAGTAATCCTTGATGTCGCTCTCATTGATGAAATCTTCCCCGGCGTAGATGTTGACGGAACTGTCGCACCACAGCACCTGGTCCACGCCGTCGATCTCGGCGATCTCATCTTTATATTGCTTCGCCTCATATAGTGAGACATCCTTCACCATGACCCGCGCAGTTCCCGGATAACCGAACTTGTCACGCATGACGTCAAGTCCGATCGCCGATTCCGCCGTGTCCGGAAGGTATTTTGTCAGATCGTAGTTTACATTGACGAAATTCATCGTCAAAAGTGATAAGAGACAGCCGATCACAAAGACTGTCTCGATCCACGCGCGTTTATGGATGATGAACGACGCAAGCATATAGGAAAAGCCGCCGCTCTGGCTCTTTTTCTTCTCCTTATGCCCGCGGAGCGCATTCTTTAACTTCTCTCCCATGTCCTCTCTCCTTCAATTCTGAAATGCAGCCGGTCCTGCACCGCGGATCTGGCGCGGGACCGCCCGGTCATTTCTTTTTTCTTACCGCTCCAGAACTACCATATAGTAGTCTTTTCCGTCTCTGTTTTCATGGGCGATTCCCATTCTGCGGTAGTATTCCAGAGAATATTTTTTATCGTTCTTCCGGTCCGCCTTTTCCTGCATCCGGATCATGACAGAATCATACGGATCGTACGTCTCCTCCGGTCCCCAGAGGTACATCTCAAAAAATGTCGCACTCTTTCTCTCCGGAAGTACGTTCTTTATGTAATCGCTCACCGTTCCCTCGCCCGGGATCATATTTCTGCTCTTCGAATATCCCTTCTCCATTGCGAGAGAGAGCCGTTTCTCTGCGATTTCATTTAACGTCTGGTCCAGGACAAAGCTCGCCTGCCCATCGTAAAACTCTACATCCCCGTTGTCATAGTCGTCCTCGGCATCCGGATAAGCATCAAAAAACAGGTCGCTCTTCTCATCATTCATCTCATCAAAGAGTTCCTGTTCCTTCTGATCCAGCATATCAACAGGGTACGCTCCGCCCCGCGTGTTCGGATTTTTCCTCGCATAGGAGAAGATCCCGTCCTTTGTGAACGTGTAGCATGTATTTTCATCCTCGATAAAATCTGTGCTCCAGGCACCGTTTCCCATAAGGTAGTACCAATTTCCGGAAATCTGATTCCAACCCGGCTTCGCTCCGAGCGTCTCCGGAACTGCCGCATAGGCAGGGATCCCGGACATTCCGGTCATCACGCAGAGGATTGCTGCCATTCTTCGTACATCTTTCTTTCTGATCATCCGATCGCCTCCGCTTTTCCTCTCCTGCTCCGGCTGCCTTTCTTTCTCGCACACCCTGCAGCAGGATTTTTTTTTCATTCCTTTTACTTGCAATATTATCTATGTTTATGTTAAAATACTCAAGAACCAGTTTTCAAAAATTGTGCCAAATGAGACAATTTGAGTGTTTTTGTCCAATTTGGAATGGATAAAGGAGTTTTGTGCTTTATGTTAAAGCTGCCTATACAGGAAGAGCATGTCTCTGTCCGCAGAACCTACCTGCTTTTGATGAAAGCGCTTCTGGATCTGCTGGCGGAAATGCCGTTTGAAAAGATTTCCCTGACGGATATCTGCCGGGTATCCATGGTCTCCCGCTCTACCTTCTACCGGTATTTTGAGGATAAGTACGATCTGCTCCACTACTGCATCAAAATGTATATTGAGGGACTTCGTCCGGTGGAGGACCTTTTATATTTCAGGAACATGAACTCCCTGCGGATCTTTTTGACGTTCCTGCTCTCACAGGCGCAGGAAAACCTTGCCCAATACCAGAAGATCTACCAGGTAAATAAAAACGGGTCCCTGATGTTCCTGATCCAGCATGATCTCGCTGAAATCCTGGCTGAGAGCGGATGGCACGGGGAAAGCAAAGGGTACCGCCTGAAGATCGCGATGCCGCTCTATGTTTCGTTTATGTCAAGTTTTTACCTTACAACGCTAAAATCCTACCTGGAGCTGGCCGATGACTACACGATCGCTGATTATGTGGAAAATGTGTGCCGGTTTGTCCAGAGGGATTTCTGGGAGGCAAAGGAAGACGAGACATGACAAAATGCCGCCTGTCACCGTTTTTTACCAGGTGAACAGACGGCATTCTTTCTATATTTTATATATTCTATTTTCTCTTCTCTGCGTGTTCATCCCACACCGGAACATCGATCCCCGCAACTTTCGAGGTAAACGCGGTTCCGTCATTCTTTTCAAAGTGTTCCCACGCCCGAAGCACATATTTGAATCCGATATACTGTAACGGAAGGTTGCAGTAAACCATGAGGATATTCGCAAAATCACTGAGATCCCAGAGAGCACTCAGATCCATGCCGGCAATATTTGTGATGACGCCGAAGGAAATGACAACAAGGCAGAGCACACGGATCGTATTGATAAATGCAGGCCGTGTCGAGATCCGGTTCGCGCACATCTCCGTGAAAGACATAAAGCCTACCAAGCAGGTGAACGCAAACAATCCGAAGCAGACGCTGACGAGCATCGTCACAAGATGGTAGATGGTTCCGGTTCCGGTGAGTGCGCCGCATGATGTCAGGAAACGGTCAAGTTTTCCGAGCTCAAACCATGCCGCACTGTCCTCCGTGAGCCACATTCTTCCCATGACAACGACAAAACCTGTCAGGGTGCAGATCACGATCGTGTCGAGGAATACGCCGAGTGCCTGGACACAGCCCTGATCACACGGATGGTTCGCATCTGCTGCCGCTGCCGGCATCGTGATGGTTCCCTGTCCTGCCTCATTTGACATCAAGCCGCGCTTGATGCCCTGGCTTAATGCGATGCCGAACGCTCCGCCGAAGACTGCTTCCGGACGGAATGCCTCGGAGAAGACTGCTCCGAAGAACCACGGGATCCTCGGGATGTTAAAGACGATGAGGAGGACAACCGTCAGGATATAGATTACTGCCATGACCGGAACTAACAGGTCTGTGACCTTTGTGACTTTTTTGATCCCGCCAAAGCTGATGATCGCCGTCGCAACAATGAGAACTGCGAAGGAGATCCAGTAAAGGGACGAATTCGTCTCAATCACGGTCCCGGTAAACACGCCCGCGATCGCGCCGACCGCAGAGATCGTGTTGAAGCCCTGTGCCGGGAAGCAGAGGAACGCGTAGATAATATAGAGGACACTGAGCGCCGCTCCTGCCCACGCTGCATTCTTCAAAAGTCTTCTTCCGTAGAATGGCAGGCCGCCCACATACTCATCATCTTTTCGCTCTTTAAAGATCTGGGAGAGCGTCGCCTCCACGAAAGCCGTCGACATTCCGAAGAACGCAGAGATCCACATCCAGAACAGAGCGCCCGGACCGCCCGTGGAGATCGCGCCGGTGACACCCAGGATGTTTCCGGGACCGACACGCATCGCCGTCGACAAGAGGAATGATGCGAGGGATGAGATTCCCGTTCCGCTGCTCTTCTGCCTCATCAGGACATGGAGTCCGTAGCGGAATTTCCGCACCTGGATAAAATGCAGACGGAATGTAAAATAAATTCCTGTTCCGACTAAAAGAATGATCGCCAGACTGAAATTCCCGAGGATCGGGATCTTCGCATACCAGTCAAAGTTTGTCGGAAAATCCCAGAACAGGTTTGAGACGATCTGGATCTTCCCGCATATGGCATTTACGGCCTGAAACAATGCTTCCATAGCTTTTTCCTCCTCATGATCTCTTATTTGTGTGAATGACCGGATCGAACGCCCCGGCATTTTCACACGCCGCAGTCGAATTCAGATTATCGTTCCACGCTGCAAAATTTGCGCATTGATTTTCGATATTCCGGACTCGTTTTTGTATATGTTTCTATAATATCTCTGATATTTGGTATTTTCAAGAAAAATTTGTCATATTTCAGAAATTTGCAAAGTTCATGTTCCTTCCACATTTCATTCCGGTATACTTTCAGAAACACACAGCGCCCCATACCCCAATCTCGGATTCGGATACTCCAGCTCGGACGGCAGCCGTTTCGCCCCTTTCCTCAGGTACGCTTTCACTTTCTCCCCATAAAGGTACGGGTCATTCCCTCTCACGATCCCCCACTCCATGAGAAGCGCCGCGGCTCCGGCGACGAGGGGCGCCGCAAAGGACGTTCCTGTGACCGCCTCATATCCGCCTCCGCTCTTCGGAGCCATGATCCCGACGCCCGGCGCTGCGAGATCCGGCTTCTGGGCATGGTAGATTCTGGTGTCCCCGCGGCCGGAAAACGGGGCATAGATCCCGGTCCGGCTGTCGTAGGCGCCGACAGTGAGCGGACGGAACGCCGTGGACGGGATCGTGAGCGTCGTCTCCGGCGACGGTTCGAGAAAAGCCGTATTCTGCCCGAGTGCGGCGGATGACGGAAGCCAGAGATCCACATATGTATCTTCCCGCCCCTTTCCGAGAAACCGGAAAATCCAGATTCCGCTCTCCACATACGCCTGCTCCGGAACGAACTCGATGTAGATCTCCTGGGCGGCATTAAACGGGGACGGCTCCCCGTAATAGATCAGAAGCTCCGTCTCCCCGATCCGGATCCGGTCCGTCCCACGTATCGGAAGCAGTTCGAACTCCGCGTCACCGGACGGATCTCTCAGAAAGATCCGCATCCCGTCCTCATAATTTTTCCAGATCTGTACTCCGAATCCCATTTCATAATTGCCCACCGAAAGGCGGACTTCCGCGATCCTTCCGGGCACGATCACCGGTCTTGCGTGTCCTCCGGAATCCCCCTCGTTCCCCGCTCCGGTCACAAATACGAAGCGTCCCATCTGCGCCAGGGAATCGAGATACCTCTCCAGAAGTCCGCCGCCGTCATGCGACCCGTATGTATTTCCGAAGCTTAAGTTCACCGCCATCGGTCTCCCCAGCTCCAATGCCTTTCGCACAGCAAGATCCATCCCGCTCATCAGCTCTGTCGTCCTCGGAAATCCTGCCGGATCCGGGATCCCAAGACGGACAACGATCAGCTCGCTCTCATATGCGGCCCCGCGGTACAGCCCGCCGCTTGCTCTCCCGTTTCCGGCCGCGATCCCCGCCACCGCTGTCCCGTGACCACTCGTGTCAAACGATGGACTTCCGAAATTTCCTGGTGTTTTCTCCCCGCGGAGCAGCTCATCGATTTCCGCCTTTTCATATGTCTTCCCGGTGACCTGATCGTCCAGATACAAAATTCTCGTAGTTCCATCTTCATTCCGGAAATCCTCGTGAAACAGATCGATCCCGGAGTCGATCACCGCCACCAGAACGTCTCTTCCTGTGAGTCCCTCATTTCCGCTCTGTGACGGAAGAAAGCAGGAAGCCGCTCTCGCCCGGTTCAGGGCAAAGAACAGCCTCTTTGGTTTCTCCGCATATTCAATTTCCCGAAGTACAATCACTCCCGGGACATCCCGCTCCGGGATCCGGAGGATCGCAAAATCATTTAAAAGATATGTCCCCGAAACAGTTGGGAATTTTTCTCTCAGCACAGACGCAAGATCCCCGTGGTATTTCACGATGATCTCCCAGGTCCGGTCCGCCCTGTCATATCCAATATTCAGCTCCTTTGTCCGCTCTCTCGTCTCCTCCGGAACGGAAAGTGCCAGATTTAAGAGATTTTCAGCCTTCTGATCTTCCATATCCGCCGTGCCGCATCTCCTCTGTCCCCTGCCTGTCTCACGCCGGCGAAACTTACACGCCGGATCCCACATCATCACGATCTGACGCAGATTCCAACGCAGACAGATTCATTCCGGATATTTTATGCAGTGACTGCGGATCCTGTTCCGAACCTCTATCCGAAGATTACAAACGTCTGCATCAGGTACATGAACACCGGGATCGTCACCATGCTGATCACGGTTGTCACAGTGATGACGGTACAGGCAAACTCATAGTCCCTGTCATACTCCCGCGCCATGATCCCCATCTGTGCCATCGCCGGCATCACGGTCAGCATGAAGAATACCTCTCTCATCTCCTGTGTCACCGGCAGGAGTCTGAGGAACACAACGGCGGTCGCCGGCACCATGATAAACCGCATAAGGACCGCCACAACGATATCTTTTCCGATCCTGATCGATGATGTTTCCATGTTCCGGATCACGCTTCCGATAAACACAAGTGCCAACGGGGATGTGACCCCGCTGATCATAGACAGCGGTTTCAGGATAAAATCAGGGACTTCAATCCTGAAAAAGACTGCTGCCATTCCAAGAAACATTCCTACGACCGTCGGGCAAAACAGATTTTTGATATTCTGCGCCCATCTCGCACTCTTGCCGTTTTTTTCTCCCCGCTGCAGCAGACTGATCCCCAGCGTCCAGAAGAGGACTGTGCTCGCGATATAATAGATCGCGCCGACGGAAGTGATCCCCTCTCCCCAGAGCGCCTGGATCACAGGAAATCCGATAAAAACGACATTCGGGAAACCCGCTGCCACGATAAAAGTATCCCGCCTGTCCTCCCTGATGCGGCACACCTTTGCCGTCACTGCCGCTAAACAGACGCACATTAAGATCAACGCAAACACATACGGCACCTTTGTGATCAGGAACAGAAGGCGTTCCCGGCTTTCCAGGTCTCGATAGATATTATAAAACATATAGAACGGGAGCGTCGCCTCCACCGTAAATTTAGAAAGAAAATCCATTCCGTTTTTTCCGAACCATTTCTTTCTGGCGAAATAGAAGCCCATTCCGATCAATATCAACAGTGCAAAAATACTTTTTATCGATTGTAAGACCATTCCCATCCCCCTGAATCCATAAAAGAGTCGTAACTGTTCAGTACCCTCACAGTTACGAGCAAAAATCCATTCCAGATCGGCTTCGCCGATGGGATTTTTGCCTTCCGTCCCATGTTTTATTACGGTCAGCGCAGCAAGTGCGCAGACCTACTGAATAGTTACAAAGAGTCTATAAAAAGACCCCCGGAGCCATCAGACCCGGGGGCATCGTGCAAATGACACGTTTGATTCTGTTACTGTGCAGTTGTAATATTCATGACAATGCTGTCAAGAGCACTTGCATTTTTGATCCTTCCGTTGGTATAGATCACAACCATATATCCATCCTGTTTCCGGCAGTAGTAAGTGTTTGTTGTCTTCTTTCCGGTTACTGACGCTTTGTAATACTGCTGATTTGCGATCGTCACAGCAGCAGCCTGCGTTGCCTGGCCTTTCTGTGCTTTCTCAATACCGACAAGTGTATTTACAAATGTCTGTGCATCCATATCCGGTTTATTCTTCATATCGAGATAATAAATCTCAACATCACCGTTATCTGTGCTCATGCAGAGATCCTGTGTGCGGTACGGGTTTCCGATCGCATTATATTCGCTGCCGATATAGTCGTCACCGACATCTTCTTTTGTCTCCGTTGTTCCGATGATCTGCGGGATGCAGAGGTTCGACCAGGTATTGTAATATCTTCCTCCTGTGATATGTCCCTTCGGAGCAGTTGTTCTCGGCGCTACCCAGCTTCCATCGTCACCAAATGTATAATCAACGCCGTCAATGTTTCTTGTGGTGTTGGAGACCATAATGTGGGTTGCCGGATCGATATAGTACCATACTTCATTTCCGCGTCCGTCTCCCTCTTCGGATTTGATCCATCCGCTTGCGAGGTTTCCGTCCTTGTCATAATAACGCCAGTTGTTTTTTGCGTCACTCTCCCAGCCGTACTTTGTTTCTCCGGAAGCAGTCTCATCTGCAAATGCAGTCACCATATTTACACTGCCGATCGCTGCAGCGAGCGCTGCCATAAGCATAACTTTCTTTAATTTCATTTTCAATCCACTCCTTCATGGGTTTTTATCAACTAATGCCATTATACAGGGATTTTTTTGAGAACGCAAGCGCTAAGAACTGGAGGATGGCAGGATTTATGAAAAATTAAGAAAAAAGCGGCAAATTTTGTCATTTCTGACATAGATTTGCCGCTTTTTCCACTTGTTTGTATCTCTGATCCCTGCATCCGATATCCGTTCCCGGCAGCGATGTTCCGCTGCAGTTTCCGGTCATCGATCAGGATTACTTTCTCATGATGATCTCGTCTCTTCCCGGTCCGTTGGAAACCATGGTGATCGGCACTCCGATCTCTTCCTCGATCGTCTCGATATACTTCTTGCAGTTCTCCGGAAGATCCTCGTAGTTCTTGATTCCGCGGATCTCGCACTTCCAGCCCGGAAGAGTCTTGTATACCGGTTTTGCCTTCTCAAGCTCCGGAGTTGTCGGGAAGTCTTTTGTTACCTTTCCGTCGATCTCGTAGCCTACACAGATGTGAAGCTCGTCAAGATATCCTAAAACGTCAAGAACCGTGAGGGCAACCTCTGTGGAACCCTGGATCTGAACGCCGTATCTTGTAGCAACAGCATCGAACCATCCCATTCTTCTCGGACGTCCTGTTGTCGCACCGAACTCACCGCCGTCGCCGCCGCGTCTTCTTAACTCGTCTGCCTCGTCTCCGAAGATCTCGCTGACGAATGCGCCTGCGCCGACTGCGCTGGAGTAAGCCTTAACGACTGTTGTGATGTTCTTGATCTCGTACGGCGGAATGCCTGCGCCGATCGCGCCGTATGCAGCCAATGTGGAGGAAGATGTAACCATCGGGTAGATACCGTGATCCGGATCCTTTAAGGAACCGAGCTGGCCCTCTAAAAGGACATTCTTTCCTGCCTTGATCGCATCGCGAAGGTATTTGGATGTGTCGCATACATACGGAGCGACCATCTCCTTGTACTCCATAAGAGTATTGAAGATCTCCTTCGGATCAAGAGCCGGCTGATGATATAAATGCTCTAACATTACATTTTTCAGTGTGCAGACATTCTCGATCTTGTCCATCAGTTCCTTCTCGTCGCCGAATAACTCGTTGACCTGGAAACCGATCTTTGCATATTTATCAGAATAGAACGGAGCAATTCCGGACTTTGTGGAGCCGAAAGACTTACCAGCCAGACGCGCTTCCTCGTAAGTATCAAATAAGATGTGATACGGCATTAAGATCTGTGCTCTGTCGGAGACAAGGATCTTCGGCATCGGAACTCCCTGGCTTGTCAGGTCATTTAACTCTTTTACAAGGAACGGGATGTTTAATGCCACACCGTTTCCGATGATGCTTGTCGTATGATTGTAGAAAACACCGGACGGAAGCAGGTGAAGGGCAAATTTTCCGTAATTGTTGATGATAGTGTGACCAGCGTTGCTGCCGCCCTGGAAACGAACGATAATGTCGGATTCCTTTGCCAGCATATCTGTGATCTTGCCTTTTCCCTCGTCGCCCCAGTTGGCGCCTACGATTGCTCTAACCATGTTCTAATATCCTCCTTTGGACGTTCAAACGGAATGCACTTTGCGCATCCCGGCGTCTTACGCAGTTGTAGCTGTCATATTCATGACACTTTCATAGTTTACAACAAAAGTCTCCATAAGTAAAGTCAATATTTATTATGAAGTCCATAATAGCAGTTTATGCATTGCTATACACGGCCGGATCCGTCACCCCCGACGTTCCCTCAGCACTTCTAAAAACCGCTCTCCCGCCGGTGAGATCGGTACCTTCCGGTCCGTCACGACGCAGATCTCGCGCTCCGGCATCATCTCCCGGAAGGCAAGCTCAAAGAGTTCTCCGCTCTCGATCTTCTCCTTCGCGAATTCCTCCATCACACAGCCGATCCCCATGTTCCGGATCGCGAACTGGACGATCATATCACTGGTGGCGAGCTCAAACTCTGGTTCCAGGACGATCCCGCGCTTTTCCAGGAAACGGTCCATGAACTTTCTCGTACTCGTATCCTTTTCAAGGAAAATACAGGGCAGATGCTCCAGTTCCCCGTACTCCATCCGCTTTCCCTTCAGCGTCCAGAACTTGTTTCCGGCGACAAAGGTATTCCGGATCTTCTTCACCTCAAAGGCTTCCACCTCCGGTCTCGCGTCAAACGGCGTGCTCACAACGCCGAAATCGATCTTTCCCTCGTACAGAGACTCGATCGTCTCCGGCGTCGGCGCATTGGAGACCATGACCTTGATATTCGGATATCGCTCGTGGAAGGTCTCCAGATACGGAAGCAGGTAGAACTGCAGCGTCATATCGCTCGCGCCGATCCGCACCTCTCCCATGTCCATATCCACGAGGCGCTTTAACATCTCCTCGCCGTCCAGGATGTTTTCCATCCCGCGCTCCACATAAGGATACAGGAGTTTTCCCTCCGTGGTCAGTTTTACGCCTTTCTGGGTCCGCAGGAAAAGTTTTGTGTTCAACGCCTTCTCCAGCTGTTTGACCGCCTGGCTCGCCGCAGGCTGGGAAATGCAGAGCGCCTCTGCTGCAGCGGTAATGCTGCCGAGGCGCCCTACATAATAAAATACTTTATAATATTCTGTACTGATGCTGCTCGCATGTTCCATTATACATTGATCTCCGCTTTTACTCCGAGAAGATCCGCATTTTCCTTTAAGATCGGGCGGACAACCTCATCAAGGAACTCATCAACCTGTCTCGGTGCGCGGCCGACATACTTCTTCGGATCCATAGTCTTCTTTAACTCGTCGAGGCTTAAATTGAAGGACGGATCTGCAGCGATAAGCTCTAAGAGATTGTTGTCCTTTCCTTCCACTTTGACGTTCTTTCCTGCCTCCATGGAGAGCTCACGGATGCGCTCATGGAGTTCCTGTCTGTCTCCGCCGGCTTTTACCGCATCCATCATGATATTCTCGGTCGCCATAAACGGAAGCTCTGCCATTAAGTGTTTCTCGATCACCTTCGGATATACCACAAGACCGTCGACAACGTTTAAGTAGAGGTCCAGGATGCCGTCGATCGCTAAGAATCCTTCCGGAATGGAAAGGCGCTTGTTCGCAGAGTCATCAAGGGTACGCTCAAACCACTGGGTGGAAGCGACGAGCATCGGGTTCATCATATCGGACATCACATAGTTCGCTAAGGAAGCGATACGCTCACTTCTCATCGGGTTTCTCTTATATGCCATCGCGGAAGATCCGATCTGGTTCTTCTCAAACGGCTCTTCCACTTCTTTTAAGTGCTGGAGAAGGCGGATATCATTGGAGAATTTGTGGGCGCTCTGCGCGATCCCGGCAAGAACAGAGAGCACACGGCTGTCGATCTTTCTGGAATACGTCTGTCCGGATACCGGGAAGCACTGGGAGAATCCCATCTTCGCAGCGATCCGTCTGTCCGCCTCGCGGCACTTCTCATGATCCCCGTCAAAGAGTTCCAGGAAGCTTGCCTGGGTTCCTGTCGTTCCCTTGGAGCCAAGTAATTTCATGGAACCGATCACATGGTCAAGGTCCTCAAGGTCAAGGCAGAGTTCCTGCAGCCATAAGGTCGCACGCTTTCCGACCGTTGTCGGCTGCGCCGGCTGGAAGTGTGTGAAGGCCAGTGTCGGAAGTTCTTTATATTTATCCGCAAAGTCGGAAAGTTCTTTCATCACGTTGATGAGTTTCTTTCTGACGAGCTTTAACGCCTCTGTCATAAGAATGATGTCTGTATTGTCGCCGACGTAGCAGGAAGTTGCACCCAGATGGATGATCCCCTTTGCCTTCGGGCACTGGAGTCCGTAAGCGTATACATGGGACATGACATCATGGCGGACAAGCTTCTCTCTCGCTTTTGCTTCCTCGAAGTTGATATCCTCCGCATGGGCTTTTAACTCTTCGATCTGCTCATCTGTGATCGGAAGACCGAGTTCTTTTTCTGTCTCAGCTAATGCGATCCATAATTTTCTCCATGTGCGGAATTTCTTCTCCGGAGAGAAAATGTACTGCATTTCCCTGCTTGCGTATCGCTCAGAGAGCGGGCTCTGGTATCTGTCGTTCATGACAAAATCCTCTTTTCTAATTCAATGTTTTTCTAATTCAATATATTTTCACGAATTCTCCGCCAACTGCGGAGCTTTGTGGAACGTTGAATTTCCCTGATTATTTTTCGTAACTTCCGCGGATGTCTTCTTCCGGCGGATCCACCGGATACTCTCCGGAAAAGCATGCCGTACAGATCGGAAGTCCGTTTGCCATTTCACTTAAGCGCTCCATCTTTAAGTAGGCTAAAGAATCTGCTCCGATCACCTTGCAGATCTCATCGACGGTACGATTGTGGGCGATGAGCTGTTCGCTGGACGGGATATCGGTTCCGAAGTAGCACGGGTAAAGGAACGGCGGCGCGGAGATCCGCATATGGACTTCCTTCGCTCCTGCCTCACGCAGCATATCCACGATCAGGTTGCTGGTCGTTCCGCGGACGATAGAGTCGTCGATCATAACGACGCGCTTTCCTTCCACGGCCTCTTTTAAGACGTTCAGTTTGATCCGGACCGCAGACTCACGGCTGCTCTGTCCCGGTTTGATGAAAGTTCTTCCGACATAGGAGTTCTTTACGAACGCCATCGCATACGGGATTCCGGATTCCATGGAATATCCGAGGGCGGCAGCATTTCCGGACTCCGGAACGCCGACAACAATATCTGCGTCCACCGGGGAATCCTTTGCAAGGCAGCGGCCCGCATAGATCCTGGAGTGGTAGACGCCGACGCCGTCAAAGACGCTGTCAGGTCTCGCAAAGTAAATATATTCAAAAATACATCTCGCCTCTTTTTTCGGGTCATGCATCGCGAGGTTGGACTTGATGCCATCCTTATTGATCGTCACGATCTCGCCCGGAAGCACGTCGCGGACAAAGGTAGCACCGATCGTGTCAAGCGCACATGTCTCGGAGGTCAGGATATAGGCATTATCGCGCTTTCCGATACAGAGCGGTTTGAATCCCTGCGGATCGCGGGCGCCGATCAGCTTTCTCGGGCTGGAGATCACAAGGGAGTAGGCACCCTTGATCTTCTTCATCGCGTTTGCCACGGCTTCCTCAGCGGTTCCCACCTTGCAGCGCTCTCTGGCGATGTGGTAGGCGATGACCTCGGAGTCGATCGTGGTCTGGAAAATCGCTCCGTCGTAAGCGAGCTCTCTGCGGAGCTCCGGCGCATTGACAAGGTTTCCGTTGTGCGCCAGCGCTAAAGTTCCCTTCACATAGTTTAAAACGAGCGGCTGGGTATTCTCGATCGTACTGCTCCCGGCCGTGGAATACCGGACATGACCGACACCGATATTTCCCTTTAATTTTTCCAGTTTCTCTGACGTGAAGACTTCGTTGCAGAGTCCCATCCCCTTACAGGCATTGACAACACCTTTCGGTCCGTATGTATCGCTCACCGCGATTCCGCAGCTCTCCTGTCCGCGGTGCTGTAAAGCGAACAATCCGTAGTAAATGGTAGACGCAACATCATTTCCGTCCAGATCGTACATTCCGAAAACGCCGCACTCCTCGTGCAGCTCATCTGTTCCCCAGTCTAAAGTAAGTGATTTCTCCATAAATGCTTTTCATCCTCTGATTTATAAGTTTTTACGATAAAACAGCAGTGTTTCAGTAGAAATTATAATACATACCATATGGAAAATCAAGAAAAAGTTCAGTTTCCGGGCGTCCTGCGTACTTCTTTGTGAAACCAGAACAAATTTCCGGCTCCTTTTTCGATCCCGATACCATAAATTTCCCCTTCCGTCTCAGAGACAGATTCCCCGGAGTGTCCCGCCTCCAGCTCCGGCACCAGGAAGGTCTTCTCCGCCATCCCGGATCTCGCATACGAGTATGCGAACCAGAGAAGCTCCAGCAGCAAAAGGATCCTTGCAGTCTTTACAGCGGCTTTTCTTATCTTTTCCCTTCGGTATCCGTGTCTCCACGGATGGTATGGACGATACAGATAGCGGATAGCGTTCCCTCCTTTCAGGATTTTTTAGGGTTCGTTTTCACAGTTTAACGGTTTCCTATGTAGTTTTTCAATATGCATTCTTATTATATCTTTTTTCCCGCATTTTCTCAACTGAAAAATGGCCCGCAGGATCATACTGCGGTATTTCACATTCCTGCACACGGGCGGGAATTTTCCGGCCGGAAAATGCCGCATGATACCGTCGCATTGGTTCCCGACATGCCGGTCCGGAATGCAGGGCATCAGCAGAAACATGTTGCAGCACACGGGCATGGGACGCTCGTGTACTGCAACGGTTTCGCGTTCCCTCTTAGTCTGCCCGGGTTGTCTCCCGCGCGCTGCTCTCCGCTCCCGCCGCGGTGGTCCCCGACATGCCGGTCACATCGTCCGTCAGGTTATTGATGCCGTCTCCCACATCATCTACCATGTCCCTCAGGACTCCTCCGCTCTCGCCGGCCGTCTGGGACGGGGCGTTCGTACTCTGGTTCGTTCCATCGGTCCGGCTCTCCATGGTCGTTCCCGCTCCGGCGCTTCCCGTATCCGGAGCCGTGGTCATATTATTTCCGTTCTTTCTTCCGCATGCTGTCATGACGGTCACGGTCATCACAAGAAGCACACATACTCTGATCCATCTGATTTTTCCCATAAAAAACAATCTCCTTTCTACGGCTATTATGTGCCATAGAAAGGAGAAGTATTTTGGAAAAAAATGGATATCAACCGATCACGTCGGACATATCATAAAGTCCTGCCGGTTTTCCTGCGAGGAATTTCGCAGCCTCCACAGCGCCCTTTGCGAAGATCTCGCGGGAGTAAGCGGTGTGTGTGAAGGTGATGACTTCATCGCGGCCTGCGAACATGATATCATGCTCGCCGACGATGGTGCCGCCGCGCATAGCCTGGATCCCGATCTCCTTCGGATCTCTTGCGACACGCTCGGAGGAACGGTCATATTTATAGTGGTAGGTATTGTCAAGACTCTCATTGATAGCGTCTGCAAGAGCGATGGCTGTTCCGCTCGGCGCGTCGATCTTACGGTTGTGGTGCTTCTCCAGGATCTCGATATCAAATCCTGCTGCCGCAAGGACCGGGGCAACCTCTTTTAATGTCTTCATGAGAAGATTGATCCCGATGGACATATTTGCAGAGCGAAGGACTGCGTCCACTTTGCTCGCCTCTTTTACATGGTTTAACTGATCCTCAGAAAGTCCTGTGGTACATAAAACGACCGGAACCTTCTTCTCCTCACAGTAATCCAGGAGTCCGTCAACCGCTTTCGCTGTGGAGAAGTCGATGATGACATCGGCCTCCGGGCACTCAGCGAGAGATTTGAATACCGGATATCCTGCGTAAGTTTCTGTGTTCATATCCACGCCTGCGACGATCTCGATCGCGTCATCCTTTGAGATAATATCCGTGATCACATGTCCCATCACACCGTGGCATCCATTCATAATTGCTCTGATCATTGTTTTCTCCTCATCTGAAACCGACCGGCAGTGCGCCGCCATGCTGCAGCTCCGCCGCGGCTTTTTTCCTATCGTTTCCTACAGGATACCGAAATCCTGCATTGCCTTCTTTAATACTTCCTGGTGCTGCGGCTCCATCACTGTAAGCGGAAGTCTCGGCTCGCCGACATTCTTACCCATTAAGTTTAACGCTGCCTTTACCGGGATCGGGTTTACCTCAGAGAACAGAGCTTCGATCAGCGGAAGAGCCTTTAACTGGATTCGTCTGCTGGCTTCCACATTGCCTTTGAAGAATTCTGCACACATATCGTGGGTCTGCTTCGGAGCAACGTTGGAGAGAACGGAGATCACGCCCTTTGCGCCGAGTGCCAGCATCGGAACAACCTGGTCATCATTTCCGGAATATACATCCACATATCCGCCGGAGAGCTGGAGGATCTTCGCAACTGCGGAGAAGTTTCCGCTCGCTTCCTTGACTCCGACGATATTCTCGACATTCTTGCAGAGATCAACGATGGTCTCCGGAGCGATGTTGACGCCGGTACGGCTCGGTACGTTATAGAGGATCGCCGGGATCTTGATGGAGTTTGCGATCTTTGTGAAATGTGCCTTTAAGCCATTCTGTGTCGCTTTATTGTAGTACGGGGAGACTAACAGGACACCGTCCGCACCAGCTTCCTCAGCCTCAACGGAAAGTTCAACCGCTGTCTGCGTACAATTGGATCCTGTTCCGGCAACGACCGGAATCCTTCCGTTTACGACTTCGCATACGAAACGGATCACCTGGATGTGCTCCTCCTCGGATGTTGTCGCGGACTCGCCTGTGGTTCCCATCGCTACGATACAATCAGTTCCGCCTGCGATCTGTTCCTCGATCAGGCTTTCCAGTACCTCATAATTTACTGATCCATTTTCCTTAAATGGCGTTACAAGTGCTACGCCGGCTCCTTCAAAAATAGCCATACTGCGTCCTCCTCTTTATTATGTAAAATATCATGTCAAAAGAAAAGGAGCTGAGATCAAATAAGATGTCAGCTCCCGGATCTTCCAGATTAAGCAGCCCTCCATCTTTTTCTAAAGATGACAGTCATACGATTCTTCACCGCATGCCCAGAAACGGGAACCCTAGGGACTTATTTTCCTGTCTCTTCGGCGCCCTCCCCTTTTCTCCGGCAGCCATTTCCCTCTATCTGCCGGTCTACTCTTGTCAGGCGCGACCTCTACTTATCATTTATGGTATCATCATTCCTGATGATTGTCAATGTCTATGTTTTCTGCCTGTGAAATCCGTGAATTCTTTCCTGTGGAAACTACAGAAATTTCATCCGCATACTTCTCGATTCCCTCCGGACACACACGCCCGGTCATGACCAGATCGGTCTCCTCATCTCTTGCCTCAAGGAAACTCTGGAATTCTTCGGCTGAGATGATCCCCTGGTCCACGATCCCAAGGATCTCATCCAAGATCAGAACGTCACACTCCCCCGTTGTCATTACCTTTTTCGCGAAATTGAAGCCGTTTCGCAGATTCATCAGTTCCTCGTGCTTCTGCTCCTCCGGAAGGTCCTCAAACCGTTCCTTTGAATGTTCGAAGCAGAAAAATTTCAGATCCGGCTCCAGACGTTTTAAAACGTCCGCCGCTTCCTCTCCGATCATTCCTTTCAGGAACTGTACCATAATGACCCTTTTTCCGCGGAAAACTCCCATCATTGCGTATCCAAGCGCCGATGCGGACTTTCCGTTACCCGCTCCGCAGATCACACGGACTCTGCCACTTGCCATGATCATTCCCTCTCTTTGTGTATACCATTCGCTGAAGCTTTTCAGGGCTTCTGCTATGCTATATTATCACACCTTACTTCCGTTTGCAAGAGATTTGCCTGTATGCCGGCGGGATCCGGACGGCAGTATGCTGCAGTACACGGACACTCCATACCCGTGCACTGCAGCAGGATCTTCTACACTTCTGCGTGTTCCGCGCATTCCAGTTTGCTCACGGATACCTCGTACGCCACGCGTTTCTCGCACTCTGTCTCACTGACTTTTTTTGTGTACTCCCTGCTCTGGACACGCCCCCAGATCAGGATCCTTGTTCCGACACCGAATCCGGATGCATATCTCGCGTTCCTGCCCCAGGCGATGCACGGGATATAGTCAGATTTTCCGTACGGCCGGTTCACTGCCACGAGAAGATCCGCGATCTCTCTTCCGAGCGGGGTCTTCCGGTAGACCGGCTCCTTGCATATGTACCCGTCCAGGAAGATCTGGTTCGTCTTCGTATAATCCGTGAACTCCTCCATGAAACGGACTTCTCTGACAAACACAGACAGGACCAGACGGTTTTTCGTCCCCTCATGGCGGTTGTAGGAGCGGAACTGTCCGGAAGCTTCCATTGTACAGCCCCGGTAATCTTTCGTCACATCGATCAGACGTTCTGATATCATAAGCGGGATCGTGTCCGCCTGCTCACTCAAACGATTTACGAGAAGATCCACCAGATAGAATCCTTCCCCGAACACTGCATGACTGAATGTGAATCCTGAAACGATCGTTCCGATTACGGTTACTTTGTTGTTCTCCATTCCTTTTTCTGTCATAGTATTTTCTCCTTTTTGATTGTTTTTTCCGCTATACAGCTTTTACCGTATATTTGTATGTAATCAGAACGTATTTCAGAACCGTTTTGTGTCCGTTTTTTCCCTGTTTTTGTCGACAATGCTCCTTTTGTTTTTCCGGTTTCTGACAGGATCCCCCCATTTTTACCATATGCAGGCAGAATTATTACTTTTCGCGGATAAGAATTTTCCGAGCTGAAAATCCCGGACAATGCAGTTACGACAGCAGATTTTCCCTGGAACTCTTCACGGGACCTCTTCATTTTTGCCTGTACTTGTTATTTTTTTCTGTTCATGTTAATATTTTATAAAGATCGTCGTAACTGTTCAGTACCCTCACCGTTACGGGCAAAAATCCATTCCGGATCGGCTCCGCCGATGGGATTTCTGCCTTCCACTCTATGAATATATGAAAGGACAACAGCCCTGGGATCCCTGGGCTGTTGTGAAAAGGAAAAGACTTTTATGATCCACCTGCTTCTCTTCGGACGACAGGTCTATTTGAAATATTCTGCGGACGAAATGTCCGTATATGCCGCACAGGCATCATTTTTCATCATAATGGCGGCATTCCCGTTTTTCATGGTCCTCCTGGCCCTGATCCAGGTCGCTCCTATGATCCACGAAGCGGACCTTCTCCGCTTTCTGCTCCCGGCGATCCCGGACCGCTTTCGCGGACTCTTGATCTACCTTCTGGACAGTCTGCGCTCCGACTCCCCGGCAGCCCTGATCTCCGTGACTGCGCTAGCCGCCATCTGGTCCGCATCAAAGGGGATGCTCGGGATCGAAAAGGGCTTAAACCGGGTATTCGGAGTCACGTCCCCGCGGAATTATATTCTCCGCAGGGCACTCTGCAGCGTTTACACGCTCTGTTTTTCCCTGATGTGCGTGGCAAGTCTCGCGCTCCTCGTCTTCGGAAACTTCCTTCAGGGAATGCTCTTAAAATGGATCCCTGCCCTGGTGTACCTCTCGGGAACGATCTCCCTGTGCCGCGGTCTTGTCATGTTTTTCATGCTGACGATCTTTTTTATTGCGCTTTACACTGCGCTTCCGCACCGCAGGCTTTCAATCCCCGGACAGATCCCCGGTGCAATGTTCTCCGCCGCAGGCTGGGCACTCACTTCCCTGGCATTCTCTGTCTACTTCCGGTATTTCGGCTCATACGCTGTCACCTACGGAAGTCTGACCGCCGTGATCCTTTTTATGCTGTGGCTCTATGCCTCCATCTGCATTCTGTTTGTGGGGGCGGAGATCAACTGGTTTCTGCTGTTTTACAGGGAAAGGATCCAAATTTCACAGAAGAAAACTGCCTCGGATCCTACTACAAAGATTTGAGTTTCAGACCGGCCGGTCTGCGGAGCAATTCTTAAAATCCGTAGATCCTCTTTGCATTCTCGTAAAAGACTTTCTCCCACTCTTTCTCCGGGATCAGCCATTTTACGACCTCGATGTAATCTCCGTAATTGGCTAACGGCCAGTCGGTTCCAAACATGAACTTCTCATACTGGCTGCAATAGGAGATCCAGGTCTTCAGCGTGTCAAAATATCCTCTCTGCTGTTCTAAAAGCTTTGGAAAATCGATCTTTCCCTCCAGAAGTCCGGAGAGATCCGTCATCACATTCTCATTTTTCTCCACGACAGCCGCCGCATCCATGAGCCACGGATTTCCGAAATGGCACATCACGAACGTCACATCCGGATGGCGGACTGCTGCCTCATCCAGGGTCAGCGGGTGGCTGTACTTTAAGTAAGCGCGGGAACCGGCCGTCTGCCCCATGTGGATCGCAACCGGCTTATTATATGCCTTTGCAAGCTCATAGACCGGCTCATACACTTCATCCGTCACATACGCTTTATTGTAGCCGGGATACAGCTTAATCCCGACGCAGTCCTCCCGCTTTAAGTTTGCCTCCACCTGGTCCAGACTCTTCTTTTTATCCTGACTCACCAGAAAATCCCGGTCGAGTCCGACACAGTATTTCAGAAAATCCGGGTAGGAATGTGCCGCCGGATCAACGCCGCGGTTTCCCATAACGACACCGCCGACGATCCCGTATTTCTGATAGACTGCCCTTAAATCTTCTTCTGTATTTTTATGTTCCGCCCGCACCGCGATCTCCTGAAAATAAGGATTCTCCGGCACAAAGTGAAGATGTGCATCAATAATTTTCATATTCTCGCTCCTTATGTCTTTCCCTGTACTGTTTTGCCGCACTTGCTGCTTTCCGGTCTTCATATACAGCAAAAACCTCTGTTTCCAGAGGTTTTGCCGGTTGCTTTTCACGGTCAGGAATCTTCCTGACCGAAAATTCTGCATGACACAGTTGTGATCCCGGGATCAGAAATATTTCTTGCTGCCCCAGAGATTACATCTTTTCAGATCCAGATATTCGTGGTAGGCT
This sequence comes from Clostridium sp. OF03-18AA, assembly GCF_003478035.1. Taxonomy (GTDB): domain Bacteria; phylum Bacillota; class Clostridia; order Lachnospirales; family Lachnospiraceae; genus Pilosibacter. Next base: position 25,354 of record NZ_QUEP01000007.1, read on the forward strand.
TTCTCCAGGATCTGCTTCTCATTTGAGAATTTCAGAAGGTGGTACGCCTCATAATATTTATAATATCCGGAGTCTACGAAGTACTCTTCGCGCTGTGGTTTACTGTAATAACTGTCCGCCATCATCAGATACCAATGGACTTCCTTGTCGACGGTATCCTGCGGCGTGTTAAATGAATACTGGCTCTTTCCGATGTACTTGATGATCTGGGCCTGAACCCCGGTCTCCTCTTTCACCTCTCTGAGAGCCGTTTCTTTAAACTCTTCTCCTGCTTCCACAGTTCCTTTCGGCAAAACCCATCCTTCATACTTATTTCTGTAGTTCTTATAGAGGACCAGGATCTTGCCCCGAAATATAACCACACCGCCACAGCTCGTTGCTTCTATCATCGCAATTTCCTCCTGACAGGCATTCAAGGGACTCCGCTAAAAGCAGATTCCGCAGGTGTGTTTTTAACTGTGTTTAGTATACTTCTTTTTATCCGTGTTTGCAACCACGTTTTCTCTGACCCTGACACCAGGAGGCATGTGCCAAGGTACATTCGGGCGTCTCGCGCGGTCGCCTGCGACAACCTTCCTCTTCGCGCGAGTACTCATCTTAGGGAGGCAGTGCCCTTTTTTAACAGGAAGTTCCATCGGTATTTCCTGTTAAAAAGAAAACTCCGGCAGGAATATCGACATTCCGCCGGAGTTTTCACATCCGTGACCATTTTCAGGTCGCCTGTTGTTTTCTTTTATGAACGATATCCGTTCGGGTTTTTGGACTGCCAGTTCCATGCATCACGGCACATATCATCGAGTGTTCTCTTTGCTTCCCAGCCGAGCTCCACTTTCGCCTTTGTCGCATCGGAATAGCAGGTCGCGATATCTCCCGCGCGGCGCGGCTTGATCACATACGGGATCTCTTTTCCGACCGCCTTTGAGAATGCGTGGATCACATCGAGAACACTGTATCCGTGACCGGTTCCGAGATTATAGATATATACCGCCGGCTTGTCCTCAAATTTCTTTAACGCCTTTACATGACCTTCCGCAAGATCCATCACATGGATATAATCGCGGACGCCCGTTCCGTCCGGAGTATCGTAGTCGTTTCCGAATACACCGACCTCTTTTAACTTTCCGATCGCAACCTGAGTGATGTACGGTGTCAGGTTGTTCGGGATTCCCTCCGGATCCTCGCCGATCAGGCCGCTCTCATGAGCTCCAACCGGGTTGAAGTAGCGGAGCAGGATCACATTCCACTCCGGATCTGCCTTCTGCATATCGGTAAGAATCTGCTCCAGCATGCTCTTCGTCTGTCCATACGGGTTTGTGCACTGTCCCTTCGGGCACTCCTCGGTGATCGGGACGAACGCCGGGTCTCCGTATACGGTAGCGGAGGAGCTGAAGATGATCTTCTTCACGCCATGCTTTCTCATCACGTCGAGAAGAATCAGCGTACCGGTGATATTGTTGTGGTAATATTCCCACGGTTTTGCCACGGACTCGCCGACTGCCTTTAATCCAGCGAAATGGATCACTGCGTCGATCTTCTCCGCGTCAAAGATCTTTTCCATCGCATCACGGTCCAGCATATCCGCCTTGTAGAATGTGATATCCTTTCCTGTGAGCTGTTTTACTCTTTTCAATGACTCTTCCGACGCATTGTAGAGATTATCAAAAACTACGACCTCATGTCCCTGCTCTAAAAGTGCCAGACATGTATGGCTTCCGATATATCCTGCGCCGCCGGTTACTAAAATTCTCATGATGAACCCTCCCCGAATATTGCCGTTCTGAGATACGGTTATTTTACTTTTTCGTTATCATTTTAACACCGCTGCAGATAAAAGGGAATATCATTTTTCTTTTATCCTATACAGATTTCTTTGTTACTCTTCACGGGTAGGAATTTTCTGAACTGAAAATTCCGTATGATACCGTTGGGGTCGCGGATTTTGCCGATTCGGAATGCGGAGCATCGGCAAAATCCTGTTATAGTGCGCGGGCATGGAGTGCCCGTGTACTGTAACATTTCTTTCCTTTACTGCAGCCACGCGTCAAACAATTTCGCCGCGATCGGAGCCGCAGTGTGTCCGCCGGAACCGCCTTCCTCGACGATCACGCAGACTGCGATCTTCGGATCATCCGCCGGAGCAAAGCCTACAAACCAGGCGTGGGTCTCTTTTGCCTTGTCAACTTCCGCAGATCCTGTCTTTCCTGCCACCTGGTAGGAATCCCGCTTCAAGGCGGATCCTGTTCCGACGTTGACAACCTGTACCATCAGATTCTTTAAGGCATCCGCCTCGTTCGGCACCATCAGTTCTCCCGCCACTGACGGGGAAAACTTCCGGATCACATCGCCGCCGGAATTCTCCACATGATCCATCAGATACGGTTTCATCAGAATCCCGCCGTTCGCGATCGCTGCAGTGATCAGGAGGTTATGCATCGGGGACATCAGTGTCTGTCCCTGTCCGATACTTGTCTGCAGGACTTCCCATGTCTCTGCGTCCGGCTGCATCTTGAAGGTGCTCCTGCTGTACGGAATGTCGAGCGGCAGACTCCGGTTAAACAGCAGCTGCTCCGCAAGATTCCGGTAGCTTGTCAGATCAAGCTCTGTGCCGAGGTTCGCGAACGCTCCGTTGCAGGAGTTTGCAAACGCCTGCGTAAAGTCCTGGGACCCATGAGCCGTCTTGTGGTAGCACTGGATCTTATTATTCTCAAATGAAAAGATCCCGCTGCAGTCAAAGTGATAGTCATTGTATGCGCCCGGGTGCTCTCTCATATACTCCAGGGCCGTGACGATCTTGAAGGTGGAGCCCGGCGGGTAAAGTCCCTGGGTCGCACGGTTCAACATTTTTGCCTCCGTGCTGTCCCCGTTTACAAGGTCCTGCCAGTTTGCCGCCACCGTGTTCGGATCGAACGACGGTTTTGACACCATGCAGAGGATCTTTCCGGTATCCGGCTCGATGGCAATGACCGCTCCCCGGTTCTTTCCGAGTGCGTCCGAGGCGATCTGCTGCAGATTCACATTTAAGGTTGTCACCACATTGTCACCGACGCTCTTTCTCCCCATGATTTCATCCGCCGTCTGCTCGATCAGGTTTGTATGGGACCGCAGGAGGTCAAAGTTTGCCAGCGACTCGATTCCGGTCTTTCCCACCGTCGAATACCCCACCACATGGGCAAACAGACTGCCGCATGGGTACTCACGGGTCTCTGTCCCGTCAGAACCGGTCGCTGTCACGGTCCTCGCAAGCACGGTCCCGTCATCGGCAAGGATCTTTCCGCGGGTGACCCGGTCCTCGAAGATCGTCGCTCTGGCATTGTAAGGATTGTCGATCACCGTATCGCTCTTCACAACGAGAAAGTATCCCAGATAGATCCCCATCGCCAGAAATAAAAATACTGCTGCATACACAAACCAGAGGATATTCCGGTTTGCTTTCGGATTCGGTTTACTCTTCTTCACTTGAATGTTCCTCCTCCTCTTCTTCTCCGCGTTTTAAGACGTAGAGTCCCTGAATGACCTGGAATATGATAAATGTGGAGACGATGGAACTTCCGCCGTAGCTCACAAGCGGCAACGTCACACCCGTCGACGGGATAAACTTTGTCACACCGCCGATCGTCAGGAACACCTGTGTGATATAGACGCTTCCAAGCCCGAATGCAATCAGTTTGTAGAACATCGCCTGCATCTTCATCGCGATCATCATGAACTGCATATAGCAGCCAAGGCACAAAAACAGAACACAGAGCGCATAGAGCGCTCCCATCTCCTCGGAGATCGCTGCAAAGACAAAATCCTTGTCCACCACCGGGATCTTCTCCGGCATTCCGCGGTATAATCCCATTCCGAACCAGCCGCCTGTTCCGATCGCGAACAGCGCCTGGGCAACCTGGTAGCCCTTGTTCGCGATATCAGACCACGGATCCGCCCAGGCCTCCACACGTCTTCTCACATGCGGGAAAAGGTAGTAAGCCGCGACCGCTGCAACGGATCCGCCTGCGATGCCTGCACCGAACCACAGATAACTGGATGTCGCGACAAAGAGCATCGTCATATAAGCCACGAAAAAGATCAGCGCACTTCCCAGGTCCTTCGAGAGCACCAGGACCAGAACATGGACCGCCGCAACAACGGTCGTCTTAATGATCGTGTCCCGGTCTGTCGACTGGTAGAACATGGCAGCCACAAAGAATACAAAGCTGATCTTTACAAACTCGGATGGCTGCACCGTAAATCCCCCGAACGTCAGGGAGAGCTGGGCTCCGTAGGAAGTATTTCCGATCACGCACACCACGGCGAGAAGCACAAGCCCCAGGATCCCGTAGACCCACGGAAACGTGACAAGCTGCCACACCCGGTCGATGATGAACGGGATGATCCATGTCACGACTGCTGCCACCGCAACGATCGCAAACTGACGCATCGCCCGGTCGGGATTCAGTCTTGTCAGGATAATAAATCCCGTTGCCAGGAGCGTGCACATATTGTTGACGAGAAGCTTGGAGCTGTTCCGGTAAAACAGGCGGGTCAGATAGATATACAGCAGGAAAAACAGCACCTGCGCCCCATAAAAGGCCAGCATCGTCACAGATCCCGTATTCAGCCAGATCAGGACATTCGCCAGAAAGTGAAGCATAAACAGGCACACGAGCTGACGCCCGCAGACGCGGTCTTTTCCCTCCTCATCCCGCACGGAAAAGAAACGGAAATTGTAATAGGTATCCAGGGCAATGAGAAGGATCATCAGGTATCTCGATATTTGTATGATCAGATTCGTCAAAAATTATCACCTACTCTACTCCGCGCTTAAAATGTCCGCGCGTAAACTGATTTTTCAAAACAGACGGTTCTGCTGCCTTTTCTCCCAGAGCGTACTCCTCGAAAAACGCGTCCAGGATCTCGCCCGCAGCCGCCGGTTCCTCTACCGTAAAGTTCAGGCGGAGCGCCTTCGGTCCGAGTCCTTCCACCGAAGCCGAAAGTCCAAGAAGAGAAAGCGGAGCCGAGTTGTAGATCGTGTTATAACAAAAACGACACTGATTCACCACCGGGAAACGCATCTCTTTGCGGTCCTTCAGCCACATGATCTCCGGTTTTCCGGAACATCCGAGCGTCGTCTTCCTGATACACTGTGCGGAGATCATCATCGGCAGATAGCCGTATACGATCATCTCTCCGTGGATCCCGGAATCCCGGATCTCCCGCTCATTCAACTCCACAGGAACGGTCAGACGGTCTGCCCCGTACTGCTCCATCGCCTCCCCGGCCAGGTGGTTCCAGGAATACATTCCCTGGTCAAAAAAGAGCGGCAGCCCGATCCCAGCTTCCTTAAGGAATCCCGGTTCTTCCATTGATCCGATCCCGAGAGCGTCAAAACCGGCGTTCTTTAAAAGATCCATCTGCTTTCTAAAATACTGCTCCGCCTCTTTCCGGAAGATTCTCGGCATCATCAGATAACATCTCACTCCGGCCTCATGGCAGCGGTCCGCAAGTTTTTTCCACTCCTGGGCATCAAAGCTCTCCGACGCCAGATAGATCCCGTATTCTCCCGCGGATAATTTCCGGTACATCTTGAACTTCCCGAGAACTGTCTCGAACTGTGCCTTTGTCTGGACAAACGCAGTAAATTCCTGGATCTTTTCCGACGGTTTCCTTACAGGAAGCGTCTCCTCTTCCTTTGTCGGAGGAACTGAGCTGTTTCTCCGATATCCGGAAAGGATCTCTTCCTTAAGTTTTTCCAGGACATCCCGACGCATCTTATTTAACGCCTGTACCGGCATGAACACATTTCCCTCGCACTCCACGGAGAGATCTGTGAAGGTGAACATGGAATCTCCCGTCTTTGAGAGCTGTTTCCGGATGCGCTCCGCGTCCATCGGGGCATTCTTTGCCTCCTCAGCAGGCTGGGATTCCTCCCAGGCCGTATTTCCGGCCTCATCTGACACAGAAAAATATCCCGCGTTTCCAACCGCGATATATGCATTTCCCGTCACCGGGATCTTCTTCTCCGTATTTACATAGGTGCGGTCCAGATAGTCGAAAAGCTCCTGGTTCACGTCGCGGTATTCCGGTTTTTCTTTCAGGACTACCATATCCCGGCCATTGTGGGCTCTGTAATAGCCCTGTGACTGCCCGCCGCGGTCAAAAAGGGCGAGCAGGGCGTCACGGTCCGCCTGGTCTACATGGTACCCGGCGCGGCCCTCTTTTAAATAGAGGTCCACATATTTCCGGTAAATGCTCACGACACCGGCCGTATAGCGCGGGCTCTTCATCCGTCCCTCGATCTTTAAGGAACAGACTCCTGCTTCCAGGATATCCGGGATCAGATCCAGGGTGCAGAGGTCCTTTAAGCTTAAAAGATACTTCTCGTTCTTTTTATTGACATATTTTCCATTCTGCTCCGCGTCAAAAGGCAGACGGCAGGTCTGGGCACAACGCCCTCTGTTTCCGCTGCGCCCGCCGATCAGACTTGAAAACAGGCACTGGCCGGAATAGCAGTAGCAGAGCGCCCCGTGGACGAACGTCTCCACCTCAAGCCCTGTATCATCATAAATCTCGCGGATCTCCTTCAGTGAAAGCTCTCTCGCCGGGACCACGCGGACAGCGCCTAACGACTTTAAGTCCCTCGCGCTGTACTTTCCCGTCACGGTCATCTGGGTACTGATATGCACCGGCAGATCCGGAAAGTGTTTCCGGATATAGGTGAGTGCGCCCATGTCCTGGACCAGGACAGCGTCCAGCCCCGCCTCGTAATATGGTTTCAGATAGGAATACAGATCCCACATTTCTTTTTCTTTGACGAGAGTATTGACTGTCATATAGATCCTGCATCCGTGAATGTGCATAAAATCGATCGCCTTTACCATCGTCTCCTCATCCAGGTTGTTCGCATAAGCGCGCGCGCCAAACCGGCTTCCGCCGATGTAGACTGCGTCCGCTCCCGCGTTCACCGCTGCCACCATACTCTCGTAGGAGCCGGCCGGTGCGAGGATCTCAACCGTTCTGTTCTTCATCTTGTCTCCTTCTTTACATCAGGATCTGCAGCTGGCTGGATCCAGCAGCTGCAGATCCGCATATATTTACAGTCATATTCCCGGGGACAACCCGTATTTTCCCGGCTAGTCCTCTTTCTGGGCAGCCTCCTGCTTCATCTGAAGGCTGATCAGCTCATGTTTCAGGCTATAGATCTCTTTCTCCATCTCATCCTTCTGGGCGCGCAGCATCATCGCTTCCTGAAGCGTCTTAAAATAATCATCCGCAAGATTTAAGTAGATCATGACTTCCTGGTAATCTTTGTTCTGTCTTGTAAAACCCGGCTGCGCCTTTAATACGGCAACTTTTTCATTGATATAGGCAGCCACTTTCTGCAGATATTCCGAGTCTTCCGCTCCGCCCAGTGTATAGACGTTTCCATTGATCAGTACTTCTGTATAATTCTTCTCTTCCATTCCAATATTCCTCACTTTTTCTCCCCGCATGACCGTTCTTCTGCCTTCCGGTCAGCGAAAAGATCTATCTTAACTGGTAACTGTTTCATATTCTCACAGCTGTCATATTTTTTCATTCTTTTGCCGTCTCAAGTCCGAAATGTCTGTAGGCGAGATCCGTCGCCATTCTTCCTCTCGGAGTGCGCATGATGAGCCCGTTCATCAGAAGATACGGCTCATATACGTCTTCTAACGTCCCGGAATCCTCCCCGATCGACGCTGCTAACGTCTCCAGTCCCACCGGACCGCCGGAGAATTTCTGGATCAGCGTGAGGAGCAGGGTCCTGTCATTATTGTCGAGACCGAGTTTATCGACATCCAGGATATCGAGGGCAAAGTCCGCCACATCTCTTGTGATCGCGCCGTCATATTTTACCTGGGCAAAGTCGCGCACTCTCTTTAAGAGGCGGTTTGCCAGTCTCGGAGTTCCTCTGGATCTTCTGGCGATCTCAAACGCGCCCTCCTCATCGATCTCAACGCCGAGAACCTTCGCGGAGCGCTTTACGATCACACAGAGTTCCTCCGGCGTATAAAATTCCAGCCGCTGGATCACGCCGAAACGGTCACGGAGCGGGGCTGTCAAAAGTCCTGCCCTCGTCGTTGCGCCCACCAGCGTAAATTTCGGAAGATCCAGCCGGATCGAGCGGGCCGAGGAATCTTTTCCCAGCATGATATCGATGGCAAAATCCTCCATCGCGGGATATAATACTTCCTCCACCTGGCGGTTCAGTCTGTGGATCTCATCCACGAACAGGACATCGCCTTCCTGGAGATTATTTAAGATCGCGGCCATCTCCCCCGGTTTCTCGATCGCGGGACCGGAGGTCACTTTCAGATTCACGCCCATCTCGTTCGCGATGATCCCGCAGAGCGTCGTCTTTCCGAGTCCCGGAGGACCGTAGAAAAGCACATGATCGAGCGCCTCCCCGCGGCTCTTCGCCGCATCGATGAAGATCTTCAATGTAGATTTGATCTTCTCCTGACCGATATAATCTTTTAAATATTGCGGGCGCAGAGTCCCATCTATTTTCTTATCTTCTTCCGTCTCTTCGGTCGTAATGATTTTCCGGCTCATAATATTTCCTATCCTGTCTTAGTTTCTGCTCCTCTGATACCGAATTGCCTCATACGCTGCGGTATCATAAAAACGCAAGATGTTTCAGCGCACCCTTTAACACATCCTCGGAAGTCATCGTTTCCGTGATCGTCACTTTCTTCACGGCCGTCTGTGCCTCGGATGCGGAATATCCGAGCGCCGTGAGTGCCTCCACTGCCTCTTTTCCAGCTTCCGCCATTCCGGAGAATTCCATCTTTCCTGTCTCTTCCGGTTCCACCCCGGCAAACAGGACGTCCTCCGCTTTTACCTTGTCCTTGAGGTCAAGAATGATCCTCTGGGCCGTCTTTGCTCCGACACCGGGTGCCTTTGAGATCGCCTTCGCATCGCCGGAGAGCACCGCCATCCGCAGGACATCCGGCTTCAGGGCGGATAAGATCCCGAGCGCACTCTTCGGTCCCACTCCGTTCACCCCGATCAGCTGGCGGAACATCTCAAGATCCTGTTTCGAGAGAAATCCATAGAGGCTCATTCCGTCCTCGCGCACAGAAAAATAGGTATAGATCTTTACTTCCTCCCCAAGTCCCGGCAGTTCCCCGAGAACCGACGACGGAATAAAGATCCGGTAGCCGATATTCCCCGCCTCGACAACGACGGAATCTTCCCTCTTTTCCTCCAGAGGACCACGTATATATGAAATCACTGGATGAACCTCCTTAATCATAATGCATGTCGTAATCATACCATAGCCGCCATTTAAGTGCAAGCAAAACCGCCGGCGGAATCGAACATATTTTCGATTTTATTTTATCGATGCTTCATTGACTTTCCAAAAGCCCACAGGTATAATCAGAAAACGCAGACACCGAACATAAACACTACAGGAAAAACGTATGATCACAATAGAAAAAACATTTCCCGGCACCATCGCCTACCCGTTAGAGCGCCTCGGCGACCCGGAAAAACTCGTCTTTTTTGACATCGAGACCACGGGATTCTCCGCTGGCTACAACACGGTGTATCTCATCGGCTGTATCTGGCCGGAAGGAGATCAGCTCCGCTTTATCCAGTGGTTTGCCGACACAAAAACTGCCGAGACCGATGTCCTCAATGCATTTTTTGAATTTTTAAAGAATTTCCGCACCCTCGTCCATTTCAACGGGGACATGTTCGATATCCCCTTTGTCACAAAGCGCGCCGGCACATTAAAGCTCACTCCCACGTTTGACTGCGTGGAAAGCATCGATATCTTCCGCCGGATCAAACCATTCAAAAAACTCCTCGGTCTGCCTGACATGAAGCAGAAGACCATCGAGCGGTTTTTAAAGATCAGCCGCGAGGATCTCTATAACGGCGGCGAGCTGATCGAAGTCTATCTGGACTATCTGAAGACCCGGGATGAGGAAGAAAAGCGCCTTCTTCTCCTCCACAACGAGGATGACTTAAAGGGAATGCCGTCACTTCTCCCAGTCCTCTTCTATCCGGACTTTTTCGCTCAGGATTTCACATTGAGCTCTGTGAGGGAAGCTTCCGGTGAGACGGACCGGCTTCTCCTCTCCCTGGCCGGAGATCCGGAAACGATCCTTCCGGCCCCGGTGAGTGCCTCTGTCCCCGCCTACGCTTTTCGGGCAGACAAAGACCGGATGGAGCTTTCCATCCGGGTCTACAAAGGCACATTGAAATATTACTATCCGAACTATAAAGACTACTACTATCTGATCTACGAGGACACTGCGATCCATAAGAGCGTCGGCGAGTTTGTTGACAAGGACGCCCGGATCAAGGCAACGAAGGAGACCTGCTATACGAAAAAAGACAGCGTCTTTCTCCCTCAGCCCGCGGATATCTGGGAACCGGAATTTAAAACTTCCTGCAAAGATAAAACAGGATTTTTTGAAGTCCGGGAAGACTGTTTTTCCGATGCCGAAAAACTGAATCACTACATCCATGAGATCTTTTCATTTCTGAAATGACCGCACATGAACACAGATCCCGCCCACGATCGTCATTTTCCGGGAACCGGCATGACAATGATGACAGCAGCCGACTGTGAGATCCTTCTCTCTTCCCGCTGCTGTCGTTTTGCCTGCACATCTGTTCCTCTAATAATCCCCGTCTCTCAGAAGTTTTCTGATATATGCGAACGTTTTTCTCTCGCCCTTTTCCTTTAACATCAGAAGGATCTTATCGAGACATGCCTTCGTCTCCGGATGCATGACGATAAATTCCTTGTTTCTGGAGAAATAGGTATACGGCGCCGCGTCCGTGTAATTCTTTCCCTGATAGATCTTAGATGCGGCGATCCGGTCCATGACCATCTCTGCCAGATAATTCACCGGCATCTTCACTCCGACGATCTTCCAGTTGTTTTCCGCTGTAGACACGTCAGTCCAGTACTCAAAATGATGCTTGTTTCTTCCTTTATGATGAAGCCATGCGGAGGAATATCCTTTCTCTTCCTTCTCCGCAGCATTCGGGCTTCTCGTTCCCTGATAATACTTTACTCCTGTCCGAAATTCCTCCCAGGAATATTTTGACAGGTCATGGAGCAGTCCCTGTTTAAACAGCCCCACCTTAAAACATCCTTCCATGACAACCAGCTTGTGGTGCGTGATCGTCAGAAAATGATGCCATGCATTGCAAAGCAGCCGTTTTTCCTCATCATTTAACTTAACAGAACTCATATCTTTATTTCCTTATCTTCCGGACCGTTCCATCTTCCGGTGTGCGATCCAGCAAAGATCCATATTTTTGCAGAGGTCTGCCCGCGGCGGATCCTCAGTTACTCTCTTGTCGCCTTTTTTAACATCTCACCCAGTTCATCCACAGAGAATTTATAATGTTTGTTGCAGAACTGGCAGTTGACCTCGATTTCTTTTCCCTCATCGATCATATCCTGGATCTCTTTTCTTCCGATGCTGATGATCGCCTTCTCCACTCTGGAGCGCTCACAGTCGCAGTGGAACTGCACCGGCATCTTCTTTAAGATCTCAAGTCCGAACTCCCCGAGAATATCTGTCAGGATCTCCTCCGGAGTCTTTCCTGCATCGAGAAGGGATGTGATGGAGGAAATTCCGGAAAGCTTTGCCTCAAGGCGGTCGATGATCTCATCGGATGCGCCCGGAAGAAGCTGGATGATAAAGCCGCCGGCCTGACGGACGGTATTGTCTTTGTTCATCAGGACTCCGAGAGCGACGGAGGACGGAACCTGCTCGGATGTTGCAAAATAGTAAGTCAGATCTTCCGCGATCTCACCCGTGATGAGCTGTGTCTGTCCCACATACGGCTCTTTTAAACCGATATCCTTGATCACACTCAGGACGCCGAGTCCCAGGGAACCGCCGACATCAAGCTTTCCCTGCGCATTCGGCGGCAGCATGACATCCGGATTGAACGCGTAGCCCTTTACATCGCCCTTTCCGTCAGCAGTCACTAAAAGTCCTCCGATCGGGCCGTCTCCCTCGATCCGGAGTGTCAGGAGTTCTCCTTCCCCCTTTAAGTCGGATCCCATCATGGCAGCCGCCGTCATGAGACGTCCCAGGGCAGCCGTCGCGATCGGGCTTGTATTGTGGGCATTCTTCGCGGTTTCCACCATCTCTTTTGTCGTTGCGGCAAAGGCGCGGATCTGTCCGTCCGCAGCCGTCGCACGGATCATATAATCATTCATGCTCTATTTCCTTTCTTTTCCATGTTCTCTCGCGATCACATAAACACGCTCGCTGTCTTTTTGCGGCGGATTTTTCGTAAACGCGTCATAAACGGCAACAAATTCCATGCCTGCCTCACTGATCGCGCGTTTCACTTCCTCCAGGGAATACGCCCGCTGGTAGTGCGTCTCGTGATATTTCCGGAAAAGGTCTCCCTCTTCCCGGACGAAGATCGACAGATCGTAGATATTGATCTTTTCCTCTTCTTCGTACTGGTTGTCCCAGATAAAGCTGGAGTCGTCCCGGTCCTCGGCGATCGTACTGTCACCCATGATCTCCCGGTATTTGTACTCGGTATTCAGATCAAAGATAAAGACTCCGCCCGGATCGAGATAGTTGTTGACCAGGCGGAACACCTCCGTCAGATCCTCCGGCTCCAGAATATAATTCATACAGTCACAGATGGAGACGACCGCCGCCACCGTGCCGTAAAGCTCAAATTCCCTCATATCCTGGCAGAGATAGAGGATATCGCTTCCGGATTTTTCCTTCTTTTCCAGGGCAAGTTCCAGCATTTCTTCGGAATTATCGACTCCGATCATATCGTAGCCGGACTTTGCCAGAAGCTCCGTGAGACTTCCAGTCCCGCAGCCGAGATCCAGGAGCAGTCCTTCTGAAACTCCCTGCTCTTTTAAAAGTCCTGTGAGATACTCACACCACTCTTCATATGGGATATTGTCCATGAACGTATCATAGACAGCGGCAAATCCTGTATATGCCTGCATTGTTTTTTCTCCTTATCAATCCGCGGTCACAACTGTATCACACAGAATTTTCCGTTCAGAAAATTCCTGCCCGTGTACAGTAATGAAAAAGCCACTACCCGCAATAGGTAATGGCTTACGTTTCATCTTATGCGTTGCGGCCGCAGCACTTTTTGTACTTCTTTCCGCTTCCGCACGGACACGGATCGTTCGGGTAGATCTTGTGGCCCTGGCGGCGTACGGTTCCGGAAGCTTTCTGCTTCTTGTAGAGCTCGGTTCTTGTCTCAGCGGAGAGGATCTCTGTCCACTGCGGAAGCTCATAGAGCCAGGAAGCCTTTGCCTCTACCATATTGTAGTAAAGCTTCTCCGGATCGATCTCGATCTTAACAACAGTATCCTCTGTCATTGTGTCGATCGGGTTCTCATATCCCTTTAAGCTCTCGTTGATTCCATCGAGGAAACCGGTCATAATGAGAACTTCTGTGCCATACTTCTCAGCAAGCTCTTTTACAGTTCCCTCAACAACCTCTGTCGGGTTGGAGAGGATCTTCTCGTAGATGCCTTTCTCGATCGTAAAATAGTTTGTCCAGAGTTCTTCTTTCTTTTTATCATCGAGACCGTCGCCGTAAGCGAGGTTTCTCCATGTTTCAAGTAATGTTGCCATATCAGTTCCATCCTTTTCGTATACTGTTTCTATTCTTTTCCGCACCGCCAAGCTCCAAAAGGGCAGACTGGTACAGGAAACGTCTAGAGCGTATTATAACATAGGATATTTTTTCTGTAAACAGGAAAATTGGCAAAAGGTTATTCCAAATAGTCTAATGCAAACTGCGCATAGATCCCTGTGCCGTGGAACAGAACGTCCTCATCCACATCGAATGCCGGATGATGATGCGGTGCTGTAACGCCTTTTTCCTCATTTCTGCAGCCGAGATAGCCGAACACGCCCGGGACATGTTCCGTGTAGACGCTGAAATCCTCGGCCCCTGTCATCTTCTTTAACGGAACAAGTGCTTCCTCGCCCATCTCCTCTGCAGCCGCGCGTCTCGCTGTCTTCACGAGTTCCTCATTGTCATTGATCAGCGGGCTCGGTCCGAAATAGTAGTCAAACTCCGCCGTACAGCCATATCCTTCGACCGTCGGCTCCACGACCTTTTTGATCAGCTCCGGCATTCCGTTCCGGAATTCCCGGTTGAAGGCTCTCACGGTTCCGACAAGCTCCGCCTCATCCGCGATGATGTTCTCCTTTGTTCCCCCGTGGAACATTCCGACGGAGACGACGAGTGCATTGAACGGATCGTTGATCCGGCTCGGGATCGTCTGGAGGACCTGGATCGCAGCGGCAGCCGCCAGGATCGCGTCCTTGCCGAGATTCGGGGCACTTCCGTGTGCTTTCTGACCATGGATCTTGATCGTAAAGCGGTCGCTGCACGCCATCCGCTCGCCGGATTCAAAGTTTACGGTTCCGGTCGGCATCGTCGCCCAGATATGCATTCCGAAGATCGCATCCACGCCTTCCAACGCCCCGCGTTTTACATATTCCTCCGATTTTCTTCCGATCTCCTCCGCCATCTGGAAGATCAGCTTCACGGTCCCGTGAATTTTATCACGGTTTGCACTTAAGATCTTCGCAGCTCCGAGCAGCATCGCCGTGTGGCAGTCATGACCGCAGGCATGCATCACGCCCGGATTTTTGCTGCAGTATGATTTCCCCGGATTTTCCTGGATCGGGAGCGCATCGATGTCCGCGCGCAGCATCACGGTCTTTCCCGGCATCGTCCCCTCGATCGTTCCGACGCAGCCGGTGATCCCGTCGAATTCCTGTACCGGGATCCCCATCTTTGTAAGCTCCGCTTTGATGAACTTTGTCGTCTCAACTTCCTGCGTGCTGAGTTCCGGATGTTCATGGAGATGGCGGCGGCACGCGATCACATATGCTTCCTGCTCTTTTGCAAGTTCCTGTACTCTCATCGCTCTTCTCCTCCCTTTTTCTCCAGATAATCTGCGGCAAACTGCGCGTAGAACGCAGCTCCCTTTTTCAGGATCTTCTCGTTGACTCTGAATTTTCCGTTGTGGAGCGGATAGATGTCCTTGTCGTTCTCATCATAGCAGCCTAAAAATGCGAACATGGAAGACGGGATATGATCCATCACATAGGAGAAGTCCTCACTTCCGCCTGCCTTCTTCGCCTCAGCCCATGCACCCGGTCCGTAGAGCTTTTCCGCAGCCTCCCTGGCGATCTTCGTAAGCTCCGGATCCCCGTTTACAACCGACGGCTCCAGATAGGAATATTCGAGCTCCGCCGTGCATCCTTCCGCAGCTGCGATATCCGTCACGATCCTTCTCATGGTCTCCTCGACCATCGCCCGTGTCTCCTTCGCGTAACAGCGGACAGTTCCTTCCATGACAGCGGTGTCCGTGATGATGTTGAACTGGGTTCCCGCGGAGACCTTTCCGACCGAAACGACCAGCGAATTCAACGGATCATTCACACGGCTCACAATGTGCTGGAGTCCGAGCAGGATCGAGCTCGCCGCGACGATCGCGTCCTTTCCGAGATGCGGCATGGAGCCGTGAGTCGAAACGCCATGGACCGTGATCTTAAAGTTGTCACAGCTTGCCATCAGCTCTCCATCTTTGATAAGGACCTGTCCGGCAGGGCCTGTCGGCCACACATGCATTCCCATCGCCGCGTCGATCCCTTCCAGATATCCGTGATCCACATAGTAATGGCTTCCGATAAACGCCTCTTCCGCCGCCTGAAACAGGAGTTTTACAGTTCCCTTTAATTCCTTTTCCTGCTCCTTTAAGAGTCTCGCCGCCCCTAAAAGTATCGACGCGTGGCAGTCATGGCCACAGGCATGCATCACGCCCGGAGTCCTGCTCGCGAAATCGACTCCGCTCTCCTCCATGATCGGGAGTGCATCGATGTCCGCGCGGAGCAGGATCGTTGGTCCGTCTCCTTTTTCTCCTTTTATGGTCGCGATGCAGCCCGTATAATCCGGGAATGTCTGCACCGGGATCCCCATTTTTTCAAGTTCTGAGACGAGATATGCCGTTGTCTCTTTCTCCTCGAAAGAAAGCTCGGCATGTTCATGGAGGAAGTGGCGGTCTTTTATGATCGCACTCTCTGTTTCCTCTGCTCTTTTTGCAAAATTCATAAGTGCTCCTTTCTTAACAAGTAAAAAGAGCACTGCACGGCATAACTGCCATCTCATGCGGTGCTCTTTTTTACTATAGTTCTTTTATCTGCTCAAACATTTCCGTTTGTTTCTACAGATAGATCGCTCCTCCAGGTCCAAGCGGAAGGTTTAAGAGAACCCAGATCACAACCTGAAGGATCCATGCAATCGCGAATGTTACCGAGAACGGAAGCATGTTCGCGATGACAGTTCCGAGACCAACCTTCTCGTCATACTTGTGAGCAAAGCCCAGAATGACCGGAAGGTATGTAAATAACGGAGACAGCGGGTTTGTGATGGAATCGCCGATTCGATAAACGACCTGTGTGATCGCCGGATCGAAGCCCATCAACATCATCATCGGAATAAATACCGGTGCAAGGATCGCCCATTTTGCAGAAGCAGATCCAATAAAGATGTTGACGATACAGGAAAGGAAGATCAGGCCAAGAAGCAGCGGGATTCCTGTAAATCCGATCGTGCTTAAAAGGTTTGCTCCCTTGATCGCAAGGACAGTTCCGAGTTTTGATACGGAGAAGAAGTTTGTAAAGATGGCGATGAAGAAGCACATGAATACATAGTTTCCCATCTCGGCAAAGCCCTGGCTGATATCTGCCCAGACATCTTTATCATTTTTATACTTTCCGATCACAACACCGTAAACGATACCCGGGATCATGAGGAATAAAGTGACCGTAAAGACGATACCCTTTGAGAACGGGGATGCACCGCTTGTGATGGATCCGTTCTCATCTGCGAGGATCGCACGTCCGCCGAAGATCGGCAGGCACATGAAGACTACGACAGCCGCATAGATCAGAACAGAAAGACCTGCTGCTGCAATTCCCTTTTTCTGGATCGGTGTGATATTGGAATTATCTTCATCAAAATCGTATTTGGCAAGTTCTTCTTTTGAAACCGGGAAACGGTGAAGAAGAACTTTCTCAACCAGGATCGTACCCACGATCGTAAGAAGTACGCAGGAGACGATCAGGAAATACCAGTTGATCGCGATGGACTGCTGATAGTTCGGATCGATCATCTGTGCTGCCTGCTCTGTGAATCCGTATGCAAGTGCATCGGAAAGACCGAGAAGAATGTTCGCACAGAAACCGGCTGCAACCGATGCGAATGCGGTGTACATTCCGAGAAGCGGATGACGTCCGATGGACATGTACAGGATCGCTGCAAGCGGCGGCAGTACGATAAAGCCTGCATCACCGGCAATATTTAAGTTGATTCCGAGGAACATGATGACCATGGTGACGATCCATCCTTTTGCCTTGCCAAGGAAATTGACCATGACGGCAACGAGGAAACCACTCTTCTCTGCAACGGAAGAACCGATGACAGCGACAAGCACCATGCCGAGCGGTGCAAAGCCGGAGAAGTTTGTGATGACATTCGTCCAGAGATAACGAATTCCATCGAGGGACAGGAGGTTAAATACCTCGATCGTTGATCCATCCGCCGGGTTTACCGCGGAGACGCCGGCTGCACTGCAGATCGCTGAAATGATCGTGACAATGATCGCCAATCCAAGGAACATCGTGATCGGGTCCGGAAGTTTGTTTCCGGCACGCTCAATCGCATCCAGAATACGATCAAGGCGGCTTTTCTTTGCGGAACTGTTCTCACTCATAGATGACCCCTTCTTTCCACTGCCATATTGATTAGGCAGCTCTTTATTTTTTTTATATATTATAGCGGTAAAGTTTTTCATTTGCAACCTTTTGTTGAATATTTATGAAAAAAATAAATTTCCTATGAATTTTTTCTAAAAGAATCCTCGATCCGTTCTTCTTTATCCGTCGGGCTGCAGATTCAGACAGTCCGTTCTCCATTGATCATCAAGCACCCCGCTGCTTATTGGAACGCACTGTAATCTGCAGTATTATTGATAAAAAATGCATGGGATTCCGACACATCTTCTGTCTGCAATCCCATGCGTTTTCCGAGTCTCTGCTGCGGTCTGTATTTTCAGCAGAGCATTTTCATGATTCTCCTGATCTTTCCCTCAAAAAAGCAACGTCCTATCTGGCAGTGATAAACCCGTTGTCATCGATCGCAGTTTCCGGGGAGATCTTCCTCATATATGCAAGAATCCGCTCCTTCTCCGCTCCTTCCGCCTTCGTGACACGGCAGTTTTCCTGCTTTGCCGGGATAAACTGCAGGGACTCCAGTCCCTCCGTTCCAAACACCGCCTCGACGAGGCAGGTGTCGAGACTCTTTGAGTTAAAGAGGTAATTTCCGAGGCTGTACACGACCGGAACTTCCCCCACATACCCGATCGGCTGCAGCACATGCGGGTGATCCCCGATGATGAGATCCACGTCTGCTGCCGCGATCTGCGCAGCCTGTTCCGTCTGCCAGTGGTCCAGCTTGTCAGTTCCTTCGGTCCCCCAGTGGATGTACACGATCACATAGTCACTGTCCGCTCTTGCCTCCCCGATTACTTCCAGGAGTTTTGTGATATCGAGACACCGGAACACGCCCGGGGATGTCTCCGTCGCCCCTTTCGTATCCGGCGGATTCAGCCGTTCGATCTGTGTCGCGGAGATGAACGTAAATTTCTTCCCGTTTGCGATAAAAGAAACCGGTCTGACCGCTTCCTCGAGGTTTCTCCCGGCTCCGACATACGGCATTCCGATGGACTCCAGCGTATCGAGCGTGTCCGTCAGGGACACCTCCCCGTAATCATACGCGTGGTTGTTCGCGAGCGACACAAGATCTGCGCCCATGTCAAACAGCCAGGACGCATACTTCGGATCCGCCCGGAAGGTAAACTTTTTTCCGGCCGTCGGCGTCCCGCGGTTCGTGTACGGGAACTCGTTGTTTACCATAAAAATATCTGCGTCCCGCATGATGGAGAGAAGATCCGCGGAGATCCCGCCTTCGATTCCCTGTCCGCGCTTTAAAAGCGATGCCATGATCGCATAGTGGGAGTCAAACAGGATATCACCCGCAAAGACGATCCGCGTCTTTCCGGGCTCTGCTGTCTCCTTCGCATAGATCTTATTTGCCGCCATCACTTCCGGATCCTTTAAAAGATCCGCGTAAGGATCCGGCGTATCCGTCTCAGGTTCCGGCTCTGTTCCTGCTTCGCTCTCCGACCGTTCTGTCTCTTTTCCCATCTCCTCCTGCTGCAGGACCACGCGCGGTTTTTCCGCCTTTTCTTCAGAATGATCAGCTATCTCTTCCGTACTCCCGGCCTGACTTTCAATGGCTGCCGCCGTTCTCGCTGCCCCGGCTGCCTGACTTCCGCAGCCTGTAAGCAAGACACAAGTCAGAATTGCCGTCAGCCAGCCAGCTGCTGTTTCTTTTCTCATAATATACTCTTACCGCAAGAAAACGCTCTTTCGGTTCCACCTTTCTTTTCTTTGGCTTCTTTCGATTTTTCTCCTTCGTTCCATCTTACCAGACTTTTCCCTCCCATGCAACGCTTTAATCCCCACAACCATCCCTGAACTGCCAACCTCTCGCAACGGCGCTGTGCAACGCGACCGGCTGCATACGCAAAAAGGTGCGGCAGACCCACTCACAGATCTGCCGCACTCCTCTACTCATCATTCAATTTTATAAATCCAATATCAGCTTTTCACCCTTTCACGCTGAGACTTCCAGCCGCGATCGCCTTCCCGGACTTCCTGTCAAACAGCAGGATATCCGTACCTGCGATGTCCACACCTGTCTCCTCGCCGAGCTTAAAGGTAACGCCTCCGAAGATCACGCCTGTCAGGAGGTACTTTCCTATCTTTAACTTCACGGTCGACTCCATACCGGTCGGCATCGCTCCGTAGATCGTAGATGCGACAGAACCGTCTTTCGAAAGCTTTAATGCTTCCGGCCGGATCGCAAGGACAAAATCCTCGTTGGTGATCTCCGGCTCTTCCTCAACCGCATAGTCGGATTCATCGACCTTCGCGATATGATATTTAAATACTTCATCCTTATTGCTCTTCTCGACAGCCTTCTTATCCTTTAACATCTCCAGCCGCTGGGCTTCCAGGTCCGCCGCATCCTGATCACGCTTTCTGAACCAGGCATCCATATCGATCGGCTCATTCGGCCGGAAAGTCGCCTCGAGGTCATCCAGGATCGTAAAGCGGAAGCTTCCGTCCGCCTGTTCCTTTCCTTTCGCCTCCACAAAGTTGATCGACGGATTTCCGACGAAGTCCGCAACAAAGAGGTTCGCCGGTCGGTTGTATACATCAAGAGGTGCGTCATACTGCTGAAGGACCCCGTTGTTGATCAGACAGATCTTCGTCGCCAGCGTCATCGCCTCCATCTGGTCATGTGTGACATAGACAAAGGTGCTTCCCGTCTCCACATGGAGTCTCTGCAGCTCGTATCTCATCTCAAGACGGAGCTTCGCATCCAGGTTGGACAGCGGCTCATCCATGAAGAGCACGGACGGCTCCGGGGCAAGCGTTCTCGCGATCGCGACACGCTGCTGCTGGCCGCCGGAAAGCTCTGCCGGGTAGCGGTTCATGAACATCCCGATCTTTACGATCCGGGAGACTCTGCGGACGGATTTATCGATCTCCTCTTTTGTGAGTTTTCTCTCCTCGGTGAGGACTTTTCCGCCGGATACGATCGCATATTCGTCATTCAGGGACTGTCCTTTTGCTTCATAGGATTTTCTGATCCCGTCCAGTTTCTTTTTCAGCTCCTCCGCCTTCGCCTTCGCAGCCGCATCCGGATCCGCTGCATCCTGGATCCCGTATCCGTAGAGGATTTTTGCTGTATAGATCGAGAGGATGAACGCGTCGATAAACTTCAGATATACCTTATCCGTGTCGAGTTTTCCGCGCTTATCGCGGCACTCTTCCACGAGCTCTTTGATCTTCTTTCCGCTCTTTAAAGCCCGGATCAGTTCCCCGGTCGTCATGGCATCAAAATCATATTTCGGGAGTTTCTCCTTGATATTGCTGAGACCGAAGGAAATGTTCTGGTAGACGGTCATGTTCGGCCACAGTGCGTAGTTCTGGAACAGGAAACCGACTTTTCGCTTGTTGGCAGGAATGTTGATCCCCGCCTCACTGTCAAAGACCACCTTGTCCCCGATCTTGATCTGACCGGTCGTCGGCGTTTCAAGTCCTGCGATCATACGGAGGATCGTCGTCTTTCCGCATCCGGAAGGTCCAAGCAGTGTGATGAAGGAGTTATCCGCGATATCCAGGTTCAGATGATCGACCCCGTAAAATTTCCCCCAGCGTTTTGTGATATTTCTCAATGTGATTTCCGGCATATTAGTTTCCTCCTATTCCATCGTCAAGGCTTGCACCTGTCAGCTTATTGACTAATGTATTGAAGATCAGGATCGTAACGATCAGGATCAGGTTGATCGCACTCGAGAACGCGTAAAGTCCCATCTCGTCGAAGTAATCGAGCGTTGTCGAGAGGATAAAGCCCTGCGTACATAAGAGCAGGAACAGGGACAGCTCACGGAGACATGTCATGAACGGGAGCATGTATCCGCTGATGATCGCTGACTTCTGGATCGGGATGATGATCCGGAACATTCGTTTCGTCCATGGGATATCCTGGATGATCGCCGCCTCCTCGATCTCATTGCTGATCTGCAGCATGGAGTTCAGCGCGCTCCGGCTCGCAAACGGGATGTACTTGATCGTACCTGCGATGATCAGCAGCGTATATGTATTAAAGAGGTTGATATGTTCATTCGAAAACAGGATGAAGAACGCTGCACCAACTGCGATGGACGGCATCAGGTACGGAAGAAATGCCACACCATTTACATAGCTCGCCCACCGGCTTCTGCGGTTCTTCGCGACCGCATATCCAATCAGGGTACCGATCGTTCCGGCAAGCAGGGCACAGCAGACAGCGACAAGCAAGGTTCCTGCAAATGCATGCCAGATCGTATTGTTGTAGAGGATGCCGTGCTGTCCGTACATACCGTTCTCGGTGATATTCTCCTTTGTGATCCACCACTTCGTTGTCAGGTTGCTCAGATCTCCTGTATAGAGGAAGCTGTAATCGCCCGGGTTCGGAAGGAAGGTCTCAAGTGCGAAGGAGAAGATCGGGAAGATACTTGTAAAGAATGTCAGGACGATCATCACGATACCGATCGCATATTTTCCGACTTTTCCAAGGTTCATCTTTGACAGCTGTCCCGATTTACCGGTGACTGTCGTGTAATTTTTCCGGCTCTTTAAGCTCACCTGGTTCATCGTGAGGATCGCGACTCCGAAGATCATCATGATGATCGCTAGGATACTCGCCTCACCTGTGTACTTGGAGTTTAAGGAGATATACTTTGTGGAAAGCGTTGTAAGACCTAAGTAATGCGGTACCGGGTAGCTTCCCATCGAACTTCCGAATACAAGAAGGATCGTCGAGAGGATCGCCGGTTTTACCATCGGGAGCGTGATCCGGAACATCGTCTTGAGCTTCGGTGTATCAAGGATCGTCGCTGCCTCCTCAAGGTTCGCATCCATATTCCGGAAAATACCGCCGATCAGGATATAGGCGAACGGCGCATAATGGAGTCCTAAGACAACGGAACTCGGGAACAGCCCCTGACACCACCATTTCGGCATACAGATCCCCGCAAGAGATGCAAGAAGTCCGTTTGACGTTCCGACAACCGCGTTGCTGTTGAACACGTTCTGCCATACAACGGCGAGTGTCCACTGCGGCATGATGTACGGAAAAATGAAAATAGAGCTTAAATATTTTTTGAATTTCAGGTTTGTTCTTGTTACTAAAAATGCGAAGGTTCCGCCGTAAATGATGGAGATCGTGCAGGTAAATACTGCTAAGAGGATCGTATTCCACAGCGGCTTCCAGAGGTTTGTCTTCGCCAGACGGCTTGTAAAGAGGTCCACATAGTTGACCAGCGTGTAACCGGACGCTTTTCCCGCGAGGTGGGCGTCGATGGTTCCCGGATGGATCGTGATCGTATCCTTTACGATCGCAACGATTGGTGCAACAGTGGAGAAAGTCAGTACGATGCCGAACAGGAGAAGGATGATGTTCTGCGGTTTTGAAAAATATGTTTTTACCCGGTTATATCCATTCACAGAAATGTCCGCTCCTTTCCTAAAACATGGATGCCGTTTGTTACGGCAGATGCCATATGTAACACGAGGGCGCCGCACGCATGTACGGCACCCTCTCAAGTGTCAGTCAGATTTACTTAGCAGAGTCACTGTACTTCGTGAGAAGTTCGATCCAGCTTCCGACTGTGAAGGAAACGGATGCGCAGTAGTCCGGATCTTCCAGAACTAACTCGCCGTCAGTTGTCCACCAGTCATATCCACGGTCATCTTTACACGGATATACATCTTCGCCGGCCTCGTTGTAGCCGCCCTTGCTGTGATGATAAGTTTCCTCGATCGCTGCTGCAACTTCCGGGTTTGCGGAGTAGCCGCCCATGTCTTTGCCCCATGCGGAGAAACCGTCCTCTGTGCATGTCATGTACTGGATGAATGCACATGCAGTCCACGGAAGCGGGCTGTTGTTTGTAACGAAAAGGTAATGGCAGTAACCGTAACCGCCGATGCCTTTGTAGCCGTCCTGATAAGCGGCAACCTTAATGTTATTTAAGGAAACGCCTGCGGACTCTTCTACGGAACGAAGTTTGGAGTAAACTAAAAGGCCAGCCTGATCCGTTGCGGAATCAGATACAAGTGTGTTGCAGATCGGACCATCATCTGTCTGCTCGTTGTAATTTTCAACCCAGAGCTTGATCCATGCAAGTGCGTATGCGCCGTTCTCGCCAAGTCCAAGATCCTCGGCATCTGCTGCCATCTCGTCGATGACCGGCTTGAAGTATGCTTTCTTTGTATCATCGAGAGCATCGTAAGCATCTTTTAACCATCCCGCATACTTATCTTCTGTCAGCATGTATAAGAAGTTCTTTCCGACGATCTCGGAATCGATATCCATGTATAACGGATGAACGCCTTCTGCCACGAAATCCCAGCAGTTATTGTACTCTGCGCTTCCGGTGCTATTGTACATGAATACCTTGTTTAAGGTCTGCAACGGAAGGAATCCTTCATATGCATCCGGTGTGGTCCCGTTTGCCTCTGCCCATTCCTTCGGGATATAAGTCTTTAAGATTCCCGGCTCTACCATCTTCGTCTGGATCTGGTTGCCGTCCTGGATCAGGGTCATCGCGAAAGTTCCCTCGGTCTTTAAGGAATCTGCGGTCAACTGCTCAAAGATCTTGTTGTTCTTCGGCTGCTGCCACTCATATTCCATATTGTAGGACGGGTCGATCGACTGCAGGTATTCGATGAATAACGGGAGTGCGCTCTTACCACGGCTGGAGTTTCCGACACCGTAGAAGGTCTTTCCGTTGGACTCCTCGATGGCTTTCTTTGCAAGCTCTTCCATCGACATTCCTTCGGCTTCCTTGATGATCTTTTCTACATCGGAAAGATCAGCATCGTCCGTTTTCGCTGCCTCCGTTGCCGCTTCACTTCCGGCTGCCGCTGTCTCACCGCCTGCCGCCGCTGTGGTTGCCGTTGTGGTTCCACCGCCGCCGCATCCTGCGAGGGACATCGCTGCCATGGAAACTGCAAGTGCCAATGACAAAGTACGTTTTCTCATAAAACTGTTCCTCCTTCATCTGATTGGGTCATTTTGTTTTTCTCACGACTCATTTTGTACTTTTATTATAGCGGTGCGCAGAAAAATTTAACAGTGGACAAAACTGCGATAGTTTGTGAAATCCTGTGATTTTGTATAATTATGTTTCGTATTTCTGCTTTTTTTGTGCAGTTTCGACATATGTTTTAGATTGTCAGAATTGGTAGTACCGGCATGTTGATGTAAAGGCATGTTCTTCGATATGAAAAAAATGTGCCTTGTCACATTCGGGCGTCTCGCGCAAGCGCGGACTTTGGCTCGTTGTTCGCGTAAATTAAAAAAGAGAACCTTGCCCCGGCAGGCTCAGTTCTCTTTTCCTCATTTTTATTTTCTGTCATTTCAGCTTCCGGATCCTCTGCCGCTTTTCCATTACAGAGCTTTCCGCCTATTTTCCAAAATACGCCGCGATCTCCTTCATTCTTCCCGTCTGTACGGCATGGAACGGACAGCGCTTATCGCAGTGACCGCAGGAGATACAGTCGGAAGCATGTTTTTCCAGTGTCGCGTAGTGGTCCGCCGCCATCGTATCCCCGGAAATTCTTTTAACTGCCAGTCGATCTGCTTTTTCACCTTCTCGAGATTTGTTGTCCAGCCGTATTCCCCGGTCTCGTAGTTTGCTCCAAAATGCACCTGATAGATCGTCTCTTTCCGGACTGAGGTCTCTTTACAACAATTTTCTCCGCTATTAATACAGGTTTTTCACCTTAAACTCTTTCTCAAGCTCTCTTCTCTGGTCCTTTTTCGCGATATCCGCACGTTTGTCGTACAATTTCTTACCTCTCGCCAGACCGATCTCAACCTTTACGAGACTTCCCTTAAAGTACACCTGAAGCGGGACCAGCGTGTATCCTTTTTCCTGGATCTTTCCCTTCAGCTTGTTGATCTCATAGCGGTGCATCAGGAGTTTCCGCTCGCGGAGCGGATCTTTATTAAAGATATTTCCCTTTTCGTACGGGCTGATGTGCATGCCGTAGATCATGACCTCATCGTTCGTGATCCGCACAAAAGATTCCTTGATGCTGCATTTTCCCATCCTGAGAGATTTTACCTCGGTTCCCGCAAGCGCGATACCGCACTCAAATTTGTCATCGATGAAGAAATCAAAATATGCCTTTTTATTGTTTGCGATCAGCTTAAATCCGCTGCTCTTTGCCATAACTTCGTCCTCTTTTCCGTTCCGGCAGGAGTGTCCCATGCCGGAACCATTTCTATCACAAGGTCTGTCCGCTGCAAAAAACGAAACCGTGCTATCGTTTGTCGAAATTCCGCACCGGAAGGAAATCGATCGTTTTCAGATACCGGTCCACAGAGACGACCTGGATCTTCACGGTCTGGCCAAGCTTGAATTTCTTTCTCGTCCGCTCTCCCACCAGTTCATAGTGTTCCTCATCAAACACATAGTAGTCGCCGTCGAGGTTCGCTAAGCGTACCATGCCTTCCACCGTATTCGGAAGCTCCACATAGAAGCCGTAATTGCTGATCCCGGAGATCACGCCGGTAAATTCTTCCCCGATATGGCGTTCCATGAACTGAACTTTCTTTGCCTTATCGGTCTCCCTCTCTGCCTCGTCTGCGAGACGCTCCCGGGAAGATGTCCAGATCGCAACTTCCGGAAGGATCTTCTCATAATGGGCGATCCTCTTTTTCGTGAGACCGCCGTGGAGATTTTCCTTGATGATCCGGTGGATCTGGAGATCCGGGTATCTTCGGATCGGGGAGGTGAAGTGCGTATAATAGTTTGCTGCGAGACCAAAGTGGCCCATGCATTCCGTCGTGTACTTTGCCTGCTTCATCGAGCGGAGTGCCAGTCTCGCGAGCAGCGCCTCCTCCGAGGATCCCGCTGCCTTTTCGAGCAGTTTCTGCATCTCCTTCGGATGAAGCTCGCCGTTCTGGAGCCGGATCGAATAGCCAAAATTGTTGATCAGAATGCCGAAGCGCTTGATCTTCTCACCGTCCGGTTTCTCATGGCTCCGGTACAGGAACGGGATCTGCTGCCAGTAATAATCCTCTGCGACCGTCTCGTTCGCAGCCAGCATGCAGTCCTCGATCAGCATCGTCGCCGCGTTCCGCTCATACGGCCTGATCTCGACCGGGCGTCCCTTTGCGTCCAGGATGATCTTGCACTCCGGGAAATCAAAGTCGACCGCACCGCGCGCCATGCGCTTTTTCCTCAGCACACGGGCCGTCTCGTCGAGAAGCAGGAACATCGGAACGAAATCTGCATATTCTTCGAGGCACTTCTTTGCAAATTCCGCTTTTTCCTTCGATTTCTCTTTCTCCGGCGCATCCGTCTGCGGTTCCTCAGTCCCATTCTTTGCCTCCAGGATCGCATTCACCGCCGTGTATGTCATTCTGCGGTCGATCCGGACAACCGACTCACAGATCTTATGTCCCACGATGATCCCTTTTTCATCGATATCCATGAGGCAGCTCATTGCCAGACGGTCGCAGCCCGCATTCAGGGAACAGATCCCGTTGGAGAGCCGGTGCGGCAGCATCGGGATCACACGGTCCACGAGATACACGCTCGTTCCGCGCTTATATGCCTCCGCATCGAGAGGCGTCCCCTCCTTCACATAGTGACTCACATCCGCAATATGGACTCCGAGATGGTAGATCGTCTCCCCGTTGATCGTCTCCTTAGACACACTGACCGCATCGTCGAGGTCTTTCGCGTCCTCGCCGTCGATCGTCACCATCGGGACATCTCTGAGATCCACTCTTCCGTTCTTCCCGATCTCCTCCGCCACATAGTCTGCGGAGAGTTCCTCCGGCGCATGGGAAACTTCTTCCATCACGTCCTCCGGGAACTCCTCCGGAAGTCCGTAGGCACGGACGATCGACAGGATATCGACTCCCGGGTCATTGATATGTCCGAGGATCTCCTGCACATGTCCCTCCGGATTCTTATTTCTGATCGCATATGTGTCCAGTTTCACGACTACCTTGTGTCCGGAGACAGCGCCGTTCTCTTTCCCCTGCGGGATAAAGATGTCCATCGTGATCCGTGGATTGTCGGGGATCACAAAGCCAAAGCTTTTATTTTTTTCAAAGGTACCGATCAGCGTCTCGTTGGCATGTTTTAATACCTTTAAAACTCTCGCCTCCGCGCGGCCGCCTCTTCCGTTTTCATCAATAATGACCTGGACCGTATCCCCGTCCATCGCGTCCCCGGTATCATCCGGCGGGACAAATAGATCGCCGTCGCGTCCCTCGATCGTCACAAATCCAAAGCCTCTGTGATGCGCTGAAAAGATCCCCGTCTGCGCAAACACCTCGGATCTCGCGTACTTTCCCTTCTTCGAGATCCCGACCTTGCCGGAAGCGACCAGTTCATTTAAGACCTCTTCCAGATCTTTTCTCTGCTCCTTCGGAACTCCGAGAAGCATCGCGAGTTCTTTTAATTTCATCGGAACATATGTCGGATCCTTCATCAGGGTCAGCAGCATCTGTTTCCGCTCTTCCATTAACGTTTCTTCCATTCTTCTCCTTGTCATATCAAAAACAGTTTTTCAAAAGTTCCCGGCACAGACTTCACGCCGGGCAGCCGCAAATAACCGGATAGATCCTGCGGACAGTTCTCAGACAGTGCAGCTTCCGATCTTCGTGTTAAACAAAAACACTCCTGCACGGGAATGATCGCTGCAGGAGTGTTCGTCATCTTAGAATTAGATTACCTTTAAATTTAATACCAGGGCAAGTACAAAAATCAGGACTGCCGCAATTTTTGTAAATTTCTCAAGGTTGCCTTCCATAGAACGACCTTTATTTTTTCCCCAGTAGCTCTCAGCCACACCGCTGATCGCACCAAGTCCGGAAGTCTTTCCTTCCTGCATTAACACGATCACTGTCATTGCAATACATAAGATAACGAATACAATCGTCAGAATAATTCTAATCACCGACTACACCTCCTGTCCACAATTAAAGTCATCATAACATAAAATAGGATGGCTGTCAATCCTCGTATTTTCCGAGCCGGAACTGATTTTCCGGCATATAAAGGAGTGTGCCGCGCGCGGCTGCTTGCATCAATCTCACTCGTCTTGCAAGTGCACATCATTCGCTGATCGTGACTTAGGGGTCAAAAAACGGCCATCCGCCGCAGGATTTCTCCCACAGGAATGACCGTTCTGTATTATGTCACTTATCGGATATCCGCACCGAGGCGGAACTTCAGGTTTCCGAGGATCTTCTTTACAAAGCGCTCGACGTCCGTCGGATCAAGTGCCTTGTCCTCCGGGATGAAGGAGATCTTGAATGCCATGCTCTTCTTGCCCTTGCCGATCTGGTCGCCGCGGTAGATATCGAAGAGTTCAACATCTCCGACCTGCTTGCATGCCTTCTTGATCTCATCGATCAGGCTGCCGCAGCTTGTCTCCTCGTCAACGACCATCGCGAGGTCACGGGTCACGGTATCGTACTCGGAGATCGGTTTGTAGCGCAGACCTTCCGGCATATGGGCAGAAAGTGCTGCGAAGTCGATCTCACCGATGTAGATCTGGTTGTTCGCCTTGCTGTCTTTCGGAAGCTTTAACTCACCGGCAACGCTGTTTGCCAGCTTACCGAAGGAACCAACGCGCTCGCCGTCGCAGAGGACATACGCGGAGATTCCCGGATGGAGATACGGAACATCCTCCGCTCTCTCATACTCAAAGCTTACACCGAAGGAAGCTGCAAGCTCTTCCATCGTTCCCTTTACAGTGAAGAAATCTTCCTGCTCGCCAAATGCCGCGAAGCCGACATGCGGGATCTCGTTCGGGAGCTCTGTGAGCGGAAGTGCCTTCGGATAGTATACGTTTGCATACTCGAAGAAACGTCCGGCTGTGTTGCCTTTCTTCACGTTCTCAACGACTGTATTTAACATGGACGGAGCCAGTGTGGTGCGCATGATGGAAAGGTTTGTCGTGATCGGGTTTAACAGGCGGATCACATTGCGCTCTTTTGCATCCGCTGCGATGTGGAGTGCATCGAGGTCTGCGTCGGAGTAGAATGCAAGTGTGGAAACCTCATAGTAACCCTGGGATACCATCACCTGTTTTAATTTTGTTCTTCTCTTCTGTGCCGGATTTAATCCGCCGTTTGTGACTGCGGAATCCTTTAAGAAGGTCGGAACGATGTGGTCATAACCGTACTCACGGATGACTTCCTCCGCAAGATCCGGCTCGCCAACCTCGATATCCTCTCTGTAGCGAGGTGCTGTGACAGTCATGACATCGCCGTCGCGCTCAACCTCGAAGCTGAGTCTGCGGAGAATGTCGAGAACATTCTCTGCCGGGACCTCGATGCCGAGGATCTTGTTGATGCCGCTCAATGTTGCGGTAAATTTCTTTCCTTCCTTCGGTGCTCCCGCATCCACATCGAATGCGCTCGCTGTGATCTCGCCGCAGCCGAGTTCCTCGATCAGGTGAAGGGCACGCGCCATACCGATCTCAACGGTGTACTCCGCGATGCCTTTTTCGTAGTGGCTGGATGCGTCTGTGTTCTGTCCGAGACTTCTCGCAGTTTTACGGATGTTGTCGCGCATGAACTTTGCGGATTCAAAGAGAAGCTGTGTCGTATTCTCTGTGATCTCACTGTTCATTCCGCCCATGATACCCGCAAGAGCAACCGGCTTGCTTCCGTCGCAGATCACAAGGTTATTCTCGTTTAACTTGAATTCCTTGCCGTCAAGTGTCTGGATCATCTCATCCTGCTTTGCGCGGCGGACGATGATCTGGGAGCTCTCCAACGTGCTCATATCGAATGCATGCATCGGCTGACCGATCTCAAGCATTACGTAGTTCGTGATATCGACCACGTTGCTGATGCTTCTGAGACCGCAGAGAGCCAGATGACGGCGCATCCATCTCGGGGACTGGCCCGGAGTGATGTTTCTCACGCCATGTCCTAAGTAGCGCGGGCAGAGATCCTGTGCCTCTACTTTAATATCAAGATTTTCATATTTATAATCGCTCTGTTTGTAGTCGAGAGCCGGCATTTTCAGCGGTTTATCAAGAACTGCTGCAACTTCTCTCGCAATACCGAGAACAGACTGGCAGTCTGCACGGTTTGCCGTTACGGAGATATCGAAGATGTAGTCGTCGAGACCAACAACCTTTGCGATATCAGTTCCCGGAACGGTGTCCTTCGGAAGATCCAGGAGACCGTAAACCTCAGCGCCCGGATACAGGTCATCGTTTAAGCCGAGCTCTTCACCGGAGCAGAGCATACCGTTTGACTCGATGCCGCGCATCGGTTTTGCCTTGATCTTGATGCCGCCCGGCAGTGTGGAATTATCAAGAGCCGCCGGTGTGTGCATGCCTGCGTAGACGTTCGGAGCACCTGTGAGGATCTGGATATCATTTCCATACTCGCCACAGTCTACTTTACACTTGAAGAGGTGTGTTCCCTCGATTGGCTCGCATTCCTTTACGACGCCGACAACGACACGGTCGATCTCAGCGGAGAGATCGATCAGTTCCTCTACCTCAAATCCACAGCCAAAGAGCTTGTCTTCCAGCTCCTGGGCAGTGACATCAATGTCAACATATTCTTTCAGCCAACTAAATGGTACTTTCATGATCTTCTCCCTCCCTTATTAGCCTTTGAACTGCTTCAGGAAACGAAGATCATTCTCATAAAGCAGGTTGATGTTGTTAATACCGTATTTTAACATGGCGATACGCTCGATACCGATACCAAAAGCGAGACCGGAATATTCATTCGGGTCGATGCCGCAGTTCTCAAGAACCTTGTGGTGTACGATACCGCCACCTAATACCTCGATCCAGCCGGTGTGCTTGCAGAGCGGGCAGCCTTTTCCGCCGCACTCGAAGCAGCTGACATCGACCTCAACGCTCGGCTCCGTGAACGGGAAATAGCTCGGGCGGAGACGTGTCTTTACGTTGCTGCCGAAGATCGCCTGTACAAACTTGTCGAGCATACCCTGAAGGTCGCAGAGCGTGATCTTCTTATCGACAACAAGGCCTTCCATCTGGTGGAACATCGGGGAGTGAGTCGCATCACTGTCGGAACGGAATACACGTCCCGGTGCCAGCATCTTGATCGGCGGCTTCTTCGCATCCATCACACGGATCTGTCCCGGGCTTGTATGGGTACGGAGTAAGATATCTTCCGCTACATAGAACGTATCCTGCATATCTCTCGCCGGATGATTCTTCGCAACGTTTAATCTTGTGAAGTTGTGGTCGTCATCCTCGATCTCCGGACCGTCGAAGATCTCGAAGCCCATTCCTGCGAAAACATCGATCATCTCATTCTCTGTTACGGTAAGCGGATGGAGACCTCCGGCCGGACGCATCTTTGCAGGCATCGTGATATCGACCTGCTCGCTCTTATTGCGGGCTGCGAGCTCCAGCTCATCCATCTTATTCTTCATTTCCTGGTAGCGGGTTTCTACCTGGTTCTTAAATTCATTGATCGTCTTTCCGACGTTCGGGCGCTCCTCCTTCGGAACACTTCCAAGACCCTTCATCAGGTCTGCGATGCTGCCTTTCTTGCCAAGGAAGCTCTGCCAGAACTCACCAAGCTGTTCCTTGGACTGTACACTGCCGAGAGCGGCTTCCATCTGCTCCTTCAGTGCTTTGATCTTCTCTTCCATAGTCCACCTCATTCTTTCGGTATGGTTTTACATTCTATCAGTGCGAGGACAAAAAAAACTCCGTCCCGCCATGGGACGAAGCTGACTCTCCGTGGTACCACCCAGATTCCGCATGCATTCATGCGGCACTCAAACGTCTGTAACGGGACTTCCCGTCCTGCACTACTTGGATCCCTTTCGCACAGGCTGCTCAAGAGTGAATTTACAAAAGTTTCCTTCGGAAGGTCTTTCAGCCGGTGAACCTTCTCTCTGTCATACCGGAACTCTCCTGTACTGTCTCTGTCATTGCGTTTCACACATGGTCGATGGTAGCACATTCCCACTGGTTTGTCAAGTCTCACCGGGGCAGAGGCAAAATCAGCACCAAAGCTGCACGCAACGCAGTTTCCCGCCCAAACCTTCTAACATACACTGTCCCCGCATAATAAGTGTAAAATTTCAGCGAAATTTTCTCTCACTTTCTTGACACATCCAGCCATTTATGGCATCATCAGTTTATAGGCAGGAATAATCTGTTAATATTCCATTCCATGGAATTTATATATGATCTGCCCGCAAAACAAACGAAAAACAACCTCAAGAAAAGGAGGATTCCTATGGATTTTCTGACATTAACCATCGGAAAACAAAAAAACATCGCCCTGATCGCCCATGACAGCAAAAAGCATGAAATGATCGACTGGTGCGAAGCAAACAAAGAAATCTTAAAGGGACACTTTCTCTGCGGCACAGGAACAACCGCCAGAATGATCACCGAAGCCACCGGTCTCCCGGTCAAAGGCTACAACAGCGGTCCTCTCGGAGGAGACCAGCAGATCGGCGCAAAAATCGTCGAAGGACGCATCGATTTCGTCGTATTCTTCTCCGATCCCCTCACAGCCCAGCCACATGACCCGGACGTGAAAGCTCTCCTCCGCATCGCCCAGGTCTACGATATCCCGATCGCCAACAACCGCGCGACCGCCGACTTCATGATCACCTCCCCACTCATGAACGAAGAATATGATCACCAGATCATCAACTTCCACCAGAACATCAAGGAGCGGGCAAGCAAACTGTAGAACTCAAAATGTAAAACCAATCGATGCAAACTAAATTCTACCAAACCTAGAAAGGCATGGAAACACGTTCACAACGTTTCCATGCCTTTCGAACCCTCTGCATTTATCATCTCACGCCAACCAACAGCGGTGAGCTTCCGGGCAGGGGCGCATGATCCGGGGAGCTGGTTCCTCCAGGCCCGCGGGTGACTGCGTTGGAGAGCAGGGAACACTTGTCTGAGCGCAGTGAGTTGTGTCACAGTACGCAGGCCTTCCTGCCTGCGCACTGTGACAGGATTTTGCCGATGCTTCGCATTCCGAATCGGCAAAATCCGCGACCGCTACTGTATCATACGGAATTTTCAGTTCAGAAAATTCCTATATAAAAAGGCGCTGGCTACCTCCACTCGTCCGCCCTTAGCAGTCTCACACAGGCCTGGAGGAACCCTCCCCGCATCCCCAGCGCCCCTGCCCGGAAGCTCACCGCGTCCCTCTCGCCAATCAATCCCCCATCAACTCTTTCTCCAGAAGCTCCATCTGGCTCTCCCCATACACCTTCAACCCATACCCGGCCAACACCGCCGCCGTCTTCCCCATTCCCTCACGCAGCTTATGCGAAAAACTCCCATCATAAACCCCATTCGATCCGCAGGACGGACTTCTATCCTTCAGGATCGCGATCTCACATCCATACTTCTTCGCTGTCTGCAATGCCGCATCCGCACCGAGAAGAAACTCTCCCGTCACATCCTCGCCCTCCGTATTGATCACCGCCTCATCCGGCATATGGATCTCGGAAGCCGCACGCGGAGTCGGAAGACCGCCCAGCTGTTCCGGACAGACCGGATGGAACTCGGCCTTTCCCTCCATCTTTTTCATAAACTCAAGCACACCCTGATTCCGATTGTTCGTCCCATCCCACTTGCAGTTCTCACCGATGAGACAGGCACTGATAAGAATATGTATCATAATTCTCCCTCTTTCATAGACCAGCTCGCGCAAACCGCAAATCCAGCTCTTTCACGCTCGCTCGATCATCTGCCAATGCAGGCCATCTGTTCGAAAAAAGCAGGACCGCCCCACAAATCAACCTGCGGAAGCGATCCTGCTTTCTCTTTCTATTTTCAGAGATCACGCTGCGTCTTCGCAATCCCCTCTTCACTTGTATCTCAATTCGTTCCGGATCAGATTACATCTGGCTCTTCTTGCTGATCATTGCTCTCTTTCTGAGAGTCGGATCGAGGATCTTCTTTCTGATACGAAGACTCGTCGGTGTGATCTCAAGAAGCTCGTCGGTATCGATGAAGTCTAAGCACTGCTCCAGGCTCATGATCTTCGGCGGAACAAGCTTTAATGCCTCGTCCGCGCTGGAGGAACGTGTATTTGTCAGCTTCTTTGTCTTGCAGACGTTGATCTCGATATCCTCTGCCTTCGGGCTCTGTCCGACGACCATACCGGAGTAAACCTTTACACCAGGTCCGATGAACAGAGTACCTCTCTCCTGAGCGTTGAACAGACCGTAAGTGATGGACTCACCAGCCTCGAATGCGATCAGGGAACCCGTCTTTCTGTAGCTTAACTCACCCTTGAACGGAGCATATCCGTCAAAGCTTGTATTTAAGATACCGTTACCCTTTGTATCTGTCATAAACTCACCGCGGTAACCGATGAGACCTCTGGACGGGATGGAGAACTCAAGCCTTGTGTAGCCGCCGTTTGTCGGGCTCATTCCCTGAAGTTCGCCCTTTCTGCTCGTGAGCTTCTGGATGACAGCTCCGGTAAACTCATCCGGAACATCCACATAAGCAAGCTCCATCGGCTCTAACTTTCTGTTTCTCTCATCGTATTTGTAGATAACCTCTGCCTTGCTGACAGCGAACTCAAAGCCCTCACGGCGCATGTTCTCGATCAGGACGGACAGATGGAGCTCACCACGTCCGGAAACCTTGAAGCAGTCTGCGGACTCTGTCTCCTCGACACGAAGGCTGACGTCTGTGTTTAACTCACGGAACAGACGGTCGCGGAGGTGACGGGAAGTGATGAACTTACCTTCCTGACCTGCGAGCGGGCTGTCGTTTACCATGAAGTTCATGGAGATCGTCGGCTCGGAGATCTTCTGGAACGGGATCGCCTCCGGCTTCTCCGGGGAGCAGAGGGTATCACCGATGTGGATATCCGGGATACCAGAGATCGCAACGATCTCACCGATCGTCGCACTCTGTACTTCAACTCTCTTTAAGCCATCGAATACATAGAGCTTACCGATCTTTACTTTCTTCATCTTGTCCGGATCATGATGGTTTACGATCACGCAGTCCTGATTTAACTTTAAGGAACCGCTGTCGATCTTACCGATACCGATACGGCCAACGAACTCGTTGTAGTCGATCGTGCTGATCAGGACCTGGGTCTCAGCATCCGGATCACCTTCCGGCTCCGGGATATAGTCGATGATGGTCTCGAATAACGGACTCATGTCCACTTCCGGATCATCTAATTCTTTCTTTGCAAAACCTGCACGGGCGGACGCATATACGAACGGGCAGTCGAGCTGCTCATCGGATGCATCGAGGTCCATGAATAACTCCAGTGTCTCATCGATGACTGCCTCCGGTCTTGCCTCCGGGCGGTCGATCTTGTTGATGCAGACGATAACTCTTAAGTCAAGGTCAAGTGCCTTCTGGAGAACGAACTTTGTCTGCGGCATCGGTCCCTCAAATGCATCGACAACGAGAACAACACCGTCTACCATCTTAAGGACACGCTCAACCTCACCGCCGAAGTCCGCATGGCCTGGGGTGTCGATGATGTTGATCTTTACTCCTTTGTAGAATACAGCCGTATTCTTGGAGAGGATAGTGATTCCCCTCTCTCTCTCGATGTCATTGGAGTCCATGACACGCTCTTCTACTTCCTGGTTTGCGCGGAATACGCCGCTCTGCTTTAATAACTGGTCTACCAGGGTCGTTTTACCGTGGTCAACGTGGGCGATGATCGCAATGTTTCTGATATCTTCGCGTTTGATCTTCATAATCAATCCTCTTTCTTCATCTATAACTGTCCGCACACCGATCATTTTCCGACCCGTTTTGCACAGTCATCTTATCTTGTATCTGTTACATTTCCTGATTTTTGCGTTACCGACTCAAAATTATAGCATTCATGAAATCAAAATGCAATACAAAATCATCCAAAATTCGGGGTGAATTCGCCATTCTTTGTGTTTATTTCTGAGCAATTTGCGGTTAGACATCTCTTACTCTCTGGAGAGCGCCTCTGTTTCCGCCTGAGAAAACAGGCTGCTAAAGAGCCGAAGTCTGCCTATGTTCAGACTGTGTGCCTCCTACGGCATGCGAGCGCGAAAGTCTACACCGTACAGATTGCCGCCCTCTATCTTCTCTTCTGCCATTTCCGTGGGAAATCAGCCCTCAGCCTCTTATGTCCTGGTGCTGATGGCTGGTCTAGAAAAGGATCACTTCCTTATTAAGTGTGCCGTACCACACCTCGTCGCCCTTTTCGATCTTCGCGCTGCCGCTCGTTCCTTCCGTGATCTTCTTTTCCAGACCGTCGTAAGCAGCAACCGGGACGAGAACGGAGAATTCCACCTTATCTGTATACACGCTGTCGAGCACCGTCATGTTTTCCTGCCCGAGAATATACTGGATCTTTCCGACTCCCGTGTAATCGGTCACGATTTTCATCTCAAAGGCGCGCTTCTTCTCCACGATCTCGGAGGCCGCAAGTCCTTCCTTCACCGCACCCGAATAAGCCCGTACAAGTCCTCCGGTCCCGAGCAGTGTTCCGCCGAAATACCTGGTCACCACAACGCAGACATTGTGGACATCCTCGCCGAGGAGCACATCGAGCATCGGGCGTCCCGCTGTCTGGGCAGGCTCCCCGTCATCGCTGCACCTGGTCAGTTCGTGGTTCATCCCGATTGTAAACGCCTGGCAGTTGTGGCGGGCATCCCAGTATTTCTTCTTCATCTCCGCGATAAATGCCGTCGCCTCCTCCTCGGACTCCACCGGCTTTAAGTTCGCGATAAAGCAGGATTTCTTCACCTCAGTCTCCGCCGTTCCGCCTTTATACAAAATTTTTACGCTGTCAGCAGCCATATCTTATCTCCTTTTTCAAAAGTCAGCTCAGCCATTCCCTGCTTCCTGTTTTCATTTGCATATGACAGAAAATTTCCGCCGAAATGTACAAATGCAACCAATCCAACGGTGTATTTTTCTATGTTCCCTGTATATAGCTGAGTGTCGTTTCTGAATTCCACATCATGGAAAGTCGCCCATGATATTTATCTTTTTGTCATATTTTTGACGAATCCGACCACAAAATGTAATTTTTCCTTCATATTTCCCCACTTTGCGGTCAAAAATATCATAATACAAACCAAACTTTTCCACAATAACTATTTATAAATGAAAGAAACTTTGCTATAATTAGGGAATGACAAAGGAGGCATCCTGAATGAATTATGGAAAAAACGAGGTGGAAAAGACACTCTGCAAAACAAATTCCAGGGCTCAGAAGATTACCTCACATCTGGTACTTCTTCTCACAAAGATCATCCTGATCCTTGTCCTGTTTGCGGCGGTGCTTGGGATCAGCTTCGGCTACGGGATCTTCAAGGGCGTGATCGATGCGGCCCCGGAGATTGATGTGGCGAGCATCGAACCAAGCGGTTATGCCACCATGGTCTATGACAGTAAGGGAAACCTCACGGAAACGCTCGTAAAATCCGGAGCGAACCGTCTTGAGGCATCCTACGAGGAACTTCCCCAGTGCCTGATCGACGCCTTCGTTGCGATCGAGGATTCCAGGTTCTGGTCCCACAAGGGTGTTGACGTCCGTTCGATGGTCCGTGCGGCCGTCGGGATCATCACCGGCGACTCCAGTGCCGGCGGCGGAAGTACCCTGACCCAGCAGCTCATCAAAAACAATATCTTTGAAGGCGGAAATGAGGACACCTTCGGAGAAAAGCTTGAGCGAAAGATCCAGGAGCAGTATCTGGCGATCCAGTTAGAGAAGATCATGGATAAAAAGATCATCCTCAAAAACTATTTAAACACGATCAACCTTGGAAACAACACCCTGGGCGTAAAGGCGGCGGCTCTCCGCTACTTTGACAAGGACGTCTCGGAGCTCACGCTCTCAGAGGCAACGGTCATCGCCGGTATCACCCAGAACCCGTCGAGATTCAACCCGCTCTCCGAAAACGGAAGAAAGCGCAACGAGGAAAAACGCCGCGTCATCCTCCAGTACATGTACGAGCAGGGAAAGATCACGAAGGACGAACAGGAAGAGGCTCTCGCCGATGACGTTTACTCCCGCATCAAAAACGTGGATATCGTCACAAAGGAGACCCAGACTCCGTACTCCTACTTTACCGACGAGCTGATCGACCAGGTGTTAAAAGCATTGCAGGACAAAAAAGGCTACACGGAGACACAGGCCTACAATCTCCTCTTCTCCGGCGGTCTTGAGATCCACACCACCCAGGATCCTGATATCCAGTCCGTTGTGGATACGGAGATCAGCAATCCTGAAAACTATGACGTGGTCTACTACTCGATCGACTATCGGCTGTCGATCCAGCACGCAGACCAGACAACAACGAACTATTCTGATGAGACTTTAAAGACATATTTCCGCAAGGATCTCGGAGAATCTAACTTTGACGGCCTGTTCACCTCGAAAGAAAAGGCGGATGAGGCGATCGAGAAATACCGGACGGCGATGACAAAGGAAGGCGATACGATTCTCGGTGAATCCGTACACTACGTACTCCAGCCGCAGGCGTCCTTCGTCCTCATTGACCAGTCCAACGGCTATGTAAAAGCCCTGAGCGGCGGCCGCGGGCAGAAAGAAGTCAGCCGTTCCTTAAACCGTGCGACAAACACGCTCCGCCAGCCTGGATCTACTTTCAAGGTCATCACATCCTTCGCTCCGGCGATCGATACATGCGGAGCTACCCTCGGAAGTGTCTATTATGATGCTCCGTACACGATGGGAACAAAGACATTCCGGAACTGGTACAGCAGCAAAGGCTATATGGGCTACAGTACGATCCGTGACGGTATCGTCTACTCCATGAATATCGTTGCCGTGCGCTGTATGATCGAGACTGTGACACCTCAGCTCGGCGTGGAATACGCGAGAAACCTCGGGATCACCTCCCTGACGGACAGCGATTACAACGCCTCTACCGCTCTCGGCGGTATTACAAAAGGTGTTTCCAACCTGGAGCTGACGGACGCGTTCGCTGCGATCGCAAACGGCGGTATCTACACGAAGCCGGTCTTCTTCACCCAGATCCTGGACCACAGCGGAAAAGTTCTTCTGGAGAATGAGCCGGAGACAAAACGTGTTCTCAAGGATTCCACCGCATTCCTTCTCACGGATGCGATGGCACAGTCGATGGAGAGCAGCCGCATGTTCGCCTCCTCCGGAGTCAGCTTAAACTCCACCAGTGCGGTGGCTAATATCCCGGGGATGTCCAATGCCGGTAAATCCGGTACGACAACGAGCAACAACGATATCTGGTTCGTCGGATTTACCCCGTATTACACGGCGGGAATCTGGTCCGGATGTGATGATAACCAGAAGATCTCCGCGATCGGAAGCAGCACTTCCTACCACAAGAAGATCTGGAAAAAGATCATGACAACAATCCACGAAGGACTTGCAGATACCGGTTTCCCGGTTCCGTCTTCCGTCACGACTGCCCAGATCTGCCGGAAATCCGGAAAACTCGCGATCCCAGGCGTCTGCGATCATGACCCGAGAGGAAGCGCCGTCTACACGGAATATTTCGCAAAGGGGACAGTTCCCACCGAGGTCTGCGATCATCACGTCCAGCTGACCGTCTGCAGTGAATCCGGCGGTCTTGCGACCGAATACTGTCCGGAAAAGACCACGAGAACCTTCATGGTGATCCCGGAAGGTGAGTCCGGCGGAACGGATGATTCAAAGTACCGCTCACCTGGAACCTGCACGATCCACGGATCGTCTTCCGTTGTAGTCCCGAGCGATGAGACGTCTGATGAAAACAGCTCCTCTCAGGCTGAGACCACGCAGGAAACGGTTCCCGAGACCACAAAGGCAGCGCCGAAATCGCCGCTTGACCAGGTATATATCCCGAGAGGTCCCGGATACGAATAAAATCCATAGGAAATACGCCATACAGAAATTCCTGCATGGCGTATTTTTATGAGCATATATCCGGTTTTCCTGTATACAAAAAAGAGTCTGAGACGTTGCATAAAAGTAAGCTCTTTTCCATTAAGAAAAATCCCCCGGCATTTTCCATACCGGGGGATTTTTCTTAATTTACGCGAAGCGTGTTTTCATTTACATCATGGCATTTTCTGTAAATTCTGACTGTGATCCGCTCGCTTTATTCTGCTTTTCTCTTCTTCATCTCTTCGATCATCACCGGAAGAACCTTTGTGACATCTCCGACAATTCCGACATCGGCCACATCAAAGATGGATGCGTCCTCATCTTTATTGATCGCTACGATATATCCGGAACCGATCATACCGGATACGTGCTGGGTCGCACCGGAGACTCCGCATGCGATGTAGAGCTTCGGAGCGACGATCTTGCCGGACTGTCCGACCTGGTGGGCTCTGGATACCCAGCCCTCCTCGATCGCCGGTCTTGTAGCGCCTACAACGCCTCCAAGTACCTCTGCAAGCTGTTCCACAAGAGCAAAATTATCCTTGCTTCCCATTCCTCTTCCGCCGGATACGATGACCTGGGCTTCCTCGAGGTTGACGCTCTCAGCGATCTCCTTTACAGTCTCAACGACCTTTGTGCGGACATCCTCTGCTGTCACATCCTCATCTGCAACCTCTCCGCTCCTGCTCTCATCCAGATTCTTTGCGAAGGATCCGGAACGGACAGTCGCGATATGCGGAAGGTTCTCTCCCATCTTCATGTCGTTTAATACATTTCCGTTGTAGGAAAGTGTTGTGTAAACACCGTCTGCAGTGATCCCTGTCACATCCGTCGCACAGCCGGACTCAAACGCTGCCGCAACTGCCGGAGCGATCATCTTTCCTTCCGGTGTTCCTGCCATGTAGAGAGCCTTCGGCTGATATTTTTCCACAAGCTTTGTAAGGATCTCTGCTTTCTCTGCTGCCTGAAGCTCATTGCTTCCTGCTGTGAGGACTTTTGCCGCTCCTGCTGCGATCACAGGCTTTGTATCGGTATCTTTCCCGAATACGACTGCGAGGACTTCCTCTCCTGTTGCTTTCGCAAGCTCTGCTGCCTTGCTGACTGTCTCGAGTGCAGCTCCGATCGCAGCGCCGTCTGCGCTCTGGACGCAGACCATGATATTCTTTCCATCTGTATATTTCATTTTTTCATTTCCTTCCACGACTAGATTGCTGCAGTTCATGAACATTTCTGCCATGAACTGCATTCAGACCGGCAAATCAGGCAGTCTTAGAGCGCCTTTGCCTCATCCATCATGGCAAGTGCCTGGTGCACTGCCTCCTCCGGATCTTCCACCTTGATCTTTGTTCCTGCAGCTCTCTTTGCCGGCTCATAGACCTTGAGGACCGTTACCTGAGCCTCTGCCTTTTCTGCCGCTGCGAGCTCCTCGATCGGTTTCTTTCTCGCTGCCATCTTGCTCTTGATCGTCGGATAGCGCGGGTCATACTCCGGCTTATTGACGGTCACAACGCACGGAAGAACGGACTCGATCATGCGGTAACCTTCCTCAGTCTCCTGTTTTGCTGTCACTTTGCCCTCGCCGGCTGTGATATCAACGATGTCAGCAGTTACCGGAACGTCAAGCTCCTTTGCGAGGATCGTTCCAACCTGTCCGGATGCAAAGTCTGTAGTCTCCTTGCCGCAGAATACGATGTCAAATTTCTTTCCTGTCTTCTCCTCGATCTCTGCTTTTGCGGCCTGAAGTTCTTTTGCGATGACCTCCGGATCCGCATTCTGATATGCGTCATCTGCTGCCAGATATGCATAGTCAGCGCCGACTGCCAGACAGTTCTTTAAAGAGTTCTTAACGCTCTCATCACCGATAGAAAGAACTGTGACCTCTCCTCCTGCTGCCTCTTTTAAGCGGACTGCCATCTCCAGTGCATATGTATCAAATGCGTTTACGACCGGTGTCACACCGTCGAGCGCCGGTGCGCCTGTCTTCGGATCCAGAGCGATCTCTACGGAATCGTCCGGAACCTGTTTTACACAAACTAAAATTTCCATGTTATCCTCCAAACTTATTCGCAGCTGTTCAGTCCCCTCACAGGTATTACGGTCAGCGCAGCAAGTGCGCAGACCTGCTGAACAGTTCCCTTATTTCATTATTTATTTCCCGATCACATTATTTGCAACAACGATCCTCTGTACCTCGTTGGTGCCCTCAAAGATCTGGAAGATCTTCGCATCTCTTAAGAGCTTCTCGACCGGGTATTCTCTGCTGTAGCCGTAACCGCCGAACATCTGGATCGCCTCGGAAGCAACTTCCATCGCAATGTCGGATGCGTAGCATTTCGCGATCGCGGATTCCTTGCTGTACGGAAGTCCCATATCCATCTTTGTCAGGGCATGTGCGACCATCTGACGGGCAGTCTCGGTCTTGATCTCCATATCGGCTACCTTAAACTGTAATGCCTGGTTCTTGATGATCGGTTTGCCGAACTGGATCCTCTCTTTGCCGTATGCGACAGCCTCATTGATGCCTCTCTGTGCAATACCGGTCGCCACGCAGCCCATCCATGCACGCGCCTGGTCGAGCGTCTTCATTGCGATGCCAAAGCCCTTTCCTTCCTCACCGATGAGGTTCGCTGCCGGGATCCTGCAGTCTTCCAGAACAACATCGCAGGTGTTGGAAGTACGGATTCCCATCTTGTTCTCCTCATGGCCGGTGGAGAGACCCGGAGTCCCTGCATCGATCAGGAACATGGAGATTCCCTTTACGCCTTTGGACTTATCTGTCATCGCCGTTACACAGTAGAAGGAAGCGACGCCGCCGTTTGTGATGAAGCACTTTCTTCCGTTTAATACATACTCATCGCCGTCTTTGACTGCGGTCGTCTTGCCTGCACTGGCATCGGAACCTGCACCCGGCTCTGTTAAGCAGAATGCACCGAAACCGCCGTCGAGAACGAGGTCGCAGACATGCTGTTTCTGCTCTTCATTTCCTGCGATCAGAACCGGCTTCATTCCAAGGCCGCTCGCAGAGATCGTGGTCGCAAATCCGGCATCTGCGATCGCCATCTGCTCGATGAGTGCTGCTACATCCACACGGGAAAGTCCCGGTCCGCCGTACTCTTCCGGAACCTCGAGAGCCTGATATCCCTGCTCGATCGCTTTCTCATAAATTGCCTTCGGCCATTCGCCGGAAACATCGTATTCTTTGCACTGTTCAACAACTTCTTTGTCACAGAAATTTTTTACATCCTGCAGGAGATCCTGCGCTTCTTCAGAAATTAAATATGCCATAATCGATTTCCTTTCGTGTCTCTTTTTGTTTGACCGGTGCGTGGGAGCACACCGGCCGGCAGTTATTTGACAAATATGGTGTACGGCGGCTGCCAAATGGGGAGGAAAGCGGCTGCCGCCGGGGGAATCATAAACGGATCGTTATGCCTCTTCCTTCGGGTCATAACAGATCTTGCCCGGATTTAAGATCATCTTCGGGTCGAAGGTCTCCTTGATACCGCGCATCAGGCGCATGTTGACCGGACCGGCAAACTCTGCGAGGTAGCCTTTCTTTCCGAAGCCGATCCCGTGCTCACCGGAGATCAGGCCGCCGAGTTCTGCTGCCTTCTTGTAGATGTCTGCCATAAACTCGGAAACTTCTTTCTTGAAGGTCTCCTCATCCAGATCGTTCGCGCAGGTGTAGATATGTAAGTTGCCGTCTCCTGCATGTCCGAAGCTCTTGACTGCGAAATCATATTTCTCGGAAACACCTTTGACATATGTCAGATATTTTGCGATCTGGTTGACCGGAACAACAACGTCGCACTCGTCGAGGAGTTTTGTCTCCGCCTCGATCGCCTCGAGGAAGGAGCTTCTCGCTGCCCATGCATCTTTCTTCTTTGCAGGTGTGTCCGCAACGAGAACATCGACTGCTCCCGCGTCAAGAACAATTTCAGCAACCTGCTCGGTGAGCTCTTCCAGCTGGTCCATGCTGTCACCATCGAATGTCACAAGAAGG
This sequence comes from Clostridium sp. OF03-18AA, assembly GCF_003478035.1. GTDB lineage: Bacteria > Bacillota > Clostridia > Lachnospirales > Lachnospiraceae > Pilosibacter. Next base: position 69,941 of record NZ_QUEP01000007.1, read on the forward strand.
TAAGCACCGATGTCAACACCTTCGACCTGCTTCGGGAATACGCTCTTTCCGAGATAACGCTCGGAAGCGAGGACGATCTCTTTCTCCATGAACTCCACTGCCTGCGGCTGGAAATGATTCATGAAGAACTTCGGAACGGTCGCGATACAGTCTTCCAGGTTCTCATACGGGATGATCAGGCTGATCGTCTCCTTCGGAGCCGGGATGAGTTTTAAGGTGAGCTCGGTGATGATGCCGAGTGTTCCCTCAGAACCGATCATCAGGTTCAGCAGGCTGTAGCCGGTACTTGTCTTGGAGACCGTCGCGCCCATTTTTACGATCTCACCTGTCGGAAGGACAACCGTCATCGCGCGCACGTAATCTCTTGTGCATCCATATTTTACTGCGCGCATGCCGCCTGCATTTGTGGAAACATTGCCGCCGAGTGTTGCGAATTTTTCACCCGGATCCGGCGGATATAAGAGTCCCTGTTTCTGTGCGTCTTCCGCGAGGTCGTTTAACAGAACGCCCGGCTCTACGCGGACAACAAAGTTTTCAAGGTCATATCCGAGGATCTTGTTCATCTTGGTCATGTCGATCATGACGCCGCCATCAACAGCAACCGCCGCTCCGGTAAGACCGGTTCCTGCTCCTCTCGGGATCACCGGGATGGAGTTCTCATAACAGACTTTCACGATCGCTGCAATGTCCTCTGTGGTTGTCGCCTCGATCACAACCTCCGGGATTCCCTTTCCGTAGATCGGCATCTCATCATGAAAATAGTCGCTGTTGATCTCCTCACCTGCGTATACTTTTCCCGGAACGATCGCTTTGAACTGTTCCAGGATCTCAGGCGTCACCTGATTGTACTTCTTTGCTTCCATGTTTGTTTCTCCTCTTCTCATATCCTAAATTTTCAGTCATTCCGTATTGCTGTCTTTCTATTTTTTCGTGTTTCTCACGATCACGGATACCCCGTCCGGGATCACGGTGATCCCCGCATCCGTTTTGCCAAGGTACGCATCCGCCATCCGGATCGCTTTCTCCACACTTTCCGCGTAATCCATCTGCATATCCCGCACCATGGATTCCGGTGCACCGGTCACCATGATCACCTTGTGTTTTAAAAGGATCCTGCACAGGATCTGTGCTTCCCACTGATCCGGGATCGTCTTCTCCATCGGTGTGTCGAGAAACTGCTTCATAATCTCATTTTTGTCTCTTCCGCCTGCAAAGGTGTCATAGAGAGACTGACCGCCGTGACCCTGTCCGCACTCTGCGACCATGATGATCACTCCGCCCGGATTGCAGGTGGCCTCCGCAGCCGTCATTCCCTTTACCGACTGGTAAATGTTCTGGTCGAGCGGGTAACCTCCGTTTGTGGAGATCACGATGTCTGCCGGGATCGCGTCAACTCCGGAAAGTTTATCGACGAAGCGGCATCCTTCTCTGTGTGCCTGATCGAAGTCCCCGGCATACGCCCGGATGACTTTCTTGTTCTCATCGAGGACCACATTGACGATGAAGGCAAGCTTCAGGGTCTTTGCCGCAAATACCATATCTTTGTGGATCGGATTTCCATCAAGGATTCCCGTTCTTGCATTCGGACTATCGATAAATTTGGAGCAGTGGTTTGCCATGACCGTCTCCGCACTGGAAACTCCCGGAAGAATGCTCTTTCGCCCTCCGGAAAATCCGGCAAAGAAATGCGGTTCGATAAAGCCCTCCGAGATCAGAAGATCCGCCTCCGCAGCGATCCGGTTGACCTTTAAGATCCCGCCGGACGGGAGAACTCCCATCTCCTTCATCTCCTCTTTGTTGTGGCTTTTATGTACCACAAAGCGGATATCGTCGCGGTCCAGATATTCCTCACCGAACTTATCTGCCAGCTCCTCTCTCGTGGTCTCCCTGTGGAAACCTGTCGCGATCAGAACTGTTAATTTCGCATTCGGATTGCCTTCCTTGATCTCCTTTAACATTTCCGGAAAAATCACTTTGCTCGGGACCGGTCTCGTGTGGTCACTTGCGATCAGGACGATGTTGTCTTTTCCCTTCGCAAGTTCTCTCAGACGAGGTGATCCGATCGGGTGCTCCATCGCATCCCTCACGATCTCGCGCTCCTGTTTCTCTGCATGGTATCCATGCGCTCCGGAAACCAGGATCCCCCGCAGCCGCTCGTCCGGAATACAGACCGTCTTGTTCTCTCTTCCGTACGGAAGTGTGATGTTTGCCATATTCCCCTCCAGTCTGACATGAAATGTCGTTTCCTGTCTTTCCTGTCCTTTTCCTGCTATCTTTTTGATCATATCGATCATCGTTTTTTATTGGTAGTACCAATCATATTGCTTTTAAAACAATGTGAACATTTGTTTTTACTATGCGCACATTGTTGTTTCTTTGCCTCTTATTGGTAGAACCAATTAGTCTTAAAAAATAACTGCTCTCATAAGCAGTGTATTTTTTCTGATACAAGGATAGCGCTGTCTTGTATTTTTGTCAAGACATTTTGTTTTTCTTTGCATGAATTTCGCACAGATTGTCTGATTTTTGTCAATCTCAGGAAGTCTGCTCCTCTTTTCTTTCTCCGTGCTCTGCAGGCCGGATCTCTTTCCAGTTCCTCTGAATCGTTTACGATTCCTGATTCCGGTTCTCTCCTGCTCCTTACATATACTGATAAATATAATGAAAATGGAGTTTCAGTCCCTCTCGTGCCTTCTCGATATTTCCTTCCGCAAAACCTTCCGCCAGCGTCCGGTGCGCACGGCTCAAAAACTGTTCGCTGTGCATTCCTTCGATAATCTTTCCGCGCATCTTCGGGATATACTCATCCATGATCTTATTGAGTGCTTTATAGTTCGCGATCATGCAGAGATTCCCGCCCGCCTCGATCAGAAGATAGTGGATCGCCTTGTCCCAGCGGACACGCTCCTCCTCCGTCTCAGCATTCTCCAGGTTTTCCAGATATGTCATCATTTTTTCGCGCTGCTCCGCGGTTGCCTGACGGACCCCGCTCTCAAGCGCTCCCCATTCCAGGGTGGACCGGAATTCCGTGATCTTATCCACATCGATCTTTTTTAAGATGAACATGAATGAGAGCATCTCCGCGAGGATCTCATCAAAATTTCCGGAGACATAATTCCCGGCTCCCTGCTGGCTCTCCAGGACTCCCATGTTCTCCAGGATCCGGAGTCCTTCTCTTGCAGAGTTGCGGCTGATCTCCAGTTTCTGGGCGAGCTCCCGCTCCGGAAGAAGTTTTTCTCCCGCCTGGATCTCTCCGCTTCCGATCCCTTTCTTTACATATTCAATGACTTTTTCATAGGATTTCTCCATCGTTTCTGATCCTTTCCCCAAATCATTTCCTGTCCGGAACCGTCATGCCTTTCACGCTCCGCATTCCGAATCGGCAAAATCCGCGACCCCATTGGTATCATACGGAATTTTCAGTTCAGAAAATTCCTACCCGCTAAAAGTAACGGAATTTTTCCTCTTCAGGATAGAAAAAAGGAATGTGCCATGGCACATTCGTATGTCCTTCGCAGCCGCCGGCAACTCCTTTCGGATACATGATAATTGAAAGCTGCAGCCGGTATCATGTACCGGCTGTAGTCTTTCACGCCTTTCCGTTATTACGCTTCCATTGCCTTTTTGATCGCATCAAATAATTCGTCATATGTCTCATATGCCGCAAGCTCCGGGTGATCCTTTTTGATCTGCTCCGTGCTGCGGAATAAGAATCCCGCCTTGCTCGCTTCGATCATTCCGAGGTCATTGTAGCTGTCGCCGCTCGCGATCGTCTCAAATCCGATCGACTGGAGCGCCTTTACCGTCGTATACTTCGACTTCTCGATCCGCATTTTAAACCCTGTGATCGTTCCGTCCGGGGCAACCTCCAGAGAGTTGCAGAAGATCGTCGGCCAGCCGAGTTTTTTCATCAGCGGCTTTGCAAACTGCGTGAAGGTGTCACTGATGATGATAACCTGTCCCATCTCACGAAGCTTGTCCAAAAACTCTTTCGCGCCCGGGAGCGGGTCGATCTTTGCGATCGTCTCCTGGATCTCCTTCAGACCAAGACCGTGTTCCTTTAAAATTCCAAGTCTCCAGTTCATCAATTTATCATAATCCGGCTCATCTCTCGTCGTTTTCTTAAGCTCCGGGATCCCGCTCTCCTCCGCGAATGCGATCCAGATCTCCGGCACGAGAACTCCTTCCAGGTCAAGACACACGATATCCATAATCAGTTCCTCCTCATTGATCGTACTTCTATGTCGCAATGCAGATATTATACCATCATCCACTGTAAAAATCCAGAACTGCTTTCTGATCGTGTCCACAGAATTTCACCCGGAATTTCATTGTGCACCGAATTTTTCTCCTGCATGTACCCGAAGGCACCACACTCAAACTCACTGCCTATTCCTGTCCCTGCAAACCGGCGACTGTTTTCAGATATTCATACATCACCCGCGCCCCGTCACAGATACTTGAAATTTCTGTGTGCTCGGATGGGTTATGGGAAATTCCGCCACGACACGGGATGAATACCATGCCGGTGTCGCAGATATCTGCAAAAGACATGGAATCATGGCCGGCACCGCTCGGCATTCTCCGGCTCGAGATCCCGAGCTTCTTTGCCGCCTGTTCCAGGCCGTCTTCCACCTCGGAGCTCATCCTGATCGGCGGGATGCTGTTGATCTTTTCCGCCACATACTCAACGCCGCGCTTTTTGCAGCTTTCCCGCACAGCGGCCTTGAAATTCCGTTCCATGCAGTTTAAGCTGTCCTGATCGATCCCGCGCATGTCCACGCCGATCTCTACACGTCCCGGGATCACATTTAAAACGTTCGGATAATTCTGGATCACGCCGACGGTCGCAACGGACTGGTACGCAGATTCCTGCTTTCCGATCTTTTCTAACTCCAGGATAATCTCCGCCGCCGTACACAGCGCGTCACTCCTCATGTCCATCGGCGTCGCTCCGGAATGTTCCGCCATTCCTCTCAAATACACCCGGTACCGGATCGGTCCCGCGACCGTGCCGACGATCCCGACCTCCGTCTGATATTCCTCGAGGACCTTTCCCTGCTCGATATGGAGTTCCAGATAACGCCCCACACCGGAGATCTGTTTCGGATGAAGGTTCAGACCGCGGCTGGCAAAGATCTGCTCCAGAGTCTCCCCGTTTTTCGCAGTCAGATGTCCGATATCCTGCTTGTAGACTTCCTTCGTGATCAGTCCGCTTCCGATCGTACAGCAGCCGAAATTGCTCGACTCCTCACAGCGGAATGCACCGACTCGCAGCGGGATCCGGAGACCGTCCTCCTTCGCCCACTTCATCACCATAAGTCCCGCGATCACACCCGCGACGCCGTCATAGCGGCCGCCGTCGATTACGGAATCGAGATGCGAACCGATCAGCGTATACCCCATCTCATCCGTATTGGCCACATAAGTATTTCCGACCTCATCCGTATGGATCGATCCGCCGAGTTCCCTGCCGAGTCCTTTGAAGACCTCATGCATCGCGTCCTCCGTCTCCGTATAGCCAAGTCTTGTCACACCTCCCTGCGGCGTGCTCCCGATCTCATAAAAACTCTGAAACAGTCTTTCACAGTACTGAATATCCTTGGGTTTATGCTTCATATGCGCTTCCTCCTGCGTATGCTCATGTTTATCGTAACTGTCCGCCTGTTCTCCTTCAGGAAACAGATTTCCAGTATGTTTTTTCTGATAATATCATTATAAACGCAAAATACTCAGAATCATATGTGTATTACGACAAAAAAAGAGGATTGTTTTTGGCGTTACAGACAAACAACGCCTTCCACCCGGATCATGGTTTTCCGTTTTTCATTTTCAGGGAATCAAAGTCATGTAAACCAAGAAAGAACCCTGCATTCTATACTGCTATACCCCCGCTCCCAGCTTCCACGCCAGTACCGCCATATAGATCATAAAATTGTCCTCCGGTTTCTTAAGATCCAGCCCCGTGAGCGCCTGGATCCGCCCCAGGCGGTATTTCACGGTATTCTTATGTGCATGGAGAAGTTCCGCTGCCTGATCGAGGTTTCCGGAACAGCTAAAATAAGTTGCAAGTGTATCGAGGAACTCCTGACTCTCCACAGGTTTTAAGATTTCTTCAAATGTTTTTCCCTTTCCGGACTCAAAAAACTCCTGAAGCGCACAGAATGCCCGGACTTTTTCATACTGACAGACACTCGTCTCCGGCCAGAGCTTTCTCTGGACCCGGATCGCCTGAAACGCATCGCTGTATGTATCCCGGATCCCGGTAAGACCTCTCCGGACCGATCCGGCCGCACAGACGATCCGGTCCGCCCCGGCATCCCAGAGTTCCCGGATCTTCTCCTCCGTAAACAGATCCGCAAGGACCGTCCTGACCTTGTCCTCCGTCTCTCCCTCTGCCAGGAGAAGATATCCCTTCTTTAACGGGATCCGGATACACTCCGTGATCTCCGTTCTCTCCCTAAAGAGTCCAAGAACCGCTCTGGCAAGAAAACGGATCCCCTTCCAATCCTGCTCGTCCGGCACGACCATCTTCCTAAAATTGATCACGACCGCCGCAAACCAGTCATGCTCCACATCCATCCCAAAAAGTCTCCCGCGCTCCGCCATCAGGACCCTGTCACTGTAATTCTCGTATAGAATATCCTTCACATACTTCTCCAGGATCGCCGAATTTCCTTCCTCCTCAAAGATCAGGTTCATCACGTTCACGATAATATCAATATAAGGAAGAGCTTCCGGCAACTCCAGGATCGGCAGCCCCACTTCATCCGCCTCTTCCCGCACACGATCTGAGATACACGCCACATACGGCCCCGTCTTCACCGCGATACAACAGCAAATGTCCGCGACCTCCCGGATCAGCGCACACTGCTCCTCCTCTCTCTTCCTCACAGAATAAAAACTCGTGATCAGAAAATCATTCCCCTTCAACCACTGCCTGATCTCCGGAACCTCCATCACCGTCACATGCTCCACTTTCCCAGAAAGCCCCGCTTCCCCTGCAAGGACACGCACTCCCCGCATGACCGGAAGCTTCAAAACATCACTCACCTTCGCCATAAACGATCCTGTCTCCTCCTGTCAGTCATCCCACACCATATCCATACGATAGACTCCCCACATACAGCATCCCCTCCATGAGCCATCCATCTTCCTCCGCTCCGGCAACACTGACCAGTATTCTCATAATGTATGATTATAACGTGTATTCGCAAAAGATTCCATGTATTTTTACATGCCGCCATCACTCTTTATCCCCTGGAGAAGAAACATCCTTTACTGTGCAAAATCATCTATCATACCTCCTCATCTCCCCACATTCCAAACATCCGCGCCTTTTTGCCCTTCCAGGGCAAAAACAGCCCACCCATGCCAATACACAGCGGCGGGGAGACTCCGGGCACGGACCGCCTGATTCCGGAATCCACCAAGCGTCCGCGCCCGGAGTCTCCCCGCCGCGTACCCCCCTATTCCTTCATCCCCGGCCGAAACACGATCGCCCCCAGATACCCAAACACCAGCGCCCCGCTGATCCCGACCGCACTCGCCGTAAATCCTCCCTTAAAGACTCCCAGCACACCATCCTCGCTCATCGCCTTCACAACGCCTTTCCACAGCGTATTCCCAAACCCTAAAAGCGGAACCGTCGCTCCGGCCCCCGCCCACTCTGCAAACGGCTCATAAACGCCAAGGAATCCCAGAACACTCCCGCTGACCACCAGCAACACCATGATTCTCCCCGGCATCATCTTTGTCTTTTCCATCAGGATCTGCACCAGCATGCAGATCAATCCACCGACCACAAACGCTTTTATATATTCCATAGTGGCACCTTCTCCTGATATAATTCTCTAATATAAAAATCTCCAGCAGTTATTTTCAACCTCATAGCTACTACTGCGCGCAGTGAACACTACCTTCAGCCGCACAGCCACCGGCACAAGCTACGACACCTCCAGCACCACCGCATGCGCGATCCCCGGCACACTCTTCCCCTCATTAAAACTCACCGTCGAAAGCAGCGCTCCCGTAGGCAGAAACAGCACCCGCTTCCACTCCCCGCTCCGGATCTTCGGCAGAATATATCCGCACAATACCGCAGCCGAACACCCGCAGCCGCTTCCTCCGGCGTGGGTATCCTGCTCCTCCGGTGAAAACATCTCAATCCCGCAGTCCATATATCGGCTCTCGATCCGGTATCCCGCCTGCATGAGATAATCGAGAAGAAGTCTCCTTCCGACAGTCCCGAGATCACCGGTGATGATCTGATCATAATGCGTCTCATCCACCCCGAGATCCCGGAAATTCCTGACGATCGTATCGAGCGCCGCCATCGCCATCGCCGCGCCCATGTTCATGGAATCATGAAAATCCATGTCCACGATCTTTCCGGTCGTCACCGCCGTGATCTTCGCAAGCGGCGGCTCCTCTCCCCGATAACTCCCGGAAGATAGGATCACCGCACCGCAGCCTGTCACCGTCCATGTCGCCGAATACGGCCGCTGATTCCCATACTCCAACGGAAACCGGAACTGCTTTTCCGCCGAGGCAAAATGGCTGGACGCGCTCACGAGCACATGGTCTGCGAATCCGCCCTCCACGCACATGGCACCCAGCCCCAGTCCTTCTCCCATCGTGGAACAGGCCCCGTAAAGTCCGAACATCGGGATCTCCAGATTCACATTCCCGAACGACGTCGCAATGAGCTGAGCCAGAAGATCGCCCGCAAACGAGTACCGGATCTCCTCCCTGGAAAGCCCGCTCTTTTCGATCACAAGCCCCGCAGTCCTGCTCTGAAGCTCGCTCTCCGCCTCCTCCCACGTTTTCTTCCCCAGCATGGGATCCAGCTCCACCCGGTCAAAACATGTCCCCAACGGCCCGTCCCCCTCCTTCTTTCCCACGGTTGAAGCTGCGGCGGTAATCACTGGCGGAGTTTCAAATACAATGCTCGCCCGACCCCGCTGTTTTTTTCCTTCTCCTGTTTTTCCTTTCATTTCATTCCTGCTCCTGTCTTTTATTTCTCAGCGGATATTTGCAATCCGCTTTCGCTGCCTGCTCATAGCCAAACAACCGTTCCGCAACTTCTCCCATATGATCTGCTGCTCCGGTTTTCCCGTTGCCATTCATGGTCAAGAAGTTTCCGTACACTGTGACAGCATGCAAATGTTTGATACCGATATCTTCCCCAAAATGAAAAAAAAGATGCGGAAATCCAGCACTCTCTGAATTTCAGCATCTTTTTCATTTCCATATTTTATTTCCATATCTGCGTTTCGCGCGTTACGATCAGCCCTCAAACGGCTTTACATCTTTGACTGCTTCCTTCGGAATGATCTCATGGTCCTCATCATCGATATCGATGAGTTTATACTTGTCGTTGCCCATGTGGAGTTCCTTCATATAGGAAAGCTGGCGAAGACCATGGCGGGTCTCCATGCGCTCTACGAGATCTTTATGCTGATCTTCCTTTAATGCGTACACAAGGTCCACGGAAGCCTGATCCGCGGCAAGGATATCGCGGGACGCAACAATTCCGATGTTCGGTGTTACGACCGGAGCAGCCGCACATCCTTCACAGTCACAGGATACGGACATGTTGCGGAGAACATTCACGAATGTGATGTGTTCACCGAAATGGTCCACAACTGATTTCGTGGATTCCGCGATGCGCTCCATAAGCTCTTCCATGCTGATGCTCCACATATTGTCGGAACCCTCTACTGTATGGATCATTCCCTTTCCGATCCGTCCGTCCGCACAGCCGATCCCGATATTCTTATTGGAACCGCCGAAACCGCCCATCGTGTGACCTTTAAAGTGAGTCAGGACAACCAGGGAATCATAATCTGCAAGATCTTTTCCCACAGACATCTCGGTAAACCATTTTCCGCCCTTTACCGGGAACATCGTCGTTCCGTTCTCATCCAGGATATCCACCGGGCAGAATGTCCAGCCATTGACCTTTAAAGTCTCTCTGTGCTGTTCTGTCGTATAGCGGTCTCCCTCATAATATGTATTCGTCTCCACGATCGCTGCATCCGGAAGATCCTTCTCGACCAGTTCCTTCACCCATGTATGCGGGATGATATTCGGACCGTTCTTCTCGCCTGTGTGGAGCTTGATCCCGATCTTTCCCTCGATCTTCTCATTGACGCGCTCGTAGATCTTTCTCAGACCTTCCGGGGAGAGATCTCTTGTAAAGTATACAACAGACTCCTCCCCCGTTCTCTCTTCATATGGAATATAATGTTCTCCGCCGGTTCCCGGTAAAATTTTCTGTGCCACAATGTCCTCCTTTTTGTGATAAAAAGTTTGCGGCTGTTCTTTTACACAGCCGCATAAGTTCATTTTCTGATATGATTATAAAACTTAAACTTAGGTTTAAGTCAAGGACTTTTTAGCTAAAATATTGTAAAATACAAAAGCATACGAAGAGACCGTTCGACTGTATAAGATCCGAATTTTCCTAGAATCTCCAGAAAAATTTCACCATTCCGAGTACCCAGCTCGCAAAGACCCCATAGAGGATCACCGGTCCGGCGATCGTAAAGATCTTGCAGCCGATCCCGAAGACATGGCCCTCCGCCTTATATTCGATTGCCGGCGAAACCACCGAATTTGCAAAACCGGTGATCGGAACGAGCGCTCCGGCACCGCCGAATTTTACGATTTTCTGGTATATATGGGTTCCCGTGAGGATCACGCTGAGTCCGATGAGACTTAAGGTTGTCCATGATGCAGCGCTCTCTTTTTCGATACCGAAAGACATATAGACAGAAGTCAGAATCTGCCCCAGCATGCAGATCAGTCCGCCGACCAGGAATGCGCGCCAGAGATTTTTCCAGGTGTTGTGGACCGGCGTCACCTGCTTTACATAGTTTCCGTATTCTTTTTTGTCGATCTCCATAAGTTTCACCTCATAATTTTCAACTCAGACACACATACACTCCGGCGCAGAATTTCAACCGGCACAGACTGACAGGCACTTTGCAGGATTTCTCTGCAGCCATGGGCTTTTTGCTGCCCGAAAGCAGCTTTTCATTATCCGAAATCTCTTATAAAATACACTGCTGCCCCAAACGCTTTCCCCGCTGCCACAGCCAGGATCACATACTGAAGTCCCACCGCAAGCCGGATCCGTCTGTTTAAAACAGGGAGCGCCTTTAACGTCTCCGCAAGTGACATCACGAGACAACCGACAAAGATCCCCACAGACATGCCGCATATTACAAGCACGATTCTCCCAGGAAACGGAAACGGTACACGGTAGAGATCCGCCAGATTTCCCCATACTCCCCCGAGGATCAGCAGTGTCTCATAGAGCAGCACATGTTCTGCCGTGTGCGTCACACCGATGAGCCGCGGAAAAACACCGATGATCGCAAGAAAGGCAAAGATTCCGGCCGCGATGACAGCACCCGCTCCGAGACCCGCAAACGCCAGGAGTCCAAGTCTAAGATACATCGATCCCCGACTCCTTTCTCCCGCCGTTTTTGATCAGCGTCTTATTCAGGTTTTCCTCGTACAGGCGCATCTCCACCTCGATCGGAGTCGGATCCACCGTGATCTTCCAGGATGCAAAATGATTGAAAAACAGCAGGATTCCCACTGCAAGTCCTACGGAGTAAGATGCCTCGAGGATCGTCGGCCCGTCCGCCCGTGTCCCAATGACCATCTCGTAGAGCTTCGCGAATACATCCGTCACATTGGCGTCATTGTTGAAGGTCATGATCGCAAATGCTGCCCCGAAAAAAGCCACCGCAGAGACAAGTCCCGTCTTCATCCACTCCCAGAGGCGGCTTTTCCTCCTTTTCGCCCGGTATGTGACAACAAAATCTGTTTCTCCGAGATTGTCCACCTGGATATTCTGCCCGGCCTTCTCGATCTTTTCCACAAGATCCATGACGTTTCCGACATAGGCCGCCTCCTTTCCCTCTCCGGAAAATGAGGTGACCTTCACGGCTTTCGCCTTCGCCTCCGCAGCCCTGTCGCTGCTGTGGACATCTGCGATCATCCCCAGATACACTTCTGTCTCGTAAACCTCTTTCACCTGAGGGATTTTTAAGTAGACAGTCGTACTGCTCATGCCTTCCACGGCTTTCTTTCCACGTCCTCAAGTGTCTTTAAGATCCCTGTGACACTCCCTTTCCGGACTGGAGCTTCCGCCCCCGGAACCATCACAAACGTCCCGGACTGCTCCGCATGTTTCGCCGGAACCGCCACAAGAAAATACCAGAACACAAATACCAGAACCGCCAGCGCCAGCACCGCAAAAATAATCTCCACATAGTCTTTCAACGGTTTCATTTCACATTCCACCTTTTCATCCAAACTTTTCTGTCAGGAGAAGGATGCGCAGGATGGAATGGTTTTATGCAAGGTTTTATTTGCGGCCTGATTTTTTTCTGTCTTAACCTAAGTTTTTGTATCTCATTTTCCAGCACATATTTATAAATCTGTCGTTCTTGTTCACTATCCGGCATTTTATCGGCACTATTCGGCACTTTTTTGGGGGGTATCGAGATCACTCCCCCATCATCCTCTCCCGCATCTCCCGCAGGATCTTCTTCTCCAGCCGTGACACCTGAACCTGTGAAATTCCAAGTCGGGATGCGATTGCAGTCTGGGTCTGGTTTTCAAAATAGCGCAGCTTTATGAGCTGCTGTTCCCGCTCCCCGAGGTCAGAGAGAAGCTCTGACAAAACGATCCTGTCCAGGACACGGTCGTTCTCTGATGTCTTTTCCGCGATCTTATCGGCCAGGCAGCCTCCGGTCCCGTCACCGGGATCAAACGGCTCATAGATGGAGCCGACTCTCGCCCCGGCTTCCATGGACGCCGCCACCTCCTCACGGCTCGCCCCGACGGACTTTGCAAGTTCCTCCACGGTCGGCTCCCTCCCGAGATCCGCTTCCAGCTTCTCTCTTGCCGCTCCTACCTTCCCGGCAAGCTCCTTTAACGGCCTGCTGACCTTGATCATGCCGTCGTCGCGGAGAAACCGGCGGATCTCACCGAGGATCATCGGTACCGCATACGTTGAAAACTGGACGCCAAGCTCTGTGTCAAACCGGTCAATGGCCTTCATGAGCCCGATATTTCCGATCTGGAACAGATCTTCCACTTCCGTTCCACGGCCCGCAAACCTCTTTACAATACTCCAGACAAGTCCTGCATTCTCCATAACGAGCCGGTCTCTCGCCTCTTTATCCCCTGCGTGTGAACATTTTAAAAGTTCCGCAGTGTCCGCCATCCCGTCACCTGCCGATCTTCTTTTTCATCGTGACGGAGGTTCCCTTTCCCGGCGCGGAGACGACCTCCACCTGGTCCATAAACGCCTCCATGAAGGAAAATCCCATGCCGGACCGACCGTCCTCCGGGCATGTCGTGAACATCGGCTCCATCGCCTGCTCCACATCCGCGATCCCGACGCCCTCGTCCCGGACTGTCACGGAAAACAGCCGCTCTTTCTCCCATGCTGTCGCAGCGAGAGTTATTTTCCCTTTCCCGCCCCGGTATCCGTGGATCACCGCATTCGTTACCGCCTCCGAGACTGCCGTTTTGATGTCATCCAGCTCTTCCAGGGTCGGATCCAGGCGGCTCGCAAAGACAGCCGCGACAACTCTCGCAAACTCCTCATTCTCGGACCGGCTCTCCATCACGAGTTCCATCGTCTCACACGCCGCCGTCTCCTCGCCTTTCCCATTCTGCACATTCTTCACCGTCGTCTCCATCCCTATACCTCCCTGCTGTAAATCGCTTCTTCCTTTGACTCATACTGGTGCATCAGTCCTAGGATCCCCGCAACCTTCAGGACGCGCATGACCTGCGGGCAGGCGCCGTAAAAGCTTGTGTGCCCCGCCTTCATCTGCTTGTAGCGGTTTAAGAGGACTCCGATGCCGGAGCTGTCCATAAACCGCGTCCGCGTAAAATCAAAGATGATCCTGGAGACATAATTTTCCGCCATCAGAAGATCTGTCTCATAACGCAGATTCCTGCAGTTATGGTGGTCAAACTCCTTCGGCAGATGAATGATGAGTGTCGGACCTTTCGCCTCGTATACAAATGAATCTTCCATATGTTCTTCCTCTCCTTTTCTATAATCTGATTATTTCCGGCCAAACAAAAAGAGACCTCACAGCTTTTCTTCTGTAAAGTCTCTTGATCATTTTTATTTGATTTCTAGTATCCCCGCTCCGTCTTCGCCTTCTCCGCAAACTCCGAATCCGCAAAGTTCATGATGACCTGTCCGAACATCTGGTTCGCATTGTCGGTGTCGCCCTTTGCCTTGTACACCATTCCCATGTTGTAGATGACTTCCGGGTTTTTGTCGTTGAATTCCATGTATTTCTCATAGTAGCGGAGTGCTGTGTCATAATCCCCGACGGAGTTTGACTGGACTGCTGCCGCCATAAGGACCGCCGGGGCATTTGTGTCCATGTCCGCTTTGATCTCATTTAAGATCGCCACAGAACTGTCATCCGTGATCTTCGACTGATCCATGTCCACATAGCTTAAAACCGCCGTGTTCATGTCCCCTTTTCGGTACGCATCGAGGATCTTTGCGAGTGTCGCATACTGGTTTACCGTGCTTCCTGAATCCCCCTTCAGGTCATTTAACTGACCTTCCGCGTCCTCCTTCTGCTTCTGGTAATCCTCAACCTGGAGCTTTAACTTGTCCGTCTCCTGGTTTGCGAGATTCAGCTTATCCGTGTAGGACTGCATCTCCTGATTATGTTCATAATTGAGCGCCCGCTCTCTCGCCGGCATGATGAGGAATACGACCATGACCGCGCCCAGGACAAGACCGATGCCGATATTGATGATCGACTGCCAGCCTGTATTCTCCTTATAAGTCGGCGGCAGGATCACATCATCATCCTGCATTTCCCGGTGGGAGAACGCATTTTTCAGCTTTCTCTTTTCCACCTCCGCCTTTCCGGTATGCTCTTTTACATACTCCATGTACCGGGTGGCCTTCTCGTTGTTGTTGTCGATCTGGAGCACCTTGACCAGGGACTTTCCCGCCTTCACATAATCGCCGTGCTCCATGTAGAGGAGCGCGAGGAGCAGATGCGCCTTCACGAAATTCGGCTTCTCATCGACGATCCTCTTTAACTGCAGGACAGCGAGATCATCGCTGTCATTCTGCGCATAAAACAGTGCCTGGTTGAATTTCTTCACCATCTGGCTCGCGATCTCCAGCTGTCCCGGCTTTCTCTGCACCTCATCAAGGTAATGGTCCGCGCGGTTGTTGTCCGGCTGGAGATTGATGCTGATGACCCACTGGATCAGCGCATCCGACGTCTCCCCCATCTCGTAAAAGATGAGTCCCAGAAGGTTTCTGGCATCCGTGTGGTATTTATTAAACTGCAGGGCACGCTTTAAAAATCTCGCCGCCCCGGAAAGGTTTCTCTCCTTTGCCATTTCCAGACCACGGTTATAATAGCTGTTCGCCGCGTACTGGATCTTCTGCATTTCATCCATATATTACTTTTCCTTCTTGATATCCTTCATGATGTCCATCATGATGTCAGCCATATCTGTGAGGTCACTCTTTACGATCGCATCGCTGACCGCCTCGACCTCCAGACTCGGTTTAAAACGCTCGATCTCTTCTTCAAAATTGATCATATCTGTATCTCCTTTATCGCTGCAGTCTGTTCCATGCACGAGACCGCCGCTCCTGCTGCCGCTTTCGTATCTTCCGCGGCATCCGTTATCACTTTTCTCTGCCTGAGTTCCCGAAACACTCCTTCACTTCCCCCGCCAGATACAGCGATCCGGCGATCAAAGTCAGATCATGTTCCCCGTGAATGCGGAACAGACGGTTTAACGCCTCTTTCACATCCGGACAAACCAGGATTTCCGTTTTTTTCCCGCATTCCTGATCGGCAAGCACTTTTGCCGCCTCCTCCAGTTCCCTGACGGAAAGCGTCCGATGGGACTCCATCTTCGCAAGGATCCAGAAATCCGGCTGCAGACGCTCTCTGATCTCTGCCAGCATCTCCGGGTACTTCTTGTCCGCGGAGACCGCAAACAGGATCCTCACATGATCCGGATCCCGCAATTTCTTCAGCCTGCAGGCCGCATCCAGGAACGCCCGGATCCCATCTTCATTGTGCGCCCCGTCAAGGTATACGCCCGGACAGATCTGTTCCATCCGCGCGGGCCATTTTGCTTTCCGAACCCCCGCCTTCGCCTGCTCCGGCGTCACCGGAAGTCCCGAGACATCTAACGCCCGGATCGCCAGCGCCGCGTTCATAAACTGGTAAGGCGCCTCAAACGGGATCTCAAACGGTACCTCTCTGCCGCGGTAAGACAGCTCCAACAGATTTCTGTCCAGCCGGGCAGCCTCATCAGCCTCCATACCCGCGAGACGGGTTCGGATCCCGCGACCTGCCGTCTCCGGCGTCACAGGAAACTTTTGTACTCCCAGCTCCTCAGCCTTCGCAGAAATCACCGCTGCCGCCTCCGGAGAACTGCAGTCATATACCACAGGATGGCCCCGCTTTATGATCCCCGCCTTGTGCGCAGCGATCTCCGCGATCGTCGATCCCAGAAACGCCGTGTGATCGATGCTGATGGACGTGATGACCGAAACAAGCGGATCCTCCACCACGTTCGTCACATCATATGTACCTCCCATTCCCGTCTCCAGGACCAGAACCCTCACACCGGCATTCCGGAAAATACAAAGTCCCATGTAAAACAAAAACTCAAAGTAGGTAGGATGAACCTCTCCCCGCGCAGTCCATTTCTCACATACAGCCTGCACCTCCAGAAACGCCCTTACAAAATCCGCCTCCGGGACCATCACCCCGCCGATCAGAAACCGCTCCCGGATATCCACCAGATGCGGCGAAACAAACGTTCCGCACGGGATTCCCGCTTCGCAGAGCATTGATGTCAAAAAAGCACAAACCGAACCCTTTCCGTTCGTCCCGGCAACATGGATCACCTGAAACTCCCGGTCCGGATCGCCCAAAAGCCCGAGAAACTCCCGTATCTTCGGGATCCCGCTCTTCTTCCTCGCATACCCCGGGATTGCCTCGATCTGATCCCACGCGTCCTGCATCGTTATGTACTCCAAGAAAACTCCTCCTCGTCGTGACCTGCTTCTCCCACATATGATACCCGTTTCTCCTGCGTTTTGCAACCCAAACATATCGGAACAATTCGACGCATTCCAGCAAAACTCACCACACATGGACATTCACCGCCATCACCGAGCAAAGCGCCCGGGAGCTTAGAGGAACCATCCCCGCATCCCCGGGCACTCCTGTCCGGACGCTCACCGCGTACTTCCGCCAACCTCTCAGACAACCTTCCCTTCAAAACAGAACAGCCACAGGTAATAAACACCTGCGGCTGCCCCTATATCATCAGCACTTTCGCGCTATCACTTACTTTCCAAGCTGCGCCAACCGAGTTTTCACCTGCTCCATCATCTCTGTATACTTCTGAAGCTTCGCTCTCTCCTCATCGATCTTCGCCTGCGGCGCCTTGCTCACAAACTTCTCATTCGCAAGCATTCCGTTTACACGCGCAAGCTCCTTCGTAAGACGCTCCTCTTCCTTCTTCAGGCGCTCCGTCTCCTTCTCGATATCAACAAGCTCCGCAAACGGCATATAGATCGCTGCCTTCGGGATCACTGCGGATACAGCATCCTCGCCGATTCCTGTCTTATCCTTCTGGATCACAACCTCATTCGCAGAAGCAAGCGTACTGAAGAATACACGGCTGTTCTCAAAAATCTTTGTGAGATCAGCATCCTCAGTCACAACGAACACCTTCGCCTTTCTGCTCGGCGGAACGTTCATGGATGTGCGCACATTACGGATCGCGCGGACAGCCTCCTTGATGACCTCGACTGCATGCTCATCCTCGGCGAAATTCCACTCTTCCTTATATACCGGCCAGGAGGAGATCATGATGGACGGCTCCTCATCCTGTAAATTGCAGAAGATCTCTTCCGTGATAAACGGCATGAACGGATGTAAAAGCTTTAAGGAATTGATCAGGACTGTCTTTAATGTCCAGATCGCCGCTGCCTTCGTCTGGTCCTCATCGTTCCAGAGACGCGGTTTTACCATCTCGATGTACCAGTCACAGAACTCCTCCCAAACGAAATCGTAAACCTTCTGGAGGGCAATTCCGAGCTCGTACTTGTCCATGTTTTCCGTAACTTCCTTCGCAAGATCATTGACCTTGGAGAGGATCCATTTATCTGCTGCCGTAAGGTCACTGAGCTTCGCCTCGCCTGCCGGTGCCTTCTCGATATTCATCATGATGAAACGGCTCGCGTTCCATACCTTGTTTGCGAAGTTTCTGCTGGCCTCGACTCTCTCCCAGTAGAAACGCATGTCGTTGCCCGGTGCGTTTCCTGTCATAAGCGTCATACGGAGAGCATCCGCGCCGTACTTGTCGATCACCTCTAACGGGTCGATACCGTTTCCTAAGGACTTACTCATCTTGCGTCCCTGGGAGTCACGGACAAGACCGTGGATCAGGACGGTATTGAACGGGCACTCGCCTGTCTGCTCAAGTCCCGAGAATACCATACGGATGACCCAGAAGAAGATGATGTCGTATCCGGTGACGAGAACGTCTGTCGGATAGAAATACTTCATCTCGTCGGTCTCCTTCGGCCAGCCGAGTGTGGAGAACGGCCATAACGCGGAGGAGAACCAGGTATCGAGGGTGTCCTCATCCTGCTTTAAATGTGTGCAGCCGCATTTCGGGCACTTCTCAGGCATCATCTTCGCAACCGTCATCTCACCGCACTCTTCACAGTAGTAAGCCGGGATTCTGTGGCCCCACCAGAGCTGTCTGGAGATACACCAGTCGCGGATTCCCTCGAGCCAGTGGAGATATGTCTTACCGAAGCTCTCCGGAACGAATCTTAATTTGCCGCTCTTTAAAGCCTCGATGGCCGGTTTTGCCATCTCGTCCATCTTTACGAACCACTGCGGTTTTACCATCGGCTCTACGGTTGTGCCGCAGCGGTCGTGGGTACCAACATTGTGGCTGTGCGGAACGATTTTTACGAGAAGACCCATTTCCTTTAAGTCCTCGACCATGGCTTTTCTCGCCTCATAGCGGTCCATGCCGAAGTATTTGCCCGGAACATTGATGGTCGCGTCATCGTTCATGATGCAGATCTCTTCCAGGTTGTGGCGTTTTCCAACCTCAAAGTCATTCGGGTCGTGGGCCGGTGTGATCTTTACGCAGCCGGTTCCGAATTCCTTATCTACATACTCGTCAGCGATCACCGGAATCTCGCGGTCTGTGAGCGGAAGCTTTAACATCTTTCCGATGATATCTTTGTAACGCTCGTCCTCCGGGTTTACGGCAACGGCAGTATCGCCGAGCAGTGTCTCCGGTCTTGTCGTCGCAATCTCAACGAATCTTCCCTCTTCGCCTACGATCGGGTAGTTGATGTGCCAGAAGAAGCCGTCCTGCTCCTTGTGCTCAACCTCAGCGTCGGAGATGGATGTCTTGCAGACCGGGCACCAGTTGATGATCCTGGATCCTTTGTAGATATATCCTTTTTCATAAAGGCGTGTAAACACTTCTAAAACAGCCTCAGAACAGCCTGCGTCCATCGTGAAGCGCTCTCTGTCCCAATCCGCGGAGGAACCGAGTTTGTGGAGCTGCTTGATGATCCTTGTGCCGTACTCCTCTTTCCACTTCCAGGCCTCTTTTAAGAATCCCTCACGTCCGAGGTCGTTCTTGTTGATGCCCTCTTTCTTTAACTTGTCGATAACCTTGACCTCGGTAGCGATGGCTGCGTGGTCAGTACCCGGCTGCCAGAGTGCCTCGTAGCCCTGCATTCTCTTGTAACGGATCAGGATATCCTGCATCGTGTTGTCAAGAGCGTGTCCCATATGAAGCTGTCCTGTGATGTTTGGCGGCGGCATTACGATCGTGAACGGCTTCTTGCCCTCACGTCTTCCTCTCTCCGCATCTGCATGGAAATACTTGTTGTCCAGCCATTTCTGGTACAGGCGGTCTTCAATGTCCGCCGGATTGTAGGTCTTTTCCAGTTCTTTCATGGTCTTCTCCTTATTCTTTTCTACATCTGTTTTCTTACGATGGCATATTCATCATCAAGCTGGTAGAACCCGCAGGAAAAATCACTTCCCCGAAGGAACGCAGACATCTCGTCCTCGTCCAGATCCGCCTCGCAGACGTAGTAGCCATACTCTTCATCATATGTGTAAAAGGCGCAGGTCTCGCAGTTTGTGATTTGTACTTTTTTCTGTTTGGAATCTTTCTTTGTCATCGTTTTGTACTCCTGTTGCCGGTGCCTTTTGTTTTTCCGGAAATCCTGCCGGACTTTCCCGCTAAAACAAAAACGCCCTCTGCACATTCATGCAAAGGGCGAATCACCGCGTTACCACCTTTATTCACCATCCCCAGGACCTTCCGATCCTTCAGACAGTATCTCATTTGTTCTTAACGAGGTTTCTCCCCGGGAACAGCTACTTTCCGTTCACTGCTCCGGCTCCGAAGCTACCTTCCATTTCCGCATTCCCAAACCGTCTTCCAGCCAATGGACAGTTCTCTCTGGAGGCGCAAAAAATGTACTCCTCTTCTTCCCAGCTTTTCACTTGTTTCCCAGACCGGCTCTTTCTTTCATCCGGTTCGCTTCACAGCCGCAAATATTTTCCGACTGCTCTTTCCTAATATAGTAGAATCCTGATAAAATGTCAAGGAAAAAGTCAGCAAAATCCACCACTGTCCCTGTATCACACAGGATTTTCCGGTCCAAAAACTTCTGCCCGTGAAAATGATCTTACAGCATTCTCCTGTATTCCATCTTCCAGCGGTTCAGCACATCCCCCGCCGCCGCGATCCGGCCAGCCGGGTCTTTCTCGAACACAGCGGCAAGTTTTAAGGTCTCCGGCGCTTTTTCCGCCTCTTCCCTTGCCTCCTTCACTTCCTGATCCCAGACTTCCTTGTCATCCTCCCCGATCATCTCCTGGAACTTATCTTTTAATTTAAGCTCCGGATTCAGCGCCGTGAGGAAGTACATGCGCTTCACATACTCCGCCTCCGCCTTTGCATTCCAGGCGTTCTCGTAGGCATGCATCGCCTTCTGGTAGCAGAAAAGCTTCGCATAGCAGGCTGCAATGTTGTTCCAGACTTTCCCGCGGAAATCCCCGGAGAGATGGCGTCCTGCCCCGTCTAAGATCTGCTCGTAGATCGTGACTGCTTTTCCGAAGAGATCAAGACCGTAAAAATAATCCGCACGGCGTTTCTTGTATTCTTCCTCCGTGAGTTTCTTTAATCCGTTTACCGTCTGACGGTAAGCAGCCTGCTCCTTCGGGGAATAATAGTTGCACTCCTGAAGGATCAGATACAGGATCTCCTCCGTCGCACCGCGGCTCTCCATCCATTTTTCGATCTTCTCCGCGAGGAACGGCATGCGCAGCTCACTCCGGAGGAACTCCGTGAGGCGGCTGTCGATAAAGTCCTCCAGAACCAGCAGCGGGTTATTGTAGATCACATAGCAGAGCTCCTGGGAAGAATAGATATGGATCCCAAGATCTTCGATATAAAGAGGAATCTTCACAGGCTCCTGTCTGCAGAGAATCAGACTCATAACGTCACCTCCTGGCGGACCACCGCGTCCGTCTTCGGGAACAGCTCCCCGAATCCCTGGTCTGTGAGCTTGACCACCATCGTCTTCTCATCGATGAAGCCGACAGCCACCCGGATCTTCGTCGTCTTATTCGGACGCTCCGGGAATCCGTCAAGGGCAACCTTCACCTGGCGTTTCTTTTTCGGCTCCTGCTGCGGCGTGATCGTAAACGTGATCGCACGTTCCCCGTCCGGGATCACTTCGACCACACTTCTCGCCTCATACCAGCTCTCACCGGCAGATGCCAGGACGAGCTCCGACTTCGCGTCCCGCTTCATGACCTCCATGGAGACCGTGGACCATAATTTGCCCTCACAGAGGCAGACAAATGACGGGGAATCGCTCTCGTTTAAGTATTCCTCCGCCTTCATGGCAGCGCCCTTCGCAAAGAGAGCCGTCTCCACAAAGACTCTTCTCCTGTTGCAGATCTGTTTCATGAATTCCGGCGCCCAGTCTGTTCTCGCAAAGCCTTTTCCCGTCAGGAAGATCGAGGAAAAGATCTTTTTCTGCAGAAAACGCTCCCCGCAGGCGCAGAGGATCTTATCCGCCATCTTTGCCCCGGAGCCTGTATCCAGGACGCTCAGGCTAAAGCCCTCTTCCAGCTCCTCGTGCTCCGCCATGGCCGTCATCTGGCGGGGTCCTCTCGTGACCTTCAGTTCATAGTAGCGCAGATCTTCATCCGACAGGGAGAACATCCCCACCTGGCCTCCCCAGACGTCTCTCCTCTGGTTTAACACATAGTGGACAAAACATTCCGTGTGGCTTGCGATATGGATGCATCCCTTCGGAACGCCTAGGGCCTCCACGCTGGCCGTAAGACCTTCTAAAAGCTTCATCTCCATGTTTTTCAGGCTGATGACCAGCTCGTCGATCTTCTGCCCGCCGTACTCTGCCCGGACCATGGCGAGGATGCTGCCCAGGAATCTCTGCAGCAGCTCCATTCCGCCGTATTTCACGCCTCCGATAGTGGACGTTCCTTCTTTTGCCGCCAGGCTCAGGAGCTTGTCAACGATGACTCCCTCGCCCACCAGCGTATATTTGTACGCATCTTCCCCCACATACCACTCTTCCGCAGCCTTCTTTCTGCAGATGACGGTCGGGAGCATCCACGCATCCTCACGCCCCAGGACAGCTGCCTGGGTGTAGTTATCGCAGAGGTCGATGCCAATGATCAGTTTCTCCATTCCTTTGTCCTCGTTACGCCAGACGGAACAGTTTTTTCGCGATCTGACTGTCCGTCACATATTCTGTCATGCTTTCTTTCAATTTCCGGTCATCCTTCATTCCGAGATAGAGATTCATGGAATTCAGAGCCGTAAAGCGGTTGCCTTTGTCCCCGGTCGCCGGTTCGCTGCAGGTCACTTCGCCCTCCGCCTTCTTCACCATCGTTCCGTCCTCATTCTCCCAGATCTCGTATTCCATGATCTCGCCGTCAAATAAGAGCTTCTGACGCACATAGATCCCCTTATAGACCATGTTCATCTCTTCCTCATGGAACTCTTCCTCATCCGGCAGGATCCGGATCTTTAAGATCGGTCTTCCGTCCGGCCGTCCATGGTACTCAATGATCTCCTTGTCCATGACTTCGCCCGGCATTTCCACATATCTCGCCAGATCCTTATACCACGCAAATACCATGCCGCGTGCGGAGAGAATATCCATCATCCGGGAGAGAAGCTCTTTCTGCTCCTCGGAGATGGATGCCTGGCCAGAGTAGAATTTTGCCAGTGCCAGAAGATAGATTTCCGGGACTTTCCGAAGCTCCATCCCATGGATTGCGCCTTCCAGGTACGCAAACACTTTATCCCCCGGGACGACATCCCGCAGAAAATACTCCGTACACTTCACCGTAAAGTACGCCTTCACAATCACATCGCTGGTCTCTTTTCTCGACGCATAGAGATCAAATACCGTGTCCATATGTTTCTCACAGCCGGAGAACAGGTACTGGGCAAGCAGGCGCTCCTCCAGATCGTATGTCTCCACATGGGTCTTCACAGCCTCCGCAAGGATCCGGTACATGGATTCGCCGCTGCCGTTATAATGTTCACAGAGATAATCAAGGATCACGCTGTCTCCGTGACCGTCCGCGAATACGCGGCCCGCGAGGTGGAGAAGCAGCTCATCCTCCTCGAACATCCGGTCCAGGATCAGCTGGGATACAAGGGCCGCAAGCCGTTTCACGCGGATCTGCTCCTCGCCGAACTCTTTGATCATCTCGTAGGCCTGGACCATGTAACTCTGGACGATCAGCGTCTCGCAGACATCCACACGCTCCGGTCTGGAGAGTGTCTTTTTATCAAGTTTTAAGAGGTACGCACCGCCCTCCGCGTCCATCACCTCATCATCGCCTGAGAGAGCCGCGCGGTAATAGGAAATGATCCTCGTCAGCATCTTCTGCTGATAGGCAGGTTTCACCGGGAGGTTGTCCAGAGCCGTCTCGAGCTCAGTCACATCCTCTTTATCGAGATCTTTTTTCTTCATGATCTCCAGGCACGCCTTCATCTTTAACATCGGGTGCTCCGGATACATCTCAAAGCATTTTTCTTCCAGTTCTTTCTCGTCGAGAACCGGTTCTTTCGTATATTCCACGTCCAGATACCTGTTTCCGAAGGTATCCTGGAACATGATCACACTGTCCTCAAAAAACAGCGGCACATAGGCCGTCTGGTCCTGCAGTGGGTAAGCGTCCTCGCCGGTCAGGATCTCGTTGGAGACGATCACATATTTCATCGCCGAATCTTTGACCCGGATCCGGTTCGCCTTTAAGATCCCCGGTAAGACCCGCGCCACCTGTTCATCGATGATGTCCCGGTAGATGATATGTTTGTAGATCACCGCGAGTCTCTTATTGATCCGGGACTCGAAAAGCTGCTCCATGGCAAACTTTTCCATCTCGCGCTCGTATTTTTTATAGAGCGGATCATCCTGAGGAATATAGGCAGCCACGTTCGCGTAGAGAGCCGCCCGGCTCTTCTGGTCCAGGTGGGCGCTCTCGTAGGAGAAGTATAAAAGGACCTGGCGCGGCATCATCTGCTCGTAGGAATCCGGAAGCGCATAGAGGAAATATTCATAGATCCTCGTGAGACTGATCTCCTGGCTGATCCCCTTTTCATACCACGAAAAGCTCTCTTTTCCGCGGACATTTCCCTTGATCAGGAGACAGCATACCGCAGTCAGCATCTCCTTCGTCGGATACTTTTCATAAAGCTTTGCGAGCAGTCTGTAATACAGGCGGTGGAAGAATTTCGCCCCCGGCGCCAGCGCACAGATCCGCTCCGCCAGTTCCTCCCCCACAAGTCCGTTCATCGCCCCGTAGTAGAGAGCGTGGATCTCAAAGACATCCATCGTCTTTAAAAGCTCCGGGTTCTTCCCGAAAAGCCGGATCGTCTCGATATAGAGGAACGGGCTGCGGCAGCCGTTCTTATACTGCATCTTAAAGCTCTCCGCGAGCGCTTCCTCCTCCTCATACATCTCCGGCATCATTTTCAGCTGTAAAAGCTGCAGATAAAATCTTCCGTTGGCATCCTCCAGTTTCTTCCGGAACAGGCGGATCACCGCGTCCTTTTTCTCCTCATCCGGCTCCAACCGGTACTGAAGGTACTGATAGTAGCAGTAAAGTGTTCCGAGACGGTCTCTCAGAGCCGCGACCGTCTCCCAGGAATCATCCAGGCATAACGCTGCCTGATCCGGTCTTCCCGCATCCAGATACGTCTCCGCCTGGAGTAAGGACAGGATCACGGAACCGCCGTTTGCGCCGCGGATCGCATCCAGCTCATTCTGGATCTTTCCGAGAACGAGTTTTTTGTCGTAAAGTCCGCTCTCATAAGCTTCGCGGAGTTTCATATACCGGCAGACACCGGCCTTGCTGATCTCGCCCTCGGCGCGCTTTTTCTCCGGTTCCTCTCCCATCGCCTCGATCCGGATCACCGTATCTCCGTGGACCGTGAGAAGACGGATCGCACCCAGGTTCTTTCCGCGGTGCATCCGCTCCGGATGGATCCGGAAGCGGAGATCCAGACGGTCATCCTCAAAATCCGCCTGAGTGATGACTTTTTTCGGGATCTCGATGAAATCACCGTCAGCACGGACTTCCATATAGATATATCCCCAGGTGTTCTTCCGGAGGACTACTTTATCGCTCACGATATCCTTCGGTCTGTCGTAGACCTTTTTCGCCGTCGAAAGAGTCAGTTCGATCGGCTCCTTCACGCCTGCTGCCAGGAAGAACTCTTCCAATGCATTCTGGCGGTTTCCATGTCCCTTCAATCCCTCATAGATCGTGCGGATCTTCAGGTCCTTAAAGAACGGCGCTTCCGTAAAATCCCGGTACTCCATAAGTCGCAGCGCCAGATCCATATCTCTTTTTGCCAGCTCCACAAAGTCTTCCATCGTCTTCAGGGTTGACAGGACACGGACGGACTCGATCATCTCGACACGAAAAAGAAAAGGGACCTCCAGTTCTCCGCTGTTCGTGACAAGCGTGAAGTTTCCCCTGATCAGGTCTCCGTTCTCGCACCAGGAGGTGTCGACCTCGTAGACAATATGGTTTCTTAAGCCTCCGAAGGCACTCTTTAAGATCCTTACACGGCTGTGGCTTGAGTAGGCAAGACCTTTGATATACAAATTATTCTCGCTTGCCAGGTATAGTTCTCTTTTATAAACTGTATCGCTCCCCAGAGTCTCCTCGACCTTCGCAGGTTCAAGGAACAGCTTCGGCGTCTCCGCGTCCACGATTCCTCTGGAAAGGCGCATGATCCGTTCTCTCATATATTCATTCACCTTAAATTCATTATCCGATACCCGATCGCTCTGCGCCCCGCGCTTTTGCGATCTGCTGAAATATTCGTGGTATCATCATAGCACATTTTCCGTTCAAATTCACTACAATTTTCGACCTTTTTCATGGGAAGCCGGAAAAAGGACTTGAATCCGTTCAGTGAAACCTGTAAAATAGATGTATTCGCAAAGATTTTTACAGACTCTAAAATAAAGGAGCAACCCCTATGTTATCTGATCCGATCACGCTCTACAAACTGATGATCTTATATATGCTGGACCATGTCAACTTTCCGCTGACAAACTCCCAGCTCACGGATTTTTTCCTGGATCATGAATATACAACGTATTTTACGCTCCAGCAGGCATTAAATGAGCTGAAAGAGGCGGGGCTGATCCGGATGGAATCCACCCACAATTCCTCCCGCTACGAGATCACAAAAGAGGGTGACGACACGCTCTCCTTCTTCGGAAACAATATCTCCCCCGCGATCATCGAGGATATCGACAGCTACTTAAAAGAGAACAAATTCCGCCTCCGCAACGAGGTTGGCGTCATCTCCGACTTCTATAAATCAACAAACCAGGACTACATCGTTCACTGCGAAGTCCGGGAGGGAAAATCCATCCTCATCGGCTTCGATCTCTCCGTCCCCGACAAAGACCAGGCTGAGACGATGGCCAGCCACTGGAAGGAGCGGAGCCAGGAGATCTACTCCTATGTGATGAAAACGCTGATGAAGGGATGATATTCAAAAGCGGCATTTCCACAGATCATGTTCTGTGGCAATGCCGCTTTTTTGTTTACATTCTCTTATTCCTGTTCCTTCTTTGCGTTTTCCGCTTCCTTCGCAGCCTTTTTCGCAGCCCATTCCGCGGCTTTCTCCGCCTGGATCTCCTCCTCGGCGGTCAGAAGATCTTCTCCGGCAGCCATCTTGTCGATGAGCGTCCAGATATCCTCTCTTCCCTGCTTGGTCTCAGCGGAGAACGGGATCAGGATATCCTGTTTCTCCATCCCGAGACCGGTCCGGATGAGTTTTACCTGTTTCTGGATCTGGCTCCGCTTGATCTTGTCAAGCTTCGTCGCAATGATGACCGGGCGGAAGCCGTTGTAAACGATCCAGTCGTACATAGTCTTATCGTTGGCAGACGGCTCATGACGGATGTCCACGAGAAGGAAGACGCATTTTAACATCTGGGACTTATGGAGATAATTCTCGATCATCTTGCCCCATTTTACCTTCTCAGACTGCGGAACTTTCGCGTAACCGTAGCCGGGGAGATCCACGTAATAGAGATCTCCGTTGATGTTATAAAAGTTGATCGTCTGGGTCTTTCCCGGCTGGGAGGACGTTCTCGCCAACGCTTTCCGGTTCATGAGTGCGTTGATCAGGGAAGATTTTCCCACGTTTGATTTTCCCGCGAACGCGAACTCCGGCAGCGTATTCTCCGGCAGTGTGCTCGTCACACCGCAGACGGTCTCAAGTTCCACATTTCTGATAACCATTCCTATTCTCCTTCTATCTGGCTGGTGCAGCTTTCCTGTATCACGCGAACGCTTCGCGCACCACGTCGTCCATGGTCTTCACGAACACGATCTCCATGCCCTTCGTGATCTCCTTCGAGATCTCCGCCATATCCGGCCGGTTCTTGTCCGGCACGAGCACCTTCTTCATATGTGCCATTCTCGCCGCAAGTGTCTTTTCCTTTAAGCCTCCGATCGGCAGTACACACCCCCGCAGAGTGATCTCGCCGGTCATTGCAACGCTGGCGAGGACCTTTTTGCCGGTCACTGCGGAGAGCATCGCAGTCGCCATCGTGATGCCCGCGGACGGGCCATCCTTCGGCACCGCACCTTCCGGAATATGAAGATGCAGATCATGTTCCTTAAAATATTTGCTTTCCACACCGTACCGGTCAGCCACAGATCTTACATACGTCAGTGCGATCTGCGCGGATTCCTTCATAACATCGCCCATCTGGCCTGTCATCTGGAGTTTTCCGTCGCCCGGCATCACATTCACTTCGATCTGGAGAGTATCCCCGCCAACGCTGGTCCATGCGAGACCTCTCACGATCCCGACTTCATCCTCCTCGTTGGCATTCTCGAAGGTGATCTTTTCTTTTCCGAGATACTTCTGAAGATTTCCCTCTGTGATATGCACGGATTTCCGTTTTTTCTCAAGGAATTCTCTTGCCGCCTTCCGGCAGATCTCGCCGATCCGGCGCTCTAAGTTCCTGACTCCGGCTTCCCTCGTGTAGTTGTGGATGATCTTTTCCAGCGCTTTATCGCTGAAGGAGAGCATTTCCCCTGTGAGTCCGTTTCTCTCTAACTGCTTCGGAACGAGATATTTCTTCGCGATATGGAACTTCTCATTCTCCGTGTAACTGGACACTTCAATCACTTCCATACGGTCAAGGAGCGGTCTCGGGATCGTGGACACATCGTTGGCCGTCGCGATAAAGAGGACTCCGGAAAGGTCTAACGGGATTTCCAGATAGTGGTCGCGGAATTTCCCATTCTGCTCTCCGTCAAGGACCTCAAGGAGCGCAGACGAGACATCTCCCCTGTAGTCCGCGGAGACCTTATCGATCTCGTCCAGGAGCATCAGCGGGTTCGCCACGCCTGCCTGGCGCATCGCATCGGCGATCCGGCCCGGCATCGCGCCGACATACGTCTTTCTGTGGCCGCGGATCTCCGCCTCATCGTGAATGCCGCCGAGGCTGATCCTTACATACTTCTTTCCGAGCGCGCGGGCCACGGATCTCGCAATGGAGGTCTTACCTGTTCCCGGCGGTCCCACAAGGCAGAGGATCGGGCTTGTGCCTTTCTTTGTGAGGGCGCGGACCGCAAGGAATTCCAGAACGCGGTCTTTTACCTGCTCCAGACCATAGTGATCTTCCTCCAGCACTTCCTTCGCATGGATGATGTCCTGATTGTCCCTGGACGTCTTCTTCCACGGCATCTCGAGGACCGTCTCGATATAGGTGCGCAGGACATTTGCCTCCTGGCTTCCGCCCGGCATGCCTTTGAAACGCTGGATCTCTTTTTTGATCTTCTCCTTTGTCTCCTTATCCGCATTCAGCTTTTCAAGCTGTTCCAGATACCCGTCAGCGTCCTCCGCCCCGGCATCATCTCCCAGCTCCTCACGGATGACCTTCAGCTCTTCCCTCAGGATGTAGTCGCGCTGGTTCTTATCGATATGTTCCTTTACTTTTCCCTGATAATCACGCTTGATCATCAGGATCTCGATCTCACGCATCAGATAATACACGATCCGGTCGTAGAGGTGGCTTACATAGTCACATTCCAGAAGCTCCTGCTTTACAGCAAAATCCCACGGGAATTCGTTCGCTGTCTGGGTCAGGAGCGGCTCCAGGTCTGTGATCACGAGGAGACTTCCGATAAAGTCCTTCACCGCCTTCGGGTTCGCGTTTCCAAACTCCTCAAGTTTTTCCTTGACGATCCGGCTCATCGCTTCCTTCACGGTATCCGAGAGCTGCTCCTCCTGCATCGGAGCGTCCTCGATCTCCGCCTCCAGATACTGTCCGTCTTCGAACAGTGTGAGAAGAGCCGCTCTCTCTAATCCTTCCACCATCACGCGCAGGATCCCGTTCGGCATTTTCACGATCTGTTTGATCTGGGATACCGTTCCCATCTGATACAGATCTGCGGCCGTCGGCACCTCCTGCTGTGGATTCCGCTGCGTCACAAGGTAGACCTTCTGGTCTCCCATCATGGCTGTCTCCACCGCGCGGACAGATTTTTCCCGGCTGATATCAAAATGCTGCACCATTCCCGGGAGGATCGTAAGTCCCCGGAGTGCCACAGCCGGCATCGTAATTTTCTTATCTTCCATTCATTTCTCCTGAGCGGAAATCCGTTTACGACATTCCGATCGTCGTGATTTCCGCCTTTTTCTATGAGACAGTTTCAGACAGGTCAGCGCATCCCATCGGATAATGCGGCTGTCCTATCGATCGTATTTGTAAAAAACGTCTCCGGCAGTTTCCGGATACATTGCGTCAAAAAGGCTGCCGTGACATTTCTGTGCGCAGCAGCCCCTCTTATCTGCGGGATACGGGTCCTGCAGGTTCATTTTGTAAGGAGAGCCGTTCTCTTACGCGATCTCCCCGTTTCCATCTTTTCTGGATCTTCCGGACAACGCCTTTTTCGGCACCGTCACATCGCGGTATACGACTTCCGGCTTTTCCTTTCCGTCCACCGCATCCTTCGTAACGGTACAGATACCCACGTTGGAATCGGACGGAACCTCGTACATCGTATCCATCATGACAGATTCCATGATCGCACGGAGTCCTCTTGCTCCCGTCTTTCTCTCCACCGCCATATGGGCGATCTCGTGGACAGCCTCCGGAGTGAACTCCAGCTTCACGTCATCCAGCTCAAATAACTTCTGATACTGTTTTACGAGCGCGTTCTTCGGCTCCGTGAGGATCCGCACAAGGGCATCCTCATCCAGAAGATCTAAGGATACCATCACCGGGACTCTTCCGACAAACTCCGGGATCAGACCGAATTTCGTAAGATCCTGCGGCATCGCCTGCTTTAACAGCTTGCTGATATCCGTATTTTTCTTATCCACGATCTTCGCGCCGAAACCGATGGAACTTGTCTCCAGTCTGGACTCGATAATTCTCTCAAGGCCATCGAAAGCACCGCCGCAGATGAACAGGATGTTCGTCGTATCGATCTGGATCAGCTCCTGCTGCGGATGCTTTCTGCCGCCCTGAGGCGGAACGCTTGCAACAGTACCTTCCAGGATCTTTAACAACGCCTGCTGGACGCCCTCGCCGGAAACATCACGGGTAATGGACACATTCTCGGATTTTTTTGTGATCTTATCGATCTCATCGATGTAAATAATACCGTACTCCGCACGGCTCACATCATTATCTGCTGCCTGGATCAATTTTAAGAGGATGTTCTCCACGTCCTCGCCGACATAACCGGCCTCAGTCAGCGTCGTTGCATCTGCGATCGCAAACGGAACACCTAAAAGCTTCGCAAGTGTCTGCGCAAGATAAGTCTTGCCGGATCCGGTCGGACCGAGCATCAGGATATTGCTCTTCTGAAGATCAACATCACTTTCCTTCTTCGATGTGATTCTCTTATAATGATTGTAAACAGCCACGGAAAGAACTTTCTTCGCCTCATCCTGTCCGATCACATAGTCGTCCAGAAATTCTTTGATCTCCTTCGGTTTTAAGAGGTTGATTCCGGAGAAATCCGGTCTTTCCTCCTCCTCGTTTCCGAGTTCTTCCTCAAGGATCTCACTGCAGAGTTCGATACACTCATCACAGATATAGACGCCGTTGGAGCCGGCTATCATTTTTCTTACCTGATCCTGATTCTTTCCGCAGAAGGAACATCTGATCTTTTCCTCAGGTCTTACTGGCATGTTCGCACCTCAATTCTAAATTTATAACCGGACCTAGTGTCCTGTGATCACGCGGTCGATCAGGCCGTATGCGGCTGCCTCTTCCGCTGTCATATAATTATCTCTCTCCGTATCGCGGGCGATCACGTCGAGCGGCTGCCCTGTGTTTGCAGCCAGGATCTTGTTGAGCTTTTCTTTTGTCTTTAAGATCTGCTCCGCAACGATCTTGATCTCCGTTGCCTGACCCTGTGCCCCGCCGGACGGCTGATGGATCATGACCTCAGCGTTCGGAAGCGCAAAACGTTTGCCCTTCGCACCGCTGGAGAGAAGGAATGCTCCCATGCTTGCAGCCATACCGATGCAGGTCGTGCATACGTCGCATTTAATATAGTTCATCGTATCATAGATCGCCATACCGGCCGTTACGGAACCGCCCGGGCTGTTGATATAAAGGTTGATGTCCTTATTCGGATCCTCGGATTCCAGGAACAGGAGCTGAGCCACAACAAGGCTCGCGCTCACATCGTTTACTTCCTCACCGAGGAAAATAATACGGTCTTTTAATAATCTGGAATAGATATCGTAGGAACGCTCT
Organism: Clostridium sp. OF03-18AA; assembly: GCF_003478035.1. GTDB lineage: Bacteria > Bacillota > Clostridia > Lachnospirales > Lachnospiraceae > Pilosibacter. The sequence goes on from NZ_QUEP01000007.1 coordinate 102,363, forward strand.
CCTCTGCTTGTAGATTCAAGCACATAAGGTACTAAGCTCATATTATTTCCTCCATCTTTTCTTTTATGATCGCGGCACACAGAAATATCTGTCCGGAACCTGTGCTCACCGTCAAAATTCCGGCTGTCTGCACACATTTCGGAACTATCCCTGTATAACCGACTGGGGATTGCCGCGAAAAGCTCTCCGCAGCAACCCCCTCTGAATGCGGGTCATGGTCCGTCATCAGACCACTTTCCACCATGTTTTCTGTGCAGATCCGTCTAAAGTATGTTGCCCTGATTAGTCAACGAACTTTGCCTCAGCTACAAGGAAGTCGATCGCTTTCTGTACAGCAAGGTCTTCTTTTAACTGTGCCATCTGCTCTTCACCAAACATACCCTTGATCTGTTCTTTATCCATCTTGAAGTCTGCAGCCATCTTGTCGAACTGCTCCTCAACTGCAGCATCGTCAGCCTGGATGTTTTCAGCCTTTACAACTGCCTCGAGAACAAGTCTTGTCTGAATTCTCTTGATCGCCTGCGGCTTCATCTGCTCGCCGATCTTCTCAGCTGTCATGCCTGTGATCTCAACATACTGCTTGAAGGAGATACCCTGGCTCTCAAGTCTGCGCGCATAGTCGTTGACCATACCGTTAACCTGCTCCTCAACCATCTGATCCGGGATCTCCATTGTTGCGTTCTCGATTACCTTAGCAACGACCTTATCCTCGTCTGCTGTCTTAGCTGCTTCAATCTTCTCAGCCTGTAATTTCTCTGTAAGGTCTTTCTTGTACTCTTCCATTGTATCGAAATCAGATACTTCGCTTGCGAACTCATCGTTTGCTTCCGGAAGCTCTTTTCTCTGGATCTCTTTTACTTTTACTTTGAATACAGCCGGTTTGTTCTTTAACTCTTCTACATGGTACTCAGCCGGGAATGTTACGTTTACTTCGCACTCTTCGCCGGTCTTCTTGCCGATGAGCTGCTCCTCAAAGTTGTCGATGAATGTATGGGAACCGATCGTAAGCGGATAGTCCTCAGCCTTGCCACCCTCGAATCTCTTTCCGTCTACGGAACCGTCGAAGTCGATCGTTACCTGATCGCCATCCTCAACGCCTCTGTCCTCAACTGTGATCAGGCGGGAGTTTTTCTCTCTTGCGCGCTTGATCTCTGTCTCGATATCTTCCTCTGTAACGTCAGATTTTGTCTTCTGAACCTCTACGCCCTTGTACTGGCCAAGAGTAACTTCCGGCTTAACAGCAACCTTTGCTGTGTAGATGAAGGACTTTCCTTCCTCGATCTGCTCGATGGAAACAGCCGGACGGGAAACGATCTCAAGTCCGCTCTCCTTTGCAGCATCCGGATAGCTTGCGTCGATCACTTCATCAACGGCATCCTCGTAGAATACGCCAACACCATACATCTTCTTGATCATGTTGAACGGAGCTTTTCCTTTTCTGAAGCCCGGGATATTGAATTTACCCTTATTCTTATTATAGGAATGCTGTACAGCCTCCTCAAACTTTTCTGCCGGCACTTCGATTGTAAGTTTTGCCGTATTCTTCTCTAAATTCTCAACCTGTACGCTCATTTTATGAGTTCCTCCTTAAATATATCGATAGCGGGGATCGGATGGTCCCGCCCGTATGATCTCGTAACTGCCGCTTTTTGGGCGTTACACGTTTTCCGGCATTATGATGGCCGCTCAGCGAAAAATCCGCCCGCAGGCATCACTTCTCCGTCACGTGCACATAGCGCCGCATGAAATTATAACATAAGACGCATAAAAAGACCAGACCTAAATTACAAAAAATCCAGAAAATACGGGATATTCTTGCTGCAAATACCTGCATTCTCTCCCCACGCCTGCCAGTCCATACCATTCCCGGCACACCACGCTCACATAACGCGCCTGCCCCACAGCGGTGAGTATCCAGGCAGGCGCACCTTGATCCGGGGATCTGGTTCCTCTTAGCTCGCGGGTGACTGCGTTGGAACACAGATGCCGCACTGTCTGAGCGCAGCGAGTTTGCGGCATCTGTGTTCCGCCTTTAGCAGGCACACGCAAGCTTAGCGGAACCATCCCCGCATCCCCGCGTGCACCTGCCCGGATACTCACCGCGTACCTCAGCCAACACCCTCAGCGAGTCTATTTATCTCTCATACTGGATCGCCTTCCTGATCTTCTCCGCCTCATTCTCACTCACCAGAATACGGATCAGCTCCAACCCAAGGTCGATCGCCCATCCCATTCCGCGTCCGGTACTGATCAGCCGGTCCGTCACCACACCGTCGCCGCGGCAGTCCGCACCCTTCATCTGATTCTCAAACCCCGGATAGCAGGTCGCACGATGGCCTTCGACAAGACCGAGCTCCCCTAAAACACTCGGAGCCGCACAGATCGCCGCAAGCCGCTTTCCTGCTGCAGCATGGGCCTTCAGCATCTCTGCCAGACCTCTGTGCGCCTTCAGGTTATTCGTTCCGACAAGTCCGCCCGGGAGGAACAGCACATCTGCGTCATCCCCGATATCCTCGAACAGACAGTCCGCCTCAATCTTAAAACCGTGGGATCCCGTCACCATCTTTCTTCCCATGATGGAGACCAGTTTCACATCCACTTTCGCTCTTCTCAGGCAGTCACACACCGCGAGGCACTCCACCTCTTCCATTCCGTCTGCCACAAACGCATATACTCTTGCCATTTTCATTTACGCACCTTTCTGATCGCAGTGCGGGGGAAATCCCTGCCTTATAACGCAGTAGAAATCCCCCGCAAATCTCATTTTTTCGTAACTGTTCAGTACCCTCACAGTTACGAGCAAAAATCCATTCCAGATCGGCTTCGCCGATGGGATTTTTGCCTCCAGACCTGTGCTTTATTACGGTCAGCGCAGCAAGTGCGCAGACCTACTGAATAGTTACATTTTTTCAACATCACTGTCCGTCTTTCTCATCATCCGTATACGGATAAAATTTCCCGTTCAGATAATATCCGCGTCCAGGTCCGCCCTCCGACCGTTTTACTTCTGTTCCGCGATCCTCTGCATCCGCCTGCTGCTGTGCGGAAGAATCCACGGTCTGCTCTGGTCCATGATACTGATACGGCTCCTGCGGCATATCATTCCAGCTGTCCGAGGCGCTGTTCTGTCCCTGTCCGTACGAATAACCGGTTCCGCCATTCTGTCCATAGCCGCCGTTCATATTTCCGGTTCCATACGCACCGTATCCGCCGCCCGGGTTTTCATTCCCACCGACATCTCTCACACTGTCCGGTTCCACATACTGTCCGCCATAGCGCGCGTTATTCTGTACAAACGGTTCCCCTCCGAATCCATTCAGGCGTCCCGAATATGGTCCGCGAAGCACTGCGTAAAGCTCCGCAAAGGTTGCATCCACATACGGCTGGACGAAGAAGGTTCCGATACCGCAGAGCAGGGTTCCTAAAAGCTGCCATCCCAGGAAGGAAAGGCCGAGTACAAAGGCGTTCCATTTCTGTCCATCCATCATCTCTTTCGAGAGTCTTAAAACTTCCATCGTCTTCATATCCGGGTTTTCAGCAAGAATATATGGAACCATCAGATAGCAGTACTGGAAATAAACAGAAACAAAAGCTCCTATCGTAGCGCATATCATTACTGCCCAAAATACACTACCGATCCATTCAACACCATTAAACAAGATCACAAGAAATCCCAACAGACTGGCCAGGATCACAACACTCTCTGTGATCAGTCCCCGAAGGAACTGGGTTCCCACGATCTTTAAATATCCATTGGAAAATCCCCAGAAGATCTTTCCGACACCCGCCGACTGCCCCGTCACACGGCTTTCCAGATAGAACCGGTTCCGTCCGACTTCAAACAATGGCTGTACAAAAATTCCGATCACGACAGAGACGATCACAATAACGACCACCGCTCCCGCGAAAAGACGGTAAAACAGGTTGCTCGCAACCATGGATCCGGCATTTCCGGCTCCCGGTCCGTAAGCGTCGCCAAGTCCAGGGACAAGCTCGATCCCGCTGGCAAGACCACTCTGGGTACTTCCACTGAGGCTGCCGTCGCCTCCTAATTCACCGATCAAAAGACCGCTCTGGTCATCCCGGCTGCTTCCCGTCGCATTCTGCTCCAGGTAGCTTGTAACTCTCTGCGTGTTTGCATTCGATCCGCCGAATCCGCTGAGGATCGCAAAGATCAGGCTCACCGCAAATGCCGCCCAGTAATATCTGCTCAAACACATTTTTGCACGGTTCTTTAACTCTGCCCTTGTCCACATACGCACTCCTCCTTTTTTCATGAACGGTGTTGACCGATATGCAAAAACAGGACATTCTCCCGGATTCCGCATACTGGAACCGCTGAACTTTCATCTACATTTGTTTACTGATATTGTAACATGTTTTTTTACAAAAGACCTTACTTTTTCCTTGCGATATGATATGATTTATTACAGTTTGTTTCAATCACTGCCGGTAATTTCATAAGAACTGGCGATCAAATCTTCTGCCGCAACCGCCGGCATCCCAGAAAGGATATTTATCATGGAAATCGAACGCAAATTTCTCGTCACGACACCTCCTGAAAACTATGGGTCCTTCCCTCTTCATGAGATCGAACAGGCATACCTCTGCACCGAACCTGTGGTGAGGATCCGGAAGGAAGATGACAACTACTACCTCACCTACAAATCCAAAGGACTTCTCGCGAGGGAAGAATATAATCTTCCGCTCACAAAAGAGGCCTACGCCCACCTGCTCACAAAAGCGGACGGGAACGTCCTCACGAAAAAACGCTACCTGCTCCCTGTCCCGGGACGCGAGGATCTCACCGTGGAATTCGATGTCTTTGAAGGAAAATTCGCCGGACTCATGCTCGCGGAGATTGAGTTTTCCTCCGAGGAGGACGCAAAAGCCTTTCCTCCGCTCCCCTGGTTTGACCGGGATGTGACCTGGTCCGGAGAATACCAGAACAGCAAGCTTTCAAAAATGCCGTAACTTGTAAAAAAAGACCACCGACGGCCCAAAGAACCGCCGATGGTCTTATTTATTTTCATTCAGATTGCACGGATCCGGAAGAAATTACATCATTCCGCCCATTCCGCCTGCGCCTGCCGGCATTGCCGGAGTCTCTTCTTTGATGTTTGCAACAACGGACTCTGTTGTAAGGAGTGTGGAAGCAACACTTGTTGCGTTCTGTAATGCACTTCTTGTAACCTTAGCCGGATCAAGGATACCAGCTTTGATCATATCAACAAACTCTTCGTTGTAAGCATCGAAGCCCTGACCAACCGGAAGCTCTTTTACTTTATTTACGATCACAGCACCCTCAAGACCTGCGTTGGATACGATGTGGAATAACGGAGCTTCGAGAGCCTTTAAGATGATCTTTCCGCCGGTCTTCTCATCGCCTTCCATGCCGTTTACAAGAGCTGCAACCTTCTCTGCTGCATGAACATAAGCAGATCCGCCGCCTGCGATGATACCTTCTTCAACAGCTGCCTTTGTAGCTGCAAGAGCATCTTCCATACGAAGCTTTGCTTCTTTCATCTCTGTCTCAGTAGCAGCACCTACACGGATAACAGCTACGCCGCCAGCGAGTTTTGCAAGTCTCTCCTGAAGTTTCTCTCTGTCGAAATCGGATTTTGTCTCTTCGATCTGACCTTTGATCTGGGCAACTCTGTCAGCGATGGCTTTCTTGTCACCGAGACCGTCAACGATGATCGTGTTCTCTTTCTGAACCTTAACGGATTTTGCACGTCCAAGCTGCTCCATTGTAGCATCCTTGAGGTCAAGACCGAGTTCATCAGAGATCACAGTACCGCCTGTTAAGATCGCGATATCCTTTAACATCTCTTTTCTTCTGTCGCCGTAGCCCGGTGCCTTAACGCCAACTACGCTGAATGTACCTCTTAACTTGTTGACGATAAGAGTTGTAAGAGCCTCGCCTTCGATATCCTCAGCGATGATGAGAAGCTTTGCACCTGTCTTAACGATCTGCTCGAGTAACGGAAGAATATCGTTGATGTTTGCGATCTTCTTATCTGTGATCAAGATATACGGGTCATCAAGAGTTGCCTCCATCTTCTCCATATCTGTGCACATATATGCGGAAATGTATCCACGGTCGAACTGCATACCTTCTACAAGGTCAAGCTCTGTTTTCATGGTCTTGGACTCTTCGATCGTGATAACGCCGTCGTTTGTAACTTTCTCCATTGCGTCTGCAACCATCTCGCCGACCTCATCGCTTGCTGCGGAGATTGCTGCAACTCTTGCGATCTGGTCCTTGCTGCTGATCGGCTCACTCATCTCTGCGATCGCCTTAACAGCTTCGTCGGTAGCTTTCTTCATACCTTTTCTTAATACGATCGGGTTTGCACCTGCTGCCAGGTTCTTCATACCTTCATTTACCATAGCCTGTGCAAGAACGGTAGCGGTTGTTGTACCATCACCGGCAACATCGTTTGTCTTTGTTGCAACTTCTTTTAACAGCTGTGCGCCCATGTTCTCAAACGGGTCTTCCAGTTCGATCTCTTTTGCGATCGTAACACCATCGTTTGTGATGAGCGGAGCACCGAAGGATTTGTCGAGAACAACGTTTCTTCCTTTCGGTCCGATCGTTACGCGAACGGTATCAGCAAGTTTATTTACACCAGCTTCAAGAGCTTTTCTGGCCTCAACGCCATATTTAATTTCCTTAGCCATGTTAAGATTCCTCCAATCAATAATAAGTGATTATTCGATCACTGCAAGAATATCATTCTGTTTTACGATGATGTAATCTTCTTCCTCAACTTTTACTTCTGTTCCGGAGTATTTGGAGTAGATGACCTTATCGCCCGGTTTTACCTGCATCTTGATCTCTTTTCCGTCAACAACTCCGCCAGGACCAACAGCGATCACTTCTGCCTGCTGCGGTTTTTCCTTTGCCTGACCCGGAAGAACGATACCGGATTTTGTGGTCTCTTCTGCAACTAACTGTTTTAAAACAACTCTGTCAAATAATGGTACTAATTTCATTACTGACTCCTCCTTGTCATTTTACAAGCTCTTGTGACCGCTCTGTAATTTTCAGTCACAATTCTTTTTTTCTTTTATCTTATTCAGTCTGACTAAGGTCTTTTCCCTGACCCCTCGTCACAAATCATGTTATAGCACATGTTGTTAGCACTGTCAAGTCATGAGTGCTAATTATTTTATGAAAAATTTGTGACCTATGAATTTTCTGCATTTTCCTCCGTCAATCGTTCAATATATATCAATTTACGCGGAGAATCTTCATACAGACAAGCCTTCCGGGAATCTTCCTGTTACAGTAGGCGGGCATGGAATGTCCGTATACTGTAAAAACTTTTCATTGGTTTTATACATTTTTTTAACTTTTTTCATAATTATCTCTTTCTTTTTCCCATGAATTCGATTATGATTATAAATAGCAGACTGGCGGCTGCAGGCAGGATCTTCGATCCTCTGGATGCAGCGGAAAGGAGAATGAACCATGTCAAAAAAGAAATCAGGCCTTCTTATCGCATTTGGCGCGATGCTCGGCGGCGCAGTTGCGGCCGGTATCTCCTACTATCTGAAATTAAAATCCTTCAATGATGAGCTCGATCAGGATTTTCACGAATACGAGGAAGAAGATTCCCCTTCTGATGAAAATGAAGAGAAAGCGGAAAATGCTCCGGAAAGAACTTATATTACGATCAACTCCGGAAAAGACGCAGAGACCGCCGATGATCCTGCAGCAGAAAAAAAAGAAGATCCCGATACAGCAGAATGTTCAGCAGCAGAGGGAACCTGCGAAACAGCAGCAGACAGCAGCTCTGCGGCAGAGGGATCTGCAGCAAATGAAAAAACATCCTCCGTTGTAGTTGAGGACGATACGGAGGAAGGAAAAACTGAATGATACAAAGTCTTCTCCGCTCCATGGAGCTATTAGAAGTTTTGAAAGAAAAAAACCGCAATTTCTCGATCGCGGAACTGGCGGAAGCGATGGAGCTTCCCCCAAGTACGGTACACCGGATCCTTCAGACATTCTGTGAGAAAAAGTATGTGATCCGCGATGACAGATCCCACACCTACCGGCTCGGTCCGGCACTTATTCCTTTAGGAAAGGCTGCCGCCAGAGGGATCCGTCTTCAGGATGCTGCCCACAGTATCCTGACGCAGCTCGCAAAGCAGACAAAGGAGGACGCTTATCTCGTGATCCCGGTCGGCAATAAGGGCCTTGTGATCGAGAAAGTCGATGGTCCGAGCCACTTAAAGGTCGTCGAGGAATTCGGCTACGAGATGTATATGCACTGCGGAGCGATCCGAAAGGTCCTCCTTGCATGGCAGACTCCGACCTTCATCGACGAATATTTCCGAACCATCATCATCCACGACCAGGCGTTCCCGCATGTCCGCCCGGATGATCTGCGCGAAGAGTTAAAAAAGATCCGCCAGGACGGCTACGCCATTACCCGCGGAGAATATGTCAACGATGCTGTCGGGATCGGTGCCCCGGTCTTCAACTCTGAGGGCGAGCTTGCAGGTTCCATCGGCATTATTGCCCCGGAGATCCGGATCGACTCTCCGGAACTTCTTGAGACCCAGAGAGATCTTGTCCAGTTTTATGCATCCGCCCTCTCCTCCGACCTCGGATACGAGAAGCACGATGTATTTCAATAGTCACTTTTGAATCTTCGGGATATACATTTTCAAATGTATATCCCTTTTTGTATCTTTTCCTCTATCCTTTTTTCACTTCAGCGCTTCGCGCAAAAGTTCCACGCCCTTCCGGATCTCCTCTTCTGTAAGTCCTGCATACCCAAGAACGATCGTGTGGGATTCCTTTGCCCGCCTTTCTTCCATACAAAATCCGGACAGACCGTAGACGCGGACCTTTTTTTCTTCTGCCTTCGCTAAAAGCGCCTGTTCCGCTTCACCCTTTCTGTCGGTCAGAAGAACATGAAGTCCCGCGTATTCCCCCTTGATCTCGAACCGTTTTTCCAATGGTTTTAATGCACCAAGGAGTACATCATGCTTTCCCTTGTAGATCTCGCGCATCCTGTTCAGATGGCGCTCGAAATATCCCCCGGAAATAAAATTCGCCAGGATCCTCTGATCGACTCTGGATACCGTCGAGGAATAAAATCTTCCCTTTTTGCGGTATACGGAAAGCAGACTTTCCGGAAGCACCATGTATCCCACACGGATCGCAGGGGCGATAGCCTTCGAAAAGGTTCCCATATACACGACCGAACCCGTCTGATCCATCCCCTGGAGCGCCGGGATCGGTTTTCCCTTATACCGGAATTCACTGTCATAGTCATCCTCGATCAGATACCTTCCGGGAAGCTCCCCCGCCCAGGATAAAAGCTCCTGCCTCCGCTTTACCGGCATCACGATCCCTGTCGGGAACTGGTGGGACGGCATCACATACGCGGCCTGCGCAGTCTGATCCTCAAGCTCCTTTACACAGAATCCATTCTTATCGATCCCCACCGGCAGGACTTTATGCCCCACGCCGGATAATACCCGGTACGCCTGTCGGTAAGTGGGATCTTCCATTGCGATCACTGCATCTTTTCCGAGCAGCTGGGAGAGCAGCATCAGAAGATATTCGTTTCCCGCTCCGATGATGATCTGGGATGCATCGCAGTTCACGCCGCGCGCCGCATGGAGATATTCCCGGATCGCCTCCCTGAGGATCAGGTCTCCCTGCGGATCCCCCTTCAAAAAAAGATCCCGGTCCTCCTCCTTCAGGACAGCACGGCTGATCTTTCTCCAGGTCGCATAGGGAAAGCCCTCCAGGTCGATCCCGCGCGGGGAAAAATCCACTTCCATTTTTTCCGAAAAGAGCTGCTCCCCGGCATTTTCCTGTTCCATGCCGGAGGACAGCTCTCTTTTCTGATCCGTTCTGGCAACGGCAGACCGCGCCACCGGAGGAAAAATTCCGTCCAGTGACGCCGCAAAATAACCCTTTCGCGGAACTGCCTCAAGATAACCTTCCGACACCAGCTGCTCATACGCAAGCTGCGTCGTACTCCTGCTGACCTTAAGGCTCTTCGCAAGATCCCTGGATGAAGGGAGCTGCTTTTCCGGTCTTATATTGCCTTTTCGGATCTCATCTTTGATATATTGATAGATCTGTTCATACAGAGGCCTGTCCCCCTGTACATTTAACGGTACGATCAATTCCATAAATCTTTATTTCGGAAGCTTGAAGGAGCTCTTTAAGGAAACGATACGGTTGTATACCGGCTTTCCTTCCTCGCTGTCCTTGCAGTCTACACAGTAATAACCGTTTCTCATAAACTGGAAGCTGTCGTAAGCCTTTGCCTCCATGAGCTTCGGCTCTACATATGCGGTCGTGACGGTCTTGGAGTTCGGATTTAAGTTCAGGGTTCCGTCTGCGTTCAGCTTTCCTTTTTCCTCATCCACGATATTCTCATAGAGACGGCACTCGACTTTTCCGGCTGTCGGAACAGATACCCAGTGGATCGTTCCTTTTACCTTTCTTCCGGTAAATCCGGAACCGCTCTTTGTCTCTGGATCGTATGTGCAGTGGATCACTGTCACATTTCCGTTTTCATCCTTCTCAACACCGGTACATGTCACGAAGTAAGCTCCCATGAGACGCACTTCATTGCCCGGGAAGAGGCGGAAATACTTCTTCGGCGGATTCTCCATGAAGTCCTCGCGCTCGATGTAGAGTTCTCTTGAGAACGGAACCTCACGCTCGCCCATCTCCGGATTTTCAAGGTTGTTCGGGATACTTAACATCTCGGTCTGTCCTTCCGGATAGTTGTCGATCACGAGTTTGACCGGATCAAGAACAGCCATCATTCTCGGGCGTTTTAACTTCAGGTCCTCACGGATGCAGTACTCCAGCATCGCATAGTCGACGGAGCTGTTTGCCTTGGAAACACCGACGAGATCCACGAACATTCTTAAAGATTCCGGTGTATATCCTCTTCTTCTGAGAGCAGCGATCGTAACAAGACGCGGGTCATCCCAGCCGTCCACGATCCCGTCCTCAACGAGTTTTTTAATGTAACGTTTTCCGGTTACAACGTTTGTCAGGTACATCTTTGCGAACTCGATCTGACGAGGCGGATTCTCAAATTCACATTCTCTTACGACCCAGTCGTAGAGAGGTCTGTGATCCTCAAATTCCAGAGTACAGATGGAGTGTGTGATGTGCTCGACTGCGTCCTCGATCGGATGAGCGAAGTCGTACATCGGGTAGATGCACCACTTGTCTCCCGTGTTGTGGTGTGTCATATGGGCAACACGATAGAGGACCGGATCACGCATGTTGATGTTCGGGGATGCCATATCGATCTTCGCACGGAGAACCTTCTCACCGTCCTTGTACATACCGTTCTTCATGTTTTCGAATAACTGGAGGTTCTCCTCGATCGAACGGTCACGGTACGGGCTGTTTTTACCCGGTGTTGTGAAGTCACCGCGGTACTCCTTGATCTGGTCAGCAGAAAGATCGCAGACAAACGCTTTTCCCTTTTTGATCAGCTTTACTGCACACTCATACATTGTGTCGAAGTAGTTGGAAGCAAAGAACAATCTGTCCTCAAAGTCAGCGCCAAGCCACTTTACATCCTCTGTGATCGACTGTACAAACTCCGTTTTTTCCTTCGTCGGGTTTGTATCATCGAAACGAAGATTAAACTTTCCGCCATACTCTTTTGCGAGACCGGAGTTTAAGATGATCGATTTTGCATGTCCGATATGAAGGTAGCCGTTCGGCTCCGGTGGGAACCGGGTCTGGACATGGTCATATACTCCTTCCGCAAGATCTTTATCAATTTCCTGCTCGATAAAGTTTTTGGAAACTACTTCTTTTGTTTCCTCAGCCGGTGTCATATTCTCAGCCATATCAATTTCCTCCATTTCGTTTTTTCAATAACATGCCCGTACATCCTTCTATTTTCAATTTCCGCCGTATTTCCTTTTCCGGCAGGATCAGATATCGAACTGTTATAGATATAATACTAAATATTAGCACACTTTATCAAAGAATTAAAGGGGAAATTTTACAGGATTTACATCCTTGACTATGTTATCTTTCCTTTTTACCGGCAGGAATCTTCTGAACCGAAATTTCTGCCAATGAAAAAGGGTGAAAATTATTGACTGAAAATGTAGAAAATCCTTTGACGAATCTGTATTCAGGGATTATACTGTCCTTATAACCTGCTAAATTTTTCACAATATATAAAATCCGGAGGAAATGATATGGACAAGAATTCTTTCGATCTGATAACATTTGGTGAGATCATGCTGCGCCTTTCCCCGCCGCGTCATGCCCGCATCGTCGATGGCGATATCTTCGAAAAGCGTGCCGGCGGAGCGGAACTCAATGTTGCTTCCGGCGTTGCCCTTTTAGGACTTCGTACCGGTATCGTTTCCAAACTTCCGCAGAATGAGCTCGGAACCTTCATTAAAAACAGGATCCGTTTTGTCGGCGTATCCGATGACTATCTCGTCTATGACGACACACCGGACGCAAGACTAGGACTCTACTATTACGAGATGGGCGCTGCCCCGAGAAAGCCTACGATCGTCTATGACCGCCATCAGGCTTCCGTCACGAGGATCAAAATGAGCGAGATCCCGGATGACATCTACCACTCCGCGAGAATGTTCCACACGAGCGGAATTTCGTTAGCGCTCTGTCAGAACATGCAGAATGTTGCTGTGGAGCTGATCCGCCGATTCAAGGCCGCTGGAGCAACGATCTCCTTCGATGTCAACTACCGCGCGAACCTCTGGAGTGAGGAAGATGCCAGAAAGACGATCGAGGAGATCCTTCCGCTCGTCGATGTGCTCTTTGTCTCCGAGGAGACAAGCCGCCGGATGTTCAAAAAGACCGGTGACCTGAAGGAGATCATGAAGAGCTATGCCACTGATTATGGCGTAAAGATCGTTGCCACCACCCAGCGCACGGTCATCAGCCCGAGAAAACACAACTTCACTTCGATCGTCTACGACGCACGCTCTGATAAATTTTACACAGAGGCGCCTTACAACGACATCGATGTCATCGACCGGATCGGTTCCGGTGACGCCTATGTGGCCGGTGTCCTCTTTGGACTCTTAAAATACGGCGACCCTGAAAAGGCCATGCAGTTCGGAAATGCCACATCGAGCGTCAAAAACACGGTACCCGGCGATCTTCCGTCCTCCGATTTCAAAGAGATCGACCGGATCATCCGCGAACATCATTCCACAGGTCCGGTAAGTGAGATGAACCGGTAAGAAACAGCTGATTTTATCACATAAAACTTTTTGCACAAAAAGGTCTGAGTCTTTAATGCTGCTCAGACCTTTTTTATTCTATCATTCTCCATGTACACAACGTTTAAGCCGATCAGGCAAGTGAAAACACGCTTCGCGAGTTTCCCCTTGTTATCGCGACAGTCGCCAGAATCTCGCGCAAGCGCGGACTTTGGCTCGTTGTTTTTTACATTTCCTTACAGATCCAGATCGATGAACTCGAAGCCATCATCATTCTCTGTCTTCTTATCAGGAGCTGCTTTCGCGGCTTCCGCTTCCTTCGCAAGATTTCTCGACAGATCTTTTTCCACATCTGCGACATTCTTTCTGACAGGTCTTTCCGGTCTCTCCGGTGCTGCTGTTCCGGTTTCTGCGGAAGGTCTTTCCGTTCTTACCGTTTCACGGGTTTGTACCGCCGGACGGCGTGTCTGTGCAGCCGGCTGTCTTCTGCGCGGCGCTTCTTCCTCTTCCTCATACGGAAGTGTTTCTGTGCGGGCAGCCGGTCTTGCGGCCGGTCTTCTCTCCGGTGCTTTCGCCGTCATTCCGGACTTTTTCGCTGTCTGCTTCCCGGACTTTCTGTTTTTCCGTCCGTCTTCGTAGTCATCATATTCGTCATCGTATCTGTCGCGGCCCGGGTTCTTCGGTGCCTTCGGCTTTCTGAGCAGAAGAACGACCACAATGATCACTAAGATAATGCAGAGTGCAAAGAGTCCGATCACAAAGAATCCGCGAATCTCATAGTCCTTTAACAGACTGTTGTAATCCTCCGCAACCTTTAAGTACTTGCTGCGCGCATCTGCCGCATCCGGATCCTGGAAATAACGCTGGAGCGTCATCTCTTTCTGATCATAGCGGTAGAAGCCTTCATCGCCATTTTCATTCCGGCCATAGACTACACAGTATTCCGGAGCAGAATCTCCGCTGTCCTTCCAGATCCAGCCGTGAACCGTATGATCTCCGATATCGATGGTGCACTCGGCAAATCCATCCGGAAGAGCTGTTCCCTCAGGGATGCACTCAGGAGGAAGAACGACAACCGTCTTCTCCGCCATCTTGACGACCACATATGCGGATAATGTTCCGGTCTCACTGTTGTATACAAAGAAATCTCCCTTGCCGGTATCATCGGTCATGTAAAGCAGGGTCATTCCGGAATCATCTGTCGCTGCCTTTACGGTTCTTCCCTCATACTCGATCTCCGTCGCAGTAAAGCCTGACGGGAGTTCCGAATCATCAAAGGTATCCGCAACCGTCCAGTTGCCTTCCTCGCCGACAACACCGCCGCTTGTCTCAGTGGAATCCGCAGTTGTCTCCTCATCGGAAGATGCCGCATCGTCAGACTTTGTCACAACGATCGTGTACGTCTTTGTTGTCTCCCCGTCTTCCGCCGTAACGGTACAGGTGATCGTGTTCTCCCCGTCCTGAAGATCATCGTTTCCGCTGATGGCAACCTTTGCAGCTCCATCTTTTGCAGGTGCACTGACCGTTACGGAAGTCACATCGCTGGAAACCGCAGCCGTGTACTCCGTAACATCGGCGGAGAACGCCGGTTTCAGCGTACCAGGTGAGATTTCAAGGGATGACAGGGACGCATCTTTGGAGGAAGACGCCGCCGCATTGATCTTCACGGAAGCACTTCCGACATGGTCAAGTGTTACAGCCTTGGAATCTGCATCATAAACCTCCTGGGATGTCACCGTGATGGAGGAAGTTCCCGCCTTTAAGGCATTAAATTTCAGTGTAAAACTGAATACCTTCTGGTCTGCGGCTTCCGCAGAACCGGTCACGCGGACCGAACCGGCGCCGCCGTTTGCATTTGTTCCGCTGACAAATTCAAGGGCATCCGCATCATACTGGAGCATCACGTCCGAGGAACCGAGAGCTCCGTCCGAAGTGATCTTCATCGTGACAGATACCTGATCTCCCACCGAAGCGGTCGGGTCGGAAAATGAGAGTTTCCCGGAGGCCGCAAAAGAGACCATGGATCCTGCCGGCAGCAGCATGACCATCAGAGCGAACGCCAGCAGTCCTGCCGCCAGTTTTTTCATACATTGTTTCATATTCTTCTCCTATTCCAGCTCATTCAGACAAATACCTGATCTCCTGCCCGCAAAGGCAACGGGTAAATCACGGTCCCTGTCAGAATAAGCTCCTATATCATCTTGATCCAGGCATAGTCTTTCCAGAAACAGACCTGTAATACGTTTTGTTCTATCTTGACGCTGTCACAAGTTTTCCGCTGCCGGAGGCGCCTTCCGGGTACGAACCTGTACTTCCCGGATTCGTACTTCCGGAGGTACCGGTCGTGCCCGAAGATGTCGTCACGAGCTTTCCGGAGCCGGAAGCACCTTCCGGATAGGAACTCTGTGTCCCGGAAGTGCTGCTTCCCGGACCGGAAGTTCCGGAACTACTTCCGGAGCTCGATGTACCTGTCGAACCGCCAGGTCCCACCGTTGATCCGGACTGACTTCCCGCCGAGCTGCCCGTTGACGGGGAGACAACAGTTGTACTGCCGTTTCCGTTTCCTTTTGCAATGGAAACCTGGTATGTTCTCGTATCACCGTTTTCTGCCTTCACTACGATCTTAACGATTGTCGTTCCGCTGCCGAGACTGATCGTACCGGCTCCGCTGACAGTTGCCTTGGAGTCGATCGCCGTCGCGCGGATATTGACGGAGGAAACGGAAGAATCAACAACAAGGTCATATTTCTCCGTATCCTTGCTGAAAGTCGGTGTCAGGGAATATCCGTCGATCGTGATTCCGGACAGTTTATTGTTCGGGCTTCCATTCACGGTCGGTTTCGCGCACGCTGTTTCCGGCATGTTATTGAACACCGGGATCTTAAAGACAAGTGCCTGTTTCTTCATCGCATCCGTATATGCTCTTGCGAGCTTCGCGCCCTCTCCGGCCGCGCCCTCCACGTTGGTCATATACTGGTGCTTGTACAGATTGCTACCCTGCACATTAAACTTTTTTAAATAGAAGGTATCCTGTCCGTTTTTCAGGAAATTCTCGCTGTAGTAGGTCGCTCCGCCAATGATGGACTTCTCAATGGAATTCCATGGTCTGCCGTAACTTCCCGACTGGGATGCATACCAGAGTCCTCTTGTAATTGCAGACATGGATCCCGACGCAAAAGCGCCGACATTAAAGAAGTTATAATATCCTTCATAGCCTGCGGTCTTTCCTGAAATACTTCCCGACTTTCCGGTTCCCTGCTCCTGAAGGATCATCGCTCCGAGAACGTAAGGATTGACACCGGTCTGCGCAGCCGCCTTCATGATGATATCCACATAAGTCTGCCCGGTCGGTACCGGAGATGTGTTTGACGCACCGGTATTGTCATCGGTGATCGAGGATGCATCCATTCCCGGGCCGTACTCGACCTCCGGGAGTGCCGTCGTGATCACTTTTCTCTGGCTGATCGTGGAGCTCACTGTGGAACCAGGGCCCTCAAGACTCACGCCCTGACTGCCGGTACTGCCGGAGCTGCTTCCCGAAGAAGTTCCTCCGGATGTGCCCGTGCTCATTCCCGGTCCATAGCTCTCTCCCTGCTGGAGCGAGCCGGAAGTCCCTGTGCTTCCGCTGTTATTGACGACCGGAGAGTTTCCGGAACCGGTGGTCTCCTGCACGCTCTGGGTCGCCGCGGTTGTCGACTCCGGTGTTTTTTCCAGGAATGTTCCGGTGATCAGGCTTGTAAGTCCCTCTCTCGTCTGCGCATTGCTGTCGTAAGCATGATGCAGGAACTGGAACACGTAAGTATCATTCAAAAAGTTTCTCGGATCCATATAGTAGGCGACAATATCTTTTGATGCCGCCACCCAGGACGATCCGTCAAAGCCTGTCCAGATTCCGGTATTCCAGTCATAGGCACCGTACTCTGTGGATTTCCAGGAAGAAATGCTGGATTTTGATACCAGATTCGTTCCGACAGCTCCCTCCGCCGCCATCACGTCGCTCCAGTTCAGCCCCGTCTTCTGAGCCTGAAAGACCCAGGTCGGATGCTCCGTGTGAAGTGTCCGCAGAGACACCTTATAGCTTTCCGGGAATCCCTGACTGTTCAGATAATTCTCAAACGTGGAGTCATAGCTGTAGGATACCGGGAATTTAATATAATCTGACCGGACGTAGCCTTCCTGCGTCCCGGATCCGGAAGAAAACTGGATCTTATACCAGGTTTTTCCATCCGATCCGGCTGTCTCGGAGACCACCGTGACGGCCGCCCCGTAGGCCAGCTTTTTTACGACGGATCCCGTCGTCCCCGGTGTGCTTCTCACATTCAGGGTAGTCGCATTTACCGTCGCCGAACCTGTCGCCGCATACGCCAGAGACAGTCCGGATATCATCGTTCCGGTCCGAGCCGCGCAGTCCCCCAAAAGGACCGCTCCCAGCATCAGCGCCAGAATTCTTTTTTGTTTTTTTGTCATGTTTTTCTTCTCTCCCACTGCCGGTTTCGTGATTTTTTGCATAAAACCGACATCATACCCATTATAATGACAAAGGCACTTTTCTGTCAACCGCGCAGGGAAAACTTCACACAAATTCCAAATATTGCCGCATTTTCTTAAGGGTTTTGTAAAAGTTTGGTTAAATAGAATGTGCCTCGGCACATTCGTGCGCCTCGCGCGGTCGCTTGCGACAATCTTCATCTTCGCGCGAGTGTGCATCTTAGGCACGCAGTGCCTTTTTTTAACAGGAAGTTCCATCGGAATTTCCTGTTAAAAAAATCCGGCACCTCCTCTCGGAAATGCCGGACTCACTTTTTTCGTCAATTGATATTCAGATTTACTGCAAAATTATACCGGATAAGCTTTATTCGCTTTGTCAGCAGTCTTCTGGTCAACCTTCGTCTGCTGTGCTTCGCGGTACTCGAAGAAGTCTTTCGCTACAGCCGGGAACAGAGCGTAGGATAAAACATCCTCATCCTGCTGCTTCCACTGTGCGCACTCCTTCTCGAATTTCGGTAACTGCGGCGGGATCAGATCTGCTGGACGACAGGTGATCGGAGTCGCGTCACCGATGATCTTCTTCTGGACTTCTTTGTTGAACGGTTTCACCGTCTTACCAAATTCGCCCATCATGATCTTCTTGGATTCCTTCGGAACCATTTTGTATCTCTCGCCGGAAAGAACGTTCATAACAGCCTGTGTACCAACGATCTGGGAGGACGGAGTTACAAGCGGCGGTTCGCCGAAATCTTTTCTTACTCTCGGGATTTCCTCAAGCACTGCGCGGTACTTGTCTTCCTGTCCTGCTTCCTTTAACTGGGAAACAAGGTTGGAAAGCATTCCGCCCGGTACCTGGTACTGGAGAGTCTTTATGTTGACACCGAGAACCTTCGGATTCAGGAGTCCGCTCTTTAAAGCTTCCTCACGGATCGGAGTGAAGTAATCGGTGATCTCTGCAAGCAGATTCTGGTCGTAACCAGTATCATACTTGGTTCCGCGGAATGTCTCGACCATAACTTCTGTTGCTGGCTGGGATGTACCGAGAGCCAGCGGAGACATTGCACAGTCAATGATATCACAGCCTGCTTCCACAGCCTTTAAGTATGTCATGGAAGCAACACCGGAGGTATAGTGCGTGTGCAGGTCGATCGGCAGTTTAGTGCCCTGCTTTAATGCCGTAACGAGCTCGGAAGCCGCATACGGAGTTAAAAGACCAGCCATATCCTTGATGCAGAGGGAGTCAGCGCCCATGCTCTCGATCTCGGAAGCGATATTCTTCCAGTAATCAAGTGTATACGCATCGCCTAATGTGTAGCAAAGGGCGATCTGGGCATGTCCGCCTTCCTTCTTTGTCGCCTTAACGGCAGTCTCAAGGTTTCTGATATCATTCAGGCAGTCGAAAATACGGATAATATCAATTCCGTTTGCGATGGATTTCTGTACGAAGTACTCAACCACATCGTCCGCGTAATGATTGTATCCAAGGATGTTCTGACCACGAAACAGCATCTGGAGCTTTGTGTTCTTAAAACCGGCTCTCAGCTTTCTGAGTCTCTCCCACGGATCTTCTTTCAGGAAACGCAGGCAGGCATCAAAAGTAGCGCCGCCCCAGCATTCTACTGCGTGGTAGCCAACTTTATCCATTTTGTCAACGATCGGAAGCATCTGCTCAGTCGTCATTCTTGTTGCAAGGAGAGACTGATGCGCATCACGAAGAACGGTCTCAACGATCTTAACCGGCTTTTTCTGAACTTCTGCCATTTTATTATCCTCCTACCGGGAGATCTGCCTGAGCAGACCTCCCCTATATCAAAAGTTTCGGTTTCAATTAAACTCCGAAGATAGCCATGAAGGTACCGGCAGCAACTGCTGTACCGATAACACCTGCTACGTTCGGACCCATTGCATGCATCAGAAGGAAGTTTGTCGGATCTGCCTCAGAACCAACCTTCTGGGATACACGGGCTGCCATCGGAACTGCGGATACTCCGGCAGAACCGATTAACGGATTAACCTTACCACCAGTTACCTTGCACATGAGCTTACCGAAGATAACGCCGGCTGCTGTACCGAACGCGAACGCGATAAGTCCAAGGATAACGATCTTGATGGTTGTAACTTTTAAGAATCTCTCAGCACTTGTTGTAGCGCCAACGGAAAGACCGAGAACGATTACAACGATGTACATAAGAGCGTTGGAAGCTGTCTCCTGTAACTGTTTAACAACGCCAGACTCACGGAAGAGGTTACCAACCATAAGCATACCAACGAGCGGTGCAGTTGTCGGAAGGATCATACAAACAACGATCGTAACGATAACCGGGAAGAGGATCTTCTCAAGTTTGGATACCGGACGAAGCTGTTCCATCTTGATCTTTCTCTCTTCTTCTGTTGTTAAGAGTTTCATGATCGGCGGCTGGATGATCGGAACGAGCGCCATGTAGGAGTAAGCTGCTACAGCGATCGGTCCCATGAACTCTGTCTGTCCAAGCTTACCAGCAAGGAAGATGGAAGTCGGGCCGTCTGCACCACCGATGATGGAGATCGCAGCTGCTGCCTTGTCGTTGAAGCCCATGAAAATAGCCATAAAGTAAGCGGCGTAGATACCGAACTGAGCGGCAGCGCCTAAAAGGAAGCTCTTCGGGTTAGCGATGAGCGGACCGAAGTCTGTCATAGCGCCGACACCCATGAAGATCAGGGACGGGAGAATACTCCACTCGTCCAGTAAATAAAAGTAGTGAAGAAGTCCTCCAACACCGTTGGAAGAATCTTCAATGCTCAGCATAATATCCGGATAGATATTTACGAGCAGCATACCAAAGGAAATCGGCACAAGAAGAAGCGGCTCGAACCCTTTACCGATTGCAAGGTAAAGGAAGATACACGCAACTAAGATCATGATCAGGTTTCCTACGCTTAAGTTCAGGAATGCTGTCTGCTGAAGAAGATTCAAAAGTGTATTTTGAATGTATTCCATGTTAATCCCTCCATGTGGAATCTGCAGTCAGCAGAAAATTAGTTTAATGTAGCGAGTGTAGCACCCGGCTCTACGGAATCACCAACAGCAACGTTGATTGTTGCAACAGTGCCGTCCTGCGGAGCAACGATCTCGTTCTCCATCTTCATAGCTTCAAGGATCAGGAGAACCTGACCTCTCTTAACAGCCTGACCTGCAGATGCCTTAACGCCAAGGATCTTACCCGGCATCGGAGCTGTAACTGCTACTGCGCCTGCTGCGCCAGCCGGAGCTGCCGGAGCTGCCTTCGGTGCTGCTGCCGGTGCTGCCTTCGGAGCCGGTGCTGCTGCCTTCGGTGCGGAAGCTGCGCCTGTGAAGCCCTCTTCTACTGTTACTTCATATACATTACCGTTTACTGTGATTGTATAATTTTTCATTGTGATTTCCTCCTGATAATATTAATTCCAGTTTCTGTTAGAAACACGTTTGATGGAGCGGACTACAAGTCCGTTGTCAACAGTCTCTTTTCCCTCGTAAGCTGCGATTGCTGCTGTGATTACGGAAACGAGTTCTGTATCATCGGTAAGGTTCTCCGCCTCAGCCGGAGCTGCTGTCGGAGCCGGTGCTGCTGCAGGGGCCGGAGCTGCTGGTGCTGCCGGTGCTGGCGCTGCCGCATTCTTCTTTGCTTTCATCTTTGCCTCAAATACGCTGATGTATTTGAACATGCTGATCAGCCAGCTGATGAAGATCAGGACTACGAATACAACGCCCATACCCATTAAGGTATTCATTCCGGCTTTCGCCATCTTCTCGCCTGTTGTGTAAACCGGGGAGAAGGAAATTGTCTCAACTTTGCTGAGATCTTCGTCCGCGATCAGAGTGAATTCCATCGCTCTCTTCTCGTAAACGGTGTTCATTCTTGCGATATAGCCGTCATCACCTTTTGTAACGACTGCTGTCTCGCTGGAAACGAACGCGCCAAGGTCATCCTTAATGGAATCCCAGGATTTTAACGCATTCTCCATAACAGTATCTTTGTTCTTTACGCTTGTTGCAAGGGCCTGTTCGATGGAAGCGTCATCCATCTGGTTGAACAGATCCAGGTACTGCTGGGAGCCGGACTGCATCGCCATTTCGATCTGTGGATCGATTGTTTCAGCGGTGTCAGCGGCTGCAGAGCATCCTGCAAGCGTGAAGAGGCAAACTGCCATGCAGAGTGCAAGCCAGATTCTTCTAATTCTCTGTTTCATATTTCAGCCACCTCATATTAGATCGTTCCGTGCTTTTTGGACGGACGATCCTCTCTTTTTGTGAACAGCATCTCAAATGCAGCAGCTACACGCTGTCTTGTCTCGGAAGCCTCGATGATATCGTCTACATATCCTCTCTTTGCTGCCGCAAGTGCGCTTGCCTGCATCTCATTATACTGTGCTGCTTTTTCATTGATCAGGGCTGCCGCATTGTCAGCCTTTGCGATCTCGTCAGCATACATGATCTTCACAGCCGGTGCTGCTTCCATGACGCCGATCTTCGCGTTCTTCCATGCGTATACAATGTCAGAACCGATGGACTTGCTGTTCATGGTAAGACCTGCTGTTCCGTTTGCCTTGCCGACAACGACAGTTACCTTCGGAACATCTGCGTTTGCGAATGCGTAGGTCAGGCGTGCTGCCGCCTTCGCGATCTTCTTCTCGTTGCATTTGCAGTTCTTGTAGCCGTCTACATTGACGAGTGTAAGTACCGGGATCTCGAAAGCGTTGCAGAAGTTTACAAATGCTGCTGCTTTCTCACATCCTGCTGCGGTAAGGGCTGCGTCATAAGTAGCAGTCTTCTCGCCGTCTGTATAAACTTCGCTGCGGTTTGCAACACAGCCAACGGTAGCTCCGTTTAAACGGATAAATGCCGTTACCATCTCCGGTGCATAGTCCTTCTTCATTTCCATGTAGAAGCTATCGTCGGAGATCATGGACAGAGCGATAGATGTATCGCCTGCGCAATTTTCGATGTCTGTGCAGATTCTGTTTAAGTCATCTTCACATTCGCTGTAAGACATGTCATCCTCATTGTTTGCCGGGAGGATGGAAACAAGGTTTCTGATCTCTGTGAAAATTTCTTTCTCGGAGCCAGTCGCGCATACGTTTCCTGTCTCTTTTGCCTGATACTCAGCGCTGGAATTATCAGCATCGTTCTCAGCGATTACAAACGGAGCATTCACAAACATTTTTGCTTCCTGTTCCATAAATGTAAAATCAGCCATTTCAGATGCCACAGCCATTCCGCCGCCGCAGTTTCCAAACACAGCCTGGATCTGCGGGATCACACCGGATGCCATTGCCTGGCAGACATAAAGTTTGCCGAAGCCGTCCAGAGCATCCATGCTCTCCTGGAGTCTTAAACCTGCACAGTCAACAAGCCCGATAATGGGTGCGCCCATTTTCATAGCCATATGATAGAGCTTCTCGATCTTCTTTGCGTGCATTTCGCCGATGGATCCGCCCATAACAGACGCGTCCTGGCTGTACACATAGACGAGAGCGCCATTGATCGTGCCATAACCGGTAACAACACCATCTGCAGGGGTTTCCTGAGACTGCATGTTGTAATCAGTGCTTCTGGCAGTAATATAAGCACCAACTTCAACAAAGCTGTTGTCATCAAGCAAATCATGAATTCTGTTGATTGCCGACGTTTTTGTCATTTTGCTTTCCTCCATTATTCCTTAAATTGACGAAAATCAAATTTCTGCCTAGTGTAATAATAAACGGATTTGATGCAAAATTCAAGGAGTTTTTCCCCGCTTTAGCAACATTTTTATCCCTTTTCGTCAGAAAAATTTAAGAAACTTTTTTTCTAATGCCTGTCTCGTGATGCAGTTAATTTTTTAAACCTCCTGCTTCCAGATGACGTTTCATCTCCGTAAAGCCCCGCCCACGGACTTCTCCGACCTGATGGACCACCATGAATGCTTCCTGATCGATATCCATGACGATTCGGTTCAATTTCTGGAGCTCCCGTCCGGAAACAACGGTAACAACAGCCATGGACGGCTTTCTCAGATGACCGCCCTCGACCTTGAACAGGGTCGTCCCGCGGTCAAGCTGCTGCTGTACTGCAAGATTGATCGCCTCATATTTTTCACTGATGATCTTCGCCTGCACCTGCTTTTTGCCCATCATGAGCATCTTGTCGAGGATCACCGTGTAGATCATGACCATGATGATCCCGTAAAGGATCTTTTCCCGGTCACGGAAAAGAAGCTGGGACAGTAAGATCGCCACGTCGAACGCGTACATGGACACGGAAACCGGGATCTTAAGCCGCTTCTGGAGCACGAGCGGCGGAATGTCCATGCCGCCGGTGGATGCTCCGGAGCGGATCACGATCCCCAACGAAAATCCGATCATCACTCCTGCAAAGATCGCGCAGAGCATGGGATCTTTTGTGAAAACGAAGTTTCCCGCCAGCGCGCTTAACCTGTTCAGGATAAATGGATAATAAAAAGTCGCGATCAGTGTTGTCGCCGCAAATTTCTTTCCGAGTTCCAGCCATCCGAGTCCGAACATGGCGATATTAAAGATCGCCACAAAGCCGGAGAGCGGGATCCCGAAGTAGTGTTCCGCAAAAAGTCCCAGGCCCGTGGCCCCCGCCGCGATCATGCCCGACGGAAGGATGAAGAGAACGACTCCTGCGGCATAGACCGTGAGGCAGAACAGGATGATCGCGGTCTGGATGACGGCGGATGCCGCCTTATTTTTCTTTGTTTCTGGTGTTTCCATGTTTTCTTTATCACCTTTCTTTTTAGATTGTCTATATTATATGTATTCTTTGTTCTTTTTTGTTTTTATAAACTATTCTGATCTGTTTTATGATCCGGTAAAGCTTTTACCGGTTAACACAGTACACATCTCCCAATGTCCTGATCTCTCTTATCAGTAAAGCGGACATTCGCAATCCGCTTCGCTACTTGCTCATGAACGCAGTCGCTTCGCGATCTGTCAGTGGGAGCTTTCAACTCCCACTGACATAAGCATCCCACTCACCCACCGCTTAGTGCTCCGCGCACTTGAATCGGGGGAATGCTTATCTGCGTTCAAAATCTGCTTTTCTGTGTCTTTACTGTTCTTCCCTCTACCTCTTTATCACAAAAAAGCGCGCAAAAAAAGGACGCCCGAAGGCGTCCTCATGAATTTTTCTTATTTGCCGAAAACTGCTTCATAGTCTTTGCGGAATTTCTCGATTCCCTGATCTGTCAGCGGGTGATGTGTCATCTGCTCGATCACTTTGTACGGAACCGTCGCGATATCAGCGCCTGCAAGTGCACACTCTGTCACATGCATTGTGTGGCGGACACTTGCTGCGATGATCTCTGTCTCGATATCATGAAGTGCGAAGATCTCGGCAACAGTTTCGATGAGGTCGATACCCGGCTGGGAGATATCATCAAGACGGCCTACGAACGGAGATACATAAGCTGCACCTGCTCTCGCTGCGAGAAGTGCCTGGTTTGCAGAAAAGATCAGGGTAACATTTACTTTGATTCCTTCCGATGCAAGGACCTTTGTTGCTTTTAATCCCTCAACGGTCATCGGGATCTTTACGACCATATTCGGATGGATCTTCGCGATCTCACGTCCCTCTGCGATCATTCCTTCCGCGTCCGTTGTCGTTGCCTTTACCTCGCCGCTGATCGGTCCGTCTACGATCGACGCGATCTCTTTCAGGGTCTCAACATAATCTTTTCCCTCTTTTGCGATCAGGGACGGATTTGTCGTAACTCCGCAGATCACTCCCATATCGTTTGCTTTGCGGATCTCCTCCACATTGGCTGTGTCAATGAAAAATTTCATTGGTTCCCCCTCCTGTTATCTCTCATAATCATGTTCTGCTGCCGTCTCCGCGCATGCGGGCGCCAGCTCTGTATAAGTCCATTTTAGCATGAGGATATGGTTTGTCAAGCAAATCATCATCCCGCATACGGAACAAACTCGAAGCACTCCTCCTCGGAGACACCATCGATCAGGAATCCCCAGCCATCGCCGGACTGTCTGACCGCGATCCGGCATTTTCTTCCGTCTTCCAGTTCCATGTCCACAAACGTCTCTTCATCCGTCGCTCTCACATAGAATTTAGTCCCGACCGGCATAGTTGCCTCCGTCTCGCTTCCGTCAGCTCCGAAAAGTGTTACCGGCAGCGCTCTCGTCGATACGAGCGGCATTTCGTCTTCATGGGAATCGGCAGTGCGGATCTTTGTATACACATTTCCGTCCGCCTCCGGCATACCGTCCGCTCCCACATGGAATTTCCGGTACGCACTGTATGTTCCGAGCGCATCGATCCGTCTTGTGAGATAAAAAGCATCCGGAGTCTGGATCGGCGCGCCGTTTACGCTGTCTGTGGAACTGCCGGCTTTCGCCACCTTCTCACCGTTCAGATCATACACCTCCATGGTCTTCCAGTCATTTTCACTGGAAAGCTCCATGTAGAGATAGGAACGTCCGTCATCCGTCATGACAAGCCAGGTATCCCCGATCTTTCCGTAAACCTCTTCGGTAAACGTATCCTTTTTCCCGTTCTGTTCCCGCTCGATCGTGAGTTTTCTTGTAAAGTCATCTTCCGTCTCCGGCTCTTCATATGTATAGCAGACGCTTGCGTCCACATCCCCTGAACGATAAGTCACGGTATCCCACGGATCCACTTTTTTTGCCCATCCATCCGTGGAAGCTCCCATGTAGGCTTCCTCAAACATCGACTCATGGTCCTTAAACGGGACAGCGATCTCGATCTCGCCCGCCGCATACGGTCCGATCTCGTATGGAGCGAAGTAAACGCTCACCCCATTTTCCGTGATGGCCCACTCCAGGCTAGAATCTGCGTTCGTTCCATCAAACAGCGTGTCCACCGTATCTTCATAGCCATCGAACAGCTCTCCGTCCGCCGCGCGTCCCGCAAGTTCTTCCTTTACATAGCTCCGGAATCCGCCCATATCTTTCACCATATCAGAAAGCTCCAGCTGTTTTCCGGTCTGTGTATCAAAATTGTAATAATCGTTGTAGGCGGTCGGATGCGCACCGCCCATATCATAATACTTCAGCCAGGACATGCTGGCAACCGCCCCGTCAAAACGGATCGGCTGGAATTCATAATTGCAGGCATACGTGAACTTTGCGTCTGTAAACTCTTTCCGCATGTCTATCGCTTCCACTTTATACTCCTCGTATTCCTTTTTGTGCGCAGCCGCCATCTCATCATTTTTTGCCGAGAGTGCACTCTTTAACGCCTCATATCCGTCTCCCTGGACAAAGACCCTGTCACACCGGGACGTGATGATCGGAGTCTGGCTGTCGTCCCACTCCCCATCGTACTCGCCTGTCACCGCGATCGGGATCGGATCCAGCTTTCCTGTGCTTTCCGGCTCCTTTGCATCTGTCTCACCGGATGTTTTTGATTCTTCCGGTACCGTCACTTTTGCACTTTCTGTTGTCTTTGTCTCTTCCGCAGAAGTCTGTGCAGTCGTCGTATCCATCGCCGTATATTTTTTCTGGCAGCCCACAAGAAGACCAACCGCGATCAAAAGATATAATCCATACTTTCTCATACTTTTCTTCTCCAAATCCTGTTTTATTCGTCGTTATCCGCCGGAACGCCGACGCAGATCGGGATCCGCGTTTTCCGGATCGTTCCGTTTTCTATATCCTACCGCAGATCTTCCCCGGAATCCATTCATTTTCCCTTACGAATTCTTAAAAACAGCGCACAGTACACGGGCACTCCATGCCTGCGTACTGTAACAGGATTTTGCCGATGCTTCGCATTCCGAATCGGCAAAATCTGCTGCCACAACTGTATTGTACGGAATTTTCAGTTCAGAAAATTCCTACTGCGTACAGCAGCGCACGGACTTCTCCAGTCCGTGCGCTGCCCGTGTTTTTCTTATTTTAACATCCAGTCCTTCAGAACATCATGATCTCTCAGAAGCTTTCCTACGATCGTCCTGTCGATTTTCTTAAGAAGTGGTTTCTTCATCATCTCAAACGGCATCGGAAGTTTCATCTCGAGCGGAGACTTTCCGTCCATCAGCTTCACGGTGCTGTCCAGAAGTTCTCTCACATCGTAAACGCTGCCCCAGACCTCCGGCACACCGCGGTCCACGCCACAAAGTCCGTAAACAGCTTCCATGGCCGTGCGGACAGAATATTCGGTCGTGAAGATCGTATCTCTCGGTGTCTCTGCGAACTGTCCAAGGAAGGCCGCGTTCACAGATCCGTCCGGGATCACATCCGGGCGGTCGCCGGCTCTTCTCGGCATGAAGAATGCTGTGATATACGGCATCATCGTCGGTGTGCAGTTGCATGCTTCCCCGGCAAGCCGGTCGATGTCCTCCACCGGGATCCCGAGATGGTACAGCCACTCAGCTGTGATCTCCTTACCGGTGCACTCTTTCATCGGTTTCTTCACATGATCTCCCGGAACATCGGTAAACAGGCTGTATACCCAGACGCAAACCTCATCCTTTTTCTGGTTTTTAAACTGTCCCTGACGGTTGATCGTCCAGCTTAAGAGCCAGCTGGAATCCCGGCAGCTCACGATGCCTCCGGTGACGACCTTTCCTGTTCTCGGATCACGTCTGCAGATCTTTTTGATCTGGTCGATGATCTCCTCATTCGAGGTTGTGACAGTCGCGGACTCCCAGTTTGTCTTCTCGATATCGGAGCAGAATTTTTCCGGATGTCCAAAATCCGGATCCTGGGCCGCGATCTTTTTCCAGAGGCTCCAGCAGCCGCTGCTGCGGACTTCCGCATCTCCTAACGGTGCATGGTCCTGATCCCCGTAGATCGTTCCTTCCGTGCAGCTTCCGTTTGTGATGAATACCAGGTCTTTCTCCGTCAGCGGGATCTCCATCTCCCCGTTCTTTGTGCGGCACTCGATGGCACGGGCCGTCTTCTTTCCGTCTTTGATCTCAAAGCGGACGTTTGTGACTTCCGTGCCGAACCGGAATTCCACGCCTGCTGCCTCCAGATATTTCTGCATCGGCAGGATCAGGGATTCATACTGGTTGTATCGGGTGAATTTCAGTGCGGAGAAGTCCGGGAGTCCTCCGATATGATGGATGAATCTCTGGAAGTACCGCTTCATCTCCAGGGCGCTGTGCCAGTTTTCAAAGGCAAACATGGTCCGCCAGTAAAGCCAGAAATCGGAACGGAACACCTCATCGTCAAACACGTCTTCGATCGTCTTGTCGTAGAGATCCTCATCCTTTGTGAAGAAGAGCTTCATGATCTCCATGCTGCCTTTCTGGCTCAGCCGGAATTTCCCGTCCGTGTGGGCATCTTCCCCGCGGTGTTCCGTCGCCCGGCAGAGGGAATAGTTCGGATCATGTTTATTTAACCAGTAATATTCGTCGAGAACGGACGCACCCGGGATCTCCAGGGACGGGATACTGTGGAACAGATCCCAGAGGCACTCGAAATGGTCTTCCATCTCACGGCCGCCGCGCATGACATATCCTCTCGTCGGATCGTCGATCCCGTCGCAGGCACCGCCGGCAATGTCCATCGCCTCTAAAATGTGGATGTTCTTTCCCGGCATCTGCGCATCACGGACAAGGAAGCAGGCCGCCGCCAGGGACGCAAGGCCGCTTCCCACAAGGTACGCCGACTTCTCCTCGATCCCCGCCGGTTTTTCCGGGCGGGCGAATGCCTCATAGTTTCCGTTTGTGTAGTAGATCCCCTTGCTGTTCTTATCATGCTTTCCGAGTTCCGTGTTGCGGTAGTCAGACCTGCTTCCCGCAAAAGACCTGTCTGTCTTTTCTGCATTTCTGTTTCCCCGTTTCTTCGCCGCAAGTACCGCTGTGATCCCTGCTCCCGCTGCCAGGACTGCGCCGGCTTTCCATCCTTTTTTGCTCATCGTTTTTGCATTCCTTTCCCATTGATTTTGTTTTATATCCTATATGATGTAGTTTTTATAACCATATTATTAATTCTGATAGTAATCCTTTGTATATGCTTTGTCAAGCTTTTCCATTCAAATATTTTGAATATAACTTTTTACGTTGTATTCCTCCTCATTTTTCAAAAAATACCTCACCCGCTGCACCAGGCAAACGGGCAAGGTATTAAAAAGGGGAGGATAAGTATTAATCTTTTTCTTTGGTACTGATCATAGGATTGCCTGTTTTTCCTGTTTTATACACCTCTAAAAAAATTTCTCCGCAGCAAAATCTGCGACCGCAGTTGTATCATACGAACTTTATCGAACCAGCTCAAAAGATGATTGATTTTCCATTCACCTTTTTCTATAATAAATACAGAAACGAATCCTGAACTTCCATCCCGAAAGATCCGGGAGGAAGTTCATCTGCTGCGAGACCGGTCATTTCTCAGACGGATCGCTGCAAATTTACTCAGATTGGAGAATCTTATGAAAAACCTTGTAATCGGACAGTCCGGCGGACCGACCGCCGTCATCAATGCAAGTCTTTACGGAGCAGTCAAAGCATTTAAGGAATCCGGTACGGACGGACATGTACTTGGAATGATCAACGGGATCGAAGGTTTCCTCGCAGACCATGTGATGGATCTTTCCACAGATCTTTCCGATGAAGAACTGGAGCTCTTAAAGCTGACTCCGGCCGCATACCTCGGCTCCTGCCGCTATAAGCTTCCGGCAGACCTCGAGAGTGAAGTCTATCCGGCGATCTTTGACAATTTCCGTGAGATGAACATCGGTTACTTCCTCTATGTCGGCGGAAACGACTCCATGGATACCGTCGACAAGCTCTCCCGCTACGCGGAGAAGATCGGCAGTGACGTGAAATTCATCGGAATTCCGAAGACGATCGACAACGATCTGGTCCTCACCGACCATACACCGGGATTCGGAAGTGCTGCAAAATATGTCGCTTCCACGGTCCGCGAGATCGTCCTCGACGCCTCTGTCTACCAGCAGAAATCCGTCACGATCGTCGAGATCATGGGACGCCACGCAGGCTGGCTCACCGCGGCTTCCAGACTGGCAAGAAAATACGAAGGCGACAATCCATATCTGATCTACCTTCCGGAGGCTCCGTTCTCCTTAGAGCAGTTCTATAAAGACCTGGAGGAAGCGTTCAAAAAGTCTCCAAACCTCGTCGTATGCGTCTCTGAGGGAATCGCCGATGAGGGTGGCACATTCATCTGTGAGTACTCCGACGCTGCAAAACTCGACTCCTTCGGTCACAAGATGCTCACCGGATGCGGCGAAGTCTTAGAGAGCTTTGTGCGTGACAAATTCGGCGTCAAAGTCCGCTCGATCGAGCTGAACGTCAACCAGCGCTGCAGCGGAATGATGGTATCCGAGACTGATATCGAGGAAGCTGCCATGGCCGGTGCTGCCGGGGTGAAGGCTGTCCTCGCCGGAGAGACAAAAAAGATGATCGCCTTCAAGCGTGACTCCGATGTTCCGTACACAATGCACTGTGCAGCGGAGGATGTGAGCCTGATCTGCAACCAGGAGAAAAAATTCCCGAAGGAATGGATCTCCGCAGCAGGAAACGATATCACCGATGATTTCCTCGCTTACGCTCTCCCGCTGATCCAGGGCGAGCCGAAGCGCGTGATGGAAAACGGCGTGCCGAAATATCTGTACCGGAAATAGTTTTACAGCACCATTCTTCTTTGTTAATAAAAAAAGTTTGTTTAGCAGGAAGTTCCATCTGAATTTCCTGTCAGACAAAAAAGGTCCATGAAAGTGATCATTCGTTACTTTTCATGGACCTTTTTTCGATATTCAATTCGATCAATTCACTTCACTGATATCCATCAGCCCGCATCCATCATAGAAGAACTTCAGGATCTCCTGGCAGGTCTTTCCCTGCTTTGCCATGCCCTGGGCGCCATTCTGGCTCATGCCGACGCCATGCCCGAAACCGCCTCCATAGATCGTAAACGTCGTCACCTGGTTTTCATCGGTGCCGTTATTCTCGATGTAAATAAAGCCGCTCGGAAGTGTATCCCATCCCGTGGATGTTGATCCGTCTTTTCTGTTGTATACAAGCGATGAATTTCCAAGAACGCTGCGGATCTTGCTCTGTCCGGAGAATGTCTTGGAACCTTCCGTTCCCACGACCTTCAGGGTCTTCGCGTATCCGCCGGCCCCTCTCGACGTGATCGTAAGTCCCGTGATCCGCCCGACACCGCCGATCTTTTCATCCAGAATCGTGCTGGTCGTCTTTGTGTTCCAGCGGAACATCGGGAAATCGGAATCGTAAGCGTCCGTGTTCTCGTCCCTGATAAAGTTCTCAAACGCTTCATTCGAAGTCAGATCCAGCTTTTTCGCCTTGTCGTTGATCGTCACTGCTCTGAGATACGGCGTGTTGGACGCATCCGCTCCCCACACACTTCCGTCGGTTCCATGTCCGTCGGATGTGGAGTAATAGAACGCCTCGATCGGGTCCCCGTTGTATTCCAGAAGCTGCCCGAACGTCTCATTCACAGCAGCATCCGTGGAATCATACGTCAATGTATTGTTGTATACCTGGAAATTCGTGCTGTCATCCACATGGGCGCCGTAAGTGGAATAGGCGTTGCCCTGGATCTGGCGCCATGCGTAAGTTCTCGCGCAGATCGCCTGAGCCTTCAGTGCCTCCAGCTCATAAGTCGGCGGCATCTCGCTCGGCGTTACCCGTTTTAAGTATTCCTCGAGATCCACCTCGTTTAAGAGCAGCAGCCCGTCGCGCTCCTCCGTGATCTCCATATGTCCCGGATAGACCGGAGTTCCCTGGGCACGCTCTAAGCTGTGCACCGTGATCATCCCGCCATCGTTGGCGGATTTGAAGGTGAGACGTCCGCTTGCCAGTCTGGAGTCGCCCGGCTTGATCGTCACCGTCTCTCCTGCCGCGATGGATTCTGTCTTCGCATCCTTCTCATCCCCGTATTCCAGGACCGCCATCGAATCACAGGAAAGCGTGATCGAGTCGTGGAACAGAGACTTAAAACCATTTGTCATGATCAGGACACGGATCGCGTCGATATCCGGTTTCTCCGTCGTGAGTGCCGCACAGATCTCCCCGTCTGCGACCACAAACTCCTGCATGTGGTAACCGACAAGAATGTCCTTTTTCTGCTGCTCCCTCAGGACCCCATATGTGCGGTAGATCTTAAACTGATCCGCCAGTGGCACACTGCCGTAGCCATCGATCTCGATCTCCGTATCGCGGACCGCAAGAACGGTTCCGGTGATCTTTTCCTTTTTCAGCACCAGCCGCTTTGGCTGACCGCCCTTTAAATACAGATCCCCGATCTGGCCGGAGATCTCACTCTCATCCTTTAATACTCCCTTTACCGGAAATTCCCTCTGGATATTTCCGATAAAGACGGTCACAGTCCGCCCGGAAAATCCAGAGATCCAGGCGTTCTCGTAGACGATCTCGTCAGAGACCATCGTCTCCACCTTTAAGATCTCATCGTCTCTCGCCAGGAACCGGATCTTCCGGTCAATATAGTTATCCAGATAAAGTCCCTCAAACTGGAAGGTCCCGTCCCTTGTGTATGCCGTCCATGCCGGAGCTCCGTCCACATTGTCCGGAGTCCCGTAAAGATCCGTCTCGACCTCGGCAACCGCCCCTTCCGGATCTGCGGCTGCACGGAACGCATCATAAAATTTCCAGAAATTTTCGCTGGAAACTGCTTTTTTTGCGCGGTCCCCGGCATCCACATAGGAAAGGAGTGCATCGGTTTCCCCGTTTCCCTCCTCTGATGCCTTCTTCGCCCAGTCCGAAAGGACTGCGTATGTAACTGCGGATGTCGCGCTCCTCTCATCCGCCTGGATCACCCCGCTGTCAAGATATCCCTGCCCATACAGGTAATCCATATATTTTACATACCACTGATCAGAAAGTTTTTCGTCAAAGTTCGATATCTCCGGCGCATTTTCCAGGATCCCGCTCTCCGACTCCAGCGTCAGAGCGACCGTTCTGGACGCTGCCGCCAGAGAAACTCCATCCTGTTCCGTGTCCAGAAGTACGATCACGATGAGCAGTGCCACGACAAATGTCGTGACCCCTGCCATCCAGTTTATCATTTTCCTACTCTCGTTCATAATTCCTTTCCCGGGCAAACCCGGCCCGGTCACTGTACACGGGTTCTTCCCGCGTGAAAACATCCGGACTTACTGTTTGTCCGTGCGCCTGATATACTCACCGCTCTTTTCGTCAATGCGGTCCAGTTTTACATAGTCGTTTTCTTCCTGACTCAGATTCTTTTTCGCAAGAAAATGATCCTGGATCTGTCTGTAAACGTGGATGATGACCGCCATCAGCGGAACTGCAATGATCATTCCCACAAATCCGAACAGTCCGCCAAACAGCAGGATCGAGAACAGGACTCCGAAGCTGGAAACACCCGTGGAGTTTCCGAGGATCTTCGGTCCTAAAATATTTCCGTCAAACTGCTGGAGTACCAGGATCAGACCGATAAAGTAAAGGCACTGTTTCGGGCTGATGAGGAATACAAGGATCGCACACGGTACAGCCCCGATAAAAGGTCCAAAAAACGGGATAATGTTCGTCACTCCGATGATCACGCTGATCAGCAGCTCATACGGGAGTTTGAACAGGTTCATCAGGATAAAGCAGAGAATTCCGATGATCAGGGAATCGATCAGCTTTCCGATGATAAAGCCGGAAAACGCTTTTTTGATAAAACGGAACTCTCCGACTACAATGTTCGCCGCCTTCAGAGGCAGGATCGAATAGATAAATTTCTTTCCCTGTGCCGAGAGCGATTCCTTGATGTTTAAGAGATATATCATGACGATCAGCCCGATCAGCAGATTTTTTGTCAGGGTGATCAGATTCATGACACCGCTGGAAACACCGCCGAGGATCTTCTCGATATTCTGGAAATTCTGGAAGTTCGAGAGATTCGACATCAGGTCTGTCTCCATCCAGTTCTGGAAATACTGGGCTGACTGCTCATAAATATTTAAGATCGCCTGCTCCACCGGAGGATTGTTCACGAAGAAATCCGTTAGCCAGTCATACACATTCTGGAAATATTCCGGCATCATATTGATGATCCCTACGATACTGGAATACAGCTGCGGGATGATCATACTGGAAAGGCTGACGATCACCGCCAAAAGAAATACAAGGCTGACAGCTGTTCCCACGCTTCTTCCGAAAAAAGCACCCAGTTTTTCATTTTTAAATCTTGCCTTTGGCTCCCCGGACTTTCCTGTATACACAGTCAGCCGGTAGCACCAGTTGTAGACCGGGGACATTAAAAATGCCAGAACCGCTCCATAGATCACTGGTGCAAGCACAAAACGAACCTTTCCCAGAAAGGCAAACACCGCCGACCTTTCCAGAAACAGAAACACGACGAACACCGCCGCGATCAATACCAGGATCGCCGTCACACCTGTATAAATGTACCGTTCGAACCGTTCATTTTTCATATAAAAGTTTCTCCTTTGCAGTTACTTCTCTTTTTCCGTCTATCGAAACCATTTTGTACCGTCGACCATGGCATCATCATACCATACTTCTCATATTTAGAAAAGAGCCTTCGCAAAATCTGAACGAATGCAGAGCATCGGCAAATTTCCTGTTAAACGAAAAGAAGCAGCGATCTCTCGCTGCTTTTTTATCTTTCGCAATCCCAAAATGCCGTTTCCTGAATAATTGACGCCTAGCAGTGCTAGGTGGGCATCCGCACTTAAACATCTGCCTTCCACTCGATGGAGGCCTGGCATCCGTTCAAGGATGTAGGAATCCCGTATGTCAAAATGTAGGTTCAAAATAGACAGGAGTGTCGAACATCCCAGGAATCACATTCCCTTTCACTGACAACTATTATAGCGCATCATCGATCATTTTTCAAGTTCCATTTCATGGTACCGTACAATTTTGTTACAGTACACGGGCACTCCATGCCCACGCACTGTAACAGGATTTTGCCGATGCTTCGCATTCCAGATCGGCAAAATCCGCGGCCTTAACGGTATCATACGGAATTTTCAGTTCAGAAAATTCCTACCCGCGAAAAATAACCAATTTTCTTACTGTCGGATCCGTACACTTTTCTGCCCGTAAAAACGTCCGGTTTCTGAAACTGAAACACGATCCTGCCGCTGCTTCGCATTCCGGACCGTCAGGATCGCAGCCGCTGTATGATACAGAATTTTCAGTTCAGGGAATTTCCATCTGCAAAAGCCAGCGATCTTAACAGCTCTGCAACCTCTCTTGGAGTTTCACAGAGATAATCTGCCCCGGCATCCTGAAGCTCTTCCCTGCTGCCGTATCCGTAAAGCACGCCTACCACGGAAAGTCCCGTCTTCTTCGCGCCTTCCACGTCATGTTTCCGGTCGCCCACCATGATCACGGAGTTCTTTTCTTCCTCGCCGATCCCGTTTTCTTCCAGCACATACCGGATCACGTCATCCTTGTTCACGCGCTTTTCATCCAGGGACGCGCCGCCGATGAATTTAAAGTAGTTTGTCAGATGAAAATATTCCAGCACGCGCTTTGCGGTCACCTCCGGCTTGGAAGTTGCCACATAGAGTTCGAGTCCTGCGTCCTTTAAGGACTTTAACATCTCCTCAACTCCGGCAAACGGTGCGTTGTCCTTCCATCCTTCCACATCGTAATATTCCCGGAACACGTAGATCGCATCCTCCGCGTCCTTCTCGGAGAAATTGTAATACTCCTTAAAACTGTCGGAGAGCGGCGGACCGACAAACGGTTTTAAAACATTCAGGTCATCCACCTGGATCCCATAATGCTTCAATGCATACCGAACGCCTTTCGTGATCCCCGGCATGGAATCCGTCAGTGTCCCGTCAAGGTCGAAAAAAACTTTTTTTAACTTCATTCTGTTTCCTCTTTCATGTATTCCAATATCATCGTTCCGCCGCATATATTTTCTCCTGCTCACGGCGAAACCGTTTTTCCATATTTCAATTTCACAGGTATTTCTGCGATACCAGTGTCTTATTATCCCATGGCGGAGTATAAATGTCAATTGTAAAAAGCGGCATGCCCCAAAACGATCTTCACCGCCTGTCGCATGCCGCTTTTCCCTTATCCTTTTTTATTCTAATCCTTTTATCTGACCCGGAGTTTTTACCGGAAAAACTCGTGATTTCCATGTTTAAACAGGAATTCCAGATGTCTGTCAAACCAGCTCGCGTTCTTCCTGGAGGATGCCCGCCGGTTCATGAAATACAGGGCGCCGTCTGTCAGATCTTCACCCGAAAGTGCCCTCTCGACTGCCTCTACGGTCTCGGCCGTGACCTTGCAACGCTTGATGGATCCGTTTCCCACAGGGGAAAACTGGTGCTTCTGGTAAACGACTTTCGTGATCGTGTTCGGGAATGCATCGTCCTCCACACGGTTTAAGATCACGTTTGCCACCATGACACGTCCTTCGATGTCGCAGTTTCCGGCTTCCGCCTGAACGATCCGGAGAAGAACATTGTAGTCGCTTTCGGAATACCCCGTGAACGCTTCTCTTGCAGGTTCCTCTGCCACGACGGTCTCTTCTGCTGCCGCCTGTACCCTGGCTTCCCCGGACACCTCTGTTTCCGGCTCTGCCTGCGTGATCCCGCTCACTTCATCCGCCGCAGCCGCAGTTTCTGTTTCTGCAGCTTCTTCCGGACCATGATCTGTGTCCGCATTTTCCGATCCTGCAGCAGGCTCTGTGATGCTCTCCTCTTTCGTCTCTGTATTTTCTGTTTCTGTCCTGATATCTGCTTCCGTCTCCGCGGATGATGCTTCATCCGCTGTCGTCTCATCCTCTAAAACATTTCCGTCTGTTTCCGGAAGAGCAGTATCTTCTGTCTCCTCCAGACTGTCTTCATCCGAACCTCCCTGCGTCTCGGCATACGCGACGATCGCGTTTTTGCCTCCGCCCTGGAAGTCCACCGCTGTAAATGGAATCACTGCGATCAGTGTTGCGCCCATCGTGAGGACTGCTGCATTCCGGTGCATCTTCTTTGTTACACCGCCGAAGAGTGATTTCACAAACTGAAAGACTGTCTGAAGAAATGAGTTCCATGGATTCATTTGAATACCCTCTTTCTCCGTCCTGTCGCCGGTTGTTCATTCCGACCGTTTTCCGGCCGGTGTCTGTGATTATAGGAGAATGAGGGGGCGAATGTCAATAAGTCCTGCACAACTTTGTTACATTTTACAGCCTGTTTTTTAAAGATTGTTACATTTTTTTAATAGTTTTTCCAAATATAATCCGCACAAAATCTGGATTTTTGGTAGTATTGGCAAGTATAAAATATTGCAAATATTACAATTTTGTTAAATATTGAGCTCCCATTTTTGAGTGGTTTCCCATAACGTTTTCAGTTATGTCAACTAATTTTGCTGAAGATCCAGAAGTTTTGCCCCGACATAGTCCGCAAGAGCCTGCGGGGAAAGCAGGACCTGAAAGCCTCTCTGGCCGGCGCTGACCGCGATTGTTTCATAATTTAAAGCCGCTTCATCGATAAATGTCGGGAACTTTTTCTTCATGCCGATCGGGGAACAGCCGCCGCGGATATAGCCTGTTGTGGCCAAAAGATCCTTCATCGGAAGCATCTCCACCTTCTTATCTCCTGCCGCTTTTGCTGCCTTTTTTAAGTCCACCTCGCCATCCACCGGGATACAGCAGACGAGAAAACCTGTGCGCTCTCCTTTCAGCACGAGAGTCTTAAACACACTCCCGTGGTCCACTCCCAGCATGTCAGCCGCATGGCTCCCGGAGAGGTCATGTTCATCCACCGGGTACTCCTTTGACTCATACGAGATCTTTGCGGCATCTAAAAGCCGCATCACATTTGTCTTTGTTTTATCATTTTTTGCAGATTTGCTCATAAATTTTTCCTCCTGAAAGCGACATTCTCTCTGCCGCCTTTGACTGCAGCCGGCTGCACATCCTCTCGACCGCATCTTCTTTATACAACGTCTTTGTAAAAAAATCCAGTCTTTTCTATAAAAGAATGTCTGCCCACATATTTGTACCTTTAAGCCTGTATTTTATTACAGTCAACGCAGCAAGTGTGCAGACCTGCTGAACAGTTACCATTTTTCGCCGCATTTACTGCCGCATAAAAAAAGACAGCCGGTCCCGCATTTTCGCAAAATCGACTGCCTTTTTCCATCTTCTGATCTGTTTCTTCTATATAATATATCGCTTCTGATTCCGCATCTCAAAAGCCTATGAGAGGATCATCCGGTCGTTCGCGAGCGCGCCGCCCGCGGCTTCCTCAAACTTCGCGAGAAGATCCTGAACCGTCAGGTGCTTCTTCTCCTCACCTGCCACATCGTAGATCACATGGCCCGCGTTCATCATGATCAGGCGGTTTCCATGTGCGATGGCGTCACGCATGTTGTGAGTGATCATCAGAGTGGTCAGATGTTCACTGTTTACGATCTTATCCGTCGTCTCGAGGACTTTCGCCGCCGTCTTCGGGTCGAGAGCCGCCGTGTGCTCATCTAAGAGAAGAAGTCTCGGCTTCTTTAAGGTTGCCATGAGAAGTGTCAGCGCCTGTCTCTGTCCGCCGGAGAGGAGTCCGACCTTCGATGTAAGACGATCCTCAAGACCAAGGCCTAAGATCTTTAACTGCTCCCTGTAGAACTCACGCTCTTTTGCGGTGATTCCGGCCTTCAGAGAACGTGTCATTCCTCTTCTCGCTGCTAATGCCATGTTCTCCTCGATCTGCATGGTGGCAGCCGTTCCTGTCATCGGATCCTGGAATACACGTCCGAGATACTTCGCACGCTTGTGCTCCGGGAGCTTTGTCACGTCGATATCATCGATGGTGATTTTTCCCTCATCCACAAACCACGTTCCTGCGACCGCATTTAACATGGTAGATTTTCCGGCTCCGTTTCCACCGATGACGGTGACAAAATCGCCTTCGTTTAAATGAAGATTTAATCCGTTTAACGCTGTCTTTTCATTGACGGTTCCCGCGTTGAAGGTTTTATAAATACTGTGAAGATCAAGCACGAGGTGCACCTCCTCTTTTTACCGGTTTAGAGAAATATTTGCCCTTCATGTACGGGATCGCAAGGAATACCGCAACGACAAGAGCTGACAGGAGTTTTAAATCGTTGGAATTTAATCCCATCCAGAGTACAACCTGAAGGACCAGGTAGTAAATGATCGCGCCGAAGGCAACGGAGAACAGCTTGAAACCGAAGTTCTGGCTGATCTTTCCGAAAACAACCTCACCGATGATAACGGCTGCGAGACCGATCACGATGGCACCACGGCCTGCATTGACATCTGCAAATCCCTGATACTGGGCATATAAGCCGCTCGCAAAGGCAACGATCCCGTTGGAGATCATAAGACCTAAGATCTTTGTGAAATCGGTATTGATGCCCTGGGCACGTGACATGTTCTGATTGGAGCCTGTGGCACGGATGGAGCATCCGATCTCTGTTCCGAAGAACCAGTAGAGGACCGCGATCAAGATCACAATGATCAATGCCGTCACGAAGATCGTGTTCCTGTAAAATACGACTCCCTTTACATAACGGAGAGACACTAAAAGATCATACTTATCCACACTGATGGCCTGATTTGCCTTACCGCCCATAATGCGGAGGTTGATGGAGTAGAGACCAAGCTGGGTCAGGATTCCCGCAAGGATCGCCGGGATCCCCATCGCCGTGTGAAAGATTCCGGTCACAAGGCCCGCGATCATTCCCGCGATAAACGCCGCAAACAGGGACACTCCCACAGAATGTCCGTTTAACATGAAAATGATGCAGACAGCACCTCCCGTACACATGGTTCCGTCCACGGTAAGGTCTGCAAGATCGAGGATCTTATATGTAATATAAACGCCGATCGCCATGATGCCCCAGATGAGTCCCTGTGCACAGGCACCCGGCAATGCATTAAACAATGTTGCAAAATTCACGTTTCTTTCCTCCTATGGCTAATGATAACAAACAGGGTGACAAAAGTTTTTGCTGTTTGCCACCCTGATGTCCTCATAATTTCAAGTCGTTATTATTCTTCGATCACAACGTAGTCATCCGGAACCGTGATTCCAAGTGCCTCACAGTTTGCCTTATTGTATTTCTTTGTTACCTCCGGTGCAAACTCGATCGGCATTTCCTTTACATCTTTGCCGTCCATCAGGATCTCTGCGCCCATCTCACCGGCTTTGTATCCGATATCGTAGTAGTCGATGGAAAGAGTTGCAACGCCGCATCCGGAGCAGATTCCTTCTTCACCTGCAATTACCGGAACTTTCGCCGGAAGGCAGATATTGTTTATGATCTCTGCATTGGAAGCAGCCGTATTGTCAGTCGGAACATAGAGAACATCGTTCTCGCCTGCTGCTGTTGTTGTTACGGAAGCGATATCGTTGGAGTCTGCGAAGGTGTATTCCTTACAGGTATATCCGAGATCCTCAAGATATCCTTTTACGGTTGTTGCCTGGTATTTGGAGTTCGGCTCTGCGGAGCAGTATAATAAGCCGACATTCTTTGCATCCGGGAACAGCTCATTTAACATTGCTGCCTGCTGGTCGAGCGGAGCAAGGTCGGAGGTACCGGAGATGTTGAGACCTGTCGTACCTGTCCAGTTGTCGATATCAAGCGCTGTCGCGTAATCTGTGATGGAAGTTCCGAGAATCGGAATCTCGCTGGTTCCTGCTGCCGCTGCCTGAAGTGCTGCAGTCGCATTTGCAAGGATCAGGTCCACATCGTTGGAAACGAACTGGTTGATGATCGTTGCGCAGGTAGCGGAATCGCCGGATGCGTTCTGAAGATCAAATTTAACATTGTCACCGAGTTTATCTTTTAATGCAGCCTCGAAGCCTTCTGTCGCCGCATCAAGTGCCGGGTGCTGTACTAACTGGCAGATTCCCACATTGTAGGTCTTTCCGTCTTCTTTTGCTGCTTCTGTGGAATCGGCCGCTGCTGCTGTCGTTGTCTCTGCTGCAGCTGCTGTTGTCTCTGCTGTGGAACTGGATCCACATCCGGTTAATGCGGAAGCCGCTACAACGGCCGCCATTGCAAGTGCTGTTACTTTTTTCATAATATCGATCTCCCCTCAGTTTTTCTTTTTTGTAACATCCCGCTGTCATTTTCAGGATCTATAGATCCTCCCCTTCAGACGGGATCTCACATTCTCAAATGCGTTGTTGCGTTACGCTTTAACGCATGTAAGTGAAACTGTCCTTATCATACACCTATACGCCGGATTCGTCAAGCTTGATTTTCCTGTTTTTACCTTTTCTTGTTACAGTACACGGGCACTCTATGCCCGCGCACTGTAGCAGGATTTTGCCGATGCTTCGCATTCCGAATCGGCAAAATCCACGACCACAACGTTATCATACGGAATTTTCAGTTCAGAAAATTCCTATCCGTGAAAAGTAACCTTTTCTCAATATCCCACAATAATTGTAGGTTTTCCACAATTTGCCAGACGATTTTTGTCAGGAAACGGAATCCGTTTTATCCGCAAAAACTTTCAGGAATCTCTCCCCATACTTCGCATACTTAAATTCCCCGACTCCGGAGACCGTCAGCATTTCTTCCTTATTCTTCGGTCTGATCAGACACATATGCACCAGAGTCTTATCGGAAAATACGATATACGGTGGAACCTTCTCCTCCCGCGCGATCTCACGGCGCAGTTCTTTTAACCGGTCAAACAGTGTCGTCTCCACCTCCGTAAACGACTCGGTACCGGCTGCCATCTTCGGCTTCTTCGTGCCGGAGATCTTCCCCGTCTTCACTCTCTCCTGCTCCTTCGGAAGCTTCATCATGACCGTTTCACCGTCGTTTAAAAGCGCTTCCGCATTCTTTCCCGGCTTCACGATCGCGTACTCGTCAGAGGTCACCACCAGATATTCTTTTATCTGCAGAAAATTTAAAACCTGTCTTAACCTGTAGACCGGGACTTTTGCCAGCTTTCCGTAAAAGGAATTTTCATCCATGTGATAATTCCTGATCTTCGCCGTCGAAGCTCCGTGCACCGTGTCGAGGATCACCGTTGTCCCGTACCGCCCGCGGCACTCCGCGACGCAGCCGACGATGGCTCTCGCGATCTCCGTCACATCCGTCTCCTCAAACTGTGTCTTACAATTAGAACAGTTTCCGCAGTATCCGCTTCCGTACTCCCCGAAATACCGGAGAATATATTCCCTGAGGCAGTCATTCGTAAAGCAGTAGAATGTCATCTTTTTTAACCGTTCCCGGTCGCGCTCCGCAACGATCTGCCTTGTCACATCGTCGAGCTCTTCGTTGTCACGGTTGTTGTCGATAAACATCTGGTTCGTCACGACATCCCGCCCGCCGTACAGGAGCAGACAATCCGCCGGTTCCCCGTCACGCCCTGCGCGCCCGGCTTCCTGATAGTAACTCTCCATATTTTTCGGCATGTTGTAGTGGATCACAAAGCGGACATTCGATTTGTCGATCCCCATTCCAAACGCGTTTGTCGCCACCATGATCTGGGCGCGGTCGAAGATAAAATCTTCCTGATTCTGCTTTCTCTCGCTGTCGGAAAGTCCCGCATGGTATCTCGTCACGGAGAATCCGTCCTTCATCAGCTTCTCCGTCACTTCCTCCACGAGTTTTCTCGTCAGGCAGTAGACGATGCCGCACTGTCCTGCATGTTCTTCGATATATGTTTTTACTGCCGCATATTTATCTTTCGGGCTCTGAACCTCAAAGTAGAGATTCGGGCGGTCAAATCCCGTCGTCGTCACGACCGGATCCTGCAGCTTTAAGAGATCGATAATGTCATCCCGGACTTCCGCAGTCGCGGTCGCCGTAAAGGCGCTGACGACCGGGCGCTCCGGAAGTGCCCGCAGGAATTCCTCGATCTTTAAGTATCCTGGCCGGAAATCCTGGCCCCACTGGGAGACGCAGTGCGCCTCATCGACCGCCACCATGGCGATCTTCGCATGGACGGCAAAATCAAGAAATTCCGGAGTCAGAAGCCGCTCAGGAGCGACGTAGATGATCGGATACCGTCCCTCTCTCGCATATCCGAGCGCCTTATAATACTGTCCCGCCGTCAGGGAACTGTTCAGGTACGCAGCATGAACGCCCGCCTGGTTCAGGGCGCTGACCTGGTCTTTCATAAGTGAGATCAGGGGCGAGATCACCAGCGTGATCCCCCCGTTTGCCCCCGCCATCAGAGCCGGGATCTGATAA
Organism: Clostridium sp. OF03-18AA; assembly: GCF_003478035.1. Lineage (GTDB taxonomy): Bacteria > Bacillota > Clostridia > Lachnospirales > Lachnospiraceae > Pilosibacter. Next base: position 146,189 of record NZ_QUEP01000007.1, read on the forward strand.
CACAGGGACTTTCCTGCGCCCGTCGGCATGATCCCCAGCACATCCCTGCCGGAAGTGATCGCATCGATCATCTTCTCCTGCCCGTCCCGGAACGTGTCATAACCGAAATATTGTTTGAGAACCTCATATTTATCCATAAAAGTAATGATCCCTTTCCACACCCGCCAATTGCTGCCGGGAACCTTTTTATCGTTGATCTGTTGGCTGCAGCTGGTGAACCGCTTTCCAGTTGTCTGTCCATGATATCACTCTCCCGCCGCCCCCGCAAGTATGACCGCCATTAAAATTTCATAAACAAATCGGCAACCGTTACAGTACACGGGCACTCTATGCCCGCGCACTGTAACAGGATTTTGCCGATGCTCCGCATTCCGAATCGGCAAAATCTGCGACCACAACTGTATCATACGGAATTTTCAGTTCAGAAAATTCCTACCCGTGAAAAGTAACCGACAACCACTACTGTATGATACAGCATTTTCAATTCAGAAAATTCCTGCCTGCGAAAAATAACTTTTTATCTCATCCACGGCCCGCCGCTTTTTATCTTGTAATCTCTCCCCGATATTGCTATAATTGGATACAATACAAAGATACTCAAAAAGAGTGATTGACGGAGGAGAAAACATGAACTTTTTAGAAGAGCGCATCGCAAAAGACGGTGTGGTAAAAGAAGGAAACGTATTAAAGGTTGACAGCTTTTTAAACCATCAGATGGATATCGAGCTTTTTGACGAGATGGGTGCGGAATTCAAGCGCCGTTTTGCCAATGAAAATATCAACAAGATCCTGACGATCGAGGCATCCGGTATCGGTATCGCCTGTATCGTGGCAATGCACTTCCATGTGCCGGTCGTATTTGCAAAGAAATCCCAGAGCATCAACCTCGACGGCGAAATGTATGTGGCGGAAGTTGAATCCTTCACCCATAAATGCAAGAACCAGGTTATCGTCTCCAAAAAGTTCCTTTCCCCGGACGATCACGTTCTGATCATCGACGACTTCCTTGCGAACGGCTACGCGCTTCAGGGACTGATCTCGATCGTCCATGACGCAGGCGCTACCGTTGAGGGAATCGGCATCGCGATCGAGAAAGGATTCCAGATCGGCGGACAGGTCATCCGAAATCTCGGCTACCACTTAGAGTCCCTGGCGATCGTAGATTCCATGGATCCGGCCACCGGAACCGTTAACTTCCGAAGCCAGGAATAGAAAAGAATGTGCCTCGGCACATTCTCGCGCCGAGCGCGGTCGCTTGCGACAACCATCATCTTCGCGCGAGTGCGCATCTTAGGCACGCAGTGCCTTTTTATTTAACAGGAAGTTCCATCGGAATTTCCTGTTGAATAAAAAAGAACATCCTGCAGTCAGTACCCAATGTACCGGCCGCAGGATGTTTTTTTATTTTTTCCTGTCAGTTTTCTCATTCATCTCGTTCCCGTTTTTCGCTTCTGTTCCGCTCTTCTCCTTCGGAAGCGGGATCGCGAGAACGGTCTGGATCACCTTGTTCTCCACCTTCATGATCTTTAAGAGGTAATCCCCGATCCTGACACTTCCCTTCTCTCCAACCTTCGGGATATGTCCGATCCTCGATACCATAAAACCGTTCAGGGTATCAAAATTGTCCTTATCTTCCTTATCAAATTCCACTCCGAGCGTCTCTTCCACGTCGTCCAGAAGGGTGAGACCCGTGAGCTCATATGTACCGTTTTTCCGGGATACGATATCCGGCTCTTCCTTGTCGTACTCGTCGAGGATATTTCCGACGATCTCCTCGAGAATGTCCTCCATCGTGACGATGCCGGCAAGCTGACCATACTCATCCACCACAAGTTCGATGTGGATCTTCTGGGACTGCATCTCCTTAAAAAGAGCGTTGATATTTTTCGTCTCCGGGATGAAATGAGGACTTCTCAAAAGGCCCTTGATCTTTGCGATCGGCGTGTTCAGATGGTCCTTGGAATCCGTATAGTGGAGCATGTCGCGCATGTGAAGGATGCCGATGATATTGTCGATATCTTCGGAATAAACAGGAAATCTCGAATAATTTGCTTCCTTCACAACGAAATCGAGCGCTTCCTTCAGAGTCATCTCCCCGTCGAGTGCGATGACCGCGGTCCTGTGTGTCATGATATCCGCCGCCACCTTATCGTCAAACTCAAAGATGTTCGTGATCATCTCCGCCTCGCTGGCCTCCAGAACGCCCTGTTCATGGCCTTCATTGACCATGTACATGATATCTTCCTCAGTCACGTTGTCATCCTTCTCGCGGATATCGATCCCAACCGTCTTTAAGGAAATATAGGCAAACTGGTCCATCAGCCACGCAAACGGAAAGAGACATTTTGTCACAAGTTCCACGAGCGGCAGAACTTTATAACAGAAGCGGATCGGGCTCTTTGCCGCGATGCGCTTCGGGATCACGATCCCGAGCCCCGTGAGCAGAAATGCGATCCCGACGAGTCCCGCAATGTAGGCAATCCCCACCGCTGCCGGATGCGGGATCTGTGTATGCGTCCCGATTAAAGCCGTGAGTTTTTTTACCACAAACGCCAGCGAGGACGCGCCCATCGCAAGCGTCAGGATACTCGTCGCGAGCTGGTTCGTGCGGATGAAGAGATACGGGTCTCCCTGTATCTTTAAAAGTTTTTCCGCCCGCTTGTTTCCTTCGTCGCGCTCATCCTCCAGCGCACTGGTGTTCAGGGCCTGAACGGCCGCACCGAATCCGTACATCACCGCAAACAGGATCACTGATGCGGCAAACAGAACAATTCCTATCCATGAATTGCCATCGTCCATGAGATTTTCCAACACTCCTTTATCTTTCCATAACTATCCTATTTTTTCAGTTACTTTTTTCCGTATTTCGTCCACTATAACATCTATTTCCATGCCCGTCAAGGAATCATTCCGCCGTATCACTTTTCACGTTACAGTACACGGGTCCTCCATGCCCGCGCACTGCAGCGCCAAACTGCGATTATGTAGCAGTTTTTTCTCCCCGCACGGTCCTCAAAAACCGCCAAGTTCCAGACTGACCTTCAATGCGTCATTTACCTGGTCCAGCAGGTCCCCGTCAAGATGGCAGATCTTTTCCCTTAATCGCTGCTTGTCGATGGTCCTCAACTGTTCCAGGAGGATCACCGAATCCTTCATCATGTCGCAGTCCCTCGCGGATAACTCCACATGAGTTGGAAGTTTCGCCTTATTCATCCTCGATGTGATCGCCGCACAGATCACAGTCGGACTGTGTTTGTTTCCCACATCGTTCTGGATGATGAGCACAGGGCGCACACCTCCCTGCTCAGAACCTACCACCGGTCTTAGATCCGCATAATAAATATCGCCCCGTCTGATGATCACAAGTCTCACGCTCCGTCTGAATTTCTGCGGAGAGTCCGGGGCTGCTGTCAAAGCCATAACGGTATCTTTTTTGACAGCTTCCCTGACATTTCCGTATTCAGATTGTTCCCCACTTATGATATTTTATTCAGAAATCGCGGCGGCGTGCCGGTCAGAATCCGACATACTCCTCATCCGGGCAGTTCATGATCCCGAGGACCTTTCCGTTCTTCACATACACACGCGGAACCCGCTTTCCGATCAGACACGGGATCTCGTAATGGAAGCCGCCGGAAACCTCTGCGATCTCCTCCATCGTGATCTCTTCCTCCCCGTCTCTTCCGATCAGGGTCACAAGATCTCCCTCTTTGGCCTCCGGAATCCCGGTAAGATCCACCATGAACTGGTCCATGCAGACGCGGCCGAGGATCTTCGCGCGCTTTCCGTGGATCAGCACTTCCCCGCGGCCGGACAGGTTTCTCGGATATCCGTCCCCGTAACCGGCGGAGACTGTCGCAATCCGCATCGTCCGGTCTGCCTTGAACGTTCCTCCGTAGCTGACTTCAGTTCCAGGCCCGATCTCCTTGATATACGTGATAAAGCTCTTCAGTGCCATCGCCGGCTTCATCGTGAGGATATCCTTTCTCACCTCATCCGACGGGTACAGACCGTAGATCGTGATCCCGGCGCGGACTGCATCCATGTTCATCTCCTGCATCTCCACGATCCCGGCGCTGTTGGAGCAATGGCAGACCGGAACCTCCACGCCTGCTGCCTTCACAGCATCGCAGAAGTTCTTAAACCGATCATACTGCTGTCTCGCACCAGTCTTATCCGCCTCATCCGCTCTCGCAAAATGCGTGAACATGCCGTCGATCTTCACTCCCGGAAGCGCCGCGATCTTTTTTACCATCTCCACGGACGCCGTGTCCGGTCTGAGTCCGATCCGGCTCATTCCGGTATCCACCGCGATATGGACGTGGGCTGTCTTTTCCAGCTTTTCTGCAGCTTCTGACATTCCCTCTGCCTTATCCAGTTCAAAGACCGGCATGCAGAGCTCCTGCCGGATGCACTCCTCGTATCTCGGAGCAGCGACCGGACCGAGGATCAGGATCTCCTTCGTGATCCCGTGTTTCCGCAGCTGCACACCTTCCTCAACGGTCGCGACCGCATATCCGCATACAAAGCGGTCAATCGTCTTCGCGACCGGAACGGCGCCGTGTCCGTAAGCATCCGTTTTCACGACTCCGTACATCTTTGTCCCCGGGCGGAGATTTTTCTCCATCGCCTCCATGTTTTCCTCTATATGACCCAGATCGATCTCTGTATAAATTCTGTCAAATTTCATTTTCTCTATCCTCCGAAAGGCAATCCGCGATCTCCCCGGCAAGGACTGCGTGGACGCCGAAGCGCTTCGCCGCTTTTTCCCCTGCCAGACCGTGCACATAGACTCCGAGGGAAGCCGCATCGCTCTCCTCAAGCCCCAGCGCGATCAGTCCCGCAATCACACCGGTCAGAACATCCCCGGAACCTCCCTTTGCCATAGCGGGCGTCCCACTTCCATTGACAAAGGTCTTTCCGTCTCTTCCCGCGATCACGGTCGCCGCGTCCTTTAAGACGCAGACCACTCCGTACTGATCTGCAAACTCTCTCGCTGCACGGATCGGATTTTCCTTGATCTCCTCTATCTGAATTCCTGTGAGCCGCGACATTTCCTTCATATGCGGCGTCACGATGATATTTTCTGTAAAATAACCGGTGAGTTCCCGGTACTCCGCAGCGAGATTCAGCGCGTCCGCGTCAAGAATGATCGGCACATACGCGTCCTTTAAGACATTTTCCACCATGAGCCGCGCATGATCCTCCATGCCGATCCCCGGCCCCAGAACGATCACATCCGCCCATTCCGTCTCCCTTGCGATCTTTCTCGCAAAGCTCTCCGGACCTTTTCCGGCTTCTCTCGCATCGTAACTGGAAAGGATCGCCTCCGGGAGTTTTTCCTGGACGATGATCCTGTTTTCCTCCGGTGTAAAGATCTTCACGAGTCCGGCTCCCATCCGGTATGCCGCTCTCGCGGAGAGGCAGGCTGCTCCCGCCATGTTCTTTGCCCCCGCCATCACGAGGACTTTTCCGTATGTTCCCTTGTTTGAATCCGGCGTTCTTGCCGGGATCCTCAAAAGGTCTTCCCGATCCAGCATCTGCACGTGTTTTTCCTGCTCCGCGCTGCTCTCCGGCACAAAACCAACGTCCCTGACCAGGAGCTCTCCGCAGTATTCTCTTCCCGGGAACAGAACCTGTCCGAGCTTTTTCATTCCGAAAGTGACCGTCACATCCGCGCGGACCGCGTCCCCCATGACTTCTCCCGTGTCGGAGCTGATGCCGGAGGGAATGTCCACAGCGATCGTCTTCATATCCTCATTGCGGTTGATCCAGTCAATGAGCTTTTTGTATGCACCTTCCACATTTCTCGAAAGACCGATCCCGAAGACCGCATCCAGGATCACGCCGCGGCATGCGTTCGCCTTTGTCACCGTCTTTGCAAACGGATGCGCCGGGGATCGTTTTTCTTCTGCATCCGGCAGTTCTTCCGCCGTCATCACCGGGATCCCCAGCCTTTTCACGATATTTAACTGGGCTTCCAGCTCTTCGCTCCCTTTTCCGTCCCGTCCCGGGAACAGGATCTTCACATCATATCCCTTTAAGAACAGCATCCTGGCGGCGGCCACTCCGTCTGCCCCGTTATTTCCAAAACCGCAGACGGACCAGACTGTCTCTGCCTGTTCTCTCTTAAGGATCTCTTCCGCTTTCTCCGCAACGGCAAGAGCCGCCCGCTCCATCAGCACCAGGGACGGGATCCCGTACCCCCTGATGGACCTGGTGTCAAACGCTTTCATTTCTTTTCCGCTCAGAACTGCTTTCATCCGGCATCCCCCTCTCCGACGGCAAACGCCATCGCATGGTCCTTCGTGTCAGAGATCGACACTTGGATCGTCCTGATCCCGAGCTCCTCCGCCTTCATCTCTGCTCCCGCATGAAGTTCGACATACGGCTTTCCAAGCGGGTCCCTTAAGACCTCCACATGGACCGGCATAAAGTCCCGGAATCCCGTTCCAAACACCTTCGCTACTGCTTCTTTAACCGCAAAAGTGCCGGCAAGGACCCGGGGATCACCCTTTGCCTGCCGGCGCTCGCGCTCGGTATAGATACGCGTCAAAAAAGCCTCTTTTTCACAGGCTTTTTTCACACGCTCAATTTCGATCAAATCACAGCCAACTCCAATCAACATGTCTCATTGGTTCCCGTCTGTTCTGCTTTTTCCTTTGCTTTCCGCTCCCGCTCATCCTGCATGCTGCAGACACGGTAGGAAAGACGCATCAGGCTCTCGGAAAGATGTACATTCTCAACGACTACATCATCCGGCACATTTAAGTCTGTATGGGCAAAATTCCAGATCGCCTTGATCCCGGCTTTTACCAGGCGCTCCGCGATCTCCGGTGCTTTGGACTTCGGGATCGTGAGAGCCGCGATCTGTACTTCATTGTCGACAATAAACTGCTCCAGGTCATCGATCCCACGGATCTCGACTCCGCGGACCACAAGACCGATCAGGCGCGGGTTGATATCGAACATTCCCTTGATCATAAAGCCGCGCTTCTCAAAATTTGTATAGTTGGCGATCGCCTGACCTAAGTTTCCGGCGCCGATGATAATGAGGTTGTGCTGTCTGTCGATCCCCAGGATCCTTGCGATCTCGGTGTAGAGATATTTCACATTGTATCCGTATCCCTGCTGTCCAAAGCCGCCGAAATTGTTAAGATCCTGACGGATCTGGGACGCTGTCACCTTCATTCTGGCACTCAGTTCGTTGGAAGAGATCCTCTCGATCCCCTCCTCCATCAGTTCGCCCAGATATCTGTAATAACGCGGAAGTCTTGAGATTACCGCCTTTGAGATCTGTCTCTCGTCTGTCATTTTCTAGTTCCACCTTCTCAGTATAACGCTGTCTTTTATTATACCTATATCTATATTATTTGTCAAATCTTTGTCAGTAAAATGCGCAAACTGCCCAGACAGAAAAATGCCCCGCCCGAAATCTCCCCAGACCGGACGAAGCATTTTCCTTTGAGTATGTCTGTATTCGTAAGCATTCAATCCTGCATTCCCACAGGGCCGAGAGCTCACTCTGTATAAAAGCCTGCCCTTTTGCAGCGCGGGCTGTTAGACAGTCATGATCATTCTGCAAGTTCTTCCCACTTTTCGTAAAGAACTTCCAGTTTTCCTGCGATCTCCTCTTTTTCCTTGTTTAACTCCATGAGTTTCGCAACGTCGGAGAAGACGCTCTCATCGCAGAGGAGGCCGTCGATCTCCCCGTCTCTTGTCTCCAGCTTGTGGATCTCATCCTCGACCTTCTTTAAATCGTTCTGGCGTTTTCTCTGGCGGGCCTGTTCTTCCTTCTGAGCCTTCCAGTCGAGCTTTCCGCCGGCATCCGCTGCCGGATTCTCCACAGCCTTTCCGGCAGTCTCCGCCGCCGCTCCTGTCTTTGACGCGCCGAATCCGACGATCCCGCCGGCACTCTCCGGCGCCTCGTTTCCGAAATGGGCCGTCATCATCGCGTCATGTTTTTCCAGATAATAATCGTAATTTCCGATATAATTCATCATCCGCTTTCCGGTGAGATCCAGGATCCTCGTCGCGGTCTTGTTGATAAAATAACGGTCATGGGAGACATAGAGCACAGTTCCGCCGTAGTGGCTCAGCGCGTTCTCCAGAATCTCCTTCGATGTGATATCCAGATGGTTTGTCGGCTCATCGAGGATCAGGAAGTTCGCCTCGGAGAGCATGAGCTTTGCAAGCGACACACGTCCTCTCTCACCGCCGCTCAGATCCCCGATCCGTTTAAACACGTCATCCCCGGTGAACAGGAACGCCGCCAGCGTACTTCTGATCTGTGTGTTGGACATTCCCGGATATGCGTCGGAGATCTCCTCAAACAGCGTCTTTTCCATGTGCAGGACCTGATGATCCTGATCATAATAGCCGATGTGGACTCTGGAACCAAGAATGATCTCACCGGCATCCGGCTCGACAAGACCGTTGATAATCTTTAAGATCGTCGTCTTTCCCGTTCCGTTATCCCCGATAATCGCCACGCGCTCGCCGCGCTTGACATCAAAGCTGAGGTCCGTAAACAAGGTCTGGGAGCCAAAGGACTTCGCAAGTCCGTTGACCGTCAGTACATCATTTCCACTCAGGATATTCGGCTCCAGGCGGATGTCCATTGCATCGTTGACCTCCGACGGCTTTTCCAGGACCTCGATCTTATCGAGCATCTTTTCGCGGCTCTCCGCCCGCTTGATGGACTTTTCCCGATTGAAGGACTTCAATTTCTCGATGACCGCTTCCTGATGTTTGATCTCCTGCTGCTGGTTTAAGTACGCCTTCATCTGGATCGCGCGCATCTGCGCCCGCTTCTCACTGTAGGCCGTATAGTTTCCGGAGTACACGATCGCATGTCCGTTGTCCAGCTCGATGACCTTTGTTACGATCTTATCGAGGAAATACCGGTCATGGGCAACGATCAGGACCGCACCGCGGTAATTTAAGAGATATGTCTCCAGCCATGCGATGGAGGACATATCCAGGTGGTTCGTCGGCTCATCGAGGAGAATGATGTCCGGATTTGTGAGAAGAAGTTTACCCAGAGAAACTCTTGTCTTCTGTCCGCCGGACAGTGTGGAGATCTGTTTGGAAAACTCTTCCTCCGTAAATCCGAGTCCCTTTAAGACTCCGACGATCTCACTCTTCCAGGCATAGCCGTTGATGAGCTCAAATTCGTGGCTCAAGCGGCTGTACTGGTTCATCATGGTCTCCAGCGCTTCCCCGGAGGCCGTTTTCATCGAATTTTCCAGATCTCTCAGCCGGTTTTCCATCTCGATGACCGACTTTTTCGCATCGAGCATCTCCTCATAGATCGTCCGGTGACTTAAAAGATCCTGATTCTGTGCCAGATACCCAAGTGTCTTTCCGCTTCCCAGCACGACCTCGCCGGAATCCGGTGCCATCTCACCCACGATGATCTTTAACAATGTTGATTTTCCGGCGCCGTTGATGCCGACGATCGCCGCTTTTTCATGATCTTCAATATGAAAGGAAGCGTTCTTGATAATATCGTCGCTTCCGAACGATTTGCAGATATTGCTGCAGGATAATATCATAAAATCCTCCTGTTTCTTGTTGTACAGCCGCTATTTCCTTCGTTCATACGGCTTCTGTATTTTTCCAGACGACGTTTTTCTTCCTCGCACAACGGTTCCGTTCCTGCACCGTCATGCATAAAAATCCGTCGTTAATCTTTTCATTGTTGTCCTGAAAAAAGGATTACTCTTTTTCACAGAATTTCTGCCTTTTCTCAACTTCTGCGTTACGCCCACGGGAAATACGGCCACACCGCCGCAAGAAACATGACCGGCAGCAGGTTCGCCACCTTGACCTTCTTTCCCCAGATCAGGTTCACTCCGACGCAGAAGATCAGGACCGATCCTGTCAGGGACATGTCCGCCAGTCCCTCATCCGTCAGGAACGGCTCGATCACCTTCGCAAGGAGCGTCATCGCCCCCTGGAACATCCCGACCGGGATCGCCGAGAAAATACAGCCTTTTCCCATGGACGCCGTCATGATCGCGACGATGATCATGTCGAGAACAGCTTTTGCCGTGAGAATCGAATAGTCGCCGTAAATTCCGTCCCGGATCGATCCGACGACCGCCATCGCTCCGATACAGACGGTCAGGGAAGCCGTCACAAATGCATCCACGAACGCATTGTCGCCGTCACTTTTCGTCTTCTCCTTCAGCCATTCCCCGAACCGTTCCATCTTCGTGTCGAGATCGATCCACTCGCCGAGAAGAGCCCCGACAGCAAAACAGGCGATCATCATCATGGATCCCGATGAAGAAAGCCCGTTTTCCGTCAGTTTTAACATCTGCTCCATACAGCCGGAGACTCCGATAAACAATACGCAGAGCGCCGACGCCATCATCAGGTTGCTCTGATAACGCTCCGTCAGTTTCTTTCCAAATAATAACCCCATCACGCCGCCCGCGACGATCGCAGTGACGTTGATGATCGTTCCAAGTCCGAACATAGTTATCTCTTTTCTTCTGTCATGATATCACGATCCGAAGTTTTCACACTCTTTGCGCTATACGGCGATCGTGATCCGCACTCGCTGTTTTCCAGCAATCTGCAGACCGATTTTCCTCTCCTGTGCCATGATCGCCTGTATACATGCAAATTGAAGTATAGCACAAAATCATATTTTCGTCTATCTCCAAGTTTTCCGGTCTCGGCATTCCCCGACATTCTGCCAGACGAATGACACCGGCAATGGAAAGGCGATTCGTCCCACTTTCCCTGCCTGTTCATAGCAAAACAACTGGAAATTCCACCCATTATTTAAAACGACCTCAGGTCAAGCCCTTATGATTTTCATCAGGATCCTGACACAGAGGTCGTTTTCTGCGTTTATACTGATTTTTTAATCTTCTTTTACCTTTTCTTCCCATCTGCTCCTTCTGTAATACAGGAAGGAAAGGATCGCGCATACGATCCAGCCGACCGGATATCCCATTCCGACCGTATACTCGTTGAATGCGATCTTTGTCACGAAGAAGAGATAGATCTGTCTGCAGACAACGAAGCTGAAGAGCATGATGCACATCGGTCCCTTTGCATCCCCGGATCCTCTCAAGGAACCCGCAAGGATCTGGTTGAAGGAACTGCAGAAGCGGAACGGGACCGTCATCAGGATAAATAAGGTTCCATAGTGCAGCACATCCGGATCCTGGTTGAAAAGGGATACCAGGGATCTTGCGGAAATTGCCATCGCGCCGGAGATGCAGATCAGCACGCCCACACCCATGAACACTGCCTGTTTGACGCCGTCTCTCGCACGCTTCACATTCTTTGCTCCGAGATTCTGTCCCACGAACGTTGTCGCGGCCTGTCCCATACTCTGGGCAGGCAGGATTGCGAACTGGTCGATCTTTGAGTGGCAGCTCCAGCCCGCCATGATGATAGAAGAGCCAAGTCCATTTACATACGACTGCACAAGCGCGTTGGAAAACGCAGTGAGTCCCTGCTGGACTCCCGCCGGAAGACCGATCCGGAAAATCTCGCCGAGGCAGGATTTATTGATGTGAAGGTCCCGAAGAACAAGGCGATGTGCTTCCTTCGTCCTCATAAGAGTCGAACACGCAAGAGCAGCGGAAACTGCCTCGGCGATCACCGTAGCGATCGCGACACCGCTGATCCCCCAGCCAAATTTCGCAACAAAGAGAATATCCAGAGCGATATTTAAACAGCTGCTGATGATCAGGAAATTTAACGGGCGCTTCGTGTCGCCCACAGCCCTTAAGATCGCACTGCTCATATTGTAAAGAAAGAGGACCGGAACTCCGGCAAAATAGATCTTTAAATACTCTCCCGCCGGTCCGATCACATCATCCGGCGTTGACATCCATTTTAACATCAGCGGGACAACCCAGACCGAGATCAGAGAGACAAAGCATCCGACGATCACTGCAAACAGGATCGTCGTCTCGACCGCCTCGTGGAGCTTTTCATGATTCCGGGAACCGAAACACGTGCTGATCACAACTCCGGCACCGATCGAGATCCCATTAAAGAAGTTTACCAGCGTATTGCAGATCGCCGTCGTCGCGCCGACCGCAGCCAGCGCCGATGTTCCGAGATAGTTTCCCACGACAATGCTGTCCACTGTATTGTAGAGCTGCTGGAAGATATTTCCCATGATCAGCGGGATTGCAAAAAGAACCAGCTGTTTCCAGATCACGCCCTGTGTCATATCGATATTGCTTTTTCTGCCGGATGTAATTTTTGACATTCTTTTGTCCCTTTCTGCGATCGCATGTGTACGAAATATGTAAAATCTGCCGTCATTCTGTAATATCTATGTAAATCATACGGGATTTTCCGTTAAAAAGCAAGCTGTTCTCTTTTGTTGATCCCACAGGAAATTTTTGTATCCGGCACATGATTTTTTTGTACCCCGTTCTTCTGGTCTGCCCGGGCATTCTTTTCGCCTTCAGAAGCTTTCTCCGGCTTTTTCTCTCTCGTTCACAAGAAAAGGACAGGATCCCTTTTCGGTACCCTGTCCTGTCTTTCCCATCTTTTTATTTTATGGCCGTGATTTCAGGAGTTACTCCCATGTCGGGATGTAAGCTCCCTTGTAAGTGTCCTCGATCACTTTTGCAACTTCCGGTGTACGGAAATAATCGACTACTTTCTTGTAAAGCTCGTTGTCCTTATCAGCTGTTCTTGCAACGATGATGTTGACGTACGGGTTGTCAGATCCCTCTTCCACGCTCTCAAGGAAGATCGCATCTTCCTTCGGGTTTAAACCGTTGTCAACTGCGTGACCGCCGTTGATGACTGCTGCTGCAACGTCCGGAAGAAGGCTTGCTGTATTTGCTGCCTCAACCTCTTTGATGTCAAGGTTTAACGGGTTCTCTGTGATGTCTTTCTTTGTCGGTGTGTAGCCTGCTGCCGGATCAACCTTGATCAGACCTGCGGACTCAAGAAGTTTTAATGCACGGCCGCCGTTTGTAGCGTCATTCGGGATCGCGATGATATCACCGTCCTTGATCTCGGATACGTCCTTGATCTTGTTGGAGTAGAGGCCTAACGGAGCCATGATGGTCTCACCGATGATAGAAAGATCATAACCGTTGTTCTTGCAGTCATCCTCAAAGTAAGCGATGTGCTGGAAAGAGTTCAGATCGATCTCACCGTCATTTAATGCACGGTTCGGAAGCGGATAATCCGCAAATTTTACAAGCTCAAGGTCGATGTTCTCCTCAGCAAGCTTGTCGATGACCGGCTGCCACTGCTCGTTGTTCTCACCTACAACACCGAGTTTGATGACTGTCTTCTCGCCGGAGGCTGCGGTTGTATCAGCTGCTGCCTCAGAACCGGCTGCGGTTGTATCGGCTGCTGCCGCTGTTGTCTCTGTCTTCTGGCTGCTGCCGCACGCGGTTAAGGATAATGCTAAAACTGCTGCTGCGCCAAGTGCTAAAACTCTTTTCTTCATAATTTTTCTCCTCCTGAACTTTCTTTGTCACTGCCCGTTTTCATTCGCATTCGCTGTGCGGACCGGACAGTTCCTTTTATTGATACGGCCCGGAAATAGTTCCTCTCCGTTTCAAGCAATTTTAATCTGAAACCACCGTTCTAGTGAGTCGTCTTTTTGATCACATAGGAACCGGTACTCTGGATCAGGCTTACCATGATCAGAATGATGATGACGGTTACATAGGTGACATCGGTCTGCCCTCTGGAGTGACCATAACGGATCGCGAAATCGCCGAGTCCGCCGCCGCCGACCGCACCGGCCATCGCGGTAAGACCGACCAGGCTGATAAATGTGATCTGCATTGCACGGACGATCCCCGGGACACTCTCCTTTAAGTATACGCGGAAGATGATCTCCCACGGGCTGTTTCCCATGCTCTCCGCCGCTTCGATCAGACCGTAGTCAACTTCAGCGAGCGCACTCTCGATCTGTCTCGTAAAGAACGGGACCGTTCCGAAAATAAGCGGTAAGATCGCACCCTTTGTACCGATCGCTGTTCCGACGACCATACGGGTCAGCGGGATCAGCGCTGTCAGAAGGATTACGAACGGGATCGAACGGAAAATGTTGACCAGCTTATCTAAAATATTGAAGATCACCTTGTTTTTCAGGACACCCTTCGGAGCTGTCGCAGTGAGGATGATCCCAAAGAAAAGACCGAACACCATGGAGATCGCACCTGACACGATGACCATGTAGATCGTCTGACCGAAGCTTTCGAAAAGCTCATCCGGCTTTGACATGACATTCGGGATAATCGCATTTAAGAAATCAAGCATTCTCGATCACCTCCACTCCAACATTCTTCTCCTTCAGATATTCGATCGCGGCTTCGATATTCTCCTTCGTTCCGCTTGCGATCGCCACAGTTCCGCCGATCGGGGCGTCCTGAACGATCTCAATATCTGCAAAGATGATATTCAGATCCACGCTGAATCTTCTGGAAGCTTCGGAGATCAGTGCCTCCGACGTATTCTTCTTAATGTAATTCAGCCGCAGGATCTTTTCACCCGGCTTTAATGCGACAAGCGGTGACTTCTCCTCGACCAGCTTTTCGATCTTCTGAAGGTTGGATGTCGTGCGGATGAAGTCTCTCGTGATCCCCGCCTTCGGTGCTGCGAAGATCGAGTAGACATCGCCTTCCTCCACGACATTACCGTGTTCCATGACGGCTACACGGTCACATATCTCTTTGACGACCGCCATCTCATGGGTGATGATCACGATGGTAATGCCGAGCTTTTCATTTAAGTGTTTTAAGAGCTGTAAGATCGCCCCCGTCGTCTGCGGATCCAGGGCGCTCGTCGCCTCATCGCAGAGGAGAACTTTCGGATCATTCGCAAGCGCTCTCGCGATCGCAACTCTCTGTTTCTGTCCGCCGGAAAGCTGACTCGGATACGCATTCTCTTTTTCTGCGATATCGACAAGCTCTAAAAGCTCCCGCACTTTCGCCTTGATCTGTGCTTTGGAAAGTCCGCTTCCCTTTAACGGGTAAGCGACATTCTCTCCGACTGTTCTGGATCTCATCAGGTTGAAATGCTGGAAAATCATTCCGATCTTCTTTCTCGCTTCCCTGAGTTCTTTCGCCGGAAGATCCGTGAGAACTTTTCCGTCAACCGTGACGGTTCCGCTCGTCGGTCGTTCCAGTAAGTTGATACATCGCACCAGTGTGGATTTTCCGGCACCGGAGAATCCGATGATACCGAAGATCTCACCACTCCTGATATGGAGTGTGACATCAGAGACCGCATGGACTTTTTCCGCACCGGTATCAAACGTCTTTGTAATATGGTCTAACTGAATCAATTTTATCCTCCCATGTACGTGTCAGCCGTACATTTTCTAATCTCTGTGTGTGCTAATAAGATACCACGTTTTAACCTATTCGTCCAATATAGATAAGAAATAAGTTATTATAGGTTTTTTCTATAGCAAAGCGTTTTTTATCAATTCCCGCCACGCAAAAAAGTACGGGGCAGCAACCATGTTCGCCGCCCTGTACTTCGTGTTCTGATCTATTTCTCTTTTCTTACGCTTCTTCCACAGCCTTCACAGCCTGATCAAGGAAATCCGCCTTCACATACTCGACCGTTCCCTCATCAACAGCCTTTGCGATCTCAGGACGGATCGGGATCTGCGCGAGAACCGGAATTCCGTATTCTTTCGCGACTTCCTCGATACGGCTCTCTCCGAATACTGCGATCTTCTTTCCGCAGTCCGGACATTCGAGATAGCTCATATTTTCAACAAGTCCGAGGATCGGAACGTTCATCTTTTTCGCCATGTTGACGGCCTTCTCAACGATCATGGAGACAAGCTCCTGCGGGGATGTCACGATGATGATCCCGTTGACCGGAAGTGACTGGAATACAGTAAGCGGCACATCGCCGGTTCCCGGAGGCATATCAACGAACATGTAGTCGATATCCTGCCAGAGTGTCTCACTCCAGAACTGTTTTACCGCACCGGCGATCACCGGACCACGCCAGATCACCGGATCTGTCTCATTCTCCAGAAGCATGTTGGAGGAGATCACATCGATCCCGGTGGAGGATGTCGCCGGAACAAGGAGTTTTCCGTCCGGTGTCACGGTCACGCCGTCATGGATCCCAAATGCATTCGGGATCGACGGTCCTGTGATATCGGCATCAAGGATTCCGACTTTCGCACCTGTCGCGCGCATCCGGCATGCCATTAAGGATGTAACTAAAGACTTTCCGACGCCGCCTTTACCGCTGACTACTCCGATCACTTTCTTTACGGAACTCGCCGGATTTAACTTCTCAAGGAAGCTCTGCGGCTCGCTCGTTCTGCTTCCGCAGTTTGCGGAGCAGGTTCCGCAGTTATGGGTACAATTTTCTGCTGTTTCGCTCATTACTATCTCACTTTCTAACTGTTATTCAGGCGTAACTGTTCAGTACCCTCACAGTTACGAGCAAAAATCCATTCCAGATCGGCTTCGCCGATGGGATTTTTGCCTCCAGACCTGTGTTTTATTACGGTCAGCGCAGCAAGTGCGCAGACCTACTGAATAGTTACATTCAAGCATACATTCTGCCTTGCATTTTATGTACAGAGCATAACCTGATCGTCCTGTACTGCTCTCCGGATCTTATTCCTTGAGTCCTGTCTCGATCAGATTGCAGACTGCTTCAATGGCCTCTTTCTCGTCCGGTCCGTCACAGTGGACGGTGATCTCATCGCCGCAGCGGATCCCGGATGCCATTACGTTTAATACGCTCTTCGCGTTGATTTCCTTTTCTTTATAAAAAATCATCACTTTAGAATCGAACTTCATGGATGTCTGGCAGAGCAGTCCCGCCGGGCGAAGATGAAGACCGGTCGGGTTTACGACTGTAACTTTTCTTTCTACCATTACCTAATTCCTCCTATTCTGATTGTAAGTTCATAAACAAGTAAAAACCGCCCCAAATGACCATTCCTCATTTACGACGTTTTTATTCATGACCAGGCAGTTTCATTGTATACTACAATTCCCCTAATGTCAACGGAGCATCCCCCGGAATCGTTTGACATTTTCCCCTCACCGGGCTACAATCAAAACAATATCGTGCACAAGCAACGTGTCCGGCCAGCCTTCACGATCCTGTCCCGACTGGAATGCCGGCACGTCCAAATATCCAACGAGGAGTTTTCCCCAATGAAAATACTTGCCCCAAACTTATATAAGACCATCCTGACGAACAAAAACATGAGGACTTCATCCAGAAACCTCTATATTATAAAAGGCAGCGAACGAAGCCTCATGATCGACACCTCCTGGAACGTGCCGGAGTGTCTGTCGGAGATGGAACAAGCCCTGAGCGAGCTCTCCATCGACTGCAGGAATCTCGACATCTTCGTGACCCACAATCATGTAGACCACAGCGGCTATGTCTCCTTTTTCACCGACCGCGGCGCCCGGGCGTTCATGAATCCGGTAGAGATCGCAGCCTCTTCCGACCGCTACCATCGTTTTTATGAGGACAATGATATGCGCCGCTCCTACACAAGTGAAGTCGGAGTCACAAAAGAACGGACTCCGGACGCATGGCAGGAGATCAAGGCAGGCGCCGACCAGCTCGCCAGGGATAACAACGTGAATTTCGACTTTCCATTCACGCCCATCGCCCCCGGAGACCGTCTTTCTTACGGCGGTTACGACTTCGAAGTCGTCTCCCTTGCCGGACACACCTCCGGTCAGTGCGGACTTGTTGAACGAAATGCAAAGTTATTCTTCTGCGCCGACCAGGTGATCCTCGGCCTTGTTCCCATCGTCATCACCTCAGGAAAGGATCAGCATCTCCTCACCGAATACTTCGCTTCCCTCAGGGAACTCGCATCTGATTACAGCGGATACCGTTTTCTCCCGGGGCACTACGGTGAATTCACAGAGATCAAAGAAGAGACCGACCGGATCATCGCCGGATACGGGGAGCGCTGCACACAGCTCCGTCAGGTACTGGCAGAAAGTAATCGCCCGATGACTCTCCTGGAACTCGACCAGGCGCTCTACATCCAGCGCATGCAGACTTACCGCTACTCCTTCCTGTTCTCCTATCTCCACACCTGGCCAAAGCTCTTTTCCTGCCTCGACTGGCTTTTCGAGACCGGTGTGATCGACCGCACGGAAAAGGACGGAGTTTTGTACTGGTCTCTCCGGTGACGCCTATTCGCTGCGCCCGGTCCTCTCCTCCGCCTCTCTCTTCGAGAACACGCACCCGCAGTAATTCTGCCGGTACAGCGCGTGTTCTCTGGAGAGCTCCGTGGATCGCTTATATCCGTTTTTCTTCTTGAAATCCGACGGCAGAAATTCGATGCCGTACTCTTTTCCCATCTCTTCCCCGATCCGGTTCAGCCGCTCCGCATCTTTTAACGGGCTGATCGTGAGGGTCGTTGTAAAGAAATCGAACCCGCCGGCTTTTGCCTCCCTCGCAGCCTCGGAAAGGCGGAGTTTAAAGCATTCCGTACACCGTGCGCCGCCTTCCGGCTCCTGTTCCAGGCCTTTTGCCGCCGTGTAGAAATCGTCCGGCACATACGTTCCCGCCACGAAATGGATCGGATGGCGGTTCGCCTCGTTTTCCCACTCTCCGTTAAATTCCCGGATCAGGCGCTCCTGCTCCGAAGTCCGTTCCTCGTACTCGGACGGCGGGTAGATATTCGGATTGTAATAAAAGACCGTGATCTCAAAATACCGGGAGAGATATTCCAGGACATAACTGCTGCACGGTGCACAGCAGCTATGGAGAAACAGCGTCGGCACCCCTCCCCCGCTCTGAAGTTCCTCCAGTTTTTTTTCTAATTCTTTCTGATAATTTCGTTTATTCATAAATTCTCCAATGATAACAATCGAAAACACGCTTCGCGAGTTTCCCCTTGTTATCGTGACAGTCGCCAAAGTCTTGCGCAAGCGCAGACTTTGGCTCGTTGTTCGCGTAAATAAAGGAAGAGAAAAAAGGCAGCCGGATCTTCTCCTGCTGCCTGTATCTCTTTTTCGGATCCACCAGACACATCCGCACCTGCGATCCGCTTTCATCTTTTTTGAAACGAGTTTCTACAGGAAATCCCTGATCCGTTTGCTGCGGACCGGATTTCTGAGTTTCCGGAGCGCCTTCGCCTCGATCTGGCGAATACGTTCTCTCGTTACGTTGAACTCTTTTCCTACCTCTTCAAGTGTTCTCGGATGTCCATCCTCAAGACCAAATCGAAGCACGATGACCTGACGCTCTCTCTCTTTGAGATCGCCTAATAATGCATCGATGTGCTCTCTCAGCATTACAGACTCTACATTTCCCTCCGGGGTAACCGCGTTGCTGTCCGCAACAAAATCGCCCAGGTTGGAGTCATCCTCCTCACCGATCGGAGTCTCCAAGGATGCAGGTTCTCTTGCGATCTGCATGATCTCCATGACCTTGTCCTCTGACATATCAAGCGCTTCCGCAAGCTCTGTCACGGACGGCTCATAGCCAAGTTCCAGGGTCAGCTTTCTCTGCATCTTTGACATCTTGTTGATCGTCTCTACCATATGAACCGGAACACGGATCGTTCTCGCCTGATCTGCAAGCGCTCTCGTCACGGACTGACGGATCCACCAGGTTGCATATGTACTTAACTTATATCCTTTTGTATAGTCGAACTTCTCAACGCCCTTAATAAGACCAAGGTTTCCTTCCTGAACAAGATCCAGGAAACTCATTCCACGTCCTGTATAACGCTTTGCGATACTTACAACAAGACGCAGGTTTGCCTCGATCAGGCGCTCTTTCGCAGACTCATCTCCCTCTGCCTTTCTCTTCGCGAGACGAAGCTCCTCATCCGCGGAAAGAAGCGGCACAGTACCGATCTCCTTTAAATACATGCGGACCGGATCTTCTGTTCCGATACCTTCCAGAAGGTCGATGGCGTCTAAGTCAATGTCCTCTCCGTCCTTGTCTTCACGGTAGTCATCATCCAGATCGTCCAGAAGCATGGAATCATCCGCAAGCATTGCGTCATCGATTACCGGCACAACATCAATATTGTTATGCTCCAGGTAATTATAAATTTCGTCCATCTGCTCCGGTCCGAGGTTATCTCCGGCAAAAAAGTCGTTGATCTCCGTCGCGTCAAGGGCATTCTGTTTTGACTTGCCGAGTGCGACAAGTTTCTTAAGTTTGTCTAAAAATACTTCTTTTTCCACTGAATAACGTCCTTTCAGGTTGGGGCTTGCTCAAACTGCTCCACGATAGTTCATTATATACCATCCAGCGACATTTTTCAACTTTTTTCCTTGAATTTTTCACTGATTTTTAGCATATTCGAAATATCTCATGCCGCTTTGCGATCAGTTTTCCGTCTTCTCTTCCTTTTTTTCCGGTTCCGGGCTGCAGCTCAGAGTAACTGCTTCCTTTACATTCTCGATCTTCGCCTCTTTTACCGCCCCGCCGAACTCACCGTCGAGGACCCACGGGACATCCTCATCTGCAGTCACCGTGAATTTTGATGACTTGAACCGGATCATATCCTTATTTTCCTGTTCCGGGAACAGGAGGAGTCCGCTTAAGATGTTTGGAAGGTCCACCGGTGACTTCGGTGTCCGGATAAACAAGCCCTCAAACAGACCGTCATGGAACGAAACATCCTTCGGAGCGAGTCCGCTGAATCCGCCGACACTCGTGGTATTTGTCACCATTCCGAAGATAAATTCCCCGTCTGCCTCGCCGTCATCCCATGCAATATGCATTTTATAAGACTTCAGCTTTCCCAGCGCCTTGATTGATTCCAGGATATACGCCTGATGTCCGAGAACATTTTTGACATCCTGCGGCGTACTGTAGGAAACCTCAGTAAACGCTCCGAACGCTGCGATATACACAAAATACCTCTGATCCCCGAATTTTCCGATATCGACACCGTAGGATTTACCGCTCACCACATCCCGCGCTGCCTCCGTGAGGTTTGCAGGGATCTTTAAACTTCTTGCAAAATCGTTCGTGGAACCGGACGGAAGATACCCGATCTCCGGTCGTTTTTTTAACTTCATGATGCCGGAGATCACGCTGTTTAATGTGCCGTCCCCGCCGCTGCAGACAAAAAGCTCTACCTCACTGCCATACTCCTCGGCGATCTTTGCCGCATCTCCCGGCTCCTGGGTCACATAGACGGACGGCAGATAACCTGCCCTGCAGAAGATCCCGAGGATATCGGATAACTGATTTTTAATGGCTTCCTTCCCTGAACGGGGATTAAAAAGAAATATCATTTTTTTCATCATGATCACGCTCCATACTTTCAACTAGCTCTCGCAGCTGTCCATTGTCTGCGCAGCTGCAATCTTTCTATAAGCCGCAAACGCATTCGGGATCGGATACTTTTCCTTCAGCTCTTCCCGATCTGCAAACAGCAGTCCCGGAATTTCTTCTGTTACACGGATCAGATATCCGCTCATATGCCATTCCACATGGCTGAAAATATGCTTTGCCGTCGGGAGTTCTTTCTCGATCACAGCTCTGCATTTCATCTGTTCCAGCACTTCTTTCCCGGAAAGTTTTCCCTCCAGGTTCGGGAACTCATAGAGGGATGCCAGAAGCCCTGTGTCATCCCGCTTTCTAATGGCTATTTTATCCCCGTATTCCACTAATAATACGGTCTTTTCCTCTATTTTCCTTTTCTTTTTCGGTGTTTTCACCGGGATCTCTGCGGTCAGAGCCTTTTTTCTCGCCTCACAGACGGTATAGAACGGGCACGGTGCTCCGCAGAGCGGCGCTCCGTTCGGCACACAGACGATCGCTCCCGTCTCGATGAGAGCCTGGTTGAAGTCCCCGGCTTCTCCTTCTTTTAAAGTTTTCAGGGTCTCCTCCACCGCCAGTTCCATCTTCTTTTTCACTGCCTGCTTTAAGATATCCTCATAGCTTCCCGCCACTCTTGACAGGACCCGCATAACATTTCCGTCAACTGCAGGGACAGGAAGACCAAACGCGATGGAGCCGATCGCTCCCGCCGTGTAACTTCCGATCCCGGGAAGTAAGAGAAGCGCCGCGTGGTCTGCCGGAAGCGCTCCTCCGTATTCGGAGACGATGATCTCTGCCGCTTTTTTCAGATTTCTCGCTCTGCTGTAATAGCCAAGACCTTCCCAGCACTTGAAAAGTTCCTCTTCCTCACAATCCGCCAGCGCCTGCACGGTCGGAAAGTGTTTCATGAAGCGGGCAAAGTACGGTTTTACTGCCTCGACTCTCGTCTGCTGCAGCATAATCTCCGAGATCCAGATCCGGTAGGCATCCCGGTTCTCACGCCACGGGAGATCTCTCCTGTTTTCCCGATACCACGAAAGGAGCGGTCCTCTCGCGGCATCCAGACGCTCCGTCAGGGTGAGGTTCTTCTCATCCGGAAAGATTTTCTGGAGGCCGGAATAGAGATCCGCCCCCGAAACATTCATTTCTTCCTTATACATATCCATAGACTCCGCGGACTGAAACTTCCCCGGAGATAATCTCCTTTAACGTGCCGTCAGCGAGACGTACAAGCAATGCGCCTTCCTTGTTGATCCCCTCGGAAACGCCGCGGAACTCGCCCGCCGGGTCCAGGACACACACCTCATTGCCGAGATTTACGAGATTCGCATTGTACTCCTCGATGAGTCCCGACATATCCTGAGTCTTGATAAACGTGTCATAGTATCCCTCAAAGGCCTCCATGATCGCTGCGATGATCTCGCTTCTCTTCTGGATCTTTCCGCTCTCTATGTAGAGGGAAGTTGCGGTAGCCTTAATGTCGTCCGGGAAATCCTTCTGGTTTACGTTAATGCCGATTCCCGGGATCACATACTGGATCTCCATGAGTTCCGTGCTCATCTCCGTCAGGATCCCGCAGATCTTCTTCTTATTCAATACAAGATCGTTCGGCCATTTGATCTCCGATTTCAGTCCCGTCGATATTTCAATTCCCTTTTTCGCCGCAAGAGCCATGACCAGCGTCAGCATCGACGCAGCCAGCGGATCGATCTGAGGTCTCAACAGCATGCTCATCCAGATCCCGACTCCCGCAGGGGATGTCCAGACACGGCCCCGTCTTCCCTTTCCTCCAAGCTGCTGTTCCGCAACTGCCAGAGTCCCGTGGGGCGCGCCCTGTTCCGCAAGGCTCCGGATCTCGTTGTTTGTGGAGACTGTCTCCTCAAAGAATACGACATTCTCTCCTGCCCACTTCGTATGGATCGTACTTTCCAACTCTTCCTTCGAGAGCACATCCGCAGATCCTTTCAGAATATATCCTTTATTCCGGACCGCTTCAATCTCATAGCCCTCTTCTTTCAGCTGATTGATCACCTTCCAGATTGCTGTCCTCGATACACCGAACTTCTCACAGAGCTCCTGTCCGGAAATATAGCCGTCTGTCTCTTTTAATAATTTCAGGATTTCTCCCTTCATCTCATTACCTCCAACAGTTCCTACCAAATGCTAACCGCGCTTAAGATCGTGAAGATCAGCAGGACCGTTCCGAATCCCATCTGGAACACCGCCGCAGTTCTTCTCCGCCGCTCCCGCTTTGTCCGGGAGAGCCAGTATTTTCCTGTGGCGAGATTTAAAACCGCCGCCAGAAAAAAGATCACCGGAAAGAGGAACATGTACCTCTCCGTGTCAAGAAACGAAATGACGGACATGACCACCACGGCGATCCCGATGATGATATGCATGGCATCAAGCGCCATGGATTCGCTCCTGACCTTTCTTCTTTTATTGTTTTCCGCCATATTTCAGCGTTCTCCTCATATCTCTATCCTACCGTCAGCTTATCCGAAAGCAGTTCATGGATCTTCCCAACGATCTCATCCGGCGTGTATACACGGTAGACTTCCAACTGCATCTTTTTTGCAAACAGCTCAAGGACCGCACCGTAAAGATCCCTGTAGTCCCACTCGCTGCAAAGCCTCAGCTTCTTTGCGAGAAACGGAAAGATCTTTTCCGTGTAGACACGGTAACCCGTGAGCTTCGCGAATTCGTCCTCTTTCACATACGGTCTCAGCCAGATCTTAAAGAGGTCAAGCTCCGACATGATCCTGCCAAAATAATACGCCTCGGAATATGGCATGTCAAGATAATATTTCCGCCCACAGAGTCCGTAAAGAAATCTCAGCCCGTCGAAATAGCCGAGCTTCATGTTTTTCTTCGTCCTTGCGCTGTCAAACTCCAGGATCCCGCCAAGATTTCTCCCCGGTGCGATCTCATGGATCGTCACGTCCGCCGGAATCTCCATAAACTTTCTCCGGTCCACGCCGATCCCGTAAAGGCGGATCACGATGATATCTTTATATCCCCGGTCCGTCAGAAGATCGACCGGGACATTGTTGACGCTGCCGCCGTCCAGATACGTCTTTCCGCCGATTTTTTCCTGCTTAAAGCCCGGAAAGTAAGCGCTGGCCATCATCATGTCCTTCATGGTTCCCGGCGGCGCTTCCTTCACATCAAAGTCCTCTTCCTTCCGGTCCGTGACTGAAAATGACGCGGCACAGAAATCACGTGGTGAGCGCCTGATCCGCTCCTCATCCACCGTCTCTTCCAGAAGTTTTTTGAGTGGGGCGATATCAAGCCCCCTGTCTGAAAACAGCCGTTTGAATTCTGCCGCCGCGTCGGTCATTTTCATGGATCGAACGCCGAATTTCTTTAGTTTTGCGATCATGGGATCATCCACCCGGAATACCGTGGAGTAGGTCATATTCCCCCAGATCTCCTCCGCTTTTTCCAGGTCATCCATACAGATCAGTGCGCCGTTCAACGCCCCTACTGACGTTCCCGCGACTCCCCTGATCTTCACGCCGGCTTCCCGGAGCGCTTTCCAGACGCCGATTTGGTACGCACCCCGGGCTCCGCCGCCCTCTAAGACGATCCCATATTCTTTTTCAAGATCAATTCTCAGTTTCACTCTTCTTTGCAATCTCCGTTACACTTGTCACAAGGCCGGCCAGGGACTGGATTTCGGACGGAATAATGATCTTTGTCGCCTTTCCGTCCGCCGCCTTTGCGAATGCCTCAAGACTCTTGAGCTGTAAAACTGCCTGGTCCGCTCCTGCTTCCTTGATCATGCGGATGCCGTCGGCATTCGCCTGCTGGATCTTTAAGATCGCCTCCGCCTGACCTTCCGCCTCGCGGATCCGTTTTTCCTTCTCCGCCTCAGCGTGGAGGATCGCTGCCTGCTTATCCGCCTCCGCATCGAGGATCGCGGACTGTTTCTTACCTTCCGCAACGAGGATCGTGGACTTCTTCTCACCTTCCGCACGGAGGATCGCCTCACGGCGCTCACGCTCCGCCTTCATCTGTTTCTCCATCGCATCCTGGATCGCTGCCGGAGGGATAATGTTCTTTAACTCCACACGGTTGACCTTGATGCCCCACGGGTCCGTCGCAACGTCCAGTGCGGAACGCATCTTTGTGTTGATCGTCTCACGGGAAGTCAGGGTCTGGTCAAGTTCCAGGTCACCGATGATGTTCCGGAGTGTGGTTGCTGTCAGGTTCTCGATCGCCATGATCGGATTCTCAACGCCGTAAGCGTAGAGCTTCGGATCCGTGATCTGGAAGAACACGACCGTGTCGATCTTCATGGTAACGTTATCCTTTGTGATCACCGGCTGCGGTGCAAAGTCAACGACCTGTTCTTTTAAGAGAACGCGCTTTGCAACACGGTCGATAAACGGAACCTTAAAGTGGATTCCCACGTTCCAGGTTTCCAGGTATGCGCCAAGCCTCTCCACGACCATCGCCTGTGCCTGAGGCACGATACGGATGCAGGAAACAAGGATCAGCAGAATGATAAAGATCAGTACTAATACTAAAATTGCTGGCATATTTAAATCCTCCTTTATGAGTTTTGGGAAAAATTTTATTTCTGGCTTTCAGAGGTTTCGGAAACCGGTTCTACAATAAGCTTCACGCCCCGGACTTCCTTTATGAGCACATGGGTCCCCACAGGGATCGTCACTGCGTCATCCGCAGATCTCGCCGTCCACTCCTGCCCATTGACGACTGCAACTCCGGACGGCTCATTGTTGTCGATCTTTGTGATCACTTTCGCCTTTCTTCCGATCAGTCCGTCCACATTCGTCTTCACGGTTTCCCGGTTGATGAACCGTGCTGCGAGCGGTCTCGTAAAGAGCAGCATGAGAAACGATACGACCAGAAATACTACAAGCTGCATTTTGACAGAAAAGCCAAAGATTGCAACGAAAAACGCAAACAACGCGCCGCCTGCAAACCAGATCGTCGTGAGCGCCATAGTCGCCGCCTCGATTCCGATCAGAATTACAAAGGCTACCAGCCATCCGATCATATCCATAAAATCACTCCTTTACGCGCGCCGCTGTCTCGCCGTCTCGAACATCAGGATCGATGCAGCGATGGCGGCATTTAAGGACTCCACCTTTCCCGCCATGGGAATCTTCACCCAGGTATCTGCCAGGTTGGAAAGCTTTTCTGTCAGCCCGTTTCCCTCATTTCCGATCAGGAATGCTGTATTACCAGTATAATCTTCCTGTTCGTAATTATTCTTTCCTGCAAGATGGGCCGCAAAAACACGGATTCCCCGCGCCTTCAGATCCAGGACCGTCTGTTCCAGATCATCCGTATAATAGAACGGGACACGGAACACGGATCCCATGGTGGAGCGGATCACCTTCGGGTTATAGAGGTCCACAGTGTCACGGCTCATGATAAGTCCCGTGATCCCCGCACCTTCTCCGGCTCGCAAGATCGTTCCGAGATTTCCCGGATCCTGAAGATTTTCCAGAACCATCAGGTGGGCGGGACGATCATTCTTTAAAAGATCCTCCATTCCATAGGAAAATTGTCTGACAAGTGCCAGCACACCCTGAGGCGTCTGTGTATCGGACATTGCCGCAAACACCTGATCACTGACAAGTTCATATCCCGGGTATTCTGCAAGAATTGCGGCATTCTCCGGATTTTTCGCGAAGGTTTCAGAAACATAGATACTTTTAACCTGATCCTTCGGGAGCTCAGCGGCCATCCGCACTCCCTCGACAACGAAAAGTCCCTGTTCGTTTCTCGCTCTCGCTTTCTTCTTTAACTCGATGACCGCTTTTACCTGATCATTTTTTGTACTCGTGATCATCGATCTGCCTCCGGGTCAAGTTTCTCCACTTCATCCATCCAGATCCGTCTCGCCGCGTCACTCGGCATTCTCAAATCTCCTCTCGGAGAAACCGCAACAGATCCGACCTTCGGGCCGTCCGGCAGGCAGGAACGCTTGAATTGCTGTGCGAAGAACCGGCGGTAGAAAGTATTTAACCACTTGTAGATCACCTTGTCCTCGTAAACTCCCGCGAAAGCGATCTTCGCCAGGCGGTAGATCTTCGCCGGATGATAACCGTAACGGAGAATATAATAGAGGAAGAAATCGTGAAGCTCGTAAGGTCCGACCAGGTCCTCCGTCTTCTGGGAAATCTTTCCGTCCTCCGGCGGCAGAAGTTCCGGGCTCACCGGGGTATCGAGAACATCGTAAAGAACATCCGCAAGGGCCTTGTCACCGCAGGTATCCGCGTAGTAACGGACAAGATGGCGGACCAGTGTCTTCGGAACAGAAGTGTTCACGCCATACATGGACATGTGGTCACCGTTGTAAGTAGCCCAGCCGAGAGCCAGCTCGGACATATCTCCGGTTCCGATGACCATACCGTTTGTCTTGTTCGCAAGATCCATAAGGATCAATGTGCGGTATCTCGCCTGAGAGTTCTCGTAAGTCACATCATGGATCGCCGGATCATGTCCGATATCCTCGAAGTGGGTGGAAACTGCTTTTCTGATATTTACCTCTCTTAATGTCGCACCCAGCTTCTTTGTGAGCGTGACTGCGTTGTTGTAGGTTCTGTCCGTAGTTCCGAAGCACGGCATCGTGACGGAGAGGATATTTTCTCTCGAAATGCCCAGCATATCGAAGGCTCTCGCTGTGATGAGAAGTGCCAGGGTGGAGTCGAGTCCGCCGGAGATTCCTACAACCGCGCTCTTGGCACCGGTGTGGGCGAGACGTTTCTTTAAGCCCATCGCCTGGATCGTTAAGATCTCCTCACAGCGTGCGGTTCTCTCTTTCTCGTTTGACGGAACGAAAGGTGCCGGATCGACATAGCGTTTTAATGTGAGCTCCGTTTTATTTAAGGTGAAGTCCATGTAATCATAGTCCTCAGTCTCCGCACCCGGCTGACATGTGGTCATTCTTCTTCTCTCGTTTTTAAGTCTGTAAAGATCGATGTCCGCCGTGATCATGCCGTTTTTGAAACGCTCGGATTCCGCAAGGATATTTCCGTTCTCGGCAATGATATCATGTCCGCCGAAGACGAGGTCCTGGGTGGACTCGCCCTCTCCGGCATTGGCATAGATGTACGCACATACGAGGCGGGCAGACTGTCCGGCGATCAGTGTCTCACGGTATCCCGCTTTTCCTGTGGTCTCATCGCTGGCGGAGCAGTTTGCGATCACGGTAGCTCCGGCCTTCGCGTGGGATACACTGGGCGGATCCATCGTCCAGACATCCTCACAGAGCTCCGCGGCAACTACAAGTTCCGGGATATTTGTACAGCGGAATAAAACCTTGCTTCCAAACGGGACCAGGCGTTCTCCCCACTCTACCACATCAGGCTTTACCGGACCCGGATTGAAGTGGCGGAGCTCGTAGAACTCAGAATAGTTCGGGAGATGTCTCTTCGGAACGAGTCCCAATAATTCTCCGCTCTTGATAACAGCCGCCACGTTATAAAGTTTTCCGTCCTTCATCCACGGGAGTCCGATGAAGGTCAGCATATCCATCGCTTTTGATGCATTTAAGAGCCATAAGAGTTCTTCCTTTGCCTGATCGACCAGCGTATCCTGTAAAAACAGATCACCGCAGGTATATCCGGTAAGCCCCAGTTCCGGGAACACCAGAATCTTTACGTCCTGATCCGCCGCCTCCTGCATCATCTTCCAGGTCTGCTCCCGGTTAAACACCGGATCCGCAACCTTTAAATCTGGGGTGGCTGCCGCCACCCGGATAAATCCATCTTTCATGTCTATTCTCCTTAATCTATTCTGACTTTGATGGCCGCGCTGCGCGCAGATGTTCAGTCAATCCTGGAGTGTATTCCGTTACAGCAACTGTTCCGTATCTTCGCAGCTACCCGTTATACAACAATTCAGTCATAAACGGTGCTTTCTATTGTTTTGAAAATTTCCGCATGGCTGAATGATTACTTTTTATTATACACTTTTTTTCTGAAAATAGCTATGGCTTTTCGATTGTTTTATATATATTTCATGAATCGTTCTACCATGTGTCAGTTCAGCAAGTACGTGTGCGCTGCAAACCTGCCTGCACAGAAACTCGCATTCGCTGAACTGCATAAGGGCAACGCTGGAATGGCGAAAGGCTGTGCTCCCCCACTGAGCACAGCCTTTCATTCACGTACAATTTCCTTGCATTATACAGTTCCTCGAAATTGATACCCCTTCAATTTCAATGCTTATGCAGTATAACAAAATATTACCGGAAATGCTATGGTAAATATAGTTAAATTTGCACAATTTTATTGTATATATTTACTATCTTCCGCACAAATGTCCGCTGAGGAAAAGCAGATTCGTTGTTTTTACAAAAAAACAATCTATTCTATGGCCGTCCTGTCCGATATGGTCAGAATTTTGTATACTGCACACATTTGCTGGTGGCATACAGATGCCATGTATCCCCCGCATAATTTCATAGTTTTTAAGAAATCCTATACTGTACTGCAGCCATCACAGTAAATCCGCAGCTTTGCTGAAGCGTTGCCTTTACACTGTAATTATCCTCGAAAGGACCAATGAGCCATGAATATTTCAACCAACTTCGACCAGAACATCTCACACTTTCACGAAATTCTGGACATTTCAAAGAACTTTGACATTGTCTACCGCACGCTGACCATCGCCGGCAAAAAAGCCTGCCTGTACTTTGTGGACGGCTTCACAAAGGACGAGATCCTTTTGCGGCTGATGCAGGACTTCGCCTCCATAAAGCCGGATGCTTTCCCGGCATCCGCCCATGACTTTGCAAAGCAGCATGTCCACTACGGCGAAACCACCATCGAGACCGATGATACCATCATCTTCACTCAGCTTCTCTCCGGCCTCTCCTGTCTTTTAATCGACGGGTATGACCGGGCAATCCTCATCGACTGCCGTACTTACCCGGCCCGCGGGGTTTCGGAGCCCGAAAAAGACAAGGTGCTCCGAGGCTCCCGGGATGGCTTCGTGGAGACCATGATCTTCAATACCGCCCTGATCCGCCGCCGGATCCGGGACGTGAATCTCACGGTGGAGATCATGCAGACCGGAGAAAGCTCCCACACAGACATCGCGATCTGCTACATGAAACGTCGTGTGGACGAGGACCTGCTAAATAAGATCAAGGACCGCATCGAAAATCTGCATGTAGATGCTCTGACTATGAATCAGGAAAGTCTGGCAGAATGTATCTTTCCCCACAAATGGTTCAACCCGTTCCCAAAATTTCGTTTTTCTGAACGTCCGGACACGGCTGCAGCGTCTATTCTGGAGGGAAACATCGTCATCCTTGTTGACAATTCCCCCGCCTGCATGATCCTGCCATCCTCAGTCTTTGACATTATTGAGGAGGCAGATGACTATTACTTCCCGCCGGTGACCGGAACCTACCTGCGTCTCTCCAGGATGACAGTCTCCTTCCTCACCCTGTTTCTGACCCCGGTGTGGCTTCTCTTTATGCAGAACCAGAACTGGATCCCAGACTGGCTGGAGTTTATCAAGCTGGCGGATGACATGTATGTGCCGCTGATCTTCCAGCTCCTGATCCTGGAATTTGCCATCGACGGCCTGCGCCTCGCCGCTGTCAATACGCCCAGCATGCTGACGACACCCTTAAGCGTTATCGCCGGTATTGTCCTCGGTGAGTACTCCGTAAAATCCGGCTGGTTCAACCCGGAGACGATGTTATATATGGCCTTCGTCACCATCGCCAACTACTCCCAGGCGAGCTTTGAGATGGGTTACGCGCTAAAATTCATGCGTGTGATCCTGCTGATCCTGACCTCCCTCTTAAACGTCTGGGGATTCATCCTCGGCACCGCCATCGCCGTCTGCTCCATCGTATTCAACCGCACCATCGCCGGAAAGAGCTATATCTATCCGCTGATCCCGTTTTCGTGGCCGGAGATCAAAAAGAGATTCCTCCGGGGACGGCTGCCGCATACAGAGAAAAATAAACGCTGACCATTTTCCGGTAAATTCCGTATTGATGCATTTCATTTACCGGAATTTCCCATTGCACAAAAAATCCGTGTCCTGCAGATTTCGTTGTGCAGGACACAGATTTCTTCAATTGTAAATATATCAAATCTTCAACGACCATTTACTGAGATCCCAAACCTTTGACACCAGTCCGTCATAGAACTCCGGCTCATGGCAGATGAGGAGAACTGCTCCTTTGTACTCCTGAAGTGCTCTCTTAAGCTCATCCTTCGCATCCACATCCAGATGGTTCGTCGGCTCGTCGAGAAGAAGAACATTCGTCTCCCGGTTCATAAGCTTGCAGAGGCGGACCTTCGCCTGCTCGCCACCGGAGAGGACGCGGACCTGGCTCTCGATATTCTTCGTAGTCAGGCCGCACTTTGCAAGGGCAGAGCGGACTTCGTACTGGGTGTAGGACGGAAACTCCTTCCAGATCTCCTCGATACAGGTCGTCGTATTTCCCGGTGCCATCTCCTGCTCAAAGTAGCCAGGAAACTGGTAATCACCGACCTCAACACTTCCGGAGATTGCCGGGATCAGGCCCTGAATGCTCTTTAAAAAAGTGGTCTTTCCGATACCGTTGGCGCCAATGACCGCGATCTTCTCACCGCGCTCCATGAGGAAATTAAGCGGTTTTGAAAGTGGTTCATCATAACCGATCACAAGATCCTTCGTCTCAAAGATCAGTTTTCCGGTTGCCCTTGCATTCAGGAAATGGAACTCCGGCTTCGGTTTTTCCTTTGCAAGCTCGATGACCTCCATCTTGTCCAGCTTCTTCTGTCTCGACATCGCCATGTTTCTCGTCGCAACACGGGCCTTGTTTCTCGCAACGAAATCCTGAAGCTTCGCAATCTCCGCCTGCTGCCGGTTGTAAGCTGCCTCCAACTGGCTCTTTTTCATCTCGTAGACTTCCATGAACCGGTCATAGTCACCCACATAGCGGTCAAGCTTCTGGTTCTCCATATGGTAGATCAGGTTTACCACGCTGTTTAAAAACGGGATATCATGGGAGATCAGGATAAAGGCATTTTCATAGTCCTGGAGATACCGTTTCAGCCACTCGATATGCTGTACATCCAGGTAGTTTGTCGGCTCGTCGAGGAGCAGGATATCCGGCTTTTCAAGAAGAAGTTTTCCGAGGAGGACTTTCGTTCTCTGTCCGCCGGAGAGCTCGTCAACGTCCTTGTCAAGACCGATCTCGTCGAGGCCGAAGGCGCGTCCGATCTCCTCCACCTTGGAGTCGATAATGTAGAAATCATGTGCCATCAGAAGATCCTGGATCGTTCCCAGCTCCTCCATCATGGCGTTCATCTCTTCCTCAGAGGCGTCTCCCATCTTCGCGCAGATGTCGTTCATCTTCTCCTCCATCTCAAAGAGGAAGGAAAAGGCACTCTTAAGCACATCGCGGATCGTCATACCCTTCTCAAGCACGGTATGCTGGTCTAAGTAGCCCACACGGACATTCTTCGACCACTCGACCTTTCCCTCATCCGGCATCATCTTTCCGGTGATGATATTCATAAATGTGGACTTTCCCTCACCGTTTGCTCCGATGAGACCGATATGTTCCCCCTTTAACAGGCGGAAAGAAACGTCCGTAAAGATAGCCCGGTCTCCGAAACCATGGCTCAGGTGTTCTACATTTAAAATACTCATAAAACTTCTTTTATTCCGGCTTTTCCTTATAATTCAGCCGTTTTCCCTTTCTCCTGGAACCCCAGGTAAACCTATACTACTGCAAGCAAGCTTGCGTCGGACTTCAGACCTTTTGACCCTGATATCATATAAATAATGTCATGATCGGAATTGTGATCAAAGAGAACAGTGTATTGGTAAGCAGACATTTCGACGCATACACCGGATCCGATCCATATTTCTCCGCCAGAAGCGCCGTCGTGCTTCCCGCAGGCATCGCTGTAAGAATCACCGCGCACCCTGTCATGATCGGATCTGCATTTAACAGGCGCATGATAAAGAGCGCCAGAAACGGCAGTGCCACAAGGCGCATAAACGCCAGATACACAGTACTCCAGTCCTTAAAGGACGCCAGTGTCAGTTCCGTCATCATCGTCCCGATCAGGACCATGGAGAGCGGAGTTGTACAGTTTCCAAGTCCCGTGATAGACTTTGCCAGAAATTCCGGCAGAGTAAAATCTGTGAAGCTCCTGAAAAGTCCGATAAAGATCACGATCACGCACGGATTCAGCATGACCTTCTTAAACGCAGCCTTTTTATCCGCCTCCGCCGTGAAAATCGATACTCCCGCCGTCCACATAAAGATACGGTTCGGGATAATAAAGATCGACGCCAAGAACATTCCCGCCTCGCCGAGCACCGCTTTTACGATCGGCAGCCCCAAAAACGCCGCGTTATTGACGAGTGTGGCATACTGTAAGACGGATTTTTTCTCCTTCGGATACATGTTGTAGACAACTTTTCCACCGAGCCATGCCGCGAAGCAGATAAAAAACGCCACTCCGAGACACAGGGCCGCCTGTTTTAACATGTCCAATGTGATATGCATGCTGAAGGAGTTAAAGATCATACAGGGCAGCGTGATCCTGAGAACAAAATCCGTGAGCTTTCCCTGCATCTTTTTTTCAATAATTCCACGCTTTCTGCAGTAAAATCCCACCGCCATGTACACGAGCAGGATCGCCTGGGTCGAAAGCATCTTCATAGAATTTTCCATCTGGTCCCTTATTTCTAAATACACACAGTCCGAAAAAAGGCTGTGCAGGGAACAGCGTTTCCGCCGCCTGCACAGCCTTTTGCTGCCCTCTCGGGATTAAAATTATTCGTCTACGCTGTAGTTCGGAGCCTCTTTTGTGATGTGGATATCATGCGGATGGCTCTCGCGGAGTGCGGCTGCGGAGATCTTAACAAAACGACTGTTCTCCTGAAGCTCTTTGATATCATGAGCACCGCAATATCCCATACCGGCACGAAGACCGCCCAGCATCTGGAATACGGTATCCTCAACGAATCCCTTGTAAGCAACACGTCCTTCAACGCCTTCCGGAACAAGCTTCTTCGCGTTCGACTGGAAGTAACGGTCCTTACTGCCGTTCTCCATAGCAGAAATAGATCCCATTCCACGGTAAACTTTATATTTTCTTCCCTGATAAAGTTCGAAGTCTCCCGGGCTCTCATCGCAGCCCGCGAACATGGATCCCATCATGCAGACATTACCGCCGGCTGCGAGAGCCTTTGTAACATCTCCGGAATACTTGATACCGCCGTCGGCGATGATCGGAATACCGTACTCCTTCGCAACTGCATAGCAGTCCATAACAGCAGTGATCTGCGGAACACCGATACCTGCAACGACACGTGTCGTACAGATCGATCCCGGTCCGATACC
This sequence comes from Clostridium sp. OF03-18AA, assembly GCF_003478035.1. Taxonomy (GTDB): domain Bacteria; phylum Bacillota; class Clostridia; order Lachnospirales; family Lachnospiraceae; genus Pilosibacter. Next base: position 180,807 of record NZ_QUEP01000007.1, read on the forward strand.
AACCTTGACAGCGTCAACGCCGGCCTCGATCAGGGCTCTTGTAGCCTCACCCGTTGCAACGTTACCGGCGATTACCTGAAGATCCGGATATTTCTCCTTGATCATCTTTACGCAGTTGATAACGTTCGCAGAGTGTCCGTGCGCAGAGTCGAGAACAACAACATCGACCTTTGCATTTACAAGGGCTTCCGTTCTCTCAAGAACATTTGCTGTGATTCCGATTGCAGCACCGCAGAGAAGTCTTCCGTGGTCATCCTTTGCGGAGTTCGGATACTTGATCTGCTTCTCGATATCTTTGATCGTAATGAGTCCTTTTAAGTTAAAGTTTTCATCAACGATCGGAAGCTTCTCGACTCTTGCCTTTGCAAGAATGCGCTTTGCTTCTTCCATGGTTACGCCTTCTTTAGCTGTAACCAGATGCTCGGAAGTCATGCACTCTTTGATCTTCTTGGAATAATCTTCCTCAAATTTCAGATCACGGTTTGTGATGATTCCGACAAGCTTTTTACCCTCAGTGATCGGAACACCGGAAATGCGGAATTTTGCCATCAGCTCATCTGCATCTTTTAATGTATGTTCCGGGGACAAATAAAATGGGTCTGTGATTACTCCGTTTTCAGAACGTTTTACCTTATCTACCTCTTCAGCCTGCGCCTCGATCGACATGTTTTTGTGAATGATACCGATTCCGCCCTGTCGCGCCATAGCGATCGCCATGCGGTGCTCAGTAACGGTATCCATGCCGGCACTCATAAATGGAATATTGAGTTTGACTTTCTTTGTCAGGTGTGTTGAAACATTAACCTGATTTGGGATTACTTCAGAATATGCAGGTACAAGGAGCACATCATCAAATGTAATACCTTCACCAATGATCTTACCCATTTTATGGTTCCCTCTCTTTCTTCTGTTTTATTATTTTTAAAAAAAATATAACTAAAAACTGTCGTTGCGTCAGTTCCAGTTATTATCCTAGAGTATAACAGCTTTGTCGAATTTTAGCAACCGTCAATTCATATAATTTTTTTCACTTTTTTATTATTTTTGCTTATAAATTTCCGAAAATTTTTCAGCCCGGCAGTTCCAGCCTCGCCATACGGAATTACCGGTACTCTTTCAGGATCTCCAGAAACTCAAGATTTTCCTCGTGCGTCCGGACGCAGATCCTGTAAAATCTCGAATCGAGTTCCCTGTAGTTTTTGCAGGACCGGATCAGGATCCCGTGTTCCAGAAAAAACTCGTACAGCCACGATTCCTGCTCCGTCTTAAAATCCTTAAACAGAAGGAAATTCGCCTCCGAATGGAACACTGTAAATCCCGCCTTTGTGAGTCCGTCCGAGAGAACCTTTCTCTCCTTTTCCACCAGCTCCCGCATTTTTTTCAGGAACGGGATCCGCTCATCCGAAAGAGCCGCCAGCCCAGCTTCCTGGGCCGGGATCGATACGCTCCACGGCTGCCAGTTTTCTTCCATCCGCTCGATAAGCCCCGGATCCGTGCAAAATCCATAGCCGATCCGCAGTCCCGCCATCGCGTATGTCTTCGTAAATGCCCTGAGGAGAAATAACGTTCCCCCATTTTCCGGCATTCCTTCCTTCCACGCCAGAAATTCCCGGATACAGCCATCCGCCTTTTCTTCATTTAAGAATTCGATAAAGCATTCATCGATCACGGCAACGATCCCCGCTCTTTTGCAGTAGTCGAGGATCTTTAAGAGATCCGCTTTTCTCATCATCGCACCGGTCGGATTTGCCGGTGTACACAAAAAGATCATATCGGGGCGTTCTTTTTTCAGAAATTCCAGATATTCGGAAATGTTTAGAAAAAAGGATTCCGATTCTTTTAAGTAAAAAAAGGAAACTTCCGTCCCACATGCTTTCAGTGCGGTCTCATATTCCATAAAAGACGGGGCGGGGATCGCGGCTTTCTTCGGGCATAACGTCTGCACCAGCCGGAAGATCAGCTCCGCAGCGCCGTTCCCGAAGATCATCATCTCCCCCGGGATCCCGGTAAGTTCCGACATTCTCGCGCGGAGTGCTCCGCAGGTACTGTCCGGGTATCTGGTGCTGAGTGCGATGCTCTTCATCGCCGCCTCCCACACAAAATTCGGCATCCCCAGTGGATTTACATTGATCGAAAAGTCAAGCTCCACGTTCCGGTTCCGGTAAACATCACCGCCGTGTCCGTATTCCATCACTGCTCACCGCCTTTTAACAGCACCGGGATCCCGCAGACAACGCGAAAGACCGTTCCCGCGCGTGCTGCCAGATACTGGCACGCGTCCCCGGTCATCTCACGCCAGAGGCGGTCATCCGCGTCCACCGGGACGATCCCGCAGCCGATCTCATCACAGGTGATGACTGCTGCCGGATTTTTTTCCAGAATTTCATCCAGAAAGCGGTACATGCACGCTTCCGCCCTGTCCCCGCAATTTTCCTCATTTCCAGCCGGATATTCCGTCCGCAGTCCCGACTCGTCCGGATCCTTGATCATTCTTCTTATATATATATGAAGATTTAAGATCACCTCCGCGTTGAACGCATCGGCAAATCGCGTTTTTTCTCCGTCCGCCGCACAGATAAAGCGGTCTTCTCTGTTCTCCACCGCCCTTTTCATGGCAAATTTCGCTTTCCCCTGATGCGCTCCCCCTGTGATCAGCGTGATCCCGTCTGTCATATGCTCCATTTTCTCCTTGTCCTCTCTCTGAGCCGTGTTCTTCTCCGCAGTTTTTATCTTTACCGGAATTCCGCAGAGGACCTCATACACTTCATCGGCCTCCCCGGCCAGCGCAATATTGATCTCTCCCAGAAGGTTCCGGTACTCTTCCGTCTCCTCCGAGTATGCCCCCTGATCTCCGGAGACATCATTTGTCACGATCACGAAAAAGCCGGACTTCTTCCTGACCTTTTCGATTCCGGCAAGGATCCTCTCTTTTGCATGTTCCTCCGGATTCTTCATATCTCCCCGGTACATCTCATTCGCCGCAAGGTTTGAAACGCATTCCAGAAGACAGCGGCTCCCAGCCGGGATCTCCGCCGTTTCAAGATCTACCGGACATTCGATCGTCCTGAAATTCTTCTCCGCCCGCATATTCCGGTGTTTCCGGATCCGCTCCCTGCACTCCTCATCCCAGGCGATCATCGTCGCCAGATACCAGGATGGGCAGGTCTTATTTTCTTCCGCCCGTTCTCTTTTATCCTGTTCAAGGATCAGCGATTCCGCAAATGCCGATTTTCCGCTCGAACTGCCTCCGTTTACAAGAATCATCATAGTCTCTTCTCTCCTATTATCCGTGTACATCACAAGCGCTGCCGCATAGCATCTTTTTACAGCCTGGGATCATACGCCGCCGCCACCGTCACGCCATCTCCCGCTTCCTTTTTAAATAAGATCCGGCAGTCTCTGACTCCCATCCGGCAGGCTGCCACCGCAGATCTCTCGCAGACATTTCCGGTTCCCGTCGTCTTTTTGACAAATTCCGACTCTGTAAACGTTCCCGGCAGGCTGTTCAGCTCCTCACTGGAAAAGGTGAGAAACGGGACCTGCAGCGTATTTGCAAAATCGATGATCCCCTGTTCCTGCTTTTTGATATCGATACTCGCGACCGCAAAGACACTTCTGAGGTCGATCCCGTTCCGCCTCATAGCGTCCTCCACCGTCTCTCGGATCTTCTCCGCGGGAGTTCCCCGTTTGCATCCGATCCCCAGTGCCACACACCTCGGTACGAGGCGCAGGACACGGTCTGACGGGATCCCGTCCTTCTCCCGGTCCGACACCGTGATCCGGATATTCCGTTTACAGAGCCGGTCGCGAAACAGTCCTTCCGGTATTTTTTTCCATCCTGAAAAGCCGAAATCCGAGAACACGCCAACCGGTTCCTCCGCAAGAATATCCGCCGAGATCCTTTTTGCAAGTACCCGGTCTGTGATCACAAGCCCGTGATCCTTTGCAAAGACATCCACTGCGAATTTCCGTTCCACATCCGTCGCCGTCGTGACGACAGGGACCGCCCCGATCCCACCGGCCACAAACTCCGCCAGGCGGTTTGCTCCTCCGACATGACCGGAAAGGAGCGGGATCACGAACGTTCCCGCCTCATCCACGCAGAGAACGGCCGGATCATGGAATTTATCCTGCACGAACGGGGCGATGGCGCGGACAGCGATCCCGCAGGCGCCGACAAAAATAAGTGCATCCGAGCGCTGAAACTCCGCCCCGGTCCACGCGGAAAGTCCGCCCTCCACGATCGCCTGATAAGGAAGACCGGCATCTTCCCTGGCAAGCCGGAGCGCGTAACGCCCTGCGACCCACAGCGACGTGTCCCATTTTTCCTCATTTCCGCCGGCACTCCCCGTCCCGGCGATCTTTTTCATCGTTTCAAATCCCATTCTCGTAAAGCAGACGAGCGATACCTTCATCATCTTCCATCCTCTCCGGATCAAGTCTCACTTGCATTCAGCCAAACTCTTTCTTCCTCATTATAAAAGAAAACTGCCGGTTGTTCAACGGCAGTTTTCCTGTTACTTTTTGCGGGTAGGAATTTTCGGTCCGAAAATTTCCCTTTTTCTCCTTATCAGATGTGTTCTTCCCCCGCAGACAGCTCTCTTTTCTTTTTTGTCATAAGACCGCCGATCCGTCCGCTCTCCTTTGCAGTGAGTGACCTCCACCCGCCGGCTACAACCTTGTCGGCAAGTCCCAGTTCCTTCGCGATCTCAAATTTCATCCGATCCTCCGGCTTTATATGCTCCGGATCGATCGGTTCCCTTTTCTTTTTAGACAATGGTCCACACTCCTTCCGTAAAGGAAGTATGCCCGGATCCTGTCTTTTTATTCCCTTAGTTTCCGCTCTGGAAGATCACGATCTTCTCTGTCTTTGCGGCATCATCTGCAGATGTCCAGACGAGGATATCGGTTCCCTCTGTGAGATCTTCCTCGGAAACGATATTTTTAGTCAGATACGGAAGAAGTCTTGTCTCAGCCGTGATCGTGTATTCGCTGCCATCCACGGTTGTTAAAACGAACTCTCCGTCTGCACTTCCCTGATCAAGGCTCTCTACCTGGGTATATTTCGGGAACGCCGCGTCCTCCGGAACATCCGTGATGATCATGATCCCGTTCGCGATCGGCGGCAGACTCATTGTCATCGCCGGTCCCACATAAACGTTCACTGCTTTTCCTTCCGTCAGAGTATCTGCTTCAACCGGGTAACCGTTGACGCCGTCGAGGATCTTTGTATCATCAGAGATCGTGATGATCACTTCCTCGGTAGAATCCCCGACCTGGCGGTTCATCGTAAGCTCACCGTTTTCCATGGAAACAACGGTGCCGACAAACGGAGCGTATTCACTCTCTGCCTCCGCTCCTGTGCCCTCCGGGTTTTCGCCGCCTGGAAGCATTGTCGCCTCATTTTCTGTCGTTGCGGAAGTTTCCGTTCCTGCCGGAGTCTCAACGACAACAGCTTTTGTCTCTTCCTTTGTCTGTCCGTCCGCCTTTGCACATCCGGTAATTCCCATAGATGCCATCATCATCGCTGCACATGCCAGCGCAGTCATTTTTTTCATATTCTTCATAATATCAGTTCCTCCTCAAATTTTCCAGATTTCAAAAAAGTTGTCGCAGCTGTTTTCTTTTTTGTAGGCATATCTTAGCATATAATTCTTGAAAATACACTAGGATTTCATTTACAAATCCCTTACGCATTTTTGTAGAAAGGATCCGGATTGCGGCATTTCTGCGGCAATCCGGGCACTTTGGAGTGCGCACCCCGGGCAGGCAATGCCCTTTTGCTTAACAGGGAGTTCCGTTGAAATTTCCCGTTAAGCCAAAAAAGGGACATCACAACTGTGATGTCCCAAAAAATTCATTTCAGATCAAAGACTTCCGGATTACTCCTCTGTCTGCTCCTGTGCGTTGTCAGCCTCAAGAGCCTTCATGCTTAAGCTGATCTTTCTGTCTGCCTCGTTGAAGTCAACGATCTTTGCAGTGATCTCCTGACCGATGGAAAGTACATCAGCCGGTTTTGCAACGTGCTCTCTGGAGATCTGGGATACGTGAAGCAGAGCGTCTACGCCCGGCTCAAGCTCAACAAATGCACCAAAGTCAGTCATACGAGCTACTTTACCAGTAACTACGTTGCCTACTGCGTACTTCTCAGCAGCGTTTGCCCACGGATTTGTCTCCGGGAACTTCATGGAAAGGGCAATCTTCTCACCGTTGATGTCTTTGATGAGAGCTGTTACCTTATCGCCAACCTTAAATACTTTCTTCGGGTTCTCGATTCTGCCCCAGGACATCTCGGAGATGTGAAGTAAACCGTCAGCGCCGCCGAGATCGATGAATGCACCGAAATCAGTTACGTTCTTAACAGTTCCTTCTACCTTGTCGCCTACAGCGATCTTCTCGAAGAGAGCTTTCTGCATCTCAGCCTTCTTAGCAACGATAAGCTGCTTGCGGTCACCGATGACTCTTCTTCTTCTCGGATTGAATTCTGTGATCACGAATTCGATCTCTTTATCAGCATATTTGGATAAATCTTTCTCATATACGTCGGATACAAGGCTTGCCGGGATGAAGATTCTTGCTTCGTCCACGATCACGCTTAAACCGCCGTCAAGAACCTGGGAAACCTTTGCAGTAAGAACTTCATGGTTCTCAAATGCTTCCTCAAGTCTCTTATTTCCTCTGTCTGCAGCCAGTCTCTTGTAAGAAAGAGCAACCTGACCTTCACCGTCGTTCACCTTTACGACTTTGGCTTCCATCTCGTCACCAACATGTACAAGATTTCTTAAGTCTACATTGGACTCGTTTGTGTATTCACTGCGGGTAATGATGCCATCAGACTTGTAACCAATATTTAAAACGATTTCGTCTTCTTTTACGTCAATGACCTTACCGGTGACAACCTCTCCTGTACGTATTGTTTTTAATGATTCTTCTAACATTTGTTCAAAACTTAATTCTGACATTTAGTATGAACCTCCTCGATAATATTGTTTGGGGTTGACGCCCCGGCCGTAATACCTACACTGCGCACAGAACTAATACATTCAGGATTAAAGTCGCCCAGAGTCTGGATGTAATAGGTGTTTTTACATTCCTTCCGGCAGATATCGTATAGCTTCTGGGTATTCGAGCTGTGTTTCCCGCCGATAACCAGCATCACGTCCACCTGCGAGGCTATCCTCATCGCTTCCACTTGTCTTTCCTGTGTTGCATTGCAAATCGTATTTAAAACAGTTATATCATACCGCGTTTTAGAAATTTTTTCAACTAGATCTTGAAATTTCTTGTAATTAAATGTCGTCTGGGATACGATACAAAGCTTTTCGTCCTCCGGTAATTCCAGTCTGCGGAAATCATCCATGTTTTCGATGACTTTTGTCCTCTCATCACCCCAGCCCTTGATGCCCTGTACCTCCGGATGGTCCTCACTGCCGACGATCAGGACTCTTCTTCCCTCTGCGGTCTGTTTTTCCACGATCCGGTGGATCTTTTTTACATACGGACATGTGGCGTCGACGATCTCCACTCCGTTTTCTTTTAAAATATCATAGACGTCTTTTCCGACACCGTGGGAACGGATCACAACAACGGCATCGCGGATCGTCTTCAGCGCTTCCAGAGTGTCGATGACCTCCACTCCTTTTTCCTGAAGATCCCCCACGACCTGTTCATTGTGGATGATCGGACCGTAGGTGTAGATCGGTTTTTCCGTCTTTCCGATCTGCTCATATACTTTTTCCACAGCACGCTTCACGCCAAAGCAGAAGCCCGCTGTCTTTGCCACTGTTACTTCCATGTCACGCACCCTGCTTTTTCTCGATCATCGCAACGATCGCGTCCACAACTTCCTTCAGAGTCATGTCGGAGCTGTCAAGAAGCACCGCATCCTCCGCCTGCTTTAACGGAGAATTCTCCCGGTGCATATCCCGGTAGTCCCGGTCGATGATGTCCTTCTCGATCTCGTCGAGATCACAGTCAGTGCCTTTCTCTTTGAGCTCATTGTAGCGGCGTTTTGCACGGACTGCGGAGCTTGCAGTCAGATACACCTTCACGTCGGCATCCGGAAGGACGCAGGTTCCGATATCGCGGCCGTCCATGATGACGTCCGCCTGTCTCGCCAGCTCCTTCTGGAGTTCTACAAGCTTCTCCCGGACCTTTTTATAGACAGAAGTCGCAGATGCCATATTTCCGACCTCCTCGGTGCGGATCAGACCGGACACATTCTCACCGTTTAAGATCACCTGCTGCGCACCGTTCTCATAGCGGATCGTGATCTCCACCTGACCCAACGCGGCGTTGATCGCACTCTCGTCCGTTTTGTCGATGCCTTTTCGAAGAAAATAGAGTGCCATGGCCCGGTACATCGCTCCGGTGTCCACATAGATAAAGTTTTTCAGTGCCGCGACAGATTTTGCCACGGTACTCTTTCCGGCCCCTGCCGGGCCGTCGATCGCTACATTAAAAGACATGTCATTCTCCCCTTAGTTTATTTCAAGTTTTTTTATTTATTCGTGACTGTTCATTTATTCCGCACTTCTTCCGGCCAGCATTCCCGTCGACCAGGCGATCTGCAGGTTGAATCCGCCGGTGACGCCGTCCAGGTCAAGGACCTCTCCGGCGAAGTAGAGACCTTTTAACTTCTTCGACTCCATCGTGGACGGATTTACTTCCTTCACATTCACGCCGCCCTGGGTCACGATCGCCTCATTATATCCGCGAAGTCCTGTGAGCGTTACCGTGAATGCCTTCGTGAGGTCAACCAGGCGCTTCCGCTCCTCAGCCGTCACCTCATTGACCTGTTTTTCCGGATCGATCCCGCTTCTTTTGATCATCACAGGGATCAGTTTTGCCGGGAAGAGATGGTTCAGCGCGTTCTTGAACTGCTTATTCTTCGTCTCATCGAAATCCCGCAGGATCCTGGCGTCCAGCTGCTCTCTCGAGAGCGCCGGTTTCAGGTCGATCTCCATCTTAAGAGGCGTTTTTCTGATGGTCTTCGCAGCATAGCTGCTGGCGCTTAAAACGACCGGTCCGCTGACGCCGAAATGGGTAAACAGCATTTCCCCGAATTCTTTCCAGAGAAGCTTCTTTCCGTTCCAGACCGTCACCTCGATGTTTCTCAGGGAAAGTCCCTGAAGTTCTTTCACATCGTCCTCCGCGCACACGAACGGGACAAGCGCCGGTGACAGCGGTGTCACCGTATGGCCTGCCTCCTTTGCAAACCGGTATCCGTCCCCGGTAGACCCTGTAGACGGGTAGGAAAGTCCGCCTGTGGCGATCACCACCGCGTCGGCCTCTACGGTCTTTCCTGATTTTTCCAGGATGATCCCGGCTGCCTTTTCCTCGCGGATCACGATATCCTTTACCGGCTCATTCAGAAAGATCTTTACGCCGAGGGATCTCATCTTCCGCTCCAGAGCCCCTGTCACATCGGATGCATGATCCGATACCGGGAACATCCTTGCGCCGCGCTCTTCCTTTACCGGACAGCCATTTGCCTCCACGAGATCCACGATATCGAAATTTGTGAACCCGTAGATCGCACTGTAGAGGAATTTTCCGTTGGAGACCATGTGTCTGAACAGGTCCTCCGTATCGCAGCCGTTTGTCAGGTTGCATCTTCCTTTTCCTGTAATATAGATCTTTTTTCCAAGCTTTTCATTTTTTTCATAGACGGAGACGTCATGTCCGCACTCCGCGGCGCCGATGGCAGCAGCCATTCCCGCTGCCCCGCCGCCGATAATCACAACTTTACTCATTTCTTCTTATCTTTTTCCACTTCTTTTATCTTTTTCTCCATGGCGTCCGCCACAGTCTCGAGGACCTTGATCCTCGCATACCATTTGGAATTTCCTTCCACGACAATCCAGGGTGCGTCCTTCGTGGAGGTCTTTTCCAGCATTTCATTCACTGCAAGGACATAGGAATCCCACTTCTCCCGGTTTCTCCAGTCCTCGTCCGTGATCTTCCACTGTTTCTCCGGATTTTTCATCCTGTCATTGAAGCGCCGTTCCTGCTCATCTTTGTCGATCTGGATCCAGAATTTCAGGACAAGTGCTCCGGAATTGACGAAATGCGTTTCCATCTCGTTGATCTCCCGGTAGGCATGATGCCAGTCTGCCTCGGAGCAGAATCCCTCGATCCTCTCCACCATGACTCTTCCGTACCAGGTCCGGTCGAAGATCGCGATATGTCCGGCCTTCGGCACATTGTTCCAGAATCTCCAGAGATAGTGGTGGGATTTTTCCAGGTCATTCGGGGATGCCGTCGGGCAGACCTTGTAACCTCTCGGGTCGAGGTGGCTTGTCAGACGCTTGATCGCGCCGCCTTTTCCAGCCGCATCCCATCCCTCGAATCCCAGTATCACCGGGATCCGCAGACGATAGAGTTCCCCGTGGAGCGTCTCCAGGCGTTTCTGGAGCTTTGCCAGTTTTTTCCGGTACTCTGCCTCCTTGAGGCTCTTCGTAAGATCCGCTTTCGCAAGAATCCCTTTTTCATACCGGTCCGGCGGGAGCGGAGCTTCAAAAAGTTCCGGCTCTTTTCCTGCCCGTTTTTTCTCAAGCGCCTTTTCCAGAACATCCGCCACCGTCTTTATCACTGTAAGGGCCGTTTCCGTCTTATCCTTCGCATCGATCACATACCAGGGTGCGTAAGGCATATCGGTCCGGCGGATCATCTCGTCGCTGATCTTTTTGTATTTTCCGTAGTGGACGTTCCTCTCACGCTCTTTTTCTGTCACGCGCCATGCGGTATCCTTTGATCCCAGGAGTTTTTCAAACCGTTTTGCCTGTTCTTTTTCCGATATTTCGAGGAACAGCTTCACGATGACTGTTCCGCCGTCCACGAGACAGCGTTCAAATGCAAGAATATCCTCAAACGCTGCATCCACCTGTTTCTCCTTCAGGATCCCCTCAAAGCGGTCCGCCTGGACTCCCCGGTACCAGCTCGTGTCATAGATCGCGATCCGCCCCGCTGCCGGGGCATGGACCGCAAACCTCCAGAGGAACGGGCGGAGTGCCTCCTCCTCGGTATCCTTGTCTCCGGTGTAAACGTCAAATCCTCTCGGATCAAGCGCCTGCATGAGACGCCCGATCTGAACGCCCTTTCCGGCGCCATCATACCCGTCAAACAGGAGATAGACCGGGATCTTTTCCTCCTTACATTCCCGCTGCAGGCTTCCAAGTCTTTCCATCTCTTTTTTCAGGACTTCTTTTTTCTGCTTTTTTTCATCTTTCATCGGCTGATTCCTCCACTCTATGGTCCGATCAGACATTCTTAACCATTTTTGTTTCCCATGCCTATTTGCAGTTTTTCCGCCCTGGCACGATCTGTCATCAGTTTCTTCCAATTCCCGTCCGGGTATGCTTTTTACTGATTCATCCGCGCGTGCTCTCCCGCAAGCTCTTCATACAATTTCAGCGCATTCCAGTTCTGATTCGTCGGTGTGAGCACTGCCTTGTAGTCGATCCGTCCGGCTCCTGCCTTTCTGAGCGCCAGGATCACCCGGTCCACCTGTCCGGACGTAAGACCTGCCATCACCATCATCTCTTTTTCAAAGTCCTCTCCGTCGTAGATCTCGCCGCAGGAAGTGATCTCCTTTACTCCTGCGAGATATCCCACCGGTTCCAGATACTCTTCCTTCTTCACTGCGCGAAGCTTCATTCCAAGTGGAAACAGCGCTTTTTTGATCTTTAACAGTCTCTCGCCCTCCGGCAGATGGTATAAAAGGATCGTAGGTTTCATATATTTTTCTGATTCCTTCCTGTTTTCATGTATTTCATTATATCAATTCCCGTGCAGCTTTGCAACGGCACAGAAAGATCCATGATTTTTTTGTTGATTTTTCCCTGGATTCTGATATAATGAATTTACTTCCGGGGTATGGCGTAGCTTGGTAGCGCGCTCGGCTGGGGGCCGAGAGGTCGCAGGTTCAAATCCTGTTGCCCCGATTTTTATAAGAGCAGAGGCTGAAAAAGCCTCTGCTCTTTTTGTTTTTCTTCTCTATTCTTCTTTCAGCACCCCGTTTATCCCGCGGATCACAAGCATCGTGATCACCATCAGCGCGATCGCGATCGGAAGTGCGATCCAGGCGGACTGGACGAAGCCTGCGATGATGTAGGAGATAAAGGATACCACCGCAGCCACGATCGCATACGGAAGCTGGGTCGTCACATGGTTTACATGCTCACACTGGGCACCGGCAGACGCCATGATCGTCGTGTCAGAGATCGGGGAACAGTGATCCCCGCAGACAGCTCCTGCCATGCAGGCGGAGATGGAGATGATCATGAGATCCGGATTGCTGTTCTCAAATACCGCAACAACGATCGGTATCAGGATTCCGAAAGTTCCCCAGGATGTTCCCGTCGCAAATGCCAGGAAACAGCCCACAACGAAGATGATCGCCGGAAGGAAATTTAAGAAGGAACGGGCGCTGGACGCAACCACAGTCGCCACATAGACATCTGCGCCGAGGCTGTCCGTCATCGCCTTTAATGTCCAGGCAAATGACAGGATCATGATCGCCGGGACCATGGACTTAAAGCCTTCCGGAATACAGGCCATGCACTCGGAGAATTTCAGGACCCGGCGCACCTGATAGAGACCGATGGTGATCAAAAGTCCAAAAAAGCTTCCCATCGTAAGTCCCAGGGACGCGTCACTCTGGGAAAAAGCTGTCACAAAATCCTCTCCTGAGAAAAATCCACCCGTATAGAGCATGCCGATCATGCAGCAGATGATCAGGGATATGATCGGGATCAGAAGATCCAGAACAGTTCCCCTGACAGAGACCTCCGGCTGTTTCTCCGTGTCATACGGACGTCCCGGCGTGGTATAAAGGTCCCCCTTGAGCGCATTCTTCTCATGAAATTTCATAGAGCCGAATTCTGTCCGTAAGAGTACCATTCCGATCATCATCACGATCGTCAGGATCGCGTAAAAGTTGTATGGGATCGCCCGCACGAAGATAGAAAATCCGTCCTCGCCCTCAACAAATCCGGTAACCGCGGCCGCCCAGGAAGAGATCGGCGCGATAATGCAGATCGGAGCTGCCGTCGCATCGATCAGGTACGCGAGTTTTGCTCTTGAGACTTTAAATTTGTCTGTCACAGGGCGCATCACGCTTCCCACAGTCAGGCAGTTAAAATAATCATCGATAAAGATCAGACAGCCCAACAGGATCGTCGCAAGCTCCGCGCCCACGCGTCCCTTAATATGATCCGCCGCAAACTGGCCAAATGCCGCCGAGCCGCCCGCGCGGTTCATCAGGCACACCATCGCTCCGAGGATCACGAGGAAGATCAGGATTCCCACATTGTAGCTGTCAGAGAGAACGCTGATCATTCCGTCCTCAAAAATATGGGTGATCGTTCCCTCAAAGCTGAAACCGGAATACAGGATTCCACCCATGAGAACACCAACGAACAGAGAACTGTACACCTCTTTTGTGACAAGTGCCAGCCCGATCGCCACGACCGGCGGAACGAGCGCCCAGAACGTCGCGTAGACCGCCGGCACATACTCTTCCGTCTGCTCTGCGCCAAATACGGTTGTCGCGAACACCAGGATCAGCACCACGGAAAGCACTGCTGTCCTTTTTATATTTTTCTTCATATCCGTCATAACGGACTCCTCCCTCCTGCCTCCGAAGAGTTCCACGCTCTCCGCTTTTCCTGCAGTTCTATGTTTTATGTGACTGTCCGGTGCCTTCCGGCTGCCGGCTTATTTTTATGTAACAGGGAATTCCCCGGAATTTCCTGTTACATGAAGAAATCCCCTCTCATCAGTACAATTCTGGTGAAAGGGGATCACAACATACACAATTACGATTCTTTATTCATCCCAGTTGTGGTATACAGCCTGTACGTCATCATCCTCGTCAAGGAGATCAAGGATTCTCTGCATCTTCTTGATCGCTTCCTCGTCGGTAAGTTCTACCCAGTTCTGCGGGATCATAGTAATATCAGCCTCTACCATCGGGATTCCGGCTTTCTCGAGAGCCTCGCGGACTGCACTGAAGTTGTCCGGATCTGTGATAACCTCGTAGCTGTCCTCTTCCTCGGAGAAATCCTCAGCGCCTGCATCAAGCGCTGCCATCATGAGCTCGTCGGCATCCATATCACACTCTTCTTTGTCGATCACGATCTGGCCCTTGCGGTCGAACATGAAGGAAACGCTTCCCTGTGCGCCTACGTTTCCGCCGCCCTTTGTGAAGGCGCTTCTTACGTTCGCTGCAGTACGGTTCTTGTTATCAGTCAGTGTGTCAACGATGATCGCTACACCGCTCGGACCGTATCCCTCATATGTTAAGTTTTCGTAGTTTACGGAGTTTAAGTCACCGGCTGCTTTCTTGATACCGCGGTCGATGGTATCGTTCGGCATGTTGTTTGCTTTCGCTTTTGCGATCACATCACGCAGCTTGCTGTTGTTAGCCGGATCAGCGCCGCCCTCTTTCACTGCGACAGCGATCTCTCTTCCGATTACGGTAAAGATCTTACCCTTTGCTGCGTCGTTCTTCTCTTTCTTATGTTTGATGTTGGAAAATTTATTATGTCCTGACATCGTTTTAGCTTCCTTTCTCTTCGCATCTCGCTCTTTTTTATCTCTCGTGCACCAGTCCCAGGGATCTTTTCGTGCGCATTATACATAGTCTAAAATATTTTAACATCATTTTTCTGATATGGCAAGCGCTTTTTCCGGATACCCCTGCTCCACTTTTCCTTGACACATTCCACTCTGAGTATTTATACTCATTTCATAGCGATCCCGTGCCTTCCGGCCTATGATCTTCCGGGGGCAGCCCGGCAGATTCTGTGGATGGATGCATCTGACCTGCATTTTTGCGCAAGTGCGCATCATTGGCACATTAGTGCCTGTTTGTATAATAGGGAATTCCTTGGATTTCCTATTACAAAATATTAATTATGGAGGACATGACGATGAAGAAGATTGAGATCGACACATTCCTGAAGTTCCGTTTTTTGAGCAACCCACATTTCTCACCCGATGGAACGAAGATCGCCTTCACGGTATCCGTACCGGACCGGGAGACCAATGGCTATCTGTCTGACCTGTACCTGTATGATCTTGGGAAGAAGACTGTCTCCCGTGTCACCTGCGCCGGTGACGCGAAGATCTGGTCCTGGACAGCAGAAAATACGCTGATCTTTACTGCAGCCCGGACTGCGGCCCTTAAAAAGGAAAAAGAAAACGGCACTTCTTTCTTTTATGAAATCTCTCCGTCCGGCGGCGAAGCCTCATGCCGCGCATCGGTTCCGGCTTCCGTCACAGGAATCCGTCTTCTCCCGGACGGGCGTTACCTCCTGACGATCCGCCATGATAATTACAAGGATACAAGGAAGAAATCTTACGAGGTCTTCGACGAGCTTCCGTTCTGGGGCAATGGCCAGGGATACACGAACGCGAAGAGAAACCGTTACGCTGTCTATGATATGGGATCCGATAAGCTCACTTACGTGGCGGACGAATGGACTGACTGTTCCCAGTATTCTGTCCTTGGAAACCTCCTGCTCTACAAGGCATATCCGTGGAAACAGAGTGTCATGGGAATCCGTCCGGGCGTTTATCTCTATAACCTCTCCACCGGTGAGACAAAAACCTTGATCGCGCCGGATTCCATGCGCACCGGAGTTGTCTCCCTCTTAGACGAAAAGACTGCACTCATTGCGGCAACGGATGACTCCTATAAGGATACGACGAAATACTGTGACTTCTACCATATGGATCTCGCGGACGGATCCATGAAGCTGATCCATCCTTATGAATCTTCCATCGGCGGCTCCTCCGTGGGCTCCGATTCCAGATTCGGCGCAGGACAGACATTTAAGGCTGTGGACGGAGAATTTTACTATATTTCCACCGTGGAAGATTTTTCCCATCTCTATAAGATCTCCCGGGGCGGCACTGTCTCCGGGCCGTTGACGGCAGGAAGCTCCTGCGACAGCTTCGATCTTGCGGGCGGACACATCGCCTCCATGGAATTCCACGGCCTCCACATTGCGGAACTTTTTGTAGACGGCGAGCAGGTGACCCACATGAATGACTGGCTCACCGACGAGTACGATGTCCAGACTCCGGAAGCCTTCACATTTACTGCCAGCGATGGGTACGAGATCCACGGATGGGTATTAAAACCGGCAGGTTTCGAGGAAGGAAAGTCCTATCCCGGTATCTTAAATATCCACGGCGGTCCGAGAACCGTTTATTCAGATGTCTACTATCATGAGATGCAGATGTGGACAAACCGCGGATATTTTGTGTTCTTCTGCAACCCGAGAGGATCTGACGGACGGGGCACGGACTTTGGAAATATCAACGGAATCTACGGAACTGTGGACTATCAGAACCTGATGGATTTCACGGATGAAGTCCTGAAACGGTACCCGATGATCGATCCGGAACATCTCGGTGTCGCAGGCGGCTCCTACGGCGGATTCATGACAAACTGGATCATCGGACATACAGACCGGTTCCACGCGGCAGCTTCCCAGCGCTCCATCTCCAACTGGGTATCCTTTGAGCACAACTCCGATATAGGACACACCTTCATCTTAAACAACCAGGGAACCAACACGAGGACCGATGTGGAGCTTCTCTGGAAGCAGTCCCCGCTCCAGTTTGCGCCGAACTGCAAGACACCGACACTCTTTATCCACTCCGATGAGGACTACCGATGCTATATGGCGGAAGGACTCGCCATGTTCAGCGCCATCAAGCGGAACGGCTGCCCGTCAAAGCTTTGCCTGTTCCATGGAGAAAATCATGAACTGTCCAGAGGCGGAAAGCCGGAGAACAGGATCGACCGGATGACGGAGATCATTGACTGGATGGATGAATATTTAAAATAAAGGAAACAATCCTACCGCTCTTTTTATACATGCCATAAGATTTCCTGTTAATGAAAAAGAATGTGCCTTGGCACATTCTCGCGCCTCGCGCGGTCGCTTGCGACAATTTACATCTTCGCGCGAGTGCGCATCTTTGGCACGTCAGTGCCTTTTTATGTAACTGGGAATTCCTCGGAATTTCCTGTTACATAAAAAATGGCTGCAGGGTCGTATCCCCTGCAGCCGCAGATCTTATCATTATCGATTCACATAATTCAACACCAATGCAAGAATCAGCATATGGACCGGATAAAACGCATAACAGCTATACTGGAAGACTTTCGTATGGCAGCCCTGCCGTCCACGATACAGCCAGATCGGAAGCAATGAAAGCAATGCAAGTCCCTGCTGGCAGAGTTCAAAGTTCATCCCAAAAAGCCGGATGGGGTACATCAGACCTCCCAGAAGCTCTACGTTGACCCAATAAAGCGCCAGAAGCTGTCCGGAAAAACACCACCATTTTCTTCCCCGGAAAAAGTAAAAAATAAACAGCGTCAATACACCTGCACCGTAGTAATCTGCCATTCCTACCGTCCCAAGTGCACTTCCAACCAGCACGACCAGAACCGCCGTCGGCAGAAAAATCCACAGCTTCTGCTTTTTTCGAACTTTTTCCATCAAATGAATTCCAGAGAGTCCAATCAACAGCGTCCAGATCACATTCTGATGAAACGGATAAAACCAGGTTCCGCCATACATCAGATCAAAGGGGATCTCCGACAGCACCGCAAACAGCAGCAGCCGGAGAATGTACTTTTTAAAGCTGTGCGTGTGAAAATATCCTTCCACTGCCATAAATGCAAAGATGGGAAACGCGAGCCTTCCTACACAGGTCAGCCAGTCCTGCGCCGGAAGAAGCGTAGCCCAGAGATGATCCATCAGCATAAATGTCATGGCAATGATATGAAGCATTGCTGCACTGATGTCAAAGGTTCCTGACTGAGATGAATGTACTTGATTTTTTACCATATTGTCACTCCTGTTATTTTCTCTCAGTCCAATTATACTTCCATTTACCGTCTCTGGTCAAATCCTTATCAGTGACAACGTTTCTTCTGCCTGCCGTCTCACGTTCACGCCTGTCAAAATCGAATCCTGTAAGCCCTGCCCATAGTGCTGCTTCTTTTCGTCTGTGTCTGGCTATGATTTCATATCTACCACCATGTGGACTCTTTCTCACCAGAAACAGAACTAATACACTTTCTTTCTAAAGCAACAAATTATGTTCTCATTTGGTTGTTCCCTTCGCTGCGCTAGAGAAAAACGGGATTATACCCGTGAGCAAATTGCGGATCGTGCCGAAATCAGTTCTCGTTTTCTATCAGCTATCGAGAATGACAAACGAAAGCCGAGCTTGGACGTCCTGATCCGTCTCGTTAATGCTATTGGTGCTTCATTTGATGAAGTTCTCGCACCGCAGATAGAACAGGAGAGTGAAATCGTAGAGCGCATACAGCGTTTAGTCCTACAATGCAGTCATCGGGAACAGGAGCTTTTACTTGCCCTGATTGACAAAATGCTCGACACAAGGAGAAAACCAGAGAAAGAATAAACGCGGCTGGGTATCTGCTTACCCGACCGCGTTTATTCTTTGTCCGCTGCTATTACGGGCAAACAGTCTTTTATTGTAGAAGGAGCATTCCAGTACACATGTCGTTTGGAATGCCCCTGTTTTAATTCTTAATTTGCTGGTAAAACAACTTACTTTCTGGCTCCATCCTCACCGATGGTCTTGCCGTCTACGGTGGTATTCACCGCCATAGAGCCATCTGCGTAGAAGTAATACTGCTTACCGTCAATCTGTTTCCAACCACCAGAGAACATTTTGCCGGTATTTTTGTCCAACCAGTACCACTTCTGATCATTAGAGAGCCAACCTTTGACCAAATCCCCGTTTTTGTAGTAACTCCATTCACCGCTGTCGTTCTGCACCCAGCCGTTGGCAGTCTGCGGATCGATGACGATCTCCACGAACCGCCGCAGGACGGTAGCGACTTCGGCTCTGGTTGCGGTTCCGGCAGGGTCGAAACAGTTGTTTGTCTTGCCCGCAAGGATGCCCGCCTGCTGCATGGACTTGACCGCTTCTTTTGCCCAGGAAGAAATACCTGCGCTATCCGCAAAATTCACAACTTCCAGAGTTTTCGGGATGGTGTAGCCCAGTTTGGTAGCGTAGTTCTTCATAATGACCGCCATCTGCTCGCGGTTGATGTTGGTATCCGGGGCGAAAGTAGTATCTGTCGTTCCACTGACAACGCCAGTCTTTGCCGCCCAGTTGACATAGGGGGCGTAGTAAGCATCTTCTTTCACATCGGTAAACATTCTGGCCTGGTAATCAGTCGGGTCAACACCTGCTAATCGCCCCAGTGCGGTAACAAACATTCCTCTGGTCATGCCGGTATTGGGACTGAAGGTGGTGGCACTGGTACCACTCAGCAGCCCACGGCTAACAACAAAGAGCATATTGTCCTTTGCCCAGTGGTTGTTCACGTCGGTAAAGGCAGGAATCTGATTCTTGTAGCCTATGCCGTAGATGCTGAAATGCTCTGCTACAAAAATCACTGCTTTCTGATCCATATTATAGCTGGATTTGCTGATCCACTGTACATTACCGTTTTCGTCCACATAAACCGCATACAGGTTGCCAGGCTTCTCGTTTTTCGCCGGAGTATACGGAATTGCAATGCTGACGGTCTTCCCGCTCAAGTTGACAACAGTTTCCTTGCCGTTCTTTACTTCCCATAAGGTAATATCATAGACCGGGCGATTTCCAATGGCTGTTTCTACTTCCTGAGAGGTAACTGCGGTCTTCTTCATTTTTAGAATAAGATCTCCGGTAGTCTGACGGTTCAGTTCCTTTAGGGTATCCAGCATAAATCCAAAGTCAGCCATACTGTCGGTATCGATGGTGAACCGTTTGACACCAGAGGACACTAGTTTATCCAGTGCATCTGCTTTCAGCGTAATCTGCACACCAGCTAACGCTTTGCTGATTTCCACAGGAACAACCACCGCGATACCGTTTTTCGTATTCCCATGCTTTATTGAGTCAGACTGGGCAACGGAGATAACATCAGCAACTATGCTTCTTGTAATCACTGCATTTCCCTTACTATCCACTTTTACAGAATTTGATTTTGCTGTGGTTGGTGTGGTCGGGTTATCCTTGTTCGGACGATCAGTGATAAAGGCGTTGCCAGAGGGATCGTCCCTGTCTTCGGAAGATGAACTGCCGCTAGTATAGATCCAGTAGGCATATAGGGTGGTATCTGCCGTATAAACCTGATTTAAGGTAACTTTTATGCCGCCGGTCTGTTCGGTGTACCATCCATCAAAACGATAGTTGCCACCACGGGTTGGTGTAGGTAAAGAGGACAGCTTGCCGGAACTATCTGTGGTAGCAGCAACCGGATTGACACTGCCACCATTAGGGTAAAATGTCACGGTATAGGTATTTGCTTCCCACTTTGCCCAATATTCCTTATTGCCCATTTCTGTACCGCCGATCGCCGTAACAGGAGAGCCGGTCAGATTTTCGTTGTCATACCAGCCCTTGAAGGTGTACCCGGTGCGCGTCACATCTGTCGGGAGTGTTGCGCCCACGCCGTAGGTGTATTCGGTGACATTGCCGTTGTTGATCGTTCCGCCGTTCGTGTTCAGCGTGACGGTGTAGGCATTTGCTTCCCACTTCGCCCAATATTCCTTGTTGCCCGTTTCGGTGTCGCTGATTGCCGTAACAGGAAAGCCGGTCAAGCCTTCGTTGTCATACCATCCCTTGAACGTATATCCCGTATAGGTCATATCATCGGCTGTCGGAAGCGTTGCACCCACGCCGTAGGTGTATCCGGTGACATTGCCGCTGTTGATCGTGCCGCCGTTTGTGTTCAGCGTGACGGTGTAGGTATTTGCTTCCCACTTCGCCCAATATTCCTTATTGCCCGTTTCTGTACCGCCGATTGCCGTAACAGGAGAGCCGGTCAGATTTTCGTTGGCATACCAGCCCTTGAACGTGTGGCCTGTATAGGTCATATCGTCTGCCGTCGGAAGTGTTGCACCCACGCCGTAGGTGTATTCGGTGACATTGCCGTTGTTGATCGTGCCACCGTTTGCGTGCAGGGTTACGGTATAGGTCGGGGCTGTCCACTGCACCGTCAGTTCCGTCACATCAGCAGGAACGCTGTCGCCGGGTTCGTAGGATTTGCCATTGCCGTCAAGCCACATGAAGTAGCTGCCTGTATTTCCGTCCGGGCGGGTCAGGCCGTCGGACGCAGGGGCGGTAAATGCGCTGCCGTTTTTCACGATGATGTGAATAGCATCGGAGCTGCCGCCCAGCTTGCCGCCGCCAAGGTCAAGGGTAACGGCCTTCAGTCCGCCAGAGTCCAGTGTGTCAGAGTTCGGGACTTCAAGGACGGGGCGGAAACCGACGTACGGGACGGAGTTCGCAGCATAGCAGCTGATCCAGAGGCGGGCCGAATAGCACCCGCGAACCGCACGGCTCGACGCGTCGACAGAAACAGTATCCTGTCCCCACGAATACATTTCATTCCAGTTTTGGATATATCCGCTGTTCTTGTTCAGCATCGTGTCCCATTCGTTGCTTTGGGGCACGATGCGTTGGGAAGCGCCCGAACCTGTAGACTTACTTCCCACAGACGGTGCGCGCAGGGTATAGTCCACGCCGCCGCTGGCATAATTTTTGCCGAAAATCAGACCTTTCGTATTTAAGTCACCCCAGCTAATCGTATGCGTTACGGCATAGTCCGCCACAAACAGGCTGTGGGGATATTTGTTCTGCTCTGCATACTCCTCGGTGGTTGCCATCGCAGATGTGAGCTTGTAGGCTTCTATTGTTCCCGCATAGGTAAAGGGAACATAGTGCAGCGACGTATCCGGCAAAGAAGCCGCTCCATATGAGTTTCCGCTGTTTGCTGTGCCGGGAATGCTCGCGCCGGAGAGGTCAAAGTAATAGGTGCCGCCGGGGGTGAGGGAAAACTGCTCGTCAGGCGAATCATTAGCCAATAGCATTGGCGCAGCCATCGCCCCCAATGCAGCGGCAGCTTCCGTATACCGGGTCATATCCAGCTCATCGATTTCCTCGTCGGAGAGCTTCTCCTTCGCCTCGTCGATGGCCTCAAGCTGCGCCTTGACTTCCTCAGCGTTCTCCTCTGTAATTGCCTCGGCACTCGGTAAAGCGTTGATCATGGCCTGTACGCTTGCCACCGTGACAGCCTCCGCATTGGACGGAGTAGCCAGTTTCTCACTATCCTCACTGCCGCACAGTTCGCAGACATACCCGCAGGGGGTCCCCGCAGTTGCAGGAGAGTAGCCGCACCCATCGTCATGCTCATGCTGGCAGTTTAATTCCTTGGTGATACACCCGCTTTTCTCGTCGCAGATGTGGGGGCAGTTCTCCGGTTCCCGTTTTTGTGCGCCGGACGGGGTCGCTTCATTGCCGGAAACGCTTTCCTCCGGGTAACAGTCCTCGTCATGTTCATGGACGCAGTTGGTTACTTCCTCATAGCAATCTGCGGTGTGTTCATGGACGCAGGGTGTTCCCGCCGTTCCCTCCGTGTAGCCGCAGTCCGCGTTATGCTCCGGGTGGTGTTCGCACAGGCCGCTTGTGCCTATTGTAACGCCGCCCGCCTGCCCATTCTCCTCGGCCAACACGGATTGAGAGCAGAGGGAAAAGAGCATTGCGCCGCAGAGCAGCAGGCTCAATATCCGTTTTTTCAATTTCATTTAGTCCTCCCTTTCTTCCGTACTGACTGTACGGTCTTTTGATTTGTTTTTCAGCCGGATGCAGATCATGGTCACTGTCACCCCCACCACAAAGGCGGCGATGCCGACAACAATGTACGCGCTTGCGCCTCCTCGCAGCAGCACAGAGCCATAGCTGTCCGCCACGGTGGGGACGCCACCTGACTGTACCTTCCGCAAAAGAATACCGATACCGGCAAAGAGAAGCAGACTGCACACGCTTAAGGTGGAAAGCACGCGCCTTTCGTGCCGCTTCCTGTATTGCCTCGCCCGTCGCCGGATCTCCCGAACCCGGCGCTCCGTTCTGCTGGTCATTGTCAATGTCTCCTTTCGCTTTTTGTTCCCAAGGTCAATCAACGACCTTCTACTTCCTAAAAGACATGAAATCCAAAATCCTTCCACCCAAAATCGAAAAAAATTCAAAAAAATTGAGCCGCCCCGAATTTGGGACGGCTCTGCGCGCGAAATCTGTACTTATTCAAAGGAAATGTTCTGCCTTGGCAGCAGCTGCTTTGCTGCGTATAGGCAGAGGAGGAGCAGCGACGGAAAGAGGTATCCTGCCGTTTTCCATACACCGTCCGCCGTGATGAGCAGATTATAGATGGCATGGAAACCGATGCAGGCTCCAAGAATGCCCACGGTGCCGGTTGCTGCCAGCCAGTGACGGCGAAACACATAGGAAACACCGAAGCCGGAAAAAACGCCACAGAGAATATGCAGTGCTCCGGCAGAGATCCCGCGAATCAGCAGAAAATTGAAATTGGCCGCGCCGTTTTCCGTCAGATAGCAGACGTTTTCAAAGGTAGCAAAACCAACGGCGATGGCGATGGCTGCCGCCGGCATCTCTTTCGGCTCCGGCTCAAAAATCAGATAGAAAAACAGCAGTGGCAGCAGTTTCATGACTTCTTCACATACGGGCGTGATCTCGATAGCGGCAACGGTGCCGTCCACGCCGTATTGCCCCATGAAGAAGCTGCTGACATAGGCGCTGAGCAGGCAACAGGCCATACCGACGGTCAAAAACAGCGCATAGCGCCGAACGCGCCCCTTCATGAAAAACAGGGATAAGATCAGCGGGAGCGCAAGGCAGAGGAAAATGTTTTCAATATAGGTCAAGCCTGCTTCACCTCCCGCAGTGTCAGGGGCAGAAGCGCCGCCATGGATAACGTCAGCGCAAGGTCTACAGCGTAGTAGAGCTGAAAGCGCGTATAGTCATGCGTGTAATTCGAAACCAGATACAGCAGTACTTGCAGCACAACACAGATGATCATCTGAACATCCCTCTTTCGATACAAGCCGCCGTGCCGCATGTGGGACACCGAGAGATACACAGTCGCGCCCGCCGTGAGCGAAAACAGTGCGGAAATAAGATAAGACGGGCCGAAATCGTGGTCGAGAAAGGCGATTGCCGTAATGACTGCTGCTGTGGCTCCGGCAGGAAGAGAAAATCGATATTTCTTCCCCTCCGCTGGCAATATCTGCACAGACAGGTAAAAAAGCCACGCGGCCAGCCACGAAATCTCCGCCACATAAAATACCTGCGGCCAGATACCAATGATGACCAGATACAGCACATAGTATATCGTCCCCATGGCAAAGCAGGCATAGGCGAGAGATAAAATCAGGAGGCTACGGTTCCTGTGCCGAATGGCAAGAATACCGGCAGCGACACAGGCGCAGAGCAACACCGTGATCTGAAAAAGGTTATCAATGAGTTCAAAGTTCTCCATCTCCGGCATCCTCCTGCTTCTGTCGTTCACATCTCCGATGCAGACGGTATAAAAGAACTGTCACGCAAACTCCAAGGAAAAATGCCAACAGCCCCATCATGATATAGCCAAGTGCGGCATGGCTTCCTATCAGGCTTGCCGTTCCTGAAGAATGGACGATGCTTCCGTCCGCTGCGTTCCTCATCAATCCCGGCATCATTGCACCGATGCCGATCACCAAAAACAGGCAGGCCGCCATGCAGACTGCATATAGCCCTTGTTGTTTCTTTTTTCGATGCTCTTGTTTAATTTCCGCTGTCCGCCTGTGGATCAGGCGGGCACGCTCCTCACTTGTCCGCATAAGTAAATCCCTCCTGCTCCAAAATTACTTTCAGGCTTTGTTTTCCACGGTAAACCAGTTTTGTGATCTGGCTCTCACTTTTGTTCATGACCGTTGCCGCATCGCGGTAGCTCATATCTTCAAAATAGACAAGATAGAGTGCTTCCCGGTATTCTGCTTTCAGCTTTTCAAGCGCATCATACAACTGGCGATCCCGTTCGCTGCGAAGTAGATCGGTATCGATCAGGGTGTTGCTTTGCGGCTCAAAGTCCAACTCATCCAGGCGCAGAAACGCAAGACGGTTTTTCTGCTTATGTCGAATCACAAGGTGACGAGCGGTTTTGTAAAGATATGCCTTAAAACTGCCCACACCCTCAATCGGCCGCTCCTTTGCGAAAAGCTGTGAAAAGGCCTCGATCATCAGATCCTCCGCCTCATGAATATCCTTGATGTATCCGTTGATGTAAAGTGTCAGCGCATCGCCGTAGCGTTCCACCAGCAGGTCGGCAGCTTTTTGCTCTCCGTCAAGATACCGTCGGTATGCGGTTTCATCGGAGATCATATCCACCGCCTCCTTCCGTGGCCTTCCTGCGAGGGTCGGACGGTTTCTCTGCATTTTCCGGGATTGCCCATGAGCGCCCGAACCGGGACGCGCCGGGGATCCGCCCCTCGGCGCAATATTGGTTGACCCGCCGCTCTGACACGCCCCAGTGATAGGAGGCCTCCCTTATGGAGATATAGCCCTTAATTCCGTTCATACCGCACCTCCGCATGGATAATACTCAACACGATACATTGTATACGAATATCCGAAGAAATGCAAGGCATCCGCTTCTCTCTCATCATCTTCCGTCAACTCCCGTCTGCCTTTGGTCAGTTCAATCTCCACATAAGTCCGGTAATCATCAGCTAAGAGGTCGAACAATTCCTTGGGAGTATGGCACACCTCGCCAGAGCAATAGTGAAAATCCTGGTCAGCTTCACTTTTTATTCTACTCATATTATCCGGTACGGACAGGCAAAAGACAAGGATACCGGCAAAAAGAAAAAGCGGAAGCTATCATAGGAAAAATCCTACTGCTTCTGCTTTCTTGAATCTTATGCTGTTTTTTCTCTACCCTGTAAACTACACTACCAGCTTATAATACCTCAGTGCCTCCATGATATATTCCCTTTTCTCTGGAGTACATTATTTTATCTCAGGAGCCTCTTTCTTTGAAACATTATAATTAGGACGCATATCCAATTCACAATCCCGTTTTATTTCTGCTATATAAGCAGTATGCACCTTCACCCCATGCTTCTCCAGGATATATTTCTTGATATTCTCACTTTCCTAAGTCACTTTTTTTAGTTAAAAGAGCTACCGTCTCTACCTGCGTCGTCCCCGGGAACATGTCGACGCAGCATACTCTTGTGACCTCATAACCTTTCGCCTGCAGCACGACGAGATCTCTCGCAAGGCTCGTTGGTTTGCAGGAAATATAGATCATTTTTTCGCATCCATAATGGTCGATGATCTTTGGAAGCGCCTTCGGATGGATTCCGTCTCTCGGCGGGTCCAAAACGATGAGGTCCGGGCGTTCCTCTAAGGTATCCAATACTTTTAAGACATCTCCCGCGATGAAGTCGCAGTTTGTCAGTCCATTCTGCGCCGCGTTCACCTTCGCCGCCTCAACAGCTTCCTCAATGATCTCCACGCCGGTCACATGTTCTGCCGCCGGAGCCAGGATCTGGGCAATGGTACCGGTTCCGCTGTAGAGATCGAATACCTTTCTTCCGTCTGTCTCACCGATGTATTCGCGGGCCGTCTCATAGAGCACCTCCGCACCGAGAGAGTTGGTCTGGAAAAAGGAGAATGGAGTGATCTTAAATTTTAATCCGAGAAGCTCTTCCATAAAGAAGTCCTGTCCATAAAGGATCACCGTGCGGTCATTCTGTACCACATCCGCAAGGCTGTCGTTTTCTGTGTGGAGGATTCCGGCAAAAGAGCCTTCCAGATCCAGTCCCAGAAGTTTTTCTTTCCAGCCCTCAAGCAGCGCTTCCTCATTCTGTTCACTCTTCCAGGTTCCCTCCGTCTGGGTGGAGGTCACAAGATCTACAAGGATCTCCCCGGTCTTCACACCGCGGCGGACAAGAAGATGTCTCAGATAACCGACATGCGCCATTTTTTTATAGAAGACTGCTCCGTGCTCCGTAAAATAATCCAACGTCGCTCTTAAGATCTTACAGCAGTCCGGATGCACCAGCACACACCGGTCCACGGTCACGATATCATAAAAGCTGCCGCGTTTATGCATTCCCAGAGTCATGGGACCGTCCTTAAACTCATCTCCGAAGGAAAATTCCATTTTGTTGCGGTATGCCTTTGTCAACGGACTACCTTTGATCCCCTCAAAATTGTAGCCGGCCGGAAGAACCGGATCTAAAAGAGCCCGGACCTGCTGCTCCTTGATCTTTAACTGTTCCTCATAAGGAACCGTCTGGTACGTACATCCGCCGCAGTCCGCACGATGAGGACATGCGCCCTCTGTGTTTTCGTATGCTGCAGGAGTCACGACCTTAAGGAGTCTTCCCTCGCATCTTCCTTTGCGCTGCTTGGAGATCGCGATCTCGACGGTCTGCCCCGGGAGCGCATTCTTTACAACTACCTTTTCCTCTCCGATATGGAGGATTCCTTTATTTGGAAAATCCATCTTTTCCACTGTACCGGTGTAGATCTCACCTTTTTTCATATAATTTTTGTACTCCTTTTTTCTGCCGGGAATCGGATTTTTCCGTTTCTGATCGCACAGCGCACAAACGATGCCTCGTTCCCTGATATGTTTTTATGCACAGAAAAAGGCTGTGCAAGCGATCCCTGCCACAGCCTCGTTCTCATTGTGTTTGTAAGCATTTCGGCTTAAGCTTCTTTCTCGTCATCCTTCTCGACAGCTTTTTCCGTTTTTTTCGGAGCTTCTTCCTCTTCCTCGAAAAAGTCATCGTCGAAATCATCGTCGAAATCGTCTTCAAAATCTTCCAGATAATCCGGTGTAAAGAAGCGATATACTGCGTATGCGATTCCGGCTACAGCAGCAACAGCGCCGATGATAGCAAGCACCCAGAGGATACAATTCTTTTTCTTATCCTCTTCTTCTTTTTTATGAAGCAGTTCATTCAGCTTGGACGCGTTTATAAGTTCTTCCATTTTGCTGAGTGCGTCTTTACTCATCGTATCGAATTTGTTCATCCTCACACATCCTTTCTGTTTCACAGCCGCCCCGGACAAGAATGATCCGCACGGACAGATACTTTGTAATAGTATATCATGATTTTATGATTTTTACTATCCCTAAATTTTCATAGTTTTAGACACCATTTTTTTATACCGCAGTATATGGAGTTCTACAAATAAACATGATAAAATAAAACTGCTGTCGCACCTCCAGCAGAAAGGAGGCGGTATTTATAGATTACATAAACACTTTCCTTGTCTCTGTCGCGGCAAGCATAGTTGGCTACTATGTTTGCAAATGGCTGGATAGGGACAACCGACAGTAACAGCCTAAACGGTTCGGCTCACCGCAAAGAGCAAGAAAACCCCCGGAGGTGCCACTCCGGGGGTTTTCGCGTACTCATAGACATATAAGCACTTTCCTTAGCTGTTTTTAATTATATGCGATTGCCTGAAAAAAATCAATACTAAATTTCTTTCGGCTAATTTATTTACAGCTTCTTCAGCTTCGCAAAGGAAGCAAACATCTTCCTTGTCCCGATCGCCGCATTATCAAAATCGACTGTGACCTCAAAATCTTTTCCGCCGTCCGCGATGGATTTCACGGTTCCGTCACCAAAACGCATGTGATGGACGCGGTCACCTTCGGAGTAATCCAAAGACTTCGGTTTTTCTACGGTGAACGCCTTTCCGAAGGTCGGCGTGTTCTTCGGCGCCGCAGAAGTCCCGGAGGCATATGGATTCTTATAGGCATCGGATTTCTGTCCGAAAAGGCTCACGCCCGCCGGGCGGTTCTGGAATCTTCCGGTGTGACCGTCTGCCGCTTTTCCGTCCGCGCCGGAAGCCTTCGCCCACGAAAGTCCTGCTTCCTCCGGAAGGTTCCTGTACGCGTCTGCCATTTTCTTCCATCCGGTCTTTGAGTCATCCTGGTCCGGACGTTCCAGACACACATCCGGGATCTCGTCAATAAACCGGCTCGTTCTTTCAGGCTGTACCTGCCCTTTTATCATACGGCTCTTCGCCGCAGTCAGAGTCAGGCGCTTCTCCGCCCTCGTGATCCCCACATAGCAGAGACGGCGCTCCTCCTCCAATGCCTCCGGTCCTTCCATCAGAGACATCATACTCGGGAAAAGACCATCTTCCATTCCTGCAAGATACACATACGGGAACTCCAGACCCTTTGCGGAATGAAGCGTCATGAGGATGATCCGGTCCTCGGATTCGTCCATACTGTCAATGTCCGCAACCAGAGCAACCTCCTCTAAAAATGCAGACAGACTCGGTTCCTCGGCGCTCTCCCAGTAGGTGACTGCCTTGTTGATCAATTCCTCAATATTTTCCATTCTGGACTCGGCTTCCACCTCGCCCTCTTCCTTCAGCTCATCACGATATCCTGTCTTATCAAGGATCGCCTCGATCACATCCTTGATCGGAGTCTCTTCCTTTAACATCTTCCGGAACTCGCTGATCTGGTCTGTAAATACTCCGATCTTTAATGCCGCTTTTCCGATTCCCGGAACCGCCTGCACCCTCTCCAGCGCCTCATAGAAACTCATATCGTTTTCCATCGCGAACATGTTCACCCGGGCGACACTCATAGCTCCGATTCCACGCTTCGGAACATTGATGATCCTCTGCACAGCCAGGTCATCCCGCCCATTGGCGATCGTCTTTAAATAACAGAGAACATCCTTGATCTCTTTTCTCTGGTAGAAGTTTACGCCGCCCACGAGACGATACGGGAGATTGTACGCAACACATTTCTCCTCGAATATACGGGACTGGGCATTCGTCCGGTAAAGGATCGCGTAATCCTTCCATGGACCGCCCTTTTTTACGATATCCCGCACGATCCATTCCGCTTCCTCAAAGGAGGAAGGAAACTCCCGGAATACCGGCCGCTCTCCGACCTCGTTCTCTGTCCAGAGCGTCTTATCTTTTCTTCCGGTATTGTTCCTGATCACTTCATTCGCCGAATCCAGGATCATCTTCGTAGAACGGTAGTTCTGCTCCAGTTTGATCACCTTCGCCCCCGGGAACGTCTCCTCGAAGCTTAAAATATTTCTGATATTCGCGCCGCGGAACCGGTAGATCGACTGGTCATCATCGCCCACCACGCAGATATTCCGGTACTTCGCGGCCAAGAGACTCACAAGCTTAAACTGCACCGTATTCGTATCCTGATACTCATCCACCATAATATAGCGGAAACGATCCTGATAATACTCCAAAACTTCCTGCTTTGACTGGAACAACTCCACGGTCTTTACAAGAAGGTCATCGAAATCCAGGGCATTGTTCTTTTTTAAACGTTTCTGGTACTCCATATAGAGCTCCGCGATCCGTTTCAGTCTCGAATCACCCTCAGCCTTCGCGCTGAGCATAAATTCTTCCGGACTGATCATCTCGTTCTTTGCGGAGGAGATCACGCCGAGAACGCCCCGTTCTTTTAATACCTTCGTATTCACCTCAAGATCCTTGAAGATCTGTTTCATCAGGGTTTTTGTATCATCGGAATCATAGATGGAAAAATCCGTCGTGTAGCCGATATTCTCAATAAATCTCCTTAAGATCCGCACACAGAGGGAGTGGAAGGTGCTGACCCAGACACTATCCGCGCCGTATTCCACAAGGCTGTTGACGCGATCCCGCATCTCTCCCGCCGCCTTGTTTGTAAAGGTGATCGCCAGAATATTCCAGGGCTTCACACCCTTTTCCTCTATTAAATAAGCAACCCGGTGTGTCAGCGCCCGTGTCTTTCCGGATCCTGCACCCGCCAGCACTAAGAGCGGACCTTCCGTAGTGAAGACAGCTTCCCGCTGCATCGGATTTAATGTATCGTAATTGTTCATTCTGTTCCCCTTTCACGTTTCCGGATACCGACAGTTCTGCTCGTATCTCCCACATACTGAAACCACTGGTATTCCGGCAACAGATATTACCATTCTACCACAGGAACACTCGTTCGTGCAATCTTTATTATATGAAAAGTATGTGGCTGTTCCTGTATGCGGATAGGAATTTTCTGAATTGATAATTCCGTAACAGTACAGTGGCAACAGTAGATTTTGCCGATTTGGAATGCGAAATGGTAATGATATAAAAACGCCCCGGATCAGAGAGAACTGTCATCTCACGATCCGGGACGCTTCTTTTGCAGGCTGGCAGCCAGCATTTACTGCCAGTCTCATTTTATTTTTTTAGAATTCCAGATATGCACCTTTCATCGGGCTTGCCGCATGCTCGCTGAACATGCGGAGCACACCGCTCTTGTAGCGGAGCTCTCTCGGCTTCCAATTTTTCTTTCTCTCGGCAAGAACCGCGTCGATCTCTTCCGGAGTCTTTCGCTCGCCCTTGATACCGATGATGTTTAACTTTCTCTCCATCACATCGATCTCGATGAGATCGCCTTCCTCAACGAGAGCGATCGGGCCGCCGTCTGCCGCCTCCGGGCTGCAGTGTCCGATAACCGGACCTGTGGATGCACCGGAGAATCTTCCGTCTGTGATCAGGGCGATGGAACGGCCAAGCTCCTTGTCGCTGCTGATGGCCTCGGAGGTGTAGAACATCTCCGGCATACCGCTTCCCTTCGGTCCCTCGTAACGGATGAAGACTGCGTCACCTTTCTGAACTTTATGTTTCAGGACAGCATCCAGACACTCTTCCTCGCTATCAAACGGTCTCGCCTTGAGAACTGCCTTGAACATCTCCTTCGGGCATGCGGTGTGCTTGATAACCGCACCTTCCGGAGCAAGGTTTCCGCGCAGAACTGCGATGCTGCCGTCGGTTCCGATGGCCTTGTCAGCCGGACGGATGATGTCCTGTCTTGTGATGGAGATTCCGTAGCGCTCGTTGAACTTCTGAAGCCATTTCTCGCAGCGCTCATAAAATCCGTTCTCTTTTAATTCCTTTAAGTTCTCACCGAGAGTCTTTCCGGTCACGGTCATGACATCAAGGTGAAGATGGTCTTTGATCTCCTCCATGATCGCCGGAACGCCGCCTGCATAGTAGAAGCACTCTGCCGGCCACTTTCCTGCCGGGCGGATATCAAGAAGATACTTCGCGCCGCGATGGAGTCTGTCGAAGGTGTCACCTGTGATCTCGATCCCGAGTTCATGGGCGATCGCCGGAAGATGGAGCAGGCAGTTCGTACTTCCGGAGATTGCCGCATGTACCAGGATCGCGTTCTCAAAGCTTTCCATGGTCACGATATCGCTCGGACGCATATTGTCCATCTTTGCGAGCTTTACGGCCTGTTTTCCGGCCTCTCTCGCATAGTTTAAGAGATCCGGGCTTGTCGCCGGCATCAGGGCACTTCCCGGAAGTGCAAGACCGAGAGCCTCTGCCATGATCTGCATCGTGGATGCAGTTCCGATGAAGGAACATGCACCGCAGCTCGGACATGCATTGTGTTTTGCCCAGTTTAAACGGTTCTCATCGATCTCTCCGCGCTCGAACTGTGCGCTGTACATTCCAAGCTGCTCAAGTGTCAGCATCTCCGGACCTGCGTTCATGGTTCCGCCCGGAACAACGACTGCCGGGATATTCACGCGGAATAATCCCATCAGGTTTGCCGGCATTCCCTTATCGCAGCTTGCGAGATAAACGCCCGCATCAAACGGAGTCGCGTTCGCGTGGATCTCGATCATGTTTGTGATCATCTCACGGCTTGCAAGGCTGTAGTTGATGCCGTCTGTTCCCTGGCTCTCGCCGTCACAGATATCGGTGCAGAAATACTTTGCGCCGCGGCCGCCTGCCTCTGCGATCCCTTTCTTTACTTCATCTACTAAAATATGGAGATGTCCACTTCCCGGATGGCTGTCGCCCGCGGTGCTCTCGATGATGACCTGCGGCATTGCAAGCTCTTCCGGTTTCCAGCCGGTACCGATCCTTAACGGATCAAGCTCCGGTGCAAGTTTTCTCATTTCCTGGCTTTTCAGACATTTCATGATGATTCCTTCTTTCTTTGTGTGGTGGGTATTATTGTGTATCTCATCCGGGCTGTCAACGTAAAATCTTACGCGAAGAATGAGATGATCAGCGCTACGATAAATCCTGTTCCGCCGACTAATGTCTCCATGATGGTCCATGTCTTTAAAGTCGTCTTCTCATCGATTCCGACAAGGGATCTTACCAGCCAGAAACCGGAGTCATTAAAGTGGGAGCAGACAGTCGCACCGCCTGCTACCGCTGCTACGGTACATGCGAGGTATAACGGGGAAAGCTCGCTGATTCCCGGAAGTGCTGCAACGATACCGGCCGCCATGGTCATCGCAACAGTTGCAGAACCAACGCTGATGCGGACAAGGACCGCAATGATGAATGCCAGTACAACGATTGGGAGATTCATGGACGCAACTGCGTTTCCGATCACATCTCCGAGTCCGGAATACTGAAGTACATATCTGAGCACGCCGCCGCACGCTGTCACAAGAAGGATCAGACCGGTCGGCTCCAGGGACTTTGTCATAACCTTCTCAAGCTCTTTCATCGTGTATCCATGTCTTAATCCAAGACCGAACATTGCGGCAAGTGTCGCGATCAAAAGCGCTACAAACGGCTCACCGAGGAACTCGAAGATCGGAGCAACACCTGCAAGAGCCGGTACAACACCGCAGATGGAGTCCAGGATGATCAGCACTAACGGGATCAGGATAATTCCGACGATCAGTCCGAAGCTCGGAAGTTTGGATTCGTCGATCTCTTCCTGGTTCGCTACGCTCTCCGGAACCGGAACAAAATATTTCTTTCCGCAGATGGATCCCCATACCGGACCGGCAACGATCATCGCGAAGATTCCGCAGAAGATTCCGACTAAGATGACCCAGCCGAGGTCTACATTCAGCATTGTCGCTACAAGGACCGGACCCGGTGTCGGCGGAATGAACGCATGTCCGACCGCAAGTCCTGCGAGAAGCGGAATAACATAATGAAGGGAGGAACGCTTTGTCTTCTTCGCGAGTGAGAACGCAAGCGGGATCAGAATGATCAGTCCTGCATCGAAGAATACCGGCATCGCGATCACGAGACCTGTGATACCGAGCGCCCAGGCGGCCTTCTCATCACCGAACTTCTTTACCATCGTGACAGCGATGGTCTGCGCGCCGCCCGATACCTCTAAGATCGCACCGAACATGGATCCCAGACCTACAAGCAGGGCAATTCCTTTTAACGTGTTTCCAATTCCATCATTTACTGCCGAAATAATGTCCTGTGTCGGCATTCCCGCGAGAAGTCCGATACAGATCGCACCGATCAGGATCGCGATCATCGCCTGAACATTAAACTTGATGATCAGGACAAGCAGGATCACCAGACCGATCAGGGCTGCCAGGACAAGGCGGGTCGGGTTGAGTACAACTCCTTCAGACATAGTGGATTTACCTCCCAATATATTTGTGTTTTTTGACGCGCGGCATCCGCATGATACCCCAGGACGGGACCGCGCTTGTGATGCATACCGTGAAAACCAGATGAGTACTGGAGCTTTCCGGCATTTTCATCAGACATCTCCGGGGATTCCGGCGCTTATTTTTTGTATTTGTCTGATGTCTTATGTCTATGTGCATAATCTAACATTTTTCTGTACTTTTTGCAATACATGTCTGATGTATTTTGATTTTTCTCTTTTTCGCACAAAAAAAGCAGGGGAAAATTGTGCATTATTTTCCCCTGCAATCCTGCTGTTTATTCCATTATCACCATGATCCGGTCATTTCCCTAATTTTTTATTTTCCTAAACAATCTGCTGCATTCTGTCCCGATTTTGCCACCTCATCGTTACAGTACACGGGCACTCCATGCCCGCGCACTGTAACGGGATTTTGCCGATGCTTCGCATTCCGAATCGGCAAAATCCGCGACCACAACGGTATCATACGGAATTTTCAGTTCTGAAAATTCCTACCCGTGAAAAGTCACGCCTCGTCTCCCATCTGCTCGTAGGCCGTCCGCCGTCTTAAAAGCTCCTGCCGGTTATACGTCAGGTGCATCACCATCGCGCATCGCGCCCCCGTGGAATCGTGGGAAGCGATCGCCTCCGTGATCGCGCGGTGAGTCACGATCGTCTCCGTCCGCAGCGCACGTCTTGTCAGGTTCACGAACGTATTGATCCCCGAATTGATGATCGGGATCAGGGATTCCATGACCTGGTTTTTGCTGCAGCGGGCGATCCAGGTATGGAACTCGATGTCCTTCGGCATATGGTCCTTGTCCGCGAGATAGAGTTCCTCCGTCTCCTTACACAGCCTTATTAGAGTCTCGATATCCTCATCCGTCGCATAGACAGCCGCCTTCGCCGCGATCTCCGGCTCCAGGATCAGGCGGACATCGAAGAGATCAAGCGCCAGCTTAAATTTATCGTGAAGTTTTGCGGTAAGTCCCAGCGGATCATCCTCGACCGGTGTCAGGCTTTGCACATAAGTTCCGGCGCCTCTTCTCACCTGAAGGACCCCTTTTGTCACCAGGCCCTTCACCGCCTCACGGATCGTACTTCGCCCCACCTCGAACATTTCCGCAAGTTCAAACTCGTTTGGCAGACGGTCCCCCACCGCCAGCGGTTTCTTTTCTATATACTCCAGGATCCGGTCTTCGATCTGGCTTCCCAGGAGTTTCCGGTCTTCTTTTTTCTTTGTTTCCATATATTTTCCCCACATTTATTTCAAGTTGTCTGATGTCTTTATTATACGGGAGTTAAGAAAAACTGGCAAGGTAAAAATCATAAAAAGAATGTGCTTCGGCACATTCGGCGTCTCGCGCGGTCGCTTGCGACAATCTTCATCTTCGCGCGAGTGCGCATCTTAGGCACGCAGTGCCTTTTTATTTAACAGGAAGTTCTGTTAAATAAAAAAGATCCCGTATACAACCGGTACGTTCACCGGGATCTGTATACAGGATCCTGATCTTATCAAAGTTATTCCACTCTTACAGCTCATCTTTCACATATCCGGCCACATTGTAAGCATGGTCAGAGATACGTTCCAGGTTGCTTAAGATATCCAGGAATACAACGCCTGCGGACGGGTTGCACTCGTTCTTGGAGAGACGTTCGATATGCTTGTCGCGCATCTCTTCTTCCAGAGTATCCACGCGGTCCTCGAGCTTGCTGACCTGTCGGATATCTTCCATATTGCCATCATTTCTGGCTGCGACTGCATGATCCACCGCACCGATGGCCGCTACGGAGATTTCTTTAAGGTCCTCGATACCCGTCTCAGAAAAAGCAAGCTGATGTTCCTTCAGATACTGAGCTGCCTCTGCGAGGTTTTCCGCATGGTCGCCAACGCGCTCTAAGTCGCTGATGCTGTAAAACAGATTGCTGACCTGCACCTTCTGCTTCTCGTTTAAAGAGAGATTGTTGACCTTGATGAGATATTCGGTCAGCTTCTTATTTAAAATATCGATCTCTGTCTCATTCTTAAAGACCTCATCCAGATGTTCATACTTTCCCTCGACAAGAACACTCGTTGCAAGTTTTAAATTTGCAAGCGCCATCTTACCCATATGAACAACTTCCATCACGCCGACTTCCAGTGCAAATGTCGGAGACTTGAAGATACGTTCGTCGAGAACCGGAAGCTCGTCTTCCTTTTTCTCCTCTTTCTTCTCGTCCTCCTCTGTCTCACGCACGATCAGACCGGAGAACGCAACGAGCTGTTTTGCAAACGGGAATAGCAGCAGGGTGTTCGTCAGGTTGAAAAACGTGTGGAAGATCGAGATCTGCAACGCATTGATACTTCCCTGAGCAATATCCGGGCGCATCATGGAGATCACATACATTCCGATCCCGAAGACGATCGCACCGAAACTGTTGAACGTCAGGTGGATCACCGAAGCGCGCTTCGCATTCCGGCTTGCGCCTGCACTCGATAAGATCGCAGTCAGACAGGAACCGATATTCTGTCCGAGTGTGATATAGATCGCAGCGTTCGTTGTCACGACTCCGCTTGCCGCCAGCGTCTGAAGAATTCCGACAGAGGCGGTGGAGCTCTGGATGATCGCAGTTACAAGCGCTCCGACCATAATTCCCAGGATCGGATTTCTTCCGAGAACCGCAAATGCCTTCGCAAAGATCGGAGCATCCGTGTACGGAGCGACGGAACTTGACATAAACGTCAGTCCCACAAACAGGAGTCCGACACCGATACAGACCTCACCGACCAGACTTTCTTTCTTCTTCTTTGAAAACATCAGACAGAAAGAACCGATTGCAACAACAAGCGGTGCAAAGAAGGACGGCTGCAGCACTTTCATCGCATCACCGAGAGAGTTTAAGGAAACCATCCATGCGGTGATCGTCGTACCGATGTTCGCGCCCATGATGACGCCGACCGCCTGGGTCAGATTCAGGATCCCGGCATTTACAAAGCCGACGACCATGACAGTTGTCGCTCCGCTGCTGTGCAGGATCGCGGTGATCAGGGCGCCAAGTCCGACCGCAAGGAGCCGGTTGTCCGTCACCATTCTCAGGAACTTGTTCAGCTTACTTCCGGCCGATTTCTGCATGCCGTCGCCCATAATGCTCATGCCGTACAGGAACATACCGAGACCGCCCAGGAAACTGAAGATACTTTCCAGATATCCGATATTCATAATGTCTTCTCCATTCTCTTTTGTCGCCGCCCGGAGTTTCGCGAGCAGCGGGCAAAATGCCGCCGTTTTCGACTTCTTCCGACGGATTTTCTCCCTGTGCTCCATCATATCATAGAGCACAGTATTTTTTCAATTCTAAATATAATATTTGTAAATTTTAGGTAAAGAATTCAAAATGAATTTCGGATTTTTAGTGATTGTCCCATTATTTTTTCAGGATTCTGATCGCATTTTTTACATCTTTGTGAAATGTTTCCCATTCTTCCGGATGGTCCACAAAATACTTCGGACAGATCTTGCCCGTCACATCATAATGACGGATGATATCGTCCGGCTTCAGATCAAACTCAACACAGAGGTACGCGCACAGATTCACCAGCGTCTGATATGTACTGTCATAAAATTTTCCGGTCTCGTCCGGATGACAGCACTCGATGGAGATCGTGTCGCTGTTCCTGTTGTTGGAGGCGTAGGCGACCTCATCGAGCGGAATACACTGTACCACTTCTCCCTCAAGTCCGATCACAAAATGGCTGCTGGCTGATGTCGTCTTCGAACCCGTCTGATCTTTCAGACCTTCAAAATAGTTCCGGTTCTCCAGCGCGGTGCTGCAGGGATTCGCAACGTAATGGACCACGATCCCGTTTACTTTCTCCAGAGGAGTCTGCGGTCTGGAATACTTATTCGGAGTCAGAAGATCCACTTTTACATACTCCGGCACCTTTACATCTGCCGGGTTCACCTGTTTTCTCCCGGTAAGTTTCTTCGTCACGAGCACCGCTGTCGTGATCACGGCGATCACGACCACGGCCGCCAGACCCCCTAAGATCATACGGCGGATCCGCTCCTGTTTTCTTCGTCTTCTCCGGTTCTGTTCCCGCCGGAGTCTGCGCTCCTCGATCTCATCTCTGTTTGTCATCATGTTTTTTGCGGCTGTCACCGGTCGGTACTCTCATGCCCGCATGATCTGGCATTGTCCGGCCGGACAGTTTTTCCTTTCGTCTATTCTTCTAATGCCGGGCAGACTTTTTCTCCTGCCGATCGGTCTGCATCGGATTTCTGACCTTTTGACCCTGATATCATACTATAACTGAAAACAGTTCTTCTCAAACCGGATCAGCCCGTCCTTTTTCATCCTGGAAAGTTCCGCAGACAAGGCACTTCGGTCCACCGCAAGGTAATCGGCGAGCTGCTGACGGTTGTAGGGGATCGTAAACGTCTGCTTTTTCTGTCTCTCCGATTCGAAGGAGAGATACGCCATCACCTTTTCCCGGATGGACCGCTGTCCCATGTGATCGATCTTTCTCGTCAGCATGAGATTTTTCTTCGCCATAATATATAGAAGATTGTGGATCAGGCGATTGTGGTGGGAACAGGCCGGTGTGCAGACATTCAAGATCTTCCTGACATTCAGGAACAGGATCCGGCTTTTCTCCGCCGCCTCCACGTTCACCATCAGAGCTTCCCCCGGCATGCAGGCATAGGCCTCACCGAAGAGTTCCCCGCTCCCCGCATGTCCAAGGACCTGACGGTTTCCCCAGAAATCATCTCTGGAGATCTCGACACTGCCCGAGAGTACAAAGCCCATCGAATGGATCTCGGTCCCTGCGAGAAAGACAGCGTCGCCTTTTTCATATTTTTTTTCTACTGCGGAGAGACACTTTAAGATGCTCTCCTTTTCTTCGGGCTGGATTCCTGCAAAGAGCGGGGAATCCGGGATTGTTTCGTTTGTGAACATGGGAAGCTCCTTTTTTTGTGAAGGCAAGCTTTTGGCCAGGTGTGGTTCTCTTGCCACGTGCGGTCTTCTTGTTTTCATTTCATGAAAACAAGAAGCTTCGGGCGTCCGCCCTATGGAGATTTATGGCGGAAAAATTTCTTATGCAAGTGAACTTGCAACAAAATTTTTCCGTCATAAATCTCCGCACTTCAAACGTTTTCGTTGGAAATACAACATACATTTTTATGTTATTGTAGTATACTTACCCCACGAAAGTCAATCCATGACACAAAGTTACCACAAATCGATACCACGAATAATAACCGGAAATGCGGCTGAATGTTTGTCCGCATTCCGGCATGATACGAAAATCTGAAAGGGGAAACCATTATGAAAAGAACCATCGTAAAAATTGATGAAAAGAAATGCAACGGCTGCGGCGCATGTGCGGCTGCCTGCCAGGAAGGTGCGATCGCAATGATCGACGGAAAAGCAAAGCTGATCCGCGACGATTACTGTGATGGACTTGGAAACTGTCTTCCGGCCTGTCCGGCGGATGCGATCAGCTTTGAGGAACGTGAGGCTGCCGCTTACGACCATGAGGCTGTCTTAGCACATATGGCCGCGAGAAAGGCTGCTTCCCTGGCACCTTCTGATGCCCCGGCCCCAAAGCCGGAATTTACCGGATGTCCGGGTTCCATGAGCCGCACGATCTCCCACGCTGCGGCATCCCACAGTGCAGCGATCCCGGGGCACTCCACACCGGTCTCCATGGAGAGCAGACTCTCCCAGTGGCCGGTCCAGATTAAGCTTGCCCCGGTCCGCGCCCCGTATTTTGACGGTGCGAAGCTCCTCGTTGCCGCAGACTGCACTGCCTACGCATACGGAAATTTCCACAACGATTTCATCGACGGTCATGTAACACTCATCGGATGTCCGAAACTTGATTCCGTAGACTACTCAGAAAAGCTCACCGAGATCATCAAAAACAACGAGATCCAGAGTGTGACCGTTGTCCGCATGGAAGTTCCGTGCTGCGGCGGGATCGAAGCTGCTGTAAAGAATGCCCTGATGGCGAGCGGAAAGTTCATTCCGTGGCAGGTCTACACGATCGGGACGGATGGACGGATCCTGAAGTAACTGGATTTTGCCGATGTTTCACATCCTGAATCAGCAAAATCGGCTGCCGCAACTGTATCGTACAGAATTTTCAGTCCAGAAAATTCCTACTCGTGTACAGTAACATTACAATCATTATAAAGGAAACATCTTATGTCAATATCAACTTCACAGACTCCGTCCGGCCGTACCCCGGAACAGGATGCAGTCATCTGCGCCCTCATCGGTCTTGCCCGCGCCACAGAAGCAAAGGAGATCCCGGCAGGAACTGCCCCGGTCCTCTTCGCCTCCCTGGCCGCTGCAATGCCAGGAAACACTCTCTCCGCTTCCGCTGCGAACGATCTCATCTCGCAGATACACGAGCAGAAAGCCATCATCGCTCCCGACTGTGCCGCCTGCCCGTCTCCCTGCGGGCGGACTGCGGACTTTCTGCCGGAGGACTTAAACAGGACCGACGACGGTCTCTTTGAGGAGCGGAACAGGCTCCTCAAAAAGCTCAGCGAACAGGCCAGGACGGAATGGACACGGATCCTTGCCGATCAGGAAGATCCGGAAATCACAAGACTCTTTATGGACTGCGTGTTCATGGCAGGATACGCGTACGAAAAGGAACTGTTTGCGCCGTATTTTGAAAAACTGGAGAGTTACAGTACACGGTCACTCCATTCCCGCGCACTGTAGCGGGATTTTGCCGCAGTAACGCTGGCGAATCTTATTTTTTAGTATTTCCTGTCCAATGCATTGATAATCTTGCATTTTTGCTCTATGCGTCCTATAATCTTTTTATGAAGCTGCCAGTTCCGGGAAGGAGTGCGGCATAACAGCTGTATCGGAGGTGTCCGGTCTCACACTGATAATCCCGGGAACACGCTCCGGCTGGCGGACTTCATCTTGATTTTCGACACGATCTCAACAAGTGAAAACACGCTTCGCGAGTTCCAGTTTTTCTGTCAATCATTCCGGCATAGATGGGAAATATTCTCATATGCAGAGGTTTTCTTTTTGTTTAACAGGAAGTTCCATCGAAATTTCCTGTTAAACGAAAAAAACAGGGAGTGACTTGTCCACTCCCTGCAGATGATACAGAAATTATTTCATTTTATTCATTGCTATTTCCACTGCATCAAGAAATCGTTCTGCTTCTTCCAATTGCTTCTCCGCTTCTTGTTTACTTGCAATATAAAAGTCATCA
This sequence comes from Clostridium sp. OF03-18AA, assembly GCF_003478035.1. Taxonomy (GTDB): domain Bacteria; phylum Bacillota; class Clostridia; order Lachnospirales; family Lachnospiraceae; genus Pilosibacter. The sequence goes on from NZ_QUEP01000007.1 coordinate 222,347, forward strand.
TAGTCCGATTTTTCTCTTAAAAATGCACTGTTCTTTATTACGATAGATAAATTCCTATCGAGAATATTTTCTTTGAGATACTCCTTATTAAAAAAGCAATAACTCCCGAATGCTTTGATGAATCAAAACCTTTTAAAATATTCATCGCACGCATCGCATGGAAAATCGCATAATAGGATCGGTTCAACGATGTTTTGTACTGTCCAATCTCAAGATTTTCTCTTGCTGCAACCAGCATTTCCTTTGCACGATCCATCCGGTATCCGGCTAATTCCTTCAGGCTGCCTTCCAAAGAACAATTCCCTCCTTCTGGACATTTTGATAGAACGGAAGGATTTTCCCCCATTTCTGCAGATTTTCTTTTTCAATATCAACAATAGAAAAAACGCGATCATAACGCAGATCCATATCTGCAGCCCAGCAAATAAACCGATCTTTCGTTTCAATATCCATACCTTTTTTCACGATAACCGCTATATCAATATCACTTTCCGGCGTGCTTTCATTCCTTGCAACAGATCCATATAGGATAATTGCTTCAATGTTATTCGCAAAAATATCACGTAATCCCTGAATCAGTTCATCTTTCATCCTATCCGTCAACATCGAATCATCTCCTTTTTATAGTATATCCGATATTGATATGCAGTGCAAATACTCTTCATAAAAATTTGAATGTATTTTCACCTTTTTTCTCAGATAAACCACTCCGCCTCCGCGCGTCTCGTATAATTCTGTTTCAACATCTCCACATGGGATAAGAATGCTGCATCATCAAAATATTTTGCTCCGGTCGGACATGCCTTGATGCAGGCCTGGCACTTGATGCAGATTCCGGTACAGGTATCCGGCGCGTCCTTCGGGATCGATCCCATCGGACAGACAGTCGCGCAGATTCCGCATTTCGTGCACTTCTCCGGGTCCGTCTTCGGTTTTGCCTTTAAGAATACCGCCGGTTTTCCATCAGTTCCAAGCGGTGTATAATATGCCCCGACCGGATCATCTCCGCGGACCGCGATCTTTTCCGGGATCTCAGTCAATCCAGAAACCTTTTCTGCCACCTTCTCACCAAACTCTGCGATCTTCACAAGATCATCCGCATCCGGACGTCCCGTTGCAAGCTTGCTGCTGAAAACATGTTCCGTCGGAATTCCTGCTCCCGCAACTGTATGGAAGCCGTGTGCCTCAAGCTCATTCCGGAGCTCGATCAGACCATTGTCAAAATTTCTGTTTCCGAACACAGAAACCGCTACCGCAAGCGCCCCGTTTCCCTCAAACGCAGTCTGCACATACGGGAGCATCTTGTTCGGGATACGGCCCGCATAGACCGGAGTGCTGAAGAATGCAAGGTCTTCCTTATCAAAACTTACAACACCTTCCCTGTTTTCCGGAAGTGTAAAGTCAACCGTTCCCATCGGCACACCCAGGCACTCTGCCGCCCGCTTCGCCATCGTTGTGACGACCTTTTTCGCGTTTCCTGTCGGGCTGAAATAAACCGCCCATACTTTTGTGATCTTCATATTCCCTGTTCCTCCAATCCATAAGTTGTATGGTCAAATGTATCTCTGACCGGAATTTATATGTTTGCTATTTTTGTTAAGCTTATTAACTTCTTTTTGTATCTTATTCCATATGGCATGATTTGTCAATCCCAATGAAGCCACGTTCTTCTGGCTGTCCATACGTTTCAACGGGATTTTGCCAATGCTTCGCATTCCGAATCGGCAAAATTCGCGACCACAACGGTATTATACGGAATTTTCAGTTCTGAAAATTCCCACCCGCAAAAAGTAACGAAAGCAACAGCTGTCGTAAAACTTCATATAGAATTTTGCATTCTTTTTTGATATAGTAATGATAGCATAGATTGATGTAATGCGCAAATTAAGATGAAGGACAGACACACAATATGACCGAAAAACCGAACCGGACTGCCGAGATGGCAGATATCCTCCACCAGGCCTCCATGCTCTACATGGCCTCCAATCTCCCGATCGACTATGGGACCGGGACAAAATACACCTCCGTGGAAGTCCATATGTTAAAATATATCATCGATCATCCGGGAAAAACAGTCACCGAGCTCTCCCGCGAATGGGACCGCACCAAGCCGGCGATCTCCCAGATGTTAAAACGCATGGAACAGAAAGGTCTGATCTCCTGGACGACCGAACCCGGTAATAACAAAAAGCAGCTCTACCATGCCACCGAACAGGGGATCCAGCTTCACAGTGCCCACACCGAATACGATATGAACGTCTTTGGACAGACGCTCGACTATCTCCGCGAAACCTGTTCCGATGAGGAGATCGAGACATGTTTTCATGTACTGAAGGAGTATACGAAGGCGCGGAGACGGAAGCATTATCAAGCGAAGTAAATTTACACTCCTGTTCTGGTAAAGCGAAAATCTGTGTCACTGTTGTCAAAGAATATTCGCAGTCAGCCTTCAGTATTTGCTTATTCCTTTACGCAGCAGAAGCAAAGGATGTCCCTGACTCAGTTAAAGATCAAAAGTCTTATCTGTTTGGATCATGACATGCTCCGGCATTTGTTATAAAAAAGAAGGGGCTGTCGCACTAACGTGCGGCAGCTCATT
>NZ_QUEP01000008.1 GCF_003478035.1 Clostridium sp. OF03-18AA
CATACCCGTGGTGTCGAGAGTTCAAATCTCCCTTCCGCTACGATTGGAAATCCCGAGAATCTGAGAAGAATCCCGGGATTTTTTTCGATCATAATAATTTTTCTGAAATATTCTGCTGCACCAAAACGGGAAAGAACATCCGCAATGATCTTGCAGACATAAGGGAGGCTCTGTCGGTGCCTGGATTCTCACTTAAAAGATTCCCGGTAATACTGTCGCAAGATAATATCCGACCCAGAATGATGCTGAATTCGCGATAAACGAATAGAGAACGAAGTCACCGTTTTCCTTTTTGGGGGACACTCTCTTCAAAAACCTGCAATACAGACCTGCCTCCAGCGCAAAGACTATGATCTCGAAAAAGACATAGCTTGTGATAAAGGCCAACGGACCGGCATTGTAATGAATGATATTGAGAAGCAGATTTAAGAGAATCTGCGTCGTGATATTTACAAGCGCAAGGATCTGCAGCTGTTTTTTCTGCCGGAAGCCGAATAACAGCCCGACGACCATTTCAATTGCGATCGTAAGAAGGATACGGACCGCGAGCGATAAAAGCTCCTTTCGATAATTATAGGAACGATACGCGTTGATCCGCTCGTTTGTGCTCAGGCCCTCATTGTATTCCACGGATCCGATCCGGACGCCCTCCATGTCAACGGTGTAATAAGTATCAAATGCATAACGCCCATAGCTTCCGCTTGATACAAAGGTCCCGGTTTCCGGATAATACAGGAGGATCTTAAAATCCTCGGGTGGATAATAGGTCCAGGCGATCTCGCCTGTTTCGCTTACCGTCCAGCCCCTCTGAAGGAAATAATATCCGTCAGGATCCTTGTAATCTACAAAAGCTTTCCAGATGTTCCGGTCAAGATCATAGAGCTGCTCATTTCTGGCGGTGCCGTCCCAGACACGTGCAGGTCCTGTACGTTTCTCCTTTGAAAGCAGTGTGCCATAGCACAGATCATCGCCCATATTTTTGAACTGGATGCGCACCGAGGGCTTTGGACCCGTATCAGCTTTTGCGGTGATCGGAAGTGCTGTGACTGTAAAGATCAGATAGAACAGCAACATGAAAAGCCTGACATGCATTCTTTTTTTCATAGCAGGGACCTCCTTTCAGAGCTTGGGTTCATAAAATTATATATCTTTGCTTCTTATATCTGTTTTTATTATAATCGATACAGATATTGGCTGACAAGAAAGAGATATTTACTATTTCCTTACGTTTCAACGCGGATGTGTCCGTGCTACTGTATGCGGGCAGGAATTTTCTGAACTGAAAATTCCGGACAATAGAGTGGTGTGTGCATTTCGCTGATTTGGAATGCGAAGCCTCGGCAAAATCAGTTACTGTCTGCGCAAGGAACGAACAGTAACGTGCCCGCGGTGCACTTGCATGAAGTTTAGAAAAAATTTAGCCTTTTTTTAGCGGTTATGTGATATACTATAATCTATATCGTATGTCATATGGTACTGACCCGGTCAGGATGTGTATGGCTGCACGGAAAATTCTGAACATATAAGATTCGGAGGACGTTATGTATCAGTTTATCGTAAATCCCAGTGCCGGTGCCGGAAGAGGATACCGGATCTGGAAACGACTGGAACATCAGCTGGAGATGGACAGCCGGGAGTACCGGGTCTTTTTTACGGAACACCAGGGGGACGCGGCTGAGATCGCAAAAGTACTGACTGCCGAGCGGGATGACGCGAAAGTGATCGTGATCGTCGGCGGGGAAGGAACTTATAATGAAGTGCTGAATGGCGTATCCTTCCGGGGACTCCTGACATTCGGATATGTACCGGCGGGTTTTCGGAATGCGCTGTCGAAGGGATTTGAATCCTTCTGGAAGGTCAACTGTCAGGCAAAACGGATCCTTCATCCGAAATATTACCGGATGCTGGACTATGGGGTCGCAACATTCGGAGATGAGGAGATCGTGAGCAGGCGGTTTGCGGGCCGGTGCGGGATCGGACTGGACGCGGCGATCTGCCATAATCTTCTGTGCTGCCCGGTGAGGAACCAAATGACGAGACTTCATCTGACGAAAATACTCAGATTCGGCCTTGGTCTCAAGCAGCTTTTTCTCGCAAAACCGACAAAAGGATATATTTTGCTTGACGGGACGCAGAAAGTGGAGTTTAATCATATATATTTCATTACGTTTATGGTCCGCAGGGAAGACAAGAAGAAACGGAAGAACAGCGAACTGCTGAATGATGATGGCAAGATGACGGTTTATATCGGAAACAGCGCGAGAAAGACAAAAATGATCCCGATCCTCCGGGACCTTGTGATGGGGGTCCGGAAAAAAGAACGTGGGATCCGGGTCTTTGAGTGCAACGAGGCGGAAGTCCATCTGGCAAGACCGCTCGCGGTCCATATGGACGGTGAGAGCTGTATGTGCCAGCAGAATCTCGTGGTGCGCTGTATCCCGAAGCGGATGCGGATGATCGGTTCTTGAGGTGGTATCGGGGCCGGTCTTGGACTGCCCATAAACGGAAGAAGATGAACAGCTATGGAAAGGAGATTCTCATGAGAATCGGACAGGGATATGATGTACATCGTCTGGTAGAAGGGAGAAAACTGATCCTCGGCGGTGTGGAGATCCCGTATGAAAAGGGACTTTTAGGACATTCGGATGCGGATGTCCTTCTTCACGCGGTGATGGACGCGCTTTTAGGGGCTGCGGCTCTCGGAGATATCGGTCAGCACTTCCCGGATTCAGATGAAAGATATAAAGGGATCTCGAGCGTTGAACTTTTAAAAGAAGTCGGAAAGATCCTGCAGGAAAACGGATATCTGATCGAGAATATCGATTCCACGGTGATCGCGCAGAGACCAAAACTTCTGCCGTACCGTCCGCAGATGGCGAAAAATATCGCGGATGCGCTGGGGATCGAGCCTGATCAGGTGAGCGTGAAGGCGACGACGGAGGAAGGTCTTGGATTTACCGGGGCCGGGGAAGGAATCTCCGCCCAGGCGATCGCGCTTTTGAGTTCGGTTGCGGATTACGCGCCGGAGGACCGCGTCGGAGTGATCTCCGGGGGCTGTGGAGGCTGCCCGGGCTGTAAACAGCAGGGATGAAAAGAGACTCACAGACAGAAAGATAGATGAAGGAGCTAAGGTATGAAGATCTACAATACACTTACAAAGAGAAAAGAAGAATTTGTTCCGGTCGAGCCGGGAAAAGTAAAAATGTATGTATGCGGGCCGACCGTGTACAACTTTATCCATATCGGAAACGCAAGACCGATGATCGTATTTGATACGGTGAGACGTTACTTTGAATATAAAGGATACGATGTCAATTATGTATCCAACTTTACCGATGTCGATGACAAGATCATCAAGAAAGCGATCGAGGAAGGTGTTGACGCCGAGACGATCTCCAAACGCTACATCGCAGAGTGCAAAAAAGACATGGAAGGCATGAATATCGAACCGGCGACAAAGAATCCGCTCGCGACGGAAGAGATCTGCGGCATGTTAAACATGATCAGCACCCTGATCGAGAAAGGCTACGCCTATGTTGCTGCGGACGGAACGGTTTATTACAGTGTCCGCAAGTTTAAAGATTACGGAAAGCTGTCCCACAAGAACCTGGATGATCTTCAGTCCGGTTTCCGTGAGATCAAGGTAACCGGTGAGGAAGGAAAACAGGACCCGAACGACTTTGTTCTCTGGAAGCCGAAAAAAGAAGGTGAGCCGTACTGGGAGTCCCCGTGGTGCGAAGGCCGTCCGGGCTGGCATATCGAGTGCTCCGTTATGGCAAAGAGATACCTCGGTGATGAGATCGATATCCATGCGGGCGGCGAGGACCTGATCTTCCCGCACCATGAGAATGAGATCGCCCAGAGTGAGGCAGCAAACGGAAAGCCCTTCGCGAAATACTGGATGCACAACGCATTCTTAAATATCGACAATAAGAAAATGTCCAAATCTCTCGGAAACTTCTTCACTGTCCGCGAGATCAGCGAGAAATATGATCTCCAGGTACTCCGTTTCTTTATGCTGAGCGCACATTACAGAAGTCCGTTAAACTTCAGCGCAGATCTGATGGAATCTTCCAAGAACGGTCTTGAGAGGATCTTAACCGGAATGGAGAAACTCCGCGAGATGGAGGCAAAGGTATCCGGAGACGCGATGACAGCGGAAGAGCAGGAGAATCAGAAAAAGGCAATGGAGCTCGTTGCAAAGTATGAGGCGGCGATGGATGATGATTTCAACACCGCGGACGCGATCTCTGCGATCTTCGAACTTATCAAGCTCTCCAACTCTACAGTATCCGAGACGAGCACAAAGGCATATGTTTCCTGGATGAAGAATGAGATCCAGAGACTCTGCGATGTGATGGGAATCATCACGGAGAAGAAGAAAGAGGTTCTTGACTCCGAGGTGGAGGACCTGATCGCCCAGAGACAGGCGGCGAGAAAGGCAAAGAACTTTGCACTTGCAGATGAGATCAGAGGAAAGCTTCTCGACATGGGAATCGTTCTCGAGGACACAAGAGAGGGCGTAAAATGGAAGAGAGCTTAATCCTCTTAAAGGAAAAATTTCACTTAAAAGAGACGGACGCGAACCAGTATTCCCCACTGGTCCTCGCCTATCTCGGGGATGCGGTGTATGAGATCCTGATCCGGACGATCGTTGTGAGCGAGGGAAATATGCAGGTCAATAAGCTGCACAAAAAATCTTCGGCTCTCGTAAAGGCTGCCGCACAGGCGGAATTCCTGATGGCGATCGAGGAAGACCTCACGGAGGAGGAACATGCCGTTTATAAGCGGGGAAGAAATGCAAAATCCTTTTCCATGGCGAAGAACGCGACGATGAAGGATTACCGGATGGCGACAGGCTTTGAGGCTCTGATGGGATATCTTTACCTGTCCGGAAGAACGGAACGCATGGTGGATCTTGTGGCGCTGGCAATGACAAAGACCGGAAAAGCTGACTCCGGCGATACGGAAAAACAAAAAGAGGAGAACTCCGATGAGATATGAAGAACTGACGATTGAAGGGCGCAACGCTGTTTTGGAGGCGTTCCGCTCTGGAAAGACCATCGACCGGCTGTTTGTCCTTGACGGATGTCAGGACGGACCGGTGCGCACGATCGTGAGAGAGGCGAAAAAGCATGACACGATCGTAAACTTTGTTCCGAAGGAACGTCTGGATTCCATGTCCGAGACGGGACACCATCAGGGCGTGATGGCGTATGCCGCTGCTTACGAGTACGCTGAAGTGGAAGATATTTTGAAAATCGCGGAAGAGAAGGGCGAGCCGCCGTTTTTATTCCTGCTTGACGGAATTGAGGATCCGCACAACCTTGGAGCGATCATCCGTACCGCGAACCTTGCGGGCGCTCACGGAGTGATCATTCCGAAACGCCGCGCGGTGGGACTTACTGCGACGGTTGCGAGAACCTCCGCAGGTGCGTTAAACTATACGCCGGTCGCAAAGGTCACCAATATGGCGGCGACCATCGAGGATTTAAAGAAACGCGGCATCTGGTTCGTCTGCGCTGACATGGGTGGAGAGAGCATGTACCGTTTAAACCTCACCGGACCGATCGGTCTTGTGATCGGAAATGAGGGGGAGGGCGTGAGCCGTCTCGTAAAGGAAAAGTGCGATATGATCGCGTCGATCCCGATGAAGGGCGATATCGATTCCCTGAACGCGTCCGTTGCAACAGGTGTTCTCGCGTATGAGATCGTGAGACAGAGACTGGCGAAGGCATAGAATTTAAAATTTTGATTATGAAAAAAGACCCGTGGAGAGGAGTTTCCCGGGTCTATTTTGTGCGCGAAGGATTTCCTGCAAGTACTCACCGCCTGAAAGAGGCGGGAGTCTTATCAATTGTAATAAACAATTGCTCTGACATGTCCGGGCGTCCTGCGTGTGTGTACATCACTGGCGCGTTCGTACCTTTTCGTACAACAGGAAATTCCCTGTCACGCGAAAAAAGGCTTTCCGGATATTCCGGAAAGCCTCATGGTTTAAGCTGCCTAGCAGATTTGAACTGCCGACCTCCGCCTTACCAAGGCGACGCTCTACCAGCTGAGCCAAGGCAGCGAACACATTTACTGTGTTTTTCGAACCTCCAATATAGTATCATGGATCAACGGGTTTGTCAACGATAAAAACAAAAAAATTTGAATAAATTTTTTATACAAAAAGATCAATTCCTCGGAAAGCTCATGGAGGTTCAAACACGTGCAGGTAACACTTTCCGTTCTGCTTTCATATTCTGTAGTAAAAAAGATATTGAGGTGTTAATATGCCAGAAAATCCAACATCAATGACGGAACCGTCGGGCGAGAATACGGCGGAGGTCGTAGCAGGGAAGAACGACGCAAATGTACCGGAGACACCGGCCGAGCCATTAGGAGGAGTTTTTGTTTATCCGGGAGACGATGATCTTGCGGGAATCCCTGTGCCGCCTATCGCTTCACCGGGCGGAAGACCTGTTTATCCCGGGGATGACGATCTCGCTGGAATCCCAACGACACCGGTCGCGCCGTCTGGCGGTCGCCCTGTCTATCCCGACAATACCATCGGACGCCCGGGCTTTCCGACGATTTCTTTTCCGGTCACATATCCGACGGTCTCAGGAGGAAATTACTACAGCAGAGTCCGGTTTTTAAATGCCAGCACATCAGGCCGAACTCTGGATGTCTATATCGATGGCCGGAATATCTTTTCCGGTTCTGAATTTGCCACGATTTCTTCTTATATCCGCGTGACGGACGGATTCCACACCGTCACTGTGCGCAGGACCAACGGTCAGATCTATTATCAGCAGACGATTGCTTTTGTGTCCGGTGAGAGACTTACGATGGTGATCTTAGACACGGTATCCGGAGTGTCCCTGACCCGTGTCTCTGACATGGGCTGCACGAACGTTCCGGCAGGTTACGGCTGTCTCCGTGTAGCGAACATGTCCTACGCGGGATCCAGCTACGATGTGCGGACCTTCAACAACCAGACAGCATTTGCGGGGGTCGGATACAAGGAAGTGACGAGCTATAAACAGACATCCAGCGGAACCTATACCTTCTTTGTGACAGGTTCCCAGTATGCAGTTTCGGCCTTAGGCGAGCTTCCGGTCCTTGTCCTTTCCTCCATCGTCGGCGTTTCCTGCCCGACCTGCACCGTGTCGAATCCGCTGCTCACCTTCAACGTCAACGTCCGTGCGGGAAGAGCCTACACCTGTTATATTATCGGAAATCCGTGGTCCGGTCTCTTCCAGGTGTATGTCCTTGAGGACTGAAGCGTGTTGTGGCAGGATTGCATTATTTGTAAAAATCGTCTATAATCTGCGTAATAGATAAAAGGAATGTGCCTTACGCATTCCGGCACCGGGAGCAGCCGTGGATAGAATGAGCAGACGGACAGGGGCGGGAAATGCCAGTCTGCTTTTCTTTCCGGATGCTGCCGGAAAGAAAATACAGATACGGGAAAAAGGAGTATTATGAAGAAAAATTACGAAATGGACATGTGCAGCGGTCCGATCCTCGGAAAACTGCTCACCTTTACGATTCCGCTGATCTTTTCCGGAATCCTGCAGCTTCTGTTCAACGCTGCGGATGTGATCGTTGTGGGACGTTTCGCGGGTAGCCAGTCTCTGGCGGCTGTGGGTTCCACAACGGCGCTGATCAACCTGATGATCAATATCTTTATCGGACTGTCCGTGGGTGTCAATGTCATCGTGGCGAGATATTACGGAGCGAAGCGGGAAAAAGACGTGCAGGATACGATCCATACGGCCATGGCGCTCAGTATCGTCAGCGGTCTTTTCCTGATCGTTATGGGCCAGCTTCTCTCAAGACCGATGCTGGAACTCATGGGAACACCGGACGATGTGATCGATAAATCTACGATCTATATGCGGATCATCTTTATCGGCATGCCTGCGAATATGATCTACAACTTCGGAAGCGCGATCCTCCGCGCGGTGGGAGACACGAAACGCCCGCTGTATTTCCTTACGGCGGCGGGCGTGATCAATGTGGTCTTAAACCTCTTTTTTGTGATCATGTTCCGGATGGATGTGGCGGGAGTTGCTCTGGCGACCGCGATCTCTCAGGCGATTTCGGCGTGTCTGGTGATCCTTTGCCTGATGGAGAGTGAGGGTTGTCTGAAGCTTCATTTAAAAGCTCTGAAGATCCACCGCTCAAAATTCCGCCAGATCATTCAGGTAGGCCTTCCGGCGGGGATGCAGGGCGCAGTATTTTCTATTTCCAATGTTCTGATCCAGTCCTCTGTGAATTCCTTCGGTTCTGTCGCAATGGCAGGAAATACGACATCCCAGAATATTGAGGGATTCATCTATAATGCCATGAATGCGGTTTATCAGGCAAACTTAAGCTTCACAAGCCAGAACTTCGGCGGCAAAAAGTATTCGAGGATCAACCGGATCATGTTTACCTGCCTTGGCGTTGTAACGGCCGTGGGACTCGGAATGGGAATTCCGGCTTATCTTTGCGGACATGCCCTGATCCGGATCTATTCCTCGGACCCGGAGGTCATGGTATACGGAATGAGAAGACTTGTGGTCTTTGGAACGACATATTTCCTCTGTGGGATCATGGATACGATGGTGGGCAGCATCCGCGGTCTCGGATATTCCGTCATACCGATGTGCGTCTCCCTTCTGGGAGCGTGCGGACTCCGGATCGTCTGGATCTTTACGGTGTTCCAGGTATACCATAACCTGACGGTGTTATACTTATCTTATCCGTTTACCTGGATCGTCACGGCGACGGCCCATATGATCTGCTTTTATATCGTTAGAAGAAAACTTCCGAGGGAAGATGCGTGATAAACAGCATCAAAAGAATCCAACGAATGCAGATCTGACCAGAAAGGAAACGACAGAATTGAAACGATACAAAAAATACATCACCCCGTATCTCAGTGCCTTCGTGATCGGTCCGCTGATGATGCTCACCGAGGTGGCGGGAGAGGTCATGCTCCCGAAATTTATGTCCATGATCATCAACAACGGTGTCGCGAGTCGAAATGTTGCCTATATCGGAAAGATGGGTACACTGATGGTCCTTACTGTCCTTTTTATGGCGGTGGGTGGGATCCTCGGCGCCTACTTTTCCGCAAAGGCGTCCATCTCCTTTACCAGTGACATGAGAAACGATCTCTTCAGAAAGGTTCAGCAGTTCTCCTTTGAGAACATCGACGGCTACAGCACCGGTTCTCTCGTCACGAGGCTCACGAACGATGTCCAGCAGGTTCAGAACGTCCTGATGATGGGTCTACGCATGGCGCTTAGGGCGCCCGGAATGTTTCTCGGCGCCCTGATCATGGCGTTTATGATGAACCGTCAGCTTGCGGTCATCATCCTCATCGTGATCCCACTTCTTCTCACGGCGATCATTCTGATCTTAAAGACTGCATTCCCGCGTTTTGGGGAGATGCAGAGGAGACTGGACCGTTTGAATTCCGGGATCCAGGAATCCCTGACAAATGTCCGTGTGGTCAAATCCTTTGTCCGGGAGGATCATGAGATCGAAAAATTCAGCAGACTGAACCGCGACTTAAAGGAGAGCAGTCTCCGGGCCCTCCGGATCGTGATCACCACGATGCCGGTGATGATGTTCGCCATGAACGTGACGACACTGGCTGTCGTCTGGTATGGAGGAAATATCATCATTGCCGGAAAGATGCCGGTGGGGGATCTCACTGCGTTTACGACGTATATCGTGCAGATCCTGATGTCCCTCATGATGCTTTCCATGGTATTCTTACAGAGCTCCCGCGCCAGCGCATCCATGAAGCGGATCAATGAGATCTTTGACACAGAGATCGGCTTAAATGATGATAATGCGAAAAATAAGGATAAAAAAGTCACGGAAGGCCGTGTGGAGTTTAAGAATGTAAGCTTTGGCTACAGCGGAGAGAACGGGAGAAAGGATCTCGTTCTGGAAGGGATCTCCTTTACGGCAGAACCGGGACAGACGATCGGGATCATCGGCTCCACGGGAAGCGGAAAGACCTCCCTTGTGCAGCTGATCCCGAGACTCTATGATGTGACCGGAGGTGAAGTCCTTGTCGACGGCGTGAACGTCAAAGAGTACTCTTTAAAACACCTTCGTGAGGGTGTCGGCATGGTCCTTCAGAAAAATGTCCTTTTCTCGGGAACGATCGAGGAAAATCTCCGATGGGGAAATGAGGACGCGCCGATGGAGGATGTGATCCGGTTTTCAGAGAGCGCCCAGGCAGATCCCTTCGTTAAGACCTTCAAAAACGGGTACGACACCGAGATGGGGCAGGGCGGCGTCAATGTCTCCGGCGGTCAGAAACAGCGTCTCTGTATCGCGAGAGCACTCTTAAAGCGCCCGAAGATCCTGATCCTGGATGATTCCACCAGCGCTGTTGACACGGCGACGGAGGCGAAGATCCGGGAGAGTCTCTATCATGATCTCAAGGATACCACAAAGATCATCATCGCCCAGAGGATCTCCTCCGTTCAGGAGGCAGACCAGATTCTGGTACTGGAGGACGGAAAGATCATCGGTCACGGAACCCACGAGGAACTTTTAAAGACCTGTGAGACATACAGCGAGATCTATACGACCCAGATCGGAAATCAGTCCATTGGGGCAGGAGAGGAGGCGGCAGTATGAGCGTCACGAGAGCAGACCGCGAAGCGAGTCTGAAAAAACGATATGCCGGACGCGTGGCAGCCGCACCGAAAAGGAGAGGAATGGGAAGAGGACCGGGTGCTCCCAGAGGCGGAGGACGCCCAAAGAGCACAGGAGCGGCCTTAAAGCGCCTGCTTTCTTATCTGGAAGCGGACAGGCTCCGGATGGGGATCGCATTTTTCTGTGTCATTGTAAACACGGTGGCGACACTGACCGGTTCCTATATGCTGCGCCCGATCATCAACCGCTTTATTGCACCGCCGGACGGAAGTCCCGGAGATGTGGCGGGACTTTTTAAAGGGCTGACCATGATGGCGTGCGTCTATCTTCTGGGGGTTATCGCAAATTATCTCCAGTCAAGACTGATGTTAGAGGTTGCCCAGAGCGCCCTTGTGCGGATCCGGACAGACCTCTTTACAAAGATGCAGAAGCTTCCGGTGAGATTTTACGATACAAATTCCAATGGGGATCTGATGAGCCGCTTCACAAACGACGTGGACACCATCGGAAATATGCTGAGCAGTACTCTTGTGCAGCTCTTTTCCGGAACCTTAAGCATCATCGGAACCTTGTTCCTCATGCTTTACACGAACATCTGGCTGACAGCTGTGACCCTGATCATGATCCCGCTCATGTTGCGGGCCGGCGGAGAAGTCGCAAAGCGGAGTCAGAAATACTTCAGCGCCCAGCAGTCGGCTCTCGGTGCTTTAAACGGATACATCGAGGAGACCATCACCGGACAGAAGGTAGTAAAAGTCTTCTGCCATGAGGAGATCGCGGAGGAAGAATTTGATATATTAAACAGGGATCTCCGCGAAAAACAGATCCGCGCCCAATTCCTTGGGGGCATGATGGGACCTGTGATGAACAACTTAAGCCAGATAAACTATTCCCTGACGGCGTGCATCGGCGGGATCCTCTGCGTGGTGAAAAACTTCGATGTCGGCGGGCTCACGGTATTTTTGAACTTTTCGAGACAGTTCTCAAGGCCGATCAACGAGATCTCCATGCAGGTCTCCAACGTGTTCTCAGCCCTCGCCGGAGCGGAGCGCGTTTTCTCCGTGATGGATGAGGAGCCGGAGGCGGCGGATGATAAGGACGCAGTATCCATGGACGGTATGAGCGGGGAAGTGGTATTAGATCATGTGACCTTCGGCTATAACCCGGACAAGGTCATCTTAAAGGATATCAGCCTCTACGCGAGGCCGGGACAGAAGATCGCCTTCGTGGGTTCCACAGGAGCCGGAAAGACGACGATCACGAACCTCATCAACCGCTTCTACGATATCCAGAGCGGGACCATCACTATCGACGGCGTTGATATCTGCCATATTAAGCGGGACGAGCTGCGCCGCCACATCGCCATGGTTCTTCAGGACACCCACCTGTTTACGGGAACGGTCATGGAGAATATCCGCTACGGAAGGCTTGATGCCACAGACGAGGAGGTCATTCAGGCGGCGAAGATGGCATCTGCCCATTCCTTTATCATGCGGCTTCCAAAGGGCTATGACACCGTTCTTGAGAGCGACGGCGCGAACTTGAGCCAGGGCCAGAGGCAGCTTCTTAATATCGCGAGAGCGGCGGTATCCAAGGCGCCGATCCTGATCCTCGATGAAGCGACGAGTTCTGTCGATACGAGAACAGAAAAGCACATCGAGCAGGGCATGGATCGTCTGATGGCAGAACGGACCACCTTCGTGATCGCCCACCGTCTCTCCACCGTGCGGAACGCCAACGCCATCATGGTTCTGGAGAATGGAGAGATCATCGAGCGCGGTGATCATGAGGATCTCCTGAAAGAAAAAGGACGTTATTACCGATTGTATACAGGTATGGCTGAATTAAATTAGTAAAAACTAACAGAAAATGGAAAAAAGTGGACGGAATCGCGGTTCCTGTCCGCTTTTTTTGTTGAAAACTTCATTTTCTTAAGCGGTTTCCCACCATATTTTTGTTTTTTTTTTGATACAAACGCCGAAAAAGGCCATTTCTGTTAAAAAGTTAACCGATTTCCAATTGTAGAAAAATTCCAAATATGCTATACTACGAGTTGATGGGTACTATGAAATTTTATAGAAAGAAGGTTTGTTAAATGGGTCTGAGCACATTTATAGGCGGCGTTCATCCTTATGAGGGAAAAGAACTGTCCGCAGATAAGCCGATTCAGGTGATCCAGCCGAAGGGTGAGCTGGTTTATCCTCTCTCCCAGCATATCGGTGCTCCGGCGAAACCACTTGTTGCCAAGGGTGACAAGGTTCTGGTTGGCCAGAAGATCGCTGAAGCAGGCGGCTTCATTTCCGCAAATGTTATCTGTTCCGTATCCGGTACAGTAAAGGGAATCGAACCGCGTCTGGTTGCGAACGGAGCAATCGTACAGTCCATTATCGTTGAGAACGATAACGAGTACACAGCAATCGAAGGTTTTGGCGAAAAACGCGATTACACAAAACTTTCCAAGGAAGAGATCCGGAATATCGTAAAAGAAGCCGGTATCGTAGGTCTTGGCGGCGCAGGTTTCCCGACCAACGTAAAACTTGCACCGAAGGATGACAACGCGATCGATCACATTATCGTAAACGCGGCTGAGTGTGAGCCGTATCTGACAAGTGACTATCGCCTGATGATGGAGCAGCCGGAGAGACTGATCGGCGGCATCAAAGTCATGTTAAGCATGTTCCCGAACGCGAAAGGCGTGATCGGAATCGAGGAGAACAAGCCGGAGGCGATCAAGCTTCTGGAAGGTCTCGTAAAAGACGAGCCAAAGATCACGGTATGTCCGTTAAAGACAAAGTACCCGCAGGGCGGCGAGCGTTTCCTGATCTATGCGGTTACAGGCGGACGCGAGATCAACTCCACGATGCTTCCGGCGGATGCAGGATGTATCGTAGATAACGTAGACACTGTTATTTCTATTTATAACGCTGTCTGCGAGAGCACACCGTTAATTCGTAAGATCATTACTGTTACCGGTGATGCGGTTAAAAACCCGCAGAACTTCCAGGTTCCGCTTGGTATGTGCTACCGCGAGATCCTTGAAGCTGCAGGCGGCTTTAAGGAAGAGCCGGAGAAGATGATCTCTGGTGGTCCTATGATGGGACAGGCATTATTCTCTCTGGACATTCCGGTTATGAAGAACTCCTCTGCCCTGACCTGCTTCACAAAAGATCAGGTTGCAGCAAATCCGGAATCTCCGTGTATCCGCTGTGGACGCTGTATCGAGGTATGTCCAGGTCATGTTGTTCCGCAGATGATGATGGCGGCAGCAGAAAGAAATGATCTTGCCCTGTTCGAAAAATTAAATGGTATGGAGTGCTGCGAATGCGGCTCCTGTACTTTCATCTGCCCTGCACACAGACCGCTGACACAGGCATTCAAAGAGATGCGTAAAGCTGTCATGGCAGCCAGAAGAAAGAAAGCGTAGGAGGTGTGACAAATGAGTAAATTATTAAACGTATCATCATCCCCTCACGTACGCTGCGGTGTTTCCACAAAAAACTTAATGTACGATGTGGCGATCGCAATGCTTCCGGCTACGATCTGGGGCGTGATGCAGTTCGGTATCTATTCCCTTATCGTTGTTGTTGCAACGGTTCTTTCCTGTGTACTCAGTGAGTACCTTTTTGAGACACTGATGCACAAGCCGGTTACCATCAGTGACGGCAGTGCCCTTGTCACAGGTATGATCTTAGGCTTAAATATGCCGCCGGCAATTCCGTTATGGATGCCGATCCTTGGCGGTGTATTCGCAATCATCGTCGTAAAACAGCTTTACGGCGGACTTGGTCAGAACTGGATGAACCCGGCTCTGGCAGCGAGATGCTTTATGCTGATCTCCTTTGCACAGGCTATGACAAAGTTCACAGACCCGGTAACAGACGCAGTTGCGAGCGCAACTCCTCTTGCGGCGATCAAAGCCGGTGATACATATGATCTTGCAGCTATGTTCATTGGTAAGATTCCGGGAACCATCGGTGAGGTTTCCGTAATTGCCCTTTTAATCGGTGCAGCTTACCTGCTCGTTAAGAAAGTAATTACGATCCGCATCCCGGCAGCATACATCCTTTCCTTCGCAGTATTCGCATTTATCTTCGGCCAGCACAATATTAACTACGTGCTCGCAGAGGTTTGCGGCGGCGGACTGATCTTCGGTGCATTCTTCATGGCTACCGACTATGTAACAAGCCCGATCACTGCAAAAGGACAGATCGTATTCGGTATCTGCCTTGGTATTTTAACAGGACTGTTCCGTATCTTCGGAAGCGGTGCAGAGGGCGTTTCCTACGCAATTATCTTCTGCAACATGCTTGTTCCGTTGATTGAGAAGGTAACTCTCCCGACAGCATTCGGAAAAGGGGGTAAGAAAAATGGCAGCAAGTAAGTCTGGATTCATGAAAGATGCCCTGATCCTTTTTGCGATCACCCTGGTTTCCGGTTTATGTCTCGGTGTTGTCTATGATGTGACAAAAGCTCCGATCGAGGCGGCTACCATCGCAGCCAACAATGCAACCTACAAACAGGTCCTTCCGGAGGCAGAGAGCTTCGATGACGTGGAAGGTTCCACAGAAAAGATCGCTGAGACAGCTGATGAGATCGCAAACCTCGGCTTCGGCGGCGTTGCGATCGAGTCCGTTCTCGAGGCAAAGGACGCAAGCGGCGAAGTAGTAGGACATGTGATCAACTCCCTGTCCAACGACTCCTACGGCGGAGCTGTCAAGCTCTCCATCGGCTTTGATGCAGACGGCACTATCACAGGTGTTGGTATCCGTGAGACAAGTGATACTCCTGGTCTTGGCTTAAAGGCAAAAGATGATGACTACAGAAATCAGTACGTTGGCAAGAACTGCGAGAGCTTAAGCGTAACAAAATCCGGTTCTGCGTCTGACACTGAGATCAATGCCATCAGCGGTGCCACCATCACATCAAACGCTACAACAAACGCAGTCAATGCAGCTTTATACTATCTGCATAACTGCTTAAACTAGGAGGTGGGCATTCATGAATAAATGCGTAGAACGTTTATATAACGGTATTATCAAGGAAAACCCAACCTTCATCCTGATGTTAGGTATGTGTCCGACTCTTGCGACGACAACATCCGCCATCAACGGTCTCGGCATGGGACTTTCCACAACAGCCGTACTGATGTTTTCCAACCTGCTGATCTCCGCACTGCGTAAGATCATTCCGGACAGAGTCCGTATTCCGGCATTCATCGTAGTCGTAGCCAGCCTGGTTACAGTCGTACAGCTCTTAATGCAGGGCTACGTTCCGTCCCTGTATGCATCCCTGGGTATTTATATCCCGCTTATCGTTGTTAACTGTATCATCCTTGGCCGTGCAGAGGCATATGCCTGCAAGAACGGTCCGGTTGAATCTTTCTTCGATGGTCTTGGTATGGGACTTGGATTCTCCCTTTCCCTTACCGTCATCGGTATGTGCCGTGAGCTCTTCGGTGCAGGTGCGATCTTCGGACACACCATCATTCCGGAAGCTTACCACATTTCCATCATCATCCTTGCACCGGGTGCTCTGTTCACTCTGGCTATGCTTTCCGCGATCCAGAACAAGCTCCGTCTTCCATGCGCGACCAACGGTGACGCACCGAAGTCTGACCTTGTATGCGGCGGTAACTGCGCAAGCTGTGCAGGCTGTGTCAGCATGACAAACCATGCTGCTCTTGCTGAGAAGAAGGCAGAGGAAGCAGCAGCCGCAGCGGCAGCAAAGAAGGCAGCAGCAGAGAAGGCTCTCGCAGCTAAGAAGGCAGCTGAGGCTGCAAAAGCGGCAGAGGCAGCTAAGACTGAAGCAGCAGACGCCGGCAAAGAAAATTAAGGAGGAAATGGAGAAATGAAAGAACTTTTATTGATCGCCATCGGTTCTGCCCTGGTGAATAACGTTGTTTTAAGCCAGTTCCTCGGTCTTTGCCCGTTCCTTGGTGTATCCAAGAAAACAGAGACAGCAGCTGGTATGGGCGCTGCAGTCGTATTCGTTATTACGATTGCATCTGCCTGCACAAGCCTTGTTTATGATTTCGTTCTCGTAAAGCTCCATATCGAGTATTTACAGACGATCGTATTTATCCTTGTAATCGCGGCTCTGGTACAGTTCGTTGAGATGTTCTTAAAGAAGAACATGGTAAGCCTTTATGAGGCACTCGGCGTATACCTTCCGTTAATTACAACAAACTGTGCGGTTCTCGGTGTTGCGCTGACAAACGTACAGAAGGGCTACAACTTCATTCAGAGTGTCGTAAACGGTATCGGTATTTCCGTTGGATTCCTGATCGCCATCGTCCTGCTTGCAGGTATCCGTGAGAAGATCGAGCACAATGATGTGCCGCACGCTTTCCAGGGATCCCCGATCGTCCTGATCACAGCAAGCTTAATGTCGATCGCTCTCTTCGGATTTTCCGGAATGATTTAAGGAGGAACGAGAGATGAACATGACAGGCATTATCATCGCTGCTGCGGTTGTCGGTATCGTCGGTATCGTCATCGGCGTACTCCTTGGAATCGCCAGCGAGAAGTTTAAAGTAGAAGTAGACGAGAAGGAAATTCTGGTTCGTGCAGAGCTTCCGGGCAACAACTGCGGCGGCTGCGGTTACGCAGGCTGTGACGCTCTTGCAAAAGCAATTGCAGAGGGCAAGGCAAAGGTTGACCAGTGTCCGGTCGGCGGCGCTCCGGTAGGAGAAAAGATCGCTGCGATCATGGGCGTTGAGGCTGGTTCCGCTGAGAAGAAGGTTGCATTTGTAAAATGTAAAGGTACCTGCGATAAGGCAACCGTGAAATACAACTATTATGGTATTGACGACTGTCACAAGATCGCAGATGCAGTTCCGGGCGGCGGCTCCAAGGGCTGTAACTACGGATGTCTCGGTTCCGGAAGCTGTGTGAAGGCATGTCAGTTTGACGCGATCCATGTTGTAAACGGTGTTGCCGTTGTCGACAAGGAGAAGTGTGTTGCCTGTGGTAAGTGTGCGGAGGCTTGTCCGCGTCACCTGATCGAGCTTGTTCCGTACAAGGCAAACCACCTCGTACAGTGCAGCTCCCACGACAAAGGACCGGCTGTCAAGAAGGTCTGCGAGGCAGGCTGTATCGGATGTACGCTCTGCACAAAGCAGTGTGAATTCGATGCGATCCATATGGATAACAACGTTGCTGTGATCGATTACACAAAGTGTACCGGCTGCGGCAAGTGCGCGGCGAAGTGTCCGGCCCATGTTATTATCTGATTGGGTAACAACTTGTAGAAAAATGAAAGACCCGCGGAAGATGAGAAAGTCTTCCGGCGGGTCTTTTTTGTGTAATAGGAGATTACAAGGAATTTCCTATTACACAAAAGGCACTAACATGACAATGATACATACTCGCGCGAAGATGCAGATTGTCGCAAGCGACCGCGCGAGAATACGCCAAGGTGCATTCTTTATTATTTTCACTAAAGAGATTTGGATGATTAGAACAGTTGGGAGAAGATTATTTGAAAAAAGATCCCAGAGAAGTGCCTGTATAGAACTCCCTGGGATCATATTCTTGTTTGTTCCAGATTTAAATAAGATTGACCTAAGCCAAATCAGAATGTATTGCCTACTGGATCGTTGTGCCGCCCTTACCGGCTAAAGCACTCTTCGCACCGTCAAGGGAAGTGATGATCGCGCGTCGACCTTTTCCTGCGTTGATGAAGTCGATGGAGCTTTCAACCTTCGGCAGCATCGACCCTGTCTTAAAGTGGCCTTCCCCGGCATAGCGGGCTGCCTCAGCCGTTGTCATCTTATCGATGTTGATCGGATGGTCACTGCCGTAGTTTAATACGACATTCGGAACACCTGTGATGAACATCAGGACATCAGCGTCAAGTTCTTTCGCGAGAAGTCCTGCCGCACGGTCTTTCTCGATGACAGCGCTGGCACCCTTTAGGTGGGAGCCCTGTTCCATAACCGGAATTCCGCCGCCGCCTGCGGCGATCACCGGCTGGTCAGCATCAGCGAGAGCGCGGATCGCGTCGATCTCAACGATTGCGACCGGCTTCGGAGCCGCAACGATACGGCGATAGCCTTCGCCTTCCTTCACAACGAAGTTGCCCTTTGCCTCTTCCTCTTTTGCCTCCTCGGCGTTCATCACACGTCCAACCACCTTCATTGGAGTGTAGGAGGACTCATCGTACGGGTCAACTGTAACCTGTGTTAAGATCGTAGATACAGCTTTGTAAATGCCGCGTTTGATAAGCTCGGAGCGGAGAGCGTTCTGGAGATCGTAGCCGATATATCCCTGGCTCATTGCGGAGCAGACAGACATCGGAGCCGGAGTGTAACCTTCGTGATTTTTCGCAAATTCATTTAACGCGGTGTGGATCATACCGAGCTGCGGAGTATTTCCGTGGGTGATCACAACCTGCCAGCCGTCCTGAATAAAATCAGCGATGGCTTTCGCTGTTTTTGTAACGGCTGTCTTCTGCTCCGGAAGGTTCGTTCCGAGAGCGTCATGTCCAAGTGCTAAAACAAGTCTTTTCTTTGCCATATCTAATACCTCATTTCTATTATGTACCGATATCGTCTGGGCAGATAAAATTGCGCGGGAGCCGCGGATAAGTTTTCTCCGCGGACCGGCACAAAACGGTCTGCGCCTGTGTATTTTCAGATATTTTACCATATTTTGATAGATTATGGAAGAAAAAACTCAAAGTTTTATGATTGAGTACAGGAGAAATTTCCTGAACTGAAAATTATATATGGCGCTGCGGCGGCAGAAGCTTACGGGATGAATTTTATGCCGGAATGAAAGAGAATCGAAAGAAATAATTTTTTGCTTTTTCAGATAATTTATGCTAAAATAAGAACAACTGAGTCGAAAATCGCTGCCGTCCGTGTCCTACACAGCCGGTAACGAAAAATTCCCTATCAGGGGGAACGTAAGGAGGAAACAATTTTGAAGCTGTTATCGATAGCAATTCCATGCTACAATTCAGCGGCGTATATGGAAAACTGTATCAAGTCTCTGCTTCCGGGCGGAAATGAGGTGGAGATCCTGATCGTGGATGATGGTTCCACAAAAGACAATACGGCGGAGATCGCTGACCGTTATGAGAAAGAATATCCGGGTATCTGTAAGGCGATCCACCAGGAGAACGGTGGACACGGCGCTGCGGTTAACGCGGGATTAAAGGCCGCGACCGGAATCTATTTTAAGGTTGTGGACAGCGATGACTGGGTAAATGAGCAGGCCTACAGGCAGGTGCTTGACACCCTGCGCCGCTTTGTTTACGGAAAAGATACCCTGGATATGCTGATCACAAACTTTGTCTATGAGAAACAGGGCGCGAAGCACAAGAAAGTTATGAACTATAATCTGGCGCTTCCGAAGAACGAGATCTTTACCTGGAGCGATGTGAAGGTGTTCGTTGCAGGACAGTATATCCTGATGCATTCTGTCGTTTACAGAACGGAACTTTTGAGAGACTGTAAACTGGAGCTCCCGGAGCACACATTCTACGTGGACAATATCTTCGTCTACGAGCCGCTCCCGCATGTACATACGATGTACTACCTGGATGTGAACTTCTACCGCTACTTTATCGGCCGCTCCGACCAGTCTGTCAATGAACAGGTCATGATCGGAAGAATCGACCAGCAGATCCGCGTGACGAAGCTGATGCTTGGCTACTATGATGTGACGAAGATCCAGAATAAGAAGCTCCGCCACTATATGGTCCGTTACTTAGAGATCATGATGGTCATCTGCTCGATCCTTGCAATCAAGTCCGGCAGCGAGGAGAATATGGAAAAGAAGAAAGCGCTCTGGGAAGAAGTAAAGAGATCCAACCCGACCCTCTATCTGCGCCTCCGCTGGGGCTTCTTAGGACAGGGAATGAACCTTCCGGGAAAAGGCGGAAGATCCCTCTCCATCGCGGGATATAAGATCGCGCAGAAATTCTTCGGATTTAACTAGGCGCCTGGAGACGGATCGATGTTGAAGGAGAAAACCGTTACGATCATGTCCGGTAGAAATAATATCGTTCTGAAGAAAGAAGGACCAAGGGTTCATAATGAATCCAAGGTCCTCTTTTTGTGTTAAATTAATCTGTAATGAAGAAATAACACACATTTATTCTAACTCAAAACAGGCAGTTCTGCCAATACTAATAGTTTCCAATGTTCTTCAAGAAGGAAACGACCGACAAAAACTATCATGAAGATCCCCGGGCGCACAGAATTTATGGGGTAAAGGGAAGGGTACTTTTAGAGGCTACTTCCCGTGTTATTCTTATTTTCCAAGAATGATCTTGATGATCAATACCGTCACCACACAGATCATCACCGGACGGATGATCTTTGCACCGTTTTTGATGGCGAAACCGGCGCCTAGATAGTTTCCGAGAACATTGCAGAATGCGCATGGAACTGCAATGGCGTACAGCACGTTTCCGGAAAGAACGTAGGAGAGAAGCGCCGTGTAGTTGGAGACGATCAGCGTGAGCTTCGCGTTTCCGGAGGCGGTGCGGATATCATATTTTAACAGGAAGGTAAAGAGCAGCATCGCGATCGTTCCGCCGCCCGGACCGTACATACTGTCATAGAGACCGAGGGTCATGCCGATGAGGAGCGCCTTCAGGGCAACAGGAACCGTCAGGGATTTCCGTGTGTCCGTATAGTTCCAGGCATTCTTCATAAAGATCACAAGGATCGCGGTGAGCGGAAGAAGAACCATCAACATGGAACGGATCTGCTCCTCCTTCAGGTAGAAAATGATCCTCGTGCCGAGCATGGAGGAGAGAAAGGCGGTTATGGCGCTGATCAGCGTGACCTTCAGGTCGAGGCAGCCGCTCTTAAAATATTTCCATGCGGCGATAGTGCTTCCGAAGGCACACTGGAATTTATTGCAGCCGTAGACGTAGTAGATCGGCATTCCGCACATCATATAGGCCGGGAGCGCAATCAATCCGCCTCCACCAGCGATGGAGTCGATAAATCCCGCAATAAAGAGGAGCGGGCAGAGCCAGATGAGATTGTGGACATATTCCATAGATATTCCCCCTTGTATTTTGCGGCTGCCAGATGAAAAAATGCCGAAATGCCGCTTTTTCTGATGGAATCTCAAGCAGAGACCTGTTCTTCCATACTATATAAGAATCCGGAAAAAGTCAATCGGTTTTCTGAAACCTTGACATAACCTGGATTCTATGGTAAATTTATTGAGTTAAAATGCGTCGAAGAGGACCAGTAAGAGAGAATACGGAGCACAGAGAACTGCCGGCCGGTGCGAGGCAGCATCCAGAAGCTTTCCGAACTCGCCTCGGAGCAGCATGCTGAAAGAGCGGGCAGGGCAGCGGGAAAACGAAACGCTGTCTGCGGATATCCTCAGATAGGCATTGCCGGTTTCCGCCGTTATCGGAAAATGAGTGCATACGGGTGAAGCCCTGTATGAAATAGAGTGGTACCGCGTGAGAATCTAAGTCCCCCACGTCTCTATAAATTTATGATAGAGATAGAGGGACTTTTTTGTTGCCCGAAACCGGAAAAGCGGTCAGGCAATCGAACAGGGTCTGGGAGTTCCCGGATTCCGGTAAATACAGCGGCGGCGGGCGAAATCCGCGGAGCGTATTTTTGCACCGCTTTCAACGATATGAAATGGAGGAGAAAATCGTCATGGCACAGTACAACCACACCGCCATTGAGAGCAAATGGCGTGAGAACTGGGAAAAGAATCCGATCAATGTCAATGATGGAAAGAAAGAAAAATATTACTGCCTGGATATGTTCCCATATCCGTCCGGCAGCGGACTTCATGTAGGTCACTGGAGAGGTTATGTAATCTCCGATGTATGGAGCCGTTATCAGTTATTAAAGGGCAAATATGTGATCCATCCGATGGGATGGGACGCATTCGGTCTTCCGGCTGAGAACTACGCGATCAAGATGGGCGTTCATCCGGCAATCTCCACAGCGTCCAATATCAAAAATATCAAACGTCAGATCAACCAGATCGCGGCGCTCTATGACTGGGATATGGAAGTAAACACGACAGATCCGTCCTTCTACAAATGGACCCAGTGGATCTTCGTACAGATGTTCAAAAAAGGTCTTGCATACGAGAAGGAATTCCCGATCAACTGGTGCCCGTCCTGTAAGACAGGCCTTGCGAACGAGGAAGTCGTAAACGGCTGCTGCGAGCGCTGCGGTACACCGGTTACAAAGAAGAATCTCCGTCAGTGGATGTTAAAGATCACCGCATACGCAGACCGTCTCTTAAACGACCTCGACAAGCTCGACTGGCCGGAGAAGGTTAAAAAGATGCAGACAGACTGGATCGGCAAATCCTACGGTGCAGAGGTTGAGTTCCCGGTAAAGGGACGCGACGAGAAGATCACTGTCTACACAACAAGACCGGATACGCTTCACGGCGCAACCTTTATGGTACTCTCCCCGGAGCATAAGCTTGCAAAAGAGCTTGCAACGGATGAGACGAGAGAGGCTGTTGAGAAGTACATCTTCGACGCTTCCATGAAGTCCAACGTAGACCGTCTCCAGGGCAAGGAAAAGACAGGCGTCTTCACGGGCTCCTACGCCATCAACCCGTTAAATGGCAAAGAGGTTCCGATCTGGCTGTCCGACTATGTACTTGCTGACTACGGTACCGGTGCCATCATGTGCGTACCGGCCCATGATGACCGTGACTTCGAGTTCGCAAAGAAATTTGGTCTCCCGATCATCCAGGTCATCGCCCAGGACGGCAAAGAGATCGAGAACATGACAGAAGCTTACACAGACGCGAAGGGAACCATGATCAATTCCGGTGAGTGGAACGGCATGGAGTCCTCCGTATTAAAGAAAGAAGCTCCGCACATCATCGAGAAGATGGGTATTGGTAAAAAGACTGTCAACTACAAGCTCCGTGACTGGGTATTCTCCCGTCAGCGTTACTGGGGCGAGCCGATCCCGATCGTTCACTGCCCGAAGTGCGGCAATGTTCCGGTCCCGGAGGATCAGCTTCCGTTAAAACTTCCGGAGGTTGAGAGCTATCAGCCGACCGGTACCGGTGAGTCCCCGCTTGCGGCGATCGACTCCTGGGTAAACACCACATGCCCGTGCTGCGGCGCTCCGGCAAAACGTGAGACAAACACAATGCCTCAGTGGGCTGGTTCCTCCTGGTACTTCTTACGTTATGTAGATAACAAGAACGACAAGGAACTTGTATCCAAAGAGAAAGCAGACAAGTACCTTCCGGTAGATATGTACATCGGCGGTGTTGAGCATGCCGTTCTTCACCTTCTGTACTCCAGATTCTACACGAAGTTCTTATACGATATCGGAGTGATCGACTTCGATGAGCCGTTCAAGAAGCTGTTCAACCAGGGTATGATCACCGGCAAGAACGGTATCAAGATGAGTAAGTCCAAAGGAAACGTTGTTTCCCCGGATGATCTTGTAAGAGATTACGGTTGTGATGCGTTAAGAATGTACGAGCTCTTCGTTGGACCGCCGGAGCTGGATGCCGAGTGGGACGACAGAGGAATCGAGGGCGTTGCCAGATTCTTGAATCGTTTCTACAACCTTGTGATGGACAGCAAGGACAAGGATATCAAGGAGACAAAGGAGATGGTGAAGCTTCGCCACAAGCTTGTCTACGATATCGAGACACGTTTCAACCAGTTCAGCTTGAATACGGTCGTATCCGGATTCATGGAGTACTGCAACAAGCTCACAGATGTTGCGAAGAGAGAGGGCGGAATCGACAAGGAGACATTAAAGACATTCGTGATCTTACTGGCTCCGTTCACACCGCATCTTGGCGAGGAACTCTGGAGAGAACTCGGCGGCACGGACAGCGTGTTCCATGCAACATGGCCGGAGTGCGATGAGGAAGCAATGAAGGACGATGAGATCGAGGTTGCCGTACAGGTAAATGGTAAGGTAAAAGCGGTCATCATGGTTCCGGCTGACATCGCAAAAGAGGATGCGATCGCTGCAGGTAAAGCTGCGGTAGAAGGAAAGATCACCGGAAACATCGTGAAGGAGATCTATGTTCCGAAGAAGATTGTAAACCTTGTTGTAAAATAAGATGGAGTGACAGAAACTGTCGGATCATCTGAAAAATTCGTGCCAATATAAGTATTTGAAAAAATTCCGGGCGGGATCCTTGCGGTCCCGCCCTTTTTCACTGCCGAAATGTCAGTATTTACTATACATGCCGGAAACCTCCTTTTGTTAATTTTGAACAAATTGTAAA
Organism: Clostridium sp. OF03-18AA; assembly: GCF_003478035.1. Lineage (GTDB taxonomy): Bacteria > Bacillota > Clostridia > Lachnospirales > Lachnospiraceae > Pilosibacter. The sequence continues at coordinate 24,882 of NZ_QUEP01000008.1, forward strand.
CAGATTATGACTATAGAAAGGCTGAAACCAAATAAAACAAACAAATTAAACAAAAAATACGCAGAAAGGAAAACTTTATTGACAAAGATGTTAGAAAATGATATTCTTTAATCATGAAATTCAGAAAAGAGTGTATATATAGGTATAGTAAATATTTACATTCAACGATTACCAACAACACTCTGACGAAACAGAAATAACTTGAAGGAGGGCATGTGAATGAAAAAAAGAACAGCAGCGAGATCGGTGGCAGCCGTTGTCGGAGCAGCAATGGTGCTGACAGCGTGCGGAGGCGGAAACAATGCAGCGGCAACGACCGCGGCGGCAGGCGGCAGTGAGACTCAGGCAACAGCGGAAAGCTCCGGCGGCGGAAATATCACAAAGACAGATATCGTCTTTGCCCAGGCCTCTGACGTCGTGACCCTGGATCCGGCAGGACAGCAGGATACCACTTCCGGTGTACTTATGAAACATGTGTACAGTACCTTGATGGATGTCGATGATGATGGCAACCTTGTTCCGGATCTGGCAGAGAGCTACGAGATGAAGAGTGACACGGAATATACCTTCACCCTGAGACAGGACGCATGCTTCTCTGATGGCACGCCGGTTACAGCGAAGGATGTAAAGTTTACATTTGACCGTGCGAAGGATATGCCGAAGACGAAATCCAATACCTCCAAGATCGAAGAGGTTATCGCAGATGACGATCACCATGTTACCTTCAAGCTGACACAGCCATATGCGGCATTTAAGACCATTGTTACTTCGTCGAACCTTAGTATTGTTTCCGAGGCAGCGGTCACAGCAGCGGGAGAGTCTTACGGTGATGTTGACAATGTTCTCGGATCCGGTGAGTTCACAGTTACCGAGTGGGTTCCGAACGATCACTACACCCTTGCAAGAAACGAAAAATACTGGGGTGAGATGCCGATCACTACAACGATCACCTGCCGCGTGATCCCGGAGGGAAGCGCCCGCGCCATTGCCCTTGAGGCAGGAGAGGTCGATCTTGTATGGAACGTTGACGCGACAGACTGTGCGAACATCGAGGCAAATCCGGATGTGACGCTGTTGAGCCAGACGTCTTCTTCCATCGAATATCTCGGTATGAATACGACAAAAGAGAAATTCAAGGATGTGAGAGTCAGACAGGCGATCAATTACGCGCTGGATAAACAGACATTTGTTGATACGATCATTGAGGGTCGTGGAACTGTAGCAAACAGCTACATCAATTCGATGATCCCGGGCTGGACCGACGAGGTGGAAGCTTATCCGTATGATCCGGCGAAGGCGAAGGAGCTTCTTGCGGAAGCCGGTTATCCGAATGGATTCGAATGCAAGATCTATGTAAACGGCGACGTTCGTACCCGTTCCGCCCAGATCATTCAGGCCCAGCTTGCAGAGGTTGGAATCACGGTTGATATCTCTACCTATGAGTGGGGCGCTCTTCTCGATTCCTTAAATGCAGGTGAGCATGAGATGTTCCTCCTCGGATGGTCGAATTCAAGCTTCGACGCGGATGGAAGTACTTACCAGTTATTCTATTCCGGAAACCATGGAGCAACCGGTAACCGTGCATTCTTAACCGATGACAAAGTCGATGAGCTGATCATCAACGCACAGAAAGAGAGTGATGATTCCAAGCGTATGGAGTTCTATAAAGAGCTTCAGGTATACCTCCACGAGATCTCCCCGTGGTGTCCGTTATACTACAAAAACGACAATGTCGGTGTCCGCGCAGACTTAAAGGGATTCAAGCTTCACAAGGGCGCACAGCACTACCTTGGCAATTGCCACTATGAAGATTGATAATATTTAAAATGTGAAAGACGGGGGCAGACATGAAGGTGTCTGCCCCTTTTCAACGACACGCAACCGTGCGAAGATGCAGATCGCCGCAAGCGGTCACACGGGATGCCCGGAGGTGTAAGGGCACATTCTTTGAAAATTACACAAAAAATACTGGAAATGCATGGATTGTTCGGTTATAATGTCACTATCATGTATAGTACGATGTATAGTGAATTATAACTATTCAGGGAATTCGCTGATAAAATGGGGATAGGGCTGAATAGTAAAACAGGAGGAGATGAGCATGGGAATTCTCGAAGAAGTAAACGCAAGCTATGAAAAACTCAGCCCGGTTCAGAAAAGGATCGCGGATTTTATCTTCAAATATCCGGATCAGGTCTGCTTTTACTCCCTGAAAGAGCTTTCGGAGACACTGGGTGTGACGGAGGTGACCATATTAAGGTTCACGAAGAAGATCGGGGCCCAGAGCTTCGTGGAGATGAAGAACCGTCTTCGGGAGCATTTGCAGACGAGACTGGTCCATGGGGACGGTTTGAACAGAATCGCGGATCATGTGGGCGGGATCCGGTTCGGTGACCACGATAAGGAAGAAATGTTCCAGGAGTTCGTCGCGAACGAGAAGAATGTGATCGCGAAGACCTTTGAACAGGTCTCCTTAAAGGATATCCTCTCCGCAGTGGCGATCATCAGGCAGTCCCGGAAGATCTATGTGGTGGGAAGCGAGCTGGTGACAGGGCTCTGTGCCTACACGACGAGAAGACTCCTGACATTGGGACTGGAGGCGCTCGATCTCTCGAATCTGAGCCGGGCTCTCTACAATAACTATCTGGCCCACGCCACACCGGAGGACTGCGCGATCATCTTTTCAGCACCCGGATACGCGAAACATATCGTGAATACCGCAAGATATCTCGATAAGAAGAAGATCCCGCAGATCGCCATCACGGATCAGAGGACTTCACCGATCGCGTCCTACGGAACGACCGTTTTTACCTGCAATAACCACGACCTGTTCTTTTATAATTCCGTGATGGGATATATGTCTGTGGCGAACGCCCTGATATATTTCTCTGCCATGGATAACCCGGAGGAGACGAATAAACGCCGTGGGCGCCTCTCGGAAGTGAGAAGTGCGATCGGCAGCATCGACTTCGTTAAAGACGGTTTATAGGCAGTGGATCTTCGGACAGTTCAACCTATTAGCTTAATAGGAGTATAGTAAATACAATACAAAAAAGGTCACAGCAATTTGTGAAAATTGCTAAAACAACCCCTTGTAAATTGAATTTTATTGACAAATATGTTCAAAACTGTTATTCTTGGTCTATAAGAACGAACTAAGTACTGCATGACGGGTATAGTGAATACTGACATATGCTACCGTTATGAAGTACGACCGCTGTGGGGAGCGGAAGAAAATAACAGGAGGAATTTGTGAATGAAAAGAAGGGGTATTGCAAGAACAACAGCAATGGCAATGGCAGCAGCTATGATCCTTACAGCCTGCGGAGGAGGGAACGCTGATCAGTCTACAAACGCACCGGCAGGCGGCAGCGCGCAGACAACTACCGATAACGGCGGAAGCGGCGAGATCACAAAGACGGATATCGTTGTGGCTCAGGGTGCAGATGTTGTAACACTGGATCCGGCAGGACAGCAGGATACCACATCCGGAGTACTGATCCATCACGTATACAGCACACTGATGGATATCGACGATGACGGTAACCTTGTTCCTGATCTGGCTGAGAGCTATGAGATGAAGAGTGATACAGAGTATACCTTCAAGCTCCGTGAGGATGCGTGCTTCTCTGACGGAACGCCGGTAACTGCGAAGGATGTAAAGTTTACGTATGACCGTGCGAAGGATATGCCGAAGACAAAGTCCAATACTTCAAAGATCGCAGAGGTTATCGCTGACGATGATTACCACGTAACCTTCAAGCTCACACAGCCATATGCAGCGTTCAAGACGATCGTTACCCAGACAAACTTAAGTATCGTTTCTGAGGCAGCTGTCACAGCAGCGGGCGATGCTTACGGCGATGTGGAGAATGTACTCGGATCCGGTGAGTTCACGGTTACGGAGTGGGTTCCGAACGATCACTACACCCTTACAAAAAACGAAAAATACTGGGGTGAGGAACCGATCGCAACCTCCATTACCGTCCGCGTAATCCCGGAGGGAAGTGCAAGAACGATCGCTCTTGAGGCAGGAGAAGTCGATCTTGTATGGAACGTTGACCCGACAGACTGTGCGAATGTGGAAGCAAACTCCGACGTAGCGCTTCTTTCCCAGCCGTCTTCTTCCATCGAGTATCTCGGAATGAATACAACGAAAGAGAAGTTCTCCGATGAGAGAGTCCGTCAGGCAATCAACTACGCACTGGATAAGCAGACCTTCGTTGATACGATCGTTGAGGGACGTGGAACTGTAGCAAACAGCTATATCAACTCCACGATCCCGGGCTGGTCTGAAGAGGAGGAAGCTTATCCGTATGATCCGGAAAAGGCAAAAGAGCTCCTTGCAGAAGCAGGTTATCCGAATGGATTTGAGTGCAACCTCTATGTAAACGGTGACGTTCGTACACGTTCCGCGCAGATCGTTCAGGCACAGCTCGCTGAAGTGGGAATCACCGTTGATATTTCTACATATGAGTGGGGCGCATTCCTTGATTCCTTAAATGCAGGCGATCATGAGATGTTCATCCTCGGATGGTCCAACACAAGCTTTGACGCAGACGGAAGCACCTACCAGTTATTCTACTCTGAGAACCATGGTGCGACCGGTAACCGTGCATTCTTAACAGATGAGAAGGTCGATGAGCTCATCATCGCTGCTCAGAAGGAAAGCGACGATACCAAGCGTATGGGTCTCTACAAGGAGCTTCAGGATCGTCTCCACGAGATTTCCCCGTGGTGCCCGTTATACTACAAATACGATAACGTCGGTGTCCGCGCAGACTTAAAGGGCTTCAAGCTTCACAAAGGCGCACAGCATTACCTTGGCAACTGCCATTACGAAAAATAATATCTGATCCCCAAAAGGACAGAGTCCATGCAAAAATAGGGTACGGGTCACGAAAAGGGATCCGTACCTCTTTCCAGAATCCGGTGAAAGCCCGGAAAACATTCCAGAAACCCTGAGACAAGGATCCGGAACTTCGGCCCCGACAGACGGGTTTCGGAAACACAAAAAAACAGCCGCGGGATGCGGTAGATTGGATGGTGTGCATGAGCAAATATGTGTTAAAGAGACTTGCGATGCTGATCCCGGTACTGATCGGCGTAACCTTCATGGTTTATTTCATCTTAAGCCTTTCACCAGGTGATACAGCAGCGATGATCGCAGGTGAGTCGGCAGACGCAGAGACGATCGAAGCGACAAGAAAAGACCTCGGACTTGACCAGCCGGTTATCGTTCAGTACGGAAAATATATGCTGAACCTTCTTCACGGCGATATGGGTAAATCCTACAAGACAAAACGTGATGTTTTCCCGACGATCATGGCTGCATTCCCGAATACAGCAAAGCTTGCGTTCTGGTCAATCCTGGTAGCAGTAGCCATCGCGCTTCCGATCGGTATCATCAGTGCCACGAGGCAGTACAGTATGGTCGATAATGTGGGTATGGTCGCCGCCCTATTGGGTGTCGCGACGCCAAACTTCTGGCTGGGCCTGATGCTCATTATCGTATTCTCCTTAAACCTTGGATGGCTTCCGTCCGGCGGTATGGGATCCTGGAAGAACTACATCATGCCGGCGATCACACTCGGTACTGGCGATGCGGCGCTGATCTGTCGTATGACGCGTTCCTCCATGCTTGAGGTCATCCGTCAGGATTATATCCGTACCGCGAGAGCGAAGGGTGTGCCGGAGAAAATGGTGATCCGGAAACACGCATTAAAGAATGCACTGATCCCGGTCGTTACCGTTATCGGACTTCAGTTCGGTTCCCTTCTTGGCGGCGCGACTCTTACCGAGACCGTATTTGCATGGCCTGGCGTTGGCCGTCTCCTGGTAGACTCCATCAAGAGTAAAGATGCCCCGTTAGTCCTCGGCGGCGTTATCATGATGACGATCACCTTCAGTATCGTAAACCTTTGCGTGGACATTCTCTACGCTTTCATTGACCCGCGTATCAAAGCGCAGTATAAGAAAAAATAAGGAGGAAAGCGTATGGGAACATCAAAGAATCAGGAAGCGGCGTCCGGCGCGACTGTAAAGAAGCGCGGCCAGTTCAAAGAGATCTGGCGCCGCTTGAAAAAGAATAGAATGGCAATGATCGGTCTTGGAATCGTCGTTTTCCTCGTACTGATCTCCATCTTTGCAGATTTCCTGTTCGATTACAATACCGTTGTTATCAAGCAGAACACAGCCATCCGTCTCCAGACTCCGAGTGCAGCTCACTGGCTCGGAACAGATGAGTTCGGACGTGATATTCTGGCACGTCTCGTTCACGGATCAAGAGTATCCTTAAGTGTCGGCGTTGTAGCTGTATCCATCGCACTTCTGATCGGTGGATCCTTAGGAGCGATCGCAGGCTTCTACGGCGGAAAGATCGATAACGTGATCATGCGTATCATGGATATCTTCCTTGCAGTGCCGAGCCTTCTTCTTTCCATCACGATCGTATCCGCACTTGGACCGAGCATCTTCAACTTAATGCTTGCCATCGCGATCTCTTCCGTGCCGGGCTACGCGCGAATCGTCCGGGCTTCCGTCCTTACCGTAAAGGATCAGGAATTCGTAGAGGCGGCGAAATGTATCGGAGCAAACAACTTCGAGATCATTTCCTCCCATATTCTCCCGAACTGTATGGCACCGATCATCGTTCAGGTATCTTTAAAGGTTGCATCCGCGATCCTTTCTACATCCGGCTTAAGCTTCCTGGGCCTTGGCGTAAAGGCTCCGACACCGGAGTGGGGCGCAATGCTTTCCGGCGGACGTGCTTACTTAAGAAACGCTCCGCACCTGACCATATTCCCGGGTATTGCGATTATCATTACGATCCTTTCCCTGAACCTGTTAGGCGATGGTCTTCGTGATGCATTAGACCCGAAACTGAAGAAGTAGGGAGGACAAAATATTGGAAGATAACAAAAACTTAATTCTTGATATTAAGGATCTTGTGATCCATTATGAGACCGATGACGGCGTTGTAGAGGCGGTAAACGGCATCGATATCCAGTTAGAGCACGGAAAAACATTAGGACTTGTAGGAGAGACCGGATCCGGAAAGACAACAACCGCTCTTTCGATCCTGCGTCTTGTTCCGGACCCGCCGGGAGTTATTAAAAACGGTTCCATCCTTCTTGACGGAAAAGATATCTTAAATATGCCGCAGAAGGAGCTGGAGGCGATCCGTGGAAATACCGTTTCCATGATCTTCCAGGATCCGATGACATCCTTAAACCCGGTGCTCACTGTCGGTGACCAGATCGCCGAGGTTATTAAGCTCCATGATAAGATCAGTGAGAAAGAGGCTGAACAGAAAGCCGGCGATATGCTGGAAGTGGTAGGTATTCCGAGAGAACGTTTCGGCGAGTATCCGCACCAGTTCTCCGGAGGTATGAAGCAGCGTGTCGTTATCGCTATGGCTCTTGCCTGTAACCCGAAGCTTCTTCTTGCCGATGAGCCGACAACCGCTCTCGATGTGACGATCCAGGCACAGGTTCTCGAGACAATGAAGGATTTAAGAAAGAAATTTGGTTCCGCGATGATCATGATCACCCATGATCTGGGAATTATCGCAGAGGTCTGTGATGAGGTCTCCGTTGTATACGCGGGACAGATCGTTGAGCATGGAACTCTGGAAGATATCTTCAACCACACCATGCACCCATACACAGAAGGTCTTTTCGGTTCCCTTCCGAACATTGAAGACCGCAAGGCGAGACTTCAGCCGATTCCGGGCCTGATGCCGGATCCGACAAACCTTCCGAAAGGCTGCCCGTTCTCCCCGAGATGTAAGTACTGCACAGAAGCGTGCAAAAAAGACAGACCGGAAAAGAAGTGGGCGAGCGATACGCATTATGTGCGCTGCGTCCGCTACGAAGAGCCGGGATTTTCCATTGAAAGGAGTGAGCAGTAATGGCAGATACGATCCTTGAAGTAAAGCACCTGAAAAAATATTTCAACACTCCAAAGGGACTGCTCCATGCGGTCGATGACGTGAACTTCACTCTGGAACGTGGAAAGACCCTCGGTATCGTAGGTGAGTCTGGATGCGGTAAGTCCACCACAGGACGTTCGATCTTACGTCTCATCGAGCCGACCTCCGGTGAGGTCATTTTCGACGGTGAGGATGTATGTAAAAAGAATAAAAATGAACTCCGTCTCTTAAGACGTGACATGCAGTTGATCTTCCAGGACCCGTACGCATCTCTTGACCCGAGAAAGACAGTCAGTGAGATCATTGCTGAGCCGTTAAAGCTCCAGAAGCTTATTACGGACCCGAAAGCCCGTATGGACCGTGTGCGTGAGCTGATGCAGGTCGTAGGTCTTGCGGACCGCCTGATCAATACATATCCGCATGAGCTTGACGGCGGCCGCCGCCAGCGTATCGGTATTGCAAGAGCGCTTGCGATGAAACCGAAGCTTATTGTATGCGACGAGCCGGTTTCTGCCCTTGACGTATCCATTCAGGCACAGATCTTAAACCTGATGCAGGATCTTCAGGAACAGATGGGATTGACCTATATCTTCATCACACACGACCTTTCCGTTGTCAACCACTTTGCGGATGATATCGCGGTTATGTATCTTGGACAGCTCATCGAGAAAGCTCCGTCTGAACAGCTTTTCGATAAGCCGACTCATCCGTATACACAGGCTCTGCTCTCTGCAATTCCGGTACCAAGCCTGAAAAAGAAGAGAGAGCGTATCATCTTAAAGGGTGAGATCACTTCCCCGATCAACCCGAAGCCAGGTTGCCGTTTTGCTGCCCGCTGTCCGTATGCGACAGACCGCTGCAGAAGCGAGGAACCGGTGCTCCGCGAGATCGAACCGAATCATTTCGTGGCATGCCATCTGACGGAAGGCAAATAAGGAGACATTCGTATGCCCCCGCCGGTATTCTGGCGGGGGTATTTTGCATGAAGCGATTTTCTGATCTACAATAGGAAACGCCGACAGAAATTGATGCAGGGTATGCTGTGCTGTGAGGGCAGCTTCTTTTGTAAGTATAATAAATTTGACAGGGAAATGATCCTGCGATAAAACTACATATATAAATAGGAAAGAGAGGACCTGGAACCATGAAACAGATCGATATCAGAGATTTTACAAATTATCATTATCCCACGATCTTTACCCCGGCACCGGATGGAAAGCACGCGGTGATGGCGGTGGTGGATGCCAACGAGAAGGACAACTGCTATGAGTCCTGCTTATGGCTCTATGATATGGAGACAAAGAAAACTTCCAGACTGACAGGCGGAAAGAAAGAGCGCACCTTCATCTGGATGGATTCCGAGACGATCCTCTTTATTGCGGACCGTGAGAAGACTTATCAGGAAAAAGCGAAGAACGAGGAAGACTGGACCTGCTTCTACACCCTGAACATCCATGGCGGTGAGGCACAGTTCGCGTTCGCTGTTCCGTATAAGGCAGTGAAGATGAAAAAAGCCGGAAAGAAACTTGTCCTCACAGTGAAATATGATTACAACAAGCCGGATCTCTCCCACATGGAAGAGGGCGAGGAGAAGAGAGCTGCTTTAAAGGCGTGGAAGGACGAGAAAGACTATGAAGTCTTCGATGAGCTTCCGTTCTGGGCGAATGGTCAGGGCATTGTAAATAAGAAGAGAACGAGACTTGCAGTCTATGACATGGAGAGCGGTTCCTGTGAGATTGTGACTCCGGATTACGAGAATGTCGAGAGTTCCTGGGTCGAAGGCGATGATACGATCCTCTATGTTTCCAGCCTTTACACGGATAAAAAGGATGTCTACCAGGGATTAAAGCAGTATACGATCTCCACGGGTGAGTTAAAGACTCTTGTAGAGCAAAAGGATATGAGCATCGATTACGCGTGCATCCTCAAGGGAAAAGTAACCTTCTTCGGTTCCTACATGAAAGAATACGGCTTTAATGAGAATGACAAGCTGTATACGGTGGAGAACGGCAGGGTAGAGCTTCTTTCCGACTATGATGACAGCGTCCACAACTCGATCTGCTGCGACTGCAAGTTTGCGGACGGAGCTTCCGCGATCCATGACGACGACAAGATCTACTTTATCGCGACGCTGCGAAAACAGAGCGTGATTCGTACCTTTGACGCTGAGGGTCACATGGAGACGATCCTGGACCGCCAGGGAAGCGTCCACACACTGGCGAAGTCCGGCGATACCATTTACTTTACAGGCATGCGTGATATGGGACTCACCGAGTGTTATGCCTTTGACGGAAAAGAGGAGACGAAGCTCACTTCCTTTAACGACGCGGTGATGGCGGAGAGAAGTGTTTGCCCGGTTGAGGAGTTTACCTTTACATATAAAGATCTGGAGCTGGACGGCTATGTGATCAAACCGGTGAACTTCGACCCGAATAAGACATATCCTGGTATCTTAACGATCCACGGCGGCCCGCGGGCAACCTTTGGACCGACCTTCTTCCACGAGAGTGAGGTATTCGCGAATGCCGGATACTTTGTATTCTTTACAAACCCGTTAGGAAGCGACGGACGCGGAAATGAGTTCGCTGACATTACCGGAAAGCACGGCGGAATCGACTTTGAATGCTGCATGGCACTCACAGATGAGGTATTGAAGCGTTATCCGCAGGTTGATGAGAAGCACCTGGGCGTTATGGGCGGAAGCTACGGTGGCTTCATGACAAACTGGGTGATCGGAAACACCACCAGATTTGCGGCGGCCTGCTCCCAGAGAAGTATCTCCAACTGGGTATCCAAGTGCATGACCACCGATATCGGATACTACTTTAACATGGACCAGATCAAAGCAGACCCGTGGAACAGTCCGGAAAAGATGTGGCAGCACTCCCCGTTAAAATACGCTAACATGGCTAAGACCCCGACCCTCTTTATCCAGTCGGACGAAGACTACCGTTGCTGGATGGGTGACGCGATCCAGATGTTCTCCGCGTTAAAATACTTCGGCGTTGAAGCCCGCATGTGCCTCTTCCATGGCGAGAACCACGAACTCTCAAGAAGCGGTAAGCCGAAACACAGAATCCGCAGAATGACAGAGATGATGGAGTGGTTTGAGAAGTATTTGAAGTAAGATGGCAGACAACAGAAAAATCATCAATTTATATTAAAGGAAAGAGGCTGTCCGAAAGGGCAGCCTTTATTATGAAATTTTTGTGGCAAAATTTCGTCAGTGTAGATTTTTCAGTGACAAGCGGTGTAAAGTATGGTACGATACATATAAGTGTGGGTCTGTCTTTACAGATCCTGGAAGGAATTCGATTTTATATCCGGTTTTCGAAAAACGTGATCCCTGTGGGAATGCGAAAGCAGTAAGCTTTGCGGCGGGAACGGATCAGAGAAGGAGATTTTTGCATGCGGAAACGCTTATTTGCGATAGTTCTTGCGCTGACAGCAGCAGTTGGGATTTCTGGCGGTACTGCGTCTGGCGCAGTAAGATCTGCGCAAGTCGATACGATCACGATGGACGCAGAGATGCCCGATGATGAGGTAGCGGTAGATCTCGGCTGGAAGACCCAGCAGGATAAAGGACGCTGGATCGATAAGATGGGGATTGGTGATGATGTAAACAGCCTGCTCCTGATCATCAATAATCTGGATACCGAAACAGATACAGTAAAAACAACAAAAGATCGTACCTCCAGCGAGAAGGTTGTCCGCGCGAAGAGAAAACAGCTTCCGGGGAACTCGAGACTTCTCTACCTCTCGAGAACGGATAACGGCTGGCAGGAAAATTTTTCGGTCAACTGCTATGTTTCCGGTGGACAGGATGATGATTCCGAGGCGTATGGCGTTTACCGTCTGGAAAGCACCTTCGGAAGCGAAAATGATCCGGGCAGCCTTGCACCGTACCGGAAACTTACGGAAAATGATTACTGGATCACGGATCCGGAAGCAGACGGTTTCGGCGTGATCGCCGGAAAGAAGCCGGAAGGACTTCCGGCGGCTCAATTTGTCAATCTGGAAGCAATGCGTGCTTTTTCTAATTTTGGAATGATATTAAAACCGGAGGAGGGTGCGGAAGGCTATCCGGCTCTGGTGGTAAACTGCCAGCAGTCCGGTGCGAAGAACAGATCTCTCTGCGGGATCCAGCTCGCCCAGTCCTATGTGAGAATGCTGATCCAGTCTATGGATTCCGGGACCAGAATCATGATCGCCGGGGAAGTAGAAGATCTGGAAGATATGGTGAACTAAATAAGAAGAGAAAGATGCCTCATGGATACAGTAACGATATCCGGAGGCATTTTTTGTGTAATAGGAAATTCCGAGGAATTTCCTATTACACAAAAGGCACTAACGCGCCAATGGTGCGCACCCGCGCGAAGATGTAGATTGTCGCAAGCGACCGCGCGAGACGAGAGAATATGCCAAGGCGGAGTCTATTTTTTATGATTGGAAAATTCAAAAAGTTCCCCATGGCACAGAGACACATTATAAAAAGACACATTATAATAGGAAGAGAAGCAGGACAAAATCTGTCACTGCACGGACAACAACCCTGAAATTTCACTGAACGGAATGGGTGAAATCCATCAAATTTTATGTATTTTGTACAGAAATCGACGCAAATAGACAAAAAAATCATGGAAATATAGACATTTTTTTCCAAACATGGTAGCATTATGTATTATGGGATACTTATAAACAGAAGTATGTGAAAAAGCTTACAGATATGTCCCCAGCATAATCAAGAGGTGAGAAAAAATGTCGAAATACGGAAAACTGATTGCGATCGGCGCAACGACGCTGCTTGCCGCCGCAGGAACATTATCAGCCGGGATCTTTATGTCATCAGCGAGAGAATCCTCGATGGCGGCGGATGGCTATGTTCTGTCGTCAGATTGGCAAAGTACGCAAAGCGAGAAAAGTGGGAGCGAAGAAACAGCCCCGGAATCGTACTATTTCTCCGGAGGAACAAAGGTAAGAGGAAAATTCCCGAATGAACTTGTCTTTCACGATGTTGAAGGAACAAAGCGCAGCGTTGGGAAAGAAAGCTTCCTGCACTATGCAGATGGTTCTGCCAGCGCGCTGTCTGATGGCGTCCTTGTAAATCTGGATGATATCAACACAGGACTTGTAAACCACTATGGAGTAGAAAAAAATACCGTTATTGCGGCTTCAAACGGTGGATTCTCCGTTGAGAACAACGGGAATGAGATCTCCTTCAACAACTTTATCTGGAAGATCGGCGATGACCGCTTTATGCTCTACTCAAACGGCGCGTCCTTACACCTGCCCTCCGGCGAGGAGATAGCAGTTGACGGATGGATCGAGGCGGAGTACCCGGAACAGGGAATTATCTGTCTTGCAAACGATACAACACAGTACCAGATCGTTGCAGATGGTACATACATCACTCTGGGCAATGGAGTCCGCTATGACTTCGGTGACCAGATTATTTCTGATGCCCAGGGCAACAGCCGGATGACGTTTCAGGAGATGCTTCTGGATGCGGATGATAACATTCAGGTCCAGTCTGCAGAGGACTGGGTTGCACCGGAATTCGATTTTACAGTCGTTGACGGTCAGTCCGGTGAGGAAGGTGCAGCCGGAGAGACAGGCGCAGCCGGAGAGACCGGTGCGGCTGGTGAGCAGGGCGACGAAGGAAAAGAAGGAAAGATCGGAAACAACGGCGAAGACGGAGAAGACGGAGAAGATGGAAACGAAGGCCAGGACGGCGATGAAGGAAGCAGCGGAGATGATGGCTCCGATGGCGGAAGCGGTTCCAACGGTCAGAGCGGTTCCAACGGATCCGGTGGAAAAAAGGGTACGAACGGAAGCTTAAATAATCCAGAAACCCAGGCACAGGCCTCCTTCCAGATCACGGAATTCACGCTGACAGCTGGTACTCTTGATGCAACCTTCACTGTAACCGATGAGGACGATGTCTTAAACGGTCAGGAAGGCAGCGTTTACATTTACGATAAGAACGGCCAGCCGGTCGAGCTTGAGGTAAGTGGGGAAGCGGACAACACGAGGATCAACTTCGCGGCAGATGAGACCTACACCGTGACATGTTCCAACTTAAGTCCGGATCAGGAATACCGTCTGGTCGTAAAATCCGGGTATCTGTTAAAGAATATTACGGGAAGCAGGGATTACATCAACCGTACCTTCTATACAGACAGTTCGGGATTAAACCTCGATAAGGCATATGCGAAGGAAGACGGATTCGTTGTAACCCTTGAGAGAATGGATTACTCTGAAGCGACCCAGGCAAGGATCACGATCCTTGATTCCAAGGGAAAAGAGATCATGAGAAAAGAGGTCAGTGCGACCGAGCTTGCAGATCACAGCAATCTCGTAACACTCGACACGGCTTCTGACTTTACAGCCTTAAACGGCGGAAATAATACTCTTACGAGTGATAAGACTTACAGTGTAAAACTTGAGTCCTATGTGGGCGGAGTCTGGAAGACGAGCGGTACTACCCAGACATGGAAGACCTTAAAGAAGACTCCGAAATTTGACGGAAAACCGGCCGGCTACGCAAACAGCCAGACCTACTTTGATCTTTCTGTAAAAGTACAGGATGAGGATGAGGCAGTTACCGGTTATACCTGGGAGATCCTGGATCCGGAGAACAGGGGTGCACTGATCGAGACCCTGACTTCCACGAAGCCGAATACCTCCCTCTATATCGGACCGACAAAAGATGGAAATAACAAGATCGAAAAAGGTCACCAGTACATTGTGCGCGTCACAATGAATTATTACGATAACGAAAAGAATGTTGAAGTTACGAGTGAACCGTCCGAACACGGATTCATGATGACTTCCAAGGGTGAGGTTTCCCTTTACTATACCTGGAATGAGAATACCGCAGACCATGTAGTCGATAAGAACACAACTCTCGACGGTGTTCTTACCATCGACCCGAAGGAGTACGGCACGATCTTTTCATCAGAGACCTATCCGTTGGAGATCATGATCGAGAGCAGCGGAAACTACACTTCGACGATGAAGATCAATTTAAACTCCAGAGACTCCAACTACTCAGATGGTGAAGGAAAATACAACATCCCGATCCGTCAGTACGGATTAAAGACAAAATCCAGCTACCGTATCTCCGCATGGGGCTACGTTGAGGATCCGGTGACAAAGAATTACACGAGAACATATCTCGGTGACTGCGTTGTAAGTACAGGCGAGCACAGCCCGATTTCCGTGAACGTTGTTCCGGACTCCTCTGTGAACGTCGGTGTATCGGTCTACTTTGGTGAAGATACCGATACAGAGGACACTGCAAATCTTTCAACGAAATCGGTCAAGATGGTCCGCGCTGCGATCTATACAGGTGCCAACACCTCCGGAACTCCGCTGGGAGCCGGCCCGGTTGACGTTTATGTCGACAACACGAACAACAGCGAACCGTATACGGGTGATTTCGTCAGCAAGTACTGGGGCGAAAACGGACGTCAGAACGCATTAAAGATCAGCGCCCAGACCTTCGGTCTTTCCTCCGCAGAGCTGACAGCATCGAAATATACGATCGCGATCCTCGGCGTTTACGACTATACATATAACTACTCCTACCTGGCAGATTCTGCCCAGAACCTGTCAAATTATGAGAACCAGCTTCCGTTCGAGACGGGAAGTACCACTTACTACTCCGTAAGCTACGATGAGAAGGTTCCGGATTTCCCGAGCCCGCTGACTTCCGGTGTGACTGTGACTCCCATCACGAACGCGAAGGCAAACTCCTATCTGCAGGGAACGACAAAAGATAACCTTGCGGACGACACGATCGTCGGATATAACCTCCGCGCGAACTACAACAACGAAGGCGGACTTGCGAACTCTGTCACTTACTATGTAATGACGGAGAAGGATATTCTCGGATATGAGAACGATTCCGATACAGATAAGGGAAATGATCCGACCGAGTGGACAGACTGGGGCAAGGATAACTCCCCGAAACTGAAATTTACGCTTCCGGTCAATGCGAATGACCGTTCGCTCCCGTCGATCAATATCTTCTTTATGGATCCGGTAAACGGCGTGACGAGCACGATGGATTCCGTATGGAACACCTGGGGACTCCGGATGAGCGAGGAGGAGAAGGTCGGCAACACGAACGGCGGAGCTGCTTCGTACTTCAATAGTCCGTCGAACGGTACCGTCTCGATCTTTGCGGGACCAAACTCAAACGTCACGAGAGGATGGCACTATGTATTTGCATATAAGGCGAGACTGACCTTCCGAAACAACTCCAACTATATCTTCCCGGACAATGTGACAGGAAGCTTCAGCAAGGGCACTTTGCTCTCATCGGGAGTTGTCGACACACCGAAGCAGTCTCCAGACGTAAAGATGTATATCGAAAAGATCGAGAAGGGCGGAGTGCAGTGGAAATACCGCTACGATGATGTGGATGAATCATCCATACTCGCACAGGCGGATATTATGGACGATGCCACACTCGGCGAAGTATTCCTCGGTGCAAAGAGAATTTCACCGACAACAAATGAACTTTCTTATATCGGAACAGATGGCGATTACGGGATCATGAAGATGGCGATGGGAGATGCCACACAGGTCTACACCATCAAGATGAATCAGGTCCTCTATAATGAGAACGATGTCATGGAGAACGGCAGCCAACCGACTTCAGCGACCCTGTCGCTGGCGTCCCATATGTATACGCCGCCGATGGAACCTTCCGATATAAAGAACAGCCTTGCTATCCGTGTGTCACATGCAAACAATTCCAATACGGTGCGCTTTGAGTTTATCGTAAAGAATAATGCGATCGATCTGAACCGCGTCAGCCGCGTAACCGTGACAGGAACACCGGAAGGCGGAACTTCGTATACCTCTTACTATGCTGGTTTTACCGGAACGACAGACGGAGGAAACCAGTATGTGGGTTATGATCTCTCCCTCTTAAAAGGAATTACGAGCGGAAAGAAGGTAACCTTTACAGTAAACCTTCAGTATGATTCCGGCTTCGGAGGTCAGTACTATCTGACGAATGCACCGGTCAATGAAAACAGCGCGGAAGGCACGACCGGAAATTATATCGTGGAGTCCCTTGACAACGGCGAGAGCAGCCAGTATATGGAGTGGTACTATACGATCAACGCAAACGGCAATCTTGTCCGCAAGGATCCGTACCTTCGGTCTACTCCGTGGATGGCAGCGTATACAGTCAAAGATGTGACGAAGATTGACAGTCTCTGGCCGGAGGATGCGAAGAAGAACAAAAAGGATGGAGATATTCTTCTGAAGTTCAAGAATAGATCGAATGTCTTCCCGTCCTCCTATACGGATGAACAGAAGGAGGAGGAATTCAATAAACAGGTCCTCCAGCTCCGCCTCGGAACTTCCGGTTACAAGGAAGTCGGCGGAACACTCCAGCCGCTTCTCAAGGTGGAGAAAAAACTCATGTTCGACAAGGATGCGGATGCAAACCAGATGTCTGTGACCGTTGGGACCTTAAGTCCGACGATCAATGATGTTATGAGAACGACAGCGCTTACAACCTGCCGCCTCCAGTTCCGTACCAACAGCCGTGATCTTCTGGCGGAAGAAGAGGACGGAAATAGATATATCGTGGTCCGCGTCTACAGACAAGGTGAGACGACAGGAGATCCGGTCTTTGAGGAAAAGATCCCGATCGAGGGAGATCAGGCTGCGTACTATACAAGCCAGATCACCGGTCTCAGCCAGAATACCGAGTATGAGATCCACGTTCTTGGAAAGGCAATGGGAAGCGATACCTTAAAGGAGCTTCTTGATAATGACAGGAACAGCGAAGCGATCTACTTTATCCAGACGATGGACGGAATGGATATCACCGGAATTAAAGCATCAGATATCAACTATGTAAGTTACACAGACAAGAGTGTGAATATTTCCTACGGTCTGTCCCTGACAGAGGGCTTCGATATCACTTATGAGCTGAAAGAAGTCGTAAATGGTGTTGAACAGCAGCATGTTGTGGCAGACAATGACGCGATCCTTGCGGCAATGGGCTATACAAAGAACAGCGATGGAACATGGATCGACAAGGACGGCCGCGCGAGAAGCTATATGTCCGAGATGACCGAAAAGATCGATCTCTCAAAGAACACACTGATGAAGCCTGGACACCAGTACCGGCTCTATATCCGTGCGAAGGATGCAAATGGTGAGTCCGTGATCGGAAACAGAAATTATTTTGCAACGATCAACTGGGATAAGCTGATCGATCCTGGCTTCTATGTAGAAACGAGACCGGTAAATAACGGACAGGGACTCAGCATCTCGGTTACCCCGCAGGATCCGAACAAGGCATTTGCGGAAGGTAAATATGTGATCGCACTCTACGACAGCGACAACAAGATCGTTGAAAACAATGATCAGATGTGTGTCTGGGAAAAGAATGTTTCGGACGGTATTGTGACCGTTTCCACGACAGATAAGATCAGCAGCCTTGATTCAAACAAAGAATACAAGCTCCGTATCTATGCGAGAAAAGATCTGGAGAACAAGGGAACCGAGACGGGACTTACCTGGGGCGAGATCGAAAATATGGCCGATGCCCAGAAGCAGAGCTTTGCGGCTTACGAGTCTGCAGAGAAGACGATGGATACCTGGGGAGGTCGTTTCGACAGCATCCAGATCAAGAGAAATGCAGGAAACCAGATCCAGATCCTTGTATACAACGGTTATAATCTTGATAACATCAAGATGATCCAGACGACTGTAAACTGGGTTGACAGCCAGGGTACAGCTCATACCGAGAGTAAGACGGTATCAGCAGGAACGACAGGACTGTTTACACAGAAAGGAACAACGTCAACCTATACGACGACAATTCCGATCGAACTTTCGGAGGACGATGTCCAGTATGCGGTAACGATCCAGTTCCTGAAAGAAGATGGTGGTCAGATCTATAAAGATACGATCACATTTACTCCGTAACAGAAGGGGCGACAGAGATGAAACGAGCATTAACAGGAAAAGCAAAGCGGTCCTTCGTGATCTTTGCAGCGGCTGTGACAACAGCCGTTGCAGGGTTCAGCGTGGGGGTCGTGAGCGCAGCCAATACTCAGTCGGAGAAATATGCGGTGCCCGCAGGCGGGACCGTATATGACAACAGCTACGCAAAGATCGAGATTGGCTCAGAAGGAAAAATATACCGCAGCTGGAATAAAGGATACAATCTGGTCGATGATAATAAGAAAGAATATTCTCTCGGACGCCAGACGGTTGCGTATGATCCGGGGGCAAAATCCCTGACGGTCTACGGAGGCGGCTACCGGTTTTATCCGGATGGAACCGTGGAAAGACTTGACTCCCGCTATGAGATCACGGATCTCAGTGAACCGGCCTTTTACAAACTGACAGACCGGAAATATCTGATGACCGGAAGCGGGATCACCGACAACACCGGAAGCCTTCAGGCAGAAGGCTGGGCATTTATGGTGGGCGACCGCTCCGGAAATGTCCATGTGATGAACGACCTTCTTGATCTCAAGATCCTTGATGCACAATCCTTTAAGACCGGGGATATCACATTTACCGTGAAGGATGAAGCACTGGATCTCGGACTCGAGCGCACGGTCGATCTCGGTCAGGTCCTCGGCTCTTTAAAAGTCGTGGAAGATCCGTATAATCTCGGCCAGAAGCTCTACTCTTACACGATCCGCGGCGGAGACGGCGGAAACGGCGGTGTCGGCGGAAGCGGCGGTGTCGGCGGAAGCGGCGGTCTCGGCGGTAAAGGCGGAAACGGCGGTCTCGGTGGAAACGGAGGCACCGGAGGTACCGGAGGCACCGGAGGTATCGGTGGATCCGGAGGTATCGGTGGGTCCGGCGGAAACGGCGGTTCCGGTGGAAACGGTGGAAACGGCGGTGATGGCGGAGCAGGAGGAAACGGTGGATCCGGCGGACGAGGAGGCGATGGCGGAAGCATCGACAACAGCGGATCCGACCAGGCGATCTTAGGACGCCAGTCCATGCAGTTAAAACAGGTGACAAGTGATTCTTCCTATATTGATACTTCGTTTGCGATTTCTGACCCGTTCGGATACTATGGTGTGATCGAGCTGCGTGTTTATGAGGCAAATCACTCTGCGAATGATGACAATTATATCGCGCACGCGTTTGTGAGCCCGGATGACAGTGATTACCGTTTTACGGAGAAACTTCTTCCCAAGACGAAATACCGAGTGGTACTCGGTTACTATCCGGAATATGATGAGAGCGATGAGGACGAAGGTTCCTTCAAGGTCATGGATACCATGAGGGTCTGGACGAAGACGGTCAACTGCGATTTCACCGTCCGTTCCATCACGAGCTCCGGTATCGAGTATGCTCTCAGCATCAACGACGATTATCCGGCGTACAGCGCAAGAGCCGTTCTCTATGATGAGAGCGGAAGCGAACTCAGCGAAAATGAGGTCGATGTCAGCGAAGCGGCAAACGGTGAAGTCACAGAATGGTTTGATGCAGCGGTTGGAGAAGATGTGAGAACCTACCGTCTGGAGCTTCAGATCTTTGCAGCGAACAGCAGTCAGGCGACTGTCTTAAAGACGATCACGGCAAAGAACCCGTATTACAACAGCGGAAGCGGTTCCGGAAGCTCCGGTACATCCGGCGGAAGCACATCCGGTGGAAGCGCGTCCGGCGGAAGCACATCCGGTGGAAGCACGTCCGGTGGAAGCACATCTGGCGGAAGCACATCCGGCGGTACATCCTCCCAGGACGTTTCTTCCCAGGATGCATCTTCCCAGAATGTTTCGGACGGGACAACGGTGAATGATGACGCGGACAGATCTTCTTCCGAAAATAATTCGGAGATCGTCTTAAAGAGCGCTGAACCGCTGTTTGAGACAATCCCGGCGGACAAGCCTCTGATCATCAGGACTGAAGATGAGACGAAGGTCGGGGAGTAATCGGAAACAGGTTATTATGAGAAAAACAGGATCGGGATCCTGTTGATAAAGAAAAAGCAGCGGGGAGAAAACATTTCCCCGCAAGATGGAGGAAAGAAAAATGGAGACAATCTTATCCACAACAATATCAGCGATCGGCTGGATGTTAGGACTTGCGTTCCTTGGCGCCGGGATCGGTCTTGGAATTCTCGGTTCCAAGGCGGCAGAGGCGATTGGAAGAAACCCGGAGACAAAATCTGACGTTATTCAGGGGATTATGACGGTGGCGGTCGTGCTGACCGTCCTGCTCCTGTTACTGTTCGCGTTTGTATTCCTGCTTCTCTATTTCAATCCACTGATCTACTAATCGAAAGGCAGGTGCAAGACCATGCGGTATGTCATGATATTCCTGGCGGTTCTGGTGGTTCTCCTGCTTATGATCGCATTTATGTTTTTGGTAATCAGGCAGGTATCGGACCGGGTAACCGGGCAGGTCAACGGGCGGTATATGCGCGAGCTCTCCGTCTTTGACCGGCTGTATGAGGAAAAAAAGAAAAAGCTTGAAGAACTGGAAGAAAAAGAGCGGCTCTATGGAGTCAACCTGATGAAAAAGGACGCGCCTGCAAAGAATCCGGCGAAGGTCCAGACTGTCGCAGAAACACCCGCAGCCGGTCTGGAGCTGCCGCCGGCATCGACAGGACAGACAGATTTCGGCGAAGCATACAGAAATGTCCGGAACGAATTTGCGGTGGACAGAAGCGCAGAGATCCGGGGGATCCTTTCTCTGGATCCGGGTCCGATGGCAGAGACCGGAAAAGCGGCCGGCAGGATCCTTACGGATCTTCCGCTCGAAACTGCATACAGTCTTTCAACTCTCGATCCGGAAGAGCAGGAGCAGATCTTAAGACAGTGTCTGGATGAGGAAGAGTTAAAGATTCTGGAGCAGTATCTTGATGAGAATGGTACGATGGATGCCTGCGGATTCCGCGAGTATGCCTCCGTATTCTCGGATCTTTACAGTGACAAGACGACTGTCTATACCGGAAATCCGGAGAGTGCCGGAAAAGACGGGCGGGTCGAGACGGTCTACGATGAAGGGATCTGCGAGGGAGTCCGCGTTGTCCGCGGAAACCGGATGTTCGATTACAGTATATAAGGAGAAGCAAAGATGGAAAGTTACAGCAAGAGTCTGGTTGATAAAAAAATTGAAGAGATCAAAGCCGGACGCAACAGTTATGAAATCGGTCTGGTGACAGCTGTAAAAGAATACATTCTGACGGTCCGCGGACTGGAAAATGCCGTTTTCATGGAGAGAGTCCTGATCGGAAACGGCGCGGAGGGATACGTCAACGCGATCCGCAGATCGGAAATCTGTGTCACCGTCGTAAAGAGCAATGGACCGGTATTTATCGGAGATCAGGTCCGCGGAACTGGGGAGACCTACAAAGCGGCATTCGCTTTAAGCTCCTTCTCAAGAGTCGTTGATATGTTCGGACGCGACCGGATGACTGATCAGGTCCTCGAGGACGCAGAGCCGATCGCGATCGAGAATGAGCCGATCTCCATCATGGATCGGGGAAAAGTCTGCCGTCCGCTCGAGACCGGGATCGCCGGAATCGATCTGATCTACCCGATCGGTAAAGGCCAGCGTCAGCTCATCATCGGAGATAAAAAGACAGGAAAGACCCAGATCACTTTAGATGCCATCGCAAACCAGAAGGGAAAGGATATGGTATGTATCTATGTGGCGATCGGCAAGACGAAAAAACAGGTAAAGCGCGTCTATCAGGAGCTCCTTGCAAAGGGCTGCATGAGCTACACGATCATTCTCGCGGCATTCAATGATGACACGCCGCCGGTGCTCTACCTGACCCCGTATGTAGCGGCTTCGATCGCAGAGAAGTTTATGATGGAGGGAAACGATGTCCTTCTCGTTCTCGATGACCTGAAACGCCATGCGGATGTTCACAGAGAGATCAGCCTGCTCTTAGGCCATGTGCCGGGACGTGAGGCATATCCGCCGGATATCTTCTATACACATTCCAGACTTCTGGAGAGAGGATGTCAGCACTTAAACGGCGGCTCGATCACGATCCTTCCGATCGTGGAGACAAAGGGCGGGGATATCACGGGATATATCTCCACAAACATCATCTCCATCACGGACGGACAGATCGTTCTCTCAAAGAAAAACTTTGATAAAGGACAGAAACCGGCGATCAACTACGGACTCTCCGTATCCCGTCTCGGCGGAGCGGTACAGGAGGAGAAGGTAAAGAAACTCGGTACAAAAGTACGAAGAGAACTCTTAAGCTACCTCGAGACGAGGGAAGTTTATGAGCTCGCCAATATGGATGAGATGAGCCCACTCATGAGAGCAAAATTAAAGAGAGGCGCAAAGATCCTTGAGGGTCTGATCCAGTACAAATACAGCCCACAGTCACCAGAGACATGTATTTCCAAGTTTTCCGCGATTTTACAGGAAGGAGCGGCAGAGGGAAATGAGCATTCGTAATGTAGTCAAAGTCATGAACTTCCATTCCCTGATCCGTGTCGATAAGGCAAAACGTCAGGCAGACAAGTATCTGATGATGGAAGACCAGCTTTACGCGATGATGGAAGCGATCGTCAACAACCGGAACCTGATCCTCGATAAAAAGATCTTCCGGGTGAATGAAGATGCCCCGAAGATCAATATCTACATCGGAAGCGACTTCGGCTTCTGCAGCAACTACAATTCCCAGGTGAATGACCAGCTGCACAAGGATCCGGCGGGGGATGTGAAGATCCTGATCGGAAAAAAACTCCGCTCTGCGGGTCTTGAAAATGTCTGGGACCAGATCCCGTATTCCCGTCTGGAGGAGGAATCAGGCCGGATCCAGAAATTTCTGGAAAAGCAGATCCGCACAAAGAAGTGTTCCGGGATCAACCTGATCTACAACCACTATGAGAATACGACGAACATCTACTTCCGGAAACTCCAGATCTTCCCGATCAGCCGGGATGAGTCAGGAAAGAAAACGCATACCGAGGATTTTGCGATCGAGGGAGACATCAACCGGATCATGATCCGCCTCATGGAGACGTATGTGTATTACGAGCTGATGCTGGCAGTCGTGAACAGCCGTGCGGCAGAGAACATCCTGCGCCAGAATGCAACGACCGAATCCTTAAAGAAGATCGATGAGATCGAGGAGGAGAACGTGATGGAAGAGCGCAGGGAAAAGAGAAACGTGGAATTCCAGAAGGTTGTTGATACCTTCATTAAAAATAAGATGTACTAAAGGGGCGAGGAAGAAACATGTTAGCAGGAAAAATCATTTCAGTTTCAGATCTGCTGGTAGAAGTTCTGCTCTCCGGCGTACAGGTCAAGAAGAGAGACATGATGTACGCGGTTAAGGGAGAGAAGACCTACCGCTTTGAAGTAGAAGATATTGAGGGAAACATAGCCAGCCTTGTTCCCTTTTCAAATGTAGCCGGACTTTCAAGAGGAACAGAAGTCTATAAAGCGGAAGAAGGACTTCAGATGGAATATTCTGATGCGATCCTCGGACGCGTGTTCAGCCCGTATGGTGATCCGATCGATAAGAAACCGATCGAAAGCCAGGGAAAACGCACGGTATATCCGGATCCGCTTCCGCTCGGAACGATCGATGTCAACGGATCGATGCTCTGGACCGGGATCAAGGCGCTTGATTTCTTTGCACCGATGCAGAAAGGTTTCAAGATGGGACTTTTAGGCGGCGCCGGAGTCGGTAAGACCGTTGTCATCAAGGAGCTGATCCACAATGTCTATCAGGGTCTCGGTTCCAACTCCGTATTTACCGGAGTCGGTGAGCGTTCCAGAGAGGGCCGCGAGCTGTACGACGAGATGGAAGAATCCGGACTTTTAGACAAGATCGCGATGGTCTTCGGACAGATGGGAGAGAACTCCGCATCGAGATCCCATGCGATCTACGGCGGACTGACACTCGCGGAGTACTTAAGAGATGAGAAAAATCAGGATGTCCTCCTCTTCATCGACAATATCTACCGTGCAGTTCAGGCATATTCCGAGATCAGTGCGATGGAGAACCGTATGCCGATCGAGAACGGCTATCCGGCGACCTTAGACTCTGATGTCAGCGAGATCGAGGAGAGGATCAACTCCACCGGAGACGGATCCATCACCTCCTTCCAGGCGATCTATATTCCGGCCGACGATATCACGGATGCAGCAGTTCAGACGATCATGGGACACCTCGACGGTCAGGTCGTTTTAAGCCGTAAGGTCGCAGAGAAAGGTCTCTATCCGGCAGTCGATGTGTTCCAGACTTCGAGTACCTTAATGGAAGTGGAGCGTGTCGGAAAACGTCACTATGATCTTCATGAAAAGGTCATCGCCTATCTCCAGCGTTATCAGGAACTTGAGGAGATCATCGCAGTCCTCGGTATCGAGGAGCTTTCCCAGCAGGATAAGGAGATCTTCTACCGCTCAAGAAAGTTAAGAAATTACTTTACACAGCCGATGTTCGTAGCTCAGGACTTTACCGGGATCCCGGGAGTCTATGTTGAGATCGCAGACGTCCTTGACGATGTGGAGGCGATCTTAAACGGTTCCTACGATGACCGGGATGAGGACGAGTTCTTCATGATCGGCAGCATGAAACAGAAACAGTAGAAAGGGAGGAATCAAGTTGGAGGGAATTATGACAGCCAGGATCCTCGGCTTTCACGAAGGCCTTAAGGTCCTCGAACATGTCGATCTGATCCGGATCGTGAGCAGCACCTACAACCTTCTGATCCTGAAAGACTATATGCCGGTCCTTGGCGAGATCAAAGGAAATGTTGAGATCGTGAGCGGGGACAGGACGGAGACTTACGAAAATGTAACCGGATATTTTATGCACAGCCATAACGAATTTGAACTTCTGATCACGGGAGAATGAGACTATGATAGATGAACTGATCGCGGGAATCGTCCTGTTTAAAAACTTCATACTGCTGACGCTTGCGGCGGGAATCATCGGTTCCCTGCTCGCTGTGATCGGAACAAGAAAGTTTTCGTGGAACGGAAGAGCGCGCGGCGTCTATGGATTTCTCATAAACCGGAGCGACCGGGAGGCGGTCTGTTTTGCAGTATCGCTTCTCGGGTTCCTGTTCGTCCTCTCGTCCGTGATCTTCCGGGTAGAGATGGAGCTTCCGCATCTGGTTTTCCTTTTCCTCCTTGCGGTGGCAAAAGCAGTCGCCGGAGGCGGCGGACGCGTATTCTTAAGGGATCTTCTGAACAGCATCCTGATCTTTGTCGCCCTGCTGGTCGGAAATGTCCTGAGCGGGTACCTGAGGGAGACGAGGTTTGACCTCTATGTTGCGGTGATCCTCGGATTCCTCGGAATTTTCCTGATCGTTTACAGCGCGTACTTTTTACTGAAAGATATGGAGGAGCAGTCATGAAAGGCAGAACAAAATTAGAGAGAAAAGGCAGAGGATTCCGGGACCGGCTCTTAAGCCTCGGGATCATGGCTGCAGTCCTTGTGATCGCTGCCCTGGTCCTGATCTTTAAGAGAGATATGGACTCCGTCGTCTTAAAGGACGGAGCATACAACTATTTCGGAGATGTAAAAGTCGAATATACAGGAAAATGCAGAGTCCAGTACACGGATAAAGAGGTGACGATCCGGGATGAAAACGGAACGCAGACCCTGAATTCCAAACCGTTGTACCAGCCGGACGGAATGGCACTTCTGCCGTTTGATTACGCGTGGTATGCGGGAAATGACAGCGTATACCGCCTGTCCCATTTCAGTACGATGGCGATCGAGAACAACTCGGTCGTTCTCAGAGACGGAAATCTGAAGGCGGAAAATGCCGGCGGATATCTCTTCGACGGCGTGGACACTTATATATTCCTTGAAAATACAGAACTTCGCTGGGACGGCGGCAGTGTGGAAGTCCCGGCGCTTTCGTATGCTGTGGCGAGATACGGGAATACACTCCAGTATTTCGACTATGCGGCAGGAACGAGCACGGTTGTCCAGACAGGGGAATCGGAACTCACAGCTTCCTTTGCGAACGGGGATGTCCTTGACATGGGAACAGACACGATGAAGAAAGCGAACGGAACTTGGTATCTTCTTGTTGCGAGACCGGGAACGTTAAACAGAATGGAGAACAAATAGGAAGCAAAGGGGGAACTGGATTATGAAAAAAATTATCGCGATGGCAGCCATGCTGCTTGCGGTGGTGGTATTTGCCTACACATACCGCCTTCAGACTCTGGCCTGGCTTCAGCTTCCGGCATTTGCAGTGACAGAAAAGGACATCACAGATACCTTAAAGGCAGACGGAACGCCGGAGGAAGACAAAGAGGTCCTTTCGATGCGTGCCTGCACAGAGGATGAAGCGCTGTACCGCAGAGCAAACCGGTACTTTATCGGCGATAAGAAAGAATCCGTCGATATCACCTACCCGTTATTTGCACAGGAGGGAACGGCGCTCTATTATTTAAACGGTGATCTCAAACTCATCACAAACGATTTTGAGTCGTATGAACCGTATGAAGGTATGCTCCTGAGCAATGGTACTGCATATGATATTGACGGTCAGACAGCAGAGGACGAGGAGTATATCCTCTCCACAGCAGGAAAAGGTCTCTACATCAACACCCAGCCGATGACCGTGACCTCTTCCGGTAACGAATCAAGGATCCGTTTAAACAGTATCATGTACCTTGGAGATTCCGGCATCCACTATTACAGCTACGATGACGGAAGACTTGTCTACGGGCAGACAAAGATCACTTACGGGGACACGGTCAAGATCGGTTCGGTCAGCATGTCCTACGATGAGTTTTTAAAACAGCTCGGTCTCGTCGCAGAGTACAGCTCCACAGAGCAGAAAATACAGCCAGAGACGGAGGCGGAGACAAACCCGGCCGACCGTTCGGACCGTGAGCAGAGAAGACCGGGATCTTCCGGCGAGCATGCAAACGGAGAGACTGTCGCAAATGCGGACACCTCTGTCACACCGGCACTTCCGGTAACACCGGGAGCCGATGGGAACAGACAGGTGAACGAGGAGATCGATGAGTCCGGCAGCACGGATGGAAATAACGGAAGCGATGACAGCGGTCTCTATACGGACAGCACCTTCGCAGAGGAAGGCAGCGGAGACAGCTCCGGCGACTCCGATTCCGGCAGCGGCTCCGGTTCCGCGGGAGGCGGATCTGCGAGCGGAGGCAGCGGAAGCAGCAGCGGCGGCTCCGGCGGAGGCGGAGCATCCGACTCCGGAAGCGGAAGCGGAAGCTCCGGAAGCGGAAGTTCCGGCGGAGGCGGCGGAAGTTCGTCCTCCCCATCCGGAGGCAGCGGCAGCGTTGACCAGTCCGGAGACGGCGATTCCGGTGCAGACACAGGCGATGGATCCTCCGACGGAGGCGATTCTGACGTACGTCCGGATGAATTTAAGGAACCGACAGTGATACTTTCCAATATCAATGTCGGCGTATATGGCATGACAGGCAAGGTTGAGATCACGGATGATCAGAGCCGTCTTGTTCGTGTCGTCTTCCGGTTCAGTGTCAACGGAACCCAGAAGAGCCGTAAAAACATGAAAAAAGAAGGTACGCTCGAGGTTACAAACCTGGAACCGGGAACGACGTACCAGTTAAGCGGAGATATCGTTTTCCGCAACGATGAAGGTATCAAGGTGACAAAGCCATTCATGGATGCCATCGAGATCTCGACACTTCCGATGACGACACTTCGCCCGATGCGGCTGACATTCTCTGAGCGAGATACCTTCCTCCCGTATCAGATCGGGATCGACAGGATCCTCGCAGAGGATGTCGCGACTTCCGATGAACGGATCTCCGCGATCCCGTACATCAGCAGGATCGAGGTGACGGCCGGCGGTGAGGATTACAACGTCGGCGGTACGATCGTGAGAAATATCAAAAAGGGAACAGCGGGAGACTGGCTTTCCAAAGAAGGTTTTTCTTCCAATAAGACCTATGATTACACGATCCGCGTCATGGACCGGTTCCGGAATGAATTTGAACTGACATCGGACAGCATCACAAGGGGATCGACTCATACGAGCAAAGTGGAGCCGAAAGCTTCACTCCGCGAGACAGGAAACACGGTCGGGACCCAGACGATCTCCGTCCAGATCCAGAACACGGACCATGCGGCGATGGAGAACTGCTATTTCTATGTGGTCAACCAGCAGGGAGAAGATGTGCCGGCCTTTGACGAGACGGGAGACGGGATCAATACGCGCTACCGCAGGGCAGTTTCCACGGATGGAAAAGCGAATGAGTTTATGATCACAAACCTTCCGTCCGGAAGCTCGTTCTATATGGTTGCCCGTGCGGATTATGATCTGAATGATAAAAATACGGAAAACTGGCAGAGAAACATGCAGCTAGGAAGACTTTCCGTCTACACGGCTCCGATCAGTCTTCTCGGAAACGCATATGTGGATGTCGACTCCGCGGATATCACGGATTCTTCGTTCACGATCGGACTCAGTATCGATACAGATAAGACACTTGAGGGTCTTTTGACTCTTATGGAGCGCCTTCCGGTCGAGATCTCTTCCGATACAAAGACATGGAAGAACGAGGAGATCCTCTCAAGGAAAGAACTCGAAAAAGTGCCGGTGCAGGCCGGTACTGCGAGCATGGTGATTCAGGATCACGATTCGACAGATGCGTCTGTCCCGAAGGTCGTTCTCACGGGAACAGCACCGACGGAAAATACGAATGCCTGGGAGCTTCTCATGAAGGGCTGGAGAGCAGAACTGCAGTTCCGCGAGGGAGAAGGACAGGATGATCCGTTTGACTCCATGACTGTTTACACGGTATCGGTCGGAGCTGTTGCAGCTCAGGGCGGAAGTGAATACAACGTTGGCGCGTCGACAAACAGCCTTCAGCTCCGTACCCTGAAGCAGACGGCGGGAATCCGCCATGACGGCGTGTTCACACTCTCGAACTTCATCGAGATCTACCACTTCTATTTCGATGACCCGGACAATGCCGTCGATAAAGGAACGATCACGGTAAAGCTCTACTCTGTATCGGAGGCAAGCCTTGTCGAGACCAGAATGATCAAGACAAATACGGAGTACGAAAGCCTTCGTTTCAACAACCTGAAGATGGATACGGATTACCGTATTGAGTTCACGGCGCAGAACTACAACGTCTACTACGACAGCGGAAAGAATGAGACGAACTACACGTTCCCGGATCCGAACAGACTCTATGTTACAACAGGTGAGGGAATTACCGGTTCGCTTGATCTCGAGTCCATTGTGGCTGCGGGATCCGGATGGAAATCTTCGGTGACGGTTACGTTAAACGACCGGAAGAAGGAACTGAAGAACGGAACATACACCCTGCTCTTAAAAGGAGCGGACGGTATGGACGTTGACTCCTCCAAGTTAAAGGAGATCAGCCGGATTTCCTATGATTTCCCGTATGATACAGCGGGAGACCAGGGAATCTCGGAGGCAAAGAGCTTTGACTGTAAGGGATTCTGGACATATGAGGTCGATCTCCTGATCAGCGTCCGCGGTTACGAGGACATTGTCCTCTCAAAAGTGAACTTCACGACGGAGACCGGAATGGATACGATCTCGAACTGGACGGAGTTCCGGACGAAGCTGAATGCAAATCCGAACGGAAAGTTCGCGGTCATCGCGGATATCGAGAGGACGGATTCCAGCTATGTATCGAACTTTGCCGGAACGGTCGACTTCCAGGGACATACGCTTTCCTTCCCGGAGGGCAGCAACTACGGAGCGGTGATCGGAACCCTCAAGAGTACCGGCGTGGTAAAGAACATTGTATTCAATTACCGGAGAACCGTTTCTCCTACTTCACAGATCTCGCAGACAGGCGGAATTGTCACCATGAACTATGGAACCATCAAAAATATTGTGATGACGATGTCGCTCGGGCGGACGAGACCGAACTACAGCAACGGATTCCTTGTATATACGAACTATAAATCCGGCGTGATTGAAAACTTCTCCATCAAACTTGAGAAGGAGCTCCACGCGAGAAGCTACATTGGTATTGTGTGTAGCGAAAACCAGGGAACGATCCGCCGCGGCGTTGTCTACGGAAAGGACGTTGTCATGGAGAGCGTCGTCTATGGAGGCGATGTGACGGTTGCATCCGGCAAATATGGTGCGATGGCATGTACGAACTCGGCGACCGGTCTGATCGAGGATACCTTTGTGATCAACAATACGGTCAACGAGTACAACAACAGTGAGTGGACAATGAGCCGGACTGCCGGAATTGTCGGAGAAAACAGCGGTACCGTCCGGAACAGCTTCTTTGTCGGAGACACCTACTATTATACGTATGAAAACGGAAAACAGTCCGTCTACAAGATCTACGATAAAGGCGGGTCTACGGTCGGCGCCAACAACAGCGGCGCGCGCTCGACGGATCTCTACCACATCTCGATGAGTACCGGAGCGGTATATCAGAAAGATCTCGGAACGGCGACGGCGGTCCAGAGACTCTGGGACGGCGTCTGGTATGAGAAGGCGTTCAAGAATCCGGATGCGTTTACGATCGACAGCCAGCTCGCGAGCGGTTACTATCCGCGGATCAATATGTCAGACGCGATGGAGACGGCGCAGGAGAATATCGCCCTGCCGCCGGCACCGGGTGCAGATGTTCCGGAATTTGTCAGCAGCCGTGTGGTCAGCCAGACAAATAAAGAGGCGGAAATCCTCCTCTACTACCGGAGCAACAACCAGCAGAAGATTACCGGAATCGGCATCGATGGCCTGACGACGGAGGTTCTTGACCAGTATACAGAAAACGGCATGTACGTCGTCCGCGTGAAGGTCAGCGATCCGAAATCCTTTACCGGAAAGTATCTCTATACGAGCATTACCTACGAGATCAACACGGTGAGCCACGAGACGACGACTGTCGCCTGCGGTCAGGACGGAAACTATATTGAGGCTGATTTCTACCGCGAGATCGCAAGCTTCGAGGATTGGCTCTATCTGGACCAGTACCCGGCGGAGAACTTTATCCTTGTGGATGATCTCGACTTCACCGGAAAGAACCTCGCGGCGATGCAGGTCGGCACGGAAAAGGTTCCGTTTACCGGAAAGCTAAACGGTGACGGACATACGGTAAAGAATATCAGCGGTGTCGGCTCCACGATCTTTGCGGTCGTATCCGGAGCGGAGATCAAAGACATCAATTTTGAAAATGTCGAACTTATCACAAATGATTCCGCGGACAACAAGGCGAAGTCCATGCAGGCCGGAATCTTTGGCAAGGTTTTAAACAACACGACCTTAAAGAATATCCGTGCGTCGAAGGTGACGCTCTCCGATATGCCGGCCAACATCGGCGGTCTTGTCTCTTACCTTGAGTACAGCACGATCGAGGACTGCCGGATGGAAGATGTATCGATCCGGACAGCAGCCTACGGAAACAGCGCCCTTTCGGTCGGCGGTCTTGTAGGTTACGGAAAAGGTCTCACGGTGAAGAACTCCTACGCATCGGGGCTTGATATCGAGGCGAAGAACGGAGTCCGTGCGAACGGAGTCGGAGGTCTCGTCGGATACGTCGAGACATTCGGAGCTGTATCAAACGCTTACTCCCACGGAACGATCAATACCGCTTTTGGCGGCACCGGCGGGATCGTGGGAGCCGGAAGCTCTGACGTCAGTGAGGCGGTATCCCTGACGGATATCACAAGCTCGACCGGAGATCTCGGCGGAATTCTGGGAATTGCGACGGATAACGTCTCGGTTGATGATGTCATCTCGATCGGAAACCTCTCCGGAAGTGGTTCCAATATCAACCGTATCTACGGAAATATACGTGGTGTTGCACAGTGTGCAGTCACAAACGGCGCTGCCTACAGCGGCCAGATCGTCGGAACGGGAACTTCCGTGGAGCTTCTGACAGCGACTTACCTCTCTGCGGCAGGGGAATTCCTGACCCAGAACTTCTTCAGAAACCGCGGACGAATCGGAAACAGCTTTGATATCGAGGGCAGCAGCGGCTATCGGATCGAGGACGGATATCTTCCGCAGTTAAAGAATGTTTCCGGGGAAATCCTCGCAGACCAGACCCCGCGCGAACTTCCGGATGAAAACCTGAAAGTGAGAAGAGCGGAGATCTATCAGCAGAGCAGTGGTGTCTATAACGTCGAGGTATACGCAGAGAACGGCGGAAACGGTTTCCTTTTGGATCGCATTGAGGCGGATGGACTCGATTTTTCCTCCTCAGATCCTAAAAAGGCAGTCGATGGGCTTGGAATCCAGTATTCGGATGTACAGCCGACGAAATTCCAGTCCGTCTACCCGGCATTCGCAGTCTTTAAGAAAGATGGTGTGGAGAAGCGCCTTGCGATCCAGATCCTCGTGAGAGAGGGAACTGTCATCGCGCGGACGATCCGCGATGCGGAAGAGTGGTATGCTGCGATGACAGAGGCGGGGCAGAACTTCGAGAACTTCCGGATCGCCGGGGACATCGATCTTTCCAAGTATGTAACGAACGGAAAGATCCCGATGGGCTTAAAGATCAATTCCCTCGTCGGTGAGACAAAGAGCGACGGAGGAAAGTATACGATCACCTTTGGCGGAAAGGAGTACAGCACAGCGAGTGCTGCGGAATCCATGATCAACGTGATCGCCGGGGAGATGAAGAACCTGCGCTTTGCCGATATCGCGATCAACAACGGAACAAAGGCGGGAACCGGTTTTGGTATTGTCTCCACAAACCAGGGTAAGATCGAGAACTGCGAGTTCGAGAAGGTAAAACTTACCGGTTATCAGGCATCCCAGGTCGGTATGATCGGAACGAACACAGGTACGATCACGAATGCTTCCTTAAAGAATATCGAGATCTCGGTTTCCTCGACATCGAGTTATGTCGGTGGTCTTGCCGGTTACTCGACCGGTGCGATCAGCAACATCATGGCGGAAGGAGACGCGGTGGACTATACGTCCCTCGACGGTCTTCCATCGGACACACTCTTTACCTACCGGATCGTTGCGCCGTACAGTGAGGGCGTCGGCGGTATCGTCGGCGGAACAAAAGCGACGCTTACAGACGCTTCGGTCAAAGGAATCTATGTCAGTGGTTATAGTTATAACGGCGGTATCGCCGGACGTCTCGCTCAGGGCGTGCCGTCCGGAAACCTTACGGTCGGTGAGAGCGGATATCCGGTCTTTGTAAGCGGCAAAAACTATACCGGCGGTATCGGCTCCCTGTTCTCCGAGTCGACGAGAGACAGTGCACCGATCACGAACACGAAGGTGCAGTACACTTATGTCTCCGGCGGAGGAACCACCGCAGGTATCCTCGGAATCGGAAGCTGGTGGACGAGTATTGTGGATGCGACGGTAGATCACTCCTATATTAAGGGAACCGGAAGCTACACGATGGGAATCATCCAGAGTGGAGCGAGAGTGAACCGGGCACTCGTAAAAGAGTCCGTGATCACCGGAACTTCCTACGTTGCCGGTATTTCAAACGGGCAGAGTGGCGGTATCTACTACTCGAGCGTCGTTGATTCAACGGTCGAGGGAAGCGGAAACTATATCGGCGGCATCATGGGTAATACATCTGCTCAGGAGGGGATCTCCCAGGTTGCGGTTGTCGGATGTACAGTTCAGGGAACCGGAGCAACCTCGATGGGTGTCGGTGGAATTGCCGGAAGAAACGAGGGAACCGGAACGGCCGCCAGCTTCTTCGTTGTCAATAACACAAAGGTCAAAGGCGTCACGGGGGTTGGCGGTATCACCGGAATTGCTATCGCCGGAAGATATACGTATATGAACTGCAATGCGGATGTCGAGGCGACTGGTTCTGCAGCCGGTGCATTTGCGGGAATCCTCTACGACTACAAATACGATAACCGTGGATACATTTCATACAACCGCGCGATGGTGAAGGAAGGTATCTTCGGAGGAACGGTCAAATCTGTTGAGCAGGCAGGCGCTTTTGTCGGACGTCTCACCTACAGCAATCCGGAGAGAGATGCAACGGGTGCTGTCGTTGCCCACGGAAATGACTATCTGAGCAGCGAAAATTAT
The DNA here is from genome assembly GCF_003478035.1 of Clostridium sp. OF03-18AA. Classification (GTDB taxonomy): domain Bacteria; phylum Bacillota; class Clostridia; order Lachnospirales; family Lachnospiraceae; genus Pilosibacter. The sequence continues at coordinate 59,790 of NZ_QUEP01000008.1, forward strand.
AATAATCTCGTTCTGACTTCGGATGTAACCGTGACGGGCAGATCGAGTACACCGACCGTCTGGGGTACTTTCTATCTGGACACGACTGAGTACACAGATACGGATTCAACTTATTTAAGACCGACAAGGACTCTTGACGATGAGGGGATCCGGACCGTGAACGGAGCAGCTTCGAAGGCAGCTGTCTGGGGCGGACTGAAATTAAACGGCACACCGCTCTGGGGCGAGAACGGTTCGAAGATCCAGGATTACACCGGAAGCGGAAAACCGTATGCGGAACTTAAGCTGAATGCAAATGCGAAGGATCCGACGAAATTCGATGATCCGGCAGCCGTTGCTCCGTACCAGTATTTTGTTACGGATGCGAATGTGTTTGGTACCAATGCGTTCTACACGAATGTTTTGAGCCTGAATTCCAGCTACTGGGATTATAAGAACCTGAAGCCTGGAAAGAATGATACGTATACGGCACATTTCCCGTATGTAAAGACGGGGGAGAGCTTCTACCCGTATCCGGATCAGACACAGACAAACCTCATCAACTATGAGGATGGCTCCTACGGCTTCTGGGGAGTTCCGATCCCGACAGGCGCGATGACTTCGATGTTGTCACTTCGGGATCTTACTGACGAGCAGTACCTCTGGGTATCCGCTTCGGGACCGGCGTCCATCACGTTTGAACTCGCTTCCGACGTTGTCGGAGTGACGATGACGGTTGCAGATGGATCCGGGGAAGTCTTAAGTGTCAACACGACCGACCGGATCTATACGATGCCGTACAATTACAGTACGCCGCTTACCGTAACGCTCTCGGCACCGGAACTCGGATTTACACAGACCTATGATGTTCTGGCGACGGACCTTGTGTCCTCCGTCATGGCATGGAACGGGGATCAGTATTACCTGACCGGTTCCGGGATCCGGAGTGCGTCCGGAAAGCAGATCGCGGGAAGCTTCCTGAACCTGCGCGACGGAAAAGCGCTCGACTTAAACGGCGATGTCTGGGATGTGGAGAGCGGAAGTGTCGTATCGCACTGCGATTTCTCTGACATTCAGTGGGAGGAACCGAAGGCAGTCCATACCTTTACATACGATGGAAAGAAGCTTTCCGTCTACCACCAGTTCATCCACTACGACGGGGAGGACCTCGACAGGCTCGCTTATGTGAAGAACGGAACCCTGTTCGGATTGGAGACGGATCCGGAGCTTGTCTACGGGGCAGTGCTCGCAGATACATATCAGGACAGCCAGTATCTGACAGTTCTCGGAACCGATGGAATGCTTCATGACTTAAATGAGTCGATCCATCTTCCGGAGAGCTTCACAAACCGCGGGATCGTGGAGCTGGCTGATAATATGAACGACAGCAGCCATGTCGCGATCGGCCGGTTTGAGGACGGAAAGGTATTTGCCTTCAACTTCCTGACCGGAACGGAGCTTACGCTTGAGGAGGCGGATTCCTGGGAGAACGGCGAGGATCTGACACTTGCGGATTACGCGGGTCAGTATATCGAGAGTTACTTAGGAAGCTGGTTCGGAATCAACAATTCCGGATATCAGGCATCCGTGAACCTCATGACGAACTTAAGCAACGGAAAACTTGGAAGTCTTGACGATATCCTTTCCTACAAGGGAACCGCCTCCGGAGACGGGGATGCGGCTGTTTCTTCCGGAAAGGCAGGAGGAGACGGATCCTCATCCGGTGATCCTGACAAGACCGAAAAGAACGGAGAAAACGACAGAACGGCTGACAAGACGGAAACGACAGACGGAAACGGAAGGACCTCCGACAATACGGAGAAAAATACTGTTTCCGGAACATCGGTGAAGGATCGTGAGGCGGATACTTCTGAAAAGGATGTAAAAGCTTCCGAGAAGCCGGATTCCGAGAAGAAGACGACTGACAAAAAGGATGGCGGAAAAGAGAAAGCCGCTGTATCTGAGAGCGCGGCTGAGAAGGAGAAATCCGGAAACAGCAGTATCGTGGATAAGATCAGGAGTCTCTTCGGAAAGGCGAAGGACGATGTGAAAGCCGATGCGGCCGATGCGAAGAGCAAAGATGCATCAGAGAGCACGGATGCAGCGAAGCAATCCGGTGCAGCCGATACTCAGATGAAGAATGCAGCTCAGAATGCAGAATCCCTGACAGTGCAGAAGGAAGACGCAGAGAAGACTGCAGACGGATCAGACAAAGCACAGAACGCGCTGCCGGAGAACCGTGCAGATGACGCAGAGACCGGCAATACGGACAATTCCGGTGCAGCAGCTTCCGACTCTGCAGGATCGGAGAATGATTTTGAAGATGCAGCTTCGAATGCTGCCTCTGAGGATACGACCTCCGGAACATCTGCAGAAGGTTCCGCGGATGAAGCCGGAAAGGCAGCAGACGCGGCAGCTCAGACTGACGGAGAACAGGCCGGAGAGTCCGCTGGAAATTCTTCTGAAGCTTCCGGACAACAGGCTTCTGAGGCCTCCTTCGACGGAACATCTGCGGAAGTAGCCGATGGAATGACCACCGATCCGACATCCGGCTCTGTGACGGAAAGGAAACTGATCACTGTCTATAATCCGGCAGACGGATCTTACAAGGTCTACACAGCGAAAGATTACCTGTCTCAAAAGAGCAGTGATCTTACAAGTGTGGACGACAAGGTGAAGGAGATGGCATCTCAGGGACTGATCGCCGATCAGGCACAGTTAAAGAGCAACAATTTCGTGAAAGACAAGAAATACGGAATCATGATCTTCGGTGCGTTCTCTGCGATGGGAGTCCTCTTATCCCTTGGTCTTCTGTTCAGAAAGAGAGAGGGGAGGAAATAAGATTCCATGAAACAAAAAAAAGGCTGGAAAGTATTCTTTCTGTCGCTCCTCATGTGCCTGACGTTTTCGTCAGGCGCGTGGGCGGCAGAGGGAGATCCCGTGAAGATCGAGCGGGTGAAACTGAAGCTGGAATCCCAACTGACAAAGACCGGGGAGGTCAAGGTCACAAATATGGGAAAAGGCTACACAGTTACCGGCTGCGAGGTCATCAACGGTGCGGATGTTGACAACTGGAATTCTTCCTACTGCGCACGTGTCCAGATCGGGCTTGTTGCGGACAGCGGGTATGAGTTCCGGAAAAAGGGAAGCTCCTATTTCGACCTCAAAGGGTCCGATGTCTATCGCTTTGTATCGAGAGAATACGAGGGGAATGAAGAGGTCTGGCTCTATGTGGACATGATCCCGATGAATAAAAAGATCGGGGTTCCTCTGGATCCGGACTGGAGTGGTACCGGGACAGCAAAGTGGAGTCAGGCATATAAGGCGGTTTCCTATCATGTAACCCTTTATGAGAATGGAAAAAAGAGAACGAGTGAGACGGTAAAACGTGGAAATACGATCGATTTTTCCGGTCAGATGAAGGAAGGAAAGCTCTACACCTTCTTTGTGACAGCAGAAAACAGCGATGGAAAGAAGAGTAAAGCGGTTGCCGGACCCGGGATCGTCTATACCGGAACCAGATTCACATCACAGGATGGAAGTACTCCGAAAGATCAGGCATTTTCAGGTGCGTGGATCGAGGAAGACAAAACCGGAAAGTGGCGTTATGTGATGAATGCCAGAGGGACTTCCTGGTGTCAGGACCAGTGGAAGGAGATCGGCGGAAGCTGGTACCGGTTTGATGCGGACGGTTACATGGTGACCGGCTGGTACCAGTCTCCGGATGGAACCTGGTATTATCTCGATGAATCCGGTGCGATGGTAACCGGAGAGAGAACGATCGACGGAAAGACGTATCGTTTTGGAAATGGTTCCGACCGGGAAGCCGGAGTCTGGATCTCCTGAGCATGTGATCCGGGAAGACTCATGACCGGTTTCAGAGCGGCATGAAATTTTTTCACGGATGTGCGGCAGCAGAGAAAATGGCGGCTGGGAAGACATGCTCATATGACATGTCGTCCCAGCCGCTTTTGTTCACTTGTTACCTCAGCCGCCCGGCGAGGCGGCGGATCATTTCGGCTTTCTGACGCTCCGGCGGGGAGAGGGATTCACACAGGACATCAAAGAGAAGTTCTTTTTCGTCTGCCGAAAAGGAGATGGACTCTTTCTGCAGCTTCTGATTCAGGTTGAGAAACGCACGCATTCTCTCATTTTCCGGTGTGTTTGCAAGTTCATCCGCAAAGGATGCGAGAAGCGCGATCTTCGCGGCGTCCATGGAGTGAAGTCTCGGGTCGGATTTCCATGTGGAGTTGTTCATGCAGAACCTCCCGGCGCGAAGCTCTGGATCACCATCTGCAGGGTCTCAAATTGATTTTTTACATCCGGCGGCAGAAGCGCGAGAAGCTGATCCGGTGTGACTCCGGCATTTGCGGCGCCTTTCCGGGTCTCTAAGAACCGGGTCATCATATCGATCATCTCCTGCTCCTGATGGTTTGCGTAGGGGCGGACGGCTGAGAGCATGGATTGCGGAGAAGTGTGTTCCGCATCGAGCGCACAGATCTTCATCATGCCATCCTCGTTGTTCCGGAAAAATTCCATGGTCCGCAGAAGCTCTTCGACTTTTACGAACATGGAAAGATTTCTCTGCCTGCCGATGTCGAGGTAGGGGAGTGCAGCTTTCACCATCTGGAGATGATGATCGCCGGTAGCGTAGTCGAGATCGGTCAGTTTTAATTCTTTTTCGCTCATATTTGTGGACCTCCTGTATGTGAAAATATATGAGAGGAAGTTCCGGCTCATGACGGGAAATTCCGGATGAAAGAGGAATGCGAAAGGTTACAGTACACGGTCACTCCATGCCCGCGTACTGTAACAGGATTTTGCCGATGCTTCGCATTCCAAATCGGCAAAATCCGCGATCACAACGGTATCATACGGAATTTTCAGTTCAGAAAATTCCTACCCGTGAAAAGTAACTGCGATAGCACTGCTTCTCCGGGTTCACAGTGAAAGAAGTTCCAGAATAAAATAACAGTAAAAAGACGCAGATGGAAAGAAATGATGCAGCTGCGGACGGAATCCGGATGGAAGAAAATGGGAAGACTTGTCATAGATGGAAACAGTGTGTATGAGATCGATGAGGAATGTGAGAGAAAGAAGATGATGGATGAGCAGAAACGTGCGGAGGAAAACCATCCGACGGGAAAAAGCGGATGGAACAAAGATGGAACGAAGGTGCCGCTAAGGCGCGGTTAGGAAATATTGGGCGAATCTTAACAGGAGGGCGGGAAGATCTCCCGCCCCGTGAAAGAGATGAGACTGCAAAAGAATCAGCAGCCAAAGCCGCATCCGTTTCCATTGCCCCAGCCGCCGCAGCAGCAGAGGAGCAGGATGATCCAGAGACAGCTGTTGTCACATCCGCATCCATTTCCACAGCCATTGCCGCAGCCGTTATGTCCCCAACCGCCGCAGCAGCAGAGAAGCAGGATGATCCAAAGAGAGTTGTTTCCGCATCCGCATCCGCCGCAGCCAGGTGCCGGGCTGTCACATCCACATCCACAGTTTGTAGCAGCTAAATCACTCATGTTATTTCCTCCGGAAATATCTTTACACTTTCAGTATATGCAGGATGGCATGTCAGAATTTAACGAATATCAGCAGAAATTTTCTATTGCCGTGTAAGGGGCATTTCCGTATGCGGCGAAAATGCAGGACCATGGTACGGATCGAACTCACAATATATGGACTCTCACCGCTTTAAAGGGCTGTGGGATTTATCTGATCGAGATAAAATTAAGGAGGAACAGGTCAGTATGAAAAAAAATCAGCGAAAGCTCAGACAAGCAGGTTTTATTGCGGGGATACTCCTCTGCGCAGGGATCAGCGTTTTCCCTGCATCGGCAGCCGGGCGGATCCAGAAAATTTCCCTTTATCTTGAGGGGGAGGCGGCAAAGCCGGGACAGTTTCTGGATGATACGCTTCCGGAGATCACTACGTCTGCGGAAAAATATACGATCCATTCTTACGATTATGTAAATGACCGGGTCAGATGGGACCGGATGGACACACCGGAGCTCATGATCGATCTTTATTATGACAGTGGTTACAAGCTTTCGAAGGAGACCGTCGAGAAGATCCAGCTGCGCGGTCTGGAGTGTACCTACGAAAAGTGCGAATGGCTGAGAAAAGATGATCTCGAAGAAGACGGAGTCCGGGGTGTGCGGATCTATCTGAAATTCCCGGCATTCAGTACGCCGGGAGAAAGTGCGAAGGCGAAACAGGAGGTGATCGAGGCGGAAGCAGCGGAGCTTGAGAAAAAGTCAAAAAAGAAAGCAAAACGTCTGCGCGATTCTTCTGTCGCAAGCGGATGGTATCAGGATGCGAATGGCTGGTGGTACCTTGAGGATGACGGCAAGTGGCATACGAACGAATGGAAACAGACCGATGGCAGCTGGAGTTATCTGGATGCCGACGGTTATGCAAAGACCGGCTGGTTTGAGGTCGGTGGGATCTGGTACTGCGCAGACAAGAACGGCACGCTCTATGTCAACACAGTCACTCCGGACGGGTATCATGTGAACGGGGACGGTGCATGGGTGTCATAGCACACCTTTTTGAAGGCAGAGATTTTTTGAACTGAAAGTTTATATGACACAGTAATAGATGGGGATTTTGGTGATTTCAAGTGTGAAACATCGGCGAAATCCCCATCTTGTCATATGGGAAGCGAGATGGTAAAATCAAGATACACTGGGACGTCCGGCAGCAGGGACCACAGCAGATGGTTCCGGGAGTACGGCTCCGGAGAGGAGACAGGATATGACAGGACGGAAAAAACTGTCAGTCAGGCTGGATGATTTCCGGAAGATCCGGGGAAATTGAGAGACAAAGAGGAGAAAGACAGTTATGAAAAAATTATATTATGATTCAGCATATATCCGCACATTCGAGGCGAAAGTCCTTTCCTGTACGGAGGGAAAAAAGGGATATGAGGTGGTCCTTGACCAGACGGCGTTTTACCCGGAGGGCGGCGGACAGCCGTATGATACGGGAATCCTCGGCGGAGCGCATGTGACGGCGGTCCATGATGTGAAAGGGGAGATCGTCCACTATACGGACGCACCGCTTACCGTCGGCGAGACCGTGACTGGCCAGATCGACTGGGACAGACGTTTCCGCAACATGCAGGGACATTCCGGTGAACATCTTGTCTCCGGCCTGATCCACGCGAAATACGGATATGACAATGTGGGATTCCATATGGGATCGGAGGAGATCACGATCGATCTGAATGGGACACTTACATGGGACGAGCTTCTGGAGATCGAAAAGAAAGCGAACCGGATGATCTGGGAGAATCTGGAGATCTACGCGGGATTTCCGTCCCAGGAAGAGCTTGCAAAGATGGACTACCGGAGCAAAAAGGAGCTGACCGGGGACATCCGGATCGTCAGCATCCCGAACGGCGACACCTGCGCCTGCTGCGGGACACATGTGGCGAAAACCGGTGAGATCGGTCTCGTGAAATTTTTAACCATGATTCACTATAAGGGCGGTGTCAGGATCTCTCTGCTCTGCGGGGAAGAGGCTGTGATGGATTATGAGAAGAAAAGGGAAGAACTTCAGAAAATTTCTGTATTCCTGTCCGCAAAAGCCGGAAAGACTGCGGATGCCGTGGAAAAACTGAAAAATGAGCTGATGCAGACTCAGGCAAAATTGTCTGAGACTTCAAGAAAACTTATGAAATTCCAGGCGGATCAGTTAAAAGAGGGAAATGAGAAGATCTGTTACCTCGGAAATGATCTCGATATGACGGAACTCCGTCACTTTGTGAACTTCGCGCTCGAAGGAAAGAAGGGGGAAATTGTCCTCGCCCTGTCAGAAAGTGTGAATGGGGGATTCTCTTATGTTCTGGGGAGCCAGAGCGAGGACATGCGCGCTCTCTCGAAGGAATTAAATGGGGAACTCTCCGGGAGAGGCGGGGGAAGCAGCCAGATGGCACAGGGAACCTTCTTCGCAAAGAAGGAAGAACTGCTCTCCAATCTGGCCGGTAAAGGGTTTGTTATGGCTTAAATGGATCAGCAGCCCTGAACCATGTACTGGATCAGACGCTTGGAATCTTCATCGTTGTGTGTGGTAAGGCTTAACTCCTTGATGTTTCCGTTGGAAAAAACGGTAGCCATGGAGAAGTACTGGCTGAGTTTGGACTTTAAGTTTACGCTTCCGCCTTCCGGAAGACTTAACTCAACAGCACCGTCACACTGATTGATGACTTTGAAAAATGTATCAAGATTGGAAATATTTCTCATTTTTAATTTCATAATTAGTTACCTCCTCAAAGGTTGCTTGTAACTGCCACAGTTACTCGTGTTTTACTTTGTCACTTCGTTTTTCTTTTAACGATTTGAATTCTACCAGATGAGTAGGGAAAAAACAATCGACGGAATAGATAAAAATTTAACAATCTAAACTGGATTTTTATGGAATTTATGGGGAACATCGGGCGGAAGCTGGACGGACTGTCGAAAATGCACCAAAAACAGGGAAAGGATCAAGAAAAATGGCATATTTTCCATTGTTTGTGAACCTGGAAGGGCGTCGTGTCCTCGTAGTCGGCGGCGGAAAGATCGCTGCAAGGCGGATCCGGACGCTGTTGGAGTTCGGATGTGAGATCACTGTTGTGGCACCGGAGGTGGGTGAGGAGCTTCTGGAAATGCTGGAGTCGGACGCCGGGACCGTGTATGCGGAAGAGAAACGAAAATCAGGAAAGGTGACCCCGGGGAGTTGTCGGATCATCTGGAAAAGGAAAAAGTATGAGATCAAAGATCCGGAAGCAATTTCAGCAGATCCCATGGAGACAGATAAATTCACATTCGTTCTTGCCGCCGCCACCCCGGACATAAATGCACAGGTCGTCCGGGAATGCCGCAAAAAAAATATCCCGGTCAACAATGCGTCGGACCGGGACCAGTGTGATTTTTATTTTCCGGGAATCGCGAAGGATGGCGACACAGTCGTCGGAATCACTTCCGGTGGGAGAGATCATAAACTGGCGGCTAAGATCTCGCAGGCTGTGCGGAACGTGTTACATGTCTAAGATCTTCCGATTCCGGCCATAAACATCGAAAGCTTGATATCGTCGAGATAGAGCGCCGAGACCCGCAGCCCGCCGCGTCCGGATCCGATCTCGATATCGGGCTTTGCGGCACCGTGGAAGTCGGAGCCGCCTGTGGGTGCAAGAGCGTATTTTTTTGCAAGCTTCCGGAGCTTTCCGCTTTCATCCTGATTGTTGGAGGAGTGAAAACATTCGAGACCGCAAAGACCATGCTCTTTTAACATGGAGACAAGCTCTTCTGTGCCTGCCCAGCCGAGCTTATACTGGAGCGGATGGGCGAGGACCGGGAAACCGCCTGCGGCCTGGAGAGCGTTAAGGACTTCCTCCGGCGTGATGAGCTCTCTGGAGCGGTAGTACGGTCGGTCCGGGTTTAAGTATTTCCGGAACGCCTGATCGACGGAGGACACATATCCCCGCTTTAAAAGCGCTCTCGCAAAGTGGGCACGAGTGATCACGGTTTTCGGATTCCCGCAGTGGAGATCTTCCACAGTGATCTCAAATCCATCTTTATTGAAGGCGGCGAGCATTTCCATATTGCGGTCATATCGTTTCCGGGAAGCTTCTTTTAAAAAGGAGAGAAGCTCCGGGTTCGTATGATCAATGTAGAGACCCAGGATATGGATCTCTTTTTCTTTATAGATACAGGAGACCTCGATCCCGGGAATGACCTCCATATCGAGGTCCTTTGCGGCTTTTAACGCCTCGTCGATCCCGGAGACCGTATCGTGGTCCGTGAGAGCCATGGCGGTGAGCCCGAGACCGGCTGCACGGTTTACGACCTCGGTGGGAGTCAAGGAGCCGTCGGAGGCGGTAGAGTGAACGTGAAGGTCGATGAGTTTCATATATCAGAAGTTCCTTTCTTGATCTGTAATTGCGATGCTGTACATCAATGACGAACAGCAGACTGTTACCTTATTTTAACATATCTGAGACAAAATTGTGAATAAAATTTAAGATTTCTGTTATACCATTTTTCTTAAATTATGCTATACTACTACCTGTATATCTGCGCGTTTTGCGGAAACGATGTCCCGATACATTTTCTGTACCGGGATCGGCTGCCTGTAAGAGCCGGAAGCTTCGCGCGGATTCGGATTCAGAAAAACGGATGGATAGAGAGAAGATCCGTCCTGAAAACAAAAATAAAAGGTGAGAGCAATGAGTGACACATTCAGAAACAGCAGAGCGGGCGGAAGATCCCGCCAGTCCAGCGCGGCAGACCGCATCATGGCGGTACAGAATGCCCGGAATAAGGGAACCGGGGCAAGAAGAGGAGGCTCCGGAAGAAGACGGGGCCGGGGAAGAGGAAGAGGTCAGGGACCGGATATGGCAAAGATCGTCCTGATCGCGATCGGCGTCGTGATCTTTCTGATCTGCGTGGCAGTCGGACTCCAGAGCTGTGCAAGGTCCGGGAAACAGGACGCGGGATCCGAAACATCCACGGAGGAGACAACGACGGAGCCGGAGACAGAGATCGAAGCGGAGATCACGGTAAACGGGATCCAGATCCACGGTCTCACAAAATCCGAGGCGATGGAGAAGGTCCTTGCAGATATGGGATGGAAGATGAGGGTGACCTTCGGTGACAGCACGGAAGAACTTCCGAACCTTATGGAAGCAAATGTAGATGCGGTGATCGAAGAGGCACTCGCAAAGAAGGAATCCGGCGACTATACTGTTCAGACGGATGACCTTGATGACGCGGTCCAGGTCGAGGTAAAAGCGCTGGCCGCAAAGTGGGATGTTGAGCCGAAGAATGGTTCGATCGCTTCCTATGATAAATCGACCGGCAAATTTACATTTGCAGGAGCCCAGACCGGAAAGAAGATCGATCAGGAAAAACTTGCCTCCGATATCACGGCGGCGATGAAAGCGGGAGAGTACGACAAGACGATCACGGCGACGGCGAACGAGGTACAGCCGGAGATCACGGAAGCTCAGGCCCGCGACAATTTCAAAAAGATCGGAACATATACGACGACGACAACGACAAATAAGGACAGAAACGAAAATATCCGTCTCGCCTGCGCGGCGATCAACGGCACGATCCTTCAGCCGGGAGAAGAATTCTCCTTTAATAAGATGACAGGCAACCGTACCACAGAAAAAGGATACAAACCAGCGGGTGCGTACTCCAACGGCGTTGTGGTTCAGGAGCCGGGCGGCGGTGTCTGCCAGGTATCCTCAACTCTCTACAATGCGGTCGTATTTGCCGGACTCAAGACGACGGAACGCCATGCACACACATATGAACCTTCCTATGTCACACCGGGCGAGGATGCGATGGTAAGCTATGACGGATATGCGGGTCCGGATCTGCGGTTTGTGAATAACGGAAAGACAGCGATCGGCATCAAAGCGTCCATCTCCGGTCAGACCCTGACGGTTTCCATTTACGGAAACCCGATCTTAGAGGACGGCGTGACCGTGTCGATGCATTCCGAAAAGATCAAGGAACTCGACGCGCCGGCACCGACTTATGTCGAAGACCCGACTCTCCAGCCGGGTACCGAAGTTGTCGCAAAGGCGGCAACACCGGGAAGCAGATGGCAGACGAACCTGATCACGAAAAAGAACGGGCAGGTCGTGAGCGATGTCCTTCTCCACAACAGCACTTATAAAGGAAAGGCGGCTACGATCAAGAGAAATACTTCCGGAACGGTTGCGGCGACGGAAACGCAGTCCACAGAGTCAGCGGCAGCACCGTCTGAATCTGCTGCGGAGTCAACGGCGGCGGAGACGACGGCTGCAGAGACAACAGCAGCACCGACAACGGCAGCACCGACAACGGCAGCACCGTCCGCCGGATCCAACTACGGACCGGGGTATACGCCGGAGACAACGGCAGCGCCTGCGGAGACGAACCAGGCTCCGTCCGATATGGGGCTGATCGCTCCGAACGGACAGTAGCGGAGGTCCCGCCTGAGAGCGGGGAATGGTCGGACCAATAAAAAGAATACTTTATATAAAAAAGCGGTGAACAGGAATCAAAATGATTTCCTGCCTCACCGCTTTTTATTTAAAAGAAATCATTATCTGTAAAAGAGAGAAGTGCTCCGGAACAGGAGTTTGTCAAAACTAACCAAATGCACATTCTCACAATGCGGATAACATTCCATAATATGAAAAGATAATGCAAAAATTTTAATATTGTTTATGATTTGGTACATGATTCTGCCGTTTTTGATTTGCATTTTAGGGAAAAATTGCTATAATAATTTATAGATGTTCTGATAAACGCGGAACACATAAGTTTAATAAATATTTACATATTTATACACTTTACAGGAGGAAATCAACTATGGCAAGAAAAATGAAAACCATGGATGGTAACCATGCAGCCGCTCATGCTTCCTATGCATTTACGGATGTAGCAGCCATCTACCCGATTACCCCTTCTTCTCCGATGGCGGAAGCTACCGATGAATGGGCAACCGATGGAAGAACAAACATGTTCGGACAGCCGGTACAGATCACCGAGATGCAGTCCGAGGCAGGTGCTGCCGGCGCCGTACATGGCTCCCTTGCAGCAGGTGCATTAACAACAACTTATACAGCTTCTCAGGGTCTTCTTCTTATGATCCCGGATCTCTATAAGATCGCTGGTGAGCAGCTCCCGGGCGTATTCAACGTATCCGCTCGTTGTGTAGCAACTCACGCTTTAAATATCTTCGGTGACCACTCCGACGTTTACGCCTGTCGTCAGACCGGATGCGCAATGCTCTGCGAATCCAGCGTACAGGAGGTTATGGACTTAACACCGGTTGCACACCTTGCAGCATTAAAGGGTAAAGTTCCGTTCATCAACTTCTTTGATGGTTTCCGTACTTCCCACGAGATCCAGAAGATCGAGACATGGGATTACGAGGATTTAAAAGAAATGGCTGATATGGACGCCATTGATGCATTCCGTAAGAACGCTCTGAACCCGAACCATCCGGTACAGAGAGGTTCCGCTCAGAACCCGGATATCTTCTTCCAGGCAAGAGAGGCATGTAACCCGTACTACGATGCTCTTCCGGCAATCGTACAGGAGTACATGGACAAAGTAAACGCTAAGATCGGTACAGATTACAAACTGTTCAACTACTACGGAGCTGCTGATGCTGAGCACGTTATCATCGCTATGGGTTCCGTAAACGATACAATCGAAGAGACGATCGACTACCTTGCAAAACAGGGCAAGAAGGTCGGCGTTGTTAAGGTTCGTCTGTACAGACCGTTCTGCACAGAGGCTCTTATCAACACAATCCCGGATACAGTTAAGCAGATCTCCGTACTCGACAGAACAAAAGAGCCGGGTTCCATCGGCGAGCCGTTATACCTTGATGTTGTTGCAGCATTAAAGGGCTCCAAGTTCGATAAGGTTCCGGTATTCACAGGTCGTTATGGTCTTGGTTCCAAGGATACAACACCGGCACAGATCGTTGCTGTATACGAGAATACAGAGAAGCAGAGATTCACAATCGGTATCAACGATGATGTGACACACCTTTCCTTAAAGTTAGGCGCTCCGCTTGTTACAACTCCGGAAGGAACTACAAACTGTAAGTTCTGGGGTCTTGGCGCAGACGGTACTGTAGGTGCCAACAAGAACTCCATCAAGATTATCGGCGACAACACAGACATGTACGCTCAGGCTTACTTCGATTATGACTCCAAGAAGTCCGGCGGTGTTACAATGTCCCACTTACGTTTCGGACATACTCCGATCAAGTCCACATACCTGATCCACAAAGCAAACTTCGTTGCATGCCACAACCCGGCATACATCCGCAAGTACAACATGGTTCAGGAGCTTGTTGACGGCGGTACATTCCTCCTCAACTGCCCGTGGGATGCTGAGGGTCTTGAGAAACACTTACCGGGACAGGTTAAGAAGTTTATCGCTGACCACAACATTAAATTCTACACCATCGACGGTGTTAAACTTGGTATCGAGACAGGCATGGGCCCGACCCGTATCAACACGATCCTTCAGTCCGCATTCTTCGAGCTGACAAAGATCATCCCGGCTGACAAAGCAAACGAGCTTATGAAAGCAGCTGCAAAGGCTACTTACGGTCGTAAGGGTGAAGATGTTGTTATGAAGAACTGGGCAGCGATCGATGCAGGCGCTAAGGGACTTGTAGAAGTGAAAGTTCCGGAGAGCTGGAAGAACTGTGAAGACGAAGGTCTTGACATGGTTCACGCTACAGAGGGCCGCGAGGATGTTATCAACTTCGTAAACAACATCCAGGCTGCTGTAAATGCTCAGGAAGGTAACAACCTCCCGGTATCCGCATTCAAAGAGTATGTTGACGGTACAACTCCGTCCGGTTCTGCTGCATACGAGAAACGTGGTATCGCAGTAAACGTACCGGTTTGGAATCCGGACAACTGTATCCAGTGTAACTTCTGTTCTTATGTCTGCCCGCACGCAGTTATCCGTCCGGTAGCTATGACAGAGGCTGAGGCTGCTAACGCACCGGCTGGTACAAAGACAATCCCGATGACAGGTATGCCGGAGTACAAGTTCGCTATGACGATCTCCGCACTTGACTGTACCGGATGTGGTTCCTGTGCGAACGTATGCCCGGGCAAGAAGGGTGAGAAGGCTCTTACAATGGTTCCGCTTGAAGGAAACGCTGCAGAGCAGGAAGTATTCAACTACGGTCAGAAACTTGACATCAAGCAGGATGTAATCGATAAATTCAAAGAGACAACTGTAAAGGGCAGCCAGTTTAAACAGCCGCTCCTTGAGTTCTCCGGCGCATGTGCTGGTTGTGGTGAGCCGCCGTACGCAAAACTGATCACACAGTTATTCGGTGACAGAATGTACATCGCAAACGCAACAGGATGTACTTCTATCTGGGGTAACTCTTCACCGTCCACACCTTACACAGCAAACAAAGCAGGCAAAGGACCGGCTTGGTCTAACTCCCTGTTCGAGGATAACGCTGAGTTTGGTTATGGTATGTTACTCGCTCAGCAGGCAATCCGCGATGGCTTAAAGGCTAAAGTTGAGGAAGTTGCTGCAAACGAGAACGCAACAGCAGAAGTAAAAGCTGCATGCCAGGAGTGGTTAGACACATTCGGTGTTGGTGCTACAAACGGTGCTGCAACTGACAAACTCGTAGCTGCTCTTGAGAACGTTGACTGCCCGACATGCAAGGACATCGTCAAGAACAAAGATTTCCTGGCTAAGAAGTCCCAGTGGATCTTCGGTGGTGACGGTTGGGCTTACGATATCGGATTCAACGGCGTTGACCACGTACTTGCAAGCGGCAAGGATATCAACATCATGGTATTCAACACTGAGGTTTACTCCAACACAGGCGGACAGTCCTCCAAGGCTACTCCGACAGGTGCTGTTGCTCAGTTCGCTGCAGGCGGTAAAGAAGTTAAGCAGAAAGACCTTGCTGCAATCGCTATGAGCTACGGCTATGTATACGTTGCACAGATCTCCATGGGCGCTGATATGAACCAGACCATCAAGGCAATCGCTGAGGCTGAGGCATATCCGGGACCGTCCCTGATCATTGCTTACGCTCCGTGTATCAACCACGGTATCAAGAAAGGTATGGCAAAGGCTCAGACAGAGGAGAAACTTGCTGTTCAGTCCGGTTACTGGAACCTCTTCAGATTCAACCCGGCAGCTGAGGGCAAGAAGTTCAGCCTTGACTGCAAGCCGGCTACAGTTGACTACCAGGAGTTCATCAAGGGTGAGGTTCGTTACACATCCCTCGCACTGAAGAACCCGGCAAGAGCTGAGAAGCTGTTTGCTAAGGCTGAGCAGAACGCGAAAGATAAGTACGCTTACCTTGAGAAGTTAGTAAAGCTTTACGATGACAACGAGCAGTAATCTGCAAAATTGAATCAGATCGTATTGAGATCCCGGGAACAGCTTTGGCTGTTTTCCGGGATCTTTTTGCAGTGCGCTGCATTTGCAGCGGCTTCCGCTTCATCGTAAATAAATCGTAAGAAAAAAGACCTGTGATATTCCTTGATTTCACAGGTCTTTTTCTCTATACTAACTGTATTAAGAGTGTTGATACACTTAGAAAGAATAAACAGACAGAAATTTTTCTGCCCCAGGGCCCGGAAATCAGGAGTGTATCACGCAGAGAATCGGGAAAGGAGGAGGCTTATGATCCTGTTAGACTACAAAGACCGGCGGCCGATCTATGAACAGGTGGTCGCGAAACTCGAGGAGCTGATGCTGCTCGGCGTGATGAAAGAGAATGAACCGCTGCCGTCCGTGCGCAGCCTTGCGATGGAACTTTCGATCAATCCGAATACGATCCAGCGCGCGTATGTGGAGCTGGAACGGCAGGGATACATCTATACAGTGAAGGGAAAGGGAAGTTTTGTGGCAGACAATCAGGCAATGAAAGAGAATAAGAAGAAAGAGGTTCTCCTGAAGGTGAGCGATATGATCGATGAGGCGATCCGTGTCGGGATCCCGGGAGAGGCGATCAAAAACATGGTGGAGATCCAGTATGAGGCGGCAAGAAAGAACGGAGGTGGAGACGAATGATCGAGACAAGCGGACTGACCAAACGATTTGATGACATCACAGCGGTGGACCATATCGATGCTAAGATCAAAGAGGGCAGCGTGTTCGGGCTGATCGGGACGAATGGCGCCGGAAAGAGCACATTTCTCAGGATGGTCAGCGGGATCTTAAAACCGGACGAGGGAACCGTTCTGATCGACGGGGAGAACGTCTATGAGAATCCGAAGGTAAAGTCGAAGTTTTTCTATATCTCCGACGACCAGTATTTTTTTGCGAACGGAACCCCGGTGGAACTCATGAAGTTCTACAAGACGATCTACCCGGCGTTTGATGAGCCGAGATTTTTCCATCTCCTGGAGTCCTTCGACCTTGGAAAGAAGAGAAAGATCTCCACGTTCTCAAAAGGGATGAAAAAGCAGCTCTCGATCATCTACGGGATCTGCGCGGGAACGGACTATATTTTCTGTGACGAGACCTTCGACGGTCTAGATCCGGTGATGCGCCAGGCGGTAAAGAGCCTGTTCGCGAACGACATGTCGGAGCGGAACCTGACACCGATCATCGCCTCCCACAACCTGAGGGAGCTGGAAGATATCTGTGACCATGTCGGACTTCTCCACAAGGGCGGGATCCTGCTCTCAAAGGATCTCGATGACATGAAACTGAATATCCATAAGATCCAGTGCGTCTTAAAACCGGGAGTGAAGGTGGAGGACCTTACCAGTCTCGATATCTTGAAGACAGAGTACCGGGGCAGCCTGGCGACGATCACGGTGCGCGGGACGAGAGAGAATGTGGAGCAGCAGATGGCGGCGTGTGAACCGCTGTTCTTTGAACTGATCCCTCTCTCACTGGAAGAGATCTTTATCAGTGAAACGGAGGTGGCAGGATATGACATCAAAAAGCTTATTTTTTAAACTTATGAAAGAGGACATGAAACGAAGACTCTGGGCGGTCGCTTTTTCCCTGCTCACATTCTTCTTTGCAATGCCGATGGCGGCGGCCATGGGGATCGCGAGCATCGGAAAAGAGTATGAAAACTGGCTCGTGAACGGGACCGGATATGCGGAGATCGGGGCAGATGCTCTGAAACACACGAAGATCCTGCGCCTCGTCGGAGAAGTTCTTGGATTTGAGAATGCGTTCCTGTGCGTTTTGGTGGCGGCAGCGGCTATGATCCTCGGGCTGACCGGATTTCTGTATCTGCATTCCAAAAAGCAGGTTGACTTTTACAACTGTCTCCCGGTCAAAAGAGAGCAGCTGTTTGCTGTGAAGTTTCTGGACGGCTTCCTGATCCTCTTTGCGGCATATTTGATCAACATGATCGCTGCATTTGCGATCTTCTGCGGAAACGGGATCCAGGGAGGCAGCATCGTGAAGATGATGCTCTCTGCGTTCGCCACTCATATGGTAGGATTTTTACTGATCTATGCTGTGATGGTGATCGCGGTCCTGCTCACGGGAAACCTGTTCATCTCGATCCTCGGTGCAGGTGTTCTGTACGGCTATGCTCCGGCCATTTCCCTTTTGCTCAGTGTCCTGAAGGAATTTTTCTTTGTGACGACCGGAAGAAACAGCGATATGGGATGGATTGCGGAGTACGGATCCCCGATCGGATATTATGCAAAACTGATGGAAGCGGGACTCCGGATCTTCCATTCAGATCAGTTTTTTGATGATATCGATTATGGATATTCCAGGATCCAGATGAGTATCGGAAGCACGGGAACGGGCATGGGACTCTATAAGCTCTGTGTGATCGGCCTCCTTGCTGCAGTGCTCCTCACCGTCCTGGCGCTAATCCTCTATAAGCTCCGCCCCTCA
Organism: Clostridium sp. OF03-18AA; assembly: GCF_003478035.1. Taxonomy (GTDB): domain Bacteria; phylum Bacillota; class Clostridia; order Lachnospirales; family Lachnospiraceae; genus Pilosibacter. The sequence goes on from NZ_QUEP01000008.1 coordinate 78,146, forward strand.
GAGTCTGCCGGAAAAGCGATGGCCTTCAAAAAGACGCAGGCCCCGATCAAAGTCCTGCTCCTTGTGCCGGTCACAACGGCAGCGACGATCCTGCTGTGGAGTATTTACTACAGCCTGTCCTGGGCAGCTATCGGCTTTATCCTGGGACTTGTCCTCATGAGCTGCATGATCGAGATCATCTATCATTTCGATTTCTCGAAGCTCTTTTCGAATCCTGCCCAGACAGCAGCAGGGGGAGTCCTTGCCATTCTGCTGATCGGGATCTTCTGGACGGATGCGATCAGTTATGATTCGTATCTTCCGAACGAGAAGAACTTTAACTATGCATCGATCAATGCCTATCTCGACGATCTCGATTACGGGCTTCCGTACCGGAACGGAACCTCCTACGGATGGAAGTATCTGGATTACGGAAATTATGCGGATGAGAACATGAAACTTACCGATTACGCAAAAGTCCTCGCCTTCGCGGAGCACGGTGTGGAAGAGGCGAAGCTGCAGAGGGAGGCGAAGATCAAAGGAAATTCGACTTCCATCTATGATGACAGCGAGAGAATGATCTATGCGCAGGTCAGTTTCCATATGAAAAACGGAAAAACCGTTTACCGCTCCTACATGATCCCGCGCTCGGTACTCGGAAGCAGTCTCGATGAACTCTACGCATCGAGAGAGTACAAAGAGGGCACTTATCCGGTAATGTCCTACACACCGGAGAATATCACGGGGATCTACTGGATGACGGATGGAGACATCTCGGAGCTCAGGACGGATGATTCCATGAAGGCGGAGATCTTATCCGCCTACCAGGATGAGCTTGCAGGTCTGACGTTAAATGAGAGAGCGGTAAATGCACCGGTGGCTGCGCTGCGCTTCCTCACCACGGCTGAGCAGGAATACCTCACCGTGATCAGCAAACAGCGCGGAAATACTTCCTCTGGATTCCGCCTTGATGATATGAATAATGTAAACTTCTTCCCGGTCTATCCGTCCTTTACAAAGACGACCGCCCTTTTAAAACAGGCGGGTCTCGATGTGGAGCAGAGAATCTCCGTGGATGAAGTGGCTGCTGTAAAGATCCTGTATCCGGTGGACTATGAGACGGAGCAGACCGGGACAGATCCTCAGACAGGAGAGTCTGTCTTAGCGGCAGATATGGTGGCTGACGAGAGCGCAGTGCAGGCGGAAGCTTCTTCGGATGAAGAAATGGCGATCGCGACAAGAACGTACGATGACAATTACCGGGCGATCACGATCGTAAACGATGGATCGGAGGAGAACAGAAAGAAGATCGGAGAGGTCCTTTCGGCGAGTGCCTCGGATAACCTTCTCCAGAGAAACCGCCTCTGCACATATGAGAGCGGGATCGAGATCTATGTGGAACTGAAACCGTCGGGAGATGAGGTTCTGACCGGAACTCCGGAAGAACGCCTGTACCGGTTCGTTGGAACGACAATCCCGGAATTCCTGGATCAGACGTTAAATTACGATCAGATCGTGAATAAATCTGTAAACCAGGGGATCGGAGTCAGCGAAAGTGATTGATGGAATGGAACGTATCGTGTATAATCAGATCGTCTGAATGAAACAGGATTTACCACAGACCAGGCAGAGACGCCGGATACACCGGCAGCTGCCTGGTCTGTCGGGCGCATGAGACACCCGAACGTTCCCGGCAGATCGCTGCGCTGTGTGGAAATGGAGAATGGGATCATCCGGACAAAAGATTTATGGAGGTTTATCATGGAATTTTTTGGCAATATCATAAAGGGAGTCATGATCGGGATCGCAAACATCATTCCCGGCGTTTCCGGAGGAACGATGGCGGTTTCCCTTGGCATCTACGATCGGCTGATCGGTGCGGTTTCAGGTCTGTTTAAGGAGTTTAAGAAGAACATCGCATTCCTGATCCCGATCATCATCGGCTGCGGGATCGGGATCGTGGGATTTACCTATGCGATCGAATATCTGCTCGACAAGCACACATTTGTGACATGTATGGCGTTCGTGGGTCTGATCCTCGGCGGACTTCCTGCGATCATTTCCTCCATGAAGTCAAAGATGACTTCCGGCGGGATCGGCGTGTTCGGGATCCTGGCGTTTGTGATCGCCTTCGTGATCTCCGGTGGAATGCCGCTCTTAAAGGAGAGCAAGGACGCTCTGACCGTGATCGCAGTGACTCCGGTGAATATGGTGATCTTATTTATTCTCGGAGTTGTGGCTTCTGCGACGATGGTGATCCCGGGCGTATCCGGATCCATGATGCTCATGATCTTCGGATATTATTACGCGATCATCAATACGATCAAGACATTCCTCGACAATCTCCGTGCGTTTGATCTCATGGGAATGAAGGATGGGATCCTGCTTCTGGCTCCGTTCGGGATCGGCGTGATCCTCGGGATTTTCCTGATCGCAAAGCTGATCACGTTCCTCTTTGAAAAATACGGGGTTCAGACATTCTGTGCGATCCTGGGACTTGTGATCTCATCCCCGATCGCGATTTTTATCAACACGGGTCTCGTATCGAAGCTTGGTTCCCTGTCCATCTGGGAGATCTTATTCGGGATCGTTCTCATGGGCGCGGGTGCGTTTGTGACGGTGTTTGTGGGAGAAAAATAATAAAAGAAAACCGGCGCTGCTGCTGGGATTCGTGGAAAGGGATTCCTGCAGACATCGCCGGTTTTCTTTCTGTCAGATGGTTTATTCGTGATCTTCGGTCACATTTGCCGTAGTCTCGGCGGATCCGTCTTCGAATTTCTCATCCGGAACCGCTTCGCAGGCGCAGGTATCATTGGATGTTTCGTTTTCGGCTGTCTCAACTGTTTCAGCAGTATCGACAACGTCGACAGGAGCATCCTCCGGCATCACTTCCGCGATCTTAGCACCGCACTTGCTGCAGAAAGCGGCGGTCTTCTCGATCCTTGCACCGCATTCCGGACAGTGGATGAATCCTTCCAGGGTGGAGAGCTTGTCCTGGAGTTCGTCGATCGTCTTTAAGCTTTCACGGATCAGGGCAAACTCAGCAGAGTAAGCTTCCTCGTCGACTGCGTTTGCGGCTTCGAAGACTTTCTTGCCGATCTGGGCGTACTGGCGGTTCACCGCCTCTTTTTCTCTGGAGATCTGTGTTTTTAACTGAACGGTGTCGGAAACTTCCTTCGTTTTCTGAGCGACCTGTTTTCCGGCCTCCGTGAGACTGCGTTTCATATCTGTAAAAAATGCCATATGCAATAGACTCCTTTCTGAATATGGATCGTGAGCGGCTGTGTGAGAACAGACGCTGGATATTATCTTTATTTTAGTCTTTTTTGTGGGAGAAGTCAATCATTATACTGGCAGCGTAACGACTTTGGTAGGTTGAAGCGGAAGAGAAAGTGTGCTATGATAATAGTCAGTTTACACATCGGACCACAGTCCGGGGGAAAGAGAGGAACTATTATGGGAGAGAAGAGAAAACCAGCAACGATCTGTATCCAGAGCGGCTGGAAGCCGAAGAACGGGGAGCCGAGAGTTCTCCCGATCTATCAGAGCACGACCTTTAAATATGAGACGAGCGAGCAGATGGGGCGTTTGTTCGATCTGGAAGAGGACGGATATTTCTATACAAGACTCGCAAACCCGACGAACGACGCAGTCGCAGAAAAGATCTGCGAGCTGGAAGGCGGTGTCGCTGCGATGCTGACTTCCTCCGGACAGGCTGCAAACTACTACGCAGCCTTCAATATCTGCAACGCAGGTGACCATATCATCAGCGCGGCAACGATCTACGGAGGAACCTCCAACCTGTTTACCGTTACGATGAAAAAACAGGGGATTGATGTGACGCTCGTTGATCCGGATGCACCGGAGGAGGAGATCGAGAAGGCGTTCCGCCCGAACACAAAGATGGTATTCGGCGAGACGATCGCAAACCCGGCGTTAGTCGTTCTCGATATCGAGAAGTTTGCCCGCCTTGCGCATAAACACGGCGTACCGCTGATCGTGGACAACACGTTCGCAACTCCGATCAACTGCCGCCCGTTCGAGTGGGGAGCAGATATCGTGACACACTCCACGACAAAATATATGGATGGCCATGCGATGACTGTCGGCGGCTGTGTCGTTGACAGCGGAAACTTCGACTGGAATGCCCATGCGGACAAATTCCCGGGACTTACGACACCGGATGAGTCTTACCATGGAATCGTGTATACAGAGCGTTTTGGAAAGAAAGCGTACATCACAAAGGCGACAGCCCAGCTGATGCGTGACCTCGGATCGATCCCGTCCCCGATGAATTCCTTCCTCTTAAATGTCGGACTGGAGACTTTACACCTCAGAATGCCGAGACACTGTGAGAATGCACAGAAGGTAGCAGAGTGGCTGCTCGCGAGAGAGGATGTTGCCTGGGTCAACTATCCGGGACTCAAAGACAACAAGTACCATGCGCTCGCGGAGAAATATATGCCGAACGGAAGCTGCGGCGTGATCTCCTTCGGCTTAAAGGGCGGAAGACAGGCAGCAGGCGAATTTATGGACAAACTGAAATTCGTTGCGATCGTTACCCATGTCGCTGACGCGAGAACGTGCATCCTTCATCCGGCGAGCCATACCCACCGCCAGCTGACTGATGAGCAGCTTGTGGAGGCCGGAGTCGATCCGTCCCTGATCCGCTTGAGCGTCGGGATCGAGGATGTGGATGACATTATCGAAGATTTAAGACAGGCACTGGAAGATTAAAAACAGTTTTGCAGATCAGCCGACTGATCGGAGACTGATATGGACGAGATAAGTTGAGGCATAATATATGATGGAAATGGATGAAATGAAGGGAAAGGGAAAACGCGGACTTTTGAGAGTCGTATTCGGACGAACTGCGTTCTTCCTCTTATTTATCGCGCTGCAGCTGGCAGTGCTGTACTGGGTCTATGTGTGGCTGGACAAGCGATACCAGGCATGGGGATATGGTTCCTTTGCTGTGATCAGCGCGATCCTCACGATCCATATCCTGAATGAAAAGCAGAATGCGAGCTTTAAGATGGCCTGGCTGGTCCCGGTCCTCCTGTTCCCGGTATTCGGAACCCTGTTTTATGTGTTTGTCCAGCTCCAGACAGAGACGAAGATCTTTGCGAGACGGATCGAACAGGTGAAAAAGAAGACGGATCATTACCTTGATCAGGACCCGGATGTCTGTAAGAGACTGGAACTCAGGAGCCGGAGCAATTCTAATCTCAGCCATTATATGAAGGAGAGCGGCGGCTATCCTACCTGGGACCGGACGAATTTCAAGTATTTCCCGCTGGGAGATGACTTCTATGAAGATGTTCTCCAGGAGCTTCAGAAGGCGAAGCGCTATATTTTTATCGAGTATTTTATTATCGCAAAAGGAGTTATGTGGGACTCCATCGTGAAGATCCTGGAGCAGAAGGTGAAGGAAGGTGTCGAGGTGCGGATCCTCTACGACGGAATGAACTCCTTCTCAAATCTGCCTCATGACTATCCGAAGGAGCTGGAGGCAAAGGGGATCCACTGCCAGATCTTTAATCCGATCCGCCCGGCGATCTCGACAAGCCAGAATAACCGCGATCACAGAAAGATCCTCGTGATCGATGGCCATACGGCATATACCGGAGGAGTGAATCTTGCGGATGAGTATATCAACCGGAAAGTCCGCTTCGGACACTGGAAGGACAATGCGATCCGCTTAAAGGGCGATGCGGTGAATAATTTTACCGTGATGTTTCTCCAGATGTGGGACGTCTGTGTGAAAAAGCTGGACTCCGATTTCGATTACAGCAGATATCTGGACACCGGCGATTATTTCCACGCCCCGGAGCTCAACATGGACGGCTTTTCCATTCCGTTTTCCGACAGCCCGATCGACGGGGAGCCGGTCGGACACCAGCTCTACCTGGACATCATCTACCAGGCGAGAAAATATGTGTACATCATGACTCCGTATCTGGTTCTGGATGACGATATGATCACGGCGCTCACCTATGCGGCAAAGCGCGGTGTGGATACAGTGATCATCATGCCGCATATCCCGGACAAGAAATCGGCGTTCATGCTGGCACATTCCTACTATACGGAGCTGATTGAGGCCGGTGTAAAGGTATATGAGTATCTTCCGGGCTTTGTCCATTCCAAGACATTCGTCAGTGATGGGGAGAAGGCAGTCGTCGGATCTGTAAACATGGACTTCAGGAGCCAGTACCTGAATTTTGAATGCGGTGTTTATATCTATGAGAATCCGGTCGTGAAGGATATCCGGTATGATTTTGATGAGACATTAAAGAAATGTGTCCGGATGACGAAGGAGAGTGTGGATGCACTTCCGACACTCCATAAATTCTGCGGAAAGGCGATGCGGCTCATTGCACCGCTGATGTAAAAAGAATCAGACGAAAAAATGGAGCAGAGAAGATCTGCTCCATTTTGTTTTCACTTGTTGAAATCCTGTGACGCAAAAGACCCTGTTATTCGTTTCCGCTCTTATCACTGAGCGGATCTGCAGAGGCTGTATTGACGGATGCTTCCGCGCGTTCCCTGAGACTTACTGAGGCATTTTCTTTTTTGTAAGCGGAGATGGCCTCAGCGATCCGTTCTTTAATGTACTGATCCTTTTCTAGTTTTCGTTCCGCTTCGTCCGGATTGTCGAGGATCGGCACAAAGAGAAATCTGCGGACAGCAAAGAGGATCGCGACGGCAATACAGCCGATGAGCGCCTCTTTTATGGCAAGGTGATCGATGACCATCTGTCTTGCGACAGAGAAGAGAAGAACTTCGACGATAGAGTCGATATCATGGCGGCAGAACATCTTCAGAAGCTCGACACCGATGACGAGATCAAAACTTTTCTTCATAAAGTCTGAGAGATCAAAGCCGTTGTCAAGATACAGACTGTACAGGTTTTGCGGGACCGGTATGAACGCGATACAGATCGCGACGATCAGGATCAGGGCACAGGCGATCTCAAGATAAGAGGAGACTTTCATGAGAAAAAGCTGTGCCCGCTGGATCCGTGGGCTGGTGTAATGTTTCATGTGGGGTACCTCCTGGGTGAATTTATCTCAGTCTGATAAGATCCCGGCTGCGTCCGGCCGGTAAAAAGCATCAGACTTATATACAACGTGAAAGCGTTCAGAAGATCCGATTCCATATGCCGGAAAAGTCATGACTTTTGTAACTTTAGACAATATGGACAAATAATTAAGAATATTATACAAAAATTTAGCAATGTTTTCAATTATAAATGTCGCTTGTGCAAGAAAAAATACAGGATCTGTTTTCCGGCTGACGACAGTGCCCGGGGAAGGAGCACCGTGTACAGTCACCGGGTGACGCCATGTTCACAATTTTTTAATAGAAAATTTTTTGCTTTTTGATTACAGATATGTTACACTAATGTTTGTATGTGCATGACAGGGACAATTGTCCCTGCCCACAAAACGCGCTGCTTCGTCTGATCGGAACGTGACAGACGGGGAGCGGAAATCGGAAACAGCATGGAGAGAAACATATGAATGATGATAAAGATACGGTAAACTATATGGATTCAATCAATAAAGCGAGCAGAAAGCGGAGAAGAAAACCGTCTTTCTGGGAACACTACGGGATCCTGGTGATCGGCGCAGCAGTTCTTGCGGTGATCGCTCTGGCGGTATTGTTCGGAGGAAAGGCTGTGACTGCGGTCCGCTCAAAGATGGCGGCAGCACAGGCGGCTTCCGAGTCGGCGGCGGAGAGCGAGAGTGCGGAGGAGTCTTCCCTTGCAGCGGAAGAGGAGAGCCGCGCTGAGATCGAATCAGAGTCTGAGGCGAGAGATGCGAAGATCCAGGAAGTGATCGATTCCTATTCAAATCTCGGGATCGCGAAGGTGACAGGATACCTGAATATCAGAAAAGACCCGGACGGAGCGGCGAATGTCGTCGGAACGCTCTCGGACGGAAGTGCCTGTGAGATTTTAGAGACTCTGGATGGCTGGGTAAAGATCAGCTCCGGGGAAGTTGAGGGATATGCAAGCTCCGAATACATCCTCACCGGGGATGAGGCGAAAGAGGCTGCGAAGGACCTCGTGAAGGAGCGCGCCTATATTACGGCGGATAACCTGAATATCCGTGAGACTCCGTCCACAGACGGACAGATCGTCGGAAAATGCCTGCAGGGAGAGCTTCACGAGATCGTCGGGGAAGAGAATGGCTGGTATAAGATCTCCGGCGGTTACATCTCTGCGGATTATGCGGAGAAACGCTTCTGTATGAATGAGGCGAACAAGCTGGATATGAAGGCGATGGTCTTAAATTTCTATGACCGTCCCGGTGTTTCCAATGTCTCAAACTATCTGAATATCCGTGCTGGTGCCGGGGAAAATGAGAAGATCATCGGAAAACTCCCGAGCTATGCCGGATGCGAGATCCTGGAGGATGCGAACGGCTGGTACAAGATCAGTTCGGGCGGGATCACCGGATATGTAAAGAGCGATTATATCCTCACCGGAGACGAGGCTAAGCAGGCGGCGATGAACCATGCGGAGTTAATGGCGATCGTCCATGCGGACCGACTGAATGCGAGAACGGAGCCGTCCACCGATGCGAAGATCTGGACACAGATCTCTGAGAACGAGCGCTACCATGTCGCAGAACAGCTTGACGGCTGGGTAAAGATCGAATTTGATGAGAGCGGCGAGGGAGACGGAGATGATGAGATCTCGGCGGCCTATGTATCTTCCGAGTTCGTGGAGGTACGGTACGCCCTTTCCGAGGCGATCAAGTTCTCGCCGACGGAGGAGAGCGCGTCCTTAAGGAGCCGGATCGTAAACTACGCGATGAAATTCCTTGGAAATCCGTATGTATGGGGTGGAACGAGCCTCACAAAGGGAGCGGACTGCTCCGGATTTACAATGTCCGTTATGAAGAACTTCGGAATCTCCCTTCCGCATTATTCCGGATCCCAGGCAAAGAGCGGAAAACGGATCAAGTCGAGCGAGATGCGTCCGGGTGATCTGGTATTCTACGGAAACAGCCGTGGAAAGATCAATCATGTTGCAATGTATATCGGAAACGGGCAGGTCATCAATGCGGCGAGCCGCCGGAGCGGGATCAAGATCTCGACCTGGAATTACCGCACACCGATCTGTATCGTGGATGTGATCGGAAACCGTTCTTAAAACGGAGAATGACTCAAAACAGAATATGATTTCCTGAAATGGAATGGATAGGAAAACTCCTTTCTGTGCATACTGGGGATACCTGGTATGTCGGAAAGGAGTTTTTTGATATGAATGAAAAGGAACAGAAGGAGATAAAGGCGGAGGAGGAACGGATCCGGGAGAATGGTCAGGCGACGCTTGAGGAGAACGGAAAGCGGATCCATCTTTTGTCGATCATCGGGGAGATCGAGGGACATGAGAACCTGTCGGGAAGCACAAAGACGACGAAATATGAACATATCCTACCGGAGCTCGCCAAGGTGGAGAGCGATGAGACGATTGGCGGTGTCCTGATCCTTGTCAACACGATCGGCGGGGATGTGAGCTGCGGACTGGCACTGGCGGAGATGATCGCCTCCTTAAGCAAGCCGACGGTGTCTCTTGTCATCGGGGACAGCCATTCGATCGGAGTTCCGCTTGCAGTGGCATCGGATTATTCTTTTATTGTGCCGACCGGAACGATGCTGGTGCATCCGGTGCGCATGAGCGGGATGGTGATCGGAACGGCACAGACGTATGAATATTTTGAGATGATCGAGGAGCGGATCATAAGTTTTGTGTCGGAGCACAGCCGGATCGACAGGGAAAGACTGAAAAAGCTCATGCACAATACAAAAATGCTGACAAAGGATCTCGGGACCGTACTTGTCGGAAAAGAGGCGGTGGAGTGCGGTCTTATCGACGGGGAAGGCGGGATCCGGGACGCGATCGGGAAATTAAACAGGATGATGGAAGAAAACGTTGTTTCCCACAGGTAGAAAATCCGGAACCGAAAATATGTTCGATTTGTGACTTCTTACGGTTGCATTTTGAAAATTTTTTTTGTATACTATACTTTGGGGTACTTGCCCTGTAAAATAAAAGGGGGAAAAGCACTTGGCTGGAACCAGGAAACAAAAAGAAACGACAAAACAATCACAGACGTCCGCGAGAACGAGATCAGCATCAACAGCGAAGGCAACAGGAAGATCCGCACAGGCGTCTAAAAATAAGACAGCAAAAAATCAGACAAGATCCACGGCAAAGAAGAGAGAGCCGGAACCGGAGTACGAGGAGGACACCGGATTTTTACAATCCGAAGCGGTGATCCTCGGAACATTTGCGGTATGTGTGCTGTTATTTTTGAGCAACTTCCATATCTGCGGATTCCTCGGAAATTTCTTCAGCCAGATCATGCTGGGTGTATTTGGCTGTATCGGCTATCTTGCACCGCTCCTGCTTTTCGCAGAGCTGTTATTTTACGCCTCAAATAAGGGAAATATCCGCGCGGTCTACAAGATGATCGCGGTGGAGGTCCTGCTGATCGTGCTCTGCGGACTTGCGCAGCTGATCTTTGGAGGCGGATACCAGGAAGGGCAGACGATCCTCGATATCTACCAGTCTGCCGGCGCGAGCGGACTCGGCGGCGGTGTGATCGGCGGCGTCCTCGTCATGATCCTTCACACAGCGGTCGGAACGATCGGAGCCTATGTGGTCCTCATCGTGTTCATGATCATCTCTCTGGTATGCATCACGGAGAGATCGTTCGTGTCCGCGGTGAAGAGCGGAAGCGGAAAAGCCTACCAGTACGCGAAGGAAGATTACAGCAGAAGAAAAGAGATCCATGAGGAGCGCCAGGCTGAAAAGCGCAGACTCCGGGAAGAACAGCGCGTCCAGGGTGTAAACCTTGCGGCGACGGATTTCTCGAAAAATCCGGATTTCGGCGGGATCGCCGGCGGATATATGGGGGTTGTGGATGCCGAGGCGGTTTCTGAGACGGACGTGACGGAGGAGAAACAAGCAGCCTCCGGTACATATCATGAGGAAAAACAGGGTCAAAGATCAGAGGCGAAGCAGATGCAGCCGGATCCGGCCGATATCTTCAAAGGAAAGATCACGATGGGCGGATGTCCTCTTGAGGAGGCGGATGTCTCCCGGGAAGAGAGAACGGCGGAATCCCGTCCGGCGGAAGAGACTGCAAAGAATACAGAACGAGTTCCGTTTGCGGAAGCTCCGGCATCGGCCGGAACCCGTGAGGACGAGGACGTGTTTATCCGTCATGGGGAGAATGCCTTTGATGATCCGGATCTTTTCCCGGATGAAAAGAAGAGGGAGACGGAAGCCTGGGAGAGAAAACCGAAGGTGTCTGTCTTATCCAACATTCCGGATATCCCTGTCGGGGAGTCTGGGGAGGATGGTGAGATCCTCGCCGCGATGAGAAGAGACGCAGAGAGGAAAGCAAAGATCTTCCGCTCAGAGACTCCGGAGCAGAATGAGAGCGCAGAGAACCGGGAACCTTCAGAGATGCCGGAGACGGTATCCGCAGAGGGCGGACAGAAAATAGAAGCGGAGACAGGAGCAAAGAGCGGGGAAATGACCGCTGCCGCTGCTGAAAGTGAACCTGTATCTGAAACCGCGGAAACTCCGAAAACGTCCCGGATTTCAGAAGAAAAGTCCGTGATGGATCTGACAGATGATGAACTTCTCGATACGGAGCCGTATGTGGAAAATGACGATTACTGGATCCAGGCGGCTGCGGAGCCGGGAAGCCGCGCTTACAGAGCGGCGCATCCGGAGAGTGCGGAGCACGATGATCCTGTGACAGAGTTCCATGACGACAGCGAAACGGACGAATGGGCTGAGGAAACCAGTCCGTCAAAAGTACAGGAGATCCCGGAGCCCGGACCAGGACCGGCGGATCCGATCGTGGAACCGGCGCCGGCTGCATCCGGACAGTCAGACATGGAACAGCCGACGTACCAGGAAGAGCGTTCACCGGATCGTCCGGCAGCCCGCGAATCTGCAGACGACAGGCGCAGGGTCGTGACCGCTTCCGGCAAGGTGATCGAAACGGATACAGAAGAGATCATAAAGAAAAAAGCGGAAGCGAGAAAGCGGGAAGCTGCCGAGAGAGAAGAGGCAGGAAACGAAGTCTTAAAGGAGATCAAACAGACGGAGGAAAAACCGAAGAAACCGTATGTGATCCCGCCGCTTGATCTCTTAAAGAAAGGTGTTCCTGTGACGGGACAGTCGGAGCAGGAATTTAAGGATACCGCGATCAAACTCCAGCAGACACTCCGGAACTTCGGCGTCGGGGTCACTGTGACGAATATCAGCTGCGGCCCGACGGTCACCCGGTATGAGCTTCACCCGGAACAGGGCGTGAAGGTGAGCAGGATCCTGTCTTTAGCGGACGATATCAAGCTGAATCTCGCGGCTGCGGATATCCGTATCGAGGCGCCGATCCCAGGAAAGGCGGCTGTCGGGATCGAGGTCCCGAACAAGGTCAACAGCATCGTATATCTGCGTGATCTTCTGGAGAGCCCGGAATTTAAAAACCATAAGTCAACGCTGGCGTTCGCTGTCGGAAAGGATATCGGCGGCCAGGTCGTCGTTGCGGATCTTGCGAAGATGCCGCATCTTCTGATCGCAGGACAGACAGGTTCCGGTAAATCCGTGGGGATCAATACAATGATCATGAGCCTCATCTACCGGTCGTCACCGGATGACGTAAAACTCATCATGATCGACCCGAAGGTGGTGGAACTTTCTGTATATAACGGGATCCCGCATCTTCTGATCCCGGTCGTGACCGACCCGAAAAAGGCGGCTGGCGCGCTCAACTGGGCAGTTGTGGAGATGATGGACCGCTACAACAAATTTGCGGCCTCAAATGTCCGTGATCTGAAGGGATATAACGCGAAGGTTCAGACTCTGGCGGAGAGAGGGGATATCCCTGCTGATCAGATCCCGAAGAAACTGCCGCAGCTCGTCATCATTATCGATGAGCTGGCGGATCTTATGATGGTCGCTTCCAATGAGGTGGAGGACGCGATCTGCCGTCTGGCACAGCTCGCCCGCGCTGCGGGGATCCATCTTGTGATCGCGACCCAGCGTCCGTCCGTCAACGTCATCACAGGCGTGATCAAGGCGAACGTGCCGTCACGAATTGCCTTCTCCGTCGCATCCGGCGTGGATTCGAGAACGATCCTCGATATGAATGGCGCGGAGAAACTGTTAGGAAACGGCGATATGCTGTTTTACCCGTCCGGCTATCCGAAACCGCTCCGTGTTCAGGGCGCTTTCGTCTCGGACGGCGAGGTATCAAATGTAACCGAGTTCTTAAAAGAACAGAACACGGATGCAGGATATAACACGGAAATCGAAAAGAAACTGAGCCAGTCCTCCTTCGGAGGAGGAGCGGGCGGACAGAATGAACGGGACGCGCTCTTTACGGACGCGGGCAAGTTCATTATCGAAAAGGATAAAGCGTCGATCGGCATGCTGCAGAGAATGTTCAAGATCGGCTTTAACCGCGCTGCCCGGATCATGGATCAGCTTGCCGAGGCCGGTGTTGTAGGTGAGGAAGAAGGAACGAAGCCAAGGAAGATCTTAATGTCCATGGAAGAGTTCGAAGAATTCCTGGAAGCAGGATACTAGGAACTGCGGCAGCTGTGTGGATATCAGACGGCTGCCGGACGCGAACTGCGCAGATCCACTGAAAAGTTATGCTACTACAAAAGGAGGATACCGATTATGAAGACCGATATCGAGATTGCACAGGAGACAAAGATGCTCCCGATCACTACCGTTGCATCCCAGTATGGAATCACTGAGGATGACCTGGAACTTTATGGAAAGTACAAGGCAAAGATCTCCAATGAGCTCTGGCAGGAGATCAAAGACAGACCGGACGGAAAACTCGTTCTGGTGACAGCGATCAACCCGACTCCGGCAGGAGAGGGAAAGACGACCACCAGTATCGGACTTGCCCAGGCGATGGCAAAATGCGGAAAGAAGGCAATGCTTGCCCTCCGTGAACCGTCCCTCGGACCGTGCTTTGGGATCAAAGGTGGAGCTGCCGGCGGCGGATATGCCCAGGTTGTTCCGATGGAGGACTTAAACCTTCATTTTACCGGTGATTTCCATGCGATCACAACGGCAAACAACCTTCTGGCTGCTCTCCTGGACAACCACATCCAGCAGGGAAATGCACTTGGGATCGACCCGAGACAGATCCTCTGGAAGAGATGCCTGGACATGAATGACCGTGTGCTCAGAAACATCGTTGTCGGCCTCGGTGCAAAGGCGGACGGCTTTGTCCGTGAAGACCACTTTGTGATCACGGTTGCCTCCGAGATCATGGCGATCCTCTGTCTGGCGACGGATATGAAGGACTTAAAGGAACGTCTCGGAAAGATCATCGTAGCATATAATTTCGCGGGAGAACCGGTGACAGCGAAGGACCTCAACGCAGTCGGCTCCATGGCAGCGCTCTTAAAAGACGCTATCAAGCCGAATATGGTCCAGACCCTGGAGCACACAGGCGCCCTTGTACATGGCGGACCGTTCGCGAACATCGCCCACGGATGCAACAGCGTTATGGCAACAAGAACCGCATTAAAACTTGCTGACGTTGCGATCACGGAGGCAGGATTCGGCGCGGATCTCGGAGCTGAGAAGTTCTTCGATATCAAATGCCGCAAGGCCGGCATCCATCCGGACGCAGTCGTTCTCGTTGCGACCGTGCGCGCGTTAAAGTATAATGGCGGTGTTCCGAAGGACCAGCTCTCCGAGGAGAACCTTGACGCGTTAAAGAAGGGAATCGTAAACCTGGAGAAACATATCGAGAATATCCAGAAATACCACGTTCCGGTCGTAGTTACCTTGAACTCCTTCCTCACAGACACCGAGGCGGAGTACGAGTTTATCCGGAATTTCTGCGAGGAGAGAGGATGTGAGTTCGCTCTGTCCGAAGTATGGGCAAAAGGCGGCGACGGCGGTATCGAGCTCGCAAAGAAGGTATTAAATACTTTGGAGACAAAGAAGAGCGATTTCGCTCCGTTATATCCGGATGAGATGGGAATCTCCGACAAAATCGAGACGATCGCGAAGGAGATCTACGGAGCCGGAAGCGTAAGCTATTCCCCGGCGGCGAAGAAGGCAATCGCAAAGATCACAGAGATGGGATTCGGCGATCTTCCGGTCTGCATGGCGAAGACCCAGTATTCCTTATCTGACGACCAGAAGAAGCTGGGACGTCCGGAGGGATTTGATCTGACGGTGCGCGACGTCTATGTGTGCGCGGGTGCCGGCTTTGTGGTTGCGCTCACAGGTGCGATCATGACAATGCCGGGACTTCCGAAAAAACCGGCGGCGGACAATATCGACGTGGATGAGAACGGAAAGATCACAGGACTGTTCTAAATTATAAAAGTGAAAGAAAACTTGCAGGCGGGCGCTTTTTGTTCCCGCCTGTGCGGGTTATGGGAAAGGATGACGACAGTGGTAATTGGAGATTGGTTAAAACGCATGAAATATGTTCTGGTTTCCGGCAGTCTGGATCAGAACGTGGATGAAGTGATCTATGATTCAAGAAAGGCGAGACCGGATTCTGTGTTCGTGTGCATTCAGGGCAGCACCAGGGATTCCCACGAGTTTATCCCGGATGTGTTAAAGGCGGGCTGCAAGGTCCTCGTGATAGAAAAAGAAGTGGAAGTCCCGGCAGATGTGACGGTGATCCGGGTAGAAAACGGAAGACTTGCACTGGCGGAACTCTCCGCGGCGAGATTCGGCTATCCGGCGGAGAAGCTGATCACGATCGGGATCACCGGGACAAAGGGAAAGACCACGACGAGCTACATGATCAAGGCGGTCCTGGAAGCCGCCGGAAAGAAGACCGGGCTTATCGGAACGAACGGAGCTGTCATCGGGGATGAGAAATTCCCGACCTCCAATACGACTCCGGAATCCTATGTGGTGCAGGAGTATTTCCACAAGATGGTGGAGGCCGGCTGCGAGTGCTGCGTGATGGAGGTTTCCTCCCAGGCACTGATGCTGCACAGAGTCGGCGGGATCATGTTTGATTACGGCCTGTTCACAAATATTTCCCCGGACCATATCGGGCCGAAGGAGCATAAGAGCTTCGAGGAATATCTTTTCTATAAATCAAGACTTCTGACTGTTTGCAAAACAGGTGTCGTGAACCGTCTGACCGACCACTATGAGGAGATCACCCGTGATGCATCCTGCAGACTGGTGACATACGCGCTGGGCGGGAATGCAGATTTTACAGGTGATGACATTCACTATGCGTCAGACCATGATTTCGTGGGGATCGAATTCTCCGTCCACGGACCGCTCAACGACAGAGTCCGTGTGGGAATGCCGGGAAAATTCAATGCGGACAACGCTCTTGCGGCTCTCGCAGTGTGCTCTCTTGCGCTCTCCGGCGGAAGCGGAAACCTGGATGAAAAAACGCAGAAAGCAGTCCTTACTTCCCTTGAAAATGTCCGCGTGGACGGCCGCATGGAGATCGCCTATGTGTCAAAAACGTGCAGCGTGATCGTCGATTACGCGCACAATGCGGTCAGCATGGAAAGCCTGCTCTCGACACTCCGGGATTATCATCCGAAGCGTCTCGTCTGCGTCTTCGGCTGCGGCGGAAACCGTGCGAGGGACCGCAGATATTCCATGGGCGAGATCGGCGGAAAGATGGCGGATCTCTGCATCATCACAGCCGACAACCCGCGGTTTGAGAAGAATGAGGACATTATCAAAGATATCGAAGTTGGTCTTGCAAAGACGGACGGAAAGTATATCGTGATCCCGGACAGACGGGAAGCGATCTTTTACGCGATCCACAACGCTGAGGAAGGCGACATGATCGCGATCATCGGAAAAGGCCATGAAGACTACCAGGAGATCGAGGGAGTAAAGCACCATTTCCTTGACCGGGAAGTTGTGGAAGAGGCAGTAAAGGAGATTGGAAAGTAATGGAGAACGTAAGTGTTCAGGATATCGTTCATGCCACCGGGGGCGTGTTGCTCTCCGGAAACAGCGATGCCCTGTTAAATAAGATCCGTCTGGACTCCAGACAGGTGGAGGCGGGAGACCTCTTTGTGCCGATCATCGGTGAGAAGGTCGATGCGCACCGTTTTTTACCGCAGGTGGCTGAAAACGGCGCCGGCGCTGTCCTCACGAGTGAACAGAACGCGAAGACAGAGGAGATGGAAAAGACTTCCTGCGCATGGATCGCTGTGGATGACACGAAGAAAGCGCTCCAGGCAGTGGGACGTTATCTCAGAAAGCGCCTGACATTGCCAATCGTCGGCGTTACAGGAAGTGTCGGAAAGACTACGACGAGAGAGATGATCGCAGCGGCCCTCTCTGCCCGTTACCATGTATACAAGACTCTGGGAAACAGCAACAGCCAGGTCGGCGTCCCGATCACTGTGTCCGAGATCACAAAGGCGGATGAAGTCGGTGTCCTGGAGCTTGGAATGAGCGAGCCGGGCGAGCTCACCGTGATCGCGCAGATCGCAAAGCCGGATATCGCAGTGATCACAAATATCGGGATCACCCACATCGAGCAGCTTGGATCGCGCGAGAATATCTATAAAGAAAAGATGACGATCCAGGACGGACTTTCCGACGGCGGCGTTCTCGTCTTAAACGGCGATGACGATATGCTGCAGAAGACAAAAGGAAAGGACGGCGTGAAGACCGTCTACTACGGAACCAGTGAAAACTGTGATTACCGCGCGGTGGATCTCGTCCTCACGGACGGAAAAGCTGAATTTACGGCGCTCCACGGCAGAAAGACACAGAAGATCCGCCTGAATGTCATGGGCATGCACAATGTGATGAATGCCATGGCGGCCATCGCGGTCTGCTGTGAGCGCGGCATGACGATGGCGGAGGCAGCGGAGGGACTTTTAACGTTCCACGGCTTCAAACACCGCCAGCAGGTCTATGCGGACGGACGCTTCACGGTGATGGACGATTCCTATAATGCAAGCCCGGCATCCATGAAAGCGGCGCTCGATGTATTTAAGGGACTCACCGGAAAGCGCCACATCGCTGTCCTTGCGGATATGAAGGAGCTCGGAGAGAATTATCTGGCCTACCACAGGGAGGTCGGTGAATACGTGGCAAATTCCGGGGTGGATCTCGTTGTGACACTCGGAGAGGCGAGCAAATGTCTTGCGGAAGGCGTCCGTGCGGTGAAGGAGATCCCGGTCGTGGAGTTTTTAGACCGCGACGAGATGGTGAAGTATCTGGAGCAGGAAGTAAAAGACGGAGACTGCATCCTCTTTAAAGGATCCAACTCCATGGGACTTTCCGCTGTCGCGGACAAATTTGCGGAACTGGCAGAGAAGTAACATAAAAACTGCTATAAAGCTTCTCAAAGAAAGGAGGGACCCGGATTGGAACAGTACGCGGACATTATCATTGATCTTTCTGTAAAAAATGTGGACCGGATCTTCCAGTACCGGATCCCGGCCCATCTGAGAGAAGCTGTAAAACCGGGGGTACAGGTAAATGTCCCGTTCGGAAAGGGTGACACGGTGCGGAAGGGCATCGTCGTCGGGCTCTCGACGGAGACGGACTACGACCCGGAAAAGATGAAAGAGATCATGTCGGTGGAGGAAGGTGCGGTCCCGATTCGTACCCAGATGATCTGTCTGGCGTTCTGGATGAAGGACCGCTATGCGACCACGATGAACCAGGCGTTAAAGACGGTCCTCCCCGTGAAGGTGAAAGTGACGCCCAGGGAGGAGCGGGTGATCGTCTCCTTAAAACCCCGGGAGGAGATCGAGACGCTGCTCATAGAAGCGGAAAAGAAGAAATTCCGGGCAAGAGTCCGGCTTTACCGGGCGCTCCTGGAAAACGATGAACTGCCGTTAAAGCTCACATCGGAGAAACTCGGCGTCACATCCGCTACATTAAAACCGCTGGTGGAAAAAGAGATCGTCGAATTAAAAGCGGCGCCGAAGGAACCGGGACACCTGGGAAGCTTTTCATCCGCGCGGAATATTTCCCTGAATGAGGAACAGAGACGGGCAGCAGAGACTGTGATCCGGGACTATGATTCCGGACTGAGAAATACCTATCTGCTCTACGGGATCACGGGAAGCGGAAAGACGGAAGTCTATATGGAACTCATCGATCATGTCCTGCGGGAGGGCAGACAGGCGATCGTTCTGATCCCGGAGATCTCCCTGACTTACCAGACCGTGATGCGCTTTTACCGGAGATTCGGAAACCGGGTCGGGATCATGAATTCCAGGCTTTCGGCCGGTGAGCGCTATGAACAGTCGGAACGGGCGGCAAACGGGGAGATCGACATCATGATCGGTCCTCGTTCCGCTCTTTTTACACCGTTCCCGGATCTCGGCCTCATCATCATCGATGAGGAACATGAAGGCGCATATAAGAGTGAGACGGCGCCGAGGTACGATGCGAGAGAGGTGGCGCGCGTCCGGGCAGATATGAGCGGGGCGGTCCTTGTTCTCGGATCTGCGACTCCGTCCGTGGAGAGCTACTACCGGGCGGAACGGGGGGAGTACCGGCTTCTGACACTCACAAAGAGAGCGAAGGAGAACAGCCGCCTGGCGGGAGTCCACATCGTGGATCTCAGGGAAGAACTCGCAGAGGGAAACCGCTCGATCTTCAGTCGGAAGTTAAAGAAACTGATCGAAGACCGGCTGGAGAAAAAACAGCAGGTGATGCTGTTCATGAACCGGCGAGGATATGCGGGCTTTGTGTCCTGCCGTTCCTGCGGAAAAGCGATGAAATGCCCGCACTGTGACGTGAGTCTTACCTACCACAGAAATGGCCGGTTAAAGTGTCACTACTGCGGATTTGAGCGCCCGCTCCCGGATCGATGCCCGTCCTGCGGATCCCCGTTTATCGCGCCGTTCGGGACCGGGACTCAGAAGCTGGAAGAGTTCACAAAGCGGGAGTTCCCGACTGCCCGCGTGCTTCGGATGGACGCGGACACGACTGCAAAAAAAGGGGCTCATGAGGAGATCCTCGCCACCTTCGCGGAGGGGGGCGCGGACATCCTGATCGGGACCCAGATGATCGTAAAGGGACATGATTTCGAAAATGTGACGCTTGTGGGTGTCATGGCGGCGGACCTCTCCCTCTATGCGCCTGATTTTAAGAGCGCGGAGCGGACCTTTGAACTCCTGACCCAGGCGTCTGGCCGTGCGGGCCGCGGGGATCTTTCGGGGGATGTGGTGATCCAGACCTACGCGCCTGACCACTATGCGGTCTCCTCGGCAGCCGAACAGGATTATCTGCAGTTCTACCGGCAGGAACTTCTCTACCGGAAGATGATGGGATATCCGCCGCTCGTGGGACTCCTGACGATCGGTCTTTCTTCAAAGAGGGAGGCAGATGTTGTCCGGGCGTCGGAGGACTTAAAACGCGTTATCCTGCGGGAATACGCTCTGGACGGGCTGAAAGTCATCGGCCCTGTGGAGGATTCCCCGTATAAACTTAATGATAATTACAGAAAAATTTTATATATGAAACATGAAAGTTATGATATACTATTAAAAATCAGAAATTCTGCCCGGAAACGGGAGACCATCCCGGATCTCTTCCGGAATGTGTTTGTGCAGTACGATCTGACGTGACATCATGTTTCGGCAAAAACAATGCGGGAGCCTTTCTGGCCCCGGTATCATAAATATGAGAGGAAATAAGATAAAATGGCAATCAGACAGATTAGAACCATCGGAGATGAGATCCTTACAAAACCGTGCAAACCGGTAAAAGAAATGAATGAGAGAACGATCGAACTCATTGAGGATATGTTTGAGACAATGTACGAGAGCAACGGCTGCGGTCTTGCGGCTCCGCAGGTAGGTGTTCGCAAGCGCATCGTGGTCATCGATGTGGATGACGGAAACCAGTATGTACTGATCAACCCGGAGATCCTTGAGACGAGCGGCAGCCAGACAGGACAGGAAGGCTGCTTAAGCGTTCCGGGAAAATGCGGACAGGTGACCCGCGCGGAGCATGTAAAGGCAAAAGCGCTCAATGAAAATATGGAGGAATACGAGATCGAGGCGGACGGACTTCTTGCCAGATGCATTCTCCATGAGTGCGACCACCTGGACGGAAAACTTTATGTGGACCTTGTAGAGGGCGAACTTCAGGACACAGTCGGAGAGGAAGAGGAATAATATGCGTATCGTATTTATGGGAACGCCGGACTTCGCAGTTCCGACGCTGACTGCTCTTGTGGAGGGCGGACATGAAGTGATCGCTGCGGTGACGCAGCCGGATAAACCGAAAGGACGCGGAAAATCCGTTCTTATGACGCCTGTAAAGGAAAAAGCGATCGAGTATCAGATCCCGGTATACCAGCCGGTGAAAGTGCGGGATCCGGAATTTGTGGATCTCTTAAAAGTGATGGCACCGGACGCGATTGTCGTTGTTGCCTTCGGACAGATCCTGCCGAAAGTGATCCTGGATCTGCCGAAATACGGCTGTGTGAATGTTCATGCGTCCCTGCTCCCGAAATACCGCGGAGCTGCCCCGATCCAGTGGGCAGTCATCGACGGCGAGAAGGAGAGCGGTGTGACCACGATGATGATGGATGTGGGACTCGACACCGGAGATATGCTCGAGCAGAAAGCGATCCCGCTCGATGAAAAAGAGACGGGCGGAAGCCTGTTTGACAAGCTCTCTGCCCTTGGCGGATCAATGATCTTATCGACGTTAAAAGGACTCGAGGACGGAACGATCACGAGAACTCCCCAGGGAGAATCGGAGACTTCCTATGCGAAGATGCTCACGAAAGAGATGGGACATATCGACTGGACAAAGGATGCGGCGTCCATCGAACGCCTTGTCCGCGGCTTGAATCCGTGGCCGAGTGCCTATACTTCCTACGCAGGAAAAACCATGAAGATCTGGGCAGCGGATGTGGCTGACCTTCAGGGCGAGAGGACTCCGGGAAAGATCCATGTGACAAAAAATCAGCTCTTTGTGGAGACCGGTGACGGCTTCCTCGATGTAAAAGAGCTTCAGCTTGAGGGAAAGAAGCGGATGGATACGGCTTCCTTCCTGCGCGGCTTCCAGATGGAAGACGGAAGTTTCTGCGAATAAGGCCTGTGGCAGGATTACACTGTAGCGCTCAGGCAGAAAAGTGATTGTGAAGTCAACACGGGAACGGCAGAAACGACATCGAAAGGAGAGATATTTATGTACGGAATGTATGGTTACGGTTATGGATACGGGTTTGACCCGACGATCATCCTTGTACTGATCGGAGTTGCCCTCTCACTCTGGGCGCAGGGACGTGTGAATTCCACGTTCTCCAGATACTCGAGAGTCCGCAGCATGACCGGGATGACGGGTGCTGAGGCGGCGAGACGCCTTCTGAATGCCCAGGGAATCTATGATGTGACGGTCCAGCCGATCGCAGGAGAGCTGACGGACCACTATGATCCGCGGACGAAGACCGTAAATCTGTCCCAGTCCGTATACGGGGCAACTTCCGTCGCAGCGATCGGTGTCGCTGCCCACGAGTGCGGACACGCGATGCAGGACAATGAAGGATACGCTCCGCTGCGCTTCCGGAGCGCTCTGGTCCCGGCGGCAAACTTCGGCTCTAAACTTTCCTGGCCGCTGATCCTTTTAGGACTTGTGTTCGGCGGACTTGGCTCCCCGCTCGTTGAGATCGGGATCCTGATGTTCTCCCTTGCGGTGCTGTTCCAGCTCGTGACGCTTCCGGTGGAGTACAATGCGTCCGCCAGAGCAGTGAGACTCCTGGATTCCCAGGGGATCCTTGCGGGCGAGGAAGTAAGCGGAACGAGAAAAGTTCTGAATGCGGCAGCCCTCACTTACGTGGCAGCGGCGGCGACCTCGATCCTGCAGCTTCTTCGTCTCATTATTCTCTTTGGAGGAAGAAACAGACGTGACAACTAATACGACAAATATCCGGGAGGTCGTCCTTGACGTCCTCCTGGAAGTCCTTGAAAACCACAATTTAAGCCACCTCGTCTTAAAACAGGCGCTGGAAAAGTACCTGTTTCTGGAACGCCAGGACCGCGCATTTATCACAAGATGCGTGGAGGGAACGCTGGAATACAGGATCCAGATCGATGCGGTGATCGACCGCTTCTCAAAGGTAAAGACTGCGAAGATGAAACCGGTGATCCGCGAGATCCTCCGGATGTCGGTCTACCAGATCCTCTATATGGAACGTGTCCCGGATTCCGCTGTCTGCAATGAGGCGGTAAAGCTTGCAAAAAAGAGAAAATTCCAGGGACTTTCCGGCTTTGTAAACGGTGTGCTGAGGACCGTCTCAAGAGAAAAAGAAAATCTGTCCTGGAAGGATGCATCCATCCGGTATTCGATCCCGCAGTGGATGCTGTCCATGTGGGAGGAGATGTTTGGAAAAGAGACCGCGGAGACGATCGCGGCATCGTTCCTGGAGGAACGTCCGCTCACGGTGCGGTTTAACGAGAGTATTGCCCCTGCGGCGGAGACCGTCGAAGAACTGAGAGCTCAGAATATCACGGTGGATCTGTCAGATGTATTCCCTGGGATCGCTTCGATCCGCGGATTTGACTACTTAGACCGAGTCGCCGCGTTCGCGGAGGGAAAGATCACGGTCCAGGATCCGAGCTCCTCTCTGGCAGCCCGGATGGCATCCATCAAGCCGGGAGACTTTGTCCTTGACGTGTGCAGCGCCCCCGGAGGAAAGGCCATGCACGCGGCAGATCTCCTGAGGGGGACCGGAATGGTGGAAGCGCGGGATGTGAGTGAGAGAAAGACGGACCTCATCGAGGAAAATATCATGCGCTGCGGATTTCCCAATATCCGGACAATGGTCTGGGATGCGACGTTCCTGGATCCGTCCATGATCGGACAGGCAGATGTTGTCCTCGCGGATCTTCCGTGCTCCGGGCTCGGGATCATCGGCAAAAAGCCGGATATCAAGGAGCGGATGACGAAAGATGAGATCGTGAAACTGGCTGGACTTCAGAGGGAGATCCTCTCTGTGGTGTCCCAGTATGTGAAACCGGGCGGAACGCTTGTTTACAGCACCTGCACGATCACAAAAGAAGAGAATGCAGAGAACGCGGACTGGATTGAAAAAAATCTGCCGTTTGAGAAAAAAGAGATCCGTGACCTTCTGCCAGAGGCGTTAAAAGCTTCCTGCGAGGAGAACAGGATCCAGCTTTTACCGGGAGTCCATCCGTGCGACGGATTCTTTATCTCGGCATTCAGAAGAAAATAACTGTGCAGATATACCGGACAGTTACAGAAAAAATAACAGAACTGCTGTTTTGGAGAGTGGAGAATGGAAAAGAAAGACCTGAAATCAATGACGTTGGAGGAGCTGACAGAGTTTGTGAAGGAACTCGGCGAAAAGCCGTTCCGTGCGAAACAGCTGTACCAGTGGATGCATGAAAAACTGGCCGCATCCCTGGACGAGTGCACAAACCTGCCGAAAGCGTTTAAGGAAAAACTCGCGGAGAACAGTACATATACGTCTTTACGGACCGTAAGAATGCTGGAATCCGGGATCGACGGGACGAGAAAATATCTGTTTAGTCTCGATGACGGGAACGTGATCGAGAGCGTCCTGATGAAATACCATCACGGAAATTCCGTATGCATCTCATCCCAGGTCGGCTGCCGCATGGGCTGCCGGTTCTGTGCGTCGACTCTGGACGGACTTACGAGAAACTTACGTCCTTCAGAGATGCTGGATCAGATCTACCGGATCCAGAGATCCACGGGAGAGCGCGTTTCCAATGTGGTGGTCATGGGAAGCGGAGAGCCGATGGACAATTATGACAACCTGGTCCGCTTCATCCGGCTCCTCTCCGACGAAAACGGCCTGAACATCAGCCAGAGAAACATCACGGTCTCCACCTGCGGGATCGTCCCGAAGATCTTAAAGCTCGCGGATGAAGGTCTTTCGATCACCCTGGCACTTTCTCTTCATGCGCCGGACGATGAGACGAGAAAGACCCTGATGCCGATCGCCAACAGCTACTCCCTGTCGGAGGTGCTTCCGGCATGTAAGGAATATTATAAAAAGACAGGAAGACGCCTGACCTTTGAGTACAGCCTGGTCCAGGGAGTCAACGACAACCTCGATGAGGCAAAGCGCCTGACAGCGCTCTTAAAGGATATGCAGGGCCATGTGAACCTGATCCCGGTCAACCCGATCAAGGAGCGTGACTTTAAACAGTCCAACCGGGACGCGATCGACGCGTTCAAAGGCTACCTTGAAAAACACGGGATCAACGTTACGATCCGCCGGGAGATGGGCCGCGACATCGGCGGCGCCTGTGGGCAGCTTAGAAAGAGTTACCTGAGTGAGGAGGGACTGTCATGATCTCTTACGCGAAGACAGATACCGGAATCGTGAGAAGATCCAATCAGGATTTCCTGTTTGCATCGGATCAGCCGGTGGGACCGCTCCCGAACCTGTTCATCGTTGCAGACGGAATGGGCGGACATAAAGCAGGGGATTTCGCATCCCGGTATGTCGTGGAACATATGAAAGAAAATATCGAAAATTCTGACGCTGTGAGTCCGGTGATGGTCCTGAGAAAAGCGCTTGAAAAGACGAATCTCGGCCTTTATGAGGAGTCCATGGAAGATCCGGAGCGGGAAGGAATGGGATCCACCCTGGTGGCGGCCACCATCGAGGACGATATGATGTATGTGGCAAACGTGGGGGACAGTAGACTCTACCTTCTGCGGGACAGCCTGGCCCAGATCACGCGGGATCACTCCCTTGTGGAGGAGATGGTCGCGAGAGGGAAGATGGAGCGGGACAGTGAATCCTACCGGAACCAGAAGAATATCATCACGCGCGCTGTAGGGATCGGAAAGCGTGTGGAGGCGGACTTCTTCGAGGTGTCGCTTCTCGAAAGCGACTGCGTTCTGCTCTGCTCCGACGGACTGACAAACATGGTGGATGACGCAGAGATCAGCCGCGTCTTAAAGACGACGGATACACTGAAAGAGAAGACGGACGCCCTGATCGATGAGGCAAACCGGAACGGAGGAAAGGACAACATTGCGATCGTCCTTGTAGAACCTCAGATAAGTGAGGTGAATGTATGATTCTATATCCTGGAACGATGCTCCAGGATCGGTATGAGATCCTGGAAAAGATCGGATCTGGCGGAATGTCAGATGTGTATAAGGCAAAATGCCATAAGCTGAACCGCCTTGTCGCGATCAAGGTTCTGAAATCGGAGTTTACTTCCGACGCCACTTTTGTCAGCAAATTTAAGATGGAAGCCCAGGCGGCAGCCGGACTTTCCCACCCGAATATTGTCAATATCTACGACGTTGTGGATGAAGGAGACATCCACTTCATCGTTATGGAGCTCGTAGAGGGAATTACTTTAAAGAGCTATATCACGAAAAAAGGTCATCTTGAAGTGAAAGAAGCGATCGGGATCGCGATCCAGGTTGCCTCCGGGATCGAGGCTGCCCACGAGCAGCATATCATCCACCGGGACATCAAACCGCAGAATATGCTGATTTCCATGGACGGCAAGGTGAAGGTCGCGGATTTCGGGATCGCGAGAGCCGTCTCCTCCCAGACCATGAATGCGGCAACGGTAGTGGGATCCGTCCACTACATTTCCCCGGAGCAGGCGCGGGGCGGATACAGCGATGAGCGGAGTGATCTGTATTCTCTCGGTATCACGATGTTCGAGATGGTCACCGGTCATGTCCCGTTTGCGGGAGACAACACCGTGACAGTTGCGCTGGCACATCTGGAAGATCCGATGCCGGATCCGAGAACACTGAATCCGGAGGTTTCCCCGAGTCTTGCCCGCATCATCTTAAAATGTACGGAAAAGAGACCGGAACGCCGCTATCCGAGCGCGGCAGCCGTGATCAGCGACCTGAGAAGAGCGCTCTTAAACGACGATGATCCGAATGTCGGTGTGATCGAGGAGGAAGACCACAGCTCCGATACGATCGTGATCAGCCCGAATGAGCTGAATATGATCAAGACCAGGAGTGGAGAGCGGATCCGGGAGTCAAAGCCGGTGAAGGAGATCCGTGAGCGCAGGGAACGGCGTGATCTGGAAAAACGTTATGAGCAGCCGGAGGGCGCAAAGAAAGACCAGAAAAAGAGCAAAGAGAACGACGAAGCGACCGGGCTGGAAAAGATCCTGACCGGCCTGGGTGTTGCGGCAGCCGTGATCATCGTGGCGGTCGTGATCGTATTTATCCTGAAACTCGGCGGCCTCTTCAGGAGCAGCACGCCGGAAGATCCGACGGAGCAGGTCTCCCAGGAGGCGACCACGGAGGAGGCAAAGACCACAGCGGTATCGGAGACAACGATCAGCCAGAAAGAGGTCTACATGCCGAATCTTGTGGGACATTCACAGGATGAAGCTGAGAAGATTCTGCAGGGACTCGACCTTTCCATGCAGGTGGAGCAGGAAAATTCCGACGGTGTGGAAAAAGGCATGGTCATTTCCCAGAAAGAGAAACCGGATACCGTGATCCCGCGCTTTTCCAAGGTGACTGTCGTCATCAGCGCCGGATCTGACAAGGTGGATCTCGCGGAACTCGGACTTTCCGGAATGACTCTTGAGACGGCAGTGCGCCTCTTAGAGGGAAAGAACCTGAAAGCAGATGTGCAGGAAGAATCCAGCGAGGATGTCCCGTCCGGAACCATCATCCGCTATGAGCCGGAGGACAAAGTGGCACTCGGAAGTACTGTGACTCTGTATGTGAGCACGGGGCCGGAGGAAGAATTTGTCTCTGTTCCGAATCTCTACGGAAAGACAGACGCGGAGGCATCCGTACTTCTTTCTGCGGCAGGACTTGTGGCGGGCGAGATCTCAAAAGAGTATGACAGTACGATCTCGGCCGGTCATGTCATCAGCCAGGGCGTTGAGGCAGGAACCCAGGTCGCACCCGGAGAGACCGTGGATTATACCGTGAGTCTCGGACCGGAAGCGCCGAAAAAACAGTTTATCGCCTCCCTGGATGCAAGTTATCCTCTTCAGGTCTCCTACGGACCGGGGGCAGCGTCCTCCGAGATCCAGATCCTGATCCGTTTAAAACAGACGGTAAACGGAAAAGTGACCTACACGAAACTTGCAGAGCCGAAGTCCTACAGCGCGGACACGACCTTAAATATCAAGCTTGACAAGATCCGCGGCGCAGACGGCGTGCAGACCGGTGAAGTGGAGATCGTGGATCTCACGAACAATGTCGTTCTGACCTCGTACAACGTAACCTTTACGGAAGTTGACAGCTGATAAAAGGCGGCAGAGAGCGGATACGAAACCTGACTGCGGAGCATACGGGCAGTCAGGATGAGATATGGGAGAGTGTATGACTGGAAAAATCATTAAGGGGATCGCCGGATTTTACTATGTCCATGACGGCGTTTCCAAAGTATATGAATGCAAGGCAAAGGGCGTATTCCGGAACAGGAAGATCAAACCTCTTGTGGGTGACAATGTGGAATTCGATGTGCTCTCAGAGGAGGAATGCCTCGGAAACATCGTGGAGATCCTCCCGAGAGAGAATTCCCTGATCCGCCCGGCCGTCGCGAACATTGACCAGGCGATGATCGTGTTCGCGGTCGCTGATCCGGAACCGAACTTAAACCTTCTGGACCGGTTCCTTGTCACGATGGAAGCCCAGGATGTGCCGGTGGTGATCTGTTTTAACAAGACGGACCTCGGAAAAGAGGGAGAGGCTGACCGGCTCGCTGAAATCTACCGGAACGCAGGATATGAAGTTCACTTATCCTGCGCTCTTGAGGGAGATGGGATCGAGGCGATCCACGATCTTCTCCGGGGAAAGACGACAGCTCTTGCCGGTCCATCCGGTGTCGGGAAATCGTCCCTGACGAACCGCATCCAGCCGGAGGCGGAGATGGAGACGGGTGCTGTCAGCGAGAAGATCAGGAGAGGACGCCACACAACGAGACATTCCGAGCTGTTTTTCGTCGAGAAGGAAACCTTCGTGATGGATACGCCCGGATTCAGCTCGATCTTTGTTGACGATATGAAGCCGGAGGAATTAAAAGACTATTTCCCGGAGTTTGAAGCCTATGAGCCGGAATGCCGGTTCCTTGGCTGCGTCCATGTAGGAGAGCGGGAATGCGGTGTCAAGGATGCCGTAAAAGCAGGAAAGATCGCAGGATCCCGGTATGACAATTACCGGTTGATCTATGATGAACTTAAGAATAAAAGGAGATATTAAGATCATGTATATTTTAGCGCCATCGATTCTTTCAGCAGATTTTTCAAAACTTGGAGAGGATGTAAAGACTGTTTCCGACGCCGGAGCGCAGTACATCCATCTCGACGTGATGGACGGAGCGTTTGTTCCGAGCATTTCCTTCGGTATGCCGGTGATCTCTTCCCTCAGAAAGACGACAGATCGTGTGTTTGATGTCCACATGATGGTGGAGGAGCCGGGAAGATATGTAAATGATGTGAGAAAGGCCGGCGCGGACCTCATCTGTGTCCACCAGGAAGCCTGTCTTCACCTTGACCGTACGATTAACCAGATCAAGGAGACCGGCGCGAAAGCGGCTGTCGCATTAAACCCGGCGACACCTGTGGAGACTCTCTCCTGCATCTTAAAAGAGGTCGATATGTTCCTCATCATGTCCGTCAATCCGGGATTCGGCGGACAGAAATTTATCCCGTACACCTTAGAGAAGATCAAAAAGCTCCGCACCATGTTAAATGAGGCCGGTCTTACCACGGATATCGAAGTGGACGGCGGCGTCAATGCGGCAAATGTGAGAGATGTTCTCAACGCCGGTGCAAATGTCATCGTTGCCGGTTCTGCGGTATTTAAGAATGATGCGGCAGCGAATACACGGGAATTTTTAAAGATCTTTGACGAGTATTCTGCAAAATAGAACCGGCAAAGTCTGCGGTCACTGTGGTATCATACGGAATTCCCGCTTCAAGAATTCCCAGATACGAAGAGTAACGAAATCATTTCATCAGCCATGCGTTTCCTGTATGCCATGAAGATCATGGAACAGGAAACGTCATGGCTGGATTTTTATCTCAGTCAGATAAGATCCCACCTGATCGGATCAAAAGGAGTGTGACAACGAAAATGAGTTCAGATATGAAAGAAGCTGCGGACACTTGCCTGATCGTGTCCGGCGGGCCGACAGACCGGGAGTTTGCGGCAAAATTTGTGAAGAAGAGGAAGTACCCGTATGTGATCGCGGTGGACGCCGGACTGGCTGTCTGTGAGGACCTGGGACTTGTCCCGGATCTCGCGGTGGGGGATTTTGACACCTTTGGTCTGGAGCGGATGGAGGAGCTAAGGAAGAAGGAAGGCTGGGCAACGGATGTCCACAAACCGGAAAAGGATGAGACGGACACAGACCTCGCAGTCCGCTCCGCTCTCCGCGCCGGTTTCCGCACAGCCCATGTGCTCGGCGCTACGGGCGGAAGACTGGACCACGAGCTCTCCAACATTCACCTGATGAGGGCTGCGAAAGACGCCGGACTTTTTATGGAGATCTATGATGCAAAGAACCGGATCTTTCTCCTGACGCCGGACGATGAAGAACATTCCGTCTTTCGAAAGACAGACCTCTACGGAAAATACGTCTCCTTTCTGCCGCTCACGGAGAAAGTTCTCGGGATCACGCTGGATGGATTTAAGTATCCGCTCCATAATAAGGATATCTCGATCCTGGAAAACCCGAGTCTCTGCGTCAGCAACGAGGTCCCCGGGGAGTCTGCAAAGATCTCATTCCGTGAGGGGATCCTGATCTGTGTGGAATCCGGAGACTAAGATGCGGGATCAGGAAAACGCTGCAGAATGAAAAAGATGAAAGACTGAGCGCAGGACACAGGCAGAAGGCGGGACCGGAAGAGTGGAATAAGAATCTACTGGACTGCATAAAAAAACCAAAACTGGACATTTTGCACAATCCACATGCGTGTTACTATGGATGACAAGACAGAAGAGACAGCTCCTGCATGACCTGTCGGAATGGCTCCGGAAGCTCATATTCACGAAGAGCGATTCCTGATGCCGGACGGCATGCATCTGAAGAGAACTGCCGGATGGACTGTCAGTAACACACGAGGGGAGACTTAATTATGAAAGAAAAGAATGACCAGTTAATGAAAATCGCGCAGGCGGGCCTGATGGCGGCGCTCTGCTATATCGGATATGCGGTGTTCCCGGCGATCTCAGCCAGCGGAAGCAAGATCCACATCGGAAATGCGTTCGTCGTCCTTTCCGCGTACCTCCTCGGAGGTGTCTACGGAGGTCTTTCCGGAGCGGTCGGCTTATCGATCGCTGATATTGTCGGCGGTTACGCGGCATCTGCACCGAGAACCTTTATCACAAAGCTTGTGATCGGCCTGATCGTCGGCTTCGTAGCTCATAAGATCGCGAAGCTTTCCGATGAACATGACCATGCGTATGTGATCCGCTGGTCCGCGATCGCTGCAGTCTGCGGTCTCGGCTTCAACTGCTTCTTCGAGCCGGCGTTAAAGTATGTATGGTACACCTTATTATTCCCGAATGCTGACAAAGCCGCATCCGCGATCAAGGCGCTCCTTGCGATCACAACGTACACGACGATCATCAATGCAGTGATCAATTCCGTGATCGCCGTGATCCTCTACGCAGCGCTCCGCCCGGCTTTAAGAAAAGCGGGGTTGATTGCTGCAGAGAGAGTGTAAACGATCAGGATTCAGGGAAAATAACTGAAAGATATGAATCAAAGTATTTTCCGCAGAATTTCTATTTGTCTATGTGCTGATGCCCGTGTGAACAGGAATCCCGGGAACGGCAGTGTATAAACGAGGGGGATTGCGGAAACACAGAAAGACTGGAAGAAAAATTATGCAGAAAAAAATTGCTGTGATCAATGATCTTTCCGGGTATGGCCGCTGTTCATTAACAGTGGCTATTCCTGTTTTATCGGTCATGGGCCATCAGTGCTGTCCGGTACCGACAGCGATCCTCTCGAACCACACGGAATTTCCGGTGTATTTCTTCGATGATTACACGGAAAAAATGACAGCCTACACTGACAAGTGGAAGGAACTCGGTCTCTCCTTCGATGCGGTGGCGACAGGATTTCTCGGCTCGGAGGCACAGATCGAGATCGTCATGGACATGATCCGGAAACTGGAGTCGGAGGAGACGTTTGTCGTCGTCGATCCTGTCATGGGAGACCATGGACATGCCTATGAGACCTACACGCCGGAGATGTGCGAGCAGATGAAGGAACTCGTCTGCATGGCGGATATCGTCCTCCCGAACGTGACGGAGTGCTGCATCCTCACGGATACCCCCTACAAAAAGGAAAACTGGACGCGGCGGGAGCTTTTAAATATGGCGATGATGCTTCGGCTCATGGGTGCGAAGTCAGTGGTCATCACGGGAGTCCGCGAAGGCAGCTATTACACGAACGTGGTCCTGGAACGCGGGCAGATGGAAGCAAAATTTATCAGGACAAGATCTTCCGGCGGCGAGCGCCCGGGAACCGGAGATGTTTTCTCCTCCGTTGTGGCGGGTGCGCTCCTAAATGGAAAGTCCCTTCCCGAGGCAGTCGCTCAGGCAGCAGGTTTCGTGAAAGAGTGCATCAAAGTCTCCGATGAGGAGCAGATCCCGCACGCGAACGGCGTCTGCTTTGAGAAGATTCTGGGGAAACTGATAAAAAAGTAAGAGAAATCCCCTTCCTTTTCTCGAAGAAATATGATATATTTTTACCAAAGCGTGTTTTACGCAGAAAAGCTGTCAGATATCGGAGAACGTGTATCAGGAAAACTCCGGGTCCACGGACGGCACCGGATCTGATAAAGCCGGAAGAGAGAAAATTTACGCGGCGTTTCCGCAGATCGACCGGAAATGAGCAGGCCTGATCCTGAAATGTTGGAATTGCTGCAAAAATAAGGAGAAAAGCGATGTTAGATTTAAGATTTGTAAGAGAAAATCCGGAAGTCGTAAAGCAGAACATCCGGAATAAATTCCAGGATGCGAAACTTCCGTTAGTAGACGAAGTGATCGAGCTGGACGAGGAGAACAGAAAAGTAAAGAAAGAGGCTGATGATCTCCGCGCAAACAGAAACAAGATCTCCAAACAGATCGGTGCGTTAATGGGACAGGGAAAGAGAGAAGAAGCAGAAGAGGTAAAGAAACAGGTTACCGCAGCTTCCGATCACCTTGCTGAACTTGAGGAGAAAGAAAAAGACCTCGAGGAGCGCATCAAAAAGATCATGATGACGATCCCGAACATCATCGATCCGTCCGTTCCGATCGGTAAAGATGACAGCGAGAACGTGGAAGTACAGAAATTCGGTGATCCGGTCGTTCCGGATTTCGAGATCCCGTACCACACAGAGATCATGGAGAGATTCAACGGAATCGACCTTGACTCTGCAAGAAGAGTTGCCGGAAACGGTTTCTACTACTTAATGGGCGATATCGCAAGACTTCATTCTGCAGTGATCGCATATGCAAGAGATTTCATGATCGACCGTGGATTCACATACTGCGTACCGCCGTTCATGATCCGCAGCGATGTTGTTACCGGCGTTATGAGCTTCGCAGAGATGGACGCTATGATGTACAAGATCGAGGGCGAGGACCTCTACCTCATCGGTACAAGTGAGCACTCCATGATCGGTAAATTCATCGACCAGATCATCCCGGAGGAGGAACTTCCGAAGACCTTAACAAGCTATTCTCCGTGCTTCCGTAAAGAGAAAGGCGCACACGGCATCGAGGAGCGCGGTGTATATCGTATCCACCAGTTCGAGAAACAGGAGATGATCGTTGTCTGCAAGCCAGAAGAATCCAAGATGTGGTTCGACAAGTTATGGCAGAACACCGTAGACCTGTTCCGTTCCATGGACATCCCGGTTCGTACCTTAGAGTGCTGCTCCGGTGACCTCGCTGACCTGAAGGTAAAATCTGTCGATGTTGAGGCATGGTCCCCGAGACAGAAGAAGTACTTCGAGGTAGGAAGCTGCTCCAACCTTGGCGACGCTCAAGCAAGACGTTTAAGAATCCGTGTAAACGGAGCGGACGGAAAGAAATATTTCGCCCACACCTTAAACAACACGGTTGTAGCTCCGCCGAGAATGCTGATCGCTTTCCTGGAGAACAACTTACAGGCAGATGGTTCCGTAAGAATTCCGGAAGTTTTAAGACCGTATATGGGCGGCAAGTCCGAAATCAAATAAATAAGGAATTTCATAAAGCTGTGGCGAGTCATTTTGTCACAGCTTTTTTCCGTTTTGTAACTGTTCAATACCCTCACGATTGCGGGCAGACATCCATTCCAAACCGGCTTCGCCGATGGGATTTTTGCCTTCAAACCTATGTTATATTACGGTCAGCGCAGCAAGTGCGCAGATCTACGGAACAGTTACTCTGTTTTTTATATTACAAAGGAGATGAGTTTCATGCCGGCAGCATTTGCACATGATCTTTACGGGAGAAAAGTATATATGGAGGCAGATCCGGTCATCAAGCGGATCATAAAGAAAGAGCGGTACTGCTTTCTTCTTGGCGCGCATGGACCGGATGTCCTGTTTTTTTACAAAGCGCTCGGAAAGAACAAGGTGAACCAGAAAGGCGTGAGAATGCACGGGGAACCGGCTGCAAAGCTTTTTGAGCGGGGAAAGATGCTGGTCCATGAAGCGGAGACGCGGGACGAGCGGGATGAGATGATCGCATACCTCATGGGCGTTGCCTGCCATTTCTGTCTGGATAACCGGGTCCATGCCTATGTGAACGCGGAGGAGAAACGGACCGGGATCACCCACGCGGAGATCGAGACGGAGCTGGAGAGACGGCTTCTGGAGCGCGAACACATGCGGCCGCTCCACTCAAACCTCACCTGCCATTTAAAGATTACTGCCCAGACTGTCCGCGCCTCCTCAAGACTTTTCGATGAGGACCCGATCAAGGTCGCAAAGGCCATTATGAGCTTTAGGACCATGAACCGGCTGTTCATCAACTCCAGCGAATGGACGAAGCGGTTCTGCTGCTTCCTGCTTCGCTTTACGGGCTGCTACGGGGTGATCCACGGCATGTTCATGAGAAAACAGCCGACA
The DNA here is from genome assembly GCF_003478035.1 of Clostridium sp. OF03-18AA. Lineage (GTDB taxonomy): Bacteria > Bacillota > Clostridia > Lachnospirales > Lachnospiraceae > Pilosibacter. Next base: position 113,189 of record NZ_QUEP01000008.1, read on the forward strand.
CCGGGATGTGAGTCGATCACAGACCATCTGGAGAGCGAATTCCATGAGGCAGTCCCGGTCGGGGCGGAGCTTCTCAGCGACCTGTTTACATACCTGAGAGGAAAGGGACCGATGCCGGAACTGTTTTACGGAAACTTTAACGGGGAGACACCGGCGTAATTTTTGCAGACACAATGCGGAAAGAAACAAAAACTTGGAGAATAAAGGAGAACCATCATGCGGGGAAAGATCTATGGAATCGGAGTGGGACCGGGTGACCCGGAGCTTATGACATTGAAGGCGGTCCGCCTGATCCGAGAAGCAGATGTGATCGCGATCCCGGGAAAAGACCGGGAGTCCTGCACCGCATATCAGATCGCCAGCGGGGCAGTTCCGGAGATCAAAGATAAGGAGATCATCCCTGCGGTGTTTCCGATGACAAAAAATGAGACTGTGTTAAGGGAGAGCCATGAGGCGGCGGTTCAGAGCCTTACGGCGCTTATGGACCAGGGAAAGACCATCGCGTTTCTGACGCTGGGGGACGTGACGATCTATTCGACCTACGGCTATGTCCATCAGAAACTTTTGAGTCTCGGATATGAGTCGATTCTGGTAAACGGGGTCCCGTCCTTCTGCGCGGCGGCGGCAAAACTCGGGATTTCCCTCGGGGAAAAGGCGGAGGCGATCCACATTCTGCCGGGATCCTATCCGGTCGCAGACGGACTGGAGCTCCCGGGAACAAAGATCTTAATGAAGTCAGGAAAAAAGATCGGGGACGTGAAGCGGGAACTCATGGAAAGAGAGCTTCCGGCCTGGATGGTGGAAAACTGCGGAATGGACGGCGAACGGCTTTTTGAGAGCGCTTCGGAGATTGCGGAGGACGCGGGATATTATTCCCTTATTATCGCGAAGGACAGGGAGGAACAGTAGCGCATGGAGACAAAAAAATGGCGGACGATCCGGATCGGAACGCGGAAGAGCAGACTGGCGCTCGTTCAGACAAAGATGGTTGCGGAGGCGATCCAGGCAGTATGTCCGGAGGTCGTGTGCGAGCTGGTGCCGCTGATGACAAAAGGCGATAAGATCTTAAAGACATCCCTCGTGGCGTTCGGCGGAAAAGGCGCGTTTGTCGAGGAGTTTGAGCAGGGACTGTTAAACGGGGAGATCGACCTTGCGGTCCACAGCGCGAAGGACATGCCGATGGATCTGAGCGACGGGCTCTGCATTGGGGCAGTTTTAAAACGGGAAGATCCGAGAGACGTCTTTGTAACGGTAAAAGGCCGGACTTCGGAGCGGATGCCGCGGATCATCGGAACGGGAAGCCCGAGACGCCAGGTTCAGATCATGGAGCGCGGGGACGTGGAGTGCAGACTTCTTCGCGGAAATGTCGATACACGGCTGGAAAAACTATATGCGGGAGAGTATGACGGGATCATTCTTGCTGCTGCTGGTCTCTCCCGCCTCGGACTTCTGGATGATCCGAGATTTTCATTTGAATTCCTGGAACCGGAAATCTTTATCCCGGCGGGCGGGCAGGGGATCATCGCTGTTGAGACAAAAAAAGGCAGCGAGGTTTTAAAGATCCTGGAAAAACTGAATGACAGAGAGGCGGAGCGCGCCCTGTTTGCGGAGCGGAAGGTCCTGCGTCTTCTTGGGGCAGGCTGTACCGCGGCAGTTGGTGTGTACGCGAAGGAAGAGAATGGAAGCTTCCGGATGGATCTGATGAGGGAAACAAAGAACGGAGTAACCCGCACTCAGGTTTCAGGAGCAGCGGAGGATTCCATGAGACTCGCGGAGCTTCTTGTCAGACAGGGAACCGATGGGGATGTGCCGGCAGGAAAGGCATTTCTCGTCGGAGCAGGTCCGGGAAATGGCGGTCTGATCACTGTAAAGGGGCAGCAGATCTTAAAAGCGGCGGAAGTTCTCGTATATGACCGGCTTGGCTCCGAGGAATTATTGTCTTTAGTGCCGGAATCCTGCGAGCGGATCTATGTCGGGAAAGAGGCGGGTCACCACATCAAAAAACAGTCGGAGATCAACCGGATCCTTGTGGAGAAAGCACTGGAGGGGAAACGTGTAGTCCGCTTAAAAGGTGGAGATCCCTTCGTCTTTGGGCGAGGCGGCGAGGAGATCCAGGCACTCACGGAGGCAGGAATCTCCTATGAGGTCGTCCCGGGCGTCACATCCGCGATCGGAGCACTGGAAGCGGCCGGGATCCCGGTCACACACCGGAATATCGCAAGAGATTTCCATGTCTTTACAGGACATATCTCCCATGAGGACGGCGGAGGACTCTACGGGGATTACAGCCTGTACGCGAAGCTTCCGGGAACCCTGATCTTCCTTATGGGACTCTCGAACCTTGAGGAGATCGTGAAACGTCTCATAGATGGCGGAAAAGACGGGGAGACGCCTGCAGCCGTTGTGACGGACGGAACACTGTCCCGAATGCGCGTTGTCCGGGCATCCTTAAAGGATCTGCCTGAGGCTGTAAGAAAAGCGGGACTTACGCCTCCCGGGATCATCGCTGTGGGTGAGGTCTGTGCCTTCCACTTTACATCTATGGTGCCGGGCGTGCTTACCGGAATCACGGTGGGAGTCACCGGAACAGAAGCCGTCGGAGGACGGATCATGGACCGGCTGGCAGTCGAAGGGGCGAAGACGATCCGCGCCGGGGAGTCGGTCGTAGTGAGAGAACCGATGGATCGCCTGGATCAGGCATTCACGGATCTTGCACAGTACAGCTGGGTGATCTTCACAAGCCGGAATGCGGTGAAGATCTTCTTCGAGCGGATGCATGAAAAGCATGTGGATCTCAGAAAACTCGGCTCTTTAAAGTTTGCCGCTGTCGGGCGCGGGACCGGGGAGTATCTCGCAAATATCGGGATCACGCCGGACTTTATCCCGAAAGAATACACGACGAAGGCGCTGGCAGACGGACTTGTGGCGCATCTGAAAGAAGCAGGAGAAATTTCCGGGATTTCCGAGAGTGGAAAACTTCTGATCCCACGGGCAAAACAGGGATCAAAGATCCTCACGGATCGGCTGGAAGAACAGGGATATCTGTTTGATGACATCCCGATCTATGATGTGCGGGCGGAGCAGACAGATCTTTCGCGGCTGAAACATGCCGACTACATCACATTTGAAAGTGGTTCCGGCGTCCGCGGATTTTTCGCAGGACGGGAGAAAGATGCGGCAGCTCTGTTTGGAACGGCGCGCCCGGTCTGCATCGGAAAAGTGACAGCGGCGGTCCTCGCGGAGTATGGAGTGACAAATGCCCTGACAGCCTCCGATTACACTGCGGACGGGATCCTGGAGGTGCTGCTGGCGGACCGGAATGAGATCGCGAGATAACAAAAGTTGCGGGGCCTGCAGGGGCAGAGGAAAACAATGGAGACGTTTGTATATAAGGACCATAAAAAGTTAAGATGCGGCTACACAACGGGAACCTGCGCGGCGCTTGCGGCCCAGGGGGCAGTGCGTTTCCTTCTCACTGGTTCCTGGAGAGAAACAGAGGAACTCATGACCCCGAAAGGCATCCCGGTTCGCGTGGCGCTGGAGGAGAAAACTTCCGGGGATGGCTGGGCGGAGTGCGCAGTCCGGAAGGACGCCGGGGATGACTATGATGTGACGAACGGGATCCTCGTGTACGCGCGGGCGGAATTTCCGGATGCAGAGACGGGAGCTGCAGACCATGCAGTCGGCAGTTTCCTTCCGCAGATCGTGATCGACGGCGGCATCGGGATCGGCCGTGTCACAAAGCCGGGACTCGACCAGCCGGTCGGCGCTGCGGCGATCAACTCGGTGCCGAGAAAGATGATCCGGGACGCCGTGGATGCACTTCTCGAAGAGGCCGGGGAACTCCGGTCTGTTCTCGTTACGATCAAGATCCCGGCTGGTGTGGAAGCTGCGAAAAAGACCTTCAATCCGGTCCTCGGGATCGAGGGCGGGATCTCGGTGCTCGGAACCAGCGGGATCGTGGAGCCGATGAGCGAGGAAGCACTCGTGGAGACGATCCGGACGCATCTGAATGTTTTAAAGGCGGAAGGGCGCCGCTGGGTCATTGCTGTACCGGGAAATATGGGAGCGGGATTTCTGCAAACATATTTAAAAAGCTGTCCGGGAAAATACAAATCCAAGGATGAGGCTTCAGGAATCTGCGATCAAACGGAACCGTTGGATCGTCAGTCCTCGGACTGTTCCGATCGAAACTCTTCGGTGAATTCTTCCGAACAGGATGAGCAGAAAAAAAGTCTGGAAAAATCACTCGTTACGATGAGCAACTTCGTCGGAAAGACGATCGACATCGCTGCAGAACTCGGCTTTTCCGGGATCGTGATCGCCGGTCATATGGGAAAACTCGTGAAGATCGGAAACGGGATCATGAACACACATTCAAGGGAAGCCGACGGGCGGATGGACACGCTCTTATCCTGCGCGCTTTCCGCGGGCACCGAAGATCTGGAGCTATTAAGAAAGATCCAGGGATCCAACACGACGGACGAAGCGATGGACCACTTAAAACAGGCAGGCATCCTGGAAGATACGATCCGCGTATTTCTAAAACGTGCCGCCTGGCACCTCGCCCACAGATCCCGGGACGAGCTGAAGACGGGAATGATCGTCTTCGGAACAAAAGGGGAGTACCTTGGTGAGACGGATGATGCGGCAGAGATCCTGAAAGAGGCACTGTCGGAGCTGAAAATGCAGTCGTTATGCGAAGAGGAAGATCATCGTAGGTAAGCCCGGTGTGTGGACATGTGATGACAGGGCATGAAGAATGTTAAATATCGATAAAAAATCGGGAGGAAGATGTGCATGATACATTTTGTTGGAGCCGGAAGCGGGGCGCCGGATCTGATCACGGTCCGGGGACAGAGATTCCTTCGGGAAGCGGATGTCGTGATCTATGCGGGATCCCTTGTGAATCCGGAACTGTTGAAAGAGACGAAGCCGGGCTGTGAGATCTTAAACAGCGCCTATATGACGCTCGACGAGGTGATCGATGCCATGGAGAAAGCGGAAGAAGCCGGAAAGGTGACCGTGCGTCTCCACACCGGAGACCCGGCGATCTACGGCGCGATCCGGGAGCAGATGGACCGGCTGGATGAGAAAAAGATCGCCTACGATGTATGCCCGGGCGTCAGCTCCTTCTGCGGCGCTGCATCGAGTCTCCATGCGGAACTCACGCTGCCTGGCGTGTCCCAGTCCGTGATCATCACACGGATGGCAGGGCGGACGGATGTCCCGGAAAAAGAAAATTTCCGTTCCCTGGCAGCCCACCATGCGACGATGGCGGTCTTTCTCAGCACGGGTCTGCTCGCGCAGATGGAAAAAGAGCTGGCGGAAGCCGGATATGAGCCGGATACCCCTGCGGCGATCATCTACAAGGCGACATGGCCGGATGAGAAGATCGTCCGCTGCACCGTCTCCACGCTGGCACGGTCTGCAGAGGAAAACGGGATCCGGAAGACGGCGATGATCTTCATCGGTGATGTATTCGGGACAAGAGATCACAATGGTTATGAGGAGTCGAGACTTTATGCGCCGGACTTCTCCACAGAATTCAGAAAGGGGACGGACCAATGAAAAAACTGACTGTCGTCGGCATGGGCCCCGGAGAATATGAATCCATGACGCTCCGTGCCGTAAAGGCGCTTAACACCTGCGATGTGATCGTGGGATACACGGTCTATGTGGAGCTTGCGAAGCCGTACTTTCCCGATAAGGAATTCTTGACGACCCCGATGAAGCGGGAGATCGAGCGCTGCGAGATGGCATTTGCGGAGGCGGAAAAAGGACGATCCGTCGCGATGATCTGCAGCGGGGATGCCGGAGTTTACGGAATGGCGGGACCGATCCTGGAGCTGGCAGAAAAATATCCGGATGTGGAACTGGAAGTAATCCCGGGGATCACGGCGGCGCTCTCCGGCGGAGCAGTCCTCGGCGCTCCGCTCATGCATGATTTCGCAGTGATCAGCCTGAGCGATCTTTTAACCCCGTGGGAGACGATCGAAACCCGTCTCGATGCCGCGGCAAAGGCGGATTTTTCCATCTGTCTCTACAACCCGTCGAGCAAAAAACGCGCCGACTATTTAAAACGTGCGTGTGAGATCTTCCTGAGGTATAAATCTCCGGAAACGGTCTGCGGGATCGTGAAAAACATCGGACGGGACGGGGAAATGAAGAAGGTCATGACACTCGCGGAATTAAAAGACTACGAGGCGGACATGTTCACGACTGTGTTTATCGGAAACAGCCGGACCGAAAAGTCTGTTCTTGGCGGACAGGACTGGATGGTCACACCGAGAGGATACCGGATATGAAAATAGAGGAAGAAAAAAAGATCGCGATCTTTGCGGGGACCACGGAAGGCCGGCTTCTCGCGGAGAGACTGGCCGGGAGCAATGTCCGGGCGGATGTTTTCGTCGCGACGGAGTACGGAAAAGAGGAGATCCCGGAGGCACCGAATCTCCATGTCTATGACGGGCGCATCGATGAGAACGGGATGGAGGATCTGTTCCGGGAAAAACGGTACGATCTGATCCTGGACGCGACGCACCCGTTCGCGAAAGCCGTTACGGCAAATATCCGCGAGGCGGCGAAGAAGACAGATACGGCGTTTTTGCGGATCCTGCGGGACGGAGGCAGGAGCGGAATTCGGGTCCAGACGCTGGTGGAAATCCAGAAAATGGCGGCTGACCGGAAAAATGAGCCGGTATTTGTCGATTCGGTCCGCACGGCAGTCGAATTTCTGAAAATGACTGAAGGACCGGTCTTCGTCACGACCGGGAGTAAGGAATTATCTGCGTTTCTGGAGCTTCCGGACTGGGAGACGAGAGTCTACGCGCGCGTCCTCTCGATGCCGGATGTCGTAAAGACATGTGCGGACATGGGATTCTACGGCATCCATCTGATCGCGATGCAGGGACCGTTTTCGGAAGAGCTGAATGTCGCGATGATGAGATCCGTCCATGCGAAATGGATGGTGACGAAGGAATCAGGGAAAGCCGGCGGCTTCGGGGAGAAAGTCAGCGCAGCGAAGAAAGCCGGAGTCGGACTCGTCGTGATCGGGCGTCCGGCGGAGGATGGGATCTCGCTGGAAGATGGAATCAAATATCTGGAGAAAAATTTTTCACTCGCAGCTTCCGATGGGCATGAAAAAGACGATGCGGACGACAGACCGGAACAGACAGGAGAGAGCTGCCAAACAGGTTCAGATCTGATAAACACAGATCATATCGCTCCGGAGAAAGTAGATCGGAACCAGCCCGCTCCTGCACAGGAAGACTCCGCCGGATCAGCGGTCGGAGAAAACATAAAAAACGAAAAAATTCGCCAGGTTTTCCTCATCGGAACCGGCCCGGGAGATTCATCCTGGCTTACAGGCGAGGCAAAGAAACGTCTTGAGGCGTGTGACCTGATCGTCGGCGCATCCCGCTGTGTTAGACAGCTTGCCGATTTCCACAAGCCGGTCTACGAGGCATATCAGCCGGAAAAGATCGCAGATTATCTGGACAGCCATCCGGAAGCAGGGATCATCTGCGGAGCCATGTCAGGCGATACCGGATTCTACAGTGCGGCGGAGAAGCTCTCCACAGTCCTGGAGAAGCGCGGATCGTATGAAGTCACGATCATTCCGGGGATTTCATCGGTCGGATACTTTTTCGCAAAGATCCGGCGCCCGTGGGATCATGTAAAACTCTTCAGCATGCATGGTCAGGAGACAAATTTTGCGTCCGAACTGAAACGCACCGGACGCGCGTTCGTCCTTGGAGGCGGAACCGATTTCTACGGGAAGATCTGCGGACAGCTGGAAGAACTCGGAATGCAGGATGCAAAGCTCTTTATCGGTGAGAACCTCTCTCTGGACGGGGAGCAGGTCCTCTCCGGATCCCTGGAGACATTCAGGGAGCGGAAGGCTCCGCCGCTGGCGGTCCTCTATGCGGAATGGAACGGTCCGCTCCGGTCGTTGTCGCATGGTCTCCCGGATGAGACATTTCTTCGCGGCAAAGTCCCGATGACAAAGATGGAAGTCCGCGCGGTTTCCGTATCGAAGCTGGAGCTGACGGAACATTCCGTTCTCTACGATGTCGGGGCCGGAACGGGGTCGATCTCCGTGGAGTGCGCGGGACTTTCCGACTCGGTAAAAGTCTTTGCGATCGAGAAGAACCCGGAAGCAGTGGAGCTTCTGGATCAGAATTTCCGGAAATTTGCACTCACAAATGCAAAAATCATCGCGGGAAATGCCCCGGAGGCATTGAATGACCTTCCTGCTCCGACGCACGTCTTCATCGGCGGGAGCGGCGGAAAGATGGAGGAAGTCATTGCGCTCTGTCTCAAGAAGAATCCTAAGACAAGATTTGTCGTAAACCTCATCACACCGGAATCTCTTGCAGCTGTCCTTGCGGCGGCGAAGACACTTCCGGTAACGGAACCGGAGCTCGTGACCCTGACAGCAGCCAGATCAAAAAAAGCCGGAAACAGCCACCTGATGATGGGACTGAATCCGGTGTGGATCGTGAGCTTTGAAGGGAACAGGGGATGAGAACAGTCAGAATTTTCTGCACCCTATCCCGCCCGGCGTTGCAGTCGTTTCACCATCTGCATAGCCCGCAAAAGCGGAATTGTTTTCCGGCAGACGGTCTTTCCGCTTTTCTGTTCCAGAAATTCGCGGAACGCAGTGACTTCCTTTTCATCGCCGAGCTCTTCTTTCGGGATCATGTATCCCCCGTAAGAATCGCGGAACAGGTAAAAGAATCGCTGATCTTCTCCGAGTTTATCGAAATCAGTATACCTCAGGGAAACTTCTTTTTTACCGGCAGGAAGAACATAAATTTCAATATGATCATCAGAGAATTCATAGCGGGATGACGGAAACGGCATCCCGCTATTTTTGATCTGTTCCGCAAGCCTGTGTGCCGTGTGGTTCGCGGAGCTGTAGGTGCTGGTTGTCAGATAGCAGCCGTAGGCGGCCAGCAGGATGCCCCACCACTGGGTGAAATTCACGATCCCGGCGGCGATGAGCAGAATGCTCAGGATCGTCCGTGTGATCCGGTTGGAGGAGCAGAAGAGATCGTACTGCATCCTGGAGAGTGCTTCAAAGGTTTTTTCGTCGTGCTGCATCTTAATCGTATAGCGAATCATAAGAATTGTCCTCGTATCCTATAGTAGTAGTTTTTATACTGCTTTCAGTATACCTTCCCTGCCTTTTTTTTACAACCGTGAATTGACGGATTTATGCATAAAGAATATGTAAGATGGAAGATACGATAAGAAACTTGCACAAAAATCAAACACAATCACAAAAAAAATATATAATTTCGACAAAACATCTTGCGGTTTTGTAAAATAAGTGCTAATATTATGTAAAAGATAAATAAAGACCCGATAGCAGAGAGTTAAGAGATGCGCCGCGGATAGAAAATAGTTTTTTATAACTGTTTATTTGCGTTGGCGCTATTTTTCTGCTCAAAAAAGGGCTTTATGGAAAGGGAGCAGGAACTTGTTAATGTACCGGCCGGGGGCCGGGAGGTTCGAAAAGGAGAAAAGAGAATGAAAAAAGTATTATCAGTAGTACTCGCAGCAACAATGGTGATGAGCCTGGCAGCCTGTGGAGGCGGAAACAGCGCAAAGACAGATACCAAGGCAGCAGACGCAGGATCAGGATCTGAGGCAGCAGCCAGCGCCGATGCGGCAGATGATTTCCAGATCACGATCAAATTTTCCAACGTATTCCAGCCGGCAGAGTGGAACTACAAAGCCAGCGAATATCTGGCAGATCTCGTAAAAGAGAAGACCGAAGGCCATATCATCCTGGAATACTACGGACAGAACCAGCTCGACTGCTACGCAGAGTCTGTAGCACAGGCACATAACGGTGCTGTATGGATGGGCCTTGAGGAGCCGTCCTACTTTGCAGACTATATCGGCGACTACAACGTATTAGTAGGACCGATGCTTTATAAGAACAATGCGGAATACAACGCAGTGATGGATTCCGACATCGTAAAAGACCTGAATGCAAAACTGGCAAGCGACTATAACATCCACGTTCTTGATACCCATTATTCCTTTGGATTCAGAAGTGTATGTACGAATAAGGTTGTTACAAAACCGGCAGATCTGAATGGTCTGATCATGCGTTCCACAGAATCTCCGTTATTCGTAAAGACGATCACCTGCCTCGGTGCAACCCCGTCCGCAATGAGTTTTACGGAGTGCTTATCCGCAATGTCCAGCGGTGTTGTAGATGGTTTCGAAGGTTCCGTCTCCACGCTGAAAGATACAGGTGCTTATGAGTACACCAAGAAAGTTGCAAACACCAACCACTTTATCGCAACCCGCTGGTTGTTCATGGCAGAAGATGTTTACCAGTCCATCCCGGAAAAATGGAGAAACATCCTCGACGAGTGCTGTGTAGAAGCTGGTAAGTGGGAACAGGAAAATGCAGAGAACGACGAAGCTTCCATGATCGAATTCCTGAAGGAAAAAGGCGTTGAGTGGAACGATGTCGACGTAGACGCATTTACAGAGGCATGTGCTCCGGTTTACGACTGGATCGTAGAAGAGTACGGCGCAGACCCGGATCTCCACCAGAAACTGGTTGATTTCCTGAATGACTACCGCGCAAAAAACTAACGGATCATCCATAAAACACATGGGACCGGCGGCTGCTCTTTCCGGGCAGCCGCTGATGAATTAAGATCGTGACTATTATGATGAATGCATGAGGATAGATTATGGAGAAGAAAAAAATTACACTGGGGTCGGTGCTGGTAAATCTGGATGCGATCATTACCTGCGTGACACTGACACTCTGTACCATCGTTGTAAATGTAAACGTCCTTATGCGCTACTTTCTGAAAAGACCGCTTTACTGGTCGGAGGAAGTCGCTACGGGGCTCTTCGTCTGGACTGTCTTTATTGGAAGCGCATATGCGTACCGCAAGCATGCACATCTGGGCGTTGATATCCTGATCAACATTCTTCCGGAGAAGATCAGAAAAGTCGTTAAGGTGCTCATGGATCTCCTGGAGCTCGTAACACTCGTCATGCTGACGAGGACAAGTGTCCAGTATGTCATGAACACAATGGATAAACTTACAAATACGCTTCGTGTACCAAGCTGGTATATCTCCAGCGCAGTTCCGATCGGATTTGGTCTTTCCCTGATCTTCTGCATTTATTTTCTGTTGAAAGACCTGATCAGGGTATTTAAAAAGGGAGGAGGAGATGAATAATGGGACTCGAATTAATTGAACTCGTTCCGATCTTTATGGTATTTATTCTCTATTTCCTGGGAATGCCGATCGTGTATGCGCTGTTCGGATCGACCTTTTTCTATTTCACGTTTATCGACACGACGAGTAAGAACTGGCTGATCTTACAGAAGGTCATGACTTCCACACAGTCGTTCTCGATGCTTGCGATCCCGTTCTTCGTCATGGCCGGTTCCGTCATGAACTACGGCGGCATCAGCGACAAGATGATGGATTTCGCGGAGGTCCTGACCGGACACATGAAAGGTGGTCTGGCACAGGTCAATGTTGTGCTCAGCATGTTGATGGGCGGATGCTCCGGTTCTGCGAACGCAGACTGTGCGATGCAGTCCAAGATGCTCGTTCCGGAGATGGAAAAGAGAGGATATTCCAAGGCATTCTCAGCAGCGATCACGGCAGCTTCATCGGCAGCCACTCCGGTTATCCCGCCGGGAGTCAATCTGATCGTGTTTACCCTGATTGCGCAGATCTCCCTTGGCCGTACCTTTGCAGCCGGATATATTCCGGGTATCATGATGGCGATCTCCATGATGATCGTGGTTTCTATCATCGCACATAAGAGAAATTACCCGACGACCCGTGAAAAATTCCCGTCTCTGAAAGAAATCGTAAAACAGGGAATTACCTCCTTCTGGGGACTGTTTTTCCCGTTTGGCATTATTCTCGGAATGCGTTTCGGAATGTTCACACCTTCCGAGGGCGGTGCAGTAGCCGTTCTTTACTGTATCATTATCGGACGGTTCGTCTATAAGAAACTGTCCGTAAAAGAACATCTGATCCCGATCCTGCTTGACAGTATCGCCGGAACCTCCAGCGTTGTCCTGATCATGGTTGCAGCCAATGTATTCGGCTACTATATGACCTGGATCAACCTGCCGAGAGTCGTAGCATCCGCAATGTTAAGTCTGACGACGAACAAATGGCTGTTCCTCTTAGCGTGCAACGTGATCCTTCTGATCATGGGTATGTTCCTGGAAGGCGGTGCAGCGTTAATGATCATCACACCGCTCCTTCTTCCGGTTGCGAGACAGCTTGGAATCAACGATTACCATTTCGGCCTTGTCGCTATTGTAAATATCATGATCGGTGGTATCACACCTCCATTCGGATCCATGATGTTTACGACCTGTGGTATTACGGGCTGCCCGATCAGTGAATTCCTGAAGGAAGTATGGCCGTTCATCCTTTCCCTCCTGATCGTTCTTCTGATCCTGACATTCTGCCCGTTCCTGATCACCTGCGTACCGGATCTCCTTTACGGTGCGGCATAAGAGGATCTGTCACAGAACATATGGACCATCATGGAACCAGATGAAAAATAGATAAAACCGGATAAGATGAGCCTGTGAGAAGAAGAGTAGAAAGGCAGTCGTAGCGATACGGAGGCATTCTGCTCTTTTCTGTTACAGAAAAAACAAAAACTGCACATCCGCTTGTCTTATCCCGGGATTCGGGAGGCGATAGCAATGGCAGTTTGGAAATGGATCGTGGGTACGGCAGCCACCTGGACACTGGCCGGAATCTGGATCCGCCTGTTGTTTTCACTGGCAGTCGGAATGTTTATCGGAATTGACAGAGGATTGAAAAGGCGAGGCGCCGGGATCAAGACGCATGTTCTCGTCTGTCTGGGATCGACTCTTGTCATGCTGACGAGCGAATATATGTTCCGGACATTCCCGGATGCCAAAGCCGATATGGCAAGACTCGGAGCGCAGGTGATCAGCGGAGTCGGATTTCTCGGAGTCGGAACGATCATGGTGACCGGACGGAATCAGGTGCGCGGCCTGACGACAGCGGCGTGCCTCTGGATCAGTGCATGTGAGGGACTTGCAGCCGGGATCGGCTTTGTCGAAGGAGCAGCATATGGGTTGGTTCTGATCGCTCTGACGCTGAAGCTGCTGACAAAAGTAGATGCAATGATCCATAATCATGCTAAAGTGTTCGATTTTTACCTGGAATTCAATACCAGCAGTGGAGTCGGAACCTTTATGGATACCATGCGTACCAAGGATATCAGGATCGTATCGTTTGACATTGCGAAAAGCAGGCTGAAGGGCGAGGGACCGTCCGCGACGATGTCGATCGAAGTCCAGGATAAAACGCTGAGAAAGACCTTGCTCAGCAATATCCAGGCAATGGAAGAGATAAGATTTGCAGAAGAATTATAGGAAGTATCAATACGATGGAGGATCACAGGATGAATGGGAACAGATACGATGTAGTGATAATCGGAGGAGGCGTGATCGGAAGCAGCATCGCAAGAGCGCTTTCGAAATATCAGTGCCGTACGGTCCTGCTGGAAAAGGAAGAGGATGTCTGCTCCGGCACTTCCAAGGCGAACAGCGCGATCGTTCATGCCGGTTATGACGCAAAAACAGGATCATTAAAAGCAAAGTTAAACGTAAAAGGCAATGCCATGATGGGAGAGCTGTCGAAAGAGCTCGATTTTGATTTCAAGCGCAACTCATCCCTGGTGCTCTGCTTTGCGGAGGAAGACCGCCCGGCATTGCAGGCGCTTTATGAAAGAGGCATGGCAAACGGTGTTCCGGATCTTGAGATCCTGTCCGGAGATGAAGTGCGAAGAAGAGAGCCGAACATCAGTGAGGAAGTTGTTGCTGCCCTCTATGCGCCGACAGGCGGGATCGTATGCCCGTTCAGCCTGACGATCGCACTCGCGGAGAATGCATGTGACAACGGTGTAGAGTTTGTGTTCAACACAAAAGCGGAGAAGATCGAAAAGACTGCGGATGGATACCGGATCGAGACCCCGAACGGCACGTATGAGACAACTTACATAGTCAATGCCGCAGGAGTTTACGCGGATGAGATCCACAACATGGTCTCCGCGAAAAAGCTTCATATCGTTCCGCGCCGCGGCGAATATTGTCTGTTAGATAAAGAAGCAGGCCATCATGTCTCAGCGACCGTATTCCAGCTTCCGGGAAAATACGGAAAAGGGATTCTGGTCAGCCCGACTGTCCACGGAAACCTTCTCGTCGGACCGACAGCGGTCGATCAGGAAGATAAGGACGGAACATATACAACAGCAGAGGGACTTGCGGAAGCCTGTGAAAAAGCGGCAAAGAGTGTAAAGAACATCCCATTCCGTCAGGTGATCACCTCCTTCTCCGGTCTTCGTGCACATGAGGACGGGGACGATTTTATCATCGGGGAAGCGGAAGATGCACCTGGATTTTTTGATGCCGCGGGCATTGAATCTCCGGGACTTTCCTGCGCTCCGGCGATCGGGGAATATTTAGCGGAGATGATCGGGGAAAAGGCGGGATTCGGAAAGAACCCGAACTTTGATCCGGTTCGGAAAGGCATCGTGAAAGCCGCAGATTTAAGCCTGGAAGAGCGCGCGGAACTGATCCGGAAGAATCCGGCATACGGCTCGATCATCTGCCGCTGTGAGAACATCAGCGAGGGCGAAATCATCGATGCTGTGACAAGAACGCTCGGCGCCCGCTCCATGGACGGGATCAAGCGGCGTGTCCGCCAGGGAATGGGACGCTGCCAGGCCGGTTTCTGCACGCCGAGGGCGATGGAGATCCTCTCCCGTGAGGCGGGGATCCCGATCACGGAGATCTGCAAGAACCGCAAAGGCTCAGAAATGATAAAAGGCGAGGAGGCATAACCATGATTCAGCATGACATTGTAATTATCGGCGGCGGTCCTGCAGGACTTGCGGCAGCGGCGGCAGCAAAAAAGAGCGGAGTGGATGACATTCTGATCCTGGAGCGCGACAGTGTGCTGGGCGGCATCTTAAATCAGTGCATTCACAATGGGTTCGGCCTTCATACCTTCAAGGAAGAGCTGACCGGACCGGACTATGCGGCCCGCTACGAGGAAGAAGTAAAGAAACTTGAAATCCCGTACCGCTTAAACAGCATGGTCATGGATATCCATCAGGAAAAAGAGATCATCGTTGTGAGCCGGAGCGAAGGATTGGAGATCATCAAGGCAAAGGCGATCATCCTTGCAATGGGCTGCAGAGAGCGCCCGAGAGGCGCCTTAAATATCCCGGGCTACCGCCCGGCAGGCATCTACACCGCCGGAACGGCACAGCGCCTCATGAACATCGAGGGACATATGGTCGGAAAAGAAGTCGTGATCCTCGGCTCCGGGGATATCGGGCTGATCATGGCGCGCCGTATGACGCTCGAAGGGGCGAAAGTCAAGGTCGTGGCGGAACTGATGCCGTATTCCGGAGGCTTAAAGAGAAATATCGTGCAGTGTCTTGACGATTTCGGAATTCCGTTAAAGCTGAGCCACACCGTTGTCAAAATTGACGGAAAAGAGCGCGTGACCGGGATTACCCTGGCGAAAGTAGGATCGGACAGAAAACCGATCGCCGGGACGGAAGAATATTACAGCTGTGATACACTTCTGTTATCCTGCGGCCTGATCCCGGAAAATGAACTGACGAGAAACATGGGCGTCACCATGAATCCGGTCACATCGGGGCCTATGGTCAATGATCGGCTGGAAACCGGGATCGAGGGTGTGTTTGCCTGCGGAAACGTCCTCCATGTGCATGATCTTGTCGACTATGTTTCAGAGGAAGCGGCACTTGCCGGGCAGAATGCGGCCCGTTATATCATGTCCGGTGAGACGAAAAAAGGTCATACCGTGACGATCAAAGCCGAGAATGGCGTCCGCTATACCGTGCCGCAGTCGATCGACATCGGTGCGATGGCAGACAGACTGACGGTGCGCTTCCGCGTAGCGGATGTATACAAAGGACGCAGCATCTGTGTTTATTATGACGGAACATGTATCAGCCGCCGGAAAAAGAAAGTGCTGGCGCCCGGGGAGATGGAACAGGTATTCCTGACAAAGGAAAGCCTGGAACAGTATCCGGATCTGAGAGAGATAACCATTTGCACGGAGGTGGATGAGTGATGGAAGTAAGAGAACTGACATGTATCGGATGTCCGCTGGGCTGCCAGCTCACTGTGACGATGGGAGAAAACGAGATCAAGGTTGAGGGCAATACATGTCCGCGCGGGGAAGCCTATGCGAAAAAGGAAGTGACCAACCCGACCCGGATCGTGACCTCGACTGTGAGAGTAGAAGGCGGAACGATCGAACGTGTATCCGTCAAGACCGCATCCGACATTCCGAAGGGCAGCATTTTTGAATGTATGAAGGAGATCCATGCCGCAAAAGTAAAAGCACCGGTGCATATCGGAGACGTGATCCTCGCGGACTGTGCCGGAACCGGAGTGGCGGTTGTCGCGGGCAAAAATGTAGAGCAGGCATAAAAGACTAACCGCCGGTGCGGGGGCAACGATGACAGAGGCAGTACAGACAGATCGTATTTGTCTGCTGCCTCCTTTCTGCCTGTAGGGGAGCAGGATTTGCATTCGCGGATCAGATGATGTAAAATAGAGGGAAGAGAATGGGCTGCACCGGTCCTGGAAAACGACAAGGAGAAGAACATGACGAAACGTGAGATTTTGAAGGAAACAGAACTTTTTGTCCTGGATATGGACGGAACCTTTTATCTGGATACCGATGTGATTGACGGAGCGCTGGATTTTCTGGAAGAGGTGAAGAAAGCCGGAAAGCGATATGTCTTTTTTACAAATAATTCATCAAAATCACCGAAAACATATATTGACAAACTTGCAAAAATGGGGTGTTATATTAGCAGAGATCAGATCATCACGTCCGGAGATGTGATGATCCAGTATCTGAAAGAGTATTATCCCGGACAAAAAGTCTACCTTGTGGGAACGCCGGACCTTGAGGCAAATTTCCTTGAAAACGGGATCCATCTGACGAAAGAAATGCCGGACGTGGTAGTGTTCGGCTTTGATATGACATTGACGTATGAGAAGCTGGAACGAGCCTGCACATATATCCGGAACGGCGCAGTATTCCTTGCAACCCATCTGGATATCAACTGTCCGACAAAGGATGGATTTATCCCGGACTGCGGCGCCATGTGCGCGGCGATTTCTCTGTCGACGGGAAAGGAGCCGAAGTACGTCGGAAAACCGTTCCGCGAGACGGTGGACATGGTCCTGGAGCTGACTGGTGCGAATCGTGAGGAAGTTTCCTTTGTCGGAGACCGGATCTATACGGATGTAAAGACCGGCGTGGTAAACGGTGCACACGGGATCCTGGTTCTGACCGGAGAAACAAAGCTGGAAGATGTGCCGAAATCCGACGTCGTTCCGGATGCCATTTTTACAGGGTTAAAAGAGATGGGAGAACTGCTCAGAAAAATGAGGGAGGAAAAGGCTTTCTGAATCTGTAGAAGAAAGCCGGAGGAGAAGAAATGACAATGCTAGAATTATTGGAGGAATCTCCGATCATTGCGGCGGTCAAGAGCCAGGAAGGACTGGAACACAGCCTGAAATCAGAATGTAAGGTCGTATTCGTACTGTTTGGGACGATCTGCGACATCGATGCGATCGTGGCGAAGATCAAAGCTGCCGGAAAGATCGCGATCGTCCATGTAGATATGATCCAAGGACTCAGCACAAAAAAGGTGGCGGTTGATTTTATTGCCCACAATACGAAGGCGGATGGAATCATCAGCACGAAGAACGTGCTTGTGGAATACGCGAAGGAGATTGGTCTGTTTGCGATTCAGAGAACCTTTGTGGTGGATTCCATCGCCTTAAATACCCTGAAAAAACAGATCGAGCTGTTCCACCCGGACGCGGTCGAGATCATGCCGGGTGTAATGCCGAAGATCTTAAAGATCATGCGGGAGTATACCGATATTCCTCTGATTGCCGGCGGGCTTCTGTCTGATAAAAAGGATGTGATGGCGGCATTCGAGGCCGGTGTCGATGCGATCTCTGCGACGAATGAAGATGTGTGGTATATATAATTTCTGACAGTGTCCGTTTTGTATCCATCTGTATGATATCATAAAAAAAGAGTCAGAAATCTACTTGCGGATTTCCTGCGAACGGCAAATATTAAATCTTCAAAAGAAGAAAAGTGGATGACACATGGAAACAGATATGACAATGTTAGCAGGTACAACCGTGATCGGAGGGATCCTGGGAATCTATTCAACCTTACGGCTGATCTATTATATCTTCTATATGATCGCAAACTGGAAGATCTTTTCAAAGGCCGGAGAACCGGGCTGGAAATCCCTGATCCCGTTCTACAATGTTTATACGGAGTATAAGCTGATGTGGAAACCGCAGCTCGCGTGGACTTACATCGGACTGGGAGTTCTCGCAGATATCTTTCTCGAAAACACAGGGACAAGCGCCCTGATGTTCCTCGGTGGTCTGATTTGCACGATTGCTTACCTTGTAATTGATTTCAAGGAAAAACAGCATGTTTCCAAAGCATTTGGACACGGTTTCGGCTTTGGCGTAGGACTTTTCCTCCTCCAGCCGATCTTCTCAATGATCCTCGGATTCGGAAGCGACCAGTACCAGGGAAATCAGTCATAAAAACAGAATATAAAAGATGGGAAGCAGGGGCACTTGGCGGCTCCTGCTTTTTTTGATGCAGAGGAAATAGCGATGAAATTTTTATCCAGGAGGACCTGTCCAAAAAATGTGAGGACAGACAGATATAATAAAATCATACTTCAGATGGAGAGTGAAGATAAGGAATGGGGCAGGAGCAGAGAGGTGAGAACGAAAATTCAGGACACGTGGGATATTTAAAGGACAGGTGAAATGATATAATAAAAATATCAAACAGGAAACATGTAGGCAGAATACTTAAACTGAAGAAAAAAACACATGGAACAGGTTGCGGCATCATCCACAGGGATATCCGGAATTAGGAAAAGGGGGATCTATATGAGAAATATGACATTTGGAGGATTTTTAGCAGGCTTGTGTACGATCATTGGACTTCTCTGTCTTATCGGAGCTGTCAGCGACGCAGCAGAACCGAAATGTATCGTGACCGGGTGCAGCAACAAGCGGGCACCGGAGAGCAGTTACTGTTATCTCCACAAACCGTACCGAAGATCTTATACAAGTTCTTACTCGTCGGGGAGTTCGGGCAGCAGTTCGTCCTCGTCCTACGGAAAGTCATCGGGAAGCAGCTCATCCGGATCATCCAGCTATAAAAGCAGCAGTACTTCCGGCAGCAGCTCTGCAGCATCCAGAAGCTCTTCTTCCTACAGCAAGCCGAAAAGTTCTTATGGAACCAGCAGCTACAGAAAAAGCACAGCGGATTCCTACGACGACGGATACGATGACGTCTATATGGACGGGGATTACGACGATGACCGTTATGCCAGAGACAGCGACTACGCGGATGGCGTCGATGATGCACTGGATGAGCTGGGGGATGATTAGAAAAACAGCGGAGAAGATTGCAAACCATGTCTGGCGCTATGAAATTACTGATGGTATATAGAAACAAATGGAATGAAAATACAGAGTACAGGAGGAAACGTTTATGAAACATATTGTAATCGACCTGGAGATGAACAAGATCGCGCGTAACTCAGAAGCGAGAAAAATCTGCAAAAGCGAGATCATAGAGATCGGAGCCGTTATGCTGGATGAAAACCTGCAGGAGATCGGGAACTTCCGTACATATGTAAAACCGGAATACAACGATAAGATCGCGGCGGAGATCCGGAATCTGACCGGGATCACAGACGTGATGGTAGCGAATGCACCGGTATTCAGGGAAGCATTCCGGATGTTCACAAATTGGTGCCTGGGAACCGGAGACGAGGTCACGATCTATGCTTGGAGTGACTCTGACTACAACCAGGTCGTAAAAGAGATCCTCTTAAAAGAATACGAGCTTTCCGACGAAGAACACGGCCTGATCGACACCGAGTGGACCGATTTCCAGAATGAATTCGATGCGCACATCGGATTCGAAAGACGGATCTCCCTGGAACTCGCCCTCGACATGGCCGGAATCGATTTCTCCGGCAGACAGCACGACGCCCTCGACGACGCCAGAAACACCGCCGACCTCCTCCACGTCTTCCGCGACCGTGATCTCTTCGAGAAGACTCTCCGCAAAGTCAAAGAAGCGATGGACCCGACGCCGCTGGGGAATACGCTGGGGAGTATGATTGATTTCTCGGGGTTTGTGGTGGGGTGATGCAGAAGGTCATTGTAAAGCATAGATATATTATCTGAGGGGTGAAGAACATGGAAAAAGAGAACAAACGTGAGGAAAAAGTATTTTATGCTCACACATCGTCACATGGCAATGAGCCATTGGAAGATCACCTTCGCTTGGTTGGAGATCTGGCGGAAACATTTGGAGCTGACTTTGAAAGTTCCAAAATCACAAAAACAATTGGAAACGTTCATGACATAGGAAAGCGGACAGTAAAATTTTCCAGAGTATTGGAAAGAATGGAAAGTAAGGTTAACCATGCGATTGTTGGCGCTGAATATCTGCATAATGAGTGTTTTTTGGAAAATGAAAAAAGACGATATATTGAAGATCGAATGATGCATTTGATCATATGCGCTGCGATCAAGGGGCATCATTCGAGAATGGGGGAATCGTTTTCGCGAAAATATGATCTGGAAGAGATGTACCAGCTTCCGGAAGCGGATGAATTTGATATGCCGGACGGAGATGGAAAGGTAAACGCGTTGTCATCTTTGAAGGAGTATGAAGCTGTCGCGCAATATGCGGAAGATAATAAATTGGTAGGTCATATTGAAAAAACGGACTATCTCCCGTTAGAGACAATGGACGAATATGCAAAGATGTTGTATGCCAGAATGATTTTTTCCAGTCTGGTCGATGCTGATTATACAGCAACAGCTAAGTTTTGTGATGATATTGAACTGGAAGAAGATAAAATATTGAACGCTGATAAGTGTATTGGAGATTTGAATGCCTATCGGAACAAGATCCTTGCAAATGCGGATCCTTCTCTTGAAATCAATCGCCTTAGAAATAAAGTTTATAATGATGCTGAAGCAGCAGGGAAACTCGGGAGGGGATTTTATTCGATGACGGCTCCTACAGGAACCGCTAAGACATTAGCGTTAATGCGCTTTGCGTTGGAACAGGCAAAAGTGAACGGATATAAACGGATTTTTGTTGTTTTGCCGTATCTTTCGATCATCTCACAAAATGCGGACGTCTATCGAAAAGCATTTGGTGATAACATTGTTTTTGAAGATGACAGCGACACAAAATATAATGAAGCGGCGCAGCGAATGGTTGATCGTTGGAACGCGCCGATTATTATCACAACAAGTGTAAAATTCTTTGAAACACTGTTTACAGACTATGCAGCTCCGTCCAGAAAATTACATCAGATAGCAAATTCTGCTGTGGTTTTTGACGAATGTCAGGTCCTTCCACACGATCTGACAAGTTGCACGATCATGACATTGAAGGCATTAGTTGATCATTTTAATGTGAGCGTTTTATTATCGACTGCGACCTTCCCCAAATATCAGTATCGAAGGGAAATACCGGATGGATTTCAAATGACAGAGGTCATAAAGAATGTAAAAACACTCTACTGTGATTATGACAAGATCAAAAAAACGAAAATAATCGTGAGAAAAGAAGAGATAGACTTTCAGGATCTGCGTGAGTATGCGCAGGATAAAAAGCAAGTACTTTTTGTTTTCAACACCGTTGGAAAAGCGCTTTCTATGTATAAAATATTGAAAGATGTAAAGGAAGGATCAACAGTGTTTTATTTGTCCTCGGATTTATGTACGGAACACAAAAAGACGGTGATCCGGAAAGTTAAAGCAATGCTGGATCAGGGACAGGAATGCTATCTGGTAAGTACACAATGTATTGAGGCAGGTGTTGATATTGATTTTCCGACAGGAGTACGTGAGTATGCACCTCTGTCATCCATAATACAGACGGCGGGAAGAATCAATCGAAACGGAAAAAGGTATGGTGAATTTGTGATCTTTATGCTGAAAGATACGAATGTATATGGATTTCCTAGCAGTGCTTATTATACAGAGGCATGTCGAACAAGAGCGCTTGCAGAGCGTCATCAAGAATTGAATCTGAATGATATTGAGCTAATGGATGAATATTATTCGGAGCTTTACGGTCAGGACACAAGTACGGGAGCTGACAGGAGTGAAATCAGAGAGGCCTGCAAAAAGCTTGATGTAAAGAAAATGTGCGATGAATATAAACTGATCGATTCGACCGGCCAATGCACGGTAATTGTGCCATACGCTGCAAAAAGGGAAGAATTTGAGTCTTTGCTCAAAACAATCAGAGCGCAGGATTACTGCATTACCAGGAAACAAATGGCATTATGCCCGGATTTCCGCGTCAACCGATATATGAATGGAAAGAAAGCAGAATTTATAAAAATGCATTGTCATCAGCTGCATGTACGGCTTGGAAGAAATCGGGAGAAGGTAGGAATCGATTGGTATATTGCAGATATCGATGAAATTTATGATGAGAAGACCGGACTGCAGAGAGAGGAGATGAGCGAGGCGTATATGCTCTAAAAGGATCAGAAAATATTTGTACATAGAGTGTACAGAGTATGGAGACGGCTGGTTGGAAGACGGAAAATAATATGACGATGTAAAATTTTGTATTGTCATATTTAAAGGTTTTAGATATAATGAAGTCCTGGGGTTTTATATCCCGTGGATTGAAATTAATTTAAGATTTACGTCAGTGGCCAGGATGCTTTGTGCTCCTGGCCAATTTCTTTATAATGATAAAGTGTCAATGAAAAAATTCAAGTTGAATAAACATAGTGCTTAGCGTGTGATGTTTGTCACTGATGGAGATATCTTATGATTACGTACTGCTTTAAAAAAGACAGAAGTCCTATCTGACTGAGATAAGCACTGTTTATAATCAATTGAAACATGTGCATGATGAACAAATTATAAAGATATAAGTAATGTTGTATTGACAAAAAGCATAATAAGATGTATATATTTAATTAGACATAAACGGAGGTGAGAAAATGCCTGAGAATGTTGTTGTAGACATTTACGGAAAATTTGCATGTTTTACCAGAAGCAATGCCAAGGTAGAACGAGTGAGCTACGATGCACCGACTCCATCAGCATGTCGCGGTGCATTGGAAGCAATTTATTTTAAACCCGGTGAGTTTCATTATCAGATTAAAAAGATCGAGATCATGAAACCAATTCGCTATATTAACATTAAGCGAAACGAGGTAAATAAGAAGGCTGTATTGGATGGAGAACCGATCATTGTAGAGGAGTCGCGGACGCAAAGAAATAATATCTATCTTCGGGATGTATACTACAGGATCCATGCAGAGATCATAAAAGAAAAAGGATGTGAAGAAAGAGTCACGCAGCAGTCATTGATCGACCAGTTTAACAGGAGAGTGAAAAGCGGAAAATGTTTTCATCAGCCGTATCTGGGATTGAGAGAATGCATGGCGTTCTTTACACCGCCAGATCCTGACATACATCCAATCAGTGAGTCAGAAGACCTTGGAATTATGCTCTATGATAATTTTGACATTAAAACCCATACCCCATTGGATACAGCGAAAGGAGAAGGAAACGTGTATCGTACCTTTTATCATCCTTATATCTGTAATGGAGTGATCAATGTTCCGGACTTTGCAAGCAGGGAGGTGTGGAAGGAGGATGTATAAAGAAATATATGATTTTGCCATAAGTCGGGGAATTGGATCTGCCGGAAATACAGAAAAAAGAGATGTTGCCGCTTACATAGAATTGGATCGTGAGGGAAATTATCGTGTTCTGGAAGCGCGCAGTAAAGATGAACGGAAGCAAAAAGTATTATGCCCCAAAACCCCGAAGCACCTTGCAATTTCCCCTGTCTGTGAAAAACTCAAATATATATGGCCGGAATGTGCAGGAAACATTCAGGGAAAAACGGAGAAGATCAAACATGAAGAGTGGATTTCATGCATGAAAAAAGGTGCAGAACGGTCTGAGTCGATAGCGATTGCTTATAAATTCCTAAATAAAATTGAAGATAGTCCGGAAATGGCACAGGAATTGTGGATCAAACTGGAAAGCTTCAAGATCAAACCGGGAGAATTTGTATCTTTTCGGATTGACGGAAAAAATCTTGAAAACGAAACGGATTGGAAAGAATGGTTTGAAGAATATTGTGATGATATTATACGTTCGGGATCGGATGAAAAAATGCCTGGAAAGAAAATAGTTTCCTGTATTACCGGACAGAAAGTGGATCCGATCGTGGGAAAATTTCCAAAGATAATGGCTCCTCAAACAGGAAGCGGAGTTCCGGTCTTTTCGAACGATCAGAGTTCTGTAACGGGGGAAAGGTGCTCGTTCCATTCATTTGGAGACAGCGGAAGCACGGCGTGTCCAATGTCAAAGGAAGAGACCGAGATCATTAAAGCAGGAATTGAATATCTGCTGACCTCAGAAAACAATCATGATAACAATTTTGAAATCATGTACTGGTTTGATAATCCGGATGCATTCGATCTGATCAAAAAAGCTATTTCGATCGGGGATACAGATTTTGCTAAATTGATGGATGAACTGGAGGAAACCACAGAGAGATCTCAGGGAAAAGAAGAAAAATATTCCGCAGCTCTTCAGACATTAATAACAAAAGAAAAAGAAATAGAGTTAGGAAAAGTCAGCGGAAATTACTATATTATGAGCTTTGATGTTCCGGCAAAAGGCAGGCTTTATTTATCTGATTATCATAAAGATACATATCAGAACCTTAAGGCAAGTATAAAAAAATGGTATAAAGACACGACGATCATTGATAGCCGATCGAATTTTGAATATCGGATCACAAATCTGTATGCAATTTTATTGGGACTGCTTGAAAAAAAGGACGTCAAGGACAAGTTCAATCAGGCAAAAAAAGAGCTGGGTATGGATATTAAAAATCTGCTCAACGCTGTAATTTCTGATCAAGAAATCCCTGTAAGGATCTTACATAAGGTGTCTCATCGCGTGGACAGGGATATATTAGAGGGGAAAATCATTCCTGATATTTTTTATCTGCAACTTATAAAAGCATACCTGATAAGAAAAGGAGATGTTGAGATGGAAAATGCAATGAAGCTCAATAAAGAGTACAATGGGATATATAGTAAAGGATATCAATGTGGACGGTGGCTTGCATGTATGGATTATATTCAGTTCCTTTCGGCACAGAAAGGCGTCAATGTATCTATAGCAAAAAAGTATTACAAAGCGATGAAAAAAAGCCCGGCTAAGATTTTTACAATGGTTAACGACAATAAAGAACATTATCTGGGTAAATTAAAATCCCGCAGTATGTTTGATAAAATTTTCGGGGAAATTTCTAATTCACTCAATGGAGATATCCCTGCGCATTTCTCCATTGAAGAACAGGCGGCATTTGACCTGGGTTATGCGCAGCAGCGTATGGTCTTTATGTCTACTAAGAATAAAACTGCAGAAAACAAGGAGGAAAATGAGAATGAGTAATGTTGTGAAGCTTGCGGAAGCAAAAGAAGTTGTAAAAAATACCTATACATTTACGATGCTTGTTGAAGCCAAACTCGCAAATCCAAATGGAGATCCAGATATGGGAAATCTGCCAAGACAGGACATTGAAACAGAAATTGGGATTATAACTGATGTAGCATTTAAGCGGCGCATAAGAAATTATATTGATGTGGCGTATGCGGGAGAAGATGGAATGGACATTCTGATGCGCAATGGGGTCAGCATCAATAAGGAAATCGCTAAAATTGTATTGGAAGTAAATGGGGAAGAAAAATTCGCAGAGCCCTTTAAGAATAAAAAAGTTCCTGAGTCTGCCGCTGCATTTTGCAAAAGATTTTGGGATGTAAGAACTTTTGGAGGAGTTCTGTCAACAGGACGAAATGCAGGTCAGATCACAGGACCAGTACAGCTTGGAATGGCTGAATCGGTAGATCCGATACATATCGAAGACATGACGATTACAAGAATGTGTTATACAGATGGAAATGATTTTTCAACCATTGAGGATTACGAACGAGAAGAAGCTGAACATGATGAACAGACGAAGAGAACCATGGGTGAAAAGAAAGTTGTATCATATGGTTTATATGTTGTTCAGGGAACGATCAGTCCCAGTTTGGCAATCCGCACAGGTTTTTCGGAAGATGATCTGAACAAACTTTTCGAAGCACTGTTGCAGATGTATGAATTCGACAATTCAGCATCAAAGCAGGGTATGCGGGCAGCCTCTCCATTAATTATTTTTAAACATATTGGTACCCATCCGGAAAATCCGGAGCAGAATGAGAAAGAGGCACTGCTCGGTTGCATGCCGGCGCATAAATTGTATAACATGCTTCGGATAACAAAAAAAGAAGGGGTTGAATATCCGAGAAAGCTGGAGGATTACGACATCGCTATGCAGATTCCGGAAACAATGCGTGGGATCAATATCGGAGTCAAGGAAAATCCATTCGGCGATATTATCTGGAGAAATGAATCGACAGATGAATTTTCACAGACACTCGAAAATAATGGCATACAGGTAAAATGATCATGGATGATGAACCCATCTTATTATCCTGGATATCGCAATGGGTGTTCTGCAAACGAAGATTTTATCTCCAAATCGCAGAGCAGAACTTTATTGAAAATGTTTTTACGGCAGAAGGAGCCCGCGATCACAAGCGGGCTCATGAATGCAAGATCGAAAGACGTGGGACTCACATAAAAGTGACAGGACTTCAAGTGGTTTCTGAGAAATATCATTTATTTGGAATTTGTGATTCGGTTGAGTTCGAAGTTATTTCGGATGGCTGTTATATTCCTTTCCTCGAGGAAACATGCAGAATATACCCCGTTGAATACAAACATGGAAAAAAACGTGATGAGGAAGAGTATAATCTTCAAATGGCGGCGCAGACACTGTGTTTGGAGGAGATGTTCCATACAACGATTACAACCGGCTATATTTATTACACAGGATCGAAAGAACGATTTGAAGTAAACATTTCCGATAAAGTCCGGGCGGATGCAGTAAAGTTTATAAGAGAGATCAGCAGTTATCTGGAAAATCCACATCCAATCAAACCGGAACTGAGAAAGAGATGCAATGGCTGTTCTTTAAACGATCTCTGCAATCCGCGAAAAATACTTGTTCAGGATTACATGGAATGTATACGAAAGAAGTATATCGTATAATATTTATGGAAGAAGTGGTGATGTGATACAGGTAAAAAAAGTCTTATATATCCTGAATCCAAACACATATATTCATTGTGAAAATGATGTGTTTGAAGTTATCACAAAGATGATAGATTCAGACGGTGTGGAATCAAAAAAGATAGTAAATGTTCCTGCATTGACAATCGAGCAGATTGTAATATTCGGTCCGGCAACAGTTTCGGATTTCCTGGTGGGATATTGTTCAAAACATAAGATACCGATTTCTTATGTATCTCAATATGGCGTATACTACGGAAGAATGTGCGGAAAGAATGTGGGAAATGTGCTTCTGCGAAGAAAACAGTATCAGATTTATGACTCTTCTGAAAAGCTGGCAGTTGCTAAAAATATTGTTCTGGGCAAAGCAATCAATCAAAAGAATCTGCTTGAATATATGGCAAAAAGCATAGAAGAGAAAAAATATCAAAAATTGTCTCAGGCTTCGCAGACCATATCCGGGATGTTGGGAGACATTGCTGCTGCAAAAACAGTTGATGAGATCAGAGGATTGGAGGGGAGTATCGCTTCTAATTATTTTGACCAGTTTGACAATATGATCAAGCAAAAGTCGACCGGGATGGAGTTTGAAAAGAGAAGTAAGAAACCGCCGGAAAATAACTGCAATGCACTGCTTTCATTTTTGTATACAATGCTTACACTCAACTGTACGGCAGCTTTAGAATCTTTCGGCTTGGATTCAGCAGTAGGATATTTACATGAACTTCATCCGGGAAGAGATTCCCTTTCCTGTGATCTGATCGAGGAGTTTAGAGCGCCATTTGTAGACCGTTTTGTACTTACGTTGATCAACCGCAAACAGGTTACTCAAAAAGACTTTGAAAGTGTGAGTGGAAATATACAATTGAAGGAGATGGCGAAAAGGAAAATATTAACAGAATGGGAAAATTCTAAAAATGAAAAGGTTCCATTTCCACTGTATAAAAAAGATGTGCAGAGAAAGCTGATCCCGTATTTGCAGGCGCAGTTACTCGCGCAATATATTCGTGGAGATATTCCGGAATATCCGCCATACATTTGGGAGGGGGATTGACAGTGTTTATTTTGCTTTCATATGATATCGCAGATAGTCCGGAACGACTTAGAAAAGTTGCAAAAATATGTGAAAATTATGGGGTGCGTGTTCAGAAATCTGTTTTTGAACTCGATATCAGCATGGCAAATTTTGTGCAATTAAAGGCCGAGTTATCCCGCCTTGTTGACAGAAACGCCGATACGATCAGATTTTATCGCTTAGGGAAGAATTATAAAAATCAGATAGAGGTGATTGGAAAACGTGAGGACATTGAACTTAGCCAGGATAATTCCATTATTTTATAGTGGAAAAAGGGAGGTGCACATAAAAAAGAAGAGATGAATTAAACAACATGCACAAAAGTTCAGCGTACAGATTGTGCATGATTTAATATTGAAATAAGCATGTTATTTACGATTGTGGTTTGAATTGTGAATGATATAAAATATGCGGCAATTTTTAGCAAATAGTTTGTTTGAAATTGCTGTCAGGGCTCGTAAGAGCCCGCGGATTGAAACTTGGTGGTTTACGGTTTTCAAATCGTACAGCCCGTCAGGGCTCGTAAGAGCCCGCGGATTGAAACTTGCAAGGGGATCATCTACAGCACCGGATGTCTGTCAGGGCTCGTAAGAGCCCGCGGATTGAAACGTAGATCAGCAGCGGAATTGTGCGAATGAACTGTCAGGGCTCGTAAGAGCCCGCGGATTGAAACCTCCGGGGCTTTTTCCTCATGCAAATCTCAGTTGTCAGGGCTCGTAAGAGCCCGCGGATTGAAACATACAGCTGACCCTTATTTCCGAAGATCCCGGCGTCAGGGCTCGTAAGAGCCCGCGGATTGAAACCGCTTGGAGGAGGAGTCTCTGCATCCGGATCTTTGTCAGGGCTCGTAAGAGCCCGTGGATTGAAACATATCATGCACGTCTGTGACTTTATACGTCTGCGTCAGGGCTCGTAAGAGCCCGTGGATTGAAACTATGAAATTGCCGGAAAGAAATTTTCTGCACTGTCAGGGCTCGTAAGAGCCCGTGGATTGAAACAGAAGAAGACCACCAGACAGGCATGGGACAAGAAGTCAGGGCTCGTAAGAGCCCGTGGATTGAAATAGGGCTACCGCAATCCCACTGGCTTTAGACGCTGACTTGAAAAAGTAAATTCCAGTGTAAAAGTAAATTCC
>NZ_QUEP01000009.1:0-410 GCF_003478035.1 Clostridium sp. OF03-18AA
CATGGAGCTGACTGTTACTAATCGGTCGAGGGCTTATCCAGAAAGGTCAAGTGAAGATTCGAAGGTTGATGGAGTTCAGTATGTGATTTTGAAGGTATGTTAAATACCTTGTATGGCCCGGTGGCTCAGCTGGTTAGAGCGCCGCCCTGTCACGGCGGAGGTCGTGGGTTCGAATCCCATCCGGGTCGCGCATACATGGTTTTGTATGTATTTATTTTTAAATATGGGATCTTAGCTCAGCTGGGAGAGCATCTGCCTTACAAGCAGAGGGTCATAGGTTCGAGCCCTATAGGTCCCACTTTTAAAGATATGCCGATGTGGCTCAATTGGCAGAGCAGCTGATTTGTAATCAGCAGGTTATCGGTTCGAGTCCGATCATCGGCTTTTAGTTTCAAAAACTAAATAATTCT
>NZ_QUEP01000009.1:420-133793 GCF_003478035.1 Clostridium sp. OF03-18AA
TAGTTTCAAAAACTAAATAATTCTTATGGGCGGATTCCCGAGTGGCCAAAGGGGACAGACTGTAAATCTGCTGCAACTTGCTTCGGTGGTTCGAATCCACCTCCGCCCATTAAAATAGGTATTGATTTTTCGATATTTATTGTGTATAATAATAAGGTATCGCGGGGTGGAGCAGTCTGGAAGCTCGTCGGGCTCATAACCCGAAGGTCGTAGGTTCAAATCCTGCCCCCGCAATTATGCCCAGATAGCTCAGTTGGTAGAGCAGAGGACTGAAAATCCTCGTGTCGCTGGTTCGATTCCAGCTTTGGGCATTACAACTTAATAGTTGTATGGGATATTAGCTCAGTCGGTAGAGCACTTGACTTTTAATCAAGTTGTCCGGGGTTCGAATCCCCGATGTCTCATTAAGTTGCGGAAGCCGAGAGGTTTCCGTTTTTTCGTATTCTAAAGTTTGCTAAAAAAGAGGTTGCTGCACATTCACACAGCAACCTCTTTTTTAGGTTAAAGTATATGTTGTTGAAAGTCGAAGATCAGTTTGATTTTGTCGGAATGAACTGTGCAATGCGTCCGGCGAAATCAGCGATATTCTGAGTCTGAAGGATCACACGGCCAGGACCGGTAAGCTTTGTGAGGAAGAGACCTTCGCCGCCGAAGAAGATGTTTCCAAGGCCTTTGATCGTCTCAACTTCATATTTTAAGGTTTTCTCGAACGCAACGATATTTCCTGTATCAACTTTGATCACTTCGCCCGGTGCGAGCTGTTTCTCGACAACATCGCCGTCGATTTCGAGAAAGGCCATTCCGGAACCGGAGATGGATTCAAGGATGAAGCCTTCGCCGCCAAACAGTCCGGAAGTAAATTTCTTTGTGAAGGTGACATCAAGATTTACAGAATCCTGTGCGCAGAGGAATGCACCTTTCTGGCAGATCATGCCGCCGTTTTCTGCCGCGTCGATCGGAAGAACCTGACCAGGTACAGTTGACGCAAATGCGATCGTGGCACCCGGAGCATCCGCACGGTAGGTAGCCATAAACATGGATTCACCGGCAAACATGCGGCCAAGACCTTTCATAAATCCGCCGCGTGTGTTTGTGGACATGGAAATCCCTTCAGACATCCAGGACATTCCGCCGGACTGTGTGTACATAGTTTCGCCTGGAGCATCAAATTTGATCTCAACTGCAGGGATAGTTGTGCCAATAATTCTGTATTTCATAGGATCCTCTCTTTCTGGCGTATTGAACGATGAAAATACGCTTGTATTGCTGTATCCAAAAGATACACAAGGGTGAACAAATATATTATATCATACTCTGCCGATAGTTACAGAAGAGATACTGGAATGAAATTTACGATGAAAAATCCTGTTTATGAAAACAACAAAATGATAACATGTTTACAGTTTCCTTAAATATGGGAGTGCTCGCTTGTGTGAAAAAATTATGGATGATAGAATATCGGTAACAAGTTCAGTGACAGGCGAGTTCAGTTTTTTGAAAAGAAGGTGGCAAGGTGAAAAAGATTTGGATGATGGCGGCAGCTTTAGGACTGGGAATCTGGCTGACAGGGTGTTCGCCGGCTTTTGTTCCGGTAGAAGATCCGAGTGAGCCACAGACAGAGGAACGAAATAGTCCTGAAACGGAAAAAGATGATCAGAGGGAAGATCTGGCCTTTCAGCCACTTTCGGAGGAAGAACGTCGGTGGATCGTAACAGAATTGGAATCCTTTGATGGAGATCATAAATTTTCGGATATGGATCCGGAAAAGGCAGCATCCTGCGGTGGAGAGATCCGGGATGCGTATGATTTTGTTGGACGGGAGACGGAAAATGGTTACGGGTATGTCCTGGGATTTCGAAAAGGCAAGGAGGATCCGCTGAAAGATCTCAGCATTTACAGCATTGATGATGTGATCGAGGCTGAAAAGTGGAACGAGGACGAAAGTATTTTTGAAAAAGTATATACTTTCGAAAATGTTTATGAAATGTATTACACGGAAGCAAAGGATGTTCTGTTTTTTGTTCCGAGCGGAATGGAAGAATCGGAAGAACTCAGAAAAGCATTTACATACAGCCTCTGTGACGGTGACGAGGGGGTCCGGTATCTGGAGACTGTAAAGGAGCGCGGTGTGCGGATGTCACCACCGGAGGACGGCGGATATCTTACCGTCCGAAGATTTGAAGCTGCAGAGGTACTGGAGGAATATATTCCTTTGACTGAGGATCAGGAGAAAGAGATCACCGGCTCGGATGAGATCATTGATCCGGTAATGTATGGAATAGATGGGATCACATATACGGCAAGCCAGGAAATTTATGAGTCAGAAAACCCGGATCCGGATGAGATCACAGTTCCGGCATTAAGAATTGCTGAGGAAAAATGTGAATTTCAGACGGTAGGAACGGAAGACATGAAAGAAATTACGAGTGCGGAACTTGAGGTAATCCCGATTTCCAAAGAGCTGGAGAAAGAGAAAGGCTTGGAGAGCAAAGATTCTGCTGACGTGGAAGCTGACTCGGAAGTCGTGGGAATATCCGAGACGCTGCAGGATCCGGAATTGTTAAAAAGGCTGGAGGAGATCCTGTCGGGGGCATCTTTTGATGAAGCGAAAGAATGTCCGTATAACGGGATCTTGACGCTTACAAAGGCGGATGGGACACAGATAACGGTGAGACTGGCATCGGACGGATGCGATTCGATGGTTTACGGCAGCTACAGTTTTTATCAGGCAGCCGGGGATGAAGTCGCGGAAATTTGGTATATGTTTCCGGAGGTAAAAGCGGAGCTTGTAAAGTAAGCCGGCATTTGTAGCATTGACACTTCTTATGGAATACAGACAGATATTAGACTGGGTGAACAAAGAAGACTGGAGTGCATTATTGGATGTAGTACCGTTCATGTTTCTGCCGTTGGGTATATATGTGGTTGTTATGCTGTTGTCAAATGCGCTACTTGTCAGATTTATAAACAAAAAATCAGGTAACTGTTCCGGGGGGGCTGCGCAAATAAATTTTACCAATTGATCGAACTGGAAGGAGTATCATCATGAAAGAGAACAGAAAATTATTGAAAGAAGTGCTGAAGGACATCCGGCACGATATGACGGATGAGGAAGTTTTGAACCTTTTAGCAGACAGTAAGATTTCAGTCAGTCCTGAAAAAGAGAAAGAAAAGTACACACTCGGGCAGCGGGCAGCTGACACGATCGCAAAATTTGCAGGCAGTTGGGCGTTTATATTTTCCTTTACAGGTGGGCTGATCCTGTGGATGGTCATCAACACGATTCTTGCGTCAAAAGCGTTTGACGCATATCCGTTTATCCTGCTGAACCTTGTCCTGTCCTGCGTTGCAGCCATTCAGGCACCGCTGATCATGATGAGTCAGAACCGACAGGAGGAAAAAGACCGCCGGCGTGCTGAAAACGATTATAAGGTAAACCTGAAAACCGAGATCATGATTGAAGACCTCCATGATAAGGTGAATGCGATTCTTATCAGACAGTCGCAGATCGAGAAAATTCTCTCGGAGCAAAAAGAGAAAAATACTTTATAACGAATGTGGATTCGAATTTGACGGGCAATTTCTAGTTCGTTTGCAGTCAGATGGGAAACAGGAGAATAAAAATTTTGAATTACAGAAAAGAAAAACAGCCGGGACTTTTAGAACGGCTGACAGAATATGCGGGATCGGATGCGTATCCATTTCATATGCCGGGACATAAAAGAAGGGAGATTCCGGATGGGATCCCGGGGGGATTTCCGGACCCGTATGGGATCGATATCACGGAGATCGATGGGTTTGACAACCTGCATCATGCGGAAGGAATTTTGAAGGATGCCATGGAAACGGCGGCTGCGATCTACGGGGCGGACCGGTCCTGGTATCTTGTGAATGGGAGTACATGCGGGATTTTAAGTGCAGTTTTTGCGACTACGGAAAACGGCGGAAAGATCCTGACAGCGAGAAACTGTCATAAGGCGGTGTACCATGCGATTTGCCTGAACCGGCTGGAGGCGGAATATCTGTATCCGGAGGAGATCACGAAATTCGGGATCAATGGAGGAATCCGTGCGGAGGACGTGAGAAAAGCGCTTGAAAAGGATGCGATGCGCTGTGCGGGAAATTCGGGGGATGTGAGAGGAAAAATCACTAAAATCCAGGCAGTGCTCATCACATCCCCAACCTATGAAGGCGTGGTGTCGGATATCCGGGCGATCGCGGATGCGGCTCATGAATACGGGATCCCGCTGATCGTCGACGAGGCGCATGGGGCGCATCTGGAGTATGCAGATCAGTGTCACAGCTTTCCGAAATCGGCGTTGGAATACGGGGCGGATATCGTGATCCAGAGCCTTCATAAGACGTTGCCATGCTTTACCCAGACGGCAATCCTGCATGTGAAGGGAAAACTTGTGGATCAGGACAGAGTTTCGAGGTATTTGTCCATGTTTCAGACGTCCAGCCCGTCATACCTTTTTATGGCTGGGATGGAGCGGTGCATCCGGTATATGGACGGGGACGGAAGAAATGAGATGGTCCGGTATGAGGAAAGACTGGAGCACTTTATGAAGCGAATGGAAGGACTTCAGGTACTTGAGGTCCTGGACTGGGAAATCTGTAGGAAATATCGGACGGTGGCCGGATGGGATCCGTCGAAGATCGTGGTTTCCACGATGCGCGCAGAGGATTTTCACGGGGAAGAGCTGGCGGAGACACTGCGGAGAAAATACCATCTTGAGATGGAGATGACAGCGCCGGAGTATGTGATCGCGATGACGTCGCTGATGGACACGGAGGAAGGATTTGAGCGGCTTGGAACGGCGCTGCTGGAGATTGACGGGGCGCTGAGACGCCGCATGGAGTCCGGGAGAAAGGAGAAAGCAGCTAGTGAGACTCCAGAAGGCCTGGAATCTAAACTTTCGCACCCGGTCAGGAGAACGCTCATCTGCGAGGCAATGGATGCCGATACGGAGCGCACAGCGCTTCAGGATACGGTCGGAAAGGTATCTGCGGAGTTTGTGTACCTGTATCCGCCGGGAATCCCGATCATCACACCGGGAGAGGTCTTCACGGATGTGATCGTGGAGAAGATCGTGGCGTACAAGGCAGCAGGACTTCTTGTCCAGGGGCCAGCTGATCCGGATGCGGACGTGATCTTAACATGCCAGACGCCAGTGCTTGTTCATAAAGGATGCTGATGAGTATGCTGCTGGGGAAGGAAATCGTTAGTGATTCAATTATTTTTCCAAGCAGGAACAGGAATTCTTACATCGTATAAGTGGAGACGCGGATCCCGTGAAATTATCGAGCGAGGATGGAAACAACGGTTGCACGGGATCTCTGATTTTGATACAATGAAAAGATAGAACCTGAAAAATGGTTGTAAAAGTTCGATCGAAAAGTCTTATCTGACTGGGATAAAAATTATAATACAGAAGGCTGAGAGAAACAAATGGGCAGGATATATTATCTTCTTGGAAAGAGTGCGACAGGAAAAGATACACTGTATAAGGAAATACTGAAACGGAGACCAAAGCTGCGGACGGTGACGATGTATACAACAAGACCGATCCGGGAAGGCGAGACGGACGGAGTGGAATATTTCTTTACTGATCGCGAGGAGCTGGAGCGGCAGCTGGCTTCCGGAAAGGTGATCGAGTCGAGAACTTATCAGACGATCGCCGGTCCATGGACTTACTATACGGTGGATGACGGGCAGTTTGATGTTGCCGACGACGAGTCCTGTCTTATGATCGGGACACTGGAATCTTACGAGAAGATGTGTGCCTATTTTGAAGCGGGAAAGATGGTCCCGGTCTATATCGAGGTCCCGGACGGGATCCGGCTTCTCAGGGCCGTCAAACGCGAGGAAAACCAGAAAAAGCCGAATTATCGGGAAGTCTGCCGGAGATACCTTGCAGACGAAAAAGATTTTTCAGAGGAAAATCTGGAACGCTTGGGAATTACGAAGAGATATCAGAACACGGATATGGAAATGTGCCTGGAAGAAATCCTAAGGGATTTGGATAAATAACTTTTTATAGGCGTTATTTTGTGGTAAGATAAAATGGAAACACCGTTAGCGGGAACAGTTAAATGTTCTGTTCGAACCGGGAAGATCCGGCGTAAAAAGCACTGCCGGAACCAACAGGATGAGGAGGGATGCGGCTATGTCAGAAGAAAAGATCATGGGATTTGAAGAGATCCTCGGGAATGAGATGGTGAAAGATCACTTTAAAAAGGCGATCCAGAACCATAAGATCTCACATGCTTATATCCTGACGGGAGAAGCCGGCATGGGAAGAAAATCGATCGCGAATGCGTTTGCGATGACACTCCTGTGCGAAAAAGGCGGAAGTGAGCCGTGTATGATGTGCCATTCCTGCAAGCAGGTGATGAGCGGAAATCATCCGGATCTCATCTATGTGACGCATGAAAAGCCGGGAAGTATCGGCGTGGATGATGTGCGGGAACAGATCAATGATACGATCATGATCCGTCCGTACAGCAGTTATTATAAGATCTATATCGTGGATGAGGCGGAAAAAATGACGGTCCAGGCGCAGAATGCCCTGTTAAAAACGATCGAAGAGCCGCCGTCCTACGCGGTCATCATTCTGATCACGACGAACCAGGAGGCGTTTCTTCCGACGATCCTCTCCAGATGTGTCCAGATGAAGTTAAAGCCGCTTAAGGATTTCACGATCAAGAGTTACCTGACCCAGAATCTCCATATCGCGGAGAAGGATGCGGATATCTGCGCTGCATTTGCGAGGGGAAATCTCGGAAAGGCGATTCATCTGGCTTCGTCGGATGAATTCAAGGAACTTTTCCAGAAGGTCATGGTTCTCGTGAAAAACGTGGGAACTATGGATATTTCGATGCTTCTGGATTGTATCCGGGAGATGAAAGAGCAGAACTTTGATATCGGCGAGGTGCTGGATCTGATGCAGCTCTGGTACCGGGACGTGCTCATGTTCAAGGTCACAAAGGACATGAACCTGCTGATCTTCAAAGATGAATATAAAATGATCAATGAGACGGGAGAAAAAGTCGACTATGCCGGTCTGGAAGCGATCCTTGCGGCGATCGACACAGCGAGAACACGTTTGAACGCAAACGTAAATATGGAATTGGCGATGGAATTACTCCTGCTGACCATGAAGAACCCGTCATAAGGAGCAAAGAATGACGAAAGTAATCGGGATCCGCTTCCGGAAAGCGGGAAAAGTATATTATTTCAGCCCTGGTGAAAATGAGATTAAAACAGGCGATCATGTGATCGTCGAGACGGCCAGAGGCGTGGAGTACGGATATGTGGTGCTCGGAACTCACGAGGTGGACGATAAAAAGGTGATCCAGCCGCTGAAATCCGTGATCCGCATGGCAACACCGGCGGATGAGGAGACGGAGCGCCGCAACAAGGAGAAAGAAAAAGAGGCGTTCAAGGTCTGCGTTGAGAAGATCAAGAAACACAATCTCAGTATGAAGCTCATTGACACGGAGTATACGTTTGACAACAATAAAGTATTGTTCTACTTTACGGCAGACGGAAGGATCGACTTCCGTGAGCTGGTAAAGGATCTGGCGTCCGTGTTTAAGACGAGGATCGAGCTCCGACAGATCGGTGTCCGCGATGAGACAAAGATCGTCGGCGGGATCGGGATCTGCGGAAGACCGCTCTGCTGTGCGTCGTATCTTTCCGAGTTTATCCCGGTATCGATCAAGATGGCGAAGGAGCAGAACCTGTCCTTAAATCCGACGAAGATCTCCGGCGTCTGCGGCAGACTGATGTGCTGCTTAAAGTACGAGGAGGACACATACGAGGAGTTGAACGGAAGACTTCCGAATATCGGCGACTATGTGACGACGGACGACGGTTTAAAGGGTGAAGTCCACAGCGTCAGCATCCTGCGCCAGCTCGTGAAGGTCATCGTGACGGTAAATAACGATGAGAAGGAGATCCGTGAGTATAAGGTGGATCAGCTGAAATTCCGGCCGAAAAAGAGACGGGAAAAACAGTCATCCAACGATGCGGAGTTAAAGCAGTTAGAGGCACTGGAGAAAAAAGAAGGGAAATCAAAACTCGATGGCGATTGAGTTAAAGGAAAATGAGCGTCTGGATGATCTTCAGAGAAATGGACTGCAGATCATCCAGAAGACAGATGGGTTCTGCTTTGGTATGGACGCGGTGCTGCTTTCCGGATTTGCGGCGGTGAAACCGGGAGAGCGGGCGCTGGATCTCGGAACAGGAACAGGGATCATCCCGCTTCTTCTCTCCGCAAAAACGCAGGGAGAACATTTTTCGGCACTTGAGATCCAGGATGAGATCGCCGAGATGGCAGAGCGGAGTGTGAAACTGAACCATCTGGAAGAAAAAATCGAGATCGTACATGGAGATATCAAGGAAGCCAGCCGGATTTTCGGAGCGGCTTCCTTTGATGTCGTTACGACAAATCCGCCGTATATGAATGACGCTCATGGGTTAAAGAACCCGACGGAAGTAAAGGCGATCTCGAGACATGAGGTCCTCTGCACGCTGGAGGATGTTGTGCGGGAAGGCGCGAAGGTCCTGAAACCGGGCGGAAGGATGTATATGGTCCACCGGCCGCACCGTCTGATCGAGATCCTCGGGACGATGGAGCAGTATAAGCTGGAGCCGAAGCGGATGAAAATGGTGCACCCGTTCCGGGATAAGGATGCGAATATGGTCCTTATTGAAGCGGTTCGCGGCGGCGGGGCCTGGATGAAGGTGGAAGCACCGGTGATCGTTTATAAGGAGCCGGGAGTGTATACGGATGAGATCTATTCGATTTACGGGTATTAAATTGTTGAGGGGGGTTCTTTTGGCGGATGAGCCGGAAAATGTCAGAAATTTTCTAAACGAAAAGCTCCGGATAATGTAGGAATAGTCGCGGATCTTGCCAATCCGGAATGGAATCATCCGTAAACTCGCGTTACGGAAATATTGAGATAAAAAGCTGTCGGTGAAAAAGCAGCATCGGGCAGCAGGAGGAATTGGTCATGCAGGGAAAATTATATTTATGTGCAACGCCTATCGGGAACCTGGACGATATCACGCTGCGGGTGTTAAATACATTGAAAGAGGTAGATCTGATCGCTGCGGAAGATACGCGGCACAGCATCAAGCTTTTAAACCATTTTGACATCAAGACTCCGATGACCAGTTACCATGAGTTCAACAAGGTGGAAAAGGCGAGAGTTCTCGTTGAGAAGATGAAGGAAGGCACGAATATCGCACTGATCACGGACGCCGGGACACCGGGAATCTCGGATCCGGGCGAGGAGCTTGTAAAGCAGTGCTATGAGGCCGGAATCGAGCTGACTTCTCTTCCGGGACCGGCAGCGTGCATCACGGCGCTCACGATCTCCGGGATGGCGACAAGACGGTTTGCGTTTGAGGCGTTTCTGCCGTCCGATAAGAAGGAAAAGCAGAGAATTCTGGAAGAATTAAAGTCAGAGACCCGGACGATCATCCTCTATGAGGCGCCGCACCGTCTGGTACGGACCTTGGAAGAGCTTCTTGAGGCGTTAGGGGACCGGAGGATCACGATCTGCCGGGAACTCACAAAGAAGTACGAGACGGCATTCCGGACCACGTTTCAGGGGGCGTTAGATCATTTTGAGACGGAGGAACCGCGGGGCGAATGTGTCATCGTGATCGAGGGAAAGAGCCCGGAGGAGATCAAAAAAGAGAAGGAACAGACATGGGAAGCCATGTCGCTCACGGAACACATGGACGTCTACCTGTCACAGGGAATCGAGAAGAAAGAAGCGATGAAGCTTGTGGCAAAGGACCGCGGAATCGGGAAACGGGATGTGTACCAGATGTTGTTGGAAGAGCAGGAATAGGGATTTCGAGAAGAAGATGTGTCGCTGGTTATTGAGTGTGATGACGGGTGGTACGTCTTCTTTTTTACGAAAAAAATATAGACAAATAACGAAAAAATAACAAATATCTTAATAATGAAGCGAGAAAATAAATAGTGATTGAAAAAATGGGGGGGGGAATGATATAATTCAAGTAGATGAAACGGAAACAATCAGCATAGCGGAGGGCGATCTATATGAAGAAAAAAATGTGGTTAACATTATGTAACTTAGGCGTTTCAGTAGTATTTTTATTGTCGTTATATAGCTATACAAAGGGTATGAGATTGTTTTCGCTGGGATTAGCAATGGCACT
This sequence comes from Clostridium sp. OF03-18AA, assembly GCF_003478035.1. GTDB lineage: Bacteria > Bacillota > Clostridia > Lachnospirales > Lachnospiraceae > Pilosibacter. The sequence goes on from NZ_QUEP01000009.1 coordinate 10,628, forward strand.
TCTTATAGAAATAGGTATCAGAGGGCTTATTGAGCAGAAATTTGCGCAGGAGGGCGCTGAGGTAAATGGAAATAAGATTTATTATGTATCTGAAATATTAAGATATGCTTGCGCTATTATTTTGGCAATAGCAGTGTGGCGCAATGGGTTTAAATGACAGTGATTGAAAAATGGCACACCGCATTCTCATATTTCTATCATTATCTCCATCACTCCGGGCAAAAATGATGGAGATAATGATAAAATGAAGGAAATAATCGAGTACAGCACAAAAAATGACTTCCGATACTTAGAAAAGTCGGAAGTCATTTTTTAATAGGACGGGTCTAACTTTTACGCAAATTTTGCCTTTAATGTTCTGATCGCCGGGGACTGTACAAGGATCGTGTATACCACGCCGCCGAGGACGATTCCTGCGATGGTCTGCATGGACAGGGTGAACATTTCACCGAAGGCAACAACGGTGCCGTAGAGCGGGATCTTTACTAAGGTGTAGCCGATAATATGGGCGATGCCGCCGACGATGGCACCGACAAGCCAGGAATACTTAAAGTTCGGCAGAAGCTTGTAGGCGATGGTTCCGGCGATGAACGCCCAGAGACCTTTTAATAACATGGTCGGGAGAACCCATACCGCGTAGCCGCCGAGAAAATCGGAGAGACCTGCGCCGATGGCACCGGCGAGGACGCCGCGTCTTGTGCCAAATAAGCAGACGGTCAGGATGATCATGCAGTCGCCAAGGTGGGTGTAGCCAAAGGCGGAAGGAATTTTAACAGTCCAGAAGAGAAGAAAAACGGTTGCAGAAAGCAGAAATATATCATGGAACGGAACGTCCGGGCCGGATTAAAAAAATTTACTTGACAAAACAGCAGACATCTATTACCATTAGAATCAAACATTTTGAATATCAAACTATTTGAAATTAAAAACTACTGCCGGAACAAATGGTCCTGTTTCGCGGGCGTGAGGCCGCGGAAGAGTGCCGAAAAAGGTTCTGAGTGGATGAAATGGCAGGATTTAGAAGATGATGACAGCCAGAATTGCTGGAATCGGCGCGTATGTGCCGGAGAATTTGATTACGAACGACGATCTGTCGAAGATCGTGGACACGAATGACGAGTGGATCCGGACACGGACCGGAATCCGGGAACGCCGGATCTCCTCCGGAGAGGGAACGCGCCATCTGGCGGCGAAGGCGGCTGAGCGGGCGCTTGCGGCAGCAGGAGTTGCCCCGGAAGAGCTGGATATCATCATTCTCGGGACTTCGTCCCCGGACCGGAATTATCCCAGCGATGCCTGCAGTGTTCAGGCGGCCATCGGGGCAGTGAATGCAGTTGCCTTCGATATCTCGGCGGCATGCGCGGGATTTATTTTCGCCATGAATATCGTGGAAGGATTTTTTAAAGCCGGAATTTACAAGACGGCGCTGATCATCGGGGCGGAAACCCTCAGCAAAGTGACAGACTGGAGTGACCGCGGCACCTGCGTCCTTTTTGGAGACGGAGCAGGGGCAGCCGTTTTAAAAGCGGAAGAGAACGGAATCATCGACATGATGATGGGGGCGGACGGAACGAAGGGTGATGTCCTCGCCTGCACGTCCAGAACCGTTGGGAACTTCCTCACAGGGACAAAGCCGGAGCTCGGGTTCATGACCATGGACGGACAGGAGGTCTTCAAGTTCGCGGTGCGGAAGGTGCCGGAGAGCGTCTTGGAGCTTCTTAACCGGACAGGGACAAAAAAGGAAGACATTAAATATTATGTTCTTCATCAGGCGAATGAGCGGATCATTGAGGCAGCGGCCAGACGTCTGAAGGAGCCGATGGAGAAATTCCCGATGACGATCGGTCAGTTTGGAAATACATCAACGGCATCGATTCCGTTACTGTTAGACGATATGATTCAGAAGGACATGCTGAAGCGGGGCGACAAGATCATCATGTCAGGCTTCGGAGCCGGAATGACCTGGGGCGCAGTGCTCATGGAGTGGTAGATAGCTGATTTTTCCGGAAAGCAGGAGAAATTATCCACATAACAAGAAATAATTAAAAAACAAAAAATTGCAAAAATTCATAAAATATAAATAATAAGAACATTTAAAGGAGATCAAATCATGTTAGAAAAAATGAAAGAAATCATCGCAGAGCAGTTAAGCACAGACGCAGACGGCATCACAGAGGCAACTTCCTTCAAGGATGACCTTGGTGCAGATTCCCTTGACTTATTTGAGCTTGTTATGGCTCTTGAGGATGAGTATTCTGTAGAGATCCCGGCTGAGGACCTTCAGAATCTCGCAACGGTTGGCGATGTTATGAAGTACTTAAAAGATAAAGGTGTTGAGGAATAATCAAACCGAATAAACCAGAGTAAAAACGCGTCTATGACGCGTTTTACTGATATAAAGATAATTCCGGGCAATACCCGACAGATAGATTTCAGGAAGTGAGAGCAATAAAAATGAAGACAAGAATTACAGAAATGCTGGGAATCGAATATCCGATCATTCAGGGCGGTATGGCCTGGGTCGCTGAGCATCATCTTGCTGCCGCTGTCTCCGAGGCAGGAGGTCTTGGCCTCATCGGCGGCGCAAATGCACCGGGAGAGGTTGTCCGTGAAGAGATCCGTAAGGCGAAAGCACTGACAAAGAAGCCGTTCGGCGTCAATGTGATGCTAATGAGCCCGTATGCGGATGATGTGGCGAAGGTGGTTGTTGAAGAGGGCGTGAAGGTCGTTACGACAGGAGCCGGAAATCCTGCAAAGTACATGAAGATGTGGAAGGAAGCAGGAATCATCGTGATCCCGGTCGTTGCTTCTGTGGCTCTTGCGAAGCTTATGGAGCGCGGCGGCGCTGATGCTGTCGTTGCGGAGGGAACCGAATCCGGCGGACATATCGGTGAGGCGACTACCATGACTCTCGTTCCGCAGGTCGTTGACGCGGTATCCATCCCGGTCATTGCGGCAGGCGGCATCGGTGATGGAAGAGGAATCGCGGCGGCCTTCATGCTGGGCGCTGAGGCAGTCCAGATGGGAACAAGATTTGTTGTCGCAAAGGAATCCATCGTTCATGAAAATTATAAGCAGAGAATCATTAAAGCAAAGGACATCGATTCTGCGGTAACAGGAAGAACCCACGGACATCCGGTCCGCTGTCTGAGAAACCAGATGACAAGAGAATACAACCGCCTTGAGGCAGAAGGAAAATCCTTTGAGGAGCTTGAATATCTGACACTTGGAACTCTCAGGAAAGCCGTTCAGGAAGGCGATACCACAAACGGAACTGTCATGGCAGGTCAGATCGCAGGTCTTGTAACGAAAGAGCAGACATGTAAGGAAATGATCGATGAGATGATGGAGCAGGCAGACAAGCTGCTTGGCGGATGTCAGAAGTAAGGAGAATCATGGGAAAGACAGCATTTATTTTTCCGGGACAGGGCGCGCAGGTATGCGGCATGGGCCAGGATTTTTATGAAAATTCGGAGACTGCAAAGGCAGTATTTGACCGTGCGACGAAGCTTTTAGGCTTTTCCGTTCCGGAGTTATGCTTTGAGAAAAATGACCGTCTGGACATCACGGAGTATACGCAGGCGGCAATGGTGACCACGAGCGTTGCCATGATGAAGGTGATGGAGGAGCGTGGCATCCATGCGGATGTGGCGGCTGGCTTAAGCCTTGGCGAGTACTGCGCACTGGTGGCAGCTGGCGTTATGACGGCGGATGACGCGATCCGCACAGTCCGGGAGAGAGGAATTCTCATGCAGGAGGCAGTTCCGGCTGGAGTCGGCGGAATGAGCGCTGTTCTCGGCATGACGGCAGATGAGATCAATGCCGTTGTGGACGAGATTCCGAATGTGCAGGTCGCAAACTACAACTGCCCGGGTCAGATCGTGATCTCCGGTCTCAAGGAGGCGGTGGAGACCGCGGCGGTGAAGTTAAAAGAGGCAGGCGCAAGACGTGTGATCCCGCTTAATGTCAGTGGACCGTTCCACTCCTATCTTTTAGAGGAAGCCGGGGAGAAGCTTGGAAGGTTTCTGGAGAATATTCCGGTATCTGAGCCAAAGATCCCGTATGTGGCGAATGTGACAGCCGCTTATGTGACAAAGGCAGAGGACGTAAAGCCGCTCTTAACACGCCAGGTATCTTCTTCTGTCAGATGGCAGCAGAGCGTGGAGACTATGCTGTCGGACGGTGTTGACCGTTTTATTGAGATCGGACCGGGAAAGACGTTAGCTGGGTTTATCAGAAAGATCAACCGGGAAGCGACGGTCATCAATATTGAGAAATTTGAGGATCTGGAGAAGCTGAACTAAGTGATCGAAAGAGAAATTAGTAAATAATGTCGTCAGAGACAAAAATCTGGCGGCTGACTGATAGAAACACGGAGGGAAACATGAATTTAACAGGGAAGGTTACTCTTGTGACAGGCGCAAGCCGCGGAATCGGCCGTCAGATCGCTTTGACACTGGCTGGATACGGCGCGACCGTCATTGTCAACTATAACGGCTCCGCAGCAAAAGCGGAGGAAGTCGTAAACGAGATCACAGCAAACGGCGGAATGGCGGAGAGCATGCAGTGCAGCGTCAGTGATTTCGAAAAATCCAAAGAAATGATCGATGGGATCGTAAAGAAATACGGCCGTCTCGACATTCTTGTGAACAACGCCGGAATCACAAAAGACAACCTGATCATGAAGATGTCCGAGGACGATTTTGACGCAGTTATTGCCACAAACTTAAAGGGCGCTTTCAACTGCATCAAACATGTCTCCCGCCAGATGTTAAAGCAGAGAGGCGGACGGATCATCAACATCTCCTCCGTTTCCGGAGTGATGGGAAATGCAGGTCAGGCAAACTACTGCGCATCTAAGGCCGGCATCATCGGACTCACGAAATCCGTTGCGAGAGAGCTTGGAAGCCGCGGAATCACAGCAAACGCAGTTGCTCCGGGATTTATCCGTACAGAGATGACGGATGTGCTGCCGGAGGACGTAAAGAAAGCCATGGGCGAGCAGATTCCGTTAAAGCATTTCGGTGAGACAAAAGACATTGCGGAGGCAGTCGCATTTCTTGCTTCCGATGAGGCAGCTTATATTACCGGCCAGGTTCTTCAGGTGGACGGCGGCATGGCGATGTAAAAGACAGTTGGAAAAAGCGCCTGTTCCGGCCACACAGCCGGACAGCGGATGTTTCGGTTATCATCTGCGCGGGGCGTGGCTGATAACATATTTAGAACAGGAGAACGAAAAGCATGAGAAGAGTTGTAGTAACAGGAATGGGCGCGATCACCCCGATCGGAAACGATGTTGAGACATTCTGGAACGGATTAAAAGAGAAGAAACTCGGATTTGGACCGATCACATCGTTTGATACGACGGATTACAAAGCAAAGCTCGCGGCAGAGGTCAAGGACTTTGAGCCGAAGGATTATATGGATCCGAAGGCGGCAAGAAGAATGGAGCGCTTCGCACAGTTTGCAGTAGCGGCATCCCGTCAGGCGATCGAGGATTCCGGTCTTGATATGACGAAGGAAGATCCGTTCCGCGTCGGTGTCTGTGTAAGCTCCGGTATCGGAAGCTTACAGATCATTGAGAAGGAATATAAGAAGCTTCTGGAAAAAGGACCGAACCGTGTAAACCCGCTTCTGGTGCCGCTCATGATCAGCAACATGGCTGCAGGAAACGTGTCCATTCAGTTTGGCTTAAAGGGAAAAAATATCAACGTCGTGACAGCATGTGCATCCGGCACGAACTCCATCGGTGAGGCGATGCGCGCGATCCAGCATGGTGAGGCGGAAGCCATGGTAGCAGGCGGAACTGAGAGCTGCATCACACCGTTAGGCGTTGCGGGATTCTCCGGACTTACCGCTCTTTCCACCTCCGAGGATCCGGAGCGCGCCTCCATTCCGTTCGATCTTGAGAGAAACGGTTTCGTCATGGGCGAGGGCGCAGGTGTTGTTGTCTTAGAGGAATTAGAGCATGCAAAAGCCCGTGGAGCAAAGATCTATGCAGAGTTAGCCGGATACGGCGCGACAGGCGATGCTTATCACATTACTTCTCCGGCGGAGGACGGAAGCGGTGCCGCAAAGGCAATGGAATACGCAATCGCTGACGCGGGAATGAAGCCGGAGGACATCGATTACATCAATGCCCACGGAACAGCGACCCACCACAACGATTTATTCGAGACAAAAGCCATCAAGCTTGCACTTGGTGACCATGCATATAAAGTAAAGATCAACTCCACAAAATCCATGATCGGCCACCTCTTAGGCGCTGCCGGCGGCGTTGAGTTCATCGATTGTGTAAAATCCATCGAGGACGGCTTCGTTCATGCCACAGCAGGCTTAAAAGTAGACGATCCGGAATGCGATCTTGACTACACAAAGGGCGACGGCGTTTCCATGGAAGTAAAGACAGTCTTAACGAACTCTCTGGGATTCGGCGGACACAACGCGTGCCTGCTTGTCAGAAAGTTTGAGGAGTAAGGAGAACGGCAATGGAAGTAAAAGAGATCATTGAGTTAATGAAAGCAATGTCGGACAACGGCATGACCGGCTTCGAGCTGGAAGAAGGCGACTGGAAGCTGACGATGAAGAGAGAAAAAAAGATCGTTGCGGCGGCTCAGACTCCGGTCATCGTGCAGGGCGCAGGCCAGGGAACACTGCTCCAGACGGCTGATGTGACAGCTGTAGAGTCTGTCTCCGGAGACAAGGAAGAGAAGAAAGTTTCCGGGATCTCTGAGAAAGTGATCACCTGCCCGCTCGTCGGAACCTTCTACTCTTCCCCGGCTCCGGATGCTGAGGATTATGTAAAAGTCGGAGATACCGTGAAAAAAGGTCAGGTCATCGGGATCGTGGAAGCCATGAAGCTGATGAACGAGATCGAGAGTGAGTACGACGGGATCGTGGAGGAAATCCTCGTGAAGAATGAGGAGACCGTCGAGTATGGTCAGCCGTTATTCCGGATCCGGTAGGCGCTGGCATTCGGCATGGCTGAACGGTAATAAATGTTTCAGGCAGATGGTCTGATCCAGCCGGAAGAAAACACCGGTTCAGATCATTTGCGACAGGAGGAAAAATGTTAGGAATCAAGGAAATTCAGGAGATCATTCCGCACAGACATCCGTTTCTTCTCGTGGACTGCGTCGAGGAGCTGGAACCGGGCGTGAGAGCGGTCGGATATAAATCTGTAACATATAACGAGCCGTATTTTGCCGGCCATTTCCCGCAGGAGCCGGTCATGCCGGGCGTCCTGATCGTTGAGGCGCTGGCGCAGACCGGAGCGGTCGCGATCCTCTCCGTTGAGGCAAACAAAGGAAAGACTGCATATTTCGGCGCGATGAACAATGTCAAATTCAAGAAAAAGGTCGTTCCGGGCGACAAACTCCGCCTGGAATGCGAGATCATCAAGCAGAAAGGACCGGTCGGCGTTGGAAAGGCGGTCGCTACCGTTGACGGAAAAGTTGCGGTATCTGCAGAACTCACATTCATGATCGGTTAGGCTGGTGGAGAAGATGTTTCAGAAGATTTTAATCGCAAACCGCGGCGAGATCGCCGTTCGGATCATCCGGGCATGCAGAGAGATGGGGATCAAGACGGTCGCTGTCTACTCTGAGGCAGACCGGGATGCTCTCCACACACTTCTCGCGGACGAGGCGATCTGTATCGGACCGGCTCCGTCCACAGAGAGCTATCTCGATATGGAGCGCATCCTGACTGCATGCGTGGTCATGAAGGCGGATGCCATCCACCCGGGATTCGGATTTTTATCTGAGAACGCCCGCTTCGCAGAACTCTGCGAAAAGTGCAATATCCGCTTTATCGGCCCATCTGCCGAGATCATCAACAAGATGGGAAATAAATCTGAGGCGAGAAAGACCATGATGGCGGCCGGCGTTCCGGTCGTTCCGGGAAGCAAAGAGCCGGTCTACACCGTGGAAGAAGGTCTTAAGACCGCAAAAGAAGTCGGTTTCCCGGTCATGATCAAGGCGTCCAGCGGCGGCGGCGGAAAAGGAATGCGCGTCTCAAGATCAGAGGAAGATTTCGAGTCCAATTTCTTAAACGCCCAGATGGAGTCAGTCAAAGGATTTTCCGACAATACCATGTACATCGAGCGGTTTGTGGAGAATCCGCGCCATATCGAATTCCAGATTCTGGGCGACCGATACGGAAATGTCGTCCATCTCGGCGAGCGCGACTGCTCGATCCAGAGAAGACACCAGAAAGTCCTTGAAGAGTCCCCGTCCGCGGCGATCTCCGATGAACTCCGCCAAAAGATGGGGGAGACGGCGGTCCGGGCGGCGAAAGCAGTCGGATATGAGAATGCGGGAACCATCGAGTTCCTTTTGGATAAACAGAAAAATTTCTATTTCATGGAAATGAACACGAGGATCCAGGTGGAACACCCGGTAACGGAGTCTGTCACCGATATGGATCTCATCAAGGAGCAGATCAGGATCGCCTCCGGTGAGCCGCTCTCTGTGCGTCAGGAAGATATCAGGATCTCCGGGCATGCGATCGAGTGCAGGATCAACGCGGAGAATCCGGAGAAGAACTTTATGCCGTGCCCGGGCATGATCACGGACATTCATCTTCCGGGCGGACGCGGAGTCCGTGTCGATACGGCTGTTTACAATAATTACCGGATCCCGCCGAACTATGACTCCATGATCTTAAAGCTGATCGTCCGCGACAAGGACCGCGCGTCTGCGATCGCGAAGATGCGCAGCGCACTCGGAGAGCTTGTCATCGAGGGGATCAACACAAATCTGGATTTCCAGTATGACATCATCAGTGATCCGGATTTTCAGGCGGGCGAGGTGGATACAAACTTTATCCCGTCCCATTTTCCGGAGTATTGTAAAGAATAAAATTGTTACTCTTCACGGGTAGGAATTTTCTGAACTGAAAATTCCGTATGATTCCGTTGGGGGCGCGGATTTTGCCGATTCGGAATGCGGAGCATCGGCAAAATCCTGTTATAGTGCGCGGGCATGGAGTGCCCGTGTACTGTAACATAAAATTGTGTTTCCATAGACTGGAAAGGAGCTTTTTTGTATGTTAAGGGATATGTTTAAGAAAACATATACAAAGATCGATATGAGATACCGCGCGGAAGAAAAGGAATCTGCGAAAGCGGAGCAGGAAGACGCACCGGTAATTCCTGCCGGTCTGTGGAAAAAATGTAATAAGTGCGGAAAACCGATCTATACGGATGATGTCCGCGCGAACTTTTATATCTGTCCGAAATGCGGCGGATATTTCCGTGTCCATGCGTACCGCAGGATCGAGATGATCGCTGACGAGGGAAGCTTTGAGGAGTGGGACAAGGAGATGGAAGTCTCCAACCCGTTAAATTTCCCGGGATACGAGAAGAAACTTGCGGCGGCAAGAGAAAAATCGAGACTCAACGAGGCGATCGTAACCGGAAAATGCCGGATCCACGGGGAAGAGACGGTTGTCGGCGTCTGCGATGCGAGATTTTTAATGAGCAGCATGGGCCACAATGTAGGAGAAAAGATCACACGGGCGGTCGAGCGCGCCACAGCGGAAAAACTTCCGGTGATCCTCTTCGCCTGCTCCGGCGGCGCGAGAATGCAGGAAGGCATGGTCTCCCTGATGCAGATGGCAAAGACGTCCGCTGCGTTAAAGAGACATCATGAGGCCGGACAGCTCTATGTGAGTGTTCTGACTGATCCAACGACGGGCGGCGTGACGGCAAGTTTCGCGATGCTCGGAGATATCATCCTTGCGGAGCCGGGGGCACTCATCGGATTTGCCGGACCGCGTGTCATCGAGCAGACGATCGGGCAGAAGCTCCCGGAAGGTTTCCAGAGAGCCGAGTTCCTCGTAGAGCACGGTTTTGTCGATAAGATCGTAAAGCGTGAGGAATTAAAGGAAACGCTGGCGATGATCTTAAAGCTTCATAAAAAGCCGGAGAGCGGATGTCTGGCGGCCTGGGAGAGAGAACATTCCGGGGAAGGTGCTTCTGAGGAGAACCGGTCCCGTGGAAAGAAAGTCCGCCATGCATCGGAAAAAGCCGCCGGAATGATCCGCAGCGCGTGGGATTCCGTCCTGCTTTCCAGAAAGTCGGATCGCCCGGTAGCGACCGACTATATCCATGCGATCTTTGATGACTTTATGGAGTTTCACGGAGACCGCTACTGCAAGGACGACGGCGCCATTGTTGGCGGGATCGCGTCCTTCCACGGAATGCCTGTGACAGTGATCGGCCAGGAAAAAGGAAAGAATACAAAAGAAAACATTAAGCGCAATTTCGGCATGCCGTCCCCGGACGGATACCGGAAAGCGCTCCGTCTCATGAAACAGGCGGAGACCTTCGGACGTCCGGTGGTATGCTTTGTGGATACACCAGGGGCGTTCTGCGGTCTGGAAGCCGAGGAGCGCGGACAGGGCGAGGCGATCGCGAGAAACCTCTTTGAGATGTCCGATCTCACCGTTCCGGTCCTCTCGATCGTGATCGGGGAAGGCGGAAGCGGCGGAGCACTCGCCATGGCGGTTGCCAATGAGGTCTGGATGATGGAAAATGCAGTCTATTCCGTCCTTTCCCCGGAAGGTTTCGCTTCGATCCTCTGGAAAGACAGCAAACGCGCCGATGAGGCGGCACGAGTCATGAAGATGACTGCAAAAGAATTAAAAGAACTTGGAATCATTGAACGGGTTATCCCGGAGCCGGAACCGGCAGACCCGGAAACACTTCCGGAGATCGCAAAGACTATGGAAGATGCCATGGAGGAATTCTTTGAGACATGGACACCGCTCGGCGGGAAGACGTTAGCAGAACGCCGTTACGAGAGATTCCGGAAGTTCTAGGAGGCAGAATGGAGAAAACAAACATCCTGAAACCATTAAAAATAGGAAACCTTGTGGCGAAGCGCCCGGTGATCCAGGGAGGAATGGGAGTCGGCATCAGTCTTTCTTCGCTCGCCGGAGCCGTTGCAAAAGCGGGCGGCATCGGGATCATTTCCACAGCGCAGATCGGATTTAAGGATCATGACTTCGGAAAAAATCCGATGGCAGCGAACTTGAGAGCGATCCATTCAGAGCTTAAAAAAGCCAGAGAGAAAGCGCCGCAGGGCATTCTCGGCTTTAATATCATGGTCGCGACAAAAGAGTACGCATCCTATGTAAAAGAGGCCGTAAAGGCCGGAGCGGACGTGATCATCTCAGGAGCCGGTCTCCCGATCGACATGCCGAAATTTGTCGCGGAGGCGGAGAGCGAAGCGGACGGCGGAGAAAAAAAAGAGCGCCGCACGATGATCGCGCCGATCGTTTCTTCTGTGAAATCGGCACTTGTCATCTGCCGGATGTGGGACAGAAAGTACCATACGGCACCGGATTTCGTCGTGGTGGAAGGTCCCTGCGCGGGCGGTCACCTTGGATTTTCCAGGGAACAGCTTACGGAGCTTGGAGCCGATACGGATCATGTGGCGGAGACATATGATGAGCCGGCATACGACAAGGAGGTCCGCGGGATCATCGAGACGGTAAAAAGCTTTGCCGAGAAGTATAAAAAGCATATCCCGGTCATCACGGCGGGCGGAATTTTCGACCATAAGGACGTTCTGCATCAGTTTGAACTTGGAGCAGAAGGAGTCCAGGCGGCGACGAGATTTGTGACCACCGAGGAATGTGACGCGGATATCGCTTACAAAGAGGCATACATTAACGCGAAAGAGGAAGACATCGTGATCGTGAAGAGTCCGGTCGGAATGCCGGGGCGTGCGATCAAAAACAAGTTCTTAGAGCGTGTCGCGAAAGGCCCGGTTAAGGTCGAGCACTGTTTCAGGTGCCTGGAGCACTGTGATCCGGCGACAACGCCGTACTGCATCACGAAGGCGCTTATCAATGCCGCGGAAGGAAAGATCGATGACGCGCTGCTGTTCTGCGGGAGCAACGCGTACCGCTGCGAGAAGATCGAGACGGTGCCGGAAGTCATGGCGGCGCTGTGCGGAGAATAGCTCATAATCCACAAAGTATTGTAAAGTTGCGGAGATTCATAGATCCTGCATTTCTGTCATAGAATGAAGAAACTCAGGTGATAACCCGATGGATCCGGTCTTTTACCGGATTTTCGGGGTTTCACCTCTTCAGACAGAAATGCGGGATCTTTTTATGTTAAATGCGCTGTGGGCTGGGATGATGGCCGCCGGGATCTTCTGGGCGGCGTTTCATGGAAATATGGGGGAAGTAACGAACGGGCTGCTGGATTCGGCGAAAGAGGCGGTGACTCTGGGTGTCACGATGCTCGGGATCATGTCGTTCTGGTGCGGGATCTTAAAGATCGGGGAGCGAGCCGGTCTCATTGAGGCGCTCACGAAAAAAATGCGCCCGGTGATCAGATTCCTCTTCCCAAATCTCCCCGACGGACATCCGGCAGGGCAGTATATCGCGACAAATATGATCGCAAATATGCTGGGACTCGGCTGGGCGGCAACCCCGGCGGGATTGAAGGCGATGGAGGAGCTGGGGAAGCTGGAGGATGAGAGAAGAGGCGGGATTTGCCGGAGAGAGGACCGGGAAGAAGATTGCGGAATATCCGGGGAGCGGAGACGGTCATACGGGGAGACTCCGGATAAGCCGAAGTCAAAAGAAAAACTGTACAGATGGAAGCGCCCGGTCGGGACCGCCAGCAACGAGATGTGTACATTTCTGATCATCAACATCTCGTCCCTGCAGCTGATCCCCATCAACATGATCGCCTACCGCAGCCAGTACGGCAGCGTCGATCCGGCAGCGATCGCGGGACCGGCGCTGCTCGCGACGATCGCGAGTACGGCGGCGGGGGTAGTGTTCTGCAAAGTCATGGACAGGAAAAACATTGATTTTTGAAAAAAAGTTTACTATAATATTACTATTATGCGGCTGAAGCCCATACTCGGAAAAGAGCCCGCCCAAGGCGGTTTGCAGACGGAACACGATAAAAATATTCGTATCTGTACGTCATCAGAGCAAGATGACATACAGATCATAAAAAGAATCGATAAAACAATACCAGGAAGGTTGACGCATACAGAATGTATGCTTCTTTCTGGTATTTTTTTGCACTTGTGCCTGGAGTAAAAGTGTGTCATTGCACATGGTTTCAGGACAGAAAAGGGGATAAATTCATGAAAAAACAAACAATAAAAACAATACTGGCAGCTCTGACGGCAGCCGCCATGGTATGTTCCATGGCCGGCTGTTCCGGAAAGGACGCGGGGACAGCGGAAAGCTCCGCATCCGGCTCCTCCGCTGCTGCGGAGAACACAGGCGCGGCAGCAGAAAACGGGAAAGACTCCGTCATCGTTGTCATGGGGCCATCCTCCGAGCCGGAGGCAGGATTTGATCCGGCTTACGGCTGGGGAGCTGGAGAACATGTCCATGAGCCGCTGATCCAGAGCACGCTGACTGTCACAAAGGCAGATATGACGATCGGTTATGACCTGGCGACCGATATGAATGTCAGTGATGACGGGATGACATGGACCGTGACGATCCGCGATGACGTAAAGTTTACCGATGGGGAGAGACTCACGGCGGAGGACGTTGCATTCACCTACAATACACTGCGGGACAACAGCTCGGTCAATGACTTTACAATGTTAAAAGAGGCGAGAGCGCTGGATGATACCACGGTCGAGTTTGATATGAACCGTCCGTATTCGATTTGGCCGTACACGATGGCGATCACGGGGATTGTCCCGGAACACGCCTATGGTCCGGACTATGGAACGAACCCGATCGGTTCCGGCCGCTATATCATGAAACAGTGGGACAAAGGGCAGCAGGTGATCTTTGAGGCAAACCCGGATTATTATGGGGATGCGCCGAAAATGAAGACGGTGACGGTCTTATTTATGGATGAGGACGCAGCGTATGCGGCGGCTCTTTCCGGACAGGTGGATCTCGCTTACACATCGGCGGCATACTCTGACCAGACGGTCGATGGATTTTCCCTTTTTGACTGCAAGACGGTCGATAACCGCGGTTTCAATCTTCCGGTAATCCCGGCGGGGGAGACCGATGAGAACGGCGTGGCGCTCGGAAACGATTTTACAAGTGATGTGAGTGTGCGCCGGGCGATCAACCTTGCGATCAACCGGGAAGAGATGATCGACCACGTATTAAACGGGTACGGGACAGTGGCATACAGCGTCTGCGACCAGATGCCGTGGTACAACCCGGCGGCGGAGACGGATTATGATCCGGATATGGCGAAGGCGATCCTGAAAGAGGATGGCTGGGAAGCCGGAGAAGACGGGATCCTCACAAAAGACGGAGTCCGCGCCGAGTTCACCCTGATGTATCCGACCGGTGATTCTGTCCGCCAGGCACTTGCGGAGGACACGGCAAACCAGTTAAAAGCATTCGGGATCAACGTGACGACCGAGGGAGTCGGCTGGGATACCGCCTACGACCGCGCACAGTCCACTCCGCTCATGTGGGGATGGGGCGCGCACACACCGATGGAGCTCTACAACATTTACCATACAGCTCCGGGAAAGAAATATGCGGAATATTCCCCGTATGCAAATGCGAAAGTGGACGAGTACATGGATGCCGCTCTGGCGGAGAGCGACCTTGAAAAGTCCTATGAACTCTGGAAAGATGCCCAGTGGGACGGGACGACAGGGATCACCCAGGATGGGGATCTTCCGTGGATCTGGCTTGTGAATATTGATCATTTATACTGGGTGAAGGACGGACTGCAGGTTGCGGAGCAGAAACTTCATCCGCATGGACATGGCTGGTCGATCGTAAACAATGTTGACCAGTGGACATGGAAATAAAGAGAACGGGTCTGTGGATCGGCAGACAGGCAGCGCGGATGTGTCTGATGGTACTCCTTGTGAGTATTCTGGCGTTTGGGCTCCTGGCGGCCTCGCCCATAGATCCGCTCCAGACAAACGTCGGTCAGACCGCGCTCGGCTCCATGAGTCCGGAACAGATCGCAAGACTCAGAAGCTACTGGGGAACGGATCTTCCGCCGGTGGAGCGGTATCTGAACTGGCTGAAAGACTTCCTTCATGGAAACATGGGAACCTCGCTTCTGTACCGGAGACCGGTGGCGGAGGTCATCGGTGAGAAGGTCTTAAGCTCCGTATGGCTTTTATTTACGGCATGGCTGTTATCCGGCATTCTCGGCTTTTTCCTTGGCGTTCTCGCAGGAAAAAAGCGCGGCGGAGTCATGGACCGGATCGTGACGGGATATTCGCTGTTTGTGGCGAGTACGCCGTCGTTCTGGGTGGCCATGGTGCTGCTCATGGTATTTGCGGTGAAGCTTCACTGGTTCCCGATCGGATTCAGCGTTCCGATCGGAATGGATGCAGGGGCAATCTCCATTGCGGACAGGATCCGGCATGCGGTTCTTCCGGCTGCGGCTTTAAGCATCACGGGAATCTCATCCATCGCCCTTCATACGAGGGAAAAACTCATCGAGGTCATGGAAAGTGATTACGTTTTGTTTGCAAGAGCAAGGGGAGAGTCGGACTGGGCGATCTTAAGACGTCATGGACTCCGGAACATTCTTCTCCCGGCCATGACACTTCAGTTCTCGTCGGTGAGTGAGATCATCGGCGGTTCTGTCCTTGTGGAACAGGTATTTTCCTACCCGGGACTGGGACAGGCGGCAGTGACGGCGGGACTCGGAAGTGATGTTCCGTTACTTTTAGGGATCACAGTCGTGACGGCGGTCATCGTCGCCGCGGGAAATCTTGCGGCAAACATTTTGTACGGTGTGATCGATCCGAGGATCCGGGAGGGGGCGAAGCAGAGATGATGAAAAATCGCAGAAGAAAAAGCTTCGCACTGCTGATCCTGGCAGCTGGACTTCTGGTGCTCGTTGCGGTTCTCGGGAGCTTCTGGAAGGAAGCTGCGATCCAGACCGATTTTACGCGAAAAAATCTTGCGCCTTGTATCCAGTATCCATTCGGAACAGACTGGATGGGCCGGGACATGTTTATTCGGACGATCGCCGGACTTTCTTTAAGCATCCGGATCGGACTCCTGACGGCGGCGGTCAGCGCAGCTGCGGCATTTCTTATGGGACTCTGCGCGGCTGTGTGCGGAAAAGCGGCGGACAGCATTGTGCAGATGCTCATCGATATCGTGATGGGAATTCCACATATGCTGCTTCTGATCCTGATCTCCTTCGCCTGCGGGCGGGGATTCTGGGGTGTTGTCTGGGGGATCGCGTTCACGCACTGGGCATCGCTCGCGAGACTCATCCGCGGGGAGGTCCTGCAGCTAAAACAGAGTCAGTACGTGAAGATCGCGGAGAAGCTCGGAAAAGGAAAGTTTTATATCGTGTTCTGCCATATGGCGCCGAACCTGATCCCGCAGTTTATTACGGGACTTGTCCTCCTGTTTCCGCATGCGATCCTTCATGAAGCCAGCATCACATTTTTGGGCTTTGGGCTTTCCTCGGAAAGTCCGGCGATCGGGGTGATCCTGTCGGAGAGCATGAAGTACCTTGCGATGGGAAAATGGTGGCTGGCGCTGTTTCCGGGACTTTTCCTCGTGGGAACGGTCCTGCTGTTCCATTATATCGGTCAGGCGCTGTGCAGGCTTCTGGATCCGGGCAGTGTTCATGAATAGGAGGCGGAGAAGATGAAGGATACGATTTTGGAAGTGAAGGATCTCTCCGTCACCTTTACACAGTATGACCGCGGTTTTTCGAGACGGACGCTCCATGCGGTGGAGAAGATGGACCTCTCGGTACGTGCGGGCGAGATCGTGGCGGTCGTGGGATCAAGCGGATCCGGCAAGAGTCTGTTAGCCCATGCGATCATGGGAATCCTGCCCTACAACAGTGCGATGGACGGGGAGATCCGGTTTCTTGGAACACCGCTGACGGCGGAACGGGTAAAAAAGCTCCGTGGACATGAGATCGTTTTTGTGCCCCAGAGTGTGTCATATCTTGATCCGCTCATGAAGATCGGGGATCAGATCCGGAACGGGAAAAAGGATCATTCTGTCAAGGAAAAATGTCTGGCGGTGTTAAAGCGCTATGGCCTGGCTCCGGATATCCGGGAAAAATATCCGTTTCAGCTATCCGGCGGCATGACGCGGCGCGTTCTGATCTCCACAGCGGTGATGGAAACACCGAAACTTGTCATTGCGGACGAGCCGACGCCGGGACTTCACATGGAGGCGGCAACGCGTGTCATGGGGCATTTCCGGGAGATGGCGGATGACGGGGCAGGAGTTCTTCTCATCACCCACGATCTGGAGCTGGCGCTTTTGACAGCAGACCGGGTCGTCGTGCTCTATGGAGGCAGAGTCATCGAGGAGACGGACGCGGCTGCGTTTCAGAATGAGGAGAACCTGAAACATCCGTACACAAAGGCGCTGTTCCAATCCATGCCGAAGAACTGGAAAAAGGACGGAGAAAACCTCTGCGACACAGGAGAGATCCTGGAGATCATGCGAAAGGAATACGGAAGATGAAGCTGGAAGCGATCGACATTTCTTTTAAATACGGGAAAGGGAGCAGACAGATCCTGGACCATGTAAATCTTTCGGTGGAACCAGGCGAAAAGGTGGGGATCATGGCACCGAGCGGATATGGAAAGACAACGCTTTGTAAGATCCTTGCCGGGTATGAGAGACCGGATCAGGGGAAAGTCCTGGTCGATGGAATGCCGATCCTGAAGATCCGCGGTTACTGCCCGGTGCAGATGGTCTGGCAGCATCCGGAGCTCTCAGTGAATCCGAAAAGGCGCCTGAGTACGGTTCTTGCGGAAGGGGACTGGACGTTTGAGGATCCGGGCGAACGGGCGCGGATCGAGGAAGGCCTTGGGATCCGGGATGAATGGAAAGAACGGTTTCCGGTGGAGGTTTCCGGCGGGGAGCTTCAGAGATTCTGTATCGCGAGAGCATTGGGGCGAAAGACGAAACTTCTGATCGCGGATGAGATGACGACAATGCTGGATCTGATCACGCAGGGACAGATCTGGGATTTCGTTTTGAAGGAACTGAAACGGCGGGAGATGGGAATGATCGCGGTCAGCCACTCGCTGGAGCTTCTTGAGAAGGTGTGTGACCGTGTGGTGCGGTATCCGCAGGCTGATCTTCGCGGGTGATATTTATAGCCCATATGTGGGCAATGAATTGACAAGTTTTATGAGATTCCGTAAAATGGGGACATAAAATATGGTTTTTTGATGCGGTGCAGTGGACAACTGCGCCGTTTTGCTTTTTGACAGAAAATTTCAAAGAATATTTTTACAAACGATGGAGGAAAAGATGAGATTTTGTATGGATCTGTGCCTTGCGGTGGTCCTGATCCAGATTGCATGGACCGATATCCGCACGATGATGATACCGGACCGGGTGCTGGTTCCGCTGATGATCCTGGCGGGACTTTCGGTATTTACGGAGCCGGAAATTCCATTTACTGCCCGGCTCATCGGGATCTTCTGCACAGCACTTCCCATGTACCTTGCAAATCTTTTTGTGGACGGGGCATTTGGTGGCGGTGATATCAGGCTGCTGGCAGCCGCAGGATTCTGTCTCGGATGGAAAACATGCCTGATCGGGACGATCACGGGACTTTTTCTTGGAGGACTTCAGTCAGTGGTCCTGCTGGCACTTGGAAAGGTGAGATTCGGAGAGCGGGCGAGGATCCCGTTTGCTCCGGCGCTCTGTATGGGACTATTTGCCGCAAGACTTTTTGAGGATCAGATCGTCTCCCTGTTCTTCTGGGGAACATGGTAGGGGATCCAGAGTAATAAAAGGTGGGATATGTCATGAAAAAGCAAAAGAAACTTGGGACGGCAGGATTAGCTGATTTTTTCCGACAGTTTTCGGTCCTGGTAAGCTCGGGACTTCCGGTTGCCGGGGCACTTGAGATCATGGAAACGGATGAAACAGATCAGAGATTTTCCCGGGCATGCCGGCTTTTCAAGCAGCGGATGACCGATGGAATGGCGATCGGGGATGCCATGGAGGAGACAGGGGCATTTCCGGAGCTGGCAGTCCAGATGATCCGGTCGGCGGAGATCGGAGGTCATCTCGGGAAAACGACTATGAAGCTCTCGGAGCATTATGAAAAAGAACATCGCACGGAAGGAAAGATCCGCAGTGCTATGCTGTACCCGAAGATCCTTATCTTTATGATGATATTCCTGCTCCTGTTTGTCTTTCTAGCGATCCTTCCGACGCTGGAACCACTCCTTAAAGGTGTGAAGCTTCCGCTTCTTACGAGAACACTGATGGAGATCAGCCATTTTCTGTATCGATACCGATATTTTCTTCCGGCAGCAGCACTGATCCTTTTCACGGTCTGGAAATTTCTGATCACGAGACCTGTGGTCAGGCTTTTGTACGACAGGATGCTGTGTGCACTGCCGGTCCTGGGAAGACAGGTGAGAACGATCTGCACGGCGAGATTCTGTGAAAATATGTCGAGTCTCTATTCCAGCGGACTGCCGATCCCATCCTGTTTAATGTATACAATCGGGACCATCGGAAACCGCTATCTGGATGGGAAACTCCGGTTGATCATGGAAGACGTGAAAAACGGAATGCTGCTCAGCGAGGCAATCCGGGCGAGCGGCAGTTTCGATAAGAAACTGGCGGCGGTGATCGTCATCGGTGAGGAAGCGGGATGCCTGGAAGATATGTTAAAAAGGCTGGCGGAAAATTATGAACATGAGGCGGATCTGGCACTCACGAAACTGATGAATCTCCTGGAACCGGCGATGATCCTGGTCATCGGCTCACTCACCGGTCTTCTGATCCTTGGAATCATGGAACCGATGTGGAACATGTATGGGAGTATTGGCAGTTGAGAGGAGGAAACCGATTGAAAAAGAACGGACATGAAGGCTTTGTTATGGCAGAAGTTCTGATCACAGTCATGATCGTCATGGTCTTTGGGACTTTACTGTTTTCTTCAGCATCGAGAAGATATGCGCGGGCAGAGCGGAATATCGCGAAAATGGAGGCGAGACTGGCTGCGGAATCGGTCGTGCAGGTGCTGGCAGGGAAGATCCTGAAAGAAGAGTCATCGGAGGTGATCGAAAAACTTGTCTCCAGACACGGTCTTCCGGTGACCGAGGGCGTGGTCTGGGCGGATACGGAGAATGGAGAGTCAGAAAAGATCAGGACTGTCGTGACATCTTTCTGGCGAGAGGATGGCTCTGAACTGGTGCTGCATGCGGAGTGTACGGTGCGGGAGCAGACAGAAAGTGCATCGATCGTTCTCGGGCGGGAACGCCTATCCGTGTATACACCATCCACAGCGGATCGGAAGGAGGAGAACGCGCCATGAAAAAGAGAAAGAAAATACTTTCAGATCACAGCGGAATGACGCTCGTGGAGATATTGACAGCGTTCTTTATTCTGATGCTGGCGTCAAAGGCTGTCGTTTCCTGTATTTCAGGGTATTCCCGCGTGATCGAAAAGAGCCGGGAACTTTCCGCAGCAGGCACAGAAGTGGAACGCCTGACAGGAGATGCGGAATATGCAGCAGCCGCAGAGATCCATCTGGAGATCGGCGGGGAGGAGTTTGTGGAATCCGGATCCTATGTGGAAGAGACGGTGAAAGACAGTGATCGTCCGGTAACCGGTTTTTGGGCGGATCAGGCGGTCATGGAGGAGATTTTTGCAGATGGAGAATAAAAGAGGCGGTTTTACCCTGGTGGAAGTCATGACGGCGATCCTGCTGTTTGGAATGCTGATGCTTCTTATTTTTCCGATGAGGCGGATGATGGTTCGTGTTCTGGAGCGGACAGGGGATCAGGAACATGCGGAAATGATCGGTGATGCCGTTTTCCGGCATGTGACGGACGGATTGCAGACAGGTGCGATCCGGGTCGGGGAGCTGGACGAGCTTTCACTGGATACGTTTTGTGAGGATGATCTCGTGCTGGAAATTTCAGTGGAGGATTCGAGTGAATCCCGCGTATTTATCAGGATCACGGTGTCTGAGGGGGCACGGGTCCTTTATGAGAGATCTGGAAATATTTTTTGTGGGAGCCCCGGACAGCAGCCTTAAATAAGGGATGCCGATGACAAAGAATT
The DNA here is from genome assembly GCF_003478035.1 of Clostridium sp. OF03-18AA. Taxonomy (GTDB): domain Bacteria; phylum Bacillota; class Clostridia; order Lachnospirales; family Lachnospiraceae; genus Pilosibacter. Next base: position 31,649 of record NZ_QUEP01000009.1, read on the forward strand.
GGTTTTTATGCGGTGGCGGTACCGCAGTCCAGACAGTGAAATTTTGAGATAGGGGGAAGTGAAAATGCTGCTTGCATTAGGTGGAGACGGAAGAAATGGAAACAGGGAAGAGAGCGCGGAAAAAACGGAACGGGTTGGAAGAGAGACAGAATCGGCGGTGAAGATCCTGGAAGAACTTCTGATCTTCGGATACCGGAAAAATGCCAGCGATATTCACATGGAACCGTGGGAGGACCGGTTTGTGATCCGGATGAGGATCGATGGAATGATGACGATGGTCCGGGAGTTTGACAAATCCATGTACCAGCCGCTCGTGACGAGAGCGAAGGTCATCAGCGGGATGGATATCGCAAAAAAGAGAGTTCCGCAGGACGGACATTTCCGGGAGACGATCAAAGGGATCCGGCTGGATATGAGAACGAGCGTGATCCCGACGATCTTCGGGGAAAAGATGGTGCTGAGATTTCTGGACAGAAAGACGGAGATCGATCATTGCGGGACATTTGGCATGAATGAAGAAAATTATAAGAAGATGATACAGATCCTGAGGAGTCCGGGCGGGATCCTGTATCTTACCGGACCGACAGGATGCGGAAAGACCACGACATTGTACCTGATCCTGGAATATCTGTTGAGACAGCCGGTAAATATCGTGACGATCGAGGATCCCGTGGAGCGATATCTTCCGGGGATCAGCCAGATCCAGGTGAATGAACAGGCGGGACTTACCTTTGAATCGGGACTCCGCGCGGTTTTGAGACAGGATCCTGATATCATCATGGTCGGCGAGACGAGAGATCCGGAGACTGCGAAGATCAGTGTCCGCGCGGCGATCACCGGTCATCTGGTGCTCTCGACTCTGCACACGAAAAGTGCAGTGGGCGGGATCACAAGAATGGCGGATATGGGCGTGGAGCCATACCTCACGGCGGACAGTCTGTGCGGCATGGCGGCACAGAGACTGGTGAGAAAGGTGTGTCCGCACTGCGCGGAGGCGGTGGAACTCACGGAGGAGGAACAGCGTTTGCTTGGAAGAACGGTGAAAAGTGCAAAACGCGGGCGCGGATGTGAACACTGCCTGAATACAGGATACAAAGGGAGAACTGCGGTCCATGAGATCTTTGTGATGGACCGGGAATTAAAGCGGATGACAGCGGAGAACCGGCCTGCATGGGAGATCGAGGAATATATAGTGAAGACACAGGGAATGCGGACCATGCGGGAAGAGCTGGCAGATCTGGTGTGTGACGGTGTGATCCCGATGGAGGAGTTCCTGCGGACGGTGGAAGTTCGGTAAATACAATATGGAGAAGAAAACGGGATGCGCGCGGCGTGTCCCGTTTTTTCTTAAAAGGAACTTCCGGTGAAATCCAAAGGCACTCCGTGCCAATGGTGCACACTCTTTTTTACATTATCAAATGCCTGTAAACACTGACTTTGCAGGGATTTTTATGAAAACGGATTGGCAAAAATGACGAAAATAGAAAAATATTTTCGTGAAACTGACCAAATAACAGGGGCATGGTTTTACGGATCCGATATGGATTCCGGAAAGGTCCTGTGATATAGTTATGGACAAACAGAGGAATGAACCGTCCGGGACATTCCAGTCAAATCATGACAGATCTTTTTAAAGTCTTAAAAATCTCCGGAAGCAGATGGTGTCTGCTTCATCGAAAAGCCGCCGGCGGCTTTAGCCGGAATATCCAGGAGGAAAAATGAATCGAAGGAAAATGGTAAAGTGGCTTGCTGCTGCAGGTTCTTTTGGCGCACTCGCAGGCTGCAGCGGGGAACTTGTCCCCTATGCGGCGGAGAGACCGATAGAGATCTCGGCAGCGGAGCAGGTGATCCTGCAGGACCGGGAAGCAGGCAGAAGATTCTTTATGGAATCCGTGTCTGCTGCAGACCGGGAAGGAAGACAGGAGATCACGGTAACAGGAAGAGAAAGTGCATTTGATACGCTGGTGATCGCGCAGATGTTTCCGGATGTGATCAATATTTCAAAGACAGATCTTGGAACGAGAAGTGTGAACGGTGAGCTGTTTTCGGACTGCCGGATCGGTTTTGAGTGGCGGGGGCGGGCGCCGGATCCCGGAGAAGAGAAAGTGCCCGGAACAGGAGATCAGTTCGGGGATGAAAAAGACCGGGCGTCCTGGAAGATCGGCGATGTGATCCTGAGGAATGTCGCGGGAAAAGTCTGCAGATTCCGCTGCATTGATGATGATTATCAGGATGGAAGCGGAAACTACGGAAAACGCGCGCTGTTTCTGGCGGAGTGTGTGATCCGGTCTGACGTGGAAAGCACATATGAGGAACGGGTCCTGCTTTCGTTCGGGGAGGATAATAATTATAAGAAATCCCGGGTAAGAAAGTGGCTGGGAGAACAGGAGGAGAATACGGTTCCGGATGCGGACTTTGTATACACGGGAACAGTAACCGCATTTACAGGAAGGACGGAAACCGGAGATTTTGCGCAGACCCGGATGGATGGGCTTCGGAGCTGCCGGCTTTCGTATCAGGAATGCCGGGACCGCTTCTTTCTGCTGTCTCTTGAGGAGGCGTACCGGTACCGGGAGGAGATCTGGAACCCGGAAGGAAAGGGAAGTTCTTACAGCAGGGGATTCTGGCTCCGCACACCGGCTTATGAGACAGACGAGTATGGAAATTTTGTATACGGAAACAGGGAATATGTTGTAGATCTGGAAAACGGATGCCTCAGACAGGCGGATGTGTCGGATAGCGGGATCGGAATCTGTCCGGCGTTCTGTCTGCCGCAGGCATAGAGGGGAGAAAATATGAAAAAGAGCAGAAAAAACAGAGGAAGAAAGAGCCGGATGATGTTAGCGGGATTAGGAGTCTGCATGGCGCTCGGAACACCGGTAAAGGGAATGGCAGTTTTAAGAAGCGTGGAGACGGCGGAGGGGAAAATTGCGACTGCGTCGGATGCGTCCGGGAAGATCGCTGTATTCGCGGCGGACGATGAGATCTGGGGTGCGGATGTAGGTGATATGAGCTTCCTGAGTGGAAGATCCGGAGACGGAAGCAAAGAAAAACCTTACCAGCTCACGACAAAAGAGCATCTGATCGGACTTGCGGTTCTCGCGTCCATGGGAATGGAAATTGGAAGCGGGGAGGGAACGTACTCGGGTAATTATAGAGGTGCCTGGTTTGAACTGGGGAAAAATATCGATCTCGGCGGCATGAACTGGATCCCGATCGGTTTTTACCGAACCGGTGCGGATATGCGGGCGGGAAAAGTGAGTCCGTTTGAAGGTCATTTTGACGGAAATGGGAAGACTGTCTCGAATTTTCGCATGTACCAGCCGTCCTGGGACTTTGGAGGACTGTTCGGAATGGTGGAGAATGCGGAGATCACGGATCTTAAAGTAAAGCCGGGACATGTGATCACAGTGAAGGAAAATGGAGGAATTCTTGCGGGCCGGGCAAAGCATTCGGTGATCCGGAATGTGACGGTAAATGGGACACTGAGGACTACCGGCACCGTTGGCGGAGTGACCGCGGATGTTCTGGAAGATTCTGTGGTGGAAAACTGTGTTTCCGACCATGTGGCGATCGACGCGGGAAGCGGAAAGGAGATCTTCATTGGCGGAATTGCCGGGCGGGCCTCCGAGTCACTGATCGCGGATTGTGAAGTGAATACCGGGGACAGCCTGAGCGCCAGGATCCAGGGCGGTGGTTATGTTGGCGGAATTGCGGGCTTTCAGAATTCTGCAGATATCTTTAATTCGCATGTGATGGGGACCATCGGCGGAAGCGGTGCCCAGTCTATCGGCGGAATTACCGGAAAATATGCCTCCGGAAAGATCAAAGTGGCGAGATTTGAGGGAACGATCGCGTCCTCCGGACTCGGAAGTGCGGCGCGGGAGGGAACCTTCATCGGAACGCACGATACTGGGTTCCATTTCCGCTATGGTGCGGAGGCTGGCGCGGACGCAGCGTATCTGTTCGCAGACACGGAGGAAAAGATCGCGGCCGGAGTCTGTGGTTCCGGAGTTTCGGATGATAACCGGTTTTCATATGATGCCCATATCGGTTTCTGGAACAAGGGCGATAATTTCTACACATTAGTCCAGGGACAGAATGTAAAGAAAGAGGATGAGCTCTATTTCTACGAGGAACTCGAAAACGGAGTCCTCCATGTCGTGGATACGGAGGATGCGGCGAGACAGGGCCTGTATACTCCGGACCATTTCGCACCAAATTCCGTGGGACGGCCAGTGCGGGGATATCTGCTTTCGGTTCTTCAGGTGGATACGGCGGCAAATTCAGAGAATTTCTACGATGTCGCAGTTCTCACAGCAAAAGGTCCGTCCGCGTACAGTAAAGAATTTCATAAAGCTTACCGGGGTGCAGTGGTGGCCGGGGACACGGTGACAGTCCTCACAGCGCCCAGGAATACGGAGACGGAAAAATTCCAGATGGACGGTGTGCCGACTTATACGGACTCTCTGGGGCGAAGAAGGAAGACGAGCTATCAGACAGGCGGTTCCTACCAGTTTGTGATGCCGGAGCATGACACGGAAGTATCTGCTGTCTATAAGAAGGTGGCTGCAGGCGTGCGGGTGGAGCCTCAGGAATTTGCTTTCAGGGTCACAGAGGAGCGCACCGGCGACCGGATGAACCCGTCGATCACAACGGAAGTGCGGGACAGCGCGGGAAAACTTTTGGCGAGATATCTGAACGGAAAGCCGGAAGCAGGGACAAAGGTCCAGGATGTGAAGATCCAGGCGGTAGTCGATAAGAATAATGATGTCGCTGATGAGGCGGTGAGATGGAGCGTGGACGATGATGAACTGATCCTTTTAAAGAAAAATGATGATGAGGATGAGTCCGGATATACGAAAAAGAGCGCTTCGATCGAGCTGAATCTGAATGCCGGATTTTTTAAGGACATCGTCGGGAAGGCTGAGGCAGAGCAGGCAAAGAAACAGTACCGGTATCCGATCGAGGATACGATTTACGGAAACGGAATTCAGGGTGGACTTGCTGTCCTGACGGCAAAAACGAGACCTGTATCCAGTTTCGAGGAGAAGTCTGTGACGGCAAACTGCAGGATCCCGGTAACCTTCCAGATCAAAGACCGGACGAAGGTCGCGGCGGAAGGAGCATCTCTCAATAAGACGGCTTTAAATTTTACAGTCACCAGAAAACTGACCGGTGACCGGAAAAATCCGCAGGAGACACTCACAGTATCAGCACCGCAGATCCTTTCGGGGACCTTTGCACCGGATTATTTTGACAAAAAAGATATCAATTGGACAGTCGGTGATCATGCGATCATCCAGATGGATGCCGGTTTTGTGGAAGAAGGGATCGCGGACGGCGATTACCGGAACGCGAAGGTGAGCGCCAAAAAGGATACAAGATGGATCCTGGATCTCATGGAAGCAGATGACGCGGCTCATGCGGAACATATTTATGAAAAACGCACCGGATATGGGACCCGAAGCACGGATGTGATCATGGCAGCAAAGGATGCGCTTGGAAATATCCAGTCGGCAGCCTGCAGTGTGAAAGTGGACTTTGTGACGGATGACCAGACGGTGGTGATGCCTGAGGAGATCAGGGCGGATCAGGATACGCTGACCTTTGCGCTGACACTTACGAAAAGCGGATCAAGATACAACCCGGTACTTAGCTGGGAGGGCTCGGATGCTCAGAAGATCACGGCAGAACTTGTTCCCGAAGCGGCGCTCAAAGGGAATGGAGACGGAAATTTTGTACTTGAATGGAGATCTCGATCCGGAGCTGTGAAAGCGGAAAACGGAGTGATATCGGCAGATACAGTCGCATCCTGGATCACGGAGGCGATGAAGAAATACCCGTATACGGCGGAAACCACGGATGAGATCACGGTGAAGGCAGGAACTATTGAAAAAAAGATCCCGGTAAAATTGACGTTTAAACTTGTAGACCGGACATGGTCAGGAAGTTCCGGAGGACATTCTTCTGGCAGTGGAAGTACGGGAAGTGTATTGAAAAAGCTGCAGAATACAGGAGAACAGCCGAAAGGAAGTATTGCCGGTGAATGGAGAAAAGAAGCAGACGGAAGCTGGCGGTTTGTTTCCGGCGGAAAAACTTATGCCGGTGAATGGGCCTGGATCTACAATCCATACGCAAAAGAAGGTCAGGAAAAAACTTCCTGGTTTCATTTCGCAAGTGACGGCAGGATGCAGACCGGCTGGTTTCTCGACGAAAAGGATGGCAGCTGGTATTACCTCCGGAAGACGAGCGACGGAAACCAGGGAAAAATGCAGACCGGATGGCTGAAAGAGGGAGAAAAATGGTATTACCTTGGACCGACGGGACGAATGACAAAGGGATGGAACTGGATCGACGGAAAATGTTACTATATGGACCAGAAAAACGGACATATGCTGGCGGGCTGTATGACACCGGACGGATATACCGTGGATGATACAGGTGCATGGTGTGTTCACGGGGTTGTGCAGACATTTGGAAAGAAATAATGGCGGGGGATCAGGATGGAAAAGAAGAAAAGAAGGCGATGGATAGCCGGTTTTCTGGCGGTTATCATGACGATCACGGGAGTGGGGATTCCACTCCCGTTCCCGTCCGAGGCATCGGATATATGGCCGCAGAAATCGACGGCACCGTTCTACTGCCTCGATGGAGGAAAAGGATGGAAAAAAGTCAACCGGTATGACATGTATAAATTTGATACGATGCCGTCTCCCCTTACGGAGACGCAGGCGAAACGGCTATTCTGGGCGTATCCGGATAACTGGTCAGCGTTAAAGGACGCGGCAAAAAAATTTGATCCGGGCCTCTATGCGGAAATTGCCTCCACAACATCGAGTGCCAATATCGTAAAATATGTGAAAGACGATGCCGGAACAAAATTTGCCTGGGTGGCTGACAATCCGGAAATCGAAGATCGCGCGATCGCTGCAATGGAGCAGGCGTCATCGGTCGGACTGGCGGCGGGGAAAGAAGCACCGGACGCGATCCGGGGAGCGACTTCAGAAGATACGGCAGTGCCATTCCAGGTACTGCCTTTTTCCGACGGACCGGGGGCACTGGATACAGAATTTGTGCTCGGAAAGGAGTTTATCCGCGATATTGCAAAGATCGAACCTCAGAGTGTCTGGGACAATGGATCGACCGGGGGAAATGTGGGCTGGCTGGATGCCTCCCAGGATAAAAATATTGCAAAATCTGTGATGGGTACAAATCTGTATGAGGTGACCTGGAGCGGAGACGCGATCCGCATCCATAATAACGGCTCGGCGACTGCAAACGAAAATGCGGTCGGCAGCAGTATGACAGATGAAGAAAAATATAATAAGACTACGGTTCGTTATAAGATCACGATGCGAGGAAATTCCGGCTGGTACACGGAAGGCAGCTGGAATCCGGAATATCTCCGGGAGTGGATGGATTTTAAGGTCTGCATCAACGCACCGGAACACCAGAGACTCTACAAAGCGGATATGAGGATCATTCCGTCGGATATGGTATTTTATCTTGTGATCAGCCAGGACGGAGGAGAAAAAGACGAAAGGCAGGAATACGGAGCAGAGACGCCGACACTGGAATTTCAGATCTATCGCCATAAAGAGACTTTTTCGGCGGATTATAATGTCAGACTCGTAAAACATGATGATGAGACGGGAATGCCGTTAAAGGGAAGCCAGTTCTATCTGTATGAAAGATTTGAGGATCAGGATAAGATCTCAAAGGCGGATGGAGAGGGAAAACTTGCGGAAAAAAATTTAAGTTTTCGTCCATGGAGAGACTTCCAGGTGTTTTCTGAAGGAACCACGAATGAAAAGGGTGAAATTACTTATCGCGATACCAGAAAGTATGCCTATGAAAAGACATATTGCGACGGACATGCCGCTCCATCCTGGGCAAATATGCCTGAAGAACAGGGAAAAGGTGATGGGAAAAGCGATGCCTATGAGGAGGCGGCAGAACAGACGCGGGACAATAACCGGGCGGCGGCAAAACAGTGGCTGGAGTTAGCAGAGGCCTGCGAGGCAGAGGCGGACGGCGGATGCCACTTCCACTGGCTTGCAGATGAGAGTGTCTATGACGAAGTGAAGGAGGTATTGGAGAGCGGAGAAGCAGACGGAAGAAGCCGGGAAGGCGCCGGGATGATGCGAAAGAACCGTGCCGCGTCTCAGGATGCATTTGAAGGATCCGGCTGTAAAGCAGATTGTGAAGAGACTTACCGGAAATTTATCGGACTGCGTTTTACTTATACCTGGAAAGAAATCCAGGCGAGAAGTGGGTATATACTCCATGATCTGCATCAGGATGATATTCCGGTGGAGATGATCATGACGGATTCTTCCGAGGCAGGAGCGAATGCGGAGAAGGTGTCCGGAAGCAGCCGCGAGATTGCGGAAAACATCTGGTATTCGGGAACTGGAAGTATGGGTGAGAACAGTGTTTCAGAAAGAAAAATACCGATGGTGAAAAGCACGATGGGAAATGTTCTGAGGAGAACTGCTTCCGACTCAGAAGCTGCGGCTGTCAGGGCGACGGAGTCCAATGCGGAAAAGAAAAGTATTTTCCGGATGCTTTATGACTTGTTCCGGGGAAAAGATCAGGATGAGGAAGAAGAAAATGGAGGATCAGACGGTTGGGGTGAGTTTGAAGGTGTTGGAGATTTTGCGGATATCCTGGCAGATGCAGAGGAAGATGGGATCCGGCATCTGAATACCGGGGATCCCGGAAAATATTCGCATTGTAACGGAGCGGAAAACTGTGGGGATGCATGGCATGTCTATGACCACCGGACGGAAGGACGGATCCATATTACAAAAAAAGATCTGGACCTTTTCCGGGGAGAATCTGATAAGTATTCATCCTACGGGGATACAGAAGGGGACGGAACACTTCAGGGGGCTGTTTACGGTCTTTTCGCGGCGGAAGACATTATCCATCCGGACGCAGAAGTAGCGGGAAACGGGACCCTGACAAATACAGGGATCGTCTACAGGAAGAATGATCTTGTGGCTGCGGCATCGACAGATCAGGACGGAAATGCAGATTTCCTGTGTTATACCGTAAAACCGGGGATGGAATACGATTACGGGGAAGGGAAGATCAGCAAAAGAAATGATATTTCCTGGAACGGACCGGAAAATCTTTATCAGAAGAATACAGAAAAGACCGGAAACTGCTGGATCGGACGCCCGCTGATCCTTGGAAAATATTATATAAAGGAGCTCTCAAGAAGCGAGGGATATGAACTCTCTGTAAATGGAATGGAGCAGCAGATTACAAACCGGGGAAGCGGATATGATGTGCCGGATTCTGTGACAGATGCCAATGGAACTGCGGTGGTTACGATGCCGGAGCTTGCGGCTGCGATGGAAGGCGATGATGGAAGCGGAAAAGGATACGATGAACTTGCATTTACGGTGAGTTCCTCGGGAACTGCCGGGGAAAACGGAGATGGAGGATATGAGATCCTCGCCTGCGGCTTCCCGGAAGGGACAAAGTTTTATCGTGTCGATACAGGAGAAGAGCTGGTCACAGGACCTCATGTGACGGGAACAGAGACCGTGATCGTGAAAGATGCGGCAGGAAGAACGATATGGAAGCAGGCGGAAAGCGATTCCAGTGACCTTCTCTATCAGCCGGAACGTAACGCAGCGGGAAAGATCACCGGGCAGGAACCGGTGATCCGAATGGAACCGCAGATTTTAAAGGTGGAGCAGATCCCGGAGAAAATACCGATGCGCCTTGAAAATCTGTCTGTCGATGAGGACGATGAACGTTTTCAGGCAAAACTGGAGGAATGTGATCTTTCAGACGAAACAGCAGACGCGTTTCTCTTTTTGAAAGCGCAGACGGAGGAAATCCTCGGAAAGAACGGATATGATGTCCCGGTTACTGCAGGAGGGATCCGTTCTATGGAAACTGCACCGATTTACAACCGGGGAGTGAAAAAAGGTCAGACAGATGTCTGGGGTATGACGACGGAACCAGGAGAAACAGCGAAAAAAACAGTATATGGGGCAGCAGTACAGGAAATCTCTGTCACATGCAAAAAGAATGACAGTATCCTGGATCTCATGCAGAATATTTTCACCTGGTATCAGGAACATCCCCAGTGGAATTTTGGTGGGATCGACATGATCAGAAGAGAAGGAGACCACTATCAGATCACCCTGTACGCCGGGGCATCCTCGATCGGGAATCGAAGATTTTTTACATCGAAAACGGAAAATGGAAGGAAAACGGTGGACTGCGTGTATGCCGTATACGAGGATCCGGTAAATCTTCGCTGGGTCTACCAGGAATATAAAAACAGTGGAAAGTATCGGTTTCAGGTGGACAGACAGTACATGCTCGGGAACGGCAGAGGCAGAAGATATTATCTTGACGCGACACTGACCCCGGTCATGATGCCGGGAACGGATGGAAAACTGACGGAGATCATGCATCAGGTCATGGTTTACCATAAAAAAGGGGAAGACGTGATCGATTACCTGTCTGGAGATCCGGCACATGGATACCGCGTTCCACTTACAAAGACGGAAGATAAGATCGAGATCACGACAGAAAAAGAAGTCGTGGAAAAAGACGTGGAACTTCCGGATGTGGTGAGAGAGGAAAAAAACGGTGTATACAGGATCCATATAAAGACCGCGGGGAAGGATTCTTTTGGAAAAGAATTCAATGATAAAAAGACGAGTCTTACTTTAAACTTTACTGCAAAACTTCCGGAAAAAAGCCATGTTCTGACGGAAAAAGAGATCCGGATGCTTGGAAATGCGAATGTCCGGGGATATCGGGCGGGAGACCGGATCGGCTATGCGGAATACCTTGTAAGGTTTTCGGGTGCAGCTCTTGCAGCGTCTGTTTCGAAGAACCGGGATCTTTCCAATACCTATATTATCGCAAAGCGGCTGATCTATCGCGGGCAGGATAAGATCAGCGAGGACGGGGATACGGGACTGACACCGGCAATTGTTCTTGAGCGGCCTGTGAAACAGAAAATACGCGTGGAAAAAAAGACGGACGACGGAGAAAATATCGGGAATTTCCGCTTTAAGATCTACCTGAAGTCCAATCTGGAACGAATTTTCTGTACAAAAGACGGAGAGATTTCCTGGGCAGATAAAAACGGAAATCCGGTGCAGATCGAAGAATACCGGGAACATTTTCCAGAGCTGGTGCAGAAGATCTATACGAGAAAGGAAATCCGACAGGTACTGGAGACGGTGGAGCGGAGGAAAGATTCTGACCAGGGTGAAGGAACGATTCACGAGTATAACTATGAAAAGTTCTTCGCGGCTATCCGAACGGCGGATACAGATCGCTGGAAGAGAAAGGGAAAACTGTGGAATACGTCATTTAAACCATTTGCGTCCAGCCTTATCAGCGGAAAGAAAAATGAGATCAATACTTCAGAATATGCGAAAGAAAACACAAAGCGCTCGGATGCGGTCCGGCAGTTCGCCATCGACTGGTATCTGAAAGAGGAGATGGAAAATCTGCAGTATAAAGAGAGCAAATATCCGGATGAGCAGTACGACCATGCCTTTTTTCTTGCGATCCAAAAGGCGGAGGAGTATCTGCAGCCATTTTTCCGATATGATCTTGGAAAGATCTACGCGATCGCATGGGACAGCGAGGAGGACGGTGGTTCTGACGGAGATCAGACAACTCTGACCGTTCAAAAGAAAAATGGGGAGACAAAGGAAGAGGCAGCTGCGGCAGTTTCTGAATATCTCCCATACGGAGAGTATGTGATCGCAGAGGAACAGCCATATGCACCTGAATTACTGGACTTTAAGAACAGGCATTATGAGATTGATGCGCCGAAGGGGATCTTCCTTCCGGAGGCAGCAGGACAGTCCGGGGATGATCAGAGAGAAAACTATATTTATAAGAGAGCGTATTCCCCATGGGATCTTGCGAAAAAGTACCTGATCCGCTTCAATGAGGAGTGGGACAAAAATCAGCAGCAGGAGCTGCGGGAGTATGTGATCAGTGCCCACAGCAATGACGGGGATTTTGAAGTTTATCCATATGGCCTCTCAGAAAAAGCAAAGACCGGCCATTATGAACCTTATGGAAACGGGAAGGTGGGGCGATATTATCACTATCGGTCAGACAGCGAATACGGAGCGAAAACGGATGGAAAGGAGACGATGACAGGGGTAAAAACAGCTCGTAACGGAGAATATGCGCCGATGCTGGTTCCATGGAGCATTGTAGATCCGAATGAGCAGAAAGATGACAAGAGCTGGACAGGATATGGAGAAAAATCATTTCTGGACCGGAAATATTATGCTGATGTGAGAATTGAAAAGCTTGATGCGGAAACAGGGGAACCGATCCTTTACGATGACGCAGTATTCGGGATCTACCGTGCAGAGAGAAATGAGGCAGAGAATGGTGATGGAGCTGTAACGTGTTACACGGCTGATACGATGATCCTGGGAAGCAGATATTTTCTGGAAGCGATGGGAGCGAAGGAGATCCGACCGTTTGCGCGGAAAGCGCCTGGAGCCGGAGAACTCTTTTACGGAACGGTTCCTGCGGGAACGCCGGTCTGTCATGAGGAAGATCTTGTAAGCTTTACGGACAGAGATGGACTGCAGGCGGGAACGCTCCTGGCGATCCCAACAATCCGGGATATTGCGGAAAAGGGGATTCTTCAGGCAACAGGTTACGCGAAAACGCCAAATCCTCTTCCGGCAGGAGTCTATGTGCTGGCAGAGATAAAGGCGCCGTCTGGATATGTACGTTCAGGACCTGTGGCGGTGGAAATCTACAGTGACAGGATCCTGTATTCCGGTGGCTGGACGGAAGAGAAAACGGCAGCATCCGTTTATGGATATGAGCAGGATCCGAAGGGGATCCATCCGAAGAATGTCACGGATACAGCCAGAATCTACGCGGAAAATACCGCAACAATTCTGGAAGTTTCAAAAACAAAGACAATAGATACAACTCGTGGAATGAAGGTATCAGGCCGCGTGGAAGGTACGATCTCTGAACTTCGCGCACAGTATGGACTGGAGAATCTCGACCTTGCCTATGATCATGCAGGGATATACCAGGGATTTGGCTGGAAGAAAGGGACACTGGAGATACTGGAAGAGCGGAAACATGCCGGAGAGAGAGTGGAGCTCGTTTATGAGAACGGTGTCTTTCAGGGATACGGCTATGTGACAAAAAGGCTTGAAACGGCAGATCATGAGAACCCATATGTAACCGGAGCGAAACTTGCGCTTTATGACGCGATCCGGGTAGAAACGACCGGAGATTCCGAGGATTACGCATTTGAAGGTGTGGAGGTCACAAGGGACAGAAACGGAAATGTGACAGATATTGTCGTAAAGGAGGGATATGCAGGAGAAAAACAGGAATTCTCTCGTGAACCAGGATCGGAAAATGATACCCGGGGCGAAGGAATCTGGAAACTCAGGACCGTGAAGAGACCGGATACCCCGGTCCTGCTCTACGATCTCGGGAATCTTGATGTGATAACGAAAGGAAAAGATGGAACTCTTTACGGCTATGACCGGGAAGGGCGGCGGCAGAAGATCACCTTTGATACGAGATCGATCTACGCGCTGAAAAATGGAAAACCTGTATTTGAAGTATCTGGAGGCGATTTCTCAAAACTTGTATATGATCGGAAGTCGAAGGCGTTTACCTCGATGGATCCGGAGACTACGCTGTTTCATCTTGACTCATTCCTGTGCAGGGACGCGGAAACAGATCCCTATACGGGACTGGCATATGTGAGGAAGATGGAGATTGGAAGGTATGGAAGGGAACGACCGGTCTTTTACGTGTGGCCGGTGGTAAAAGAGACGGATTCATCGGGGAATTTGATCGGAAGACGGAAAATATTGACCGGAAGACCGGCAGAAATCGCAGAAGAAACTGAGAATGCCTATATTACTGGGACATGGAACCCGAAAACAGGTCGTTTCGAAAAAAAGATGGAACCAGTTCTCGATGAGTTTGGACTGGTAAAATATTATCCGGAAAGCGGCGCCGTGTACAAGAAAGGAGAATCGGTCTATGACCGGGATGGGGATTATGTGACATACCGGTATGAAGATCTTCTGGAAATGGAGAACCGTGCGGCATACCACTTGAACAGGAGAGAGGATCTTCTTGATGTAGGGGATCCGGAGGATGAGGCGGATGATGTACCTTTAAAACACAGAAAGGGAGAGGTATGGATCATTCCGAATGTATGGGTCAGCGGTGAGAAAACGATCCAGGACGGCAGCACGGATGAGGAGACGGATGGACAGTCGGATCTTTTAAGACGTGTGATCCCGGGAAGCTACATTCTTGAGGAACTGGAGGCGCCGGATGGGTATGTGCGTGCGCTTCCGGCAGCAGTGGAGGTGAATGAGACAAAAGAAATCCAGAGAGTCGTCCTGTCAGATGAGAAGACGAAGGTGGAGATTGCAAAGACAGATGGGACAGAAAGCTATGTTCAGAATATCGAAAACGGGACGGACAGCCAGAATAAAGAAAACGGGACGGAGATCCGCGGATCATACGATCAGAAGTTTGTCAAAGGAGCAAAACTTGCGCTCTTTAAAGCGAAGCGTGTGAATTCTGCGGATCATGAGAAATACCCCAAAGGATACTACCTTGTGAAGGCAGAAGAGACGCCTGCTGTGTGGAGCTCAGAAGACCCGTTGGACAATCACAAAGTTCCGGTGACGGCGCTGTGGATTACGGATGGAAAACCAAAGTATTTTGAGGGAATTCCGGTGGGAAACTATATCCTGGAGGAGTTGGAGACTCCGCCTGGTTATCTTCCTGCTTCGATGGAGATCACAGTGGAAGAGACAAAAGAGCTGCAGAGCTTTGTCCTGAAGGATGACCATACAAAACTGGAGATCCTTAAGTTTGAGAGAAATACGTCCGGCGAGAAAGAAGCGCTGTCCTGGCCGGCGTCTCCCGAATTTGTTCTCTGTGAAGCGGATCTTGATGAAAACGGGGAGGTGAAGATGGAGAACGGTACTTATGGGTACCGGAAAGACCGGATTGCAGACAGTTGGAAGGCAGATGACCTGTCAGAGTACCTTCCGGCGGTCCCGGAGGCGTATGAAAAGATGTTTGGCGAGTATGGAAATGGATTTGAACAGTTTTCATGGAGAAAAGAAATCACGGGACGAGTGATCTCCGGAGAGGCCAGACTTCTGGAGAATAAAGAAACAGAGGATCAAGGGATCATCCTGCAGCTCTGGGAGCTATCGGATGGAAGCAGAATGCAGGTTTCTGTATCCGCAAATGGAAATCCGGAAAAATTAACGCAGAATGGTCAGCCGTCACCGGCATTTGAGTATCAGTTCCGTTACCGTTCCGGATTTTCCGGCAGCTTCCCGGAAGTGACCAGCTACGATACAAGAGGCGGTCTGCACCGGATCGATCGGCTTCCGGAAGGAAAATATGTGCTTCTGGAGAGTAAGGTTCCGGATGGATATCAGGGAGCAGATCCGATGCTGATCACAGTGGATCAGTCCGGAACCGTTATCCGTTATGAAGTGGAAAATAAATGGAAACCGGAGGAACGGGCAGCATTTGGGCGCATCAGGATCAGGAAGACGGATGCGGATGATAAAGATCTGCGGCTTTCCGGTGCCTGGTTTGAAGCTGTCTGTGTACAGACAGGGGAGAAAACTGTGTTTGCGACTGGTGAAGATGGGATCGCGTTATCGCCGGAACTTTCAATCGGATATCTGGATCATGGAGCCTGGATCATGTATGAATATACAGTTCGGGAGCTCATGCCGCCTCCGGGATACGGACGCTGTGAAGAAACCTTTTCGGTCGTGTTTGACAGGGAAAAAGAGGATCTGGTCCAGCTGTATGAACTTTCTGTCGAAAATAAAACGACAAGAGCCGGATTCAGTAAACTGGATCTCACGACAGGGGAAGAACTTCCGGGAGCTTCCCTGGAGTTAAAAACTTCTGATGGAAGGCTTGTTGATTCCTGGATATCCGAGAAGACTCCGCATCTTGTAGAAGGAAAGCTGACGGCAGGTGAGAACTATATTCTGACAGAAATATCCGCTCCTGACGGGTACGAGCTCGCGGAATCCATTTCCTTTACAGTGCCGGAGAACGGAAATTTCGTGAAGATCGAGATGACGGATCGAAGAAAGCCGCCGGAGGAACCGGAAACACCGACGGAGCCGGAACAGCCGACAGAACCCGATATCCCGACTTTTCCGGAAACACCGACGGAACCGGAAATGCCGGAGACGCCGGAAACACCAACGGAGCCGGAACGTCCGACGCCATCTGTTCCTGGTGAGAAGCCAAAGAAACCGGTGGAAGCGGAGTGGACAGAGCCTGAGACAGAACCGGAACCGGAACGGAAAAAAACATATGGGACGATCACGGTACGCTATGAACGGGAATTTTCAGGCAGCGGAAAGGGGCACGTCCACCAAAAAGGCAGGACAGATCTCAGAACCCCGGAAACGGGAGATACGGGAAGACCAGAGCTTGCAGTAACCGGTCTGTTTGTCGGATTCCTTGGACTCTGGTATCTTCACATAAAAAAGGAGAGAGAAGAAAGGAACAATGAACATGAGGATGAAAAATGATGGAAGCCGGAAAATCCGGCTTCCGGTCAGAAAAATATTCGGATTTTTAGGAATGGAGGCAGTTCTCTTATGTGTATCTTTTTTCATGCCTGCATTCGCGGAAAAATTGCCGTCAGAGGAAAGAAAGCTGCAGGTGGAAGAAACTCTGTCCGGAGAAGAGACATCGCCTGCGGAGAAAAAAAGAGAAGAAAAAGAGACTCTGACGTATGAAAGCCCCATATTTACGGGTGGGGGAGAGGAATTTCTACCGGAAGAGACAAGGACCGAGGGCGAAAAAGAATACCGTCTGGTATCAACGCGAATCCGAAACGCAAAGAAAACAGGAGAAATGACGTATGCCCAGGTGACAATCCCATATGATCTGGAAGGAGATGATACAGTGCCGGAGACAGCGGATGTTCCCCTGATCGATGAGGAGTCCGGCACAGAGTTTGAGCGGGAGCTTTCTCTTGTGGATGTGGAAGAAATATCGAGAGAATGGTCAGATACCTTTTCTTTTCCGGTCACGGTTTCCGGGTATGGAGCAGACTCATTTTATCTGGGAGATATGGAGATCCCCGGGAATGCGGATCTTGCTGACTACGGAGAAAAACTTCTGGATCTCGCCGGACTGTCCCGGGAGTATTACCGGGTAGACCGCGTGGAGTGGGACGGCGAACCTTATGAAGATGGGGAGGTGATATGCAGAAACGCAGCCGCAGTTGGAAGCAAACTGGTCCGAAACGTAAAAGCGAAGTACGGCGGTCAGATCCGGACACCGGATCTGGAAGGAAAGCAGTATATTGGAATTTATGAGGAAGTTCTCCCGGAAACGGAAGATGAGACAGGGATCGAACCAGAGCCGGAGATCATGAGCCAGCCGGAAACGATCCCGGATACTTCCGAAGAAACTGTACAGGCAAGTCTCGCAGAGCGGATCATTGAATGGCTGGAGAGCCATATCACGACGATAACGGTGAGTTTTGTAAGTGTACTTTTACTGGCAGCGGGAATCTGGCTGTTTGTGAAAAGCGGAAAAAAGCCAGGGCGTCAGTCACCCTAGCTTTTCCTGCCAGTCTTTTTCCTTAAAACCGGTGAGAACAAAGGAGTCACCGATCACTAACGGACGTTTTACGAGCATGCCGTCAGTTGCCAGAAGGGCAATCTGTTCTTCCTCGCTCATAGTCGGGAGTTTATCTTTCAGTCCCATGGATTTATAGAGAAGTCCGCTGGTGTTAAAGAATTTTTTTAACGGAAGTCCGCTCATTTTGTACCATTCTGTCAGTTCTGCCACACTGGGATTATTTTCCTTGATATGGCGGCTGGTATAAGATACCTGGTGCTCATCGAGCCAGCGCTTTGCCTTTTGACAGGTGGAACACGGCGGATATTCGAGAAAAAGAATATTCATAGTGAAAAACACCTCCATGTGCTTAGTATAATGGATTTTTCCGGAGAATACAATGAAAAGGAGAAGATGTTGATCGGGCGGAAAGAAATATGGATATTCTGATCTTTCTTTCAGAGTTTATGGTACCGCTCACGGTATTTTATATCGTCGGTTCCGGAATCCTTGCAAAACGACCGGTGTTCGATGATTTTCTGGATGGCGCAAAGGAAGGAATGCACACTGTGGCGGATGTACTTCCGACTCTGATCGGACTGATGACAGCGGTGGGAGTTTTAAGAGCTTCGGGGATTCTTGAAGCAGTATCGGAACTTCTGAAGATTCCCGCCGCACTCTGCCATATCCCTGTTCCGGTAATCCCGATCATTCTGGTGAGGATCGTATCCAGCTCTGCAGCCGTTGGTCTGATCCTTGACATCTTTAAAGAATATGGGCCGGATTCTCTGGTCGGAAATATGGTTTCTATCATGATGGGGTGTACGGAGACAGTGTTTTATACCATGAGTGTGTATTTTATGTCTGCACATATCCGAAAGACACGCTGGACATTGCCTGGAGCTCTTGCTGCAACAGCGGCTGGGATCGCTGCAAGTATCTTTTTGACGGGGCAATTATTCCATACCTGATACAGCCGGGGCGGAATGCGAAGCATCGGCATAATCTTGTTACAGCCCGGCGGTGGGGCGTCCGTGTACTGTAGTGTATTTTCACAGAAAAAGCGGAAAACCGGAGAAAATCGGTTGTGTCGTGAATTGGAATCGTTTATAATAAAAGCCGTAAAAAACAAAAGATCCGGGGCGTCAGGAAGATCGGATATTGCGGTTGGACAGCCCAGAGAGGAAGAGGATTCCACGGTTGGACGATTATAAAGTATTGAACGAGATCCTGGTGAGACTGTTCCGCAGTATCATGGACGTTGAGGAGAAGGCGATCATCACCCAGGAGTTCCAGGATATAACAAACAATGATATGCATGTGATCGAGGCCATCGGTATGGGAACACCGAAAAACATGTCATCGATCGCAAAAGAACTCTCTGTCACGGTAGGCACCCTGACGATCGCGATGAACAGCCTGGTAAAAAAAGGGTATGTGAAGAGGGAACGTGGGGAGGAAGACCGCAGGGTCGTATATATCTCGCTTTCGGATAAGGGAAAGAAAGCGTTTATCCACCATGCGAGATTCCATAAAGAAATGATCACCTCGATCCTGGATGAATTTGACGAGGATGAGAAAAAGATCCTGATCCGTGGACTCACGAAGCTGGACAACTGGTTTCGGGATAAGGAAGAAGAGAACAAAACAGGACGGGAATAAAATGCGCACTGCACGATCGCTGTTTCAGCGAGAAGTCAGGTGCGTATTTTTAATTTGCGCGAGACCTTGGCGACTGTCGTGATAGCAGAGAGAAAGCAATAAAAAGTTGAATTAAAAAAGTAAAGTATATATAAATATAACTTAAAAATATTAAGCAAAGTTGATAAAAACAATATTTAATCTTCCGGCGGATGATGTGGACCGGGTTTCCGGTCTGGACGATGTCACGGTTTACTCCACACAGCAGGGGACCATTGCACCGATCATCAATCATAAAGAAGGGCTCTGCGCGAATCAGTGGTTCCGTCAGGCGGTCAGCTATGCACTTGATTATGAGGAAGTCATGACGGCAACCTATGGGGCCAATGGCTTTACGATGGGGTCTTGCTACATGGATGAAGCACAGCCGTTCTGGTACACGGATGCCGGATCTGAGGAATACAATGTACACGATCCGGAAAAGGCGAAAGAGATCCTGAAGGAACATGGATATGATGGAACTCCGCTGAGACTGACAGCAGCGACCCTGAATAAGATGGATTATATGGCAGTGACCATGCAGTCAGTCGGAGCTGGAAGAAGTCGGCATCCCGGTGGAACTGAATATCGTAGACTGGCCGACACTCCAGGCGCAGAGCACCGATCCGACAGCATATGATAACATTCTCCCAGGTGCCGATTCCGTCCTTGAAACTCTATTTTGGACCGAACTACGCTGGCTGGAATGATGATGAGACGCTTCAGAGCCTTTTAAATGACATGAACACGGCAACAAACATGGACGATGCGAAAGCAGCATGGGATAAAGTTCAGGAATATTCCTGGCAGTATCTGGCAGTTCTCAACTTTGGTCATTATATTGCAAACTATGCATGGAATGATCATGTAAAAGGCTTAAATAATTACAGCGGACTCTACTTCTGGAATGCGGGATACGTAGAGTAGATCAGCACAAAGATCCGGATAAAAATACCTGGCAGAGATGGATCGCTTCACTCTGACCAGGTATTTATGTGTCTGTAACTGTATGTGTATAAAGACTGGCACCGCGGTAAACAGCAGCGCCGGAAAGCTTTCGATTATTCGATATAGGCAACTTTTCCGATCCGCTCTTTCGGCTGGATCACAGTATCCGGATCCGGATAGCCTAACGCAGCCATCCCATAGACTACATGATTGGCTGGAACACCAAAATCATTTAAGATGTCACGGATTGCCGGAGTATCGCAGATATTCTGGAGCTGGTTGATCCAGACAGAGCCGACTCCGTAGGAATTGGCAGCTAAAAAGATATTTTCGAGAGCGCAGGCATCATCTTCTTTTCCCCAGTTACTGTCGCGCAGATTGGACGGTATGATGATGGCAGCCGGGCAGTACAGATCATATCCCGGGCGGTTTAATGTGGTTTTGATCGCCTCAGCCAGACGTTTGATGGCATTCTTATTTGTCACCACCGTAAATTTCCAGGTCTGTTTTCCCATACCGCTCGGCGCGTGGAGAGCTGCCTGTACCAGATCATCAAGGATCTCTCTGGAGATTGGAGTGTCGGTGAATTTACGGATGCTTCTTCTCGTAAGGATATTGTTCATGACTTCGTTCATTGAGATGTTCCTCCTGTCAAAATCAGAATGTAAAAAGTTTCGGGAAACATATACCGATTTATTTTATCATATTAGTCGTCAAAACTCCAGAGACCTTAAGAGAAAATTGAAAGAAAAAATAGAAATAATAAACAAAATTAAATATCAATTCCGATTTTTCCTATCACATTTTCACTACTGGTGATATCATATGCCCATAATAATAAATTTCCAAACAGAAAGGGGTAATTGTATGTTAATTGCTACATGGATCGTGACTTTTATTCTGATCATTGCTGTCGGAATCTATGCAGGAACAAAAATCGCACATGCAAATCAGTGGTCCGGCAGTGACCGGTCAATGAGTGCATTTGCGGTTGGCGCGATGTTAGGTGCATGGCAGATCGGAGGCATGAGCGTTGTTGGTGCCGCACAGAATGGTTATACGATGGGTATCGCGGGATGCTGGTACTCGATCGCAAGCGGCGTCTACATCCTTTTCTTAGGACTTCTGGCTGGTCCGCTTCGTAAAAACTTAAAGACAGAGGCGCTTCCGGATTATCTGGAATCCCGCTTCTCGCCGGGCGTTGCAAGACTTCAGTCCTACGTATGGATCATTTTCGGAATCATCTATATTCCGATCCAGTTAAAGACGATCTCATCGATCATCCAGATCGTTCTTCCGGGATTAAATACCGGTCTTGCGATGTTTATCGGTGTTACGATCGCAGCAATCTATACTGGATTCGCAGGAATGAAAGGTTCTGCAGCAATCGGTCGTGTCGTTTGTATCGCAACATATGTACTTCTTATTTTCTTTGTGGGAACACACATTGGAGATTTCGGCGGATATTCCGGACTGATCGCATCACTTCCGGAAGGTTATGACAAGTTAAGCGCAATGCCGACCCAGCAGATCATCGCGTGGGCAGTCGGCGGTCTCTTAAGCTCTGTAGTTCTTCAGTCCGCTCTTCAGCCGATGTTAGCAGCGAAAGACGACAAGACAGCATGCGCAGGCTGCATCATCGGTTATATTCTTGCAGCTCCGATCTGTATCCTGACAGCAATCGTTGGTATGATGGCGCGCGCAGCAAATGACGGTCTCGGTGACGGCGCAACAGCATTCGCATGGGCAATCCGTGATATGAACACACCGGTCATGGCAGGTATCATCTTTGCAGTCTGCACGATGATCATTGCTGCGACAATGGCTACCATGATGATGGCAACCGGTACGATCCTTACCAATATCTACAAGAAACAGATCAACAAGAATGCGGATGACCATCAGATCCTCAAGATTTCCCGTTTCGGAACGATCGCAGTTGCGTATGTTTCTCTGTTAGTTGGTTTCTTCATTCCGTCCGCACAGATGACAAATATGTTCTTAACACTTACATACTGTGTAACTTCTCCGTTCAGCTATTCCGTAGTTGTAGGACTTTTCTGGAAGAGAGTGAACGCGAAAGCATCGTTCGCAAGCGTTATCGCAGGTATCGTAACCGCGATTGCATGGGTAGTGCTTGGATTAAACGGAACATTAAACGTTGTATATCCGACGATCGTTGTCAGCTATGTCGTTGGTATTATTGTTACACTGGCAACTTCTCCTGCTGAAAAGACAGCATAACAGAAACTTGGAAGATATGAGCTGCGTTTTACAGAAAGAAGATCTGTAAAACGCAGCGAAATGACAGAAAAAGGAGGATTTTGATATGCCGAACAGACCTTATCTTGGAAGGACCGTTGATGATACGATCGCGATGTATAAACCGCATGTATCGGGAACAGAAGGCGCGGTCAGCTCGAACAGCCCATATGCGACACAGGCTGGTCTTGAGATCATGAAACAGGGCGGAAATGCCTTTGATGCAGCAGTTGCAGTGTCTCTTGTTCTCGGCGTTGTGGAACCGTACCATTGTGGAATTGGCGGCGGATGCTTCCATACATTCTATGATAAAAATACAAATGAGTTCTACTGCGTGGATGCCCGGGGAATTGCTCCGAAGAATGCATACCAGGATATGATGCTGGATGAGAACGGTGATGTAGATCTGAACCTTACCGAATATTCCGGAAGATCTGTATCGGTACCGTCGTTCTATCGCGCAATGGATAATTTGCTGAAGAAACACGGCACGATGACATGGGAACAGGTTTCAGCGCCTGCGATTAAGCTTTGCCATGATGGCTTTGCATGCGGCTTCGCGTACGCCAGGATCACGGATACCCCGGAGGCAGAGCACAATAAAGCAGAATATGAAGGTTTTGAGGAGCTTTATCTGAATCATGGAAAGCCGCGTCAGTTTGGTGAGATCATTAAAAATCCGGACCTGGCAGACACCATGGAAGGCGTTGCGAAGAATGGTGTGGACTGGTTCTATAATGGACCGATCGCAGACGAGATGGTAGAGCATATCAACAAAAATAAAGGACTCTTCTGCAAGGAAGATCTCATAAACTGCAAGCCGAAGGAACGGATCCCGGTTCGCGGAAATTATCGTGGATATGATATCATCTCCATGGCACCGCCGTCTTCAGGCGGAACCCATATCATCCAGATGTTAAATATTCTGGAAAACTTCGATTTAAAAGGAATGGGATTCCATTCTGCTGACAGTACACATGTAATTGCAGAGACCATGAAGATGATGTTTGCTGATCGATCCGTGGCAATGGGTGATCCGGACTTCGTTGACGTAAAGGTTGATAAACTGCTCTCGAAAGAGTATGCGAAAGAGCTGGCTGCAAAGATCGATATGGATCATGCAAAAGAATATGCCCCAACGGACGGGATCGAGGCAAAAGAGTACCGCGGCTGCACATCTAACTTTACGGTAATGGATAAATATGGAAATGTGATCTCCCAGACACAGACGATCCGTAACTGGTGGGGATCGGGCGTTGTGATCCCGGGAAGAGGATTCATTATGAACAACGCAATGGCAGACTTCAGTGCAAAAGCAGGTGTCCGTACCACACAGGGACTGGCATATGGAATGGCAAATGCGATCCGTCCAGGAAAAACTCCGTTATCCAGTATGTCCCCAACAATCGTCATGAAAGACGGAAAACCGGTATTATCCGTTGGCGCAGCTGGTGGTCCGCGTATCATTACAAGTACCCTGCAGCTCATTATCAACAACCTGGATTACGGCATGATGATGGATTCTGCAGTAAAACATCCGCATATGTGCTGTCTGACATTAAATCAGGGACTTGAGCTTGAGGAAGGTTTCTCACCGGATACGATCAAGCTTCTGGCGGCAAAAGGACATATCATCAAGAATACTACTGATTTTGGAGAACTTCTCGTTATGCCGAATGGTATCCGTAATATTGATGGTACTTTCTTCCCAGGAGGAACAAGCCGCGTTGACGGCGGCGGCGGTGCACTGACGGCGTCCGGAACGATGGCGATCGATGGTCTGTGCTTTATTGATGAGAAATTAACGAAATAAGAAAAAGAAGACCAGAAAATTTTATTTCAGGTAAAAAACACCGGCAAACTGGAGGGAATCTCCAGTTGCCGGTGCTATGTTGTGTTATGCAGAGAAGCGGAACAGATGAATGGATCAGTCGATAGCTGGCGTTCCTTGTGCTGCAGCTTCTTCGATCAGCTGGATCGTCTCATTCGTGCTCAGAACAGTACAGTAAATGACGTTCATGATCCGTAATTCGGCTTCATGGAGCTCCTGGGTAGCGGCTGCACAGGAATCTTCCGGACAAATCACACGGAAGCCCTGATCAGCGAGAACGCGGATCGTGGAGGCCACACACTGGTCGGTCACTACACCGGTGACGATCACGGTATCGATCCCCATATTGTGGAGGATCTGTGTGTAGTTTGTTCCAAGGCTGACGCTGTCTGTGGTCTTATTTACAACGATCTCGTCTTCGAGAGGGGTAAGCTCATCGACCATTTTTGCACTGTCGTCGCCTACATAGACGTAAATATCGTTCCAGCCAACGGTGCTCTGGACACGGGAACGGTCAGAGCCGTCTTTTTTCAGACTCGCGATCCGCCCGTAGGTTACTTCAACTCCGTTTTTCCGGCAGCAGTCCAGAAGGCGTTTGTTATTCGGGATGACCACCTTTTCTACGTGATCGTAAAACCATTCCCATTCATCCCACTCTCCGGCTTCCTTACACTGCAGTGCATCGTAGCCGTCTTTTGCGATGAAATGTTTCTGCATATCCACGATCAGAAGAGCTGTTTTTTTCAGATCCAGATGGATATCCGGGATTTCTTTCATGTTGCGGTAATAAAATGAGAGAAATTTTTCATTTGTTTTCATCGGCATATATCTCCTGTCTATATCTTATGAAAAAAATTATAGCAGAAAGAAAAGAGCTGGGCAACTGAAATAGAATGCAAATAAATGTGTGATTTTGTGCGATGTTAGAAAAAACACAATAATTTCGTAAAAATAACAAAAAACTAAGACTGAACTTTGTTTATTACGCTAATATACAATAAAAAGAATTTTGTGTTAAATTATTAAATAAGAAAAAAGATCCATCCGCAGACGTTTGAAATAAAGAAGGAGGGACGTGCCATGACGCAATCAGAAATTTTGAAAGCGACTGATCGCTTTTTTACAAAACAGCCCTTTTGGGATATCACACGAAAACGCACAGACACGTATCTCCGGATCGAAGATGAGACGGTACGGATCATTCGTTACGGTATGAACGAAGGGACGGAAGGACTGGACTGTATTCCAGGTGTTGGGCAGATCGGGATCATGTTTTCCGTGCAGGAAAAAGAAGCAAAAGCATACCTTTACGGGGTGCTTCCGGAGAAGAAGATCCTGCCGCAGTATGGGATCAAAGAAAGTGCACAGCTGCAGTTCTCACCGGCGAGTTTCTCAAAACTGACCGGACTTCCGTCGGCAGATATTCCGGCTGAAGGACTTCTGCTTACCGATGTATTTCCCTGGGCAGTTCCGTTTATAGAAGAAGTAAATTCTGTGGACAATGGGCAGGAACACTGCGAGGTGATCTCAAAATTCCTGCAGGAATGTGTCCGAAAAAAATCCGATATTCGTGAAACAGATAAGGAGCTGGCCAGTTCGATCGTAAATTACCTGATGAAATACAGAAAAGTTATCCGAATGAAGGAACTGGAACAGGAGTATGGATTCTGTGCAAGGACGATCCAGAAGGCAGTTGTCAGCAATGTGGGAGTCACACCGAAACAGCTGAATCTTCAGATCTGCCTTCAGAATGCGATTCAGACGATCGCGGAAAAGCCGGATCTGTCATTGACAGATCTTACCTACCAGATGCAGTTTTATGATCAGTCGCACTTCGGGAGTGTGTTCCGCCGTATGACGGGAGTGTGTCCGGGACAATATCAGAAGTGGCTGCAGACGGAGAAGGAAGGTGAGAAATGTGCTGTATGACAGACGGGAAAAGATCATAGCCCTTTTGAATCGTGACGGAATGGTAAAGGCCAATGAGCTGGTGGAGCAATATGGTGTGTCCATGGAGACGATCCGAAGAGATCTGGAATATCTGGAGAAACGAGGACTTGTCGACCGTGTATATGGAGGAGCGATCTTAAGAAAAAAACGCGGAGTGGAACCGAAGATCGAGAAACGCCAGCTGGAGCACTATGAAGAAAAAAAAGCGATCGGTCAGAGAGCCATTGATCTTGTAGAGGATGGAGAAGTGATCGCGATCGACCTTGGAACGACGACGCGGGAATTTGCACGTGCTCTGGTTGGAAAAAAGAGACGCCTCACTGTGATCACAAATTCGATTCCGATCGCACTGGATCTATCAGTGGATGAAAATATCCGGGTGATCATGGTCGGCGGAGAAGTGCGCAAGAATGAACTCTCCGTATCCGGAAACATTGCAGATGAAAATATGCGCTATTTCCAGACGGACAAGATTTTTCTCGGAGTCGGCGGATTGACGGAAAAATTTGGAATTACAGATTACCATGTGGAGGAAACTCCATTTCGCAGGATCGGGGTCAGCCGGACGCAGAAGGTGATCGCACTTGCGGATCACAGTAAATTTGGAGTGACGGCGATGAATCAGGTGTGCAGCCTGGAACAGATCGATGCGCTCGTGACGGATCGGCAGGCGGATAAAAATCTGATCGGGAGACTGAAGGCAAAGGGAATGAAAGTGTATCTTGCGTGAAAGAACAAAATATGTTGGATTTCAGAAAAAAGGCAAAGGGGACTGAGCAGCCATGGTGGGCTGTGGAAGTCCCTTTTTCTATATTTCTGAGAGGCATGATCAGATACAGAAGGATTTGCCGGACAGGTGGATTTACGGAATCAGCCGGAAGGAAAAGACAGAGAAAGCGGAAGAAGACGCTGGAAAGTTGCGATTATGTGTTATTGCATAAAAATCACAAATTTTATGTGCAAAATAGCACAAACACACGAGCAATTTTTATAAAAATCATGAATATAATTCTCTAAATCTGTGTGATATAGTAAATACAATAAAAAAACAGAAAATGATTCTGCGTATCAGGAAGGAAGTGAGGGGAACCGTTGAGCAGGAAATACTTTATGGGAGTTGATCAGGGAACGACCGGGACAACGGTACTCCTGCTGGATGAAGACTGGAATCTGGCCGCTTCGTCACATAAAGAACATAAACAATATTATCCGCAGCCGGGCTGGGTGGAACACGATCCGAAAGAAATCCTGGCGCAGATAAAAGAGGCGGCAGAAGAGGTGATGGAAAAAGCCCATGTGACAGCTGAACAGGTCGAATGCATGGGAATCGACAATCAGGGAGAGACGGTTGTCGTCTGGGATAAAGTGACAGGCGAACCGCTTTATCCGGCAATCGTCTGGCAGGATCGAAGGACTGCAACATGGATCGAAGAGCTGGAAGAAGATATCCAGTATATGATCCGCCAGAAGACAGGACTTCATGCAGATGCGTATTTTGGCGCGACAAAGATCAAATGGATCCTTGACAATGTGGAAGGCGCGAAGGAAGCTGCGATGGAAGGAAGACTGTTGGCAGGACCGACCGATTCCTGGTTTATCTGGAATCTCACTGACCGAAAAGTCTTTGCTACCGATTATTCGACGGCATCAAGGACCGCACTTTTCAATATCCATACGAATGAATGGGATCACGAATTGCTGGAGCTTTTGGAAATTCCGAAGAGCATTCTTCCGGAGATCCGAAACAGCACAGAAAAATATGGATATGCCACACTGCGGGGGTGTGACGGAAAAGAAGGAAAGATCCTGATTTCCGGAAATATGGTGGACCAGCAGGCGGCCCTGTTTGGACAGGCCTGTCTGAGCGAGGGAATGGTCAAAACGACATATGGAACCGGATGCTTCATGCTGATGAACACAGGAAAAACACCGGTTTATTCCAATACAGGACTTCTTACATGCGTCGGCTGGAAAATGCATGGAAAAGACATGGTATTCGCTCTGGACGGAGGAATCTATGTTGCAGGTTCCGTCATCACATGGATGAAGGACAAGATGCATCTTATTTCCGATGCGAAGGAGACGGGAGAACTCGCGGAATCGGTTCCGGATACAGCCGGTGTCTGTTTTGTACCGGCGCTCACCGGACTTGCAGCGCCGTACTGGGATCCATACGCGAGAGGAATGCTGATCGGGATCACACCAGGAACTGAGCGGGCTCATGTGGTCCGGGCTGCCCTGGAGAGCATCGCTTATCAGGTAAGAGATATTCTTGATCTGATGGAGATGGATTCCGGCATCAGGATCCGTGCGATGCGTGTGGACGGCGGAATTACAGCAAATGAATTTCTGATGCAGTTTCAGGCGGATATTCTTGGAATTCCGGTGGATGTGCCGGAAATCTCCGAGACAACTGCACTGGGAGTTGCCTATATGGCAGCGTATGGATCTGGATTATTTAAAGACCTTGATGAGATCGAGGCGAACTGGAAGCTCAAAAAACGTTATTATCCGAAAATGAGTGAAAAAGAGCGGGAGAAAAAGATGCGGATGTGGCATCGGGCAGTCGCCAGAGCGAAGGAATGGGTCGAGGAAGAAGAGACAGATGGACCGGAACTGACCGGAGAATTTGATTGAATAAAGGTGAAGGAGAGGAAATATGAAAACAGATGTGGTAATTATTGGTGCAGGTGCAGTCGGATGTGCGATCGCCCGTGAGTTATCCAGATATCAGCTGGATGTAACCGTAGTAGAGAAAAATGAAGATGTTGGCGGCGATGCATCAAAGTCCAACAGCGCGATCATCCATACCGGATACGATGCGTCACCGGGAACACTGGAATCCCAGCTTGTTGTAGCGGCAAACCCGATGTATGATCAGCTCACCAGGGATCTTGATATCCCGTTTAAGAGAGTCGGAGCGATCCTTCCGGCGATCACGGAAGAACAGTACGAAAAACTCCCGGAGATCAAGCACAAAGCATTTATGAACCGTGTTTACGATGTTCAGTATAAGACAGCGGAAGAACTTCTTGAGATGGAGCCGAACCTGAATCCGGAGGTCAAAGGCGGACTCTATATTCCGAGAGAGAGTATCATCGATCCGTTTATCCTTGTGCAGGCTCTGGCAGAAAATGCAAATGCAAATGGTGTTCATTTCCTTTTAAATACAAAAGTGACCGATATCAAGGTAAAAGATGGAGCTGTAAGTGAGGTTGTAACGACAGGTGAGACGATCGAGACAAAATATGTCATCAACGCAGCGGCTCTCTACTGCGATGAGATCGCTGCAATGGTAGGAAAGGCTGATTACAAAGTCGTTGCAAGAAGAGGCCAGTTCTATATTCTTGATAAGAACACAAGCTGTAAGGTAAATGAGATCGTACTTCCGATCCCGACCAAGATCACAAAAGGAAAATTAATGTGTCCGACCATTCATGGAAATATGTTAGTGGGACCGACTGCTGAGGATCTTGATAATAAGACGGATAAGTCCGTGACAAAAGAAGGTCTCGACAGCATCTTAAAGGATGTAAAGAACCTGATCCCGAACGTCAATGTCCGCGACAGCATCACCCAGTACAGCGGTTTGCGCCCGAACAGAAATCCGGAAGGACTTCATGTTGATACATATGACGACTTAAAGGGTTATATCAACCTGTCAGGCGTTCGCTCCACAGGTCTTACACTCTCCGTAGCGATGGGTGTATATGTTGCGGATGTTATGAGAGAGATGGGCGCACCGATGGTATTTAAGGAGAACTTCATCTCAACGAGAAAAGGAATCGTCCGTTTCCATGAACTGAGCCGTGAAGAACAGGATGAGATCGTAAAGGAAAATCCGGCGTATGGAAGAGTCATCTGCCGCTGTGAGACGATCACAGAAGGAGAAATCCTGGATGCGATCCACAGACCGCTGGGTGCAAGAAGCGTAGATGCGGTAAAACGCCGTGTAAGAGCAGGAATGGGTCGTTGTCAGGGCGGTTTCTGCGGACCAAAGGTCATCGAGATCTTAGCAAGAGAACTGGGTATTCCGGTGGAAGAAGTCAATAAAAACAATGCGGGTTCCTATATGGTTGCCGGGAAAACGAGATAGGGGAGGATACTATGTACGAGATTCAGACTGATGTGGTAATTGTAGGAGGAGGCCCGGCAGGCTTATCTGCCGCTGTGGCAGCAAAAAAAGAAGGAGCGGAGAAAGTCCTGATCATCGAAAGAGATGAAAAACTGGGTGGCATCTTACAGCAGTGTATCCATCCGGGATTCGGACTTACTTATTTCCATAAAGAGCTGACAGGTCCGGAGTATGCGGGACATTTCAAAGAAGAGGCGCTGGCACTTGGCGCGGAAGTATTATTAAATTCCATGGTGCTGGAGGTTATTCCGGAAGAGAGCGCAGTGATCTGTGTAAACTCCGAATACGGAATGACAAAGGTAAAAGCCGGAAGCATCGTTCTTGCGATGGGATGCCGTGAGAGAACACGTGCGGGCATCATGATCCCGGGAACAAGACCGGCAGGCGTTTACACAGCAGGTGCTGCACAGCGTCTTGTTAACCGCCAGAACGCTGTAGTTGGAAAGAATATCGTGATCCTCGGTTCCGGTGATATCGGAATGATCATGGCGAGAAGAATGACACTGGAAGGTGCCCATGTCATCGCTGTTGTGGAGCTGATGGACTTCCTTGCAGGTTTGACGAGAAATAAAGTTCAGTGCCTGGATGATTTTGGAATTCCGTTAAAACTTTCTCATACGGTGACAAGAATTGTCGGAAACGAGAGAGTAGAGGGAGTTTATATCGCACAGGTTGATAAGGATAAAAAACCGATCCCGGAAACAGAAGAGTTTATTCCGTGTGACACGCTGCTTCTGTCAGTTGGTCTGATCCCGGAGAATGAACTGAGCCGCGGTGCTGATGTGAAGATCTCCCGTATCACAAATGGACCGGAAGTAAACCAGTATATGCAGACATCCTGGGATAACGTATTTGCATGTGGAAATGTTGTTCATGTAAACGATCTTGTTGACAATGTAACCGTTGAGAGTATGAATGCAGGTGCATCTGCAGCCCGTTATGCGATGCACAAACTCCCGGAGGCAAACCGCGAGGTTCCGTCTGTGACAGGTGAAAATGTCCGCTATCTCTGCCCGCAGCGTGTAAAGATCGGTGAAGAAAATGAGACCGTCCGTTTGTTCTTCCGCGTCCTTCATCCGGAACTGGATGTTGTGATCCGTGTAAAGAGCGGAGATAAGGTACTCTCTGAGAAGAAGGCGAAGCGTGTAAATCCTGGTGAGATGTGCCATGTAGAAGTAAAAACAGCTGAAATCACCGGAGATGACGTAACGGTAGAAGTAGTGAAATAGGAAGGATGGAGACAAGATGGAGAAAGAGATTATCTGTACTGTCTGCCCGATGGGATGTCATATCACTGTAACAGGCGAAGGCGACCGGGTGGATTCGATCACTGGATATACATGTAAGCGTGGAGAGGAGTACGGGAAGCAGGAATTTGCACATCCGGTAAGGATCCTCACAAGCACTGTGAAATTAGAGGGCGCAGATCAGCCGCTTCTTCCGGTACGCTCCGAAAAACCGGTTCCGAAGGAGCTGCTTGCGGACTGTATGAAAGTGTTAAAAGCAGTGGATGTGAAAGCACCGGTGAAGAGATATGATGTGATCGTTGAGAACATCTGCGGCTGCGGTGTCAATATCGTGGCATCTGACAGCGTCGGCTAGGAAAAATATATAAGGAAAAGTGAGACGGCTGCTCCGGAGAATGATAAAAGGATTCTCCGGACAGCCGTTTTTTCATGCATTCTTCTCAAGCCATAGTCTGAAATATTTCCTGATGACAGAAAACGGCATGGGTCCGAGATCGAGAAGAAATCTGTGAAATTCTTTTGCGGAGAACCGGTTCCCGAGTGCTTTTTCCGCCTCTTCCCGCATTTCCATGATCTCCACGTATCCCCCAGCGTATTCGAGATAGTTCGTGGGACTGTCAATCATTGTCTGCCAGAGCTCTTCTACCAGATCATCGTCTGCGTCAAAACAGGTGCGGATAAACGCGGCGGCCTGATCTTTGGACCAGCCGTCGTAGTTGATCCCGATGTCCAAAAGGGAGTGAAAACAGAGCGAAAAGGACCGCATGGCGGCATGATAGGCGCTGGTTTCTGTGGAAACACCATTATCATAGGACCAGGCCAGATTTTCCACGTAAGTCGCCCAGCCTTCCGCTGCGCCGGAACAGGTCAGCAGGGCGGACAGTGGATGTTTCGCATGTTCCCGGAAATAGACTGTCTGGTAGAGATGTCCGGGGAAACCTTCATGGGCGAGCGTGGGATAAAGTTCATCCTCTGCGCCGGTACTGCCGTTATTGATATAGATCACATTCTGAGCGGGATCATCGAGCGGTGCGGTGAGATAAAATGCAGGACTCAACGCCGCTTCCAGCTGGGCCGGGACATAGCGGATCTCGTACTGCCTGGCAGCATCAGAGAGCGCCGGAAAGTCAGAATTCATCTGATCCTGAAGATCTGTAAGGATCTGGTCAGGCTGTGTACAGGAAAAAGTGAGATCGGAAGCGGCAGTTTTGGAAAAAGAGGAGATCGTCTCCAGGTCTTTCTGCATCCGGTAAGACAGCGCAGTTTTCAACTCTTCGATCGTACGATAGGAGAGACCGGGACCTGATCTTACAAGATATTCATAGTACTGCTTTCCGTCCCGGAATCCGGCGAGACCGCTTTCGTTGATCCCGCGCCCTTTTAAGCTTGAAAGCCCGTCGATCAGATGGCGATAAGCGGGCAAAAACGCGTTTTTGATCATGTCAAGATGACGGGAACGAAAGTCAGTTTTCTGCTGTTCTGTCAGAGTGATCTCATGTTCCAGAAATTTCAGGCGGCTTTCAAAGGTCTCCGTCAGGAAATTGTCTTCCGGGTCAATGAGATAACTTTCACAGGATTCGATGATCCGGTCGATCGAAGCGTCGGACAGACCGAGTCCGGCATCAGATTTTTGCTGCTCAAAGAAAAGAATATCACCGTAATAGGAGTCGAGCTGGGAAAGCAGAGAGAGATAGTCTTCGACATCCTGGATAGAATGGAAAGAATACTCCGACAGCAGGATCGGGAGCTGCGCCTGGATCCCGATGGTGGGGGCAAGCGGCTGTTCGTAGAGCTCGAGACCTTCCGCCATCAGAGAAGTATCAGTCATCGCGGAAAGGGAATCGTAAAGGATCTGCTGGTCTGCTGATAAGGAGCCAGGATCAAAGTCGTTGAGTTTTTTTCGGAGATCATGGAGGTCATGGTGATTTGTGATGAGCTCGGACAGGCGGTAAGTGCCAAGGGAGGCATCCCCCGCATCAATTCCGTAATTTTCCGGGTGGAGCAGCGTGTAGTGGAGATCCAGAGTGCTGGAAGACTCCATCTCGGTGTGAAAGAGGTCAGAGCAGAATGAGTCGAAATCTGCCTGGAGCTTTAAAGCTTTTTCAGAAGTAGCGGGATTGCCGGATGAAAAGTCATTGGAAGAGTAAGATTCCCCGGTCTCCGCCGGACTGGCAGAGAAAATCCGCTCATTTCCGCAGGCAGTGAGAATGAACAGGAAAAAGAGTGCCAGAGCAGCTGCCCAAATGTGTTTCCATTTCATAAAAAGAACCTCCCGGATGCAGCTGCCAATAGGATCAATACGGAAGCTGACTGGTTCAATATATGAATCAGATGAGGGAATACAGAACTTTTTTTACTTACAAATACAGGAACTTTTCTTTTCAAGGTTGAAAAGAAGCGCGGAAGAGGATATACTGAGTAGTATCGCGACAGAAAGACAAATGTGCGACACCCAAGAACAAAATGCACATTTGGCACCAGCGTCTGCGGATGGAAGACCCAGCAGACGGGGATCATCTAAGAATGAGGAGAGGGGAACAGAATTATGTGTGAAAGATTAATGCGTCATGTATCAGAATCAGCAGTAGAACAGACACAGATCGTTCTTGCGAGCCATATCAACGGTGCCGGCCGACTTTTCGGCGGACAGCTGA
Source organism: Clostridium sp. OF03-18AA (assembly GCF_003478035.1). Classification (GTDB taxonomy): domain Bacteria; phylum Bacillota; class Clostridia; order Lachnospirales; family Lachnospiraceae; genus Pilosibacter. Next base: position 65,999 of record NZ_QUEP01000009.1, read on the forward strand.
TGGAGTGGATCGATATCGTTGCGGGTGTTGTAGCGAGAAGACATTCCCATTGCAACCAGACAACGGCTTCTGTGGACAGCCTTCAGTTTAAGGAAGCAGTGTATATGAATGATACGCTGATCTTATTCGGAAAACTTACTTATGTGGGTCATACTTCCATGGAGGTTCAGGTCGATACCTATGTGGAGGCACTCGACGGAACGAGAAAACTTGTAAATACCGCATATTTTGTAATGGTAGCACTCGACAAGAATGATCATCCGACAACCGTTCCGGGACTGATCGTGGAAACCGAGGAAGAAAAAGCTGCATGGGCAGCCGGAGAGCGCAGAAACGCGCTGAGAAAGCAGAGACGGATCGAGAATTATTAAAACAGTGCGTATATATCCGCATAAATAAAGGACTGTGAAACACACAGCCAACAAAAAAGGACCTTAAACAGATCAAAGGTCCTTTTTTGCTGCCATGCATCCGAAAGGCGCTGCCGGGCACCCTTTCAAAAAGTCCAGAATGACGTTCAGATAAAACTGCTTTCTTCCAAACATGGAAGTATGGGTAGCACCGTTCACAAGGACGAGCTGCGCACGCGGGATCAGCCGCGCCATCAGCCGGGAGTGGGAGGTTTTCACGAGATCTCTTGTCCCCGCAAGAAGAAGGACCGGCGCCTGTATCGCATGCAGCTGTTCTTTTGTCATCAGCGGCGAGTTGCAGAGCAGGGAGGCGAGCTGCTGGCAGCGGAAAACATGAGAATAGACCATGTCAGCAAATGCATGCCCTTTTTTCTGCGGATGGGAAGCTGGTGAGTCCACACGGCGCGGACGTTTCTGTGAAAGAAAACATGTGCGGAAAAGCGTGGACAAGATCCGATAAAAATAATACTTCCCAATGCAGAACATCCGGACGGGAAAGATCAGTCCGTCAGGCGTGATATTTCCGCTGACAGCGATCACAGAAAGCGTCCGCTCCGGAAAAAGAGAAGCGAACTCCAGTGCGATGTTCGCCCCGTCACTGAATCCAAAGAGGATACACGACGGGATCCGGAGAACATCCAGAAGCGCCGCCGCATCCTTTGCCATATCGGCAGTCGTAAACTCAGCATCTGCATTGTCTGGCTTGATCCGGGAACGTCCGTGGGCACGGCTGTCCATCAGGATCACCCGGTAGTTTGCAGACAATTTTTTCTCGTAGAAGTCAAAGATCATATGCGTCTCCGCGTTCCCGTGGAGCATCAGGATCGGAACTCCGTGCCCGCTTTCTTTATAATAAATCCAAGCTTTGGGCGTATCCGCCATACCCTGACGACAGATCATTTTTTCCATTTGTGAAGTTCCCCTTTTAAAAGCGTGAGAATATACCCGCGGATCCCATGAGGATTCTGGATCTCAACAGCGGCATACAGCATGCTCGGCGTCGGATATTTCGGAAGGTACGCATAGTAAGACGGAACCCATTCCGTCGGGCTGTATTTTTCTTTTGCCCGGTAAAGATCCCGGAAACCGTAGCACGCGTTTAAATGGTCATAGATAAACTGGAGCAGGCGTTCCATCGGATTTTTACTCTCTGCGTTCAGACCGGCAAGCGGGGCGACTCCGAGACTGCCGTAGCCGATCCCCTCTTCTTTAAATACCTGGAACGCCTCGTAGATGATCGTCTCCATGACACCGCTCGGCGCATCTTTTCCGTGTCTCGTCACATCGGCCATGTAGCCGTTCTTTCCAAGGAAAGGAACAAAAACGATAAAGGCAACCATTTTTCCATCCGAATTCAGGGCGTAGAAGTAACGCTTGTCCATCGGATCATCGAGTCCGACGGTTCCCATCGTAAACTGAAGCATTCCGCTCTTCTTCCCTTCGAGCCATTCGTCCGTGATCCGGTCAAATTCGCGGTCGAGATCAGGATCCCGTTTCTCCAGCACTTTGTATTCGTGGACCGTGACGCCGGCTTTTGTCGCATGGTTGATGTTCATGCGCATCTTGGCGCCCTTCTTGCCGCTGATCTCATAGTCAGAAAGCTTAAACCGCGCTTCCTCCCCGCTTTTTACGAGACCGAATCCCTGCTTTTCATATTCCGACAGGTAGTAGTCGGTCAGACCGAGAAAGAAAATATTGTGGGCACTGTTCTGGCAGAACTCGCGGAACTCAGCGAGAAGTGCAGGAAAATCTTCATCCTTACAGACCGGATCGCCGTTTACAACGATGGTATCGCCGACGGTCCCATAAGGCAGAACTCCGTCAACAGAATGCCCGAAATACAGACATTTGTCATCTTCCAACGCCAGGTAGGAACATGGATTCTGGCTGTACAGGTTTAAAAGTGTTCTGGCATGCTGGATCTCCTGGGCTCCATGAGCTTGTTTCTGAAGCCATGGACGCAGTGCGCAGAGGATGGCGGCGAGGATGCAGCCCCAGCTGAACCAGAAAAGGACAAATTCTGTTCCATGACGGTCTGCCATGGAAGCAGGAAGATTGCCCATTCCGAAGATCATGCCGATGCCCTGGGCGAAACTGTCCGCAAAGGAGACGGAGGATCCGGCAGCGGTTCCAACCTGCATGTAATGCCAGGTGATCCCGACATTGATCAGGACACCTGCAATGGCAAGAAAAGCAAGTGTTACGGTCTGCTTCCGGTTCTCGCGTCCGGCCGGGATACAGAAATCCTTCCGCAGGGCAAAAAACAGAAGAAACAGAACGAGGTCAAAGATCATGATTCCGTTGTGCAGCGGATGTCCCATCCCGATGAGACCGCGCAGAAAGTTGAGTGTGAAGATCCCCATCGCGATCATCCATGCATTCCGCTTTCTCTTCCATAACTGCAGCGACAGCACGAAAAGAACAATGGAAAAGGCACGCTGGACCATGCGCCCCATCTCAAAAGAGGCCTGCATGGACTGGGAGATCCTTGAAAACGGGAAAAAAGTCAGCAGAAACAGGAAAAAAGAAAATACGGCGAGCAGAACGATCGAGATGTTCTCCAGACGGATCCGGAGCTGCCGTTTTTCATCCAGTCTTTTTTGTGATTCATTCATAAGTCATTCCTCCGAAGCAAAAATCATGAATACGATCTGTTTTATGGTAACACAAAGTGTAGTCTTTTTTGTGTGAAAAATCAACTAAAGGAAGTAAAGTTCCCGCGGAAACCGACGGGATGCCTTGACAAATTTATTTGAACAGGATAGACTAAAGACATCATATGGAAAAAGCTTGGAAGGGAAGAGTACGCCGAAAGGAAGTTTTCAGAGACCCCGGCTGGTGCGAAAGGGGAGCGAAGAGTCGGCGGAAGATGGTCCCGGAGCTGTGCAGGTGAAAAGAAAATCTCCGTTTAGCCTGTGCCGGAAGCGCCCGTTAGCGCGTCAGGCTGTTTGGTGACAGCCGGTGAGGGCGATGACCGTGAGGCATCGCCGAATTTAAAGTGGTAACACGGGGGGACTCGTCTTTAATAATAAAGACGGGCTTTTTTTATGCATTGCGGCACATAACGCGGCAGAAAACGTCCCCAGCGCAGAAAACGTCCTGTGTGCCATTTATGCCTGAAAGATACAGAAAAAGCTGTATTTTGTGAGCAGATAACCGGCAGGAGAAGAGCCGTAAAAAGAGATAAAAAAACAGGAGGAATCAATCCATGTGTACAAACTGTAAGAAACCATACTACATTTCCACAGCGATCGCCTATACATCCGGCAAACCGCATATCGGAAACACTTATGAGATCGTATTAGCAGACGCGATCGCACGCTACAAGAGAGAACAGGGCTATGACGTTTACTTCCAGACAGGAACCGACGAGCACGGTCAGAAGATCGAGTTAAAGGCTGCGGACGCAGGCGTAACTCCGAAGGAGTTCGTTGACAACGTAGCAGGACAGATCAAGGAGATCTGGGACCTCATGAACACTTCCTATGATAAATTCATCCGTACCACAGATGATTACCATGAGAAACAGGTCCAGAAGATCTTCAAGAAATTATATGATCAGGGCGATATCTACAAAGGACATTATGAGGGACTTTACTGCACACCGTGTGAGTCCTTCTGGACTCCGTCCCAGGTCGTAGACGGAAAATGCCCGGACTGCGGACGTCCGGTACAGCCGGCAAAGGAAGAGGCATATTTCTTCCGTATGAGTAAATATGCTCCGAAGCTCATCGAATATATCAACGAGCATCCAGAGTTTATCCAGCCGGTATCCAGAAAGAACGAGATGATGAACAACTTCCTGCTTCCGGGACTTCAGGATCTCTGTGTATCCAGAACCTCCTTCAAGTGGGGAATTCCGGTCACTTTTGATCCGAAGCACGTTACCTATGTATGGCTTGACGCGCTGACCAACTATATCACGGGAATCGGATATGACTGTGACGGAAACAGCGACGAGAAGTTTAAGAAATACTGGCCGGCAGACCTTCATCTGATCGGTAAAGATATTATCCGCTTCCATACCATTTACTGGCCGATCTTCTTAATGGCTCTCGGTCTTCCGCTTCCGAAGCAGGTATTCGGACATCCGTGGCTGTTACAGGGCGACGGCAAGATGAGTAAGTCTAAAGGAAACGTCCTCTATGCAGATACGCTCGTTGACTTCTTCGGTGTAGATGCAGTCCGCTACTTCGTACTTCATGAGATGCCGTTTGAGAACGATGGCGTGATCTCCTGGGATCTTATGGTTGAACGCATGAACTCTGACCTTGCCAACATTCTCGGAAACCTTGTAAATCGTACTGTTTCCATGACAAATAAATATTTTGGCGGAATTGTCGAGAACAAGGGCGCTGCAGAGCCGGTGGATGAAGAGTTAAAGGCAACCGTTCTTGAGACGGTCAAGAAAGTAGACGAGAAGATGAACAAGCTCCGCGTTGCAGACGCGATCACAGAGATCTTCAATATCTTCCGCCGCAGCAACAAATATATCGATGAGACAACTCCGTGGACACTCGCAAAGGACGAGGCAAAGAAGGACCGTCTTGCAACCGTTCTTTACAATCTCACAGAGGCGATCACCATCGGTGCGTCCCTGTTATTCTCCTTCATGCCGGAAACTTCTGAGAAGATCCTCGCTCAGTTAAACACAGAGAAGAGATCGCTGGAGAACATGAATACCTTCGGTCTGTACCCGAACGGAAACAAGGTTACAGAGAAGCCGGAGATCCTGTTTGCCCGTATGGACATCAAGGACGTTATGGAGAAGGTTGAGGCCATGAAGGCAGCAGCCGCAGCAGAGAAACAGGAAGAGAAGAAGGAAGAAGAGAAGCCGGGCATGGACGTTGAGAAGAAGCCGGAGATCACATATGATGATTTCGCAAAGCTTCAGTTCCAGATCGGTGAGATCGTGAAGTGTGAAGAGGTTCCGAAGTCCAAAAAATTACTTTGCTCCCAGGTTAAGATCGGTTCTGAGACAAGACAGATCTTAAGCGGAATCAAGGCATGGTATAAACCGGAAGATATGGTCGGCAGAAAGGTTATGGTCGTTACGAACTTAAAACCGGCGAAGCTCGCAGGCATGTTATCGGAAGGCATGATCCTCTGCGCGGAGGATGATGAGGGCAACCTCGCATTAATGACACCGGCAAAGGATATCAAGTCCGGTTCTGAGGTCTGCTAAGTGAAGGTACGTTTTTCGGCGGAACAGCTAAAAAACATTGCTCTGGTCAGCATGGTCATCGACCATGCTGCCGTTGGGCTTATTGAACAGTCAGAACTGGCTTCGGGCGCTGCCTGGAGTCTCTGTGGGACAGCCATGCGCCTTGTGGGGCGTGTGGCTTTTCCTCTCTTTGCGTTTATGATCGCGGAGGGCGCAGTGCACACGAGGGACCGGAGAAGGTATGCACTGAGGCTGCTTCTGCTGGCGGTTATTTCGGAGATCCCCTTTGATCTTGTTGCGGGGGGAACATGGCTTTTTCCGGTGGATCAGAATACGGTGTTCACATTACTTCTGGGACTTCTGGCAGTCTGGGTCGGCGATCTGATCTGTGGGACCGGATCTGGAGTGTCATACGGAAACCGGGAAAAAACAGGAGATGGCGGCAGGAAGGCGGTAGGCCAGAGGAGATTTCCGTTGGAATATGAGCGGTATATCCGGGTTCTGGCGGCGGTTCCTTTCGGACTGGCAGCCTATTATCTGAAGACGGATTATGGGTTTATGGGCGTGCTGTTGATCGTTATATTGTATACATTGCGCACGGAACCACAGTTTCGCACGGCTGTCTGCATTGTGTTTTTATTTTGTATGTATATGGATTTCTATGGCGCTGCGGCTTGCGTTGCAATTTTCCTGATAAACCGTTACAATGGAGAAAAAGGCAGTGGGAACGGAAGAATTTTCTATCTGTTTTATCCGCTGCATCTGCTGGTGATCCGGGGAATCAAGATGGCTGTGGGACTGTAGAAAATGAGATGGTGCAAAAAAGTCTTACGGATGCCAGCTCCGGATGAAAAAGAAAACGACATATGACTTGAGGACAGAAAGAATGGACTATATTTTTGACACACATGCCCATTACGACGATGAGGCATTTGACGCGGACCGGGAGGAAGTGCTCACGGGACTGAAAGAACAGGGAGTCGGAACCGTTGTGAATGTCGGAGCGAGCATCGCGTCAACAAAGACAACGCTGGCACTGGCCGAGGCGCATCCCTTCATGTATGCGGCGGTGGGCGTGCATCCGAACGAGACGACGGAGCTTACGGATGCGGACATGAAATGGCTGGAATCTCTGGCAGAAAACCCGAAGGTTGTGGCGATCGGTGAGATCGGTCTTGACTACTACTGGGACGAGCCGGAACGAGAGATCCAGAAACACTGGTTTTCGGCGCAGCTTGAGATCGCAAAGAAGACGGGACTCCCGGTGATCATCCACAGCCGTGATGCGGCGAAGGACACGTTAGATATTATGAAAGTGGAACACAACGGTGCCACCGGCGGCGTGATCCACTGCTTTTCCTACGGAGTGGAGATGGCGAGAGAATATCTGAATATGGGATATTACATCGGGATCGGCGGAGTACTGACCTTCAAGAACGCGAAAAAGTTGATTGAGGTGGCGGAATACGCACCACTAGACAGGATTGTTCTTGAGACGGACTGCCCATATCTGGCACCGGTGCCGAATCGCGGAAAGAGAAATTATTCCGGAAATCTGCCGTATGTGGCGGAGAAACTGGCAGAGATCAAGGGTGTTTCCAAGGAAGAGATCATCCGAGAGACGGCGAAGAACGCTAGAGCGCTGTATCGGATCACAGAGTAGGAGTTTCGGGACGATCAGACCGATCGGACTGCGATATCGGAATGGTATCAAATTTTGTATACAAGATGCACCTCATGCAACAAAAGCACCTGCGCAAAAGCGCAGTCAAAAATAGAAAGAGAGAAATAAATGGCAAATCTGGGAAACCCAAAGAATACCATAGAGATCATACAGAAGTATGAATTCATGTTTCAGAAAAAGTTCGGTCAGAACTTTTTGATCGATACCCATGTACTGGAGAAGATCATCTCTGCAGCCGGGATCACAAAGGATGACTGCGTTCTTGAGATCGGACCTGGAATCGGAACCATGACCCAGTACCTTGCGGAGAATGCCGGACATGTTGTAGCTGTTGAGATCGACCGGAACCTGATCCCCATCTTAAAGGAGACACTGGCGGATTACGACAACGTGACCGTCATCAACGAGGATATCTTAAGAGTCGATATCAAGGCACTGGCCGAGGAATACAACGGCGGAAAGCCGATCAAGGTCGTTGCGAACCTGCCGTACTATATCACGACCCCAATCATCATGGGGCTCTTTGAGAGCGGAGTGCCGATCGACAATATTACCGTCATGGTCCAGAAGGAAGTTGCGGATCGCATGAAGGAAGGACCGGGGTCCAAGGATTACGGCGCTCTGTCCCTGGCTGTCCAGTATTACGCGGAGCCGGAGATCGTAGCGAACGTACCGCCGAACTGCTTTATCCCGCGCCCGAATGTGGGATCAGCGGTGATCCGGCTTACAAGACATAAGGAGATGCCGGTGGAGGTGAAGGATCCTGCCATGATGTTTAAGATCATCCGCGCATCCTTCAATCAGAGAAGAAAGACGCTGCAGAACGGTCTCGGAAATGCGCCTGAACTTCCGTATACAAAGGAACAGATCGCGGCAGCGATCGCAGAGATGGGACTCACTCCGACGATCCGCGGCGAGGTGTTAAGCCTTGCACAGTTTGCGCAGTTGTCGGATATTCTTGGAGAGATGAAATAAGAAGCATGCGGATATCTGGTCATGCGGGAAAATGAGTCTGTCGGCAGCATGGACTTTGTATACAAGCCAGAGCGCTATGGTGAAGCAGAAGAATAGAATATTGGACGGGAGGAAGCATTATGGGATTTACAGAACTGTCACACGCGTTTATCGCGGCAAAATATTATGTTTACCTGAAGGAAATCTTCGGTGACCGCGGCGAGGCGGCATTTTTGCATGCTACCCGATATTACGGCGAACAGCGTGGACGTCGGATGGCGCAGCGGGCGATCCGGGACGGAAAACCTCTGACTTATGAGACATACTGCCAATACGGTGAATGGGTCAACACGGAAGAGGTAAAAGCACAAGGACTCGGAAACCAGTCCGAGACGACAAGCTTAAGCCCGGACTTTCAGATCCACATCCATGTCTGTCCGTGGCACACCCAGTTTAAGAATATGGGACTCCCGGAAGCGGGGCTTCTCTATTGTAAAGACCTGGATGCGTCCATTTCCCGAGGTTTCAACCCGGAGATTCGCTATGAGGTCTCCCAGACACTCCATGACCATGATTATTGTATACAGACGATCCGGAACGCCGGTTTGACGCCGGAGTCCAATATGGCAAAAAATCCGGCAGGCCTCAGATCTTTCGAGTACCACTGCGCTCACTCCTACTGGGCATACCGGGAAGTTTGTGAAGCAATCTTCGGGGAAGAGGGGACACGGATCGCTGAAAGAGTCCTTGATGATTTTGCCGCAGAGTATGGAAAAAAGATGGCAGACACGCTGGCAGGATATGCAAGGACGAATTTTAACATCGCAGACTAAGAAATCAGCAGCTTTGCAAAAAGAGCTGCTGAAATATTGCTGTTAGAAAGAAGAACAAGGTATATCGAAATACATTTTGAAGAATATTGAGGAGCAACACTTATGAAACAGATCAACATGCTGGAATCCCCGGTCCGCCAGGTATTTTTCAGTTACCTGGTGCCGTCCATCAGCGCAACACTCGTGACCTCCATTTATATTCTGGCGGACACGATGATGATCGGACGCGGAGTCGGTGGTTCCGGTATTGCGGCGATGAATATTTTACTGCCGCTCTACAACACATATTTCGGGATCGGAATGATGTGCGGAGTCGGCGGCAGCGTCCTCTTTGGGTTTTCCAGAGGACGCTGCGATGAAAAACGCGCCAGAAGTTATTTTACGGCGGCACTCTGTGTGGTGCTTGCTCTGTCAGCAGTCTTTCTGATATTGGGAAGAATCTTTTTCAAACCTCTGATTACTTTTATGGGAAATACCCCACTCTTAAATGAATACACCGTGCCTTACGGAACTGTGCTCACAACAGCGGCTCCCATGTTTGCCCTGTCTTCATTCCTTCAGGCATTCGTCCGAAATGACGGTGCGCCGAAGCTTGCCATGGCGGGCGTGATTAGTGGAGGCGTCACCAATGTGATCCTGGATTATGTATACATTTTTATCATGAAATGGGGAATGGGAGGTGCGGCGCTGGCGACAGCCACCGGAACGACACTCACGGTGCTGATCCTCGCAAGCCATTTTTTCTCGAAAGATAACCACTTGAAGCTGGAATTTAGCGATGTGTGGAGACGGGTGCCGGAGGTGCTCGGAAATGGGCTCGCAAGCTTTATTCTGGAGATCTCCAACGGCTTCGTGATGCTGCTGTTTAACCGCCAGCTCCTCGCTTACGTGGGAGAGATGGGAATCACGGTCTATGGAATCATCACAAACACCGCGCTTGTGGCATCGTCCATTTCCAACGGTATCGCTCAGGCAGTACAGCCGCTGCTTTCCGCGAACTTTGGCGCGGGAAACCTGAAGAGAGTCGGCGAGGCGAGAAAACTGGGAGTTCGGACCGGATTTGCCGCAGGCTTCATATTCACTGCGATCGGCATGCTGATCCCGGTACAGTTGTCCTATCTGTTTCTGGACCCGACACCGGAGATCCTCACAATGGCGGTCCCGGCGATCCGGCTGTATTTCCTCTGCTTCTTAGTCAGCGAGTGGAACATCATCAGCGGAATGTATTTCCAGTCTACTGTAAGACCGCGGTTTTCTTTAACGATCACACTGCTTCGAGGCGTAATCTTAAACAGCGTGTTTGTATTCCTACTTCCGGCACTCTTTGGAGTGGACGGAATCTGGCTTACGGTGACTGTATCAGAGTTCATCACGGCGGGCGTTGCGTTTGTGCTTATGAAAAGGGAAAAACATTAATATATTAAAAAATATGTAAACAACGGACTCAGGGATCTTTGAGAAAAAGGATTTCGGATTCCGTTGTTTCTTTTTTCATTGCCGCGTTCCCAGAAGAACCTTCCGGTGGCAGGTTTTGCAGGTGTATCTGGAAGAAACAGGAGATAAATTCGTTAAACTTATTTCAATTGACACTATAACGGCCTATTGGTAAAATGGAGATAGCGACATTAAATAAAGAAAGAAGAGGAGAACAATATGACGATCAGAATCGGAATTATGGGTTATGGAAATCTTGGACGCGGCGTTGAGTGCGCCATCAAACAGAATCCGGATATGGAGCTTGCGGCAGTATTTACAAGAAGAGATCCGAAAAATGTCAGGATCCTGACCGAAAGCGCAAAGGTTTACCATGCGGACGAAGCGAAGCATATGACAGATAAGATCGATGTCCTGATCCTTTGCGGCGGAAGTGCGACAGATCTTCCGGTGCAGACACCGGAGTATGCGAAATATTTCACCGTAGTGGACAGCTTTGACACACACGCGAGAATTCCGGAGCATTTTGCAGCTGTCGATGCAGCGGCAAAGGAAGCAGGAAATGTAGCAGTGATCTCCGCAGGCTGGGATCCGGGTATGTTCTCCTTAAATCGTGTATACGCAAATGCAATTCTCCCGGATGGTAAAGACTATACATTCTGGGGCAAAGGTGTAAGTCAGGGGCATTCCGACGCGATCCGCCGCATTGATGGCGTGAAGGACGCAAGACAGTATACAGTCCCGGTTGAGAGCGTGCTGGAGAGAATCAGAAACGGCGAGACTCCGGAGCTCACAACGAGAGAGAAACACACAAGAGAGTGCTATGTTGTTGCTGAAGAGGGTGCTGATCTTGCACGCATCGAAAAAGAGATCGTAACGATGCCGAACTACTTCTCCGACTATGACACAACGGTTCATTTCATCAGCGAGGAAGAGATGAAGCGTGACCACTCCACACTCCCGCACGGCGGTTTCGTGATCAGAAACGGAAAGACCGGATGGAATCAGGAGAATACACATGTGATTGAGTATCGTCTGAAACTGGATTCCAACCCGGAGTTCACTTCCTCCGTGATCGTTTGCTGTGCCCGCGCCGCATTCCGCATGAAACAGGAGGGAATGAGCGGATGCAAGACTATTCTTGACATTCCGCCGGCATACCTTTCCGCAAAGAGCGGCGAGGAACTCAGAAAGAATCTCCTGTAATCATAAAAAGAACCTTTAAAGGCGGCGAAAGAGCCGGCCTTTGATCAATCATACCTCCGCCCTGTGTCCGCAGCCGACAGATACAGGGCGGAAGTATCAATTGCCATGCATTCAGAAAAGACTGCAAACGGGATCCATGCATGGCGGATTTTGTAGAGGGTGAAGATATGACACTTAAGAAGAATCATCCGGCAGGCTACAACGGGATTACGGACGGCGTGATCTGGCAGCAGCTCCTGCTCTTTTTCTTTCCGATCCTGTTCGGGACATTTTTCCAGCAGCTTTACAACACGGCGGATGCCATGATCGTTGGAAAATTCGTTGGAAAAGAAGCACTTTCCGCGGTAGGGGGTACGACAGGAACGTTGATCAACCTGTTAGTTGGTTTCTTCGTCGGAATGTCCTCCGGCGCGGCCGTTGTCGTATCCCAGTTCTATGGGGCAAAGGAAGACCAGCAGGTGCAGAAATCGGTCCACACATCGTTCTGTCTGGCGCTGGCCGGCGGTGTGGCACTCTTAGTGATCGGTGAGATCTTCACTCCGGCTGCAATCCGGGCTATGGGTGCTCCCGAAGAGATCCTTGGATATTCTGTGACATATCTCAGGATCTATTTTCTGGGTATCATAGGAAATTTGGTCTATAACATGGGCGCTGCGATCTTACGAGCTGTGGGAGATTCGAAGAGACCACTCTATTTCCTTGTGGCGAGCTGCCTGACCAATATTGCTCTGGATCTCCTGTTTGTAGTCTGTTTTCATATGGAAGTTGCTGGGGCGGCGCTTGCGACGATCATGTCCCAGCTTTTATCGGCAGTACTCGTTATGATAACGCTGATCCGGACAAAAGAATCTTACCGTTTTATCCCAAAGGAACTCCGTGTGGAGCCGGTATTATTAAAGAGGATCATAAAGATCGGTCTTCCGGCGGGACTCCAGTCCATGATGTACTCGATCTCCAATATCCTGATTCAGGCAAACATCAATGGATACGGAACGAATACGATTGCGTCCTGGGCAGTTTATGGAAAGATTGATGGTATCTTCTGGATGACCATGGATGCCATGGGAATTTCTGTGACGACTTTTGCGGGACAGAATTTCGGTGCAGGAAAGATCAAACGTCTGAAAAAGGGCACCTATGTGGGGCTTCTCATGTCGACGATCATTACGGCAGCACTTGGTGTATTTATGTTTACGGCAGGTCCGGTACTCATCAGTCTCTTTACCAACGATGTGGATGTCATGGCGGAGAGCATGAGTATTATCCGCTTCCTGGTGCCGTTCTGGTTCTGCTACATCTGCGTCAACGTATATCCGTGTACGCTGCGCGGCGTGGGCGATGCCCTGATCCCAATGCTGATCATCTGTGTTGGAACCTGTATCCTGCGTGTGCTCTGGGTATTCGGCGCGGGCGCGATTCATCCGGGGCTGTATACAACGCTGACGAGTTATCCGTTAAGCTGGACTATCACTTCGCTGGCATTCCTGGTATACTATTACCGGTTTAGTGCGATGAGAAAGTTAAATAAACTGATTGAAGAATAAGCATAACTGTTCGGCAGGTCTGTGAACTAATTGTTCTGGTCTGCTGAACAATTATAATAAGTGTAACTGGAATATGGATGTTGAATTTGAATTTAAAGAGAAAAATGGGGGCGCTTGTGTGACAAAGCTTTTGGCACCAGGCGCCGTCTGCGTGGTACCGGAAAGTCTGGGCGGACTTCCGGTGACAGAGCTGGCAGACAAGGTATTTTCGGGGAGTACGGTGGAGAAAGTCTATCTACCGCGGACACTCACCCGGATCGGAAGATATGAATTTTATGGATGTGAGAAGCTTCAGGAGATCCATTTTTACGGGGCGCTCCGGGAAGTCGGCGGCGGCGTGTTTACGGGCTGCCGGAATATCAGGAGTCTGACTGTGCATATGGGGGTGGATGAAGAGTCGGCACTCAGGGATTTTGTGACGGAGATCAATGAGAGAGTCATAGTACATGTGTTTATACAGAGCGGACAAAATCGAATGCAGGACGAGAGAGACACGGACTCTGCACGAACATCGCTGGCTTCAAGTACTTTTGAGGAAGAGAACGGGGAGATAGAGACTGCGCGTGTGATCTTCCCGGAATACTACGACGAGGCGGTGGAAAATACGCCCGCCAGGATCACGGTATCCAATATCCACGGTGCAGGGCAGAAGTATCGCTACTGTTTTGAGGGACGAAAATTCCGATTTGACAGGTATGATAAAATGTTTGTGTATGAAAAAGCAGAGGAATCGGTTCTCATGGCATCGAAGATCGCGGTGACCCGGCTGCAGTATCCGAAAGGACTGTGGGAGAGCGCGAAAAAGGAATATGAAAAGTTTCTTATGGAGAATCTTTATGAGGTACTTCTTGGAACTCTTGAGGACCCGGAGACCATAAAATGGATTGCGGGACAGTATTTAACACCGGAAAAGAATCCGCTGACGGTGGATAAGATGTCGGGGCTGATCACGGAGATCTCGAAAAAGCATCTGCCGGAGCTTTTGGGGATGTTTATGGAGATCCAGAGGAAGAAGTTTGGCGTAAAGAAGAAAAAGTTTGATTTTGATTTGTGAGGAGGTCAGAAATCGTCATGAGAGAAGATGCGGCATGGTCGCCGATCCTGAGAGAGCAGGGCGCGCTGGAAGAACTGGCGGTGATCGGCGTTGAGATCATACGGAACGCGAGGAATGAGCTGTATCTTTCCATGCGGTTTCTCGACGTGGCCTTAAATGGTCTGTTCCCGGTGGCGGACAACAGCATCAAGGGAATCGGAACGGACGGAACCTTATTATCATTTGAGACAGGATACATCTGCGGCTGGTACCGGAGAAATCCTGTTTATGTAAACCGCATGATCCTGCACGAGACCTTCCACTGTCTTTTTGTCCACCCATGGTCGAGAAAAAAGCGGGCGGAGGAATACTGGAATCTGGCATGCGATATCGCTGTGGAGTCCTTGATCGACGGGATCCACAAGCCGTGCGTCCATCTGCCGATGTCCCCGGTGCGGGCGGAATTTTACGGACGTCTGAGGAAAAAGATCAAGGTACTGAACGCGGAGAGCATCTATCACACTATGCAGGAGATGGAGCTTTCGGAGATCGAATATGAGCGGCTCTGCCGGGAATTCTGCCGGGACGATCATTCCAGATGGGAGAAAGAGGACGAGAAGAAATCTCCGAATCCCAACCGGAACCGAAAAAACGATTGGGATGACAAGCGGGAGAAGATGCAGGCGGAGATGGAGGCGTTTTCCAACGAGGCGGCGGATGACTCCAGGGAGCTGATGGATCAGCTGGCGGTGGAGAACCGGGAGCGGTACGATTACCGGAAATTTTTGCAGAAATTTTCGGTGCTGAAGGAGACAGTCCAGATCGATCCGGATGCGTTCGACTATGTATTCTACAATTATGGCATGCAGTTATACGGAAATATGCCGTTGATCGAGCCCCTTGAGACGAAGGAAGTCCGGCGGATCGAGGATTTTGTGGTCGTTATCGACACTTCGATGTCATGTTCCGGGGAGCTGGTGAAGAAATTCCTGGAAGAGACCTACGGGGTGCTGGCCCAATCAGAGAGTTTCTTTAAGAAGGTCAATATCCATATTTTGCAGTGCGATGATAAAGTACGGCAGGATGTGAAGATCGAGAGCGAGGAAGACCTTCGGAATTACATGGACCACATGGAGCTTCACGGCATGGGTGGGACAGATTTCCGCCCGGCATTCCTGCATGTGGACCAGATGATCAAGGCGGGAAAATTCAGCAGGCTGCGGGGACTCCTCTATTTTACGGATGGATATGGGACATTCCCGGTGAAAATGCCGCCCTACGACACGGCATTTGTGTTTATGCGGGACAATTACACCGACGCGGATGTTCCACCTTGGGCGATGAAGGTGATTCTGGACCCGGAGTCGATGGAGGACGTGGGGAAAATATTAGATGGAAAATAGTAACTGTTCAGTAGGTCTGCGTATTTACTGCGCTGACTGTAAGAAAATTTAGAATGGAAGGCAAAAATCCTATCGGCATAGCCGATTTGGAATGGATTTTTGCGTGTAACTGTGGGGGTACTGAACAGTTACGGAAAGTAAAAGGTTTGACAGGCTGGTTCACGGACTGTAAAAATTATACCGGAGTAAAAAGATATGAACATCAAGCGTGCAAAACAGGAAATTAAAAATACGATACAGGTGTATCTGACGAAGAACGCACACGGGGAATACGAGATCCCGTCCATGCGGCAGCGCCCGGTGCTGCTCATCGGTCCGCCAGGAATCGGAAAGACCCAGATCATGGAGCAGGTGGCGCGGGAGTGCGGGATCGGTCTCGTCTCCTACACGATCACACACCATACGAGACAGAGTGCCATCGGTCTCCCGTTTATCTCGGAGAAGACTTACAGTGGGAAGAATGTCCATGTGACGGAATATACCATGAGTGAGATCGTCGCGGCGATCTACAATAAGATCGAAGACACAGGACTCTCCGAGGGACTTCTTTTCATCGATGAGATCAACTGCGTTTCCGAGACACTGGCCCCGGCCATGCTGCAGTTTTTGCAGTATAAGACTTTCGGAAATCATAAGATCCCGGATGGCTGGATCATCGTGGCGGCAGGAAACCCGCCGGAATACAATAAATCCGTGCGGGAATTCGATATTGCGACCCTGGACCGCATCAAAAAGATTGATGTGGAGGCAGATTTTGAGGTCTGGAAGGAATACGCGAAACAGGCGGATATTCATCCGGCGATCCTGTCGTTCCTCACCGCAAAGCCGCAGTATTTTTACCAGGTGGAGACCACCGTGGACGGAAAAGTGTTCGCGACACCTCGTGGATGGGAAGACCTCTCCGGATTTTTGAAGGTCTGCGAGAAGGTGGGGCTTACCTGCGACCGGGAGGTTGTGGTACAGTATATCGAGCACCCGCGGATCGCGAAAGATTTTGCGAACTATCTGGAATTATATAAGAAGTATCAGGCGAGATACCAGATCGACGAGATCCTGGAAGGAAAGCGGGACGAGCACCTGATGGAACAGGCGGCGAAAGCGCCGTTTGATGAGAAGCTTTCGATCATCAGCCTGATTTTAGCGAAGCTCGATGTGGAGTTCAAGGCTTATGCGCAGAAAGAGGATTATCTGGAAGTGCTGTTTGGAGAGCTGAAAGCATTCAAGAGAAGCTTGGAAGGTAAAGCGGAGGCAGGAGAAACGATAGAGACAGTGCCGCAGACTCCGATCGCCATCTTTTCCCAGCAGATCGAGGCATTCACTGCAGTATCCGAGCAGAAACAGAAAGCCGGACTCCTCACGAGGGCGGAAAAGTATCGCTGTGCCGATATCACAGCGGCCATGAACCGGTATCTACAGACGGTGAAAGCAGAACTGTTATCTGATGGCGGTGAGATATTCGATCGGTTCCGGGAGATGTTTGGCGAAGAACGGACAGAACTGGAAAATCTGTGTGCCCATGCCGGACAGGCGCTGGAGTACGCCTTTGATTTCATGGAAGGAACCTTCGGCAGCAGTCAGGAGATGGTGGTGTTTATCACGGAACTCAACTCCAGCGCCCCGGCAGTGCGGTTCTTACAGGAGAATGAGTGCGAACGGTATTATGAATACAATAAAAATCTATTGTTTGATGAAAAACGGGCAGATATTTTGAGCCGGTTGGACAGATTGGGAGCATTCTTTTAAAGAAATGTGGATCTGAAAAATCCTTAAAGACAGGATTTGCAAAATAAGTATATAAAATAGGGTTGTGCTTACGGAATCATGTGAGCATGTGTTAAAGAGAAATTGGAAAGGAAAATTATCATATGGAATACGAAGGAACCGTATACCGCCCGCCGAGCGAGGCGAGAAGCTTAATTATTCAGGTGACTGTGGGCTGTGCCCATAACCGGTGCACCTTCTGCAACATGTACCGGGTGAAAAAATTCCGAGTGCGGACAAAAGAAGAGATCATGAAGGATCTGGACGAATGCCGCGATTATTACGGACCGTATGTCAGCCGTGTATTCTTTGCGGACGGTGATGCACTGGTGGTAAAGACAGAACTTCTTTTAGAGCTTTTAGCCTATGTCCACAAAAATTTCCCGTATGTGGAGCGGATCACCTCCTACGGGACTGCAAAGGATGTTCTGGCAAAGTCTGAGGAAGATTTAAAAGCCTTAGCGGCAGCAGGACTCGAGATGGTCTATATCGGAGCGGAATCCGGCGATGACCGTGTTCTGGAGCATATCCATAAGGATGTGACGGCGGCCCAGATTGCGGCGGCGGGACAGAAATTGAAGCGCTGCGGCATCAAGACTTCTGTGACGCTGATCTCCGGCCTCGGTGGAAGAAAAGGGATCCGGGAACATGCCATCAAGTCGGCGGAGCTGATCAATCAGATGAATCCGGAGTATGCCTCCTTCCTGACATTGCGCCTCTATGAGGGGACCCAGATGAATGAGGAAGTAAAACGCGGGGAGATGGAGCTTATCACCCCGGACGAGATCGTGGAGGAAATGGAGCTGTTTTTAACACACATTGATTCTCCCGGAACGATCTTCCGGACAAACCACGCGTCCAACTATGTAGTGCTTGCGGGAACTTTTAACGAAGATATTCCGAAAATGCTGGCACAACTGGAGGACGCAAAGAAAAGACAGCGTTACCGCCTTGAAGAATGGCGCAGACATATTTAAGTAAGAAGAGCAGAGAAAACAGTCCCGCGGGCTTTCTGGACGCTTAAAACGGCAGAAAAATGGCTCGCGGGATATGCCTTTTCAGGGCTTTCCGGAACGATCCCGGAGGGGACTCTTCTTGTAGATTGTATTCAAAAAACAACAATATATAGTTTTGAATCATGAATTTTTCACCATATATATGGTTTTGGTATATCATATTTATATAGCAGTACTCCTTGCAATCCGGGAACAATACAGTTATAATAGAATCGTTCTCGCGTGAGTGACTAAAAATAACGTGGCGGGAACATGACATGACCGCCTTAAGAGACTCGTGGCGGCAGGTCCGACAGATCAATCATAAAATATCTAAATCAGATAAAATTTCTGTATAATTCTGAAAAAAACAAACTGTATATACAACCAAGAAAACTATCAGCAACTGAAATGTACATGCCTGAGGCCGGCCAGTAAATGCGCGGACCTGTAGGTCAGCTGTGTTTTTTAGCAGAATAGACAGAAGAGAAAAACAGGCAACGGCAGTTGTGCGTAAAGCGGACAATTCTGCCAACACAATGAAATGAAACGGGGAATCAGGGATGAAGATCATCAAAAGAAACGGAGCGGAGGAAAGTTTTGACACGCTCAAGATCGTGAATGCGGTCCAGAAGGCATGCAACGCCACAGAAAATGCCTATCTGGCACCGGAACAGCTTACGGATATCGCGGATTATGTAGAGTACAAGTGCAATAAGCTGGGACGTGCGGTGTCCGTAGAAGAGATCCAGGATATGGTCGAGAACCAGTTGATGGCGATCGGTGCTTTTGCGATCGCAAAAAATTATGTGCGCTACCGCTATGACCGCTCTCTGGTGCGGAAAGCAAATACGACGGACAACCGGATCCTGTCCCTGATCGAGTGCAACAACGAAGAGGTTATGCAGGAAAATTCCAACAAGAATCCGACGGTCAACAGCGTACAGCGTGACTATATGGCTGGCGAAGTCAGCAAGGATCTCACGAGAAGACTTCTTCTTCCGGAAGATATTGTTGAGGCGGATAAGCAGGGAATCATCCACTTCCATGACTCCGACTATTTTGCACAGCATATGCACAACTGCGATCTTGTAAACCTGGAGGATATGCTGCAGAACGGCACCGTGATCAGCGAGACATTGATCGAGCGCCCGCACAGCTTCTCCACAGCCTGCAACATCGCGACCCAGATCATCGCCCAGGTTGCCAGCAACCAGTATGGCGGACAGAGCATCAGCCTTGCGCATCTCGCTCCGTTCGTTCAGGTATCGAGAGTGAAGATCCGTCAGGAAGTGATCGGCGAGATGAAGGATCTTGGAATTGCTGTGACAGAGGATCAGATCGATAAGCTCACGGAGGAGCGTCTCCGCAGAGAGATCACGAAGGGAATCCAGACGATCCAGTATCAGGTCGTAACACTCCTCACCACAAACGGACAGGCACCGTTCGTTACCGTTTACATGTACCTCGACGAGGCGAAGAATCCGCAGGAGAAAAAAGACCTTGCGATGATCATCGAGGAGACCTTAAAACAGAGATATCTCGGCGTTAAGAATGAAGCTGGCGTATGGATCACACCGGCATTCCCGAAGCTGATCTATGTGCTCGATGAGGACAATATCACTCCGGATGCGCCGTATTACTATTTGACAGAGCTTGCGGCAAAATGTACTGCAAAGCGCATGGTTCCGGATTATATCTCCGCGAAGAAGATGCGGGAGTTAAAGGGCGATGTGTATACATGCATGGGCTGCCGTTCCTTCCTGACCCCGGACCGTTCCTATGTAAAAGGAAACCTTGCGAATGCAGGAAACTACCGGGAAGGCGAGCGCAAGTATTATGGGCGCTTCAATCAGGGCGTTGTGACGGTAAACCTTGTTGATATCGGACTCAGCGCAAGAAAAGACATGAACAGGTTCTGGGAGATCTTTGATGAGAGAATGGAACTCTGCCACCGCGCAATGCGCTGCCGCCACGAGAGATTAAAGGGAACTCTATCCGACGCGGCTCCGATCCTCTGGCAGTATGGCGCTCTTGCCCGCTTAAAGAAAGGTGAGACCATCGACAAGCTCCTCTATGACGGATATTCCACACTTTCTCTGGGATATGCAGGCCTGTGGGAATGTGTATACAGCTTAATTGAGAAGAAATTAACTGAGCCGGAAGGAAAGAAACTTGGTCTTGAGATCATGCAGAAGTTAAATGACTACTGCACGAAGTGGAAAGAGGCGGAGAATATCGATTACAGCATCTATGGAACCCCGCTGGAGTCCACAACTTACTCTTTTGCGAAGAGTCTCCAGAGACGTTTCGGTATCGTAAAGGGCGTAACCGACAGAAACTACATCACGAACAGCTACCATGTGCATGTAACGGAACCGATCGACGCCTTCAGTAAGTTAAAATTAGAGTCTGAATTTCAGGCACTGTCCCCGGGCGGAGCGATCAGCTACGTGGAAGTTCCGAACATGCAGGATAATATCCCGGCTGTTCTTCAGGTCATCCGCTACATCTATGACAATATCATGTACGCGGAGTTAAATACGAAGAGCGATTACTGTCAGGTATGCGGCTACGACGGCGAGATCAGGATCATCGAGGATGACGGAAAGCTCGTATGGGAATGCCCGCATTGCGGAAACCGTGACCAGAGCAAGCTCAACGTTGCAAGACGTACCTGCGGATACATCGGAACACAGTTCTGGAATCAGGGCAGAACACAGGAAATTAAGGAAAGGGTACTGCACCTGTAATGAATTACGGAGAGATCAAAACATGTGATATTGCAAACGGTGAGGGAGTCCGCGTGTCCCTTTTCGTGTCCGGCTGTACACATCACTGTAAAAATTGCTTTAATGATGTGGCGTGGGATTTCGGATACGGAAAGCCGTTTACGGAAGAGACGGAAGAAATGTTATTAAAGGCGCTGGAGCCGGATTTTGTGGATGGATTATCGCTTCTTGGCGGAGAACCCTTTGAACCGGAGAACCAGCGGGCACTTCTCCCGTTCTTAAAGAAAGTGCGCGAGAGATTCCCGAAGAAAAATATCTGGTGCTATACCGGTTATCTTTTCGATAAAGAGCTTCTCGGTGAGAGCCGGGCGAGATGCGAGTGTACCGATGAGATGTTAAGTCTGATCGACGTTCTCGTGGACGGCGAGTTTGTCCAGGAGCTCTACAGCGTAGCACTGGCATTCCGCGGTTCGGAGAACCAGAGGATCATCGATGTGAAAAAGTCTCTGGAAACAGGGGAGATCGTCTGGCATGCTCTGATGAGCCGGGGGATCTCGATGAAGTTTAATTAAAATATGAAGACAGATCGAATATAAAGGAAAGATCCGGCAGTTGGGTTGTTTTACAGGGATTTTTGATTCTGTAAGACAACTTGACTGCCGGATTTTTTTGATGTAATAGGAAATTCCGAAAAATTCCCTGTCTCACAAAAGGCACCTCTTTTTTTATAAAATCTGTAGTGCAGGTAAGGATATCATGTGAAAAATGAAGTCTGGATATGGCATCTGGATAGATTTAGAGCTGCCGCCGCTCTTGACTTTTGGAGAGTATTCTCGTATACTAATATAGTTCTAAATAGAACAGTTCACTTTTGAACCAGAGGTGATACACATGAAATTTGTTGATTTTATGGCGGACAGCCGGGACTTCTATACGGGGCTCATTGATCCGGTCTGCAAAAAATACGGGCTGACCCAGATGGAATTCAATATCCTGCTGTTTCTCGCCAACAATCCGGAGTGCGACACTGCTGCCCAGCTCATCAAGAAGCGGGCGTTCACAAAGTCCCATGTCTCCATGTCTGTCCGCTCATTGGAAGAGCGCGGACTGCTCACCGGGGAATATTATGGGACGGACCGGAGGACGATCCATCTGAAACTCACGGACGCTGCTGCGCCGATGGTCTCTGACGGGAAAAACGTCCAGAAACGGGCCGCCGAGATCATCTGCCGCGGATTCACCCCGGAAGAGCACCGGATGCTGTTCGAACTTATGAACCGGATCAATTCAAACATCTCGGATTACAGGAAAGAAGGAAAGCTGCATGAACAATAGTAAAGAATTTCTTGGGACAGAGCCGATCGGAAAACTCCTCTTTAAGCTTGCCGTTCCATCTGTCATCGCACAGATCGTCAACATGCTGTACAATATCGTTGACCGGATCTACATTGGACATATCCCGGGAAGCGGAAGTCTCGCCCTGACCGGTGTCGGTGTCTGCCTGCCGATCATCATGGTGGTCTCCGCCTTCGCGGCCCTCGTAGGCTCCGGCGGTGCGCCGAGAGCGTCGATCTTTATGGGAAAAGATGATATGGACTCTGCGGAGAAGATTCTCAGCGGCTGTTTTACGGTTCAGATCATCATTTCTGCGATCCTGACAGCAGTCTTACTGTTGTTTGGCCGCTCTATGCTCTTGACTTTTGGAGCCAGTGAAAACACCATCGACTATGCCGTTGATTACATGAGTATTTACGCTGTCGGAACGATCTTTGTCCAGATGACGTTAGGCATGAACATGTTCATCACGGCCCAGGGATTTTCAAAGACCAGTATGCTGACGGTTACCATCGGAGCTGTCTGCAACATCATTTTGGACCCGATCTTTATCTTCGGGTTTGGCATGGGCGTAAAGGGTGCGGCTCTCGCGACGATCATCTCTCAGGCGGTATCCTGCGGATGGGTTCTCGCGTTCCTGACCGGAAAGAAGACCTTCTTACGGATCAAAAAGGAGTATTTAAAGCCGGTTCCATCTATCGTTTTTCCGTGTCTTGCGCTGGGACTTTCCACATTTGTGATGCAGTCCAGTGAGAGCGTCATCTCCGTATGCTTTAACTCTTCCCTGTTAAAATACGGTGGAGATCTGGCGGTCGGTGCCATGACGATCCTTACAAGTACGATGCAGTTCGCGATGCTGCCGCTTCAGGGAATCGGACAGGGCGCACAGCCGATCATGAGCTATAACTACGGAGCGAGAAATATCGACCGTATGAAGAAGACATTCAAGCTCCATCTCGTGATCTCCCTGATCTATTCCACGTTGTTCTGGCTCTTTGTCCAGCTTTTCCCGGCAACCTTCGCGGGAATCTTCAGCTCCGATCCAGAACTCGTTTCCTTCACTGCAGGCGCTCTGCGGATCTACTGCGGTGCGATGTTCCTCTTTGGAATCCAGCTCGCCTGCCAGATGACCTTCGTTGCCATCGGATATGCGGTATGCTCGATCATCGTGGCAGTTGTGCGTAAATTTGTGCTTCTGCTTCCGTTAATCTTCATTGTTCCGATGTTCATCAGCAATAAAACGATGGGCGTCTACATGGCGGAGCCGATCGCAGATGCGATCGCAGTGACATTCACGGCGATTTTGTTCTCAATCCAGTTCAGGAAAGCACTCAGAAAGCTGGAGAAAGCGTGATAAAAATTATATAATAAAAATCCGGTAATCAGAGATAACCGCAATGTATGGCTGCGTGATATTCTGATTACCGGATTTTTGTATTTCAATGGGATGATACCGACAGATGCTCGATTTGCTTACAGTTGTCGACGCGTTTTTTCCTATTCCGGACAAACGATCTTACCGGCCACTGCACATGCCGCAGCCGTTCTCGGGGAGGCGAGATAGATCTGGACTTTGGATGTTCCCATTCGTCCAAGGAAGTTACGGTTGTTGGTAGCGACAACACGTTCACCGTCTGTCAGGATGCCGCCTGCGCGTCCGCAGCAGAGACCGCAGCCCGGATGGGTGATCATAGCACCTGACTCGGCCAGTGTCTCAAGGATTCCAAGGTCAGCGGCCTGTCTGTAGATCTTTCGGCTGGCAGGAGTCACGATGAGCTTTACAAATTTCGCGACTTTCTTTCCTTTTAAGACTTCCGCAGCCGCAGCCAGATCCTCAAGCCGTCCGTTTGTGCAGGAACCGATGAATACCTGATCGATCTCTGTGCCCTCAAGTTCGCTGACATTGCGGATCTTGTCGACCTGGGACGGACATGCCATAACCGGAACGAAGTCCTCGGCGTTGTATTCCATCACGCGGCAGTAATTTGCGTCCGGATCGCCGAAAAGACTCTTCTGATAGTCATTTAATGTCACATCACAGTACTCCGCTGTCTTCTCGTCCGGTGTGAACAGAGCGCACTTTGCGCCGGCCTCGATAGCCATATTGGAGATCGTCATACGGCTTGCGACTGTCATGCTCTCCACTGCGCTTCCGGAGAACTCCAGAGCCTTATAAGTAGCGCCGTCTGCGCCGAGATCACCGATGAGACGGAGAATTACGTCCTTGGACATAACATTCTCCGGCAGTTTTCCGTTGATGATGACTTTGATGGTCTCCGGCACACGGATCCACATGGTTCCGGTTCCCAGGATGCTGGCCATCTCCGTATATCCGATTCCGGAGGAGAATGCGCCGACACAGCCGTAGGTCGTTGTGTGGCTGTCTGTACCGAAGGCAACATCGCCCGGTTTTACATATCCGGCTTCTGTCATTAACTGGTGGCAGATTCCGTCGCTTCTGTGGACGTGGGTCATGCCGTATTTTGCGGCAAACGCATCGCCGACATGGAAATGTCTTGTATCGTCAAGCTGGCTTGCCGGAACAAGGTGGTCGTAGATCAGAACGACCTTATCCGGATCCCACAGCTTTTCAAAGCCCATTTCTTTAAATTTCTCCGCCACGAACGGAATAAAAATGTCGTGGATCATGACGCGGTCAACATTTACGGTCACGATATCGCCAGGCTTTACGGACCTGCCGGTGTTATGTTCAACGATCTTCTCAATTACAGTCTTTCCCATTTCGTTTTCCTCCCGTTCAGTCCAAACCATTCAGCTTGCGCATGGCCTTGACAAGGCCGCCTGCGCGGATAATGTCCATCAGATTCTCAGGAAGAGACGCAATCGGGTACTCTTTTCCGTTGTAGTCGATGTGCTCGTTCATCACAACGGATACGGTATCGCCCTCTTTGATGTCATCGTAGAGTGTCGGCTGTTCGATGAGGAGCAGGCCGTTGTTGATGGAGTTGCGGAAGAAGATCCTCGCGAAGGATTTCGCGATCACGCACTGGATTCCCAACGCTTTGATGATCTCCGGTGCCTGTTCTCTGGAAGAACCGCAGCCGAAGTTTTTTCCGGCAACGATGATGTCACCGGGTTTGATCTGGGCAGCCAGCTCCGGGCGGAGCGGGGAAAATCCATACTGTTTCATATCGTCAATGGTCTTTAATGCAAGGTACTCGGTCGGGATGATGATATCGGTGTCGATGTCATCGCCCAGGACCCAGACCTTTCCAGTCATTTTTTCCATGTAAATATCCTCGATTTCTATACAAATATAGTGATCATATTCAAAGATGCATATTGCCGTATCATTCTGGCAAATACCAATAAGTAATTTATCCGTAACTGTTCAGTAGGTCTGCGCACTTGCTGCGCTGACCGTAAGAAAACATAGGCTGGAAGGCAAAAATCCCATCAGCGAAGCTGATCTGGAATGGATTTTTGCACGTAACTATGAAGGTACTGAATAGTTACATTTATTCTATGTATAGGGGCATTACTGGTGGAACGACACTTCTGCCTGTATAAAAATACAGGCAGAAGTGAAAATAGTCTTTACAAATCTGTGCAGATTATAAATCACTTGCTAATGCAATTTCTCCCTTAATAGCAGACGCCGTAACCGTCGCTGCGGATCCAAGATATACCTTGGAGCTCGGATGACCTGCGCGGCCCTTGAAGTTTCTCGTACCGGTGCTGATCAGGACTTCGTTCTCGCCGATAACACCCTGGCAGCTGCCCCAGCATACGCTGCAGTTCGGGTTCATAACAATTGCACCGGCTTCCATAAAGATGTCGATCAGGCCTTCCTTCAGTGCCTGGAGATAGACAGTCTGGCTTGCCGGAACCACAAGGAAACGAACTTTTTCAGCGACTTTCTTTCCTTTAATAATAGAAGCGCCGACTCTCAGATCCTCGATACGTCCGTTGTTGCAGGAACCTAAGAATGCCTCGTCGATCTTCACGCCGCGGACTTCCTCAGCCGGAACAAGGTTGTCAACGAAGTCTGGTTTTGCCACTACCGGACGGATCTTGGAGAGGTCAAAGGTATATTTTCTCGCGTATACAGCATCCGGATCGCTCTTAAAGAGTGCCTTCGGCTTTCTTCCGTGAGCTTCCAGATATTCGATGGCTTTCTCGTCCGGCTCAAAGATACCGGTCTTTGCACCTGCCTCAACAGCCATGTTGCAGAGGACCATACGCTCACTGATGCTTAATGTCTTAGCGCCCTCGCCTGTGAACTCCATAACCTGGTAGTTGCAGCCGTTTGCGCCGATGGTGCCGATGATGGTTAAGATCAGGTCTCTCGCGTAAACGCCTTCCGGCAGCTTTCCGACGAGGTTGAATTTTACAGTCTCCGGAACGAGAACCCAGGATTTGCCTGTCACCATGCCGTAGAGAAGGTCGGTACAGCCAACGCCGGTACCGAAGGCACCGAGAGCGCCGTAAGAGCAGGTATGGCTGTCAGCACCGAAGATCAGCTCGCCCGGGCAGACATAATGTTCCATCATAACCTGGTGGCAGACGCCTTTTCCCTCCCAGAAATCAATGTTGTTTTCCTTCGCGAAGTCGCGCATCTTCTTCTGGGATGCCGCTGTCTTCGGGCAGTCGGACGGAACATTGTGGTCTACAATGAATACCATCTTCTTTGTGTCCGCGATATGCGGATGTTTTAATTTATTGCGGTACATGTCAACGGTCAGATGGGTAGTTCCGTCGTTACTCATCATACGGTCTAATGTTACAGTATGGATATCTCCCGGTTTTACGTAGTCAACTCCGGCTGCCGCCGCAATGATCTTTTCTGCAATCGTCATTCCCATTGTCTTAGTCCTCCTCACGGTTTAAAGAAGCGATCAGTCCGCCCTGATTTAAGATGTTCTGCATGTATTCCGGCAGCTTTGTGCAGGAATATGTCTTTCCGTTTGCGTGGGCAGTTCCGTCAGACATGGAAAGTTCCATGGTGTCGCCGGTCTTTACATCATCCGGCAGGTCTTTACAGACGATGACCGGAAGTCCGATGTTGATGGCATTTCTGTAGAAGATCCTCGCGAAGGATTTCGCAACAACAGCCTGTACGCCGAGAGCTTTTAAGACGCCCGGTGCCTGTTCTCTGGAAGAACCGCAGCCGAAGTTCTCGCCGCCGACAACAAAATCACCAGGTTTTACTTTTTTCGGGAAATCCGGGTCAAGAGACTCGAATGTGTGCTCTTTCATCTCTTCCAGATTTGGTAAGAGCAGATACTGGGATGCAATGATCTGATCGGTATCAAGGTCATTATGAAATTTAAAGATCGTTCCTTCTGCCATGACTTTATATGTTCCTTTCTTATCTAAGAAATATTAAAAGACAGCTGCAAAAATTCAGACCGTCAGCCGCCTTAACAGTTCATGAATTCTTTCGTTTCCTCATTATAGCATAGGATTAGGCATAAATAAAATGGCGCGTATTGATATGGCACATAACTTAAAGTTATAAAATTATGATGCTTTCCAACGCCGGGAAAAGGCCATAAAAATTGCTGCAGTTAAACTCTGTATTTGAACGGACATGACAGCTGTATTTTTACACTGCCGGTCGGATCATCACGGAAAACTGCAGCAAAAATGGAACTTATCGGTTTATTACAGCTTTAAAACCGCTGTCTGCGGTCTCGTCTCAGTCGTCAGCACCAGTGTGGTGGAATCGTACTCCACTACATTCCGGCAGAGTCCCGTAAATTCCTCGAGACGTCCGATCACCGGATAGCCAAAGTGGTCGGAGCGGTAATGCATCGGGATCACAACGCGGGGAGCGAGGTCATCTGCCAGAGCTTTTGCCTGAACAGCGTCGATGGTGTAGTAGCCGCCGACCGGGATCAGGATCGCGTCGAGATGCTTTAACAGATCCTTTTGTTCTCTGATAAGAGGACATCCGATATCACCCATATGGGCAATTTTAAGCCCGTCTGATTCTAAAATGTGGATCCGGTTTGGTCCGCGGAGGGCTCCCTGTTCCGGGTCATGCCAGGTGTCAATTTTCGTGATGGAAAACGGGTTCTTTGTCCCGCTGTGCTTTAAGGTCACTGCGTCCGTGTACCCGTGGTCACCATGTTCGTGGCTGCAGAGTACCATGTCTGCGGTGAGGGAAAGCGGCGCGAGTCCCGGTACCGTATTTGGGCCATATGGATCAAAAACAATGGAAAACCCATCTTTTTCAACGGTAAAACAGGAATGACCATTCCAGGTGATAGAAATAGAATTCATAATTATGTCCTCCTCTCGAGCAGTTAGAAATGATTGAGCAGATGACTATATTTTATCATGAAACGCAAGGAGATTCAATGGACGAAAAGCAAGGTCCCACCTGTGCCAGAGTGGGAAATTTATGTGATCAGTGCTTGAGAAATCAGGAGCAGCCGCGGTATAATAGTGGATATAATATCGGGCATAACAGGAGGAAATGGCGATGGATCTTACACAGGTAAAGCACGAGATTGAAACATTGGCGGAGAAACACCGGGATGAGTTTGAGGTTGTCAGTGCATACATATTTGCTCATCCGGAGTTGGCATACCATGAAACGCTGGCGCAGGATCAGCTATGCGGGCTGCTGGAAAAGCATGGCTTTAAAGTACAGCGGGGAGCCGGCTCTCTGGAGACCGCATTTGTGGCGGAATACCGGAGCGGAAAGCCGGGAATGACTTTTGCCTTTATGTGCGAGTACGACGCGCTCCCTGAAATTGGACATGCATGCGGACACAATCTGATCGGCACCAGCGGAGCCGGAGCCGGTGTGATATTAAAAGAGATCATGGAAAAATATGGGATCGGCGGAACCCTGAAGGTTCTTGGAACACCGGCAGAGGAAAACGGAAGCGGAAAGATCACGATGCTGGACGAAGGAATCTTCGATGGTGTGGATATGGCGCTGATCATGCATCCGAGTGATATGTCCATGGCAGATGATATCTCATTTGCAGCCGTAAATAAGACATATACCTTCACCGGAAAACCGGCACATACCGCAGCGTGCCCGTGGATGGGGGCCAGTGCATTAAACGGAGTTCTCCAGATGTTCCATGCGGTAGATTCCCAGAGACTTCATTTTAAGGATTACACGAGGGTTCATGGAATTATCCTGGAGGGCGGAACCGTTGTGAATATTGTTCCGGAGAAAGCTGTATGCCGGTTTAATATCCGGGCATTAGACGCAGGCTATTTAGAAGAAGTGATCGCAGTCATTGACCGCTGCGCAAAGGGTGCGGCGATTTGCGCCGGTGTAGAGGTTGAGATCAAACAGGACGGTTATCTCATCAAGGATGTGCG
The DNA here is from genome assembly GCF_003478035.1 of Clostridium sp. OF03-18AA. Taxonomy (GTDB): domain Bacteria; phylum Bacillota; class Clostridia; order Lachnospirales; family Lachnospiraceae; genus Pilosibacter. The sequence goes on from NZ_QUEP01000009.1 coordinate 95,798, forward strand.
CAACAACCGGGAACTTGTGACAGCAGTGGAAAAGAACATGGATTTCATTGGAGAACATCATATCCCTCGCGATCTGACTCAGGGAATCGGTTCCACGGATGTCGGCAATGTAACTCAGGCACTCCCTGCAGCCCAGTTCTATATCGGTGTGGGCGAAGGATTAGGAACCCATACAGCAGCATTTGCGGACGCTGCAGGAGGCGAAGCAGGAAGACGTGCTCTCACTGCCGCAGTAAAGGTGCTGGCAATGACAGGACTTGATATGATGTCCGGCCGATCATAAAAAATAACAAAGCATGAAGGTGGTTGTTCATGCGACCAGGACGAAGATGAAAGAAATCTAAGGAAACTAAAGAAATTGACAGAAATAAAAATCTCTGCCCGGACACGTCGAGGTGTGTCCAGACAGAGATTTTTTGTGCACTGTGCGAAAATATAGATTGTCGCAAACGACCGCGCGAGATGCGAGTAACAAAAAACGGACACAGAATAGATATTTCTGTGTCCGGATGTTTGGCTGTATTACAGTGCCGTCGCCTTCGGCAGCGTAAAGATAAATTCCGATCCGACCCCCTGGGTGCTGATCACATCAATATTTTCCCCATGTGCCTGTATGATCTCTTTTACGATTGCCAGACCGAGTCCTGTTCCCTTCTTATCCTTACCTCTGGAGAGATCCGACTTATAGAAACGGTCCCAGATCTTCTTGATACTCTCTTTCGGAATACCGATTCCCGTATCCTTCACGGAAACAAAGACTTTCTCGTACTTCAGCGAAGTCTGGATATAGATTACAGAGTTCTCACGGCTGAATTTGATGGCGTTGTCGATCAGATTGTAGAGCACCTGCTGGATCTTACCGAGGTCTGCATACACCATCTGGATATCCGCAGCGAAGGTGAGATCGAGAACGATATCCTTTGCATTGCAGGTTCCTTCAAAGGTTGCCGCAGTATCTTTAATAACGCGGTTGATGTCGAAGTTGCTGCGGGTCAGGAATCCTTTGCTGTCGAGAGAGTTTAACGTCAGCATGCCCTGCGTGAGCTTGTTCAGACGCTCGGTTTCAGAGATCAGAATGCCGAGGTATTTGTCATAAAGTTCCGGCGGGATCGTTCCGTCCTTGATCGCCTCGAGGTATCCTTTGATCGAGGTCAGCGGGGAGCGGAAGTCATGGGAGACGTTCGCGATGAAGGAGTGTTGGTATTCCTCCATTTTATTTAACTCACTGGACATATAATTTAAAGTATTAGCAAGATATCCCATCTCGTCGGCGGAAGTTACCTTGATCATGTGATTTAAGTTCCCGGCCGCATATTCTTTTGCGCCTTCCGTGATCTTCTTTAAAGGGAAGAAAACGGTTTTTGTGAAGACGAGGAGAATGATCAGGGACAGGATGAAGATGACCAGTGCCGTAATGTATACAATGTTCAGAATACGGTCTTTCCCATGAACGATCTGTTCGATAGGCATGTGGATCACCACGTATCCATACGTGTTAAAATTTCCTGTGATCGGTGCGATGACAGACAGCATGTCCTCATCAAACATGCCGAAAAATCTGCCGGTCATGTACGAGCGGTTTCCCGCCGCTGTGGGGTCAAAACCATCGATGGAGGTGCCGATGTGGGAGGCAGGAGATGTCTCCGCAACGACGCTGCCTTTCTGGTTGATGACCCAGGCCTGGGCCTTTAAGTAAGTGGCGACAGCCTGTAGCTGCGGGTTGGCTGTCGAAAGACTGATATTTTTTCCCTGATAGATATCGCTGTAGGTGGAGGCGAGAAGATTTGCCTCATCATAGAGGGATTCGGATCGTTCCTCCAGAAGATACCGGTAAGTGATCTCGGAGGACATGGTCGCGATAAAAATGAATCCCAGAAGACCGAAGACGAGATATCCCAGAAGAAATTTACTGTAAAGAGAACGGGTCATCGTCTTACCTCGAATTTATAACCGATCCCCCAGACGGTGGACAGCGCCCAGTTTTCATCGTCGCGGATCTTCTCGCGAAGGCGTTTGATGTGGACGTCTACGGTCCGGGTATCGCCGATATACTCATATCCCCAGATATGGTCCAGCAGCTGCTCACGGGTGAAGACCTGATTCGGGGAGGAAGCAAGGAAATATAAGAGTTCCAGCTCCTTTGGCGGCATGTCGACCGAATGGCCTTTATAGAGGACTGAATAGTTCGTCAGGTTGACGATCAGGTTCGGATATTCCACATATTCGCCCTGCTGTTTTGTTGCGGCTGCCATGCTGGCCGGAGCCGCCTGGTAGCGTCGGAGAACTGCTTTGACTCTCGCGACGAGCTCTTTGGAGTCAAACGGTTTGATCATATAGTCGTCGGCGCCCAGCTCGAGACCTAAGACCTTGTCGAAAACCTCGCCTTTCGCGGACAGCATGATGATCGGTACCTGGGAAGTCGTGCGGATCTCCCGGCAGACCTGGTAGCCGTCCATGCCCGGCAGCATCAGGTCGAGAAGAATCAGATTCGGCTTAAAGACCGGAACCTCCTTCAATGCGGATTCTCCGTCCCCGACAATTTTTGTCTCATAACATTCCTTCATCAGGTACAGGGAAATTAATTCTGCAATGTTTTCATCGTCATCCACGATGAGGATTCTCTGCTTATCGACCATTTGAGGCCTCCTTCTTATGAGATGGTCCCATGAAAGGACTGACAGCGCGCAACGGCCAGCTTTCATGGAAGTTGAAGTCTGCATCAGCAGACAGATCAGTTTCTTAAGTTACTTGAATGTCACGATCGTGACGCCGGTATCACCTTCTCCGAACTCACCGAGCCGGAATTCTTTCACATATTTGAGCTTTTTCAGATGCTTATGGACCGCAGCTCTCAGAGCACCGGTTCCCCGTCCGTGTACAACGCGGACCTGCGGAAGATGGGCGAGGTAAGCGTCATCCAGATATTTGTCGAGGACAGGCATCGCCTCGTCCGTGGTCATTCCGATCAGATTGACTTCCGGGGAGACAGAGAAGGACTTCGCCATCTTGATCTTTCCGCTTCCCGTGTTGTTCCGCTTCATGGCAGCCGGATCGAGTCCCGGTCCGGATACGGATGCCTCGTCTAAAAGTTCCAGATCTTTGATATTCACAAGGGAGCGCAGGATCCCCATCTGCACATAGAGATCGCCTTTTGCGTTCGGCAGTGTGCTGACAGTTCCCTTTAAGTTCATCGTGAGAACTTTGACACCGTCGCCGATCTTTAATTTCTTCGGCGAGATCGTCTTTTTCGGTCCCTTATTGTTCTTGAGACTTAAATTTTTATCGACTTTGTCCAACTTTTCGCGGAGCTTTGTCCGTTCGGCTTCCAGTTCTTTTCCGACACCGGAACTTGCGGCGAGCTTGTTGATATTCCGGATCGTCTGGTCAGCGGTCTCCTTTGCTTCGCGCAGGATCCGCTGTGCTTCCTCGTTGGCATTCTTTAAGAGCTTTTCTTTCCGCTCGTCAAGACGCTCTTCCTTCTGCTCGATATTCTTCTTTAAGCGGGAGATTTCTTCTTTATAGCTTGCAATCTCTTCACGCTCTTTCTCGATCGTCACGCGGCTCTGTTCGAGGTTCGCGAGAAGATCCTCAAATGCCTCATCATTGGATTCGAGGTGTGTTTTCGCGTCGTCGATAATATAATCCGGCAGACCGAGCTGCTTGGAGATCGCGAACGCGTTGCTCTTTCCCGGAATTCCGATGAGGAGCTTGTAGGTCGGACGAAGTGTCTCGACATTGAACTCGCAGCATGCATTTTCGACACCCGGAGTAGACAGGGCAAATACCTTTAACTCACTGTAGTGGGTGGTCGCCATGGTCCGGCACTTCATATTGTGAAGGAAGGACAGGATGGAGATCGCCAGTGCGGCACCTTCCGTCGGGTCTGTTCCGGCACACAACTCATCGAAAAGACAGAGAGAGTGGCTGTCTGCCTGATTTAAGATCTTCACGATATTCGTCATATGGGCGGAGAAGGTACTTAAACTCTGCTCGATGCTCTGCTCGTCGCCGATATCCGCGAAGACTTCATCGAAGACGGAAAGTTCTGATCCGTCAAAAGCCGGGATCTGAAGTCCGGACTGTCCCATCAGGGTAAACAGGCCGACCGTCTTTAGGGAGACGGTCTTACCGCCGGTATTCGGTCCGGTCACGATCAGCAGGTCGAAATCTCTTCCCATCCAGATATTGATCGGAACGACCTTTTTCGGGTCGAGGAGCGGATGACGGCCGTCTTTGATATGGATGTAACCTTTCCGGTTGAATTTCGGCATGGAACAGTTGTAGATCCTGGCCAGGGCCGCCTTCGCGAAGATGAAATCCAGCTTTGTCAGGATCTCAAAATCTGTTGTGATCGGCTCGATATACGGAACAAGTTCGGTACTCAGGGCAGCCAGGATCATCTCGATCTCTTTCTGCTCTTTTAATTCCAGTTCACGCAGCTCATTGTTCAATTTGATGATCGCCATCGGCTCGATAAAGAGTGTGGAACCGGTGGAGGACTGGTCGTGGACCATTCCGGCAAACTGGCTCTTGTACTCCGCGCGGACCGGGAGACAGTAACGCCCGTCGCGCATCGTAATTACGGCGTCCTGCAGCATGGTCCGACTGGAATTTAAGATCGCGTTCAGCTGAGTGTGGACTTTGTCCGCGGTGATCTTCATCTGGCGGCGGACATGGTGGAGTCCCGGACTTGCGTCATCGGCGATCTCATCTTCTCCGAGAATACAGCGGGTGATCTCACTGTTGACATTTGTCAGCGGTTCCAGTGTCCGGAACATCTCATCAAGAGAATCGTCAGGCAGCTCTGTATTTTCCGGGTGACGGCCGTAGTTTTTCGCACGCGCCGCGCATGTCAGAAGTCCGCTGACGGAGAGGAGTTCCATAATGCTTAAGGAACTGCCGATCTCCAGGCGTTTTAAAGAATCTCTCACATCCCGGACTCCGGCCAGTGAGAGACTTCCTTTCTGGCGGACACGGGTTACAGCGTCCGCGGTTTCCGTCTGCGCCTGAACGATCTCGTTAAAATCTGAGGACGGGGTCAGTTCCCGGCACATCTTCTTTCCGGGTTCAGACGCCGCACAGTCAGTCAGGCGTTCAATGATTTTATAATATTCAAGTGTTTTTAATACTTTCTGATTCATAGGTCGATCCTTTTTCCTTTCAATGGCAGATATTTGATTTCATTCACTGCCAGTTACAGTGCGCGGGCAGGGACGCCCGTGTCCGGTAACAAGATTCCTTTTTATGGAATATGCAGAGATTTCAGGCGAAGATGCCTGTCTGCACAGAAAAAGTATAACACAAACAGTTCAAATATCATAGGGATTTTTTCCTGTGAAAAGTAACAGGGATGCTCTCACTCAGGACCCGTGGATGCCAAGTTTTTCTTGCATAATAAGTAGAAAAAAATTATAATGGAAAAAAGATAGGCTAAAAGCAAAGAATCCGCAAATGTGACAGGATCTTGATGGATATTTGCCCGCAGCAGAAAGAATTCCGGATTGCTGCGAGATATGAAAAGGAGATTTTTTCATGTCAGATACACCTAACGAAAAAAATTTTATGAGAGAAAAGATCGTAAAACCCCCGATCGATAAGCGCAGGGCCGCAGGCCGGATCCTGTGCTATGTTCTTTTTGCGGTTGTTTTCGGCGGCGTTGCGGCGGTAAGCTTTGTGGTATCCCTTCCGACAGCAAAAAAAATCCTGGGAAAAGACCAGCCGGCAACATCCGCGCCGATCACGATCGAGCGCGATCAGGATCCGTCCGGCGAGCCGACACCGGTGGAGACGATGGCGGAGACCACAGGAGAGGGGATCCGCTCGGAAGACCTGAAGGACGAGGTGGAAAAGATCGTTGGGGATGCCATGGAAAAATTCCCCTGGACGACGAAAAACCTGACCGAGTTCAACGATGCGTTCCGGAACATCTACCTGGAATCAGAAAAAAGCATCGTGACAGTCTCGGCGGTGAAAAACGATGTGGACTGGTTTGACAACCCTATCGAGACGACGGGACAGTACGCCGGGATCATTATCGCGGTAAACCCAAGCGAAGCGCTGATCTTAACAGAACAGAGCGCAGTGGCGGGAGCTGATTCCCTGCGTGTGACCTTCGGGGATGGATCAATAGCGGCAGTGGAATTAAAATCCCAGGATTCAACAGCCGGGATGGCGGTTGTCAGTGCGAAGATCGCTGATATTGAAGAACAGACGGTAAACTGGATGAAGGCGGTGGAGCTTGGAAATTCCTATTCCGTCCGCACCGGGGACATGGTCCTCGCAGTGGGAAGTCCGTCCGGACATGTCCATTCCGTCAAACAGGGACTGGTCTCCTATGTGGCGAAAGGTGTCCAGGCAGTGGACGGTCAGACCCGTATCCTGTATACAGAATTTGAGAGTCATGCGGATGAGGGAACATTCCTTATAAATCTTTCCGGTCAGCTTGTGGGTTGGGCGACGTCCATTTATCAGGCCGGGGACAACACACAGGCGGAAGATAGGACGATGGCAATGCCGATCTCGGAGTACAAGGGCGTGCTCCAGAAACTCACAAACGGACAGTCCGCTCCGTATTTTGGAATCCGCGGCCAGGATGTGAACTCCGCGATGATGGAGAGCGGGATCCCGAGCGGTGTGTATATTACAGATTCCATTGCAGATGGGCCGGCTTATAATGTGGGAATCCAGAACGGGGATATCCTGACAAAGTTTGATGATCTGGAGATCCAGACGATCCGGGACTTCCAGAACCGGCTGGAGGAGACAAAGACCGGGGATACCGTGAAAGTTACAGTAAAACGGAAGTCTATTGATGAATATAAAGAAATAGAGTATCAGGTAACGATCGGAGCCAGGTAAACATACCTGGCTCAGCGATTGTGTGAGAAGTATGACCGATCAGAAAAGGAGAAATTATGAGATTTATTGAAACATTCCGGGAAGGAAATCACATTTCGGATGTATATCTGTGCAAAACAAAACAGATCGCACTTACAAAAAATGGAAAAGAGTACGGCTCTCTTGTACTTCAGGATAAGACGGGAACCGTTGACGCGAAGATCTGGGAGCTGAGTTCTCCGGGGATCAATGAGTTTTCCGCTCTGGATTATGTATATGTCGATGCGGATGTGACCCTGTTCCAGGGACAGAACCAGTTAAACGTAAAGAGGATCCGCAAGGCAGACGAAGGTGAGTACCATCCGGCAGATTATCTTCCGGTGACGACGAAGGATATCCCTGCGATGCAGCATGAACTGATTCAGTACATTACGACGATCAAAAATGAATATCTGAGAAAACTTGCATCCGGTTATTTTAATGATCCGGAATTTATGAAGGCATTTTCCTTCCACTCAGCGGCAAAGAGTGTTCACCACGGTTTTGTCGGCGGACTTTTAGAGCATACGTTAAGTGTCGTGAAGATGTGCGACTATTTCAGCAAACAGTATCCGCTGATCAACCGCGATCTTCTTCTAACAGCAGCGATGTTCCATGATATCGGAAAGACAAAGGAACTTTCTGCATTCCCGGCCAATGATTATACGGATGACGGACAGCTTCTCGGACATATCATCATTGGTTCCCAGATGGTAAAGGAACGGATCGATGCGATGCCGGGATTCCCGAAAAAACTGGAGAGTGAGTTGATCCACTGCATTCTTGCCCACCATGGCGAGCTGGAATACGGTTCCCCGAAGAAACCGGCGCTGATCGAGGCGATGGCGCTGAACCTTGCGGACAATGCGGACGCGAGAATGGAGACGATGACAGAGGTGTTAAGAGGAGCCGGTGACAACATGGGATGGCTCGGTTATAACCGCTTCATGGAGACAAATGTTCGCCGTACGAGCGAAGAATAGAAGATAGAGAATAGAGAGAACCTGCCGTTATGCACTGAAAAAGATGCAGACGGCAGGTTTTGTAAGTTGTAGAAAAATTGGTCCGTCCAATTCGATAAATCGTGCAAAATTTCACTGTGAATTTGCTGGAGACGGACACATAAGAAAGCATGTCCGCTATACAAAGACTTATGTGCGCTGGAAAGCGATAAGAACGTGCAAAGATAAAAAAGAAGCGGTTGACAAAATCAATTTTCTGACTAAAATGATTGTTGTTCATATTCAAATGCGATGAACGGGACAGGACTTTCAATCGAAATCTTATTCAGAGAACTGCCGGATGGTGCGAGGCAGGTAAGAAGGGTGGAAGTTATCACCTGCAAGCAGCCGGGGTGAACAAAACGTTTTAGTAATCCCGGACGGAAACCTCACCGTTAAAAGGGGACCGATTCATCTGAAAGTACTGCAGATACTTGAGGAGGATGGGACTGAGAGGCCGGTTTTCCGGCAACAGAAGTGGTAACGCGGAGAATGTTAGATCCTTCGTCTTCTAAGGGAGCGATCCCTGTGGAGACGAGGGATTTTTTGTTTTGTACGTAGATTCCACAGCGATTTCTGCCGTATTTTCAGGATCGTTTGAATATGGATGGACTACAGGGACCGGAACTTGCGACATTCCGGTATGACAAAATGAATTTACAAAGGAGCGAAATGACATGAACACATTAGTAATCGTTCTCATCGCAGCTGTGTGTCTGTTATGCGGATATATGGTATACGGACGCTGGCTGGCAAAGACCTGGGGCATCGACCCGAAGGCAAAAACACCTGCCTATACACATGAAGATGGACAGGACTATGTACCGACAAACGGCTGGATCGTTTTCTCACACCAGTTTTCTTCTATCGCAGGTGCCGGTCCTGTAACGGGTGCCATCCAGGCGGCTGCATTCGGCTGGGTTCCGGTTCTTCTCTGGATCCTTGTCGGCGGTATCTTCTTCGGAGCTGTCACAGACTTCGGAGCTCTTTACGCAAGTGTAAAGAACGAAGGTAAGTCCATGGGACTTCTGATCGAAAAGTACATCGGTAAGACAGGTAAGAGATTATTCCTGATCTTCTGCTGGCTCTTCACTTTGATCGTAATCGCTGCTTTCGCAGATATGGTTGCAGGCACATTCAACGCTTACACCGTTAAGGACGGCGTTACAGAGCTTGCGGCAGCAGCCCAGACAAACGGAGCTGCAGGTTCCATCTCCATCGCATTCATCGTATTTGCAATGTTCTTCGGCGTTCTTCAGAAGAAGCTCAACCTGGAAGGAAAGAGCGAGTTCTTTGTAGGACTTGCCTGCACAGTTGCATCTCTTGCGATCGGTATGGCATTCCCGCTGATCGGCGGTAAGGAAGCATGGACCGGATTTACATTCGCTTACATCTTCTTTGCATCTGTCCTTCCGATGTGGCTCTTAAAACAGCCGCGTGACTACATGACAACTTTCATGTTCGCAGGCATGATCCTTGGTGCCGTTGTCGGTATCGTTGTTGCTCATCCGAACATGAACCTTCCGATGTACACAGGTTTTACAAATGAGAAGCTTGGAAACATGTTCCCGATCCTTTTCGTAACCGTAGCATGCGGAGCCGTTTCCGGTTTCCACAGCCTTGTTTCCTCCGGTACTTCCTCCAAGACCGTTGAGAACGAGAAAGATATGTTAAAAGTTGGCTACGGCGCTATGGTTCTTGAGAGCCTCTTAGCCGTACTTGCACTCTGCGTAGCAGGCGCAGCTGCAGCCGCTGACGGTACTGCAGCAGTAGGAACTCCGTTCCAGATCTTCTCCTCCGGTGTTGCCGGACTTCTTGAGATGTTCGGTCTTCCGATCTACATTGCACAGTGCTTTATGACCATGTGTGTATCCGCGCTTGCCCTTACAAGCCTTGACGCGGTGGCACGTATCGGGCGTATGTCCTTCCAGGAGCTTTTCTCCGTAGACAATATGGAGAACGCAGAGGGCTGGAGAAAATTCCTCTGCAACAAATATGTATCCACGATCATCACACTTGTATTCGGCTACATCCTTACAAGAGTCGGCTACTCCAACATCTGGCCGTTATTCGGAAGCGCAAACCAGCTGTTAAGCGCACTTGTTCTGATCACTCTCTGCGTATTCTTAAAAGTAACAGGCAGACAGAACAAGACCCTGATCGTACCGTGCGTGATCATGCTCTGCGTAACCTTCACAGCACTGGTTCAGAGAACACTTGCTCTTGTAAACGCATTCAGCGCAGGTACTGCAGTATTTATGGTTGAAGGACTTCAGCTGATCGTTGCGATCCTTCTTATGGTTCTCGGTGTGATCATCGTTGTTACATCCGGTAAGGAGCTGTTTAGTAAGAAGGCTGGGTCTGAGGCGAGAGCGTAAGCGAACCAGATAAGCCGCAAAGTGGATTGCGAATACCTGTTTGACATTGCGGTTTACATAATGCTTAACTTGTAGAGTTGATATTCGAAAACCGGTTTTCCGGTTCCGGAGACTTCTGAATGGGAGTTTTCGGGGCGCGGGGAGCCGGTTTTTTGTATTGACGCAAAAATGTGACTCATTTGAAAGTGCGGATCGGATTCATTTTTCGCTGTCGTTTTGCCTGTATGCGGTATAGGGCAGAGATTTTCACATTCGTTTATATGATGGGGGTTGCAAATGCGGGAGTAGTTCTTGTATACTTAAGAAAAACTGAGCATTGAGACTCATTTTTAGGTCTGTTCTGTATTTTGTGTATTCGGTATATTCTCAGTACGGGATGTACGCTATTAGTTTGGCTTAGTGAGGTGAAAGGACAGAGTGGGCTCAGCGATAAAAATGTACAACAAGAATATTTATATAGAAGGAACAAATTATGGAAATCAAGAAAAACGATAAATTTACAGTGACCATCGAGGACATGGGAGAGGACGGTGCAGGTATCGGCCGCGTGGACGGATATATCTGGTTCGTGAAGGATGCCCTGATCGGGGATACGATCGAGGCGTCAGCCATGAAAATGAAAAAAAATTACGGCTTTGCCCGCCTCGTGCGCGTCATCACCCCGGCAAAAGGCCGCGTGGAGGCGAAATGTCCGGTGGCGAGAGCTTGCGGCGGATGCCAGCTTCAGGAACTGGACTATAAAGAACAGTTAAAATTCAAGGAAAAGAAAGTATACAATCATTTAAAACGCATCGGCGGCATGGAAAACCTGTTCCTGCCGGAAGAGGCGGACCAGGCAGCAGGAGTGCCGGACGCAGTCATCATGGAACCGATCATAGGAATGGAAGACCCGTGGAGATATCGCAACAAAGCGCAATATCCGATCGGACGCGGAAAGGACGGAAAACCGACGGCCGGATTCTTTGCCGGCCGGACCCACTCCCTGATCCCGGTACCGGAGCTGGACTGCCTGCTTGGCTGCGGAGAAAATAAGGATTATCTGGCGGCAGTGCTGAAATTCATGGAAGATTTTGGTGTGGAACCTTATGATGAGGCAAACCACAAGGGACTTGTGCGCCATGTTCTCTTAAGAAAAGGTTTCGCCAGCGGTGAACATATGGTATGTCTCGTGATCAACGGAAAGAAACTGCCCCATGAGAAAGAGTTTACCGAGCGGATGCGTGAAGTCGGCGCGGACAGTATCTCCCTGTCCTTCAATATGGAAAAGACAAACGTGATCCTGGGAACCGAGATCAAAAATCTCTACGGGCCGGGTTATATCACGGATAAGATCGGAAACATCGAATATCGGATCTCTCCGCTATCGTTCTATCAGGTAAACCCGGTCCAGACAGAACGTCTCTACGGAACAGCACTGGAATTCGCTGATTTAAACGGCGGCGAGACCGTCTGGGATCTTTACTGTGGAATCGGAACGATATCATCCTTCCTTGCACAGAAGGCGGGGAAAGTCTGCGGCGTCGAGATCATCCCGGCGGCCATCGAGGACGCGAGAGAGAATGCGAAGCGCAACGGCCTCGATAACGTAGAATTCTTCGTCGGAAAAGCCGAAGAAGTCCTCCCGGAACAGTACGAAAAGAACCACATCAAAGCCGATGTGATTGTTGTCGATCCGCCAAGAAAGGGATGTGATGAGCTCTGCCTCGAGACGATCGTAAAGATGGCACCGGAGAAGGTCGTTTATGTGAGCTGTGATTCCTCGACGTTGGCAAGAGATGTGAAATATCTCGGGGAGAACGGTTACGCTGTAAAACGCGTCAGAACCGTTGACATGTTCGGAATGTCAGGGCATGTAGAGACGGTAGCATTATTAACTAAAAAAGATATCACGTCTTGCTGACAAGAATTAACTAAAAGTTCAGCGGTTGCAAAATTTGCAACAACGGTAGAGGAAATTGAAAAATCGAAGGGATATAAAATGGAACAGGAATACATTATTCTCCAGATCCAGGAAGATGATTACGGCTGTGAGGAACGCTCTGCAGGGGCAAAGAAAACCGTTCTCGTCCGGCTGAAAGACGCTAAGGAAAGCGAGCGGATGATCCGTCAGGAAGATGACTGGCTTTATGAGCAGGGGATTGATGAAGGTGATCTGGTAGTATTAACGGAGAATCACCTGTATAAGAAAATGGAAGAGAGGTAAATAAAGATGGAATTACAGACAAAACGACTGATTTTAAGACCATGGCAGGAGAGCGATGCAGAGAGCTGCTATGAATACGCGAAAGACCCGCAGGTCGGTCCATCTGCCGGCTGGCCGGTACACACGAGTGTGGAGAACAGCAGAGAGACGATTAAAAACGTATTGTCGGCCGATGGAACGTATGCGGTCGTATTAAAAGCTTCCGGAAAACCGGTCGGCTGCGCGGGATTAACTGTGGGAGCTGCCAGCAATTTAAAGCTTCCGGAAGATGAAGGTGAGATTGGCTGCTGGCTCGGCGTTCCGTACTGGGGACAGGGAATCATCCCGGAGGCAGTACAGGAGCTGATCCGTTATGGATTTGAGGATCTGGGATTAAAACGGATCTGGTATGCGTTTTTTGATGGGAATGAAAAATCAAAGCGCGTGGCGGAGAAATGCGGATTCAGCTATCATCACACGAATGAAAACCTGGAGTGGAAATTACTGAACAGGACAGTTACAGAGCATGTGTATGTTCTTGACAGGCATAGAAAGTTATCTGGTGCGCAGTAATTCTGAGAGAAATTTGTCAGCTTGCGCTGACAGGAATTAAACGCCAAGTCTTACGTGTGCTCGACTTAAAAGAAAGAAGGAACCCCGAGAATGAAAAAACTTATGATCGCGTCCGACATCCACGGCTCCGCATACTATTGCCGGAAAATGCTGGAGGCATTTGACCGGGAACAGGCAGACCGCCTGTTGCTTTTGGGCGATATTTTGTACCATGGACCGAGAAATGATCTTCCGAAAGAGTATGCGCCGAAGGAAGTCATCAAAATGTTAAATGAGCGGAAAACGAAAATCTTCTGTGTCCGCGGAAACTGCGATACGGAGGTTGACCAGATGGTGCTGGAGTTCCCGATCCTTGCGGATTACGCGGTATTTCCGGCGGCAGACCGCCTGATCTACGCTACTCATGGCCATCACTTTCATATGAACCAGCTCCCGCCTCTCCAGCCGGGAGACATTCTCCTCCACGGCCACACGCACATTCCGGCGTGGGAACCGTTCGGGGATGGAAATCTGTACCTGAATCCGGGTTCCGTGTCGATCCCGAAAGCGGAAAGTGAACATAGCTATATGCTCCTTCAGGATGGGAAAGTGATCTGGAAAACACTGGAAGGAACTGCTTATCATAGTGAATGTTTATAAAAACGTCTCAATGGTCCTTGCATAATAAACCCGAAGATGCTAAAATATCTCCTATAACAATTGAAGAGGCATCCGGTGCTGCTGCCGCCCTGAAGGGGGCGGACAGCAGGTAAAAGGGAAACAGGTGAAAGACCTGTGCGATCTCGTCACTGTGAGCAGGGAATACAAAGCCATGCGCGAACGCGCGGTCACTGAAAAAACGGAGCAGCCTGACAGGACTGTTTTGAAATATTTGGGAAGGCGGCTTTGTGTGATGATCTGTGAGTCAGGAAACCTGCCGGAATGCTGGTACAGGAAGAAAAATTCCAGATCACGAGGCATTGATCGTACCGTTTATATGTCGGCTGATTCCAGCGGACATCTTTTTCTGATGCTTAAGCATTCGGTATTCGAAAAAATTCTCAGATGGAACATCTCCATACTAACTCCGAAATTGTAAAAACAATGAAACTGTTCAGAACTTTCATGATTACGGGCAAAAAATGTATTTCAGATGGCTGAACCAATAGGACTTTTGCTTTAAAACCAATGGGGTTATTACAGTCGGCGCAGCAAGTGCGCAGGCCTGGTGAACAGTTGCAAAAAAACATTATAATCTTTACACAACATGGAGGACAACATGAAGAAGAAACATGTAAGTCTGCTCTTAGCGGCAGCAATGGCGGCATCCGTAATTTCCGGATGCGGAAGCAGCGCGAATAACAGCACGGCTGAGACGACAAAAGCAGAAGGAGCTGCAGCGGAGACAACGGCTGCAGGAGAGACAGAAGCCACAGCAGAGGCAGTGGAAGACACAGAGAAAAACGAGACAGATGAGGTTGTCATCGCGACTCCGCGTGATGCTGTGCAGGGAAGCGGCGATGCGTATTACTGCTGGGAAGGCGCTTATGTATGGGAAGCGCTCACAGCAAACAACGGTGGTGTGATCGATCCGTGGCTTGCAAAATCCTGGGAGCACAACGATGACTGTACCGAGTGGACTTTCAGCCTGCGCGATGACGCATATTTTACAGACGGTGTTCAGTTTAATGCCGATGTGTGCCTGAAAAACATTGAGCGTTGGGGCCATGGGATCAATTCTACATACACAACACTCAGCATCGAAAAATCTCTCCCGAATCTCGACAAGATGGAGAAAGTCGACGACTTCACTGTAAAGTTCACATTTACACAGCCGATCACAACACTTGAGTATGTCCTTTCCGACTATGGCAGCCCGATGTACAGCCCGAACTGCTTCGACGAGGAGACAGGTGTGATCTCCGACTATGCGATCGGAACCGGTCCATATAAGATCGTTGACCATGTGGAGTCCGAGTATGTGACACTTGAGAGAAATGACAACTATTATGGCGAGAACGGCAAGGTAAAGACCTTCAAGATCCGCTGCATCCCGGATGCCGAGACTCGTGTATCCGCGTTAAAATCCGGCGAAGTCATGGGACTTGCAGACAACGGCGCGATCACCATGGATGCTGCAAAGAATCTCTGCGACACAGACTCCAACTTTGAGATGGACAGCACTCCGAGCCATATGACTGAGTACATCATGTTCAACGATAAAAACGAGTACCTTGCGGATAAGCGCATGAGAGAGGCGTTCAACCTTGCGACAGACCGCGACAGCATCTGCAGTGTGATCTACGGAGGACTTTTACAGCCGGCATACTCCTTCTTAAGCACCCAGTCCACCTTCCATCTGGACATCCAGGGAACTTATGATATGGAGAAGGCAAAATCTCTCGCAAAAGAAGTTCTCGGAGACAAGACGGCCGACATGACCATGATCATCCGTTCCAGCACCGCGTCCGATTACAACTGCAAGGCTGTTGCAGAATACTTAAAGCAGGTTTACGCGGAGCTTGGCGTCAACATCAATATTGAGATCGTGGACTCCTCCCTCTACAAAGAGAGACAGCAGGAAGGCACCTACGACATGACACTTACTGTATTCGGTATCAACAATGCGGATCCGACTTCCACATTTAAGCAGTACTTCGCAAGCGAAGGAAACAGCAACACGACATTAAACTACAACTACTACAACGAGAAGATCGATGAACTTGTCGCAAAAGCTCCGACGATCGCTGATGTGAGCGAGCGCAGCAAGATCTATGATGAGATCCAGCAGGAACTCTTCGATGACAGCGCGTGCGTTCCGATCTGCTACCAGATCAACGTAAACATCCACAACAAGGCGATCACACACTATGCAGGAAAGACCTTCGGTGTTGGACTTCCGACAATTTCCTGGGTGAAATAATCAATATGTCACTTTTAAAGTACATCCTGAAAAAAATGCTGATGCTTTTGCCGGTGCTCGTCGGGATCAGTATCATTGCATTTGCACTTGGGATCATGTCACCGGGGGATCCGGTGGACCAGGTGTTAAATCCAAACGGAAACGAATCCTACACGCAGGAAGAATATGATGCCATGGCTGCAAAGATGGGGCTGGACCAGCCTGCCGTCGTCCAGTATTTTAACTGGGTCGACGGCCTGGCTCACGGCGATCTGGGCAGGTCCTTTTTCACGAACAAAAGTGTCATGGACCAGCTCGCAAAGCGGATCCCGATCTCATTGAAGCTTGCGGGTTTCAGCATGATCCTGACCATCGTGTTCGGTGTGGGATTCGGAGTCCTGATGGCGGTGGGAAAAGACCGGCTGCCGGATCATGTGCTGGGAACATTTTCAACGGTTGCATTGTCCGTTCCGGGGTTCTGGATCGCCATTGTCCTGATCTTTATCTTTGCGGAACAGTGGAAGATCCTGCCGAGCAGCGGGATCTCCGACGGATCCGGCTTTATTCTCCCGGCGGTCACGCTGGCGCTCCCGAGTATCGGAGTCTGTGCGAGACTGACAAGGAGCGCGATCCTCGATGAGATCGGAAGACAGTACATGACTGTGGCGGATGCAAAAGGAATGAGCCGCCGCCGCGCAGTGGTTCGCCATGCGTTCGGAAACGCGCTGATCCCGATCATCACCTACCTGGGAACCCATATGGCGGGCATCATCGGCGGCGCCTCGATCGTGGAGACGATCTTTGCGATCCCCGGGATCGGAAGCTACGCGATCGCGGGTGTGCAGTCGAAGGATTATTATGTGGTGCAGGCGTATGTTCTGTTTTCAGGCTGTATCTATGTGCTGACAAACATTCTGATCGACCTGATCTATATCGCACTTGATCCGAAGATCCGGGCGGGAGAGGCGGTGGAATCATGAATAAATTAAAGGAACTCCACCTGTCAGGAAAAGCAAAGACCGGTCTGGTAATCTTATTATTGATCCTTTTGACCAGCGTACTCGCGCCGGTCCTTGCTCCCTATGATCCGCTGGTCTCGAACCTGTCGGAAGCACTTCAGAAACCGTCTGCCGCGCATCTTTTAGGCACGGATAATATCGGAAGAGATACGCTGAGCCGTGTTCTCTACGGCGGAAGACAGTCGATCCTTCTCGCCCTGGTGGCGACCGTCCTCTCGATGCTGCTCGGTTTTGCACTGGGACTTTTCGCGGGATATTTCGGTGGCTGGATCGACGGGATCATCACGACGATCTCCAGCATTTTCCAGGGACTTCCCGGCTTGACGCTGATGATCGCGGTGGCCGGACTTCTTGGACAGGGCGTGAAGAGCATGCTGATCGCGATCGTGATCAATTCCTGGGTCGGATTTTCCAGGATCGTCCGCGGTGAAGTCATGAAACTGAAACAGGAGAGCTTTATTAAAGGACTGAGAACCATCGGAGCCGGAGACCTCCGGATCCTGTTCCTGCATATTTCTCCGAATATTTTAGGAACTTTGAGCGTCCTTTTTGCCACCAGGATCGCCGGAAATGTGATCTCGGTGGCGTCCATGAGTTATCTTGGTCTGGGACTTCAGCCCCCGACACCGGACTGGGGCGTCATGATCAACGATGCGAGACAGTATTTCCGCCAGGAACCGCTGCTCGTCATCGCTCCGGGACTCTGTATTTTGCTTCTTTCCCTCAGCATCAACCTTCTGGCAGATGAACTGCGTGACCGGCTGGATGTGCGGAAAGATGTGATGAAGACGATGTGATGTCGGAAAGCATGCAAAAAAAGGCAAAATTTCCTCAGCATAGCTGAGCCGGAACAGATTTTTGCCTGTAACTGTGAAAAAGCGGAACAGCCAGGAGAGAAGATCAGATGGAAGATAAAAAAGAATGGAAAACAGAAGAAAAAAGTGACATTGAGATCCGCGACCTCTCCGTCACCTTCCAGGACGGCGGCGAGATGATCCATGCCATGGAAGATGTCAGCGCATACTTTCCGTCGGGCAGTGTCACAGGACTCATCGGGGAGAGCGGAAGCGGAAAATCGCTTTTAGGCATGTCCATCCTGGGACTTCTCTCCGGGCAGGCCCGGGTGGAAGGAAGCTGTATGTATAAAGGGATGGATTTGTACCGGCTGCCGGAAAAAGAGATGCAGAAGATCCGTGGAAAAGAGATCGCCCTGATCCCACAGAATCCCACGGAATCCTTAAACCCGATCCGCAGGATCGGAAAACAGCTCACGGAGTGCATGACAGTCCACGGAAATAAGGACAAAGAGCTTGCCGATTCCCGGAGGGATGAGTTTCTCCGCAGATTTGGCTTTTCAGATCCGGACCGGATCAACCGCGCTTACTCATTCCAGCTGAGCGGCGGCATGAACCAGCGAGTGATCTCTGCCATGGGACTCATGAACCGGCCGAAATGGGTCATCGCCGATGAGCCGACAAAAGGTCTGGATGCGATTCTCCGGCGCCAGGTCTACCGGGTCCTGAAAGAGATATCAGAGACGGACACCGAAGGCATGATCGTGATCACCCATGATATTGCCCTGGCAGGGGCATTGTGTGACCGGCTGATGGTGCTCTATAAAGGGAGCATCATGGAAGCCGGGGAGACAAAGACGATCCTTGAACATCCGGCACATCCATACACGAAAGGACTGATCGCATCGCTCCCGGGGAAGGGAATGAACCCGATCGGGCGCGCAGTGAGAAAAAAAGAGGGAAATTCCGGCTGCAGTTTTTACCCGAGATGTGTGCATGCAGTGGACGCATGCAAAAATGGACGGATCCCGGAGGCGGAACTTCCGGACGGAAGGAAAGTGAGGTGCGTCCGGTATGCTTAAAGTCAGCCATATCAGCAAGACATTTACTGGCGGGATCATTAAAAAGACCCGCGTGGAAGCGGTGAAGGACGTGTCTTTTACGGTACAGGACGGGAAAACATTCGGGATCGTAGGAAATTCCGGCTGCGGAAAATCGACGATCGCGAACATGCTCCTGTCACTGATAAAGCCGGACTCCGGAACCATCGAGATTGATGGAACGATCCAGATCATCTTCCAGCATCCGGAGACATCCCTGGATCCTGCAAAAAAGATCGGATACAGCCTGGAAGAGCCGATGATCATCCACAGGATGTATGACAAAGCGGGGAGAAAAGCGCGGGTCAGAGAACTTCTGGATCTGGTAGATCTCGGAGAGGAACTTCTGGACCGCTATCCGCACCAGATCAGCGGAGGTGAGGCGCAGAGGATCATGATCGCCCGGGCACTCTCACTGGATCCGAAGATCCTGATCCTGGATGAACCGACCAGCATGTTAGATGTCTCCGTGCAGGCCCAGGTCATGACACTCTTAAAGGAACTCCAGGAAAAGCTGGGATTGAGCTATCTGTTTATCTCCCATGACCTCGATGTGGTCCGCTGGTTCTGCGATGAGATCGCAGTGATGGAAGAAGGAAAGTTCGTGGAGACAGGGCGGACGGAGGATGTGATCGGACATCCGAAGATGGAGTTCACGAAAAAACTGGTGGAAAATTTTATACTGGAATAAAAGATACGGCGTGGAGAGAAAGTTACAGTAACGAGAGAAATTTCTACGCCGTTTTTTAGGCTGCTTTTTTATTGACATTTCATACTTTCAAGTGATACGATTCCAGCATGATAAAGCAATAAACGGACTTTCTGTTTATTGCGGTACACTTACAACCCAGGAATAAATGGCTTGATCAGGAGGAAATGGATATGCTGAAATTTGATGCGCAGAAATATGATTATCCATCACGAAGAAGTGTTGTGTACGGGAAAAAAGGTATGGTCTGCACGAGCCAGCCTTTGGCGGCCCAGGCGGGACTCGACATCATAAAACGGGGCGGAAACGCAGTTGACGCGGCGATCGCGACAGCGGCGTGTATGACAGTTCTGGAGCCGACGTCCAACGGGATCGGAAGCGACGCCTTCGCCCTGGTCTGGACAAAGGGAGAACTTCACGGGCTGAATGCCAGCGGAAGATCACCTATGGCGATCACTGCAGAAGAAGTGAAAAAACAGGGATACACCGAAATGCCGAAACGAGGCTGGATCCCGGTGATGGTCCCGGGCGCCCCGTCCGCATGGGCGGAACTCTCGGAAAAGTTTGGAAGACTTCCGCTGGAAAAGGTGCTGGAACCGGCGATCACATATGCACGCGAGGGATATCCGGTGAGTCCGGTGACATCAAAAATATGGAACAATGCATACAGAGAGTTTTCAGAAACGCTGACGGAAGAATGTTTCCGGCCATGGTTTGAAACGTTCGCCCCGGACGGACATGCCCCGCAGCCGGGAGAAATCTGGAGGTCGGAAGCTCATGCAAAGACGCTGGAAATGATCGCGCAGACTCATGCAAAAGCGTTTTATCGTGGAGAACTTGCGGATCAGATCGACGAATTTTCAAGAAAAACCGGCGGATATCTCCGGAGATCAGATCTTGAAAATTACTGGTGTGAGTGGGTGAAACCGATCCACATAAATTACAGGGGATATGATGTCTGCGAGATCCCGCCGAACGGAGACGGGATCATTGCGTTGATGGCATTGAACATTTTAAAGAGGTATTCCTTTGCGGAGCGGGACAATGCAGATACCGTGCATAAACAGCTGGAGGCGATGAAACTGGCATTTGCGGACGGAAACCGGTATGTTGCGGACCTGGATTATATGAAAGCACCGGTGGAGACGCTGCTTTCTGATGAATATGCGGACGGAAGATGGGCACTCATCAGAGAACAGGCGCTCACACCGGAGCCAGGCAATCCGTTCCGCGGAGGAACGATCTATCTCTGCACAGCGGACGGGGAAGGCAATATGGTCTCCTACATCCAGAGCAATTACATGGGATTTGGATCCGGGATCGTAATACCTGGAACAGGGATCGCGCTGCAGAACCGCGGGGCGAACTTCACACTGGATGAGACAATGGAAAACTGTCTGGGACCGGGAAAGAAATCTCTGCACACGATCATTCCGGGATTTCTGATGAAGGAAGGAAAAGCAGTTGGACCGTTCGGCGTTATGGGCGGTTTCATGCAGCCGCAGGGCCATGTCCAGGTTATCATGAATACAGTGGACTTCCTGATGAATCCGCAGGATGCGCTCAACGCGCCGAGATGGCAGTGGATCGGTGGAAAGAAGATCCAGGTGGAAAAGACATTCCCGGCCGGGATCGTGGAAGAGCTGAAAAAACGGGGGCATGAGATGGAAGTCCTCGAGAGTTCCCTGTCCTTCGGGCGAGGACAGATTATCTGGAGAGATGAAAACGATGTGCTCTGCGGAGCAACGGAACCGCGGGCAGACGGAACGGTGGCAGCGTGGTAGATGATTAAAACCTGGCGGCAATGTGCGGAGAGAAATAAAAAGCAGTTTCCTTTTCAGAGTGAGTGTGGTAAACTCGAGATTAAGCAGATCAGGAACTGCCCGGAAAAGAATACGAAAACTGTGGGAAAGGATCTGACCGCCGGAAATGGGAAAATACAGATCATCCGGAGACAGGAGACCGCAGGGCAGTCTGGTAATGATAATGAATTCGCAGGAGGAAAGCGCAATGAATTTCAATGAAGCAGCGTTAAAGCTCCATGAGGAACATCATGGAAAGATCGAAGTTACGAGCAAGGTTCCGGTAAAGACAAGAGATGACTTAAGCACCGCCTATACACCGGGTGTTGCGGAGCCATGCAGAAAGATTCATGATAATAAGAAAGATGTTTACAAGTACACTGCAAAGGGCAATCTGGTAGCAGTTGTTTCTGATGGAACCGCAGTTTTAGGTCTTGGAAATATCGGACCGGAAGCTGCTATGCCGGTCATGGAAGGAAAGGCAGTCCTCTTTAAAGAGTTCGGCGGCGTTGATGCGTTCCCGATCTGTCTCGATACGACAGACACCGAGGAGATCATCAAGGCAGTGAAATACATTGCTCCGTGCTTCGGCGGCATTAACCTGGAAGATATCGCTTCCCCGAAATGCTTCGAGGTTGAGGCACGTCTGGAGAAAGAGCTTGATATTCCGGTATTCCACGATGACCAGCACGGCACAGCAGTTGTCGTTACAGCGGCTCTCTTAAACGCATTAAAAGTTGTCGGAAAGAAGATTGATGAGATCCATGTTGTATTAAACGGACCGGGATCTGCCGGAACTGCGATCATCAAGATGCTGCTTGCGACAGGCGTGAAAAATATCATCGCCTGCGACGAAAACGGAATCCTCTATAAAGACCGCGGAGTCGGCATCAAGGATCACAAGAAGATGCTCTGCGAGATCACAAACCTTGAGGACAAGCGCGGAACTCTTGCAGACGCTCTCGTCGGAGCGGACGTATTTATCGGCGTGTCCGTAGCAGGTGCACTGAAGCCGGAGATGATCAAGACGATGGCGAAAGACCCGATCGTCTTTGCAATGGCGAACCCGAATCCGGAGATCATGTATGATGAGGCGATGGCAGCAGGCGTAAAGGTAATGGGAACAGGCCGTTCCGACTTCCCGAACCAGATCAACAACGTCCTTGCATTCCCGGGAATCTTCCGCGGCGCATTAGACTGCGGCGCAAGAGATATCAACTACGATATGAAGGTTGCTGCAGCCCAGGCGATCGCTGAGCTTGTAACACCGGACAAACTCTCCGCAGAGTATATCATTCCGGGTGCGCTCGAAGAAGGCGTTGCAGAGCATGTTGCAAAACGTGTTGCTGAGGCGGCTGTAAAATCCGGAGCGATCCGCAAATAATAGATCTCTCTGAAAGATCGGCATATTTCCGGATAAGATCATTGATGGCAAATGACAATTAAAAAATAGTTATGAGAAACACTCCTTCCGCATATACATAAGTGCAGAAGGAGTGTTTTTGATTATGGCAGATTATCGCAGACTGATTTCTTATATTTACGAGTACGAAGGAAAAAAGAAAGGGAAAAATGTGGGATTTGTGAAGCTGGAGGCGCGGAACGGGCAGTGCAGGATCAATGTCAATGTGAAGCGGATCTATATGGGCGGCAATGCCATTGGCGCGTATCTTTTAGGGACAGGCGGTCGTGAGACATTTCTTGGAAACGTTTTTGTGCGCGGCGGAAACGGGGAGTTCCGGGTCAATGTGGACGCGAAGAACGTGGAGGGAAGCGGTACCGGACTTGATACATATTTCGGCCTGTCGGTCCATGACGTAAAGAATTCCTGGCGGTGCTATAAGACGATCTGGGAGGACGCGCTGGCAGCGGAGGAGGGAAATACCGGGGAGAATCCGGTCCTCTCGGTTCCGAAATTTACTGCCCAGATGCTGCCGGAGGCGGAAAAAGGAATGGATACACAGGCGGTTTCCAAGGTGGTAAAAGAGATCGAGGAGGAGATCGCCAGGGAAGAAGAGCGGAGAGAGCAGGAGGAAAAGAGCGTACATGATCCGGGACCGGGGAAAAAAGAGGAAAGCGGAGCCCCAGAGAAGCGGAATATGCATACGGTGGAATCAGACGAGAGAGAAAAGACGGCGCATGCAGCAGAGCTGAGCGGTGCAGAGGGAGACCTAAAGACGGAGAAAGCGCCGGCATATGATGGGAAAGCGGAAGAGGAAGACACTGCGGATCATGAAGTACAGCAGCAGGAAGAACAAAGTGAAGACCGTGGCAGGTTCTACTTGTCGGGGGAAGACGATGAAATCGGTGAAAAATCGGATGACACATGCGGAAACGTGGAAGACAGACCGATAGAGCGGAAAATGGAAGAGACTTCCGGGGATGAAGAGGAGAATGATCAGACGGCGAACCTGGATCCGGAGAAAACTTCTGAGTCGGAAACAGAAAAACAACAGGTGGAAACAGCGCAGCAGGAGCAGGGAATATCGCAGGAAACAGACCTGCCGTTTTACATGAAAACTGCTCAAAGAGTACAGCGGCCGAATAGCCAGAAGTTCAGACAAAATCCAGTACAGACTTCCGGTATGACGGCGCAGTCCCCCAAAAGTGCAGCTTCACAGGCAGCACATTCAACTGCCCCCACAGCTCCCATGGTCTCCCCGGAACTTGAAAATCCGGAGGTTCTGCGTTATCTGCAGGAGACGGAAGATCCTGCGGCCGATCCGGAAAAACTGTGGGAGGAATTTAAAAGGACATACCCGAAGATCCAGCCGTTCGAGTATGAGGACGGCTGCGATATCCTGACGATTCGTCCGCAGGATATCGGAAAACTCCCGCGAGAGTGCTGGGTTTATGGAAACAACAGCTTTCTGCTCCACGGCTACTATAATTTCCGCTATCTGATCCTCGTAAAGCTCGGCGGGAACAAAAAGAAATCCCGCTACCTGTTGGGAGTCCCCGGGCACTACTACAGCAGCGAAAAATACATGGCCACCATGTTCGGCTTCCCAAATTTCGTCCTCTCCAGGCGCCAGCCGGTCGGGGACGGGCGGTTTGGGTACTGGTATACGGATCTGAAGATACGGTGAGTTTTAACAGACAGGCTGCTTTGTATTGTCTTTCATATTTATTTATCTTGCCAGAAATAAAAAATAAGGTACAATAAAAAAGGAATGAAAGGCGAGGATCTGGAACCATTTCCTGATCCATGACCATAGACAACATTACCTGAAATTCGGAGAAACATATGAAAAAGATGACAATAGAAGAACACTATATGAAAGAAGCAATCCGCCAGGCAAAAAAGGCGGCGGCTTTAAAAGAAGTGCCGATCGGCTGCGTGATCGTGCATGACGGGAAGATCATCGCGCGGGGATATAACCGGCGGACCGTGGATAAGAACGTGCTGGCCCACGCGGAGATCATCGCGATGCGGAAGGCCTGCCGGATCATCGGGGACTGGCGGCTTGAGGACTGTACGATGTATGTGACGCTGGAACCATGTCCGATGTGTGCCGGTGCGATCGTCCAGGCGCGGATCCCGAAAGTCGTGATCGGCTGCATGAACCCGAAGGCAGGCTGCGCCGGATCCGTGCTCGACATGCTGCATGAAGATGGATTCAACCACCAGGTGGAGACGGAAGTCGGACTTTGCGGGGATGAATGCTCTCAGATGCTGAAGGATTTCTTTAAAGCACTGCGGGAAGAAGGAAAACGTAAGAAGCTGGAGCAGGCGGAGAAAGAAACCTCAGAAAATGCATAAAAGACAAACGGAGAATCGGTTTTTGCCGTGAAACCGAAAAATGCCAGTGGATGGTTCTGCAGGCAGAAAAGTTGCAATAGAATTACTTATAATAAAAGACCGCTGCCAGATCTGATATGATAGATACCCGGAATTCCGGACACATATCAGATAAGATCTGGTGACGGTCTTTTCTGTCTCCATATAATCACAGAAAACTGGCAATGGAAGCGTTTACATGCATGTTACGCGCTGAATTTCTTCGGCCGGTACCGGATATCCGAAACCTTAT
Organism: Clostridium sp. OF03-18AA; assembly: GCF_003478035.1. GTDB lineage: Bacteria > Bacillota > Clostridia > Lachnospirales > Lachnospiraceae > Pilosibacter. The sequence goes on from NZ_QUEP01000009.1 coordinate 121,147, forward strand.
ATATCGTGATAAATGCCTCCGGATCACTGGAACTGATATAGTTCATGAGCGCCTGGTATTCGCGCTTATCGACGATCGTGATGATCTCGTTGTGCTTCTCAAAATTGTAAGCACCGGTGGCTTCATAGATCGTGGCCCCGCTGTGCAGGTTGTCGATGATGAACTTGCGGAGTTCCTCTTCCTTTTTAGTGATAATGCAGACACGCCTCTTGACGTTCTGATCGAAAATAAAGTAGTCGAGGACGATCCCGTTCACATATGTACCGAGGACACTGAGTACGACCGTCTTTTTGTCGTAAACCAGTGCGGAGGAGAGCGCCACGCACATACCGGAGAGGGACATGGCCTTTCCAAGATCCATATGCAGATATTTGTTCATGATCTTCGCAACGATATCAAGTCCGCCGGATGATGCGTTCATGTTAAAGAGCATCGCAAGTCCGACACTGACGACGAGGACGTAACAGATAACATCCAGCTCCTGGCTCCCGGTGAGAGAGGTGAAATCTGGGAAGATCTTCTCAAAAATTCCCAGAAATACCGGCAGCATGACGCTTGTATACACGGTCTTTGCTCCGAACTCTTTTCCACAGAGGATAAACCCGATGATCAGTAAAATGACATTGAAGGCCATCGTGATCACGGAGAGCGGAAGCGGAATAAAGTGGGTCAATACGATCCCGAGACCGGAGATACTGCTGATCGAGGTGTGGCTCGGCACCAGAAAAAAGTAGACTGCGATGGCTGTGATCGCATCAGCCAGGGTCATGACAAGCACTTCTTTGATAAACCCCTTGTTGTTCATGATAATAAATCCTTTCCTGCAGAGACATTTGCGTTACCGTGTACAGCATCAGGCAGGATTTCCTGTTTGGAAATTCGCTGCTGTCCGCGGGAAACAATCATTTTGCCTCACCAGTATATACTGGACGGACATGGAATGCAAGAGAAAGTGGTGAAGTGTGAATAGAGTAAAAGGGCGCTGCGCACCGCACAAAATGCCTGGAAATGGACAGGGAAAGTTAAGAAAGTTTATATATAGAAGTAATAACTGTATGGTAAGATGAAATAAATCCGGAGGATGCACATGAGATTTGGCAGAGACGACTTCCCGGCAATCCCGGGCGGTGCAAACGGATAAATGGTCTTTCTGATCAATGAACCTCATGGGCAGAAAATTTCGGAATGGAAGATTCCATATGACACAGTTATGATCACAGATCCTGTTAATTCAGAAACGGAGAAAAAGTATGAAAAATAAAAAGAAGATCCTGGCGGCTGCAGGAATTCTGGTGCTTGCGGGAGTTGCCGCAGTGTGTTATATCCAGAATAGAGATAAAAAGGAGGCAGTATCTATCGGAATCATCGGCGGAGCAGACGGACCAACGAAGATCTTTCTGGCCGGGAAAATCGGTTCTCCTGACGAAGAAACAAAAGCGGCTGTTTTGGACCTTGAAACCGCGAAAAAGCAGTCCTATGGGGATGTCGTGGAACTTGACTATGTGAGCAAAGACAAAATCTCTTTGCATGGTTCCTTCGGATACATTTCATTTAATATCAATAGTTCCGATGACCCTGCGACGCTGGAGCCGGCTGCAGCCTACACGTTGGAGGAAGCGGGACCGATCGTAACCCAGGGCGATGATTACACGGAGGTTGTCGGAGATGCGGATGGCTGCGTGGTGGCACCGAAAGCATACACGAAGGAAAAGAACCCGATGTACCTTTACTCTGACACTTATGGGGATGTGACGGAACTTCCGGAAGAAGTCTGCAAAGTGTTCAGGGAAGATAAGGAAAAAGGTGCTTTCAAGGATGCATATCTGGCGGATGACCGGTTAAATGAGATGGCTGCGGATCTTTATAAGGAATACGGCAGCAGGCTGCTGTACGGTCCGGTGGAAATCCCGGAGTACGACAGTGAAGTTTACGGATTTCTGGCAGCCGACGGCGATAACCTGGAAGATATCTGGTACGGGATCTGGCATGCACCGTTAGAGAACCAGACATTCCCGATCACAAAAATGCCGCTGTTCAAATAAGCAGATGAATACGATTTAGTGAAATCAGGGAAGAAATTTGCAGATAGTTCACTGTCACCGGGGGATTTCGCAACTTGACAAAATGCCCCCGTCCATGTATACTTAACTGGTCCGCACAGCCGGGGAGATAGCGGTGCCCTGTACCTGCAATCCGCTACAGCAGGGGTGATGTTCTGCCGCGGGTACTTCCTTGTGAAGCTGCCCCTGGTAAGCGGCGCTGACGTTTTGGTCTCGCGCAATGGGACTCTCTGAACCATGTCAGGGCAGGAATGCAGCAGCATTAAGGAGAACCTTCCATGTGCCGCGAGGGAGCCGGGACCGAGCTGGCTGCCAGGGTAACGTTTATGAGACGTATTCAAAGCAGAGCGTGCGGATAAAAAAGAAATCTTAAGAGGTGACAGTGAATGAGAAAGAAATTTCTGCTATTGCTGGCGCTTCTTTTTTTATTGGCCGGGGTGATCTTTGTCCTGCCCGCAGTGCGGGATCATGTTCCGGATCAAACAAAAGAGAGTGCCGCGGAAGAGACAGAACCGTCAACAACCGAGTCGGAACCGCCGACAGAGACGGAAACGGAATCGGAGACTGGGACAGAAACCGAGGAGCCGACCGAAGAGGAGACGGAAGGTCCCGGAGATCCGGTGGACCGGGAAAAGATCGAGACGCATCTGATCATCGCGTCTGACACCCACTACATGTCACCGTCGTTGACGGATTATGGCGTAGCATTTGACCAGCTTGTAAACAGCAGTGATGGAAAAGTGATCCGCTATCAGCCACAGTTATGGCAGGCGTTTGAATCGGAAGTTCTTGAGGCACATCCGGATGCCCTGATCCTGAGCGGCGACCTGAGTTTAAATGGAGAAAAGGCAAACCACCTGGAATTTGCGGAAAAACTCCGGAAGATCAAAGACGCAGGGATCCCGGTCTATGTGATCCCCGGAAATCACGATATCAACAAGCCGAATGCCGGAGAATACTTCGGGGATCAGAGAACGGATGTGGAAAGCGTGACGTCGGAAGAATTCCGGGAGATTTACGGAGATTTCGGATACAATGAGGCAAAGAGCGAAGCACCGGATTCCCTGAGTTATCTGGTGGAACTGAATGATACCACCTGGTTCATGATGCTTGATACGACGGTCTGCGAGCCGGAAAATGAGGTGTACGGTGAGATTAAAGAGGGAACGCTGGAATGGATGGAAGAATGCCTGAAAGAGGCGTATGCCGAAGGAATCACCGTGATCCCGGTTGGACACCACAATCTCCAGCGCCTGAGCCGTGTCTATGTGGAGGAATGCGTGATCGAGAACTGTGACGAGGTCCGGGAACTCTTTGAACGTTATCTGACGCCTGTGTACTTCAGCGGCCATCTCCACACGCAGAAGGTCATGAAACACCTGACAGAGCCGGGAATGGGCTCAGACACTTACGGAATCTGGGAGATCGTGAGCAATTCCCTGATCCTGCCGCCATGTCAGTACGGGACTGTAACGTTAAACACGGACGGCAGCATCGATTATCTCGCAAAGACCGTGGATGTTTCCACCTGGGCGGCCGCAAACGGGGAGACGGATCCGAACCTTCTTGAGTTCTCAGCCTATGCAGCGGATTATCTGCAGACGGTCATCAAGAATCAGATCTTTAAAACCCTGGAGGATGTGCCGAAAGAATTAAAAGAAGTTATGGCGGACTTTTATACGGATATCTACAAGGATTACTATGCCGGAGTGCCGATCAGTTATTCGGAGAAGAAAAACGAGTTCGGATACGGCCTCTGGGTCCGCTACATGGATCCGAGCGTTGAGTTCCGCCAGCTCGACGGAATGATGCGCGACACGATGTCGGCAAATAACCATGCCGAGATCCCGAATCCGGTCCGTTTGAAACGCCCGGAACAATAAAAAAGAGAGGACGCACCGTCTGCCGGTCTGCATGAGGACCTTATTTTTGTCCATAATATGTGTTACAGTACACGGACACTCTATGCCCGCGCACTGTAACACGATTTTGCCGATGCTTCGCATTCCGAATCGGCAAAATCTGCTGCCACAACTGTATTGTACGGAATTTTCAGTTCAGAAAATTCCTACCGTGTACAGTAACTAATATGCCTAGAAAAGAGAGAGGAGACAAGTTTTTCTTGCCCGTCTCTTTTCTTTGTATTATAATCTTATCTTGGATACATGCATTCACATTTCGACTGAAAGAAATCGGAGAAAGGACAAGACGATGAAGAGAGTTGGATTCCTTACGAGCGGCGGCGACTGCCAGGCATTAAACGCAACGATGCGCGGAGTCGCAAAAGGTCTGTATCAGATCTACAAAGATGAAGTGGAAATTATCGGATTTGAAGATGGATATAAAGGTCTGATGTATGCAAATTATCAGATGATGAAACAATCAGATTTTTCAGGCGTCCTCACAAAAGGCGGAACGATGCTCGGCACTTCCAGACAGCCGTTCAAGCTGATGCGTGTACCGGACGAGAACGGACTCGACAAGGTGGAGCTCATGAAGCACACCTACTATAAATTGAAGTTGGACGCTTTAGTCGTCCTCGGCGGAAACGGAAGCCAGAAAACGGCAAATCTCTTAAGCCAGGAAGGACTCAACGTGATCGGACTTCCGAAGACCATCGATAACGATCTCTGGGGAACGGATATGACGTTCGGATTCCAGAGCGCTGTGGATATCGCGACGAATGCGATCGACTGTATCCACACGACCGCGTCCTCCCACGGACGTGTCTTCATCGTGGAAATCATGGGACATAAAGTCGGCTGGCTCACACTTCATGCAGGCATCGCCGGCGGAGCGGATATCATCCTGATCCCGGAGATCCCGTATGACTTAAATAAAGTCGTAAAGAAGATCAAAGAGCGGACGAAGAACGGAAGCCGTTTCTCGATCCTTGCGGTGGCTGAGGGTGCGATCTCAAAAGAACAGGCAGCTCTTTCCAAGAAGGAGTATAAGAAGTATCTGGAGGAACGCGCAACGAAATACCAGTCCGTCGCGTATGAGATCGGCGCGAAGATCCAGGAGATGACAGGACAGGAGATCCGTGTGACCGTTCCGGGCCATATGCAGCGCGGCGGCACTCCGGTCCCGTATGACCGCGTTCTCTCCACAAGGATCGGCGCTCATGCCGCCGACATGATCAAAAATAATGAATTCGGCAAGCTGGTCGTTGTAAAAAACAATGTGATCACGGATATCCCGCTGGCAGAATCTGCCGGCAAACTGAAATATGTGGATCCGCAGTCCGATATTGTAAAAGAAGCGAAGCTTATCGGAATCAGTTTCGGAGACTGATAGAACATGTCATATCAAGCGTTATACAGGAAATGGCGTCCGCAGGTCTTTGCGGATGTAAAAGGCCAGGACCATATCGTTAAAACTTTACAGAATCAGATCGGTTCCGGCAGGATCGGGCACGCGTATCTGTTCTGCGGAACCCGCGGAACCGGTAAGACAACGGTGGCGAAGATCCTGGCCAGGGCGGTAAACTGTGAACATCCGGTGGACGGAAGTCCCTGTGGAGAATGCCCGAGCTGCAGGCAGATCGCGGCGGGAACCTCGTTAAACGTGGTGGAGATCGATGCTGCGTCCAACAATGGCGTTGAGAACATCCGTGAGATCCGTGAGCAGGTCCAGTACCCGCCGACGGAGGGAAAATATCGCGTATACATCATCGATGAGGTTCATATGCTCTCAACAGGCGCGTTCAACGCCCTGTTAAAGACACTGGAGGAGCCGCCGTCCTATGTAATCTTTATCCTGGCGACCACAGAGGTCCACAAGATCCCGATCACGGTGCTTTCCAGATGCCAGCGGTATGATTTCCGGCGCATTACGCTGGACACGATCACGGCCCGGTTAAAAGAACTTACGGAAGCGGAAAACATGCCGGTGGAGGATAAAGCGCTCCGCTATGTGGCAAAAGCCGGAGACGGCTCCATGCGAGACGCTCTAAGTCTCCTGGACCAGTGCGCGGCGTTCCACTTCGGCGAGACGCTGACGTATGAACATGTGCTGGATGTCCTCGGCGCTGTCGACAACAGCGTATTCCGGGATCTGTTCCATGCGATCCGGGAGAACCGGACGAAGGACTGTATCCTGAAGCTTGAGGAGATGGTAGTCCAGGGCCGGGAACTTTCCCAGTTTGTCGTGGATTTCATCTGGTTTCTCCGAAATCTGCTCCTGTTAAAGACGGCGGATGATGCGGAAGACCTTCTGGATATGTCGGAGGACAATCTGGCACAGATGCGGGAAGACGCGGCGCTTGTGGACGAGAATACTCTGATGAGATATATCCGCGTGTTCTCGGAGCTCTCCAACCAGATCCGTTTCGCAAACCAGAAACGCGTGCTCATCGAGCTTGCATTCATCAAGCTCACCAAGCCGGAGATGGAGCAGAACATGGATTCCATCCTGGAGCGCCTGGAAAAGCTGGAGCGCATGGTGGAGGAAGGGATCCCTGCGATGCCCGCAGGCGGCTATGTTCCCGCGCAGAATGCCGGGATCGCCGGTGATCCGATGATGGGAGCCGCGCAGATTTCACCGCAGATGTATGCACAGCCTGTTTACGACGGTGCCGGAGCACCGGGAAATGGCGCGGGACTGGCAGGTCAGCCAGCGCAGAATCCGGCGGGAATGCAGAATCCCCCGGCTTCCGGTCAGACTTATGAGCCGAGGACTGTATCACTGCCGAAAGCCCAGCTGGAGGATCTCAACATGATCCGGAATGAGTGGGGCAAGATCGTCCGCGACATGGGTATGTCCATCCGCCCGAGTTTCCGGGAAACTGTAGTGGAACCGGCGGGCGACAGCTGTCTCTGCATCGTGTTCAATGATCCGATGAATTTTGCCATCGGAAGCCGTCCGAGCGTCCTCGGTGATCTGGAAAGGTATGTGGAGCAGAAATACGGAAAATCCCTGTATTTTAAATCCCGCATGCGGGAAAACGGGGAACGGATGGATACCCGCTATATCAGCGATGATGAGCTGAGAGAAAACATCCATATGGATATTACAATCGAAGATTAGCCGCAGTGATAAAAGCTGCGATTAATATAAACACAGATTCAACTTGAAACCTGTGAATCGGTCATACCTATATGGGCAATGTCCGGTCAGCGTTGACGGAAGGACTCAAAAAGCTTTTTTGAGCCTGAACATCATTTATAAAAAACTAAGAATATCAGGAGGAAGTACACCATGGCAAGACGTGGCGGTTTTCCGGGCGGTATGCCCGGCAATATGACAAATCTTATGAAACAGGCGCAGAGAATGCAGCGCCAGATGGAAGAGAAGACAAAAGAGCTTGAGGAGAAGCAGTACACAGCAACAGCAGGCGGTGGAGCTGTATCCGTTACCGTATCCGGCAAGAAGGAAGTTGTCGCTGTAAAGATCTCCCCGGAGGCAGTAGATCCGGATGATGTTGAGATGCTCGAGGATCTTATCGTTGCTGCGACAAATGAGGCGTTCCACCAGATGGAGGCTGAGTCCAGCGCAGTGATGTCCGAGCTCACAGGCGGTCTCGGAAACCTGGGAGGACTTTCCTTCTAAATTATGGATTACTACAGCAGTCAGATATCAAAATTGATAGAGGAGCTGTCGAAACTGCCGGGAATCGGAAATAAGACGGCCCAGCGTCTGGCATTCCACATCATCAACATGCCGGAGGAACAGGTGGAACGGCTCTCGAACTCGATCCGGGATGCGAAACACAATGTTCATTACTGCAAGGAGTGCTTCACCCTGACGGACCAGGAACTCTGCCCGATCTGCCGGAGCCAGACCAGAGACCACAGCGTGATCATGGTCGTGGAGAACCCGCGTGATCTGGCGGCATACGAAAAAACGGGAAAATTCGACGGGGTGTACCATGTGCTCCACGGCGCGATCTCCCCGATGCTTGGGATCGGACCGGGAGATATCAAATTAAAAGAGCTGATGACGCGTCTTCAGACGGAAGAAGTGAAGGAAGTCATTATCGCCACAAACTCAAGTCTTGAGGGCGAGACGACGGCAATGTACATAAGCAAACTGATCAAGCCGACAGGGATCAAGGTGACGAGGATCGCCAGCGGTGTTCCGGTCGGCGGAGATCTGGAATATATTGATGAAGTCACACTTCTCCGGGCGTTGGAAGGCCGGGTGGAATTATAAAACCGGCAGCAGATGGCTGTTCCGGTTTCAGGAGATGCGAAAGAAATGGATAAATACGAGTTTAATATTAAAGTCGAGCAGATCAAAAAGATGGTCAGCCGCGGAGATTACGGAACTGCGATGAAGATCGCGGATACCATCGACTGGCATCGTGTCCGCAACGCGAGCCTTCTGTCCATGATCGCTCAGATCTATGAGAAAAATGAGGAGTACCAGGAGGCGAAGGATATTCTGCTCCTGGCTTTCGAGCGCGCACCGGTCGGTAAGCGCCTGCTCTATAAACTGGCGGATCTCGCCTTAAAGGACGGAAGTACGGCTGAAGCAGAGGCGTACTACAGAGAATTCTGCGATCTCGCACAGGATGATCCGCGCCAGTACCTGCTCCGCTACAAGATCTTAAAGGCGAAAAAGGCACCGGTGGATCAGCTGATCCGTGCGCTGGAAGTGTATACTTCATCCGAGGTGGATGAGAAATGGCTGTATGAGCTGGCAGAGCTCTACCACAAAGCAGGGATCGAGGACAAGTGTGTTGCCACATGTGACCGCATCATGCTCTTATTCGGTCTTGGCAAATATGTGGACAAGGCGATGGATCTGAAACTTCAGTATGCACCGTTGAACAAATATCAGATGGACCTTGTGGAGAACAGGGAGAAATACGAGGCAAAACTGCGCGCTGTTGAGGAAGAATACAGCGGAAATGCCCCGGAACAGGATGACTACGAGGAGGAAACTCCAGACACGGATGTCTCAAGAGAGGTTGCCCTGCAGATCCATGAGGATGCCCAGACAAAGAAGCTGGCAGACGAGATGTCCAGACTTTCCGAGGAAGAGGGACGGACGGCTGTTGTCGAGGAAGACAACGACATGGACGCGACAAGAACCATTGCAGATCTCAGTGCGATCCGCCGGGGAAGACAGGAAGCTGCGGAAGATGCGCAGGGAACGGAAGAACCGGAGCACACGATCCCGACAGAGGAAGAGCGTGAGATCGAGCGCCAGAAACTGGCGATCCGCGCCGCAAAAGAGCGGGAAGAGATGGAAGAGGAAGCGCTCCGCCGTGCGGAGGAAGAGCGGGAAGCTGCGAGACGCGAGGAAGAAGAACGCCGTGCGAAAAAACAGGCGGAGATCGACAGAGAACGCGCACGCAGAAACCAGGTCCGCAATATTCCGGCTCCGGAAGAGGATGACGACGAGGAAGATCTGGAACTGGAATCCCTGGATGATATGCTCGATACCAACAACCTGATGATCGAGGCGGAGACGGACGCGGAAGGTCTTTCCGTGGCTGTTGAATCCTTAAAGGAGATCCACCGCGAGCTCGGGATCAAGAACCCGGTTGCAAAGATCAGCAGTGAGAAATTAAATAAGCGCGGGATCAGCGCAGTTGCTGACATGCTCGCAGGGAAAGATCTGATCATCCAGCACGCGGCAGGTCTTACTGATGCTGTCCAGAATGAACTGGATGACCTGATGGAAAAAGACCGCTCCGGCATGATCGTTGTCCTGATCGATACCCCGGAGAACCTTGAGGCGCTCCATGCCCACAATACCTCTCTCGCAAGTAAATTCCAGTACATCGGAAGCGATGAGGAAGCGGCTGAACAGAAAAAAGCGGAAGCAGAAATGGAAGCTGCTCTGAAACGTTCCACAGAAAAACAGGAACAGATCGCCCGCGATGTGGTAAGTGCGGAGCAGGAGATGGAAGAGGAGCCGGAACAGAAACCGGAGGAAGAGGAAGCTTACACTCTGACACCGGAACCGGAAACACAGACGGAGCCGGAGGAAGAACCAGAGCTGCCGGCGGCTGAAGAAACAGAAGAACCGGAAACAGACGCTTACGAGGAAGAAGAGCCGGAAGAGGAACCGGAGGAAGAGGAATATATCCCGCCGAAGAAGACAGGAATATTTGGAAAGTCCAAAGAAGCTCCGAAGAAGCCGGCTGCAGACAAAGAAAAGCCGAAGACTCCGGTGAAAGCGGAAGCTGCAGAGGAGGTTGTTCCGGAAGACTATGACGATAAGGAAGAGATGGATCCGGACGAATTCGCCCAGTATGCTTGCAAATATGCATCAGAGATCGACTGCAGCATCACAGGAAAGAGTCTTCTTGCCCTATATGAGCGCATCGAAATGATGGAAGAGGATGAAGTCCGCCTGACAAAGGCAGCGGCTGTCGATCTGATCGAGGAAGCTGCTGATAAGGCAGAGAAAAAGTCTCTCGGAAAGAAGATCGCAGGACTCTTCTCCCCGACATATACAAAAGAAGGTCTTCTGATCCTTCATGAAAAAGACTTCTTCGACTAAACGATAAAAAGTACAGATGTGAAGGCTGAAAGGCTGAAAAATGAATATGCGCACCATGTGATCATTGCGTTTGCAGTGGGATGGTGCGCAAATTTTTCACCAACAGATACGAACTTATGTTTGCTGAGAGGAATACGATTACTGCCCATGAGAACTGCCGGATAAGAAGATCACCTGCCGGAAAATGACGGCGGCGGGCGGAGCTTAAAAAGATATCTTGTGGGCAGACTATGATGACAGGAGAATATTATGGAGATCAGACTGATCGCGGCGGATATGGATGGAACGCTGCTTGACGATGAAAAGAAGATCCCGGAAGAAAATCTGCGCGTTTTCCGGGAATGTGCGGCGCGTGGGATCGAGATCGTCCCGGCGACCGGCCGCACGATGCGCGGACTGCCGGATGAACTCCGAAATCTGCCGGGTGTACATTATGCGATCCTCACAAACGGGGCACAGGTGGTAGATCTCGCAAAAAATGAGATTATCGACTCCTGCCGGATCCCGGTGGCGCTGGCGGAAAAGATCATGATGATGGCGCGGACGAGCCCGGATGAGATTATGTATGATGTATACATTGGCGGGATCGGATATACGATGCCGGAATTTTATAATGATATATATAAATATGTATCATCGGAAGGTCTGGCGGAGCTTGTGCGGAGAACCAGGGATTCGGTTCCGGACAACATTGCATATTTGAAAGAACGCGGACAGGACGCGGATAAGATCAACATGTTCTTTTGCGATATGGATGCCAGAAAGAGGATGCGTGAGGAACTTTCAAAGATCCCGGGGATCCTTGTCTCTTCATCGATTCCAAATAACCTCGAGATCAACGCGGAAGGCGCCGATAAAGGCGGAGCACTGATCCGTCTTGCAGCACGCCTTGGAATCGACCGGGAGGCTACTATGAGCTTTGGAGACGGGGAGAATGACCTGTCCATGATCCGCATGGCGGGGATCGGTGTTGCCATGGAAAACGGCGAAGAATCCGTAAAGGCGGCAGCAGATTATATCACAAAGGCGAACAATGAGGCGGGAGTCGCGAAAGCGATCTGCCATTTTACAGGAATTGAGTAATGATGGAAATATTGGAAATGTTATCCGGCCGTTGGCTGGAGGTGGCTGTTGCGGCATATCTCATCGGGATGATGCTGTACGGTCATTACAGAGGATTTATAAGAATAGCAGTCTCCGTGATGTCACTTTTTATCACGCTGTTCGCGGTGCGCATTGCGATCCCGCAGACAGCTGCGTGGCTGGAGCACAATACGGCACTCTATGAAACGATGAAGGAGAGTGCACTGAAGGCCAGCGGCCTTGATGAAAAGATGGATGAGATGGCCCAGACGGCCGGTCTCGCCGGAAAAGCGGGGGAACGCGCAGTTATCGAAAGTCTGGAAATCCCGGACCAGGTCAAAAAGCTTCTGATCGAGAACAACAACGGCGAAGTATATCAGGAGATGGGAGTACAGATCTTTGAGGACTATGTCGGAAAATATCTGGCGGACCGTGTGATCCGTGTGATCATATTTACGGTATTGTTTACGGTATTCTATGCGTCTCTTCACATAGTTATCGGATGGCTGAACCTGCTCTCCCGCCTGCCGATCATATATGGACTCAATAAGATCGCAGGGTCAGTCCTGGGACTCACGGAGGCGCTGATCTTTGTGTGGATAGGATGCCTGGTCCTCACCTTGTTTTCCGGCAGTCCGATCGGAAAGAGCATGATCGACCAGATCAACGGAAGTATCTGGCTGACATGGCTGTATGACCATAACATGCTTTCCTATCTTGTGGTCGGACTGGTGAGAAGCGTTTTGTAATAGAAAGAGACGGTAATCGGGAAATGGATCACCCGGTCAGATAAGATGCCACTCCCTTTTAGGCGGCGAGAGTCTATAAAAGTGTCTCGATGGAGATACAGTTTTTAACTGAGATAAATACGAATAAGACAATACAGAAATGGGGTATATCTTGCCTTGGAAATGCGTATGTACCCCATTATGTTGTAAGTGCACATGCAAAAGAAAAAAATTCGAAAAAAATAGAAAAAACAGTTGACTTTTCGGCACAGATTTGTTATTATAATACTCGCCTTGAGCGACAGGGCAAAACTTATTA